>CAVSKA010000014.1:0-20479 GCA_963728315.1 uncultured Caryophanales bacterium
GATTTATTGACTATTTCCGACATACACAAGAATCATTTGCGAGTCTTGGAGATAAATTATCATCGTTAGCTGTTGCAGATATATCCATTTTACTCAGCGGATTAGTTGGAGCAATTTTAGCCGGTGTGGCCATTAAAATGTTACGTAAAAATGGATATCAAATGTTCTAGGACTTCCAAATGGCGGAAGTCCTTTTTTGTTTTTTTATGGTTAGACAAATTAGGAGAGAAGCTTATTTTTAAGCAATTTTCGATTGGAATTCACTTTTTTAGGCTTGGTTAAATGGTCATGTTGATTTTTCAACATTCAGCAAAACAAGTCGCTTTCCGCGGACGAACGGTCGAGCCTCCTCGTGAAAAACCACGAGATCACTGAAAAGTCCTCTTGGAACATCAATGAGAGTATAAGCCATGTATTTCTGTTTCAGGCAGACGCATTCTTACCATTAGTCAAGAGTTTTCCCATTTATTTTTCAGAAAAAAATAGTGATTTCAGTGTGTACGAAGCGGTTGATTTTCGTTTCAGCGCTCGCTTTCCGCGGGCATGACTTGAGCCTCCTCGGTCGCCAAAAAGCGTGCTCCCTGTGGGGTCTCAAGGCTCATGCTATTCCCGCAGGAGTCGAGCGCCTGCACTTCAAGCAACAGGTGCAGCTAAATAAATAAAAAGGTGTATGCCAAATAGACCTGGCGAATATTTTTTTCGCAGGGACTAGTGTGCGATCGTTAGAGGAATCCTGTCACGAAACTTTGCCTGATTCGTACCGGTACAGGAGGGCATGTTAGATAAAATGAATGCAACTTTCAAAAACTTATTCACACAGGCAATCACCGCAACCTTATGGAGCTTTCCATTTGGTTGCTTTTTTCATTTATCGTGATTATCCAAAATCGTATTTTGAGTCTTTTCCCGCCAGGAGAGCATAGACATGACCATGTAGTACAGGATCTTCCGCAGCCTCCTATCTCCTCTTTTATTGATTTTATCCTGATGTTGGAGTTTGCCTGATTCGGATTCTCAGATCCCAGCGCCCGCTCGACTTCCCTTCACTTCTACAAAAAAAATAGTAGCACAAACCATGGCCTTGGTCTGTGCTACTAATGTTAGTATGTTACCGCGGGCACGGCTTCCATCTCCTCGTCATTGCGTTCCTGCGGGATCTCGACTCGCTCGTTTTTCCGCAGGAGTCTCATTGTTTTTGCTTCCTATCAACAACATCCGCTAACATAGCCTTTTTAAAAAAAATCGATACAAAGCCGATCCGATTTTATTTTATTTGAAACTCTTTAGGAAGAAGAACATTTTTAAAAATACGAGGAAATAAAAGAGAACCTAAAGCAACTGTTCCTTCTAATAATCTTGGTGAAGGCCGACAATAAAGAGCTTCTTCTAAAATGAAAATTTTGTTTTGTTTTAATGCCGACATATCCTGCCACCCGGGGCGCTTCCATAGAATTTCGGGTTTCACTTTTTTAGTTTGAACGCCCACCCATGCCAAACAGATATAATCAGGGTCTCTGTTTCTTACATCTTCCCAATCTGTTTGAACACTAGCAAGCTCAACATCAGAAAAGACGTTTTCGGCCCCGATGATTCGACTCATCTCCGTTAACCAATTGATTTGTCCGGGAGTGAATACCGGTTTTGGCCACCATTCCCAGTAAAGAGATGGAGGATTGACTGCTTCTGATTTTCTAGAAAGACGTTTAAGCTCTTCGACTTGCTGAAGAAAAAGCGTGGAGATCCACTTGCCTTGCTCTTCGATTTGACATGCAAGGGCTACCGTTTCCAAATCTCTGGCAATGTCTGAAAAACTTTGAGGGTTTAATATTAGATGAGGAATCTTTCTTTTAACTAATTCCTCAATGTTACGTTCCATCCCCGGTACGCTAAGTGATGCAAGAACTAAATCTGGTTTAAGTGCCTCAACGTCATCCATTCGAATGGAAAGATCTGGGCCGAGTCTTGGTAATCCATGAATGGAGCTTGGCCAATCTGAAAAATCATCCACCCCAACTAAGGAAGGGATAAGACCTAAGTAAGCTAGTAATTCTGTGTTACTGGGACAGATAGAAACGATCCTCATTCCGTGTTCCTCCTAATGCAAGAAAAAATGATATATAAATAGAGACAGGAATATACCAGTCAAACCTCCAAAGAAAACTTCGATTGGCTTGTGTCCTAGGAGCTCTTTCAATTCAGCTCTACGTTCGTCTTCTTTCTTGGACTGCCACACTTTTGCTTCTTCTACAAATCGATGGAAATCTAGAACTAAACGATTCAAAACGACTGCTTGCTCTCCTGCTTGCCTTCTAACACCTGTTGCATCAAACATGACAATTACTGCAAAGATGGTGGCGATGGCAAAAGGGACTGAGTCCAAACCTTCTACAATGGCAACACTTGTCGCAAGCGATGTAACGGCAGCAGAATGTGAACTTGGCATTCCTCCAGTTGAAAAAAGCAGACCCCAATCGATTTTCCTGAAGGCAATTAGGTGAATTGGAACTTTAACAAACTGAGCAAAGAAAATCGCGAATAATGAAATCCATAAGGGGAAATTATGAAATAAGGCCACTATCTATTTTCATCCTTTCATACATTGGCTTAATATTTTGGCTTTGTTATCGGGTAATATTGATAGGAAGTAAAATGGCTCCTGCGGAAAATCGAGCGAGTTGGGATCCCGCAGTTTGGTTATTGGAGCCATTGAAAAAGTCCTCTTGGAACATCCATGCGGTATAAGCTGCGGATTT
The DNA here is from genome assembly GCA_963728315.1 of uncultured Caryophanales bacterium. Classification (GTDB taxonomy): domain Bacteria; phylum Bacillota; class Bacilli; order Bacillales; family CAVSKA01; genus CAVSKA01. The sequence continues at coordinate 2,754 of CAVSKA010000014.1, forward strand.
CCGTTCCAGGTAGACGCATTCCGCTGGCACGGCTTCAATCTCCTCCGACAAACAGGAAGTTTTAGCAGCGTTGATGCAACAGGATGTTGCGCTCTTAGACTGTGATCCTTTCTCTGCGGGGCTTTCAGCTCGCGCTGTTCACGCAGGAGTCGCTGCCTTCCACAACCATGTAGTAACGTATTAAAAAGAACGTCTTATCCAACTTCGCTTTAAAGATGAAGGCAAAAATCGTTCTCTTGATTTCTTACATTATACCACCTATACATAAAGTTACTCTTCTATTAAGGTGATGAATAATGAGAATAAGTATATTTTTTTAAAACATTGACTTACCATAGAATTCGATCTTTACTTCGGATTTCGTTATAATTAGAGTAGGAGGTGTCATAATGAAATTTATTATTGACCAAAAGGATTGGGATAGAAGCGAACAGGATTGTTTAATTGTCGGCATTTGGGATCGCCCTGAAAAATTTAGTGGAACGATACAAGGATTAAATGAAAAATTCAATGGACATCTAAGTGAACTAATTAAAAGCGGCGATCTTTCTTCTGATAAAAAGAAAATAACCGTTATACATACTCTTGGTACTCTTCAAACAAAAAGAATTCTTTTTGTTGGGCTAGGAAAAGAAAAAAAGTTTGATTTTGAAGAATTTAAAGAAGCAATGGGGAAAGTTGCGAAGAAAGTAAATGAATTAGGGTACAAAAAAGTAGGAATATTATTAGACTCTCTTATTCCAAATGAAGACGATGGTTTAGACGTTTCTCACGCTCTTGGTGAGGCATTTGTAATGTCATCCTTTACCTTTACAAATTATAAAAATGATGGTAACAAACCGAATCATCTAATTGAAAAAGTAACTGCATTTACATCTCGAGATGAGGAAGAAATCAAAGCAGCTGTTCATGTAGGTACGGTTTATGGAAGTGGAGTAAACTCTGCAAGAAGTCTCGTTCATCTGCCTGCTAATATACTGACGCCTACTGCTATGGCTGAACATGCAATTGAATTGGCTGAGAAATACGATTTCGAATCTGAAATTTTAGATAAAGAAGAAATTGAAAAATTAGGAATGGGTGCATTTTTAGCTGTGAACCAAGGTTCAACAGAAGCGCCAAAAATGATCGTCCTTAAATATCAAGGTAAAGAAGATTGGTCAGATGTAATCGGTCTTGTAGGTAAAGGAATTACATTTGATACTGGTGGATATTCTCTTAAAACAAAAGATGGGATTGTAGGCATGAAAACAGATATGGGTGGTGCTGCTGCTGTTTTAGGCGCAATGGAGATCATTGGCCAGCTAAAACCAGAACAAAATGTCATTGCAGTCATTCCTTCGACGGACAATATGGTGAGTGCGGATGCTTTCAAACCAGATGACGTCATTACTTCTATGAGTGGAAAGACAATAGAAGTGCTCAATACGGATGCTGAAGGAAGACTCGTTTTAGCAGACGCAATGACATATGCCAAACAGCATGGTGCGAACTATTTAATTGATGTTGCTACTTTAACAGGTGGTGTCATCGTTGCATTAGGATTGGATAAAACGGGTGCTTTAACAAACCATGAAGAATTTTTTGAACAGGTTTTAGAGGCTTCTTATGAGGCAGGAGAATTTATTTGGAGACTTCCTTATACGGAGAAAGATAAAGCGCGAGTAAGAGGAAGCCAACTAGCCGATTTAAACAACTCACCAGGTCGAGAAGGCCATGCGATTATGGGTGGCGCTTTTGTAGGTGAATTTGCTGAAGGAACACCTTGGGTTCATTTAGACATTGCTGGTACGGCGGTTACTTCTAAAGAGTATGACTTAGGTCCATCTGGGCCAACTGGCGTCATGGCTCGTACGCTCGCCCTAGTAGTGGAGCGATTCGAACCAATCAAATAATGGAAATTCATTTTATTTAAAATCCTTATCTAACAAAAAAATGTTAGATAAGGATTTTTTTAAAAGAAGAGATTCTTTTTATTTATCAAGATTTTATGCGATATTTCCATCTTTCTTTAATAGGAGTGAACCGATTGTATTTTGGAAAAGAAAAAAAACAAAATTCAGATAAAAGAGTTCCACCTAATCAAAATGTCACCACCACTTTCCCTGTATTGCATGCAGGGAATATTCCAATGTATAAGAATTTAGAAAACTGGAATTTGCGCATTTTTGGATTAGTAGAACAAGAGAAATCCTTTACATTTGATGAGCTGATGGCAATGGATCAAGCGGATGTGCAAAATGATATTCATTGTGTAACTGGATGGTCAAAACTAGATAATACATGGACTGGAATAAAAACGAACGCATTACTGAAAAAGATTCATCTCCAAGAACAAGTACAATACGTTATTCTTCATGCCGAAGAAGGATGGAGTTCCAATCTACCTTTGACTGATTTTTTGAAAGAAACAACGATTCTCGCCCACTCTTTTGAAGGAACAAAGCTGAGCCCGGAACACGGGTATCCTTTACGTGCAGTCATTCCCCACCTTTACTTTTGGAAAAGTGCAAAATGGCTTAGAGGGATTGAGTTTACAGCGGAAGATCGTCTGGGATTTTGGGAGAAAGGAGGCTATCATCATTATGGAGATCCTTTTAAAGAACAACGGTTTTCGTTTGATGACTAGGCTTTGCCCACTCTTCTCGACCTTTCTATGCATATAAAATAATGTACAGCAAAAGAGGAGGGGCTAGACGATGAATGATTATCGAAGACCAATCGGCGGCTTTGGTGGTATAGGTAGACCAGGTTTTGGCTTTGGTGGTATAGGTAGACCAGGCTTTGGCTTTGGAGGTATAGGTAGACCGGGCTTTGGCTTTGGAGGTATCGGTCGTCCATTTATAGGTGCACCGTTTGTGGGAGGTCTACTTGGAGGACTGGTTGGTGGGGCTTTATTAGGACCGCGGCCATACCCTTATTACGGTGGATACCCTTACGCTTATCCATATCCGTATCCGTATCCATATCAACAACCCTATTATCCTTATTATTAATAATAAAAGCTGATCCTTTGGGTCAGCTTCTATTAAAAAACATTCTTCACTCCATTTTTGGACCGGAACAAGTGATAACTGTTCATCACAGTTAGACAAGCATTGTGTTAAAGTGAATGAAACATCCTACCTCCTACATAAAAATCGTTTATAATAATAAAGAAGTTAAATTTTCTGAAAAATAATGAAGTGAGGGATTGTAATGGAATACAAAAATACCTTAATTAAAGCATTAGGAATAGAGATGGTTCAAATTGAAAAAGATAAAGTCGTTGCAACAATGCCTGTAAATGAAAATACAAGGCAGCCATTCGGTTATCTACATGGTGGCGCATCTGTCGCTTTAGCTGAAACAGTTGCAAGCGTGGGGTCCGTTGCTCAAATTGATCAAGAAAAGGAAATATGCTTTGGGCTTGAAATTAATGCGAACCATATTCGTGCAAAACGTGAAGGGATTGTTACTGCTACTGCGACTTTATTACATAGAGGGAAAAGTACAATGGTTTGGGATATTAAAATCGCAGACGAAGAAGAAAGATTAATTTGTGTATCTCGATGTACCGTGTCGATCGTACCTAAAAGAAACGAAGTTTAAGGTCATGTAAGATCGGGAAAAAAGAGCAAATACTTGATTGAGAGGATGTTGTTCATGCCTTGGTCTAAACAAAACTACCCTGTTTCTATGAAAAACTTAGCGTCTGCAACCCGAAATAAAGCGATTGAAATCGCGAACGCTTTATTAAATGAAGGATATGAAGAAGGACGTGCAATTGCCATTGCGACTGATCGAGCAGAAAAAATGTATGATGAGAAAGAAAATGATGACCGCCCGTGCTACAAAATCATTCGACATGAAAAAGGCTGGCAACTGTTAAAAGAAAATGGTGATCGGGCAATTTTAATAGAAAATACGAAACAAAAACTACTTGAATCTGCAAAAAAATATGTAAATGAACATGAAGGGATCTTAACGATTTACAGCGAGAAGGATGAAGTAGAAAAAAAATTATACGAATAATAAATGGTAGTAGAAAAGAGCTATCATTCAAGACATAGAGCTAGACTATTTCTAGATGGAGAGCGATGATGTAAATCATGTTCATAGGTTATTTTTGCATCAAAAAAAGGCTTCGAATTTCGAAGCCTTTTTTTGAATAATAGACTTGTTTACTATGCTCCCATAGGAGGGAATATAGTAGGACATTGTGGCGGGATAACTGGTGCAGGACAAGAAGAGATAATGTTGTCTCTTGGCTGACAGAAGTCTGCAGTAAGCTCAATTGTTACGTCTGCAGTTACTTGAATGCTTTGGCATAGGATAGCGGAAATATCAGCTGTGAATACGCCAGCAATACATGAGCCACTAACAGCGCACTCTACGTCGGATACTGAAACAATAACTTCTGTGCCTTCTGGAGCACACAAGAAGAAGGATTCAGTAATTGTTGATGGGATGGCTACACTCGTTACAACGAATGGAACACCAGCAGCAGTCAAACCAGACACTGTGACCGTAATACTTAATGTTTTTAAGACTGTTACGCGCTCAAGTGTTACTTCTGCTCCATCAATAACAAAAATTCGTTCGACACGTGCTCCAATTTCACTGACAGAAACGACAGTTAAATCACACAAAACATCGGTAATTGTGTTTCCTGCAGCACATGGGTCAGTAGCACCAACAGGGAAAGTTAAGCCAATGCCAACTAGATTGACGGTGGCTTGATTGGTGATCCAGTCATATACTTTGCTCACATTTACGCAAAGTAATTCTTGGCCACCACTAATTTTACTTGCTTCCATTGATCATTCACCTTTCAAATTTTATTTTGTCTTACCCTCTTAACATATGTAGTGTTGTACAAGTTTGATAGGGACGATAGTGGAGTTTCTGAAAAATAGATGAATCCACACTTTTATTTAATAAGAACATAAATTAAATAATAATGAACTTGATAAACGGGGTGTAAGTATGAGCCACAGAGAATATGAATTAGAAAAGTTAAAAAAAGAATTGTCAAAATATAAAAAGGTCGTACGAAATTTAAAAGAGGCTGATTACGAAGCTGAATATGAAAAGCAAAGAGAGATGAGTGAAAGTCTGGAGAAAACTAATCTACTTAAAGAAGAACAACTGAATGAAATCAAAAAACAAAATGAAATCATACAAAAGCTAGAGAAACTGCTTGAATCAAAAGAGGAACAAATGAAAGAAAAGGATCAAAGAGTAGAAAAAATGATTGAATTAAAAGATGAACAATTGAATGAAATCATACAAAAGCTGGAAAAACTGCTTGAATCAAAAGAAGAACAAATGAAAGAAAAGGATCAAAGGCTAGAAAAAATGCTTGAATTAAAAGATGAACAACTGAATGAAATCAAAAAACAAAATGAAATCATACAAAAGTTAGAGAAACTGCTTGAATCAAAAGAGGAACAAGTGAAAGAAAAGGATCAAAGAGTAGAAAAAATGCTTATATTTAAAGAAGAACAGTTAAATGAAACCAAAAAACAAAATGAAATCATACAAAAGCTGGAGAAACTGCTTGAATCAAAAGAAGAACAAATGAAAGAAAAGGATCAAAGAGTAGAAAAAATGCTTATATTTAAAGAAGAACAGTTAAATGAAACCAAAAAACAAAATGAAATCATACAAAAGCTGGAGAAACTGCTAGAATCAAAAGAAGAACAAATGAAAGAAACGGAACAAAAGCTAGAAAAAATGATTGAACTAAAAGAAGAACAGTTGAATGAAATCAAGGAACAAAATGAAATCATACAAAAGTTAGAGAAACTGCTTGAATCAAACGAGGAACAAATGAAAGAAAAGGATCAAAGAGTAGAAAAAATGCTTATATTTAAAGAAGAACAGTTAAATGAAACCAAAAAACAAAATGAAATCATACAAAAGCTAGAGAAACTGCTTGAATCAAACGAAGAACAAATGAAAGAAAAGGATCAAAGAGTAGAAAAAATGATTGAATTAAAAGATGAACAATTGAATGAAATCAAGAAACAGAATGAAGAATTAGTGAAAAGTAAAATGAGGGAAGAAAATATTATATCATCAATCGAATCCCAGCGATTAGAAACAGAATACATGAAAGATATTTGGGAAGGAAAACTCACTGATATAGAAAAAATTTTAAAAGAGTTACAACAACCTACTATGATCGAGCCTAACGTGATAGAAAATACTACTTATTTAGAAGAAAGGGAGAATCAGCAGCCAATACTTAAAAAAAAATCAAAATACGAACCGTTACCAAATAATACTCAAATCTTAGAACGAGAAGTTAACACACAATATAGATCAGAATTACAACACGAATTTGAACTAACAGGTGTTTCATCAAATAGCTTAGAGTACGAACAAAAATCTAATAAAGAACCAATCAAAGAAGAAGATGTACAAATGACTCAACAAATAGAAAAAGAACCGAACGCTGATAATCTTTCCACACCTCAACGTAACTCTCCTTTTTCACCAAAACAAACGAAACAAACGAAATCACAAGAAACAAACGAAATAAAAACACATCCTCAACCGCAATTATTAGAAGAAGCAAGAGCAGAAAAAAAATCACCGTTTATACCTAAGCCAAGAAATAAATCAAATCAACCCTTTCGATCTAATCCATTGGTAGGGTACGATCAAGGTGAGCGTTCAGAAAAACGTGACCTCACTTTTCGATCTTTACAGCAAGCTGAGGCGATTATTCAGAAAGAAGTCAGTACATCAAAAAATATGAATCATAGTCCTTTTATTCCTCAAAAAAATACGTATGAACCTCATTTCCTTTCAACTCCAACTGCTAACATTATTGGAAATAGCAACTTTTATGTAGAAAATGCGCTAAAAGAGAAACATCCAAAAGAAGATCAAATTTTACAAAAAGAATTATTAGACAAGGCAAGTATATCGGATATCACTACTGAGGTAGAGGAACAAATAGAAGAGGGTAAAACTTCTATTTTAGATGAGAATGAAAAAAAGAAGAGAACGTTTCCGTTTTTCAGAGGGAGATCGTGAGTATAAATTGTTTTTTTATTGAACATAAACTATTTAAAGAAATGGTAGACATTGGTCGTCAAAAGTTCCCATTAGAAATATGTGGTTTTTTAATAGGGACTGGATTTTTCATAAAAGATTGGATTGAATTAGAAAACACTTCTGCTAAACCGTATACATTTCACGTGAAACAAGAAGCAGTAGACTGCGCTTTAGCAGAAGTAGTCAAAAGAGAAAGTGAAGTAATAGCCATTTTTCATACTCACCCAACTACAAACCCCATTCCTTCAACACAAGATATCTATCATCATCCGGACAAGAAGCTTCTCATGGCGATCTTATCTTATAAAAATAAGGAACCTATTTTAAAATGTTATCGAATTAATGAAAATTCCTATACCGAAGTTCCATTCTTTATTGTTTAATCACATTTTTCTCGTCCTCTTAAAGAGTTGAAGTTTAAATCGTTTAGTATCGCGAAGAACCAACCAGTCGTTTATGAAACAAAAAAATTCGGTTGTAGAGAGGACACTGAAAATGTTCTGTTGGATCATCAATACGCGTAACAGCCATGGATTTTCGTTTCAGGCAGACGCGTTCCGCGGGCACGGCTTCAATTTACTCCGACAAACAGGAAGTTTTAGCGCAGTCGTTGCAACAGGATGTTGCGCTCTTAGACTGTGATCCTTTCTAAGTGGGGCTTTCAGCTCGTGCTGTTCCCGCAGGAGTCGCTGCCTTCCACTCGCATTCAGTAACAGTTCAAAAGAAAGGTCTGATTTAATTTCATTTTAAAGATCCAGACAAAAATAGTTTGGTTGATTCCGGTTCGAGGCGGTAGCTTTCCGTGGATGGTCCGAGCTTTCTTATCGCAATCGAGGGCGTTGAAGAAAACTAGTTGGAACGTCAATGCGCGTATCAGCCGTGGATTTTCGTTTCAGGCAGACGCGTTCCGCGGGCACGGCTTCAATCTCCTAGGATAACCTGTTAGGGAAATCGACTAATAGATTTGAACAAATCCATTTAAAAAAGGCACCCTATCTCGATTAATCAAGATAGGGTGCCTTTTGTAGACTCAAGGATTCATACTTATTTATGTTCACTACGGTTATGACTGCCTCGTCCATTTAAATCGTCTCGCCCACTCTTTGCCCACATTTTCACTCCTGTATTATAAGCTGCTCGACTGATCAAGTGACCAGAGACTGGTCCAGTCATGAAGATAAAGGCGATTCCTAGAAGCAATCTGGAATTAATGTGTCCTCCAATAAAGTAAAAATAAAGGAAAGTTCCTAGAAGAATGCTCATAATAGCAAGAGTTGATGACTTAGAAGCGGCATGATTCCGTGTATAGACATCAGGGAGACGTATAACACCAATAGCAGCAACTACGGTTAAAAGTGAACCGAAAAAAATGAAAAATCCAATGAAAAATTTAGCGATTTCGATCATGTTCAATAATCTCTCCTTTCTCTAAAAATTTAGAGAAAGCAACGGTACCAATAAAAGCAAGGATACCTAACAGCAGGATGACTTCAAGGAAAGCGCTCGTTTTTAATAAGATTGAAACGATTGCAACAATCGCGACTAAGTTGATTCCAATTGCATCTAAAGCAATGATACGGTCAGGAATGCTTGGACCTTTAATCACTCTATAAATAAAACCGAGCATCGAAAAAGAAACAAGGAGCAATGAGATCCTTAATACTAGTTCTAGCATTATCTGCTCACCTCCATAATCGCTTTCTCAAATGAGTTCTTTATTGAATCAATGGCTTCTTTTGCATCAGGAACATCCATTGCATGAACATACAGAATTTTATTATCATCAGAAACATCGATGACGAATGTACCAGGTGTTAACGTGATTAAATTAGAAAGCAATGTGATCTCCCAGTTACTTGTTAATTCAATAGGCAAGGCAAAAATGCCAGGCTCAATATTTAATTTTGGTTTAATGACTACTTTCACTACTTCATAGTTTGCCATGATTAACTCTTTCATAAATAGAAAGAATAACTTGATGACTGCCCATACTCTATGCATATAAAAACGTGTTTTGAAAAAGCGCCTCATAGAGAGGATGATAAACATGCCTAACAAATATCCAATGACAAATGTAGGAGTAGTGAATGAGACTTGCATGAGCATCCATAGGAAGGCTAGAAAGAAATTCAGTAGTATTTGAAATGCCATTTTCTCACTGCTCCTTTAAGACTGCTTTAATATATAGATCTGGATTCATTAACACGTCAGAGGCTTGATGAATATAAGGGTAAATTGTTTCAGAACCAACGCCATAAAAAATACTGAATACAATAAGTATGCCAGCTGGAATGAGCATTTTTGTAACAGAGGCTTTATCCATATTCGTGTACGATTTTGGTTCACCCCAAAAACCTTTAATGAAAATTTTCATGATCGAATACAAAACAACAAGACTTGAAAAGAGGACGATCCCTCCACCAATATATTGTCCGCTCTCGAATCCACTCCGTACGATTAGCAGTTTCCCTACAAATCCACTGAAAGGAGGGACCCCGGCTAGTGAGAGGGCACCAATAAAGAAGATCCATGCTAGTAAAGGATACTCTTTAATTAATCCTTGAACATTCGACAGTTTGCTCGATCCAGTGATCTGAATAATAATGCCAACGAGCAAGAACAAACTCGCTTTAATGAGCATATCGTGAATCAGATAAAAGATTGAACCACTCAATGAGTCGGCTGTCATTGTAGAGACACCAAATAAAATGATACCGACAGCGATGATGATATTGTAAATAACAATTTTTTTCATATCTTGATAGGCAATTGCGCCAATCATCCCTGCAACGATTGATAATAGCGCTAAAAACCCTAAAAGTTCATGTGTATAAGCTTGATCGTGATAGAAAAATAACGTATACGTTCGAGTAATCGCATAAATACCTACCTTTGTCAGTAATGCACCAAAAAGCGCTAATACTGGAGTTGGCGTGGAATAGTAAGAGCCAGGCATCCATATAAACAGTGGGAATAAAGCGGCCTTTAGTCCAAATACGATCAAAAATAGGACAGCAATGACAGTCAATATACCGGGTTGGTTTACTAAGGTAATCTTACGAGAGATATCAGCCATATTAAGGGTTCCGACGACTGAATACAAAAAAGCAACGGTGACGACAAACAGACCAGATGAAATCACATTCACTAAGATGTACTTTATTGATTCACGCAGCTGAATCTTAGTACCACCCAATACCATTAATACATAAGAAGACATGAGCATAACTTCAAAAAAGACAAATAAGTTGAATATATCTCCTGTTGTAAATGCTCCGTTTACTCCAACGAGTAGGAATTGGAGAAAAGGATAGTAATAATATTTTTCTCTTTCATGACCAATTGTTTTATAAGAGTAGATAACGATGCAAAACAAAATGATGGATGAAGTCGTGACTAGTAGAGCAGAAAACATGTCCGAAACGAGTACAATCCCAAAAGGGGCTTTCCACCCGCCAAGTTCGATTGTTTGAATCCCGTGCAAATGAACCTTTTGAATGAGTATTAAGGAAGATATAATCGTGCCGAGTCCAGATAGGAATGAAAACCAACGATGGAATCGAATCCATTTGCCAGCAATGATCATGATAACAGCACTTGCTAGTGGGATAAGAATGGGAAGAATAGGCAAATTAATCATTAGCTTCTTTGCCTCTCAATCTATCCATATTATCTGTGCCAAGTTCTTGATAAGAACGATAGGCCATAACTAAAAATAAAGAAGTAACACCGAAACTGATGACGATAGCCGTTAAGATTAACGCTTGAGGTAAGGGATCCACATAGTTTTTGGCATGTTCACCTAAAAGAGGAGGAGCTCCTCTTTTTAATCCACCCATCGTAATAACAAGCAAATTAACACCATGACTCAGCAGTCCAGTTCCGATAATGATCCGTAATAAACTTTTTGAAAGCATAAGATAGACGGCTACTGTAAATAAAAATCCAATGACAATTGACATTAAAATCTCCACTATTCGCTCACTCCAATCATTTGAATAATGGTCATCGTGACACCAACGACAACAAGATACACTCCAGTATCAAAGAGGACAGCCGTGTGTAACGAAGTGTGCCCGAGTAAAGGTAAATCAAAATAACTGTATGCATGTGTTAAAAAGGGAACATTGAAAAATAAGGATCCAGCAGAGGTTCCTACGGCGAACAATAGACCGATGCCTATTAAGATTTTGTAATCGATTGGTAAGATGTTTGCAACGGTTTTGATGTCGTAAGCCAGCAGTAAAAGGACGAGTGCACCTGACGTGAGCAAACCACCGATAAATCCTCCACCAGGATGGTAATGACCTGAAAAGAAAATATGAATGGAAAACAAAATGATGATGAAAGAGACAATATTCGTTGTTGTTTGTAAGATGACATCATTCGTTTTCATCGATACCACCCCTTGTTAATCTTAATTTGATCAACCCGTATATCCCTAGTGCAGCGATAGCTAGTACACAAATTTCAAACAATGTATCAAATCCACGGAAATCAACTAGAATAACGTTGACCATATTCTCTCCACCCGCTTCTTTGTACACATTTTTCACGTAATAAGAAGAAATAGATTTGAACAATTTGGTGCTATGAGAAGCAATGGAAACGAGTGTGATGATCATACCTACACCGATTGCGATGACTGCATTGTTTAAACGGAAACGAATGCGGGATTCGTGCTTATTTAAAGGAGGCAAGTGATAGAAACACAATAAAAATAATGCAACAGAAATCGTTTCAATGACAAGCTGAGTCAAGGCAAGATCGGGTGCCCGAAATAAAACAAAGAATAAAGAAACGGTGTAACCAACGGCTCCCAAAGAAATAATCGAAGTCAATCGTGATTTTGCAAAGAGGACCATACAGCCCGCTAACAAAATGACCGAAGCAAGTACAACTTCGTATACACCGATAGGAGCTAAGTTACTTGTATCCATTTTGAAAGCATCTTTAATCCATAGAGTAGCACCAACGATGCCCACAAAGAAAACAAAAATATAGACGAGGTATGAACGAATAAAACCAGTCATGTACCATTTGTTTGTGAAGTTTGCCGCTTTTTCTCCATAAGATAAGAGAGAATTAAAAAAATAATTTAATGTTAAACGTTTTGGAAACTTAGAATAGACCCAATTCCATTTTGGAAAAAGTTTATAAAGGACAATGCCTAGTACGATTACTCCAACGGTCATCCAAACCTCAATATTCAATCCATGCCATAACTCGATATGAAGCTCAAATTTCTCTCCCTGTTGAAGCAGGGATGGAAGAATGGAGTAAGCAGCAGGTTCAATAATGCTATAAGAAAGAATGTTTGGGAAAAAACCGAATAAGACAACTAATAGACCAAGAATAACTGGAGAAATCAGCATCCCGATTGGTGCTTCATGAGGTTTTCGATCCAATTTTTCTAACTGAAGCTTTCCAGTAAACGTTTTAAAGAATAACAAAATACTATAAATAAATGTAAAGATACTGCCTAACCAAGCTAGGATAGGGAAGAGAATCCCCCACGTTCCAAAACTAAAAAAGTCGAAATCCAATACACTTACCATCCCGCTAAAGAACATTTCCTTACTCAAAAAACCATTAAATGGAGGAATTCCAGCCATCGAAAATGTCCCAAATAAGGCAACAGTAAAGGTAACAGGCATAAGGCTCATCAGCCCGCCAAGTTTTCGTATATCTCTCGTCCCTGTCTCATGGTCAATGATGCCTGCAACCATAAATAAACTGCCTTTAAAGGTTGCATGATTCAATAGATGAAAGAGTGCTGCAAAGATAGCAACAGGATATAAATCATCTCTAACCCCTTCATAATGTATAGATGCAGCGCCAACACCCAAAAGTGAAATAATAAGGCCGAGCTGACTGACTGTAGAATAGGCTAAGATCCCTTTCAAATCATTTTGCTTTAAAGCATTGAAAGAGGCCCAACACATTGTAATTAGCCCAATTAATCCAATGATCCATACCCACGATGCTGAGTCAGAAAAAATGGGAGTGAATCGTGCAATAAGATAAATACCCGCTTTAACCATTGTTGCTGAATGTAAATAAGCACTTACCGGAGTAGGAGCTTCCATTGCATCAGGTAGCCAAATGTAAAAGGGGAATTGTGCAGACTTTGTAAAAGCACCGATTAAAATCAAAATCATGGAAGAAAAGAAAAGCGGATTTTCAATCAGTTTGTCAGAAACTGAAATGGTTTCTCTAATACTAAAGGTCCCAGTCATGATATACAGGAGAATAAATGAACCAAGCATGGCTAAACCGCCAAGAACGGTAATCAATAAAGACTTTTGAGCACCTTCCCTTGACGCCTGTTTAAAATACCAATAACCAATCAAGAGGAAAGATGAAAATGAAGTGACTTCCCAAAACGTATAGAGGACGATCATGTTGTCCGATAACACAATACCGAGCATTCCACCCATAAAAAGAAGTAAATAGACATAAAAATTGTGAAGCTGCTCTTTTTTCTTGTCTAAATAATAAATGGAGTACAGGATAACCAACGCACCAATCCCTGTGATTAACAAAGCAAACATTAAGCCGAGGCCATCTAAATAAGCTGTAAAGTTAATCCCTAGAGAAGGAATCCACTCCAATGTTTTTTGGACAGCGATGTGATTCCGTGTGAGCGGTAAATAAGTTAAGAAATAAATGAAGAGCACAATAGGAAGGAATAAAACAAACCATCCAGTGTGCATGTTTTTTAATCCTTTAAACACAAAAGGGACTAAAAGAGCCATGAAAAAAGGCGCTAAAATGGCAAGGTGGAGCAATGACAAATAAATCCCTCCAATTAACAATTGTTTTTATATGTATATGTTGAACCTATTGTCTGTCGATTTTCACCTTCCCATTATTGATTGATATTCTCTTCAAACGGGAGATTACGACAAGTGAATCTGTATTTCATTATGAATCATTATGACGATTAAAATCCGCTTATAGCTTTAAAAGAATTATAACGTAAATAAACTGTCGATGCATTTGATAAGTACGCATCAAATGCGAAATGACTTGATCAATTGAAGAGGAAGAATGGAAAATGTCGAAATTTTGGAGTAAAATTGAAATGAGAAAGGTTTATAAGCTAAAGAGACCATTAGAGCAAAGTCAATCGTTTGGAGAGAAAAAATGAAAAATACATATTTAACAGGGTACCTGCCTCTTCTTTCCATTATTCTATTCAGCCTGTCTTTTTCGGTTTATTCAGAAGGATTAGTTGTTAAAGGATTAAAAAGAATAAAGTTATACGATGGAATGCTGGAGTTTATTACCGAAGTAGAAATGAAGTTAGCAATCTTGATTGTCTTGTTTGTTATCTTTTTCATGCTATTTGCTGCTTTAAAATTAATAGCAGAAACAATTAATGAGTTAGCTCTTCTGTTCTTTTCAAAAGATGCAGAAGGAAATATTTTAAAAGCCCTCCGCTCAGGTTCAATTGTTTATTTTATTGGCAGCGGACTTTCGATTATTAGTCTTGAATTTCTATTAGGTTTAGGCGTGATTTTTTTTCTGACAACCATCGTCTATTTTATTTACTTCGTTTATAAAATTAGTCCGTCTTTATCTACTCAAGGATTAATAGGGGTTATTTTTTTTGAAGTAGTAATATGGTCTGTCATGATATTAAGCATGTGTTTTGTCATGCTCAAGTTATACAATAGTTTACTAGGTAGTCTTCCATAGAAGAAGATAGAAAGTCCCCTTTTCATGTCCGAGAGACAACTGAAAAGTCTACTCATTTTTCTATGGTATAGAGATTTCGTTGCAGGCGGATGCTTTCTTACCATTAGTCAAGAGTTTTCCCATTTATTTTTCAGAAAAAAATAGTGATCTCGATGTACGAAGAGGTTGATTTTCGTTCCAGCGCTCGCTTTCCGCGGGCATGGCTGGAGCCTCCTCTGTCGCGAAAAGCGTGCTCCCTGCGGGCTCTCAAGGCTCATGCTATTCCCGCAGGAGTCGCGCGCCTGTAACCAAAAGCACGAGTAAATATGTGTTCTTTCAATTGAAAAAGCAATTCTTTCCTCTGCTTGTCGAGGTAAGGCTTGTTTTTTTTGTTGTATTATAAGTGTACGAATATCGAATGATGTCCCGATGTTTCCAATCAAGAATCTTTAAACCTTATTCCATTGAAAGAAATTCCTAGTCGCATAGCACCAAGAAATTAGGTTGGAAATAGGGAAGTCAATACAATAATGGGGAAGGATTATAAGATTTAGATTCTTCCGCTAATAGTGCGCAGAATTGGATTCACCATTATTCAAAAGTTAATTTCAAAGTCAGCTGATTTCACAACTCAATCTAATATTCCGCTACTAAAGACGTGGGTTAGAAGGATTTAATACAAGAGTTAAGCACAAACAACAAAAAAATGATCATGACAACTATAAATGATTCTTTATAAGCTCCTTTACTTTTTCGATGCATTTCTTCTCTATACTTTAATTGTATCTTTTTCTTTTTATCATCTAATTTCATATAAAACACCTACCTTTTTATAATATAAAATTACAAGTATAGTATTATTTGTCATTTTATCATTGTGTTATCAGTCTAGTATATGCAAATTTAAGAGTAAAAAAGATAGGTGAAAAAAAGGTGAAAAAATGAAAATAAAACCATTAAAACTGTTTGCATTAACTTTTGTTTGTTCTTTAATTTTTTCGATTGTTTTTGTTACGGAACAACGTATTGACACCTATTTCAATCCACCAGAAACACCAATTAAATTAATAGAAAAATTGTAATAGTTATTCAAAAAAACGTACTTCGTAACAGTTACGCTAATCGATACAATTTTACCGACAATCCCAAAGTCTTTGAATCTAAAATTGTTAATTTTTTTCTTGAATATTGGTCGATGTGTAACGTGACTTGCTGCGTAGGAACTGGTGGAAACGCAAAACAAAGTATATACCTGGTGGACCTACTGCGAAATTAAGATCATACCCGCTTGGAACATTGTGATTTTTAGCAATTTGAATGACATTTTCTATGCAATCGACAGTGGTGAAGTGTTTTTATGTAGACTCAGGTATTGGACTTTTTCAATTGCCCACGGTGTATTCGTACGTTGCGTAACATCTTTATTCCCTAGAGTCGATTATAGTTTCAGCTTCCTCGGATACGTTCCCTATGGAGATCTAATGGGTGTCTTAGTTTCAATTAGCTGAATAATTTCATCTCCAAAAAAGTCTGTCCAAGGATTGCCCGAGAGGACTAATACAAAAGTAATAATTGAAACCCATCTAGCTGGTACAGAGTGTAGATCGCGTCATAAAACCCTTCTTCCGCTGTTAAAGTAGTTTGCAACGGTCATACTTTTGTTGACTCGGTTGGAAAAGCAGAGTTACATTTAGCAAAAGTAACAAATCCATTCGATAGTGTTTCTTCAAAGTGTTCGTGGCCAAAAGAATGGGAAAGGGTTTTCTACCTTTTCGTTTTGTCCATGCCACCAATCGAATGGCGGTAGGAATAGAAAAGCAAAAAAGTCCTATTTTAATTTTAAGTAGTTCCGTTTTCATGGAGAAACATTGTAAATAGCATAGGAATTCGCTTACTTTTTAGCACAGTAAATAGTAGGGATTTTTTCATTGATATATCAACATTTCAAAAGAAAATAACAACAAAATAGCATAGAATATAGCACCCGAAATAATATATTCACAATGGATATTGTCATCGTGCGAATTAGGGTGCTATTTTACTTGTTATTTAATATGCGCTTTTAGTTCGTTTCGATAAAACTCAAGGATTTATAACACTATATGGTAAAATATATTTAAATAGTATGAAAATTCAGTTATTCAATTAACGGACAGGTTAATTGAATAACATTATTTTACAGAAAATTCAATAAAATATGATATGATTATTGATAGAATTGAGATGTGTACAAAGGAAAAAATCCTTAAAGTTGAGGTGAAGAATTGTTATTTAGGCGGCTTAAACTGGTTATCTTTATTTTATGTGTTATACCTCTGCTAAATGGGTGTCGAGTGGTATGGGTTGAAGAAAGTAAAGATGAAAAATTCGAACATAACACAGACAAAGAAATAACCCTTGATACAAAGGTGCAGCTGTATAGGAATAAGCTGCTAATTCGCTCTGAGTCAAATTTACCTGTTGGAGCAACCTTAGAATTTCATCTTAAGCCATACCAAGATGACGTAGACACCCTAAAATTTGAAGATTATGCTGTAGAACCACAAAATAAGGTATCTTCATCCGGTACTTCTAAAATTAGAAAGGACGGAAAGATGGAGTCAATCTTTGTTTCAAGACCTGATGAAGGGAAAAGATATAGATTGGAAGTGGTTTTCGACCCGAGAAATCAGCCAAAAGACGTTCAGGAGAGGTTTGGCACACTGGGTGAATTGATGGTATTTAGTAAAGGTGTAACGACTGTTGTAGATGATACAGAAAAAGTGACAGTTATTAAAAAAGTTGTAAACATAAATTATGTTGATGGACCAAATGGAATGGGATCAAAGTTGAGTTTAGTTTCTTTAAAAGAGTTAAAAGAGGCTAATATTCTTGAGAAGCTTCAACTTACAACTTCACAGTGATTTTACCAATAATCGGGATATTATCTTCCGTTAAAGGAGGCTTTAATTGAATAAGAACACCACATTCAAAACAAAAAGCTTGGGATTTCC
>CAVSKA010000015.1:0-82862 GCA_963728315.1 uncultured Caryophanales bacterium
AGACAATCCGAAAAGTGGAAGCGACGCGTTCTGGGTCCTGTGAAAAATCTGCTCTTAAAAGTCGAACATTTTATTCGGTTGAAGTGGCAGACGGGACTCATGCGGGATTAGATTGAGCATAAACCCCCGCAGGAACGCAGTGACGAGGAGATTGAAGCCGTGCCTGCGGAATCATCTTCCTGAAACGAAATTGTTCCATACTCGCATGAATGTTCCAAAAGAACTATTTCAGTAACCTAAAAAAAAACGCTTCGCAAAAGCGAAACGTCAGTCTGTAATACAAAGTGAGATGAAATACCCTAACAATAAAATAAGGCCAATATAAATCATGATAGAAGTTGTCATAAAGCACCCTCCTTTAACAAGCATGTCTATTTTATTATACCCGATTTTTTTTTATTTTGAAGAGAATAATCGTTTTTTCTTAATTGATCTTACTTTGTTCGTACATTATGATAAAATAATAAGTGGCTAGTAAACATTGGAAAGATTTTAATGAGTGAAGGAGGCGGACGATTTGTACCAATGGATTAAAAAGTCGATTGTAATCTTGATAGCCATCTGTACATTTGGGGTCATAACGCCTTCACACCCATATTGGAATGATTCATCCACCCTATCTACGAAATCAAGAAATGAAAGTTCTGTTGATTCTTTTTCTAGGCAAGACCTTGAAGAAGATGAACAATTTAGCCGAGAAAAGTGGTTGAAGAATCTTTTTGTTCAAATTGAACATCAATCGTCTTTAAAGCTTGGTGATAAAATCGGTCCAATCATTGGAAAAGAGTTTAATGAATTAGTCATACCTGAATTAAAGAAGACTTTAGAAAAAAAGATTGTCAGTTACTCGGTTCCAGAACTTCAAAAGATGAAAGTTTCCTCTCTTCCTAGAAATAACAGGAGCGAAAAAATATTCCATTTAGTTAGCGGTACAAATGGTAATGAAATCTTTCGTTTTCATGTTAGAACAGAACATCCTCCTAAAGAAGGATATTTATTTGCTTTTCATTATCATGATGATTCCGATAATTTTGAATCTCATCAAGAACTGGGTACTATATATTGGAGTAAAAATACCCCGCCAAAATGGGGAACAAGAGAGGACTTGTCTTGAAATTTATAGACAAATGTGAAAAAATAGAACAATATAGATTTTCTTTGTTTTATGGGGGAAGAGGAGGAAGAATTGAATGCAAGATATTTTAAGTGGGATTTTCCATACATATGCCCAGTTTTTCGACTGGGAAATGTGGGGGCAAGTTTTAACAGATCCTGTAAGTTGGGGACTGATTGGATCTTTAGTTATACTGGAAGGTCTGCTTTCCGCTGATAATGCACTCGTACTTGCTGTCATGGTACGTCATTTACCAGAGAATAAGAGGAAAAAAGCACTTTTTTATGGTTTACTAGGAGCGTATGCTTTTCGATTTATCGCAATCGGTATCGGTGTTTATCTAATTAAGCTTTGGTTTGTGAAGGTAATAGGTGCAGCCTATTTAGCGTGGCTTGCTATTAAATACTTTATTGATAAACAAAAAGAGACTGATGATGAAGAAGAACAAGGAATGAGTAAAGGCGGAATTTTAATCCGTATTTTTGGCGTTTTTTGGGGTACGGTAGTAGCGGTTGAATTGATGGATATTGCATTTTCAGTGGACAGTGTCCTAGCAGCATTCGGCGTCAGTAATATGGTATGGGTCCTTTTAGTTGGAGGAATGCTCGGAGTCCTTATGATGCGAGGAATTGCTGGAATATTTATTAAACTGATTGACAAAGTACCAGAATTAGAAACTACCGCTTATATTATCATCCTTTTTATTGCTGTTAAAATGCTTTTAAGCGTTTTTCATATTGAAATTGATCATATCCTTTTCTTTTTATTCATTTTCCTAGCTATTGGACTTACATTTGTTATCCACTACATTAAAAAAGGTAAAGAATCGAAACAGAAAGTATAATCATTAACGAAACTTCGACTGAAAAGCCTCATCAAAGATAGATTTGATGAGGCTTTTCTTTCATGTTATTGTTCGCTTTGTTACAAGAATGAGCAAAGAAGTTTTGTTGAATCATGAAAATAGGTTAGAATTTAGCTAGATCTTTTACATAGTGAAAATATGAAATGAGGGGATCACTTGAGTCAAAATGAACAGCAGTATTTGAATCTTTGTCAAAATGTATTAAACACTGGAATGGTAAAGACAGATCGAACTGGCACTGGAACAAAGTCTCTATTTGGTTATCAAATGAGATTTAATTTAGAGGAAGGATTCCCTCTATTAACGACTAAACGCGTCCCTTTTAAACTGATTGTAAGTGAGCTATTATGGTTTATTAAAGGAGATACAAACATCCGATATTTATTACAACATGGCAATCATATATGGAACGAGTGGGCTTTTAAACGCTGGATTGAAAGTGAAGAATACAACGGGCCAGATATGACTGATTTTGGTCGTCGCTCGTTGTCTGACCCTGCGTTTTCAAAAAAGTATAAGGAACAGATGGAACTTTTTGTTGAGCGGATACTAGCTGATGATTCTTTCGCTAATACATATGGCGATTTAGGAAATGTTTATGGGAAGCAATGGCGGTCTTGGCAGACTTCTCAAGGAACTACGATTGATCAGTTAAAGGATGTTATCCAACTGATTAAGGAACAGCCTGACTCTCGAAGAATGATGGTAACAGCATGGAATCCGGAGGATGTGCCTTCTAATATGGCTTTACCACCTTGTCATACTCTATTTCAATTTTATGTGGCAGAGAATAAACTTTCTTGCCATTTATATCAAAGGAGTGCAGATGTCTTTTTAGGTGTTCCATTTAATATTGCGAGTTATGCGTTATTGACTCATTTAATTGCAAACGAATGTGGATTAGAAGTTGGTGAGTTTGTCCATACTTTAGGAGATGCACACGTCTATTTAAACCATGTAACCCAAGTAGAAGAACAGTTATCTAGAGAGATGCGTTCATTACCGAAGCTAAATATCTTAACCGAAGAGAAATCAATCTTTGATATTGACGTGGAAGAGATTAAAATTGAAGGTTATCAACCTCACCCTACAATAAGCGCACCAATTGCAGTCTAGGGTTTAATAATGAGAGGAGTGTTCAAGGATGCTATCTATCATCGTTGCATACGATCGAAATCAAGTAATTGGTTACAAAAATAAATTGCCATGGAAATTGCCAAACGATCTAAAGTATTTTAAATCGAAAACGCTAGGTAAAACGGTGATTATGGGTAGAAAAACATTTGAATCAATGAGTGGACCGCTTAAACAGAGAGAAAATATGGTGCTAACTAGTAACCATGATTTTCATGCTGAAGATGTGATCATCGTCCATTCATTTGACGAAATAAAAAATTGGATCGAAAATCACGAAGGATCCGAAATCTTTTTGATTGGTGGAAGAAGTTTATTTGAATTTGCATTACCAATTGTGGATCGTTTGTATATAACGAAAATTGAACAAGCATTTTTAGGTGATACTTATTTTCCTGAATGGGATGAAACGAAGTGGACACTTGTAGAAGAAACGGTGGGAGAAAAAAATGAGAAGAACCCTTTGGATTATCGGTTCCAAGTCTACGATAAAAAAAGAGAATGACTGATCTTTCATCATTTAAACACAAAGAGGTTATGTCTAAAAAGTTCCCAAAATAAAGTAAATCGTTCGGGATGGATTGCCTGTAATGGCAATCAACCGTGCGATTCATTCATATAAAAAAGAGAGCCTGCCCTTATCGTTCATTAAAATGACTTTAGGACAGTCTCTCTTTTTTCATTTGAAATCACAAACAAATACTAAATGCAAGCATGCTTAGTACAATCTATATTATTCGATATTTTTGGTATACACATAAACATCGCCTATGTGAGCTAGGGCACTGTTAGAGCTATCGAATAAGAGTCTCAATAAGCCATGAACGGAAATCAGCAGTGATTTAAAAGAGGTTTATTTAACTATGAAGAGTCCATCAAAATGACTATTAGGACAGTCCAGTTGCGAGCGATTAAACATATTGGTAAATACAGATAAACATAAATGTGCTCCCGGCCATAACAAAAAGGTGCCATATTGCATGATTATAAGGAAGTTTATTCCAGGAATAAAAAACCGCACCAATCGTATAAAAAAGGCCACCAACAAATAAAAAAGTAAAGCCGCTCCCGCTTATTTGATGATGAAGTGGTTGTATCACAATCATGATTAACCATCCCATGAGCACATAAAAAAAAGTTGAAAGAAGTTTAAAACGATTAATAAAAAAGCATTTGAACACAATCCCTATTATAGCTAATATCCAAATAACGGAAAAAATAGTCCACCCCATCGTTCCGCGCATACTTATAAGCATTAAAGGTGTATAAGTACCTGCTATTAATAAATAAATAGCAGAATGATCCATAATAGCAAAGATGCGTCTTGCTTTGGACGGTTTGAAACTATGAAGTAAAGTTGAACACAGATAGAGAAGGATAGTGGAGGCACCAAAAATGGTGAATGTAACAAGATACCAAGCAGAATGTTTGTCAACTGCCTGTAAAATTAACATGACGAAAGCGGGTATACTTAACAAGAATCCGAGTCCATGAGTAATTGCGTTTGCTATCTCTTCTTTCCAATTATACGTTTCTTCATTCAATATTTAACCCCCGTCCAAGTGTGATTTAATCGATAAAAATGCATGGAATTTCTAAGCGAACTGTATTCATTTATCATATGCTTTTGGTAGGAATGTTGCAAACAGGTACATCTTAATAAATATTCATGAAAGTGATTTGTATTTTAACAATACAAGGACAAGTAAATAAGGTATACTCAATTGGATGAGCACAATTTAAGCTGTTCATTTTAAAAGAGATATCAACAATCATAAAAAATGACTCTTTTCATTAAGAATTTGAGGAGTGAACTTATGTCCATACGAATAGTAACGGACTCTACGGCTGGAATTCAACCTGAGCGAATAGATCAACTAAATATTCATGTGGTTCCTTTGTCATTAGTGATTGACGGAAAGACTTATCATGACGGTGTAAATATCACAAACGAAGAGTTTATGGTTAAAATGAAAGCAGCAAATGAAATACCTAAAAGTTCTCAACCATCCGTTGGTTCTTTCTTGGAGGTGTATGATTCGATTGGGAAAGAAGGACATACAATCATTTCGATTCATATGACTGAAGGAATGAGTGGGACATACCATTCTGCTTGTACTGCCGCTGAATTATCGGATACGAAAATAGAAGTCATCAACTCTGGCTTTATTTCAATTTTATTAGGGTATTTTGTAGAAAGAGCTGCTGAGATGGCTCAACAAAATGTACCAATCGATGAAATTGTGAAAGAGATTCACAAAATGAAATCAAGAGCTTTCCTATATGTGGTTGTAGACACCTTAGAAAACTTAATTAAAGGTGGAAGAATAGGAAAGGGGAGGGGGATGATCGGCACTTTATTGAATATTAAGCCGATTGCTTCTCTTGAAAATGGGGTATACACCCCGGTTACGAAAGTTAGAAGTCATTCTCAAGCTATAAAATTTTTAGTGGCTCAAGTTAGAAAGGACTTACAAGATAAGAAAATTGCCCGTATTGGGATCGCTCATGCGGACGCGTTACCTCTAGCAAAAAAGATAAGTGAGGCTTTAAAAGCTGAATATCATTTTGATCATATTGATATAATGTCAACAACATCGGTTGTAAGTATTCATACAGGTCCAGGTGCTATCGGATTAATGTATTATACTCATGAGTAAAGTAGAGCCGATTTTTGGCTCTATTTTTTAGTTATTTGGAAACAAATTAGAGATAATCTATGTTTAATACATTGGGGGTAGTGTGAATGAAAAGATTGCCTTTAATCTTTTGTGTCTTTCTTCTATTTATTTCTGGCTGCTCATCCAGCCAAACGAAGTCGAATGAGAACCAATCTACAAAAAAACAAAATAAATCTTCAGAAGTTTTAAAAATGCCAGATTTACCAAAAGATCTGACGATTACTGCGATTGGAGATTCACTCACACAAGGAGTAGGAGATAGCACAAAATCTGGTGGATACCTTTCATATTTAAGTAATAAATTAGAATTGTTAGAATCAGTTAAGTCGGTTAAAGTTTATAATTATGGGGTAAGAGGGAACAGAAGTGATCAGATTGTAGAAAGATTGCAAACACCTGAAATTCAAGAATCTATAAAAAAATCTGATTTAGTTTTTTTAACGGTCGGCGGAAACGATGTAATGAAAGTGTTTAAAGGAAATATTTCGAATTTAAATATGGAATCCTTCAATGAAGAGCAACCTAAATTTGAAATTAGGCTCTCAAAACTACTTTCCCAAATACGATCATTGCAGCCAAATGCAGGAATCGTATTGATGGGCATTTATAATCCATTTCTAGCTTTGTTTCCTGAAGTAACCGAATTAAATCAAATTGTACAAAATTGGAATTTAATTGAACAACGCGCGATTGCTAGAGTCCAACCATCATTATTTGTTTCAATTAATGATTTATTTGCAGATGAAACACAAAACATTTTTTATAAAGACCATTTCCATCCTAATGATGCAGGGTACAAAAAAATGGCTGACCGTGTTTATCAAGAGACAATTTTACACCTGGATAGTTTAACAGCGAATCGTTTTAAACCATAGAGAGGGGAAAATAGATTGAAAAACAAGTGGAAATTTGGTTTTTTTACATTATTGGTTTTAATTTTGGCAGCAATAGTAGCCATTGCCTTTCTATTTGTAAAGCCGAAAGAAGATTTAGTAGTTCCAGAAACGGTTGCTATGGGAAAAGAGAATGCTAAATTTGAAGTGAAGACTTCCAAGAAAGATCTAAATCAATTAATTGAGTATTACAAAGAAAAAGAGTTTAAAAGTAAAATGGAATACAAAGTATTTATGGATAAAGATGTTGTTTTGAAAGGTGGCATCCCGGTTTTTACACAAGAATTACCTTTCGAAATGCATTTTGAACCAAAAGCACTTGAAAATGGGGATCTTATTCTGAAGCAGAAATCGATTTCATTGGGCGTTGTTTCCCTACCGGTCTCATATATAATGAAATTTATTCGTGATGCATATGATTTACCGAGCTGGGTGACGATTCAACCTGATCAAGAATTAATCTATGTTTCTGTCACAAATATTAAATTGAAGAGTAATTTAAAAGTGAGGGTAAATCGATTTAATTTACCTAAGGATGATATCAATTTCACCCTGTTTGTGCCAACTGAAGAAAAATAAGTCTTGCTTTATTGACTGAATTAAATGATAATAAAGATAATTACGAATGAGAGCGAGGGATGCATAATGAAAAGTTTAACGAGCTTTATAAACCATACAATCTTATATTTGCATCTCCGCCATATAACCATTTCAATCGCTTAAGAAATTGTATACACAACTTTTGTGAGCAATCCTCTTTATTATGATGAAATTATTTGGAGATGCAAATGCATACTTAAATAATTTTCACATTCTAAGGAGGATTTTTGTTTTGCAAAAAAATATTAAAATGAACGAAGATGAAGCAGTTTTTAAAGGAAGAGTCGCTGCTGAATATAAAGGTATATACAAAGTGATGTTCGAGAAAAAGATGTATTTGTGTGAGTGTACAGGTAAAATAAGATTCTCTGCGACAAAAAGAGAAGATTTTCCAGCGGTCGGTGATTGGGTACTATGGCGGCAATCAGATAATAGCAGGGGGCAAATTACCCAGGTATTACCTCGAACCAGTAAATTTTCGAGAATGATGGCTGGAGAAGAATCCGAAGAACAAATTATTGCAACCAATATAGATTACCTCGGAATTGTCTCATCGATGAATGAAGAATTTAATGCAAGAAGGTTGGAACGGTATTTGTTAATGGCTTGGGAAAGCGGTGCGAATCCACTCATTATTTTAAGCAAAGCAGATATATGCTTAAATCCGGAAATCTTTATTGAACAAGCAGAAACCGTTGCTATGGGAATTCCTATCATTGTTTTGAGCAGCATTATGAACGAAGGAATTGAAAAGATTCAGTCTTTCCTTTTAGAAGAGAAGACGATCGCATTTGTTGGATCATCAGGAGTAGGGAAATCGACACTGATTAATGCTCTTATCCAAGAAAATATCCAATTAGTTAAAGAGGTAAGAGAAGACGATGCAAAAGGAAAACACACGACGACTCATCGTGAATTATTTGAACTTCAAAATGGTAGTTATGTCATTGATACTCCAGGCATGCGTGAAATGCAGCTTTGGCAAGGTGAAAAAGGTCTTTCAAACCAATTTTCTGATATTGAATCACTCTTCTCTGAGTGCAAATTCAGAAACTGTCAACATCATGATGAACCGGGCTGTGCTATAAGAGAAGCGCTATCGCAAAATCATTTATCCCAAGAGAGATTTCAAAGTTATTTAAAGCTGCAAAAAGAATTAGAATATAGTAATCGAAAAGCGAGTAAACACCTCCAATCATTAGAAAAGCAAAAGTGGAAAAAACGAACGATGCAAACACGCAAGCGGACATAGTTAGCAGATGAATAAGCAAATTTTTTTACGAAAAAGTGATTTAAAGGTACAATTTAACTATTAAAGCCTGTAGCTAATAGGAAGAAAATTAGTTTGGTTTTATGGTGTAGAAAGTCAGCGATGGAATGAGGGGGATCACAATGGAAAATCAATATGAAATAGCTGAATTCGCCGGTGGGTGCTTTTGGTGTATGGTTAAGCCCTTTGATCAAGAGCCAGGGATTCAAAAAATTGTTTCGGGTTATACAGGTGGTCATACCGAAAACCCTACCTATGAAGAAGTTTGTTCAGATACGACAGGCCACTTTGAAGCTGTACAAATTACATTTGATCCGAAAGTGTTTTCGTATGAAAAGCTACTAGAATTATTTTGGCAACAAATCGATCCAACAGACGCTGGTGGCCAATTTTTCGATCGAGGTTCATCTTATCGAACAGCTATCTTTTTCCATAATGAAAATCAAGCTAAAGCCGCTTTGGAATCAAAAGAAAAACTTGAAAAGAGCAATAAATTTTCAAAACCGATCGCTACTCAAATTCTGCCGGCGATGCCTTTTTATCCAGCAGAAGACTATCATCAGGATTACTATAAAAAAAATCCGGATCGCTATCATGCCTATCGTGTTGGATCAGGAAGACAAGCATTCATAAAAAATAATTGGGAGGAATAATTCTTATGAAAAAAAAAGAGGAATTAAAAGCTACACTGACTCCTATTCAATATCAAGTTACTCAAGAAAATGGAACAGAGCCAGCTTTTCGGAATGAATATTGGGATGAGTTTTCTGAAGGAATTTATGTTGATATTGTTTCAGGTAAACCTTTATTTTGCTCGAATGATAAATATGACGCAGGTTGCGGATGGCCAAGTTTTACGAAACCGATTGCTGAAGAAGATGTTCATGAGAAAAAAGATAGAAGTCATTTTATGGTGAGAACGGAAGTAAGAAGCAAGGATACCGATTCGCATCTTGGCCATGTATTTGACGATGGTCCCTTAGAAAATGGCTTAAGATACTGTATTAATTCAGCAGCACTAAAATTTATTCCAAAGGAAAAGCTGGAAGAAGAAGGGTATAGTCAATACGCAGCGTTATTTGAGGGAAAATAACAGTATTACTGGATATTTTTTTAAGAATCAAAATAGAAAAACAAGAGGCAGCAGTAGCTGCCTCTTGTTTTTCTATTTTGGCTATGTTACCGGATGTGGCTGAATGTTGAAAAATCAACATGATCATATAACAAGCCTATATTTTAAAGCTCGAAACGAGATCTCGAAGTCGTTCTGCTTGTTTTGAAAGTTCTGAAGCGGAAGCTGTTACTTCTTCCATTGCAGCGGATCCTTCTTCAGAGGCAGCAGCCGTCACTTCCGTATTCGAAGCGGTACTTTCTGCAATTTCATTCACATGAGCGAACGAAGCGGCTACTTCTTGACTTAATTGTAAAGTTTGTTGAATCTGTGATGCCATTTTTTCGATAACTGTCGTTGTATTTTCTGATTGTTTCATAATTTTTTCTAAAGAACTATTTGTTTTATTGGATATTTCTACTCCAGTAATGACTTCTTTTACACCTTCATGGTTTTGAGCAATGATCGTCTGAACTTCTTTTTGGATCGATAGGATAATGACAGTTACTTCTTTAGCAGCCGATTGTGATTGCTCAGCTAATTTTCTTACTTCATCCGCTACAACTGCGAAACCACGCCCGTGCTCACCTGCTCTTGCGGCTTCAATGGCTGCATTTAAAGCAAGTAAATTGGTTTGTTCAGCAATGCCAGTGATTGAATTAATAATAGAAGTGATTTCAGCAGACTTCTTACCAAGTGCCTCAACCGTTTGGGTGGTATTAGCCATTGTTTCTTCAATGTTCATCATTTTTTTAGAAGATGATTGCACAGATTTCCCACCTTCTGAAGCCATTACTTTCATATCACTTGTAACGAGTAGAACTTGTTCAGCATTCTCATTCAAAAATCTTGCTGACTCTTCCAAATGATTCATCATCTGAAGAGAATTATTCATTCTCGTAGTTGTTTGTTCACTACCAGAAGCGATTTCATTTGTTGTTTCTGCAATTGACATAATAGTCCTAGAAGTTTCCTCAGCGGAAGCTAATAGCTCTTCGCTGCTTGCTGAAACGTTTTCAGCCATTTGTGAAACCTCGCGTACCAAGTTTGCAATTCCTTCAATAAGAAGGTTTGTGTCTTTCGCCAAACCGGCTAATTCATCATTTGAAGTCACTTCAATTCTTTTTGTAAGATCCCCGCCTGCACTAGCAATATCAAGAATGGATTTACTAATCTTTTTCACATTTCTTCGAATATTTCTAGAAATCAAAATGGATAAAAAGATTGTAAGAATTAATGCAAAAGCAGAGAGTGCAAACGTAGCAATACTACTCGTACGCATTTGGTTTTGAAGATTATCAACTCGTACATTTGTTGCTTTATCTTGATCTGCAATCATCATATCAACATATTCTCTTATGTAGTCAAGATACTTCTTTCCTTGCCCAGTTTCTTCAATCTTAGTTGCGGCTTCAATCGATTCCTCTCTTCGCGTATCAATCACCCGTTGTAGCCAAGTAGTCCAAAAACCATATGATTGTTCGATTTTTTTCAACTTATCAAGTTGATCGGGTTCATCTTTAAATAATACTTTTAGATCTTTAATATCAGAAGAAACAATGTTTTTTCCATTCCCAAATGGGGCTAGATAGGATTCAGAACCAGTAATAATAAATCCACGTTCTCCAGTTTCAATATCTACTAGAGATTTAGAAAGCTCTTGAGATTTATTGACGATTTTCATATTGTGATTAAGCAGAAAATCAATCTCTGTTTCTAATTTCTTTTGATTTGCTCCTGATGTGACAACAATGGCAATAAGTAGAATCGAAAGAATACCAAAAGCTATAACGACTTTCCCTCTGATTGTTTGAATGTAAGCCAGTACAAAATTTGGTTTTTTTGTTTTCGTTTTTTTCGATTTAACCGGTTTTTTCACTGTGCTTTCAAATGATTTCTTCTCTTTTTTTTGCTTTGTGAAATTCCATATTGGTTCTTTTTTCACACTTTCCCCCCCTATATCCATCCTTACATGTGAATCTTGTAGCAAGACAATCTACTCATATTGTAATGATTAATTTCTGAATTATCTACTAAATAATTCATTTTTCGTTCATACAGTATAAGTATCTTGAGATCCTATAGAATTGCACAGTTAGGTGAATCTACTATTGTAATCGGCAAAAAATCTTGAATATTAAATTAATTTTATCGAAAAGGCTTGAAAAATTTTGAGAGAGGGTATAGATAAGACTGTGTTTCTTACGTGAAAAATGAATTTCAAACGATCATCTTTATCAGATAGGATCTTTTTAACTTAGAGTCTAGTCGAGATAAATAAGAACAATATCGTTCATTGCTTGAATCTTTATCTTATGAACGAGGTTTACAAATTAAAGGAGGAATTACGTTGAAACAACATTTATGGATAAATGGAGAAAATATCAAAACGAAGAAATACAGTGACCTTAAATCGCCTTATGATCAAAAAGTGATCGCCGAAGTTTCAATGGCGGATGAAGATGATGTGCGGACAGCAATTAATGCAGCTGAAGAGGCTTTTAATAAAATGAAAAAACTATCAGCCCATGAAAGGGCAGAAATTCTTGAAAAAGTAGCATCTTATTTATCGGAAGAACGAGAACTTTGCGCAAAAATGATTAGCCAAGAGTCTTCTAAGCCTATTAAGGCATCGATTTCAGAGGTAGATCGGACGATCATGACCTATAAATTCGCAGCCCAAGAAGCAAGGAATCTTCATGGAGATACTATTCCGTTGGATGCAGCTCCAGGTGGGGAAAATAAGGTAGCATATACGGTAAGAGAACCTATAGGTGTCATCGGAGCTATTACACCATTTAACTTTCCCATGAATCTTGTCGCTCATAAATTGGGACCAGCCATAGCGGCCGGAAATACAGTCGTATTAAAACCTGCTAGCCAAACACCCCTTTCTGCATATAAAATTGCATCTATATTCGATAAAGCAGGTTTACCTACTGGTGCTTTAAATGTTGTTACAGGAAGTGGAAAACTAGTTGGTGATCAATTTACCAATGATGATCGAGTCAAGATGATTACATTCACGGGAAGTCCGAAGGTGGGGATATCTATACGTGAAAATGCTGGCCTTAAACGGTCGACACTAGAATTAGGTTCAAATTCAGCCGTGATAGTCGATGAAAACGTTGAAATGGATAAGATTATTTCCCGAATCGTGTTTGGGTCATTTTCTTCTCAAGGTCAAGTATGCATCTCGGTTCAAAGAATATTTGTCCATGAGGCGATATTCGATAAATTTGTAGAAGCTTTTGTGAAAGAAACAAAAAAATTAAGAATGGGTGACCCACTAGACAAAAACACAGACGTTTCTGCTATGATTACCCCAGATGATGTTGATCGTGCAATGGGATGGGTTAATGAATCTGTTAAAAATGGTGCGAAAGTAGCTTGTGGAGGGGAAATTCAAGGGAATATTTTAAAACCTACTGTTTTATTAAATGTTCAATTAACTGACAAAGTATCTAGTGAAGAAGTATTTGCACCCGTTGTCCATATTAATAAAGTTCAGTCATTTGAAGAGGCAATTGATCAAGTCAATCAATCTCAATATGGTCTCCAAGCAGGTGTTTTTACGAATGATCTAAATAAAGCATTTCTAGCAGCAAAAGTGATTCAGGTTGGTGGAGTGTTAATAAATGAAATACCTACGTTTAGGGTAGACAATATGCCTTACGGAGGAGTGAAAATGAGCGGAATGGGCCGTGAAGGAGTAAAATTTGCGACAGAGGAAATGACCGAATTAAAATTAGTCATTTTTAATTTCCCTCATAACGACTAAACATGGTATGATCTCAAAAGTATGAAATTTAATTGATAATAGGTGATAGTGAAATGGCAAAATCTTTTTATCATTATTTTATGAAATACCGCTCGAATGAACCTAAAGACGAAAAAGCGATTTTAGCAAATGTAATTTATGATGACTATGGTTTTCCTAAATCTTCGAAAGACTACCATGAAATTGCTGCTCATCTAGAGTTAAACGGAGAATATGATGCAAATATGAGCGTTTTTGATGATTCATGGAATGAATATATCGCTTATGTTGAACTCGCATATGAATAAGTAAGTACAAGACGGACCGTCCCAAAAGTCATTTAAATGGACTTTTTAGGGCGGACTTTTTTTATTAGATGGCTATGTTATGTTAGCAGATGTTGTTGATAGGAACCAAAAACAATGAGACTCCTGCGGGAAAACGATAGGCCACTGAAAAAGTCCAAATTTTAAAGGTTGAAAAGCTGCAACTGAAAAAGGAGCACTCAAAAGACACGTATTTTTGTATTCATCTTTAAACAACCATCCTTGGACATCGTTAAAATAGCATTTTCAGATCTGATCGTTCTTATTAAAACGTTATTCCAATGGCAGTGGAAGGCAGCGACTCCGGCGGGAACAGCACGAGCTGAAAGCCCCGCAGAGAAAGGATCACAGTCTAAGAGCGCAACATCCTGTTGCAACGACTGCGCTAAAACTTCCTGTTTGTCGGAGTAAATTGAAGCCGTGCCCGCGGAAAGCGTCTGCCTAGAACGTAAATCCATGCCTATACTCACTTGGATGTTCAAATAGGACTTTATCAGTGGCCTCAAAACGAGCGAGTCGAGTTCCCGTAGTGTGGTTTTTCACGAGGAGGCTAGACGTTCGTTCACGGAAAGCGAGTTGTTTTGCTGAATGTTAAAAAATCAACATGATCATTTAACAAAGCCTATTAGATGATAAAGTATACAATTTAGAGGTGGCATGAATCCTGTGTTTATGGTAGTTGTAAATGATGGAAACGAACATTTATAAGCACATTTTCTTTATGGAATAAAGGGTATTAGTGATGACTGTTGCAGGTATATGCTTTACATAGGCGGTCTATGAGTCTCCTCATCGTAAGCTCTTGAAAAGTCTCACATTTACAACTTTATCCCGCTAGAGCCACTGTCTTTCACGAAAATCCAAGAACGGTATTAAAATGAACCGTACGATTTAACATCGCTTTTCTTATAGACTTATTAGACCTCACCACTTCTCTCATGAAAAAAATTCTTAAACAAATTGCAAGTATTCATGAAATGGCTTACAATATCATTTGCTTGCTATTATTTATTGTGAATTGAAGGAGGAACTTTCGATGAGTATTCATATCGGTGCTAAATCTGGAGAGATAGCTGAAACGGTTCTCTTACCAGGAGACCCTTTAAGAGCCAAATATATTGCAGAAACTTTTTTAGAAGACCCAGTTCTGTACAACGATGTTCGAAACATGTTTGGTTATACAGGAACATATAAAGGAAGACGAATTTCTGTTCAAGGAACAGGTATGGGCGTTCCTTCGATCTCAATTTATGCGACTGAATTAATTCAAAGTTACGATGTGGAAACCCTTATTCGTGTAGGAACATGTGGAGCCATTCAAAAAGATGTGAAGGTGAGAGATGTTATTTTAGCGATGACCGCATCAACCGATTCACAAATGAATCGAAATACTTTTGGAGTAGTCGATTATGCTCCAACAGCGAACTTTGAATTACTACGTAATGCATATGACGCAGGAAGTGAAAAAGGACTACATATGAAAGCTGGAAACGTATTTACAGCAGACATATTTTACAATGACAATGCGGAACATGAGAAGTGGGCGAAGCATGGAATATTAGCGATTGAAATGGAAACATCAGCACTATATACAATCGCAGCTAAATTTGGTCGGAAAGCACTTTCTGTTCTTACGGTTAGTGACCATATCTTAACCGGTGAAGAAACAACGTCAGATGAACGTCAAACGACATTTAATGAAATGATTGAAATTGCTTTAGAAGCAGCTATTAAAGAGTAGGCGTTGTTAGCGGATGTTGTTGACAGGAAGCAAAAACAAGGAGACTCCTGCGGGAACAGCACGAGCTGAAAGCCCCGCAGGAACGCAGTGACGAGGAGATTGAAGCCGTGCCCGCGGAACGCGTCTGCCTGGAACGAAAATTAACATCTTATACCCACATTAATGTTCCAAAAGAACTTTTTCAGTGTCCTCTTGGTTTTTACGAGGAGGCACGACCGTTCGTCCGCGGAAAGCGAGTTGTTTTGCTGAATGTTGAAATTTCAACATGGTCATTTAACAAAGCCGAAGAGTAAAAAAGATTAGAATGAAAGCCCTTGTAGATACAAGGGCTTTCATTCTATCCTTAAAGGTTGTGAAACGATGAATTTTCTTATTTCTTTCGCTTATAATAGAAAACTGATAAAATGATAGAGCAAGTGAAAAAAATGTAAGACCACAAAAGCTCCTAGTGCTTACATAGAAATGAAAGTGGTGAAATGGTTGAATAATGAAAACAATCGTGAAGAAGGACCAGGTAATGAAAATCAACATTCTTCACACTATGTAAAAATTAAAAAATTTCAGTTTGTCATGCTCTTATTCTTGCTAGTGTTTATTACAGCGGGAATTACAACGATTGCATTAGCTTTTGGTGATGAAAAGGCTGTCACAGTAGGTGTGACAGAAAGACCTGAATTTCAAAAATTATATGATGCCTATGATCATATTTCAACAGGGTATTATAAAGATATTAAAAAAGATGTACTTGTGAATGGTGCAATTAATGGAATGGTAAAAGCGCTTGACGATCCATATTCCACTTATATGAACGAAACAGAAGCTAAAGATTTTCATCAAGGAATCAGTTCTTCCTTTGAAGGGATAGGTGCAGAAATTCAAGAAAAAGATGGGTTTATCACTATTATTTCTCCGATTAAGGGTTCTCCAGCTGAGAAAGCCGGGTTGAAACCCAATGATCGAATAATCGCTGTAGACGGGAAAAGTCTTCACGGAATGTCTTCTTCTGAAGCGGTTATGTTGATCAGAGGGAAAAAAGGAACGAAAGTAACTCTGTCTGTCCAAAAAGAAGGATCAACTAAGTCAACGGATATTTCTATTGTTCGAGATGAAATTCCTATTGAAACCGTTTATTCGAAAATGGATAGCCATAAGGTCGCGACAATTCAAATTACAAGTTTTTCTGAAAACACAGGATCGGAACTTGAAAAAGCAATTGCGGACATGAAGAAGCAAGGAATGAAAGGTCTTGTTCTAGATCTAAGGCAAAATCCAGGTGGCTTATTAGACCAAGCTCAGATGATTGCCAACATGTTTGTTCCCGAAGGAAAGGTTATGTTCCAAGTGGAAGATCGAAAAGGTAAGGCGAAGAAATACGCTGCCACCTCTGGTGAAAAGGTAGATGTTCCAACTTCGGTCTTAATTGATGGAGGAAGCGCGAGCGCATCTGAAATTGTAGCTGCCGCATTGCATGAATCAGCGGATATTCCTCTTATTGGTGAGAAATCATTTGGTAAAGGAACTGTTCAAACAACAGAAGAGTTTAAAGATGGTTCCAATATGAAATATACAATAGCTAAATGGTTGACACCGGAAGGTAATTGGATTCATAAAAAAGGGATTGAACCGGATCAAAAAGTCTCGCTTCCGGCGTATGCTGAATTACCATACATTAATCCAGACAAACCTTTAAAAGAATCCGATTTATCAGATGAGGTAAAAGCAGCAGAGCAAATGCTAGAAGCTGTTGGTTATAACCCGGGTAAAGCGGATGGGTTCTTTGATAGTGAAACAACAAAAGCGGTAAAAGCATTCCAAAAGTCAGAAAAGTTAACAGTTGATGGAGTAATCAAAGGGGAAACGACTTCACACCTTATGAATAAAATACGAATAAAAATTAAAGAAAACGATACCCAGCAAAAGAAAGCAACAGAACAGGTATTAAAATAATAAAAGGATAAACGCTTGTTCAGCTTCGACAAGTAATCGATAGGAGGAGAGTAGATTTAAAGAAATGCATGAAAAATAAGCACGATCTACTCCTTTAAAAAAATGAGGCTGTCTAATAACCCGCTAAATAAAAACAAGTGGAGAAAAACGATTCGTTTTTCTCCACTTGTTTTTTGTTTATAAAAGATAAGAAAGCAAATAGTGTTCACCTAGCCGTTCGGATTTCTTAAAGGACCCAGAACGTATCGCTTCCGCATTTCCATTTGTAGCAGCTAAAATGCCACTTTGCGTTTTTTAATGAAAGTGAGGTTGGATAAACTCGTTTTTTTAATCCGTTACGGCTCGGAAATCCATGGCTTTTACTCTCTATACTCACATTGATGTTCCAAGTAGAATATTTTAGTGTCCTGAAGGCACGAGCGAGTTGGTTTGGAAGTTCGTCCACTAAAAAGCGAGCAGATTATAGCGAAACAACAAATAGCAACAAAGTTTACGAAATGAGGTTTTTAAAAAGCACTGAATTGAAGGAGAATGTCCCGACTCCAGCGGGATAAGCGAGTCTAAGTAAGACACTGCAAACGTTTGTGAAGAGGAGACTCACGAACTGCCCACGGAAAAGTGTCCTCATCATCCCTTCATTAATATGAAAAGGGGACTAGCCTTGAAAGGCCATGAATATGACTTTTGAGATAGCCCCTTTTTTTATTTTTCATATTTTATTAGTGTCATTTTCTTAAGTTCCAATATTGCTTGGATCGCTTGTTGCACATGTTTGTAGGTAGTCCAAGTATTACTGTAATTTGCATGGGTCATTGACAAAGCTAGTGAGGGGGATGAGCCGACTAAAAAACATTTAGTGCCAATTAGACGAAGTGATTCATGCAACTTATTTAGCTGATGACTTGTACTTTCATCAATTTCGGATAAAGAGGAAAGATCAATAAGAACGTATTCTGCTTTTTCTTCCACCGTTCGATTTAGAACAAATTCCACAAGCACATCGGCACGATCATGATCCAAGGATCCAACTAACGGAAGAGCTAAAACGCCGTCCCAGATTTTTAAGAGTGGTGTAGATAGCTCTTTTATTAATTTTGATCTTTCATGTTCAAGTAACGCTTGGGTAGTAATGTCTAAGAGCATGAGAATGTAACCTTTTAATTCATGATTAGACCAAATTGGTGATATCACTGTTTCAGCAACAAATCGATTTTTAATGGTTATCCTCGTTCGATATGATTCAGTTAAAGAGCTCATAATTTCTCTAGCGTCTTTGACATGCTTATGAAAGAAATCCATTGTGATCCCAATGGCATCTTTCGAATCATTGAGTCCGTATAGCTTTAATAAAGGCTGGAGGTTTGTCGCTGCAGTTGTATTCATCCAAGTGATTTTATAATCCTTATCAGCTACAATAATGGTCTCAGCGATACTTTCTAACAGATGTTCAGCAATAATTTCTTCTAACATATTCCCTATACTCATCGTTATTTCTCCTTATAATAAATTTTTGAAATCATTTGAATACAAGTCTTATACCTGGTTCAAAAAGATATTATCTTCATTCTATATTAACGCTTAATTTCGTAACGATGTCTACATTATTTTTTCAAACGAATCATCTTTCTAATTGAATCGTTTGACTATCTTTGAACATTTTCCCTTACATACAATAAAAATGTTATAATAAGTACAATCTATTAATTTGGAAGGAACTTTATATGATTGATAAATCAATAGAACTTGAATCTTTATTTCGATCTGTATTTAGAAAATTAAAAAATGAAATGCGTGCAATTTTAGGACAAGGACTTACCAACAACGAATATATTTTACTGAAAAATCTTTCAAGCGATACAAGAATGAGATCGTCTGAACTAGCAGTTAAAATGGATGTATCTGCAAGTCATATTACATCAGTGACGGATTCCCTTGCTTCAAAACAATTAATTATTCGTGATCGATCTAATCTTGATCGAAGGGTAGTCGAATTGAGTATTACTGATGAAGGTTTTAAAATTATGAATGAGATTGAAATGAAGCGATCTAAATATTTAAGAGAAGTCTTTTCAAAACTTTCACCAAATGAAGTTGACGATCTAATTTTATTATTTAATAAATTAATGGCAAGGTGAATGATGTGTACAAAGAATTATTAGAAATATATCGGAATTTGTGGAATCATCGAATTCTCTCTCTTGACAATCAATCAGAGGAAGTGGTCTTAAAAAAAACCATTAAAAGAGAACTCCTTGATGAACTCGCTCATCCTCGTGTTCGTTCCTCCCTTTCGAAAAAATATGAACTTGCTATTAAAAGAATTCTTTATGCGAATGCTATCTCTGACTCTCAAAAATTGCTATTAATGAAGACTTTTACCGAACAATTAGACGAATTGCAATCATAGATCGTGAAACCTTATTGTAACATTTGTTACAATAAGGTTCTTTTTTTTTAGAAATTCGTTTTAAATACTTAACAATTATTGGTTTGTTATAGAATAATAGGTTGATTCTAAATGATTATGACAATATAACCACTGTATACCAACATCAGGTCTACCAATGTCTTAAGTGTATATTTGGTAGATGAATAAGGGGAGATAAGACCTAGTTGACATTCATTTATTCATAGGTTGTTATTACCACTTTTTTTACAATCATCAGATGATATGATGAGAATGTAAAAAAAACAACGTAGGAGGAATAACAACATGACACCAAAAAAATGGATTTTAGCGTCTGCTCTTTTTCTTGCAGCAGCCCCACTAGCACAAACGGCAGAAGCGGCTAGCTTTCAACCATCAGAAACAAAAGTGGTTTATGTAAATGTTCAGTCGAACGTTGATTGGTCAAAAAATATAGATTGGTCTAAATTCATGAAAGAATACAAGACTAATTGTTCATCAGGTTTTAAGGTTCCTTCACAATCAACTCAAAAAGTTG
Organism: uncultured Caryophanales bacterium; assembly: GCA_963728315.1. GTDB lineage: Bacteria > Bacillota > Bacilli > Bacillales > CAVSKA01 > CAVSKA01. Next base: position 20,388 of record CAVSKA010000015.1, read on the forward strand.
TACAAGTCCCTTCAAGTCCAAAGAAAGAAAATGCTCCTGTAGCACAGCCAGCTTCAGCACCGACTAATACAAAAGCACCAACATCTACAACTACTACACCTGCTACACCTGCTAAAGATACGAATGCATCTACTAGCACAGTGAGTGCTTTTGAAAAAGAGGTTGTTTCTTTAACCAATGCTGAACGAGCAAAAAATGGTTTGCCTGCACTTGAATTAGACACTAAACTTTCGAGTGTAGCGAGAAAGAAAGCTGAAGATATGCAAAAAAATAACTATTTTTCTCATACTAGCCCAACATACGGCTCCCCATTCGATATGATGAAAACGTTTGGAGTTAGCTACCAAACTGCTGGAGAAAATATTGCTCAAGGGCAATCAACACCACAAGAAGTTGTTCAAGCTTGGATGAACAGTGAAGGACATCGTGCAAACATTTTAAATAAAAATTTTGGTAAAATTGGTGTAGGTCACACAGATTCAGGACACTACTGGTCACAAATGTTTACCAACTAAGGTTTAATCACATACAAGTGTCAAGAAACAAGCTATCAATTTTGATAGCTTGTTTTTTGGTGCGCCCGGCATGGGTGATAACTTGGTGGTGAAAGTCCGCTACAGGCTTGGCAGTAGGAACTGTTAGCCAATGGCAAGGGTGTCCATTGTGAAATGGAATCTGAAGGAAGCCGGAGGCAAACTCCCGAACTGACGAACAGAAATTGTATACAAGGCTGAAATGGAATGGACGAGTTTGCCAAACCTGACGAAGTCCAATACTGCCCGAGTTCCATACAGTAAATACAGCAGTTACATGGGAGGAAGGTTATCACTCTTACCCGGGGAGATCTCATGAGGGTTATTTACTTAACAATCCGTCTAGTGATAGGCGGATGAATCATGAGAAGTCAGCAGACGCCATAGTAGTTTCTACGGAAACGAAGGGCTGAACAATCTTCAATCTTGGAAAACAAGGAGGTGTAGACATCGCCGCCTAAACGCAGAAAACATCGCGGTTATGACCAAAGAGATGGCTACTTATGAAGAGATAGGTTGGAAACCGAAGGGTACATAAGAGTGCGTAGGGATGTCGACATGGATATGAAAGAACAAGATGGTAACGACATTAATCAAACAAGTGATTGCCGATCAAAACCTTTGGAATGCATATGAAAAGGTGAAAAAGAACAAAGGAGCTCCAGGAACTGACGGAATAACCGTTAAAGAACTCTATTCCCACATGGAGAAATACTATCGACCACTGAAACAAAAACTGTTAGACGGCTCCTATCAACCGAAACCAGTGAAACGAGTGGCAATTCCGAAACAGGATGGATCGAAACGATACCTTGGAATCCCATGTGTCTTAGATCGAGTGGTTCAACAGGCAATTTTACAAGTTATCGAACCGAAGATTGATCGACACTTTTCCGATAAAAGTTTCGGCTTCAGAAAGGGAAGAAATGCTCATCAGGCGATCGAACTGGCTAAACAATACTACGAGGAAGGATATCGAACGGTTGTCGATTGCGATTTGAAAAGCTATTTCGATACAATCCACCATCAAAGGGTACATGCATACCTTGAAGAGTTTATCTCCGATAAAATCGTTTTAAAGCTGATATGGAAATTCCTCCGTTCCGGCATACTTGATAAAGAAATCTATATTGAGACAACCGAAGGGACCCCACAAGGAGGTCCCCTCTCGCCCATTCTAGCGAATGTCTATTTAAACAAATTAGACAGAAAACTGGAGGAACGGGGACATCGATTTATTCGTTACGCAGATGATTTCGTCATTTACGTCAAAAGCCAACGGGCAGGCGAAAGAGTGATGGGGAGCATTTCGAACTATATTGAAAAAGAACTTGGATTGACGATCAATCAAAAGAAAAGCAGAGTATGCGGAGCCACATCGGCAACTTTTCTCGGGTTTCATCTCCAAAACCTAATGGGAAAGTCGGAAGCCGACCTGGTCAGTCGGCGAAACAACGATTTAAAAGAAAACTGAAAAGATTAACCAGCCGGAAAAGACCAGGGAAATGGAGAGAGATTATCAAAGAAATCAACCAAGTGACTGTTGGGTGGATTAACTATTATGGAATCGCAAGAATGAAGACGTTCATTCTTGAAACCCAGAAATGGTTAAACCGTCGTCTTCGACAAATCCTTTGGAAAAGGTGGAAGAGGGTCAAAACGAAGTACAAAATGCTTCGGAAGTATGGCATCGATCATGAGGATGCCATCAAAATCGCTAATTCCCGAAAGGGATACTGGCGGATTTCAAGAGCAGAAATTCTGCAACGTGCAATCACAAAAGAAAAACTCATAAAATGGGGACTGAAAGATTTGTCCACACTTTATGAGACACGTTACTTAAAAGATTGAACCGCCGTATACCGATCGGTACGTACGGTGGTGTGAGAGGACGGGGGCTAAAAATCCCCTCCTACTCGATTTGATATACCACGTTCAGAAGATCTTGAAAGATGATAAGAGTAGGTGAAGAAGGATATTACATGAAAACGTGATTTAATCAGTTATGCCAATGATTAATGGGAAAGAAAGATTTAAATTTGCACAAATGGTTTTTCCTTTCTACAATATGATCATAGAGTTGATTGGGAGAGGATAATATTTGCGAATTAAAACAGTTTTTATCACGGGCGGAGCAAAAGGAATAGGCAAGGCAATAGCGACTATGTTTGCAAGCAAGGGATATAATTTAGCTATTAATTATCGTACCAGCAAAGACGATGCTGAAAATTTGGCTTCCGAACTTAAAGAAAAATTTGATGTTCATCTTATCATCATGCAAGGTGACGTTTCTTTACTTCATGATTGTAAAAAAATGGTCGATTTAACAATTGAGCGTTTTGGAGCAATTGATATTTTCATCCATAATGCAGGCCCTTACATAAAAGAAAGAAAGAGAATCGATGAATACGAAGTGGATGAGTGGGAAGACCTAATGAACGGAAATTTAAATAGTGCATTCTACTTATTGAAATTTATTCTTCCTAAAATGAGAGAAAAAGAGTTTGGTCGAATTATTACACTCGGTTTTGACCGGGTTGAAACAAATCCAGGATGGATATTTCGTTCAGCGTTTGCTTCTTCAAAAGCAGGACTTGCATCTCTGACAAGAACCGTTGCACTTGAAGAAGCCGCCAATGGCATTACGGCCAATATGGTATGTCCTGGTGATATTAAAGAAGACTGGAAAGAAGAGTCTATTGACCAAGCTAGAAAAGCTGTAGATGAATATGCACCGATCGGCAGGCCAGGAACAGGCCAAGACATCTCAAGAACAGTAGAGTTCCTCACATCGAATGATGGAGACTTTATAACTGGCGCGATTATTCCTGTTACTGGGGGACAAGATGTACTCGGAAAATATTTTCATTCATGAAAAGAAGATCGGGGATTGTGCATCCCCGATCTTCTTTCGATGTTAGGATTCAAGCTGATTTCCAGTCATCAATATTTTTTTTTGGACCATTCTTAATCTAGTTGTGAGGGTTACTGCCCCTACTGTTAACCCTGTGATCAGCCCAACCCAATAACCAAATGGACCTAATGATGTATACTTTGCTAACGAATAGCCAAGTGGAAGACCTACGACCCAATAGGAAATTAAAGACATAATGAACGTGATATTTACGTCTTTGTACCCTCTAAGTGCTCCTTGAACGGGGGCTTGAACCGCATCAGAAAGCTGGAAAAAAACAGCATATAATAAAAAATGGCTTGTTAGAGCTAGAACATCTGGATTGTCCGTATAAATAGAAGCAATCGGAAGCCTTAAACTGAAGAGTAGGACTCCATACAAGCATGCTAATAGTAAAGCTAGAGCAATCCCAATGTAGCTATAAGATTTTGCATCTATAAATCTTTTTGCGCCAGTTTCATACCCTACAACAATCGTTAAGGCCATTGAAATGCTTAAAGGAATCATATACAAGAAGGAAGCAAAATTAATCGCTGACTGATGAGAGGCAATAACAACCGTGCTATACTCGCTCATAAACAGCGTAACTGCCGAAAAGATACTCGTTTCAAAAAAGATGGAGAGGCCAATTGGTATACCTATGATAAGCATTTCTTTCCATTTCTGAAAATCAAGACGAACCCATTGAGAAAAAAGAAGATACTCATTAAATGGAGATTGCCTCTTAATGACGACAATTGCGAGGCACAATATCACCCAGTAGGTAATAGCTGAAGCATATCCAGCTCCAGCTCCACCAAGTTCTGGAAACCCAAGTTTTCCAAAAATGAAGAGGTAGTTGCATAGAATATTGATGGGTAAAGCTGAAAGAGTGATGAACATCGTTACTCTTGTTTTTCCTAATGCTTCCATGTAAGAACGGAGAACATTATATATAAACAGCGGAACGATACCCAAAGATATTCCCTTCAAAAAATCAAACGCAATTTTGCGAACCGATGGATCTAAATCCATTTTATTTAGAAGTGGATTTAAAAGGAGAATGCCGAGTAGAAAAACAAGAACACTTATGCAAATAGCCGCATAAATTCCTTGTATTACCGTTTTACCAATTTCCTTTTTTTGATTCGCTCCGTTGAGTTGAGCAATGATCGGAGTAATGGATAATAGGATTCCGCTTAAGCCAGTGAATACAGGAATCCAAAAAGATGAGCCAATGGCTACACCTGCTAAGTCGTTTTCTGAATACTTACCAGACATCGTCGTATCAAAGAAATTCATTGAAAACATTCCAAGCTGTGTAAGCAAAATGGGTAGTAATATTTGTGTTAGTAAAAGGAATTTTTGTGCTCTCGTATAAGTTTGTTTCAATCTATCACTCTCTTTCACATGTTGGGCTTATTTTATTATAGCATAGGAATGATCGGAGAAATGAAGTGTGTAAACCATATGGTTCATGACAGTAAAGATTCAGCTGTGTTAGAATCCTAATAGAAGATTCATGAATAAAATGAATGACAGGACTATGAAAAAAGGACGGAACGATAAAAATGATGAACGAAAAACTTTCAGCAACTAAGAAAACGATTGTATTCACGGGAGGTGGCTCAGCTGGTCATGTTAGTGTTAACGTGGCTCTCATGCCTTATTTTCTTGAACAAAAATGGCAAGTTTACTATATTGGTTCTAAAAATGGAATCGAAAAAGAGATCATCACGGAGCGTTTTCCCAACGTACATTATCAACCAATTTCAAGCGGGAAGTTAAGAAGATATTTTTCATGGAAAAACTTCAGTGATCCTTTTCGTGTATTAAAGGGTACATTAGAGACGTCTAAATGGTTGAAAAAATGGAAACCGGATATTATTTTCTCAAAAGGAGGATTTGTTTCAGTCCCAGTCGTGATTGCTGCAAAGAAAAAGAAGATCCCAGTAGCGATTCATGAATCAGATGTGACTCCTGGCTTAGCCAACAAATTAGCTGTTCCATTTGCGACGAAAATCTTTACAACTTTTCCTGAAACAGTCGATCACTTGGCAAAACCTAATACATTATACGTAGGAGCGATTATACGTGAAGATCTTTATTCAGGCGATGCAAGAAAAGGAAGAGAACGATGTGGGTTTGATGAACATAAGCCTGTTCTTATGATCATGGGAGGAAGCTTAGGCGCTCAAAAAATAAATGGGATGGTTCGATCGAATTTAGATAAATTAACAGCGGAATTTCAAATTGTACATTTGTGTGGAAAAGGAAATGTTGATTCTACTATACAGATGAAAGAATACCGACAGTTCGAATATGTAACGGATGAATTAGCTGATTTACTTGCTGCGACAGATCTTGTTCTAACAAGAGCGGGGTCAAATTCCATCTTTGAATTTTTAGCCTTAAAAATCCCGATGTTACTAATTCCTTTATCTAGACAAGCGAGCAGAGGGGATCAAATTGTGAATGCTCGTTCTTTTGAAAAACAGGGCTTTGCATTAGTTTTGGAAGAAGAAAACTTAACGAAAGAAAGTCTATACAAATCAATTATTCAGCTTCGTGATGAAGAAACAATGATTCAAGATCAAATGAAAAAGGGTCATGAATCTTTTACAATTTCAGACATGTATAAAGAATTAGTTTCAATGATGAGCAATAAATAAAATGAGCGATAATGAAGATTTATCCATATCTCAATCTACAGTTACCAGTCCATAAAAAAACAAATCACAAAACGGACCCCATTATGTAAATGTGGGTCCGTTTTGTGATTTAATAAATATTTCTCATTTATGCTTCGAGCATTTGTTCTTCATGATCTGTTGTTTGACGAAGGATATGAAGCGTAAAGAGGTCTTTTGAAACTTCAAACAAGTCATAAATTTCTTCTTGTTCATTCAGTTGGCGGTAAACACTTGACCGAGTTTCATTTGCGAAAGTAGCGTATGGTAACTTTTCTGCTGCACGAATGGAACGAGTGTTTTTTTTCCGAATTCTCATATAAACCGTCTCGATGTCTAAATGGAAAAATAGTTCTTGGAAAAAAGCATCTTTTGCAAGGGTGTTATAACCCTTACCATGAAATGGTTTCCCAATCCAAGTTCCTAGAAAACCAGCTTTTTCTTGGATATCGAATAAGTTAATTGTGCCAATAGGCACTCCCCATTCATCGACAATCGTTCTTGAAATAAGTTCATTCTTTTCTTCTGCTTCAATCGTATGTTTTGTCAGGAATAAAAATTCATCATACGAATAAGCTTTCTGTCTCACAAAAGGGAAGACATCAGGATGCGTCATTTGCTCATACAAAGCATGGCAGTCTTGTAATTCGCGTTTTTTTATCATGGGGATCCCTCCACATGAGGGCACTTCGGTCCACAAATCAGACCGATCCTCCCTCGAAATTTTTCATAGAATTCATAAAAAATTTCGGGGTGGGAATCGAACCCACTAGAACCAAGTAAAAACCTGGTGGCGCACCATTTGCCTTCCCTCCACTATTGCTAAGGTTAAGTATAGTTTTTTTCTTACGATTTCTAAGGTAATCATACTAAAAAAAAATTAAAATGTGAATCATATATTTGTTAAAATTTCATGAATTTAAAAAATTTTTTTTCGACAGTTTTAAGCTCTTTTTTTCGACGGATATTGACAAATGAAATCATGAGTGAAACCGTTGATATTAAAGGTTGTATTTCAAATGTGAATGGAAGTAGAAAGTGAGATAAATTGGGTGGTATAGTGAACGAGAAAGGTCGGTAATATTAAGTTATCGTTAAGAGGTATATTGTCAAGAAAATAGGTTAGAAACGTAGGTATACATGTAGACAGCTAGGATCATACAGGAAAGAAAGGGTGATGCATGATTACAGATCTAAAAATTGATCAGTGGTAAAATAAGTGAATATAATGAAAGAGGTGAAATACTTTGTTTATGAACAATATAGGTCTTGTACTAGAAGGGGGAGGGATGAGAGGCGTCTATACAGCTGGTGTCCTTGAGTTTTTTTTGGATGCAGATATTGAATTTCCTTATGTAATCGGAGTTTCTGCAGGTGCTTGTAATGCTGCCTCTTACTTGTCAAAACAAAAAGGCCGAAATAAAAAAGTGAATATTGGATTTTCGCGGGATCCAAAGTACTTATCTTTAAGAAATTATTGGAAAAATAAAGAATTGTTTGGCATGGATTATGTTTTTGACGAAATACCAAATCGTCTTGTGCCATACGATTATGAAATGTTTCATCAAAATGGAACAGAATTTGTTGTTGGGACAACGGATTGTGAGACAGGTCTTCCTTATTATTTGAACCGATCGATCTACGATCAAGACATTTTAACTGCGATCCGAGCTTCGAGTTCGCTCCCATTTTTTGCTCCAGTCGTTTCTTTTCAAAATCGCTTGTTGTTAGATGGTGGTATTAGTGACCCAGTGCCCATTAAGAAAGCAATGATAGATGGGTATAAAAATAATATCGTTATCTTGACTCGAAATAAATCCTATAGGAAAAAACCATCTCGTCTTGCGGGTTTAGTAAAAAGGAAATACCCTCAATTTCCTAACCTTTATCAGGTGATTCAAAATCGTTGGAAACATTATAATGAAACATCTGAATTTATTGAGAAGCTCGAAAAAAACGGTGAAATATTTGTGATTCGCCCAAGTAAACCATTGAAAGTGAGTCGAATTGAAAAGAAAGCAAAAAGATTAGAGGATTTATATAACACGGGTTATATGGATGCAGAAAATTTATGCGAATCTCTACATAGTTGGATGAAAGAAAGAGAAACCCTCCCACTCAATTGAAAAGTCTAATCAAACTAAACCGATCTGGGAGTTCTACTAATATCGTATTGTTCTTTTTCCTTTTTATAAGGCGTTGTTCATTAATCCTGTTGATTTTTCTACATTCAGCAGATCAACTTGCTTTCAGCGGATGACTGAAAAAGCCCTCTTGGAACATCAATGCGCGTATCAGACCGTGGATTTATGTTCCAGGCAGACGCGTTCGCGGGCACGGCTTCAATTTACTCCGACAAACAGGAAGTTTTAGCGCAGTCGTTGCAACAGGATGTTGCGCTCTTAGACTGTGATCCTTTCTCTGCGGGGCTTTCAGCTCGCGCTGATCCCGCAGGAGTCGCTGCCTTCCACTACCACTCAGTAACGGTGTAAAAAGAACGGTCTTATCCCTGCGAAAGTGGATATATTAATATTTGGATGTATAGTGGAGGACGCGTTTTGATGATGGTCCGCCTTCTCGTCGTATGCTCGTGTAGCGTCTTACAGATGCACCTGAAAAAGCCCTCCTGGAACATCAATGCGCGTATCAGACCGTGGATTTACATTTCAGGCAGACGCTTTCCGCGGGCACGGCTTCAATCTCCTCGTCACTGCGTTCCTGCGGGGCTTTCAGCTCGCGCTGATCCCGCAGGAGTCGCTGCCTTCCACTACCACTCTGTAACGGTGTAAAAAGAACGGTCTTATCCCTGCGAAAGTGGATATATTAATATTTGGATGTATAGTGGAGGACGCGTTTTGATAATGGTCCGTCTTCTCGTCGTATGCTCGTGTAGCGTCTTACAGATGCACCTGAAAAAGCCCTCCTGGAACATCAATGCGCCTATCAGACCGTGGATTTACATTCCAGGCAGACGCGTTCCGCGGGCACGGCTTCAATTTACTCCGACAAACAGGAAGTTTTAGCGCAGTCGTTGCAACAGGATGTTGCGCTCTTAGACTGTGATCCTTTCTCTGCGGGGCTTTCAGCTCGCGCTGATCCCGCAGGAGTCGCTGCCTTCCACTACCACTCAGTAACGGTGTAAAAAGAACGGTCTTATCCCTGCGAGAGTAGATATATTAATATTTGGATGTATAGTGGAGGACGCGTTTTGATGATGGTCCGCCTTCTCGTCGTATGCTCGTGTAGCGTCTTACAGATGCACCTGAAAAAGCCCTCTTGGAACATCAATGCGTCGTATCAGACCGTGGATTTACATTTCAGGCAGACGCTTTCTGCGGGCACGGAAGCAGAATGTCATGCAAAGATTCCTTACAAATGATCTGAAATAGGAATGATGAAATTCATTCAGCCGTATATAAGCAAAAGAATGAAATAATTAGGGTGTGTGTAAAAAAGTGGAAACATACTCAAGGGCATCCTTTTGTCTTTATTCATGGTATCCATAAAAATGGACCATGATAAATTTCCATACGAACAAGTTTTCATCATCGATTTGTGAAATGTTATTTTTTATCATCTTATTTTTGTGAATTTGGAGTCTCGACTCGTTTGTTTCCCCGCACATGTCTCATCGTTTTTGCTTCCTATCAACAACATTTGCTCCATCGCTTTTTATAAAAATAAATTGGCAAGTGTCTACGAATTTGATACAATTTACACTTGTGGCTAGCCTATATTAGGTGAAGCGGGTAGGGAGAGGGATTGCAAGACAATAGGTGTTGCAAAATGATAAAGAACAATGGAGGATATTTTAAGTTAGAAGAAAATGGAACATCGTTTAGACAAGAATTAATGGCTGGAATGGTTGGGTTTTTTACAGTCGTTTATATAATCGCTATTAACTCATTTATTTTGTCTGAAGCAGGTATTCCATTGCAAGGAGCAGTCATTGCGACTATTTTAACATCTTTTGTAGGCTGCTTAATCATGGGATACTGGGGGAACGCTCCCATAATATTAGTTCCCGGTATGGGAATAAATGCTTTATTCTCCTATACGATGGTACAATCTATGGGTTTAGATTGGCAAGGGGCACTTGCGGTCGTATTCGTATCAGGAATCATGTTTATGATCGTGGCATTCACCCGACTTGCGGATGTATTAAGTTCATCTATTCCTGCTTCATTAAAGGAGTCAATTGGCGTAGGACTTGGCTTTTTCCTTTTGTTAATCGGTCTTGAAAAGGGTGGTTTAGTTGTAAGGGGAACAGCAACCATCGTGGCTTTAGGTAATCTGAGTGAACCTCATGTATTAGCTACAATCTTAACCTTTATCGTCACGATTTATCTCTTTATGAAAAATGTAAATGGTCATTTTTTATGGGGAATTATTTTTGGTACGATACTTGGCTGGGGAATGGGAATTCTTCCTAAAGGACAAGATAACCATTTCTCTCTTGGTCAATATGCTCATGTGTTTGGTCATCTGTCCTTTGATAAATGGCTAACTTTTCCTTTTTGGATTGCGGCATTCTCCATTACGATGGTACTCGTTTTTGAAAACATTGGATTGGTTCATGGTCACGTCGGTTATATCGGAAAACCTGAACGATTTAAACGATCATTTCAAGCGAATGCAATATCGGCTATGCTGTCTGGTTTATTCGGCACGAGTCCTACAGTAGCGTCATTAGAGAGTACAGCAGCCATGGCTTCAGGGGGGAAAACTGGTTTAACAACGGTAGTAACTGGTTTTATGTTTTTGCTATCCATTGTTTTAATTCCATTTATTTCTCTAATTCCTGACAGTGCAGTTGCTCCCGTATTAATTATTATTGGTTGTTTAATGATTCAAAGCGTGCGCTCTATTGAATTTAAAGATTTGTCTGAAGCAATACCAGCAATTCTCGTAATGGCGATGATTCCATTCACTTATAGTATTTCTGATGGAATAGCAGTAGGTTTCATCATGTACCCATTATTAAAAGTTTTATCAGGGAAAGCGAAAGAGGTTTCGATTCCTCTTTATATTATTGCTTTATTATTTTTAATAAATTTTTTGTTTCATTTTTAATTAATTTGTACATTTGAATGAAATGGATTGACAGGTTGTTGAGAATTTCTCAACAACCTTTTTTTTATGTATGGACCACAATGAGGAAATTTTCATTCCTATTTGAAACATTGTTCATTTTCATTTAAATTTCATTTTCCCTGCTTATAGTAAAGAAGAAAGCTTAACACTTTAGTAAGAATCATTTGTTTTTATGAAAAAAAAGCGTATAAGTTGGAAAATAAGGAGGGGTATTAAATGATATATGATGAGAATGGTCCAGAGAAAAATAGCGAAAATCAATCCATTGTTAGGAAAATGTTAAATAAGGTACCTGAAGTAACGATTTTCTTCTGGATCATCAAAATTTTGGCAACCACTGTTGGCGAAACGGCAGCAGACTTTTTGAACGAAAACCTGAATTTGGGATTGACAAACACCACCTATATTATGAGTGGTCTCTTATTGGTCTCGCTTTTCTTCCAATTTAGAGCTAGAAAGTACGTACCTTGGATCTACTGGCTTGCAGTCGTGCTGATTAGCGTAGTCGGTACGTTGATCACAGATAACCTTGTGGATAATTTTGGCGTCGCTCTGCAAACAACAACCATAATCTTTACCTTCGCGATGTTAGCAACTTTTGCGGCTTGGTACGTCAGTGAGAAGACGCTATCTATTCATTCCATCTATACAACGAAGCGGGAAGCATTTTACTGGTTGGCAATCTTGTTCACCTTTGCTTTAGGTACTGCTGCAGGTGACCTGATAGCTGAGGGGCTCAATTTGGGTTACTGGATTTCAGCGCTCATGTTCGCCGTGTTAATCGGGTTGGTAGCTCTCGCTCACTACCGCTTTAAATTGAATGCAGTTCTTTCTTTTTGGATCGCATATATCTTGACCCGTCCTCTGGGAGCATCCCTTGGTGATTATCTCTCACAGCCTCGTCATGCGGGTGGACTTGGTCTAGGTACGGTGGGAACCAGTGTCATCTTCCTTCTAACGATCTTAAGCTTAGTCATCTACTTGACTAAGACAAGAAGAGACGATCCATCTATGAAACTCAACTGAGAAGAAAAATCGTTTGAATTAAGAATAGAAAATAAAAAAATCTGATTTTCTCATTGTTATCTGAACCTGAAAAATAACTTTTAATAAGAAAACGAGCCTTTACACTTGGGTTCGTTTTTTTTTATTTAATTAAAGGCTATGTTAGCGGTTGATGTTTAGAGGAAGCAAAGACGCTCACTAGTGGGAAAACGAGCGAGTCGAGACCACGCAGTGTGGTTTTTTCACAAGGAGGCTCGATCGTTCGTCCGCGGAAAGCGAGTTGTTTTGCTGAATGTAGAAAATCAACAGGATCATTTAACACAACTTGCTTAAAAAATGAATCATCAATAAACATTCTCTTTTTTAGTTACAACATAGCTTTTACCTTAAAGTTCTTATTCAAAAGATATTTAATGCAAAAAATATCCAAAAATGAATAGACGGTTACTCTGTATCTTTGGTACTATTAAAAAAGGTCTACATGCAGTTGAGAAAGAATCGAATATGTTTAAAAAGGGGATATGTCGATGGAAGTATTTGTGGCGAGACAACCGGTTTTTGACAAGAACAAACATACTTTTGGCTATGAGCTTCTTTATCGAAATCCAAAAGAAAATACATCCGTTTTTGAAATCGATGGAAATCATGCGACTGCTGAAGTAATTATCAACAGTTTTTTGAATATAGGAATTGACCGTTTATCTGCGGGAAAACCTTGTTTTGTAAATTTCACAATGAAGTTGCTTGAATTAGAATTACCTAGCTATTTCAAACCAAGAGATATTATAGTCGAAATTCTTGAAGAAATAGAACCTTCTAAAAAGTTAATTGCGATATGTAGAAACCTTAAAGCCCTAGGGTATACAATTGCATTAGATGATTTTGTTTTTGATAAAGGTAATCCATATACAAAAGAATTAATGCGATATGCGGATATTATTAAAGTTGATTTTCTTTCAACTCCTGAATCTTTAAGGGCTGAAATGGAAACGTTGGCAAAATTATTAAAAGTAAAATTACTCGCTGAAAAAGTAGAAACACATGAAGAATTTATCTATGCAAAAAATCGTGGTTATGATTATTTTCAAGGCTACTTCTTCAGTAAACCGCAGGTGATTAAATCCCACGATGTTCCAAATCACGTTCAATCCTACTATCGTGTCATTCATCAGCTATCTAGTATTGAACCACGTGTTTCAGTGATTGCAGCAATCATTGAAAAAGACCTTTCTTTAAGTTATAAATTGTTGAAATTAATCAATTCACCAGCTTTTAGACCAAAATATAAAATTCACTCGATCAGTCAAGCAATCATTTTACTAGGCTTGATCGAGATACAAAAATGGATTTACGTTTTAGCAGTAAGAGAATCTGCCTATCTTGATGGACCGATGAAAAATGAAATTATTAAACTATGTATGACAAGAGCAAAAATGTCTGAGCTGATCTCTTTAGAAATGATGCCGGACTTTCCAGCTTCAGCAAGCTTTCTAACAGGCATGTTTTCATTAATGGATACGATACTGTCATTACCAATGAATGAAATACTCTCGGAGTTACCTCTCCATGAAGAAATAAGTGATGCATTAAAAGGAAAAGTAAACAAACATCGTGTCTTACTTGACTTTGTCATCGCTTTTGAGAAAGGGGAGTGGCGAAAGGTTCAAGATATGTCAGATGAATTAAATATATCGAGCGACTTTTTAACGAGTGTATTTAATTCAGCCTGTGGATTCTCAGAAACTGTCCTAACGCTAGAAGGCCATGATAATAAGCATGAGAAGGACCAGCTTGTATTGAAACGATAACCATTAGTCGTCTAATAATCTCCGGGATCCAAAAACATCATTTGTTGTTTAATGTATTTTTTTAATTTATACTGGTAACGTTTGTCGAACTTCTTTGCTTTTTGATCCTTTTGCAACATCTGCTGGAGAAGGGAAAATACCAAAAGGCGTGACGAAGACATCTACTAAATCAGAGAATACTTGATTGCCACTATGATCACTGACCATACAGTGTACAGTGGCTATTTTTTTTTCTGACTCTGCTAAAAGACCGTCCTGTGAGTCATTTAAAGTTAAAGTTACTTTTTTGAGTTTAAACGTAAACTTAAATAAATCCTCCAATTGTTTGCATCCTCTCATGATTAGAAAGATCGAGATCGTTTTATATCTTCTACCCTAAAATGAATGCAATGATCATTCATTTTTAAGTGAAATCTAGCTAGCAATCGTTAAATGAGTCAAATGGACTTTTCCCGATTACTTAAAAGAATAAACGTTGCTAATCTTTGTTCATTTATGGCAATGTAGTAAGAAAGAGTGTGAATAAGAAAGTAGGGAGAAATGATGCAGATTTCATTTATTAAAGGTCACGGATCAAGAAATGATTTCATCATGATTGATGAAGAACGAGAGAACCTAATCTTGAATGATGGTGAACGGTCAATACTTGCAAGGAAACTATGTGAACGGGAAAGTGGTATTGGAGCTGATGGGATTCTATTCGTCTCCGAAAGCCAAGTGGCAGATGCCAAAATGAGAGTATTTAATTCGGATGGCTCAGAAGCATCGATGTGTGGAAATGGACTGCGTTTAGTGGCAAGGTATGTTTGCGAAAAACAAGATAAAACTTCTCTTCACATAGAAACAATGAAAGCAAAACTTGCCGTTGCAAAAGAAGAAAGTTTATATACAGGGATTCACACATACAAAGTAGAAATTTCGCCAATATCCTTTCAATCTTCAACCTTGCCGATCAATTTGAATAAAGAAGAAGTCATTCTTACATGCATAAATGAAGTATCAGAAACATTAACATTTACCGCTTTATCCGTTCCCAATCCACACCTTGTCTCTATTGTTTCAAAAGAGGTTCTTCAATCGGATATCCAAAGAAAAATAGCTGAAAAATTAAATCGTCCAAATTTGATAACACCAGGTGGCGTTAATGTAAGTTTTGTACTCCCAATGGAGTCGAATGAAATATTTGTTCGGACATTTGAAAGAGGAGTTGGATTCACGAACGCTTGTGGAACGGCTATGTCGGCTTCTGCTTTAGTAACTTGCTTATTAGAGTTGAATAAATTTGATGAAGTTATTAAAGTGTTTAATCCTGGTGGAATGGTCGAATGTATTTGTACACCAATGGACGATTCTTCTCCAAAAATTGATTTAATCGGAAATGCTACTTATGAATATCATGGCAATATAGAATTTAATCTAAATTCAAATTTTGAGTGGAAATGGGTTTCGAAGAACGATTTAGAGGAAAATAAGCAATATGAAGAATTTGAAACGAAGATCCAAAATAAAACAAAGGAAATTGATTTTATTTAAGGGTTAAGTTTTTTTATCTTCAAAGGGACTAAAAAGGAGAGTAACAGTGAAACATTCAAAATATCTTCAGCGAAAAACAATTATTTACACGGTCGTTATGGTTGCGATATTGGTTCTTTTCACGTGGATTTTTTTCTCAATCGCTGACAGCTTGAAAGAAAATGATATTCGTGGCTTTGATAATGCCATTATTGGAATGATTCAAGGAAATATTTCTCCATCGCATACGGAAATCATGCTCTTTTTTACTTTTTTAGGATCAATTACATGGATCACTTGTTTAACATCGGCTCTATTAATCCTTCTGCTTTTTAAAAAACATAAATTGTTAGCCTTGTTTATTCTGGTTTCAAATGCAGGTGGAGCGATCTTTAATTATATTTTAAAATCGATCTTTCAAAGAGCTCGTCCAACAATCCAACCACTTATTGAAGAAAAAGGGTTTAGCTTTCCAAGTGGTCACTCAATGTGCTCTTTTATTTTATATGGATCAATCGCTGTTCTCATCTATAAATTGTCTAAGTCTACATTAGGCAAGACAATGGGTACGATTGTAAGCTTATTCCTTGTTTTTGCTGTTGGAACTAGTCGAATCTATTTAGGTGTTCACTACCCAAGCGATGTAGTTGGCGGCTTTACAGCAGGAGCGGTGTGGTTGATCGTCATGATTATTTTTTACGATTTTTTAAAGTTTCGAATGCCAGATAAGCCAGAATAATAAACAAAAAGAGGCTGGGACAAAACTAGTTTCTAACCCAAAATGAGCGCGTCCGTTTTAACGGACGCGCTCATTTTGGTATATAGAGTGACTGATTTCCTTAGAATCCCCCATTCTACGAATCTATTTTCGAAGGTTGACGGCCATCAATGCGAGGCCGATCTCGTTTTTCACCTTCGTCTTTCCGCTTCTTGGAGTTTGACTTCGAGATCTAGAGGATGGATCAGTTGATACATGGTATAATCTTTAAACATAAGGACACTTCTTTCAATTTGGATTTTGTGTGGTAACTTAATTCTATCAGAAGTGTCCTTTTTTATGGAGTCAAAATAGTGGCCCGTGCGCATTCATGAAGTCGAATGCGCACGGGCCACTACTGTTTCGGTTGGTTTTTTAAAAGGAGAGCTGGGACTAAATGGAGAGGTCTTCATCTGGTTCAAGATCAAAAAAGTCGAAAGTGTAGGGCAGGTGCGACTCCTGGGCGATCAGCACGAAACGAAAATCCATTCGCTTAGAACAAGGTCTAAGCGAATTAGTTGAGTTCGTGCCGCCAGGAAAGCGTCGCCTGCCACACTTTCGACAAAATGAAAAAGGGCCAGGACAAAATATATATTTGTCACAGCCTCTTTTTGTTTTCTTCACGTTCAATTATTCGATGAAAATGATGTGAAAAATGTGATCTAATTCCCATTGATTGAAATCACTAAAGTAAGATAATTCTAAACGAATATCCATTAAAGTAATAAATACGGTTTATTATATTATTATTATGTAAACAAATAAATTAATTTGAATCTCTATATTCTATTTGTTTTAAATAATCAATTTGCTATGATAGATTTTGAGGTGAATAATGGTGAATAATTATAAAATAATAGAATTTTCTATAGGCAAACCTAAAGATCTCAATGATCGAGTCAAAACTTTCCACTCAGGTATTGCAAAAAGGAAAGTCAATAAAGCCTTTCTGACAAAAGAAGGATTTATAGGGGATGGAGTAGCCAATCCTGCATTTCACGGTGGTCCTGATCGTGCTGTTTGTGTGTATCCATATGAGCACTATGAGCGGTGGGAAACAAAGTATGGAAGCAATCTACCACTCCCAGCTTTTGGTGAAAATCTCACTACTGAAGGAATGAAAGAGAAAGATATCTTTATAGGAGATATTTTTAAAATCGGGTCTACCATTGTTCAAGTTACGCAAGGTAGAGTACCTTGTATGACCATAAATCAATTCACAAAATTTAACGGAATATTAAAAGATCTTTTCCAAACAGCTTTAACGGGCTATTTTTTTAGAGTTTTAGAGGAAGGCGAAATAAAAAGAGGAGATGAAATTATTTTACTAGAAAAAAGCGCAAGTGGAATAAGTGTCCTAGACGCCACTAATCTTCTCTTTAAAAAGGAAAACAATCCTGAATTATTCGCGAAACTGATGAACCTTGAGCCATTTGCGGAGGCAGCCAAAAAAGATTTACATCGAATGTGGTCATCAACATTCAAATAGGGAGATACATTTAAATTGACAACGACCTTTATCTATTTTATTATTACAATTAATGATTAAATAATAAAGCGACGACGAAGAAGAGTAATTTATTCAAACACTTTTAGAGAGCTGGTGGCCGGTGTGAACCAGTGTGAATGAATGGATGAATGGGCTTCCGAGCTACCAAACTGAACCCAGTTAACAGTGAAAGGTTAATGGCAGTAGGCTTTGGCGAAAGCTCCATCGATATCTGGAGCAGGCATTCAAGTATTTTTTCTTCGATGCCCTAAAGCGGATCGATATTGATCAATTAAGGTGGTACCACGGGTTCCTCGTCCTTTGGATGAGGGCCCTTTTTGTGTTTTTCTAAAAGAAAGATCTTAATGAAATAAGACAAATCGTTGAATAAGAGGAGTACATTAAGAACTGATTTTTACAGAGAGTCGACAGTGGCTGAAAGTCGATAAGATCAACTTAATGGAATGGACTTATGAGTGAAAGGCTGAATAAAGTATGCCTTTTCGTTTGCCTACGTTACAGGGATAGAATATCGGAGAAAATCTCTCCCGTATTTAAAGAGAAAGCCTATTTATGGCTTTAACACGAGGTGGCACCACGGTATAGATCGTCCTCCATAAATTCATTATTGAATTTATGGGGGATTTTTTTATTTACAGTTGAGGAGAGTGCAGAGAGATGAGAATAGTTGAGAAAAGTGCATTAAAGTATAAATTAAGAGAAGTTGAATCTGACACAGAGACACCAATATCGATTTTTAAAAAGGTGTCTGGGAGAAAAAAGTGTCTATTAGAAAGTTCATTGAAGCATGAGGAGGAAGGTCGATACTCATTCATTATGGCCAATCCATTTATGCAGATTAAAGCTGTTAACCATATCACAACAATTGAAAAATTAAATCATGAAACAGAAATCATAGAACAAGACGACCCATTAGAAACAATAAAGAAGTATTGTCAATATGAACAAGAAGGTTCGTTACCATTTCCTTTTATGGGTGGTGGAGTAGGGTACGTCGGCTTTGATTACATTCGTTACTTTGAAAAAGTGGGTGAACCGTCATTAAATCAGGATGATATCCCGGATCTTCATTTCCAATTTTACGAAGACATTATTGTCTTTGATCACTTCCTGCAAAAAATTTCACTTGTCGTATCAAGTCGAGATGGCTCCCGTAATTCTGAAGAGTTAGATCGAGCACTTGATGACTTAGAGGAAGTATTCAAACAAAGTCCTGAAAAAGATGAAAAAATGGAGAATCAATCATTTTCGTTTACATCTAACATTAATAAAGAGGATTTCATTGAAAATGTGTTGCAAGCAAAAGAAGAAATTAAAAAGGGAAATGTTTATCAGTTAGTGTTGTCTCAACGTTTTGAAGCAGATTGTCCTTATCCGCCATTTGAAATTTATCGATCTTTAAGACGAGCCAATCCATCTCCTTATATGTTTTATATCGAGATGGAAGGTGAAGTGTTAATTGGTTCTTCACCAGAGAGACTCGTTCAAGTTCAGAATAAATTAGTGGTCACCAATCCAATTGCAGGAACGAGAGCGATTCCAGAAAATCCAGCTGAATATGAAGGAGTAAGTAAAGACTTGCAAGAAGACGAGAAAGAAAGAGCTGAGCATTTAATGCTTGTCGATTTAGGTAGAAACGACGTTGGTAAAGTAAGTGAAGTGGGCTCTGTTTATTTAAGTAAGTTCCTTGAAATTGAACGTTTTCAGCATGTTATGCATCTCGTTTCAGAAGTGAAAGGGAAATTAAGAGAGGATCGAGATTCTTTTGATGCCCTTCGATCTTGCTTACCTGCCGGAACCGTATCGGGCGCACCGAAATTAAAAGCAATTGATCTTCTTTATCAAATGGAATCGACGAAAAGAGGGGTATATGGCGGTGGAATAGGCTATCTAAATTGGAATGGTGATATGGATCTAGCCTTAGCCATTCGAACGATGCAAATTCGAGATAAGATTGCTTATGTTCAAGCGGGTGCAGGCGTCGTGTATGACTCGGATCCAGAGAAAGAATATGAAGAAACAATGCATAAAGCGAAGTCACTATTGGAGGTGTTAGCATGATTTTACTCATTGATAATTATGACTCCTTTACCTACAATCTTTATCAATATATGGCTGAAATAAACGCGGACATTGTGGTGAAAAGAAATGATGAAATTTCGATCGAAGACATCAAAAAAATGAAACCAGAAGCGATTGTTCTTTCCCCTGGACCAGGACAGCCGAGCGACTCTGGGGTTTGTCCGTTAGTTGTTGAAACATTTGGAGCTACGACTCCGATTCTCGGTATTTGCTTAGGCCATCAAATCATTTCCGAAGTGTTTGGTGCAATAGTAGGACCATCGCCAACGATTAAGCATGGGAAAATCTCACTTATCACACATCGATCTCAAGGAATATTTAGCTATATGACTCAACCTTTACCCGTCATGCGCTACCATTCGTTGGCAATTGAAAAAGGATCATTGCCGGATGTATTAGAAATTCAGGCGGTTGCAATGGATGATCAAACAATCATGGCGGTCAAACATCGCATCTATCCAATTTACGGTTTGCAATTTCATCCAGAATCCATTGGGACAACCCATGGGAAAGAGTTGATTCGACACTTTTTTGAAGAGATTAGAAAGGATGTTGAAGATGAAATCCTATCTTGATTTACTCATGAATGGTCAACACTTAACTTCTATTCAAATGAAAGAGGCAACGGAGATGCTTCTTCATGAAGATACAAGTGAATCTCAAATTTCTTCATTTTTAACCGCACTTAGAATGAAAGGAGAAACAACAGAGGAAGTAGCATCATTAGTAGAAGGAATTCGCAAAGAAGCCTTACCGATGCCGTCATTAAGATTTTCGTTAATGGATAATTGTGGTACGGGAGGAGATCGTTCAAACAGTTTTAATATTAGCACTACTTCTGCTTTTGTGTTGGCTGCCGGTGGTATTGCTGTAGCGAAACATGGGAACAGGAGTATATCTAGTAATAGTGGGAGTGCAGATGTATTTGAACATTTAGGAGTTTCATTAACTGCTTCTTCGGATCAAATTCACGAACAACTTTCGGAAGTAGGATTAACATTCTTGTTTGCCCAACACGTTCACCCAAAGCTTAAGAAAATTGTTAAAGTGCGCAAAGAGCTAAAGATCCCGACGATCTTTAACGTTCTTGGACCGTTAACGAATCCGCTATCGATCTCCACACAGTTAGTAGGCGTCTTTCGCAAGGACTATCTCGAAAAGATCAGTGATGTTCTTGACCTACTTGGCAGAAAACGAGCTGTCATCGTTCATGGAAACAATGGAATGGATGAAGCCTCTTTAAGTGGCGAAAATGACCTGCTTTTACTCGAGGAGGGGAAGAAAACGCAGTTCACTATTAATCCAGATGAACTAGGTTTACCATCTTATACACTGAAAGACATTGAAGGCGGAACTCCAAAAGAAAATGCTGATATTCTTTTAAGCGTTCTAAATGGTCAGGAAGGGGCTTATCTCGATACGATTTTACTCAATGCCGGAATTGGATTTTTTGCAAATGGAAAGGTAAGCAGTATTCAAGAAGGCGTCCTTATGGCGAGAGAAATCATCCATAGTGGAAAAGCTTTAATCAAATTACAACAACTTGTTGAATTGAGCAACAGAATGAAAAAGGAGGAAATTTTCCAATGATCGGAACGATATTAGAAAAAATTATTCAACAAAAAAGAGTGGAAGTAGAACAATTAAAAGTGAATGGCTTTGATTTAATTAAAAATGTAAACCGATCGATTCCTTCTTTTTATGAATCCTGTATGAAAAATGAGCAAATGTCCGTTATTGCAGAAGTAAAACGTGCCTCTCCTTCAAAAGGGGACATTCACAAACAAGTTGACCCTGTCGATCAGGCAATTCAGTATGAAAAGGCAAAGGCAACAGCCATTTCTGTTTTAACGGATGAAACGTTTTTTAAAGGCAGTATCGATGATTTATCACGGATTAGAGAAGCTGTTCAACTTCCGATTCTTTGTAAAGATTTTATCATCGATGCCATTCAAATAGACCGGGCAAAATCAGCTGGTGCAACGATTATTCTCTTAATTGTCGCAGCACTTGAAGAAGAAAAGCTAGTAGAGCTCCATCGATATGCAGTTTGCCTAGGCTTAGAAGTGATCGTTGAAGTTCACAATGAGCACGAAGTGGCAATTGCCAACTCTTTAGACGTCCGCATTATTGGGATTAACAACAGGGATTTAAAAACGTTTGAAGTGGATTTGGGGACGACTACACGTTTACGTGAAGCTTATTTTGAATCCCGACTGTCTTAGTCATCAGTGAAAGTGGAATAAGAACAAATGAAGATGCAATTCAAGCGAAGGAAGCAGGTGCCCGGTGCATCTTAGTGGGTGAATCATTAATGAGAAGTGAAAATATTGCAGAAACAATGTCTGAATTACAAGTTTCATTGGAGGTGGAAAATCGATGAAAGTGAAAATTTGCGGGATCCAAGACCTTCAAACTGCTCTTCTTGCAATTGAAGCGGGGGCTGACGCCATCGGTTTTGTATTTGCAAGTAGTAAGCGAGCCATCACTCCAGAAAAAGCAGAACAAATTGCAAAACACTTTCCAGATCATATTTTAAAAATTGGCGTTTTTGTCAATGAAACAACAGAACAGCTCACTCGGATCCAGAAGCAGGTAGGGTTAGACTACGTTCAATGCCACGGAGACGAATCAGTTGAATTTATGAAAAATTTACCTTTTCCTGCAATAAAAGCGCTTGGGGTTTCATCAATGCGAAGATATTAAAAATGCGAGTTTATATGAGTCTGATTTTCTACTCTTTGATAGTCCAAAAGGTAAATATCGAGGTGGGAATGGAATGAAATTCCCTTGGGAACTCCTTCAAAAATCTTCGATTGAAAATAACCGAATGATCGTAGCGGGAGGATTAACACCTGAAAATGTTAGAGAGGCGATCAAGATGCGTAAAACCATTTATGGTAGACGTATCAAGTGGAGTCGAAACGGATGGAAGAAAAGATATCGATAAAATTAGAGCGTTTATTATTCAGGCTAAGCAACTTACTTTAAAGGAGGAATACTAAATGACAAACTTATCAACAACCAACTAAAAACGGACATTTTGGTAACTTCGGAGGACAATATATACCAGAAACACTTATGCAGGCCGTTATTGAGCTTGAAGAAGCCTATGAGAAATCTTTCAATGATCCAGCTTTCAAAAAAGATTTTGAATCATTATATGAAAGACTTTGTAGGGAGAGAAAATCCTTTATACCTTGCAGAAAACTTAACAAAAGAGTTTGGTGGACCAAAGATTTATTTGAAACGAGAAGACCTAAATCATACCGGTGCTCATAAAATTAACAATACGGTCGGACAAGCTTTATTAGCTAGAAAAATGGGCAAAAAGAAAATTGTAGCAGAAACAGGGGCAGGACAACATGGAGTCGCAACGGCTACAGTCTGTGCACTATTTAACATGGAATGTACGATTTTTATGGGAGCAGAAGACATTCGTCGTCAAAAACTAAACGTCTTCCGAATGGAATTGATGGGTGCTAAGGTAGTCAGTGTCACGCAAGGTAGTGCAACTTTAAAAGATGCTGTAAATGAAGCATTACGCTATTGGGTTTCCAATGTTGATGATACTCATTATATTATGGGTTCCGTTTTAGGACCTCATCCATTTCCGAAAATGGTCAGAGATTTCCAAAGTATTATTGGCAAAGAAACGAAAGCGCAAATTCTTGAAAAAGAAGGGAAACTACCTGACGCAGTCGTCGCATGTATCGGTGGAGGAAGCAATGCAATGGGTATGTTCTATCCGTTCATAGACGATTCAAACGTTCAACTATATGGAGTTGAAGCTGCAGGATCTGGAGTTGAAACCGGAAAGCATGCTGCAACACTAACGGAAGGAAGAGTCGGGGTTTTACATGGTTCGATGATGTATCTTTTACAAAATGAGAGTGGCCAAATCCAAGAAGCACACTCTATTTCAGCAGGACTTGATTACCCTGGTGTTGGACCAGAACATAGTTTCTTGAAAGATAGTAATCGCGTCATTTATTCTTCTGTCACAGATGAAGAAGCACTTAAAGCTTTTCAACTATTGTCACAGAGAGAAGGAATCATTCCAGCATTGGAAAGTTCTCACGCGATAGCATATGCTCAAAAATTAGCCCAAAAGATGTCTACTGATGAAATCATTGTAATTTGTCTGTCAGGACGTGGTGATAAAGATGTTGAGACGGTAAAAGCAGCATTGGAGGGAAAATAAAATGGGGAAACTGAATTTATCACAAGCCATTGAAGCTGTTCAAAAAAGAGAAGAAAAAGTTTTTATTCCTTATATTATGGCAGGAGATGGGGGACTCGATCAATTAAAAGATCAGCTGTTTTTCCTTCAAGATGCAGGAGTGACAGCAATTGAATTAGGAATTCCTTTCTCTGATCCTGTTGCGGATGGCCCTACGATCCAAGCAGCTGGATTTCGTGCTCTTGAACATGGTGTTACTTTGAAACAAGTGTTAGCAGAATTAAAGTCGATTAAATCGGAAATAGATGTTCCTATTATTTTAATGACCTATTTAAACCCGATTTTTCAATTGGGAATCACTCAATTTGCGGATGAATGTGAAGCAAGCGGTGTAGATGGAGTCATCATTCCTGACCTTCCCCTTGAAGAAAGGGGCCTGGTGAAAGAAGATTTTGATCGTCATGAATTGGCGCTCATTCAACTTGTTAGTTTAACAAGTCCTAAAGGACGAATCCAGAAAATCACCGAAGCGTCAGATAGCTTTGTCTACGCTGTTGCTGTAAAAGGCATCACAGGAGCTCGATCTACGATAGACGAAACGTTAGAAGACTTTCTAGGAATCACCAAAGAAGTTTCTCCGATACCTGTTTTCGTCGGTTTTGGAATTTCAACTCCGGAACATGTAAGAAAAATGGGGAAGCTAGCAGATGGAGTGATTGTAGGGAGTAAGATTATCGAATTGTTCCAAGACAACAACCATATAGGGATTTATCCATTAATCGAAGCGAGTAAATCAGTAATAAGTGAATAATAGAGATTTTCTGATCAGTACCTAAATAAGAAAAGCATTTGGTGAATCGATGGATTTTCCAAATGCTTTTTTCTGTTTATAGATATAAGAAAGTATCAATCTATTCATCTCGTTATTTGGTTCTAACCTTTAAGGGCAAACTGCTTTGGGACCCATTATGTTCGTTGTGAAGCCGCTGCAACAGGACATTGCGCACAAAGGGTTAGGACCAAACTAGGACAAATGCTGGTCTAGTTACAGGCTCCATTTTCCACTAGCTGTATGTGGTGGGTGGAACGATCTTCTAACGACAAAGAAGAAGTATTAACGCAGTCTTAGCTAGCAAGGAGGACCTGTTCCCGCTAGCATATTGGCCCGAAAGATAAACAAAGTAATGCTGTTTCACCTACACATTTTGATATAAAACTAGAATCTGGGAATCGATATTGCTATACTATTGGAAAATTCAGCTAAGGAGATTTGATTCAATGAAAGTGCCTGAAGCTTTAAAAAGAGGAGATACGATTGGTATTTGTTCTCCTTCCTCGCCTATAGCAGCGCTGTGCCCTCGCCGTTTCCAAAGAGGCATAACGGAACTAGAAAAAATGGGTTTTAAGGTAGTAGTCTCAAAAAATGCAATCAAAAATAATGACTACATGGCCGGAACAATTGAAGAACGAGTTGCAGATTTACACGAACTCTTTTTGAACAAAGAAGTGAAAGCGATTATTACAACAATTGGAGGGACATGCTCACATCAATTACTCGAACAAATTGATTACTCAATTATTCGATCTAATCCCAAAATATTTATGGGATACAGCGATATAACTTCTTTGCATGCAGCTTTTGGAAAAAAAGCGGGTCTTATTACGTTCTTAGGTCCAGCAATCCTTCCGCAGTTCGGTGAATTTGGTGGTTTACTTTCATTTACAAAAAAACATTTTGAAGCGACACTAATGAAAGGTGAGAGAGTTTTATTAGATTCTTCCCAAACGTACGTAGAAGAACAACTCTACTGGGATGAAAATGACGACCGAGTTAGAAATCAAATTCCTCATAAAGGAATGCAGGCTTTAAAGATTGGCTTTTCAAAAGGGAGAATAATGGGAGCGAATATGTCGACCTTATTATTGTTAGCCGGTACAGAATACTTTCCCAATATGGATTCGGTAATTTTATGTCTCGAAGATGATGAAAATGAATCCCCTTCATTCATTGACCGGCACTTAACTCAATTGCGTCATTTAGGGGTGTACGATAAAATCGCTGGAATGGTGATTGGTCGGTTTAGAGAGAAAAATGGATTTGAAGAAGGACAATTAGAACAAATCATTCTTACAGCAACTAGAGGGTACACCTTTCCTATTGTGATAGGAGCAGATTTTGGCCACTCGGATCCGATGTATATTCTTCCTAATGGAGTATATGCATCCCTTCAAGTGGATAAAAAATGCACATTTGAATTTAAACAGCCCGCTGTTCTAATATCTGAAACGATCGGTTGAATCAAATCATCACAGTGATTCATACTATTTTTAATGGCTTTGTTAAATGATCAAATTGATTTTTCTGCAGTCAGCAACACAACTCACTTTCTGCGGACGAACGAGCGTACATCCTCATGAAAAATCACGATGCCACTGAAAAAATCACGATGCTTAAAATTGGAGATCAGCCAATAAAGAAGAGCACTCAGATTCGCTTCTAAGACATAAATTTCAGACTCGCTCGTTTTTCAACAGGATTCTCGTCCTTTTTTCTTCCTTTATTGAAAGGGTATACAGATCAAAACAAGCCTAATAGCGAATAAAAAAAGCCAGAGATTCTACTAAAATAGAGAATCTCTGGCTTTTTTATTTGGAACTTTCTTCAATTAATGCTTTAAAAAGATTTGCCATTTTTGGATCATGACTTGCCATTTCTTCAGGATGCCACTGCACTGCAACGAGCATAGGCTTATTACGATCAGTTAATTCAAATGCTTCGATGGTTCCATCAGGAGCATTGGCTACTATTCTCAAAGTTTCCGGTGTTTTATTAATGGCTTGATGATGCATACTATTAACTTGAATTTCTTTTTCCCCTACGATTTCAAAAAGACGACTATTTGGTTCTACCTTAATATCATGAGTAGGCTGAGATCGGGCAGCTGTTTGTCGATGATTAAGTGCATTCGGATTGAGTTTTTCAATATCTTGAATGATGCTTCCACCTAATGCAGCGTTAATCATCGCAATTCCGCGACAAATGCCTAAGATCGGCTTGCTTTGATTTTGAGCCATTTCAATAATCGCTTTTTCAATTTCATCTCGCTCGATAATCGTTTTGCCAATCTCGGGTTCAGGATTTGCGCCATATGTTAGAGGGTCTACGTCCTCACCGCCGCTTAACAAAATTCCGTCGCAAATACTGACAAGATCCTTCGCATCATCTTGATCGGATATCGGAATAACGATCGGAATTCCTCCTGCATTTTGAATCGCTAGAGTATATGCTTGATTAAGGTGAATACTCATATTTTCTCCGTGTTTAGTTAAAGAACTAGTAATACCAATAATAGGTTTTGAAGTTTTCATAATCATATTCCCCTTTTCGAATCTAAACTCTATTTAGATTCGTTATTGATCTTTCTATTTCGTATACTTTTAGTTCATACCCTAAAATGTTTATTTTTTAACACCAGTTACACATACGGAAAGAATTGGAAATATTTTTTTGTACGAAACTCTAACATTTTTAAAGCCAGATAACCTTAGCCATTGGGCAATTTCTTTTCCAACTTCTTTTGTTCGTTTAACGGAAGCTCCTTTTTCACGAGGTTGAAAAGAAATAGAAACAATTCCTTTATCAGTTAAAACATCGTATATATTTTCGATCGACTTTTTTGGTTCTTTCCAAAGAGTGTAGTTATTTACGGAAAAGACTTTATTAAAGCGGCGATTTGTTTCAAATGTAGCAATATCGTCTACTTTTAGTAGGACTCTTCTTTTTTTAATAAAATCCTTATTCTTATTTTCAGCCAGCTCAAGCATCGTTTCAGATACATCCACGCCAACTAAAGTCGTTTTTGAGTAGTTTTTCATCACCCAATTTACTGCATATCCCGGTCCAAAGCCGATTTCAAGCAGGTGATCACCTCGCTTAATACGGGCTTGCTGAATGGTCCATTGATTCAGCTTACGGTTCTCAATAGACATGATTGTTCCGGCTACCCATCCCAGGAAGCCCTTAGGTCTTTTAAATTGTTCTGTCATTGAAGTATTCATTTTGTCCCTCCGAATCATTTTCCTTAGTTTTACCTCATTCGAAAGAAACAAAACCATAATTTCTTTTTCAACTTGGCTTTGTTAAATGATCATGGTGATTTTTCAACATTCAGCAAAACAACTTGCTTTCCGCGGACGAACGGTCGAGCCTCCTCGTGAAAAACCACGTGGCCACTGAAAAAGTCCAAATTTTAAAGATTGAAAAGCTGCAAATGAAAAAGGAGCACTCAAAAGACACGTATTTTTGTCTTCATCTTTAAACAACCATCCTTGGCCATCGTTAAAATAGCATTTTCAGATAGGATCGTTCTTTTTAAAACGTTATTCCAATGGCAGTGGAAGGCAGCGACTCCTGCGGGAATAGAGCGAGCTGAAAGCCCCGCAGAGAAAGGATCACAGTCTAAGAGCGCAACATCCTGTTGCAACGACTGCGCTAAAACTTCCTGTTTGTCGGAGTAAATTGAAGCCGTGCCCGCGGAAAGCGTCTGCCTAGAACGGAAATCCATGCCTATACTCACTTGGATGTTCAAATAGGACTTTATCAGTGGCCTCAAAAACCACACTGCGGGGTCACGACTCGCTCGTTTTCCGCAGGAGTCTCCTTGTTTTTGCTTCCTATCAACAACATCAGCTAACATAGCCTTAACCTTATTCCTTCTTTTTAAGCGCTTCTAAATCAATATCCATATCTAACCATTTATCTTGTAAATATTTCTTTGCATCTTCAATTCCTTGATTGTAAAAAAATGATCCCGCTTCTTCAAGAATGAAATCAATCCATTGTTGTGTTTTGATCTCGCCCATTTCTTCATCCCAATGATCATAAACAAAATGTTTTATGTTTTCTTTTAATGGCTTCAGCTTATCATCTGGTAGAGGTTTCATATTCATATTCTCCTTTTAAATAAAATAGGTCGTATCTAATTTAGCTCTATTTTCTTTTATTCTATTATTTTAACAGAATAAAAAAAACCGATTCAAATATTGCCATTTGAAAGGAAAAAGTTTTTAATGAGAATAATAAAAAAAATATAAAATACGACAGGAAAGAGGCTTATTGAATGGTTCAAAAAGAAAGTAATATCAAACTAGTTGTAGCAGGACTGCTACTCGGAATATTAATGTCCGCAATGGATAACACGATTGTTGCGACGGCATTAGGCTCGATTGTTTCTGATTTAGGCGGACTTGACCAATTTGTATGGGTAACTTCAGCCTATTTAGTTGCGGTTATGGCCGGTATGCCGATATTTGGGAAACTGTCTGATATGTATGGACGCAAAAGATTTTATATTTTTGGATTGCTTGTATTTTTAATAGGCTCTGCGCTTTGTGGAACGGCTCAAACGATTACTCAGCTTAGTTTATATCGGGCCTTGCAAGGAATAGGTGGTGGCGCCTTAATGCCGATTGCTTTTACAATCGTGTTTGATATTTTCCCTCCAGAAAAAAGAGGGAAAATTACGGGTCTTCTCGGAGCTGTATTTGGATCAGCAAGTGTATTCGGCCCATTAATCGGCGCTTATTTAACGGATTATTTGAGTTGGCATTGGATTTTTTATGTGAATGTACCAATTGGATTATTATCCTTGTTTTTTATTATGACAGCCTATAAAGAACAAGGTATTCGAAATGAACAGCGAATTGATTGGGGTGGAGCTTTTACATTAGTTGTCTCCGTTGTTAGTTTAATGTTCGCACTTGAACTTGGTGGGAAAGAGTATGAATGGAGTTCGATTCAAATCATAGGATTGATCACCTCATTTGTATTCTTTATCCTAGCATTCTTAATAATAGAAACAAAAGTGAAGGAGCCAATCATTTCATTTTGGATGTTTAAGAAAAGATTATTTGCTGCTTCACAAATTTTAGCTGTATTGTATGGCGCATCTTTTATTATTTTAACAATTTTCATCCCGATCTTCGTTCAAGCTGTTTATGGAGGATCTGCTACGAATGCCGGATTTATTCTTACCCCTCTTATGCTTGGGTCAGTAGCTGGATCTGCAGTAGCCGGTATATTTATGGCAAAAACAACTTACAGAAACATCATGATTGTATCAATTGTTTCATTCATCTTAGGAATGGCTTTATTATCTACAGTAACACCTGAAACAAGTCGTATTTGGCTCACGCTCTATATGATCCTAAGTGGTTTTGGAGTTGGTTTTTCCTTTTCATTATTGCCTAACGCAACCGTTCACAAACTGGAACCCCGATTTAGAGGATCAGCCAACTCTACAAATGCATTTTTCCGTTCATTTGGTATGACAATCGGAATTACAGTTTTTGGATCGATTCAAACTAAAGTGTTTACGAATGATTTGAAAAATGCTTTTGAAGGTAGTTCTTCAGGAAAATATTTAGGTAACACCAATCCTCAAACCATCTTTGAACCATCCGTTCGAAAGATGATTCCATCAGCTGTTTTAGATAAATTAACCGCCGCAATGTCTCATTCAATCACTTTAACGTTTGCATTGGCGCTTATTCCGTTAGGAGTTGCATTTGTAACCGTTCTATTAATGGGAAATGCTTCTTTAAAAGGTGAAAAAAAGGACGGAATGAAAAAGGGAACCGACCCCGCGATTTGACAATGCTAAGCTTAGTGAAAATCATTTTTTGTAAATTTACTACAGCCGCTACTTGTGCTACGATTAAAATATATTCATAATGATTTTCAAGAGAGGGATTTGGATGGATAATGTCATAAGAGGTTATTTAACTCAAGGATTGCCAGATGATATATTTATCTACCAAGTAGCAAGCTGTATAGAAGGGCAACTAAAAGAGTTAGGCGAAGAAAAGGGTTTAACGCTTATTCAATATCCAAAAGCATTTGAATTAATTATGGAATATAAAGGAATCGCTTATACATGTAGAATAAGCACTTCTATAATTAAAGACTTGAAAAATCAAGAGATCTTTGCATTGGATCGTTATATTTGGAATGTTTTTATTCGAAATGGTTTAAATGTAAACAAAGAAAAACTTTATTGTTATCTGACGAGCGGTGAATACTAAACATCTTTGATTAACAACATACAGAAGTAAGCCTCTCTGATCATATGATTCAGAGAGGCTTTTTTTCAATTGATTATGTTATTGGACGATGTTGATAGAAAGCAAAAACGACGGGATTTGACCATTCGTCCGCTACAAGGAAATTGATTTGCTGAATGTCGAAAAATCAAAAAACAAAGCCATTCTATAAAAAAATCAACGACAAAAGTGTGTAGAGCTAATGAATATGAAACAAAAATGAATGTCTATTCCCCTTGTCGATCAATTCGTAAAAAAACAAAAGGTGTCAATACTAATTGTTGATTAATCGTACAGTGAGACACGATCTATTTTTTAAAATGTGCCCTTTAAGAGGAGGAGATGCATGAACCAGATTAATTGGGGAAAACTTTCAGGTTTTTATAATCAAGATCAAGAAACGTATAAAGAATGGATGATGAAGAAAATTACTCGACTGACGCATCAATGGAACGTTTATGTGAAATATTCATATCCTTCAATTGCAAACATAGTTTTAAAAGGTATAGACCAAAATGGCATGTCGGTTATTTTGAAAATCGGAAATGATTCTTATGAAAGTGTGCAAGAAAGATGGATTTTGACTCATTCTGAAACAAAGAAATATCCTCGAGTTCTTCATTGCTTAGAAGAAGAAAATGCCTATATAATGGAGGCAATAGAGCCAGGTTATTCTCTGAAGGATATAGATAAAGATGAGGAAGAAACATCAAAAATAGTTGCAGAGCTTTTAATTGAACATTGGAAAATATCAGCAGAAAAAGCTCCATTGATCGAAATTCGTAAACGTATAAATGCTTTATTTATAGAATCATCTATTAAATCCCCTTTCGTAAATGAACAAGAAGAAATGATCCAACAAGCACGGCATATAGCACTCGAGTTACTAGAATCCAACAATGACCGATACGTTTTACATGGTGATCTTCATCATGAGAACATCCTTTATTCCCAGTCATCAAATTGGTGCATGATTGACCCCAAAGGAGTCATTGGGCCAAGAGAGTACGACTTTGCAACTTATTTAATTAATCAGGTTGACGAAAAAAATTTCACGACACAATTAACAAAGAGAATAAAGGGGATTCAATTAGTCATCGATTTAGATCCAATCCTTCTAATAAAATGGGCTTTTGTTCAAAGTGTTCTGTCAATCTGCTGGAAATTGGAGGATCACATGGAAGTATTGACACTGGACTGGTCAAGAGGATTATTATTTATGGAAGTCATCGATCTGAAAGAATGGGAGGAATTGAGATGAAGAAACCATGTTTAAATGAAGGAGAAGTCCAAGCGAATCTCTTGAAAACACCAAATTGGAAGTTGGTTGACAAAAAGTGGATCATAAGAAAATACCGATTTAAACATTATTTGAAAGGAATTGAATTCGTTAATAAATTGGCTCATCTCTCTGAAGAAGAAGATCATCACCCATTAATCAATATTGACTATAAATTAATAACGATTAAATTCACCTCTTGGACTGCGAACGGGTTAACAAATCATGATTTTGTTTTGGCTGATAAATTTGAAAAAATATACGAAGACTTCCATCATGAGGATGTAGATTTACCTTAAACGTTGTTTTTTGTTTCATACAGCTAAAAAACAAACGATATTTCTCATCAAATTTTAATCTTATTATCATAACCTTTTCCTTTATCTCTATTAAACTTAAGTTGCTGTTGAAAATAAATATGAAGAGTTACTTTTGACTAGGATGATGTCATAAGTAAACGAGCGGCTAAATCCTTTATCTATTTGAGATAAACGATTTAGTCGCGAGGTAATCTTCATTCATTAAACGCCTATTCTATACTCCTTCTTTTTAGTCGGCAATAATGCCGGCTCTTTTTTATGGAAAAGCTTTGTTCATTGATCATGTTGATTTTTCTAGATTCAGCAAAACAACTCGCTTTCTGCGGGCACGGCTTGAATCTCCTTGTCACTGCGTTCCTTTAGGTCTTTCAGCTCACGTTATTGAGGGTACTGAAAAAGTTCTCTTGGAAAGTCAATGCGAGTGTGGGTAGGATTTCGTTCCAGGCAGACGCTTTCCGCGGGCACGGCTTGAATCTCCTCGTCACTGCGTTCCTGCGGGGCTTTCCGCTCGCGCGGTTCCCGCTGGAGTCGCTGCCTTCCACTTCAATTCAGTAACGATTTAAAAAGAACGATCCAATTTCGGTTAAAAGATGAAGATAAAAATGTCACCCAGTCTAAAATACGTGTCTTAGAAGCAAATTTGAAATCTATTTTTTTATTTGCAAATTTTTAATCTTTAAAAGCTGGACTTTTTAAGTGGACTCACGTTATTCCCGCAGGAGTCTCGTCGATTTTGCTTCCTATTAACAATATTCGCTAGCACAGCCTATGGAAAAAAACAAAGAAAGTCATGCACTTATACGATATTGAATTATTATCGAAGACACATTTTCTTTTCATGATCTTCTCATTTCTAACTGAGAAAATTGCGAATGGGCAAAAATGTTTTTATTTTCATAGAAAGTTCGATAAAATAGCACTAAACTCCAATGATTGAGGGGTGTCCGAATGAAGAGAATATTAGTCGTAGAAGACGAAAAGAATTTAGCAAGATTTATTGAGCTAGAGTTAAAATATGAAGGCTACGAGGTGGAAACCGTATTCGATGGGAGGGAAGGTCTTGAGAAAGCCCTTCAAGAAGAATGGCATTTGATTCTATTAGATTTAATGCTTCCTGGATTGAATGGTATGGAGATTTGTAGACGAATTCGACATATGAAAGATACACCTGTCATTATGATCACAGCCCGCGACAGTGTCATGGATCGAGTTTCAGGATTAGATTCAGGAGCAGACGATTATATTGTTAAACCTTTTGCGATTGAAGAATTGCTTGCAAGATTAAGATCAATCTTTAGACGATTTGATCAAGATCAACATGGAAATCAAATTACTTCTTTTACATTTAAAGAACTAACCGTTGAAAAAGAATCGAGAATTGTTCGAAAAGGAAATCATATTCTCGATTTAACAAAAAGAGAGTACGATTTACTTATGACTCTAATGGAAAATGAAAATATCGTTTTAACAAGGGATGTTCTATTGAATAAAGTATGGGGTTATGAAACAGAAGTTGAGACTAATGTGGTGGATGTGTACATTCGTTATTTAAGAAATAAAATTGATACACCGGGAGAGGATAGTTATATCCAAACCATTCGTGGTACAGGCTATGTGATGAGGCAATGAAAAAAATAGTCAGTTGGTATCAGCAATCTTCTTTAAAAGTGAAATGGTCATTTGCTGCAGGATCAGTTATCTTTTTCACCTTTTTTTTGTTTAGCTTTTTTCTATATAATGCCATAAGTCAGTGGCTTCTTAATGAAGAAGAGGACAATGTTAAACAAGTATTAGACGAACTTTCTATTTTTTATCGTCAAAGAGGACCGGTCTTGACGACAGATGAAATCAACGAAAGTCGCGATTTGTTATATCAAATCAATGAAAAAAATCAAACCATTCGTATTCTAGATCTTAAAGGCGAAGAAGTTCTTAAGATTGAAAGTGATCAGAATGAAGATTTCTATATTCCCTTTTTTCCTGTGGAAAAGAAAACAATTAATATGGTTCAAACTGATAAAGAAAAAGTTTATATTGGTCGGAGTCCTATTCGATCTAGAGAATTTAATGGTTATGTAGAAGTCATTCATCCATTAGGTCGATATGATACGATGATGAAAAATCTCTTTTTTTTCATGTCTGTCATCGGTTTAATAGGTCTTCTTTTAAGTGGTTTATTTGGCTTTGTCATGGCTAGAAACTTTATGAAGCCGATTAAAAAATTAACATCGACAATGGGCAAGATTCAACGGCAAGGTTTCCAAGAAAGAATGGAAACAGGTATATACCCAGCAGAGATTAGGGAAATGTCCGCTATTTTTAATGAGATGATGGACAAGATTGAACGTTCATTTCTATCACAAAAACAGTTCGTTGAAGATGCTTCTCATGAGCTAAGAACACCAATTCAAATTTTAGAAGGACATCTGTCTATGCTGAATCGGTGGGGAAAAAATGATCCTGAAGTAATGGATGAGTCTTTAGAGGCATCGATCGAGGAAATAAAAAGGATTAAGAGACTTGTCCAAGAACTATTGGATTTATCCAAAATTGAAAGAGATAAGCTTGATAATGAAGATAAACCTAGTTATGTTTTACCTGTAGTTGAAAAGGTAGTGGCTGATTTTGAGTTGTTACATCCTAATTTCACCTTTCAAATTACCCAAAAAGGTAACATCGATCATAAGCCAGTTAATTCGAATGGACGCCATATCGAACAAATTTTAATTATTTTAATCGATAATGCTGTGAAATATTCAGATGAATATAAAGAAGTGAATATTTTAGTACATGAAACCAATCAAACGATTAAACTCCAAGTCATTGACAAGGGAATCGGGATACCTCAAAAAGAATTAGTAAAAATATTTGATCGTTTTTATCGGGTTGACAAAGCTCGCAGTCGCGACAAAGGAGGAAACGGACTTGGCCTTGCCATTGCAAAAGAGTTAGTAGAAGTTCATGGTGGAAAGATAGAAGCGGAGAGTTTATTTGGCACAGGTACGACAATTACGATCTTTTTTCCTTTTTATCAAAGTAATTTCCCACCTATTATTTAATTATGATTTACACCCTTCGTTCTACTTATTAGAACGGAGGATTTTTTTAAGAAAAATCTAATGTTGTAAAATCGATTTTCGATCTTGTTTCAAAACTTGTTCCTGACTTTTACTGCAAACTATTCAATTGAAATTTCTGTACGGTTATTGTCATTGGCTTTTTCTAATCGGATTTCAACAAGACCTTTTCGATATTTCGCTGTCGTATTCCGTTGTTTCACCAATGAAGGAAGTGTGAGATGGATGGGTGTATCTTGATGAGAATAATGAATAAAAAGTTTAGTAGATGAATGGGAAATTTTTACTCCAGCAGTCCATTCTTCATTGCTTACAGGAACATGGACGAAAATAAAATCGAAGCTTTCAAATAAGTGAATGTTTTCCTGTTCCGTTGATTGTGGTGTACGATCGGAATTCGGTTCGCCTGTAGAATGACTTTGTTTCTCTTGTATAGGGTTCTGTTGATTAAACATTGATTGAAAACATTGTTGAATATATTTATCAATATCTTCTGGTGAGGTCAGATTCATATGATTCATTTGTTTCATCCAAGGAGGGGTGTTTTTAAAAAATGACTGCCACGGATTCATCTTATCACCTACTTTTTTGACTTTTAATGGTAAAAATAGTGTCCTTTTATTTTTAACTCAGTAGAATTGGCTCTAAATAAGCATTTTAGCTAAAAAACATTTGGATTTTTCTTCTATGAGTAGTAAGATGGTTTATGAAAATACCAATTATTTGACGATGGTAAATTGGTATCTATCTAAAATTCAACAAATAATCATCTTCAATCGACTAAAATAGTTAAATTTCCAAATTAGATATCAATATTATGAGTTGAATTTCTTTATCTCATTGCTTTACAGTGATAAAATACCCTTGTAAGCGTTTTGATCTAATTTAGGTAAAAGTGATGTAAGAGTAGACTTATGTGGAGGTTTTTCGCGATGAGTAATCATACTATAACTCAAGGAGATCCATGGCAAATTTTTTATGGTCCCAACCTTGGTTATGTCATGGAAATGTACGAACTTTATAAAAAGGATCCTACTAGTATTGATCCTGAAATGAAAGAATTATTTGAAAAATGGGGAGCACCAAGTGTTCAGTCCGGTGACAAACAAGTTGTGAGTTCACAGGTTGATTCTTCTTTTCAATTATCAGAAAATCCAAATATGTTAAACAAAGTGGTAGCAGCCGTTAAATTAGCTGACAATATACGTACATATGGACATTTAGCTGCTGACATTTACCCCTTAAATAATCGTAAAAAAGACACGCGACGCATTGAACTCTCTG
This sequence comes from uncultured Caryophanales bacterium, assembly GCA_963728315.1. GTDB lineage: Bacteria > Bacillota > Bacilli > Bacillales > CAVSKA01 > CAVSKA01. The sequence continues at coordinate 57,516 of CAVSKA010000015.1, forward strand.
AGTTTGGGCTAACAGAAGAAGATCTGAAAAAAGTTCCTGTTTCATTTATAAATCCAGATGCTCCTGAAGATGTTGAAAATGGGTTAGAAGCGATCCAACACTTAATGAAAACCTACACGGACAAACTTGCTTATGAGATTGCCCATGTTCATGAACTTGAAGAAAAGAACTGGCTTCGCCAAAAAATTGAATCGAGAGCTTTTTTTCCATCTCTATCGGATGATCAAAAAAAAGCTTTACTGCTGCGCTTGTCTGAAGTAGAAGGATTTGAAAAATTTTTACATCGAACATTCGTAGGTCAAAAGCGTTTTTCAATTGAAGGTTTAGACACCATGATTCCGTTAATGGATGAGATGATTCATAACTCAGTTAAAAGTGGAGCTCATACTGTAAACATTGGAATGGCTCACCGTGGCCGTTTGAATGTACTTGCTCATGTTCTTGGAAAGCCGTATGAAATGATCTTTGCAGAGTTTCAACATGCTCCAAGTAAAGAATTAATTCCATCTGAAGGTTCGATTGGAATTACATATGGCTGGACTGGAGATGTTAAATACCATCTTGGTGCAGATCGTAAGTTGAAAAACGGATCTTCGATGGAAGCACGAATTACTCTTGCGAATAACCCTAGTCATTTGGAAGTAGTAAGCCCCATTGTTGCTGGATATACAAGGGCAGCACAAGAAACACGAACTGAAAGTGGACTTCCTGAGCAAAATGATGAAGCATCCTATGCTATTTTGATTCATGGTGACGCCGCTTTTCCTGGGCAAGGCATTGTTGCAGAAACAATGAATATGAGTAGTATACGCGGTTATCAAACTGGTGGTTCCATTCATATTATTGCCAATAATATGATTGGGTTTACAACGGAAAGTTACGATTCTCGATCTACGAAGTATGCATCTGATACGGCAAAAGGATTCGAAGTTCCAATTGTTCATGTCAATGCAGACGATCCTGAAGCGTGTTTAGCTGCGGCTATATTAGCTTTCGAATACCGTCAAACATTTAAAAAGGATTTCGTGATTGATTTAATTGGTTACCGACGATTCGGTCACAATGAGATGGATGAACCAATGGTCACTAACCCCTTAATGTATACACTTGTTCACAAGCACAAAACGGTTAAAGAACTTTATGCAGAGAAATTAATCAAAAATAATGTCCTTACAAAAGAAGAAGCAGAAAAAATTGATGAAGATGTCTTAAATCAATTGAAAGCTTCATACGAGAAGGTTCCTTCTGTTAAAGAAGATCCTGATGCTAATATGAATCCTCCTGAATATATTTCAAACGGTATTAACAAAATTGATACTTCTGTTTCGGTGGATACTTTAAAAGAAATCAACAAAGACATGTTAGATCGTACTTCAGATTTCAATGTATTCAAGAAATTAGATAAAATTCTACAACGACGTGCAGATGTTTTTGAAGGTAAAGGGAAAATTGACTGGGCACATGCTGAAGCACTGGCACTTGCAACCATTATCCAAGACGGTGTTCCGATCAGAATGACTGGACAAGATTCTCAACGTGGAACTTTCGCTCAGCGACACCTCGTCCTACATGATGAAGAAACTGGAGAAGAATATGTGCCACTTCATCACATTAAGGATTCAAATGCTTCATTTGTTGTCTACAACAGCCCACTTACTGAAGCAGCTGTTTTGGGTTATGAATACGGGTATAACGTATTTTCTCCAGAGACACTTGTCATTTGGGAAGCCCAATATGGGGATTTCGCTAATATGGCTCAAGTGATGTTTGATCAATTCATTTCATCAAGCCGTGCAAAATGGGGTCAAGCTTCAGGCTTAGTTATGTTATTGCCTCATAGTTATGAAGGTCAAGGTCCAGAGCATTCAAGTGCCCGTTTAGAACGGTATTTACAATTAGCTGCAGAGAACAATTGGACTGTTGCTAATCTTTCTACATCTGCTCAATATTTCCATATTTTAAGACGACAAGCTGCTATTTTGAACAAAGAAACAGTGCGGCCGCTTATTATTATGGCTCCTAAGAGTCTATTGAGAAATCCTACTGTTTCAGTTACTGGAGAGGAACTAGCAAATTCAAGTTTTTATCCAGTGATAGAGCAACCGAATTTAGGTGAAGAAGCTGACTCCGTTGAAAGAATTGTTTTGACAACTGGTAAATTTGCAATTGACCTTTCAGAAACGCTAGATAAAGATGATAAAGCTGAAGAAAAGAATTGGCTGCACATTTTAAGAGTGGAAGAAATTTACCCATTCCCTAAAGAAGAAATTAAACAAATCTTTACCCGATACAAAAATTTAAAAGAAGTTATTTGGGTTCAAGAAGAACCTAAAAACATGGGTGCTTGGACATTTGTTGACCCTTACTTGCGTGATCTTGTTTCTGATAACGTAAATGTTCGTTACGTAGGCAGAAGAAGAAGATCAAGTCCAGCAGAAGGAGACCCAATCGTTCATAAAAAAGAGCAAACACGTATTATTGAAGAAATATTTGCAAGACAAACTGAGGAGGAAACAAACCGTGGCTGAAATTAAAGTACCTGAACTAGCAGAGTCGATTACTGAAGGAACGATTGCACAATGGTTAAAACAACCGGGTGATTATGTAGAAAAAGGCGAGTATATTGTTGAACTCGAAACAGACAAAGTAAATGTTGAAGTCATTTCCGAAGAAGCCGGCGTTTTAAAAGAGTTAAAAGCTGAAGAAGGCGATACGGTTGAAGTAGGACAAGTTATTGCTACTGTTGAAGCTGGAGAACAAAGCTCAAGTTCAGATCAGACAGCTAAAGAAGAAAAAACTTCTGAACCGAAAACAGAAGAAGTTCAGAAACAAGCAGAAGAAAAACAAGAAACGGCAACAGCTGAAAAACCAGCAGATGATTCAAAACAAAGAACCATTGCCTCTCCAGCTGCTCGTAAATTAGCAAGAGAAAAAGGCATTGATTTGTCTTCAGTTCCGACTGTGGACCCACTAGGACGCGTTCGTAAACAAGATATCGAGTCTTTCTCAAATGCGCCTAAAGGAACGGATTCGGACAAAAAAGAAGCACCAAAAACACCTGCGCAAGCTCCAGCTGCAAACGACAGTAAGCCAGTTGTTCGTGAGAAAATGACTCGTCGTCGTCAAACGATCGCGAAACGCCTTGTTGAAGTTCAACAAACAGCTGCGATGCTAACTACTTTCAACGAAATCGATATGTCGGCCATTATGGATTTACGCAAACGTAAAAAAGACAAATTTTATGAAGAAAATGATGTTCGTTTAGGATTCATGTCTTTCTTCACTAAAGCAGTTGTAGCAGCGTTAAAAAAATACCCTTACGTGAATGGTGAAATTCAAGGGCAAGAAATCGTGCTTAAGAAATTTTATGATATCGGTGTAGCTGTTTCGACAGAGGATGGTTTAGTGGTTCCTGTTATCCGTGATTGTGACCGCAAAAACTTCTCTGAAATTGAAGGAGATATTCTAGAAGTAGCATTAAAAGCAAGAGATAATAAATTAGCGCTTAGTGACCTTCAAGGCGGAACATTTACCATTACTAATGGTGGTACTTTCGGATCACTTCTGTCTACACCAATTCTTAATGGGCCACAAAGTGGAATTTTAGGAATGCACAAAATTCAAATGCGCCCAGTTGCGATTGACAACGAGCGTATGGAAAATCGCCCGATGATGTATGTTGCTTTATCATACGATCACCGGATTATCGATGGAAAAGAAGCGGTTGGATTCCTTGTTACGGTGAAACAATTGCTTGAAAATCCAGAAGATTTGCTACTACAAGGATAAGATCAAACAAAAAAGAAGCCATTTTGGCTTCTTTTTTGTTTGATCTATTCTTTATCATTATTTTGCTACGTTTGATTATTCGAACTGATAGGTTGAATAAATGTTTAAATTCCTTCACCACAATATTGATTGATAGTCATTTATTATTTATGTCGACGACCTGGATTTATCCCTCTTTTATCGACTTCTTTCCTAAGTAAAGATACCAAGTCACGGTCACTTTCATTTTTTTCGGCGTCACGGTAGGCTGCAATCAATTGTTCATTACTTAAAATTTTCATCCTTTCTACCTCCTCAAAAATGTTTAAATATAGAATATTCTATATTTTCGTTTATTGTACACGTTCGGCAACGGAAAGAAAAGCGATAACATGGATTTTTTTGATAATAATCTGAAAGAAAAAAATGAGAACGGATACATATTTGAATAATCTGATAATCATGATACTATTATTGAATAGATATAAAAAGATACTTTTAGTTTTTTATGATATTTAATAGGGGGATTTATAAGTGTTATTAAATGATACGATCGGATCATTATTAGAAAATAAAGCAATGCTCCATCCTGATCATCCCGCAGTTGTTTATTCAGATCGAGACTTAAGACTTTCATATCGTGAATTTAATAATCTTTGTAGAAAGATCGCTCGAGGGTTATTAAGGATTGGTATCAATAAAGGAGATCACATCGCTATTTGGGGTACCAACTCACCTGAATGGTTAGTCTCTCAATTCGCTACCGGGAAAATGGGAGGCGTTTTAGTGACAGTCAATACAAACTATCAAGAAGCAGAACTTGAATTTCTATTAAACCAATCAAATTCCTCTACCATCATTTTAATGGAGAAATTTCGTGATACAAGCTATATAGATATTCTTAACCGAATTTGTCCGGAACTTAAAGAAAGTCCAGCAGGACAATTAAATTCTGTACGTCTACCTAAGCTTAAAAATGTCATAGTTCTGGGAGAAACTCGCTATCCTGGAACGTTTTCTTGGGATGATATTCTCAAACAAAGTGAAGAAGTATCAGAGTTTCAATTAAATGAAATCCTGTCATCACTCAAACCAGAAGATGTCATTAATATGCAGTATACCTCAGGGACAACCGGGTTTCCAAAAGGAGTAATGTTAACACATTCAAATATTGTCAATAACGGATTTAATATAGCAAATTGCATGAAATTGTCCAAGGATGATCGCTTATGTATACCAGTTCCGTTTTTTCATTGTTTTGGTTGTGTATTAGGAACGATGGCTTGTGTCTCTGTTGGGGCAACGATGGTTCCGGTACAAGAGTTTGACCCTTCTACTGTCTTAAAAACGGTTGAAAAAGAAAAATGTACGGGGCTTCATGGAGTACCGACAATGTTTATAGCTGAATTAAACGATCCTTCTTTTAATCAATACAATCTTACAAGTTTACGAACTGGAATTATGGCTGGTTCTAATTGTCCCATTGAAGTAATGAAAGCAGTGATAGAGAAAATGGGAGTAACTGAGATTACGATTGCATATGGACAAACTGAAGCATCGCCAGTCATTACCCAAACCAGAACGGATGATCCGATAGAACTTAGAGTAGAATCAGTGGGTAAGGCCCTTCCGAATGTAGAAGTAAAGATTGTTGAACCCGGAACAAATCACTCAGTTCCATATGGTATTCAAGGGGAATTGTGTACGAGGGGTTATCATGTCATGAAGGGTTACTATCAAAATCAAGAAGCTACTGATGAAGCGATTGATGCAGATGGTTGGCTGCACACTGGAGACTTGGCGGTGATGGATTATAATGGTTACTGTCGGATTACAGGCCGATTAAAAGATATGATAATTCGTGGTGGAGAAAATATTTATCCTAGAGAAATCGAAGAATTTATTTATCGACACCCAAAAGTGCTAGATGTGCAGGTAGTTGGAATTCCAAACGAAAAGTATGGAGAAGAGGTCATGGCTTGGATAATCGTTAAAAATGGTGAAACATTAACGGAAGAAGAGTTAAGAATGTATTGTGAAGGAAAAATTTCAAGACACAAAATTCCCAAATATATTTCGTTTACAGATTCTTATCCAATGACTGCATCTGGAAAAATACAGAAATTCCGATTGAAAGAAGAGGCGCAAAAATTGATTGCTTCTCATTAACCTTCGTTCATTTAAATGACCATTTTAATTATTCTTTCATCATGTGATTTTCGTTTTCGACGTCTTCGCTATCCCCCAGGAGTGGATGTCTTACACTTCGATCGAGATCAGTATTCCGTGTTCCGTTTCATTGAAAGGAAGATCATTTATGAAATTGATTCAATAAATAAAATTTATAAAAATTCATGTTCTATTTTTAATCGAAAGTTGCGTCTCTTCTTTCTACATACTATACTGATTGATGAGTGCACAATTGAATAAAATTGTTAAGTATTTCTACTCTCAATCCATTTAATAAAGGGGTATTACAAAATGATTCATTTAAACTGGGCAACAGCCCCAACAATAAAAAAATTGACATGTATCCATACCAATGCAACAAAATTCATGGTTCATCATGCCCTCACTGAAGGGAAAGTCTACGAAGTAAAGAACGAAACAGAAGAGTTTTACTTTGTACTTGATAATACAGGGAAAGTAAGCGGGTTTTACAAAGAGTATTTTGAAGAACAAGCTAAATAACATTATTTTATGATGAACATAAAACAATCATTAATTGTCATGATCAATTGTATATTTCATTGGTATTGTACATAAATACAATGAATTATTTTTTTGTTCGAACCTATTTCAACTGATCGAACTAAAAAAATAGCAGGAAAATTTAGGATGCAAATTCATAATTTGCTTAATTTTCTGTACCTACTTCTCTTTTTCTCGTTATCATTTATAATATAATTATATAGGGTTTTGAAAGGGGAGAAGTTTGGTGTTTGATGAGAGAATGGCGCTAAAAATCCGATTGGATCAGTTAGCGGATTCAGAAGAGAGAGTCATGAGAGAATTAAGAATAGAGAGAGAAAAAATATTTAAAAGATTGAATGAATTAGATCAACTTTCTTTTCACGCACCAGCACGTGATTCACTGATCATCACTAGAATTCCACGTGGAAGAGGTAGAAAAAGTGTTCGTGCTGATGAAATGAAACAGGTGGCCATTACTCTTTTAAAAGAACGTGTAGATCCGATAAGAGGAGTCGATCTTCAGCGCCAAATTGAAGAAAAGACAGGTTATCAAATTGCAAACATGACGACATTTATGCGTGGACTTGAAAAATGGGATCAATTAGTACTGAAACCTGGACGAGGTCTTTATATGTATGATATGAATAAGGAACTTGTAAAATGAACCGGTGACCTTCATCGGTTTTTTTCTTTTTCAAGAGGTCGAAAAATGTTGTTTAAATAAGAAAGGATGAAATGGTAAATTGGATCATTATTATGAATTATTACCGCGTCACATACAAGAACAATTAGTAAAAAGAAGAGAAATTTTTTCGCAATTTAACGAGAAGGACACGTTTTATGAATCGCCTGATGACTCAATACTAACGGATGCCCTCATTGCGCTCCTACTCGGAAAAAATATTTTGTTAAAGGGGCCAACAGGATCAGGTAAAACAAAGTTAGCAGAAACACTCGCTTCTCTTTTTCGACAACCGATGCAAAGCATTAACTGTTCAGTCGATCTAGATGCAGAAGCTTTATTAGGATATAAAACCATAACAAATCAAGAAGGAAATGCTCTTATTGAATTTGTGCCAGGTCCAGTTATACAGTCAATGAAAAAAGGTGAATTACTTTATATTGATGAAATTAATATGGCTAAACCTGAGACTTTACCCATATTGAATGGTGTTCTGGATTACAGACGTCAGATCACTAACTTTTTTACGGGTGAAAGAATTGATGCAGCACCTAGTTTTGGCGTTATTGCAGCAATCAACGAAGGATATGTTGGAACCGTTCCGTTAAACGAGGCGTTAAAAAATAGGTTTGTTGTCATTAATGTTCCCTATATTCAAGGAGAAGGATTGAAAAAAGTACTTGAAACGCAGTCGCAAATAAAGGATGAACAATTAATACCCACGTTTGTTTCGTTGTCAGCTGATCTCGTTGCGCAAGTAAAGAATGGACAAATATCAGAGGAAGCGGCATCGATTCGTGCGTTGTTAGACGCAATTGATTTAGCTTCGTTTTTACCACCAATGCGTGCGATTAAACGTGCGATAGCAGATAAGCTTGAAGATGAACGCGAAAATACAGCAATCATGAATATTGCTGAAACTTATTTTGGATGAGGGATAGCTATGGAACGCTTCATACAATTTAACGATGAGAAAATTGATTCCTTTCTTTATATGGAATTAAATGATTTGTGTAAATCGTTAACGAAAAAAAAGGAAATAGAAATGGAGTATAGTCCTAACTCGTATATAGATCTTCAAAAAGGAAAAATATATGTTTCTCATTTTTGGCATCACCGATCTGAATTAGAAGAAAGAATGGGACTGAAGAGCGATGTGTACTTGAGAGCTCTAGGGAACTATCATCACTCGAATTTCATGGAGTGGTCAGAATTTTCAACAATACTCCAAAATATAAAACTCTCTCATTTTGGAAAACAATTATTTATTTTTGCTGAAGATTTAAGAATTGAGGAACTTTGTAAACGTGAGAGACCTGGGACAATGAAAGCCTTTCAAATTAGACGAAACGTTCTGAGAAATTATTTTGATACGCAACTTGAAGTCAATTTAACAAAAGGTGTTAGCACGGATGCCTTTTTCTGTCTTTGTATTGTACTTCTTCAAGCGGATACTCCTGTTCATGACATTCCATCGATAACTCCTCAGCTAGACTTTGCAATGCCATATGTTCAGCGACAGCTGCAAATGTTGTATCAAACTCGAACATCTCAAGAAGTGGCAAAGATTATTTTGTCTATTGTGGAAGTGATTGGCGAATTGCTGCCAAGAGATATGTTAAATGAGTATTATCATTTTCCTGACAGTTCTGTAATGGAGGAAGGCGAAGGTCTTACTTTCAAAGATTTAAAAAGAAAAGACCCTCTTGAACAACTAGAAAAAAATCAAGAACAAATCTCTGAAGATAAAAATGTGATGGAGGAAGAAATGAAAACGTGGCATCGTGAAACGGAGAAAGACGGTGAAGACTTTCTTGAATTTGAATTAGAGAGAGGGAGTCAATCAAATATAATTGGTTCAGGTGAAAGAGAAGGGGAAGATGTTGATCAAACAATGGCGATTGTACAAGGAAAATCAAGAGGGGAAAAAGATTTTCAACATGACCTCGATCCTTCCGTGGAAGTAAAGGAAAAGGAAGGGGAGCCGGTTAGCAATCGTTTTGGTAAAGAAAATCGATATGCTAGAGAATTAAATATAGAAGCGAGAATACCGACAGTTGAAGAAAAAATCATTTACGATGAACGAAAAAAACAAATTTTATCCTATCAAAAAAAATTGGTGCAAATGATACAAAAAACATTGGAACATAAGAAGACATTTCCTCGTTCCGATTTATCATATGGAAGGCTCAGTAAAAAATTACTACCATTTTTTACAGAGGAATATCCAAAACTTTTTTATAAAAAACAAAATGAATCGAAAGAAATTGATGCTTCCTTTACATTGCTGATCGATTGTTCAGCTTCGATGTATGACAAAATGGATGACACAAAACTTGGGACAATCTTGTTTCATGAGACGTTAAAAGCGGTGCGAGTTCATCATGAAGTCATAGGATTTTGGGAAGATTCTGGAGCCTCAAAAGAAAAAAAACAGCCCAACTATTTTAAAACAGTCATACCGTATTCTGATTCTCTGAACACAAAAAAGGGTGCCGAAATTCTCCAATTAGAACCTGAAGACGATAATCGTGATGGCTTTGCGATTCGGGTTGTGACAAACAAAATGGTGGCTCGTTCGGAAAAACAAAAATTTATCCTTATTTTCTCTGATGGTGAGCCTGCTGCCTTTAATTATGAACGAAACGGCATCATAGACACCCATGAAGCTGTATTATTGGCGCGCAAAAGAGGGATCGAAGTGATCAATGTTTTTTTATCGGATGGAAAAATAGATGAAGGAACGGAGAAAACCATCCGGACGATTTATGGAACACATAGTCTGATCGTCGAGAAGATTGAAGAGTTATCAGAAACGCTTTTCCCACTTTTAAGAAAACTACTATATAAAAAGTCTCGGATAATGAAGGAGGAGAATCATCTCCTTCTAAAGGATGAGATTATTTCAATCTTCACGCTCATTTCTCTTTATAATCAATCGAATAAAATAAGATTATACAAAAAAGAGAGGGGACGTGAAGAAATGGGAATAGACATGTACTCATTATTCGAGAGTCAACTTACGATCGTAAAAGCCAATATAAAAGAAATAAACAAAAGAACTAGGAATGAACCGATGTATTCATTCTATAAATCAAATAATAAGAAAGAACGAAAAGATGTAAGATAGTTCGATGATTTTAAGCGATCTGCCGCACTAGGAGATGAGGAATCACTTTTACTTTAACGAGTAAAAGTGATTTTTTAGGTTGTACAATTTTGTACAACCTAAAAAAGAGTGTCCTTCCTAAAAACACACAGCAGTGCAATGAGGTTTTATCGTACATTATAACGAACGGAGGTAAACATACTCTGAAGAAAAATTATTTCAATAAGAATAATAAGTTATTGTAATATAATAAATGATTTTAAAAGAAAAAAGCCTTTGTTCAAGGCTTAAAAGAGAAATTTTTATAAAGAATGGTGGCTTTTATTTCATCGAAAATAACTTTTGCACGTTATTCAATTGTTTAAATAATTCATTCATCTGTTTCTTATTCGATCTTTCTTCTTTACCAAAACTTGTTTTTAGTTCATGTGTGACCATGAAATCTGTTATCATGATGGATTCATTTATACGAATGATCTTTTCGTTCATCCGTTCGTTTAACATACTATTTTCTTTAAGGATTAGATCCATCTGTTTTTTTAGTTGGTGGATGAGTACCGGAAGAGAAGATGGATCAGTTTGTTGAATTTTTCCTTGAAATGTAAAGTTATTCTTCCACTCATTTAATTTTTTTTCGATCATTACCACTTCATTGGTCATTTTATTCAACCTTATGTCTTCCTCTTCTAACCAATTTCGTGTAAAAACCCATAATGCTTGAAAGGTTGTCCATTCAATCAATTGTTTTCTCCAAAGAGATTTTTGATAGGAATGTTCTTTCCATTCTTCCTCATTTAGACGTTGAAAGTTCATGGTCGTTTTATTTAAGGAATGAAAAAAAGGCATTAATCTTTTTTCTCGTTCTTTTGTTTCTACAAATAAACGGGAAGAAATACCGCTGATTTTTATTTGAATCTCACTCATTTCATCCATTTGACTTGAATTTGGTTCGAACTCAATTGTGTCATCAATAGCAGTAGATCGAGAAGGCATTAATTTACTTTTCTTTTTTAGGAACAGAGATTTGAAAAGGGTATTAACCATCAATTTCTTGCTCTGCTTTCATCCTCGTTAAAGGGGGATTCGTTCTTCTTTTTAAATGAGCATTCGTAAGAAAAACTTGTGTATGAAGATGATCCGTTCTGTTAAATAATAGGTTGTTCCATTCAGATTCAATTTGATTTGAAATTTCATAAAGTGTTTTTTTCGTTCTCTTCATTTGGTCCAATTGATCGAAAGAATTGATTGAGTGTTTCGATAAACTTAGAAATTCTCCCAAAAGTTCGCTCGCCGCTGGTAAGTGGATGTAATAAAAATTTTCTGCTTGAAAAAATGATTTAGGATTTGCCACGATTGTACGTTGGATTAAATGGGCATTTTTCGTTATCTCTTTTGCTAGCTTAAAGTTTTCAATGCTTCTCACTTTCAAAAAAGCGTTCTGTAAGTTGCGAATCTCTTCGTTCGCTTTTTTTAATTGAGCATGAATATAAGTAAACTCATCCTTTGTCATCTTATGTTGTTTTAAAAAGCGTTTTTGTGAACGCCATTTTAAACCTTTATATAGGATAAAACCGATGGTTATTGAACTTACAATGGCAAGCAACCATTGAACATGAAAACCATACAGAAAGATAGGAAAGCTAATTGTACTTGTAAAGATACCAGTTAATCGATAAAAAATATTTTCGATTTTTTGTTTCATTGTTCATCGCTCCTCTTCTAGTAGATATCCTTGAGTGGAAAGAGAATAAGTCAGTATTTGATCGATAAGAGGTTACTGGTTTAACTGATTGTAACGTATTTACTGATGAGATGAGTCCACCTTAAGACTGAAATTGATCGACAAATTAACTCAATTCTCGTCAATCTGATACAATATAGGAAGTCTAAAAAGTAAGGTGTGAATTTGTTGAAAAAAATCACTATATTAATCATGATATTTGCATTCATGTTAACACATTCTGAGGAAACTTTCGCTAAAAGCACCTCACAAAAATTGGATATACACAGCGAAGGTGCCGTTGTAGTTGATTCAAAAACCGGTCAAATTTTATACAAAAAAAATGGTGAAGAACAATTGTATCCGGCCAGCATTACGAAGATTGCTACAATTAGTTATGCCCTTGAAAAGAAGTCTTTAAATGACCAAGTAACGATAAGTGAAAATGCGGCAAATACGGAAGGGTCTTCGGTTTATATTGAACCAGGGGAAGTACTGCCATTAAAGCAGTTAATGGAAGGAATGATGCTGAAATCTGGGAATGATGCAGCTGTGGCTGTAGCAGAGTATGCAGCTGGAGATATGGATCAATTTGTCGTCGAAATAAATGATTTTCTTAAAAATAAAGTGGGGGTAACGCACACTCATTTTGTTACCCCATCCGGCTTATTTGATAAAAACCATTATACGACTCCATTAGATATGGCTATGATTACGAATTATGCGATAAAAAATCCGGATTTCAAGGAATTATTCGGAATGAAAGAAGCACAATGGCACAGTGCTTCATGGGATGCAGTGCTAACATCAAAACATCGAATGATTAATGGAGATATGGTATATGAAGGTGTAACAGGAGGAAAAAATGGTTTTATTGACGAATCAAAAAATACATTAGTGACCACGGCTTATAAAAATGGGTTACCATTGACAGTTGTCACAATGGGAGCAAGGACAAAGAAAGATATTTACGAAGATACGAAGAATCTACTAGATTATGGTTTTGAAAAATTTGAACCAAAAACCATTCATGAAGGTACTTCTTATAAAAATAGTTCTGGTTCATATGCGATTGAATCTGATTTCACTTTTGATTCTCCTAAAGGAGAAAAGGTTATCACAAAAGTTGATTCAAAAGGACAGTTGCATATCCTTAATATGCAAAAGAGTGAGTTGGCTAATGTTCAGCTAACAAAAGTGCCAAGTAAAAAAACAAATGCTAAGCAATCTTTAGGAAAAACGTCTACCCATCTATTAACCTGGATCGTGATCATTTTGATTGTGATCATTCTCTTATTTTTGAATAGGTTTCGAATTCGTCGGAAACGTAAAAGACGGAAAACACGTTATCAAGGCAGAAGATAAATAATAGGAATAAGCCGCGCTTTCTTTATGGAGAAACGCGGCTTATTTTTTGCCATGAAATAGTCATTTTGATTGGGTAATGCGGCAATCATAGAATGGTTTAATAAGGAAGAGTTATTAGTAAGACTATATTCATAAAATCTGTTGGTAATTGGCATTTCGCTACTATCAGGTATCATTCTTCGGACGAACCCTTAAACGTCATTCGTGCCTCTCAACTTAGGATTGATTGGGCACATATAGATGTTTGTTCATTTCACTCAAATCTAAAATGAATAAGCTGCTTTGAATCTTAAAAAGCAGTTTTTTATGAAAACAACCTTTATTCATATTGACTTTATTTATTTTCAATTTGCTTATTGCTTCGTAAAACGGTAATAAAACCATCCAATATATCATGGCTAACAGAAAATCCTTTATGTCGATAAAAATCCAATGCATCTTGATTCCCATTTGAGACAAAGATAGAATAATCTTCCACATCTTCAAATCGTTTTAACCATTTCATAGACAAATTGAAAAGTGTAGATCCAACCCCATACTTTCTGTATTCTTCTTTAATATAAAATGGAGATAAACAACCCACATTCCTCCCAAAAACGGAAGAAGGGTCGAAAAAGAGGCTTCTTTTATGATGATGGGAGCGGGTGAAAGAAAAAATTCACCTGAACAACAATATAAACAAATAGAACAGATCGATCAACAAGAAAAGCGCAAAGCGCCCGTTCAGCTGCGACAAAATGAAAGGTGGAAGCGACGCGTTCTGAGACCAGTGAAAAATCCGAACGACAAGGTGAACGTTTTTTGATCACCTGCAGTCGGGCAGATTTTATCACATGGATATCACCGCAGTCGGGCAGATTTTATCACATGGACACAAGGAGCTGGAACTAGACATCATTTGACAAATGACCTCCAAAGCCTAACTACGCAACTTCCTGTTGCAACGGATTCGCCACGCACATCCCGTGTGCGGAAGCAGATGGAGCTTGGAGACTAGATCCAAATAACTGGATTAAAAAAATATACTATCTTATCTTTAAGAAAATCCAACAATTTTTATTGCAGAACAAATATCCGGAAAGTTAGTAGGCTACTTGTTTGCAATAGGTGGAAGCGTAAAGAGAAAATTGCACTCAGCATACATTGTAATTGGAAATTTAGAAGAATATATTGGTGAGGGGATAGGGACAGCTCTATTTCAGCATTTAGAGGAATGGGCCATTCATCATCAAATTTCACTGTTAGAGCTTACTGTAGTCACTAACAATAAGGTTTGAGTATCTTTAAATAAGAAAAGTGGATTTGAAATAGAAGGTACAAAAAGAAATTCGCTAATGATTGATGGAGCCCTTAATCATGAATATTATACGGCTAAACTATTATCGTTCCGTTCACAAGAAAATCCCACTGTGCAAAATTAGCACACAGCGGGATTTTTCATATTGGATCAAAATTTTTTTAACCAATTTCACATTATACCTAGTTTTTTTCAAGCCTGCAGTTCTTATTAAGAAAATGAAAGCTATTTTTTTAATGATACTTTCTTGTCTGCATCTTTTTTTAACTCCGGAATATGCGTTTGGTAGTATTTTTTCGAAATTAATGTTTGTCCGATTAAGAATAGTCCACCGACTGTCCAATAAAGCGGAAGTGCCGCTGGGGAAGATAGTGAAATAAAGACGATCATAACTGGAGATAAAAGTCCGATCATTTTCATTTGTTTCTTCTGAGCTTCAGGTAATCCGACTAACGTTACTTGAGATTGTGCTAAATAGACGATACCAGCAATAATCGTCATCGCTATATCGGGATGACCAAGATTGAACCATAAGAATGTGTGAGTCGCAATTTCATGTGAACCACGAATGGCGTAATAAAGGCCGAACAGTACAGGCATTTGAATTAAGATGGGTAAACACCCCATTTGTAAAGGGTTTACTCCGTGTTTTTGATAAAGTCCCATCATTTCTTGTTGAAGTTTACGTTGTTCTTCTGAATTTTTTGTTGCTTTCAATTTCTTTTGAATTGTATCCATTTCAGGTTTTAGCTTGTCCATTTTAACTCTCATTAGTTGTTGATTCTTGTAGGTTCTTAACATTAATGGCAACAAGATTAATCGGATAATCAATGTGATGACAATAATCGCAAGACCGAAATCACCACCTAAGAAAGTTCCTATTGCGTGGATCGCTTTTGCGAAAGGTTCGACCAGGATGTTGTGAAAAAAACCATTTTGCTTTGTAGCTGAGCTTTGACAACCAGTTAGTGTCATCACCGCGAATGATACAATAATAAGTGTGATCCATTTTTTCATTTCCAAATTCCTCCTAAAATTAAACGATTATTTTTAATATGCTTAGGAAGGAATGATCATCTTCGCTGGAATCACTCGATGCTTCTTTTCGTTGGAATGTCTTACTCATCCAAGTAATAATGGAGCTTGGTCGTACAGAAGTTAATTGTAAAGTATCCATTTTAGGTTCATTGATCCATTCTGTTGAAACAAATGAATTGCTTATAATCCATTCCTTATACTGAACCCATATCCAAGCGAAGGTTATGAGAGAGCTACTAATCAATGTCATATAAAATGAGTAAAAAGATACATTTTGATGAACCAAGTCTATAAGAATATCTGCCAATTTCTATACCACCTTTATAAGGATAGCTCTAGAAATTATATCGAATATTTAAGATAATATCAAACTTATCTGTTAGACACGATTCGAACACGTGAATGCGAATGATTTATCATCGTCATTTTTTTCGTTATAATAGACGAGAATGGAGGAATCATGATGAATGTTTGGAAAGTCTTATTTACCAAAGGCGATGCTGAGCCATGGTGGTTCTTTGAAAACTGGGAAAACGATATTTTTAAAAAAAGCACCTTTTCGACAAAAGAAGAGGCAGTGACTTACTACCAAAAAGAAGTTTCAGAACATCAAACCGCTTTTCCGAAATTCAAAGAAAAAAAAGGGAGTCTAGCTGCATTTTGGGATCCGGAGGAAAAGGAATACTGTGACCCTTGTGATGATTTTGTTCAAGTGTATTATGGTATTCTCCTATTGGAAAATGATTCTCCTATCGAGTTATCTTAAAAAAGGAAAAGACCTTAACTCTAATCATTAAAAGAGGCAGTCCCTAGTGAATAGGAACTGCCTCTTTATAAAATTAGGGCTATGTTAGCGGTTGTAAATAGGAAGAATTGAAAACCTATCTTAATCTTCTTAGTAAAATAATACGATAGGTGTTTGTTACGATTACTTTTGCAACGGCATAGAATGGGACGGCTAAAATCAAACCGAGAACACCAGCAAAGTTACCGGCTACCATCAATAGAAGAATAATGGTCAGCGGATGAATATCTAATTTTTTCCCCATTACTTGAGGGGATATGAAGTTTCCATCAATTTGTTGGACGACAATGATTACGACAAGCACCCAAATCCCCATTGACGGTGAATGAAGGAAACCTACCACCACACTAGGAATCGTTCCGATAAATGGCCCCACAAACGGTATGACGTTCGTAAACATCGCAATAAGAGCCAAGACGAGTGGATAGTCAATACCGATAAGTAGAAATCCAATATATACAAGTATCCCTACGCTTACGCTCACAATGATTTGGCCTTGAATATAGGAGCTTAAAGCTTCATCCATATCCTCAATGATTTTTTCTCCTTCAGGAGTATGTTCTTCAGGTACAAACCTTAAAATCCAACGAGGTAAGCTTTTACCATCTTTCAACATATAGAAAAGGATAAAAGGCACGAGTATAATTAATACAACGACATTAGTAATTAAACCGATTATGGACAGAATATTCGATCCGATCGAAGAAACATAAGAACTCGCGTTTTTTTCAATTTTATTTCCTAATGAATCCAGAGAAAAAGGACTTGAATGATTAAATCGAGAAGCCATTTCAGTATTTTGAAGATGCCCAACATACTTTTTTAGCTGCTCGACTAAGTCAGGAATGTTTTTTCCTAAATTCATCAATTGCTTTTGAAGCATTGGACCAAACAAGTAGATGATTAGAAAGATGACTGCCGCAAATACTAAATAAATAAGGACAATCGCTAGCGTTCTTGGGATAAATCGGTCAAGCAAATTGACCAATGGTCTAATAAAGTAGTAAAGGACCCCAGAAATTACAATAGGTGCAAACAATGTCGAAAAAAGGACGACAAATGGAATGAATATGAAGTCTACGAGTGTTGCTAAGTAAATAATAAGTAAAGCTAATATGATTCCATAACCAATTAAAAACCATTTTCCTCTAGGCAAAAGCAATTCCACCACCTTTTCAATTTGTATTAATCATACAGGATATAACTTCGATAATCATTACTAATTTAATCCGAATAACCAGATTGTATGGTTATTTGCGATTTTAAGTGTTGGTATTTTCTCGTACAGATATAATGATTGTGTATAAAGTGAATTAATCGGAAGGGCAATCGTATTCGTTTAGACATCTTGTGATCTATTTTTCTTTAGATACATACAGCAAAAAAATCTTGGTCACCGTGGAGATCAGGATCACAAAATGTATACTTCTATAAGTGAAAATAATTCCTTTGATGGGTAGAGTTTTGCCCATGAATAAAAACTAACGAACATATTGGTGACAATCAAACTTATTCTAAATGAAAACAATTTTTATGCAAGATTGATTTCGGTTAAAATGGGTAAAAGTGTGTTATAATGAGAATATAGGAACACTGTTTCACATACAATATATTTGTATTTAAATGATTAAGCAAAAGCTTTAATTACGAAAGGGTTGAGTGGAAAGATGAAAATCGGTACTGTAAAATGGTTTAATGCAGAAAAAGGATTTGGCTTTATTGAAGTACAAGGTGAAGATGATGTATTTGTTCACTTTAGTGCAATTTCAGGAGAAGGATTTAAATCTCTTGAAGAAGGTCAAAAAGTTGAATTCGAAGTAGTAGATGGAAATAGAGGCCCTCAAGCAGCTAACGTAGTTAAAGCTTAAGCAACTTATTTTGTATTAGATAAGAAGCTGCCCTGCCTTTGGGTAGCTTTTTATATAATTAGTTATTATTCGTACTTTTAAAAGAGGTATCCTTTTATTTTTATTTGAATGTGATGCCACTAAAAAGCTTAAGGGAGGAAACGACCATGGCATTTGGAAAACGTAACGAAGTTGAAGTTCCGCAAGAAGATACGAAAATTTGGGTGTGCAGTTCAGAAGACTGTAACGCATGGGTACGCGATAATTTTACAAGTGGGAGTAGTGAAGTACCAGAATGTCCGATCTGTCATAGCCCAATGGTAGAAGAGACAAAAGTTCTTCATGTAGTAGACAACCATACGAAAAGATTTTTCGAAAAGTAATAGTTGATCTCTTCACCAATTTGATCGACGATTTGAAGTTCTTTAAATCGAAAATGGCATAAAAAAAAGGAGCGAAATTTCGCTCCTTTTCTTTATGCTTATTTCATGCCAATCCATACACTCTTAACTTCTGTATAGTTGTTTAAGGCATATGATCCCATTTCTCTGCCCATACCTGATTGTTTGTAACCTCCAAATGGAGATGCTGCATCGAAAGCATTATAGCAGTTAACCCAAACAGTTCCTGCTTTTAGGTTTTCAGCAATATAATGCGCCTTTGATAAATTCTCTGTCCAAACACCAGCAGCCAATCCGTATGGAGAATTGTTCGCACGTTGAATCAATTCATCGATATTGTCATAAGGCATCGCAGAAATAACAGGTCCAAAGATTTCTTCTTTCGCAATTGTCATATCGTCATTAACATCCGCAAAAATCGTAGGGGAGACAAAATAACCATTTTCATATGGATTAAGTCCACCAGTAAGTAATTCGGCACCTTCGCTTTGACCTTTTTCAATATAACTCATGACTCGATTTTGTTGCTCTGTTGATACTAGTGGACCAATTTCTGTATCTTTAGATAAACCAGCACCTTGTTTGATCTTTTTCGCATGGCTAACCATATCTGAAACTACATTGTCAAATTGTTTCTTCTGAATAAAAACCCGAGACCCAGCGCAACAAACTTGCCCTTGATTAAACATAACACCACTTAATGCCCCAGGGATCGCTTTGCTCATATCAGCGTCCGGCAAGATGATATTAGGTGATTTTCCACCAAGCTCTAAAGTTATTCTCTTTAAAGAGACAGAGGCTTTTTGCATAATTAATTTTCCAACTTCTGTTGATCCTGTAAAAGCAATTTTGTCTACAAGAGGATGATCTACTAAAGCTTGACCTGCAGATTCTCCGAATCCAGGGACAATATTGAGGACTCCTTCAGGGAATCCAGCTTGATCAATTAGTTCAGCAAAGTATAGGGCAGATAGGGGCGTTTGTTCAGCTGGTTTTAAGATAATTGTACAACCTGTAGCTAATGCTGCTCCAATTTTCCACATGGCCATAAGAAGCGGGAAGTTCCAAGGGATAATTTGTCCTACAACTCCAACTGCTTCATGACGTGTATAGTTAAAGAAAGGACCGCTAACAGGAATTGTTTGTCCTGTGATTTTTGTGGACCAGCCAGCATAATAGCGCATATGTTCAATCGCCAGCGGAATATCTGCGTTCATTGTTTCACGAATCGGTTTTCCGTTATCAAGCGTTTCTAATTGTGCTAACGCTTCTAAATTTTCTTCCATTAAATCGGCTAATTTATACATTAATCGACTTCGTTTAGCAGCACTCATTTTCTTCCATGGACCTTCATCAAAAGCTTTTCTTGCTGCTTTAACAGCGCGATCGATGTCTTCATGACCACCTTCGTAGACTGTCGCTAATCTTTCACCTGTAGCAGGATTCGGAGTATCAAAAGTTTTTCCTGATGCACTCTCAACGAATTGTCCGTTGATATACATCTTTTTCTTACCAGATAAAAATGCATCTACTTTAGGGTGTAATTGAACGGTTGCCTGTGTCATGAAATACCTCCAATAATGAATTAGTAAGAATGAAATATGTATTCTTGGTGAAAATCTGAAATCACTGTTCGAAAGATTCTGAATACGCTTACATTGTCTATGATACCAAAATATTCGGATAATTCAAACGTTTATTTTAATTTAATGGGATTGATTTCTATTTCCATTATTTCTTAATCAGTAAATGTAACCATATAAAAAACTGCACCTCCATTTGTTAGAACGTGTCTAATAAATGGGGTGCAGTACATTGATTGAGGTTTAATATGATTGAATCATGCTTGAGCTTTTGCAAGTTCTAAATATTCATCGTAAGGCATTTCTTTATCAACTACTGTATTGTTCGTGAAATCTAAAATTCGATTTGCGATTGTTTGAACAAATTGATGGTCATGGGAGATAAAAAGAATCGACCCTTTAAATGAAATCATCCCATCATTTAAAGCCGTAATGGATTCTAAATCTAAATGGTTTGTTGGCTCATCTAAAAGAAGAACGTTCGCACCACTTAACATCATTTTAGAAAGTACACAACGAACTTTTTCTCCACCAGACAACACACTCGCTTTTTTACGAACGTCTTCACCTGAGAATAGCATTCTTCCTAAGAAACCTCTAAGAAATGTTTCACTTTGATCTTGTGGAGAGAACTGACGAAGCCAATCAATCAAATTCATATCAATTCCTTCAAAGTAGCGCTCGTTATCACTTGGGAAGAAGGATTGTGAAGTCGTAATTCCCCATTTGTAAGTACCTGAATCTGGCTCGAGTTCACCAGCCAGAATTTTAAGCAAAGTAGACTTTGCTAAATCATCTTCACCAACTAGCGCAACTTTATCTCCTTTATTTAGAATAAAGGATAAATTGTCTAAAACTTTTACGCCATCAATCGTTTTTGATAAATTTTCTACTTGAAGTAAATCATTCCCGATTTCGCGTTCAGGAGTAAATGCAATGTAAGGATACTTTCTTGATGAAGGTCTAATGTCATCAAGGGTAATTTTGTCTAAGGCTTTTTTACGAGAAGTCGCTTGTTTCGATTTAGAAGCATTTGCGCTAAATCTTGCAACGAAAGCTTGAAGTTCTTTAATTTTTTCTTCTTTTTTCTTGTTTGTATCTTGTGTCATTTTTTGAGCTAATTGGCTTGATTCGTACCAGAAGTCGTAGTTTCCAACGTAAATTTGAATTTTCCCAAAGTCCAAATCAGCCATATGTGTACAAACTTTATTTAAAAAGTGACGGTCATGGGAAACGACGATAACCGTGTTTTGGAAATTGATTAGGAACTCTTCTAACCATTGAATGGCTTGCAAATCTAAATGGTTGGTAGGCTCATCGAGAAGAAGAACATCAGGTTTGCCGAATAGAGCTTGTGCTAGCAAGACCTTTACTTTGTCAGATCCAGATAGTTCTGACATTAAACGATCATGCCATTCTTCGCTGATTCCTAACCCTTGTAAAAGAATCGAGGCTTCTGTTTCAGATTCCCATCCATTCATTTCGGCAAATTCGCCTTCTAACTCAGCTGCACGAATGCCATCTTCATCTGTAAAATCCGCTTTCATATAGATCGAATCTTTTTCTTGCATAACTTCATATAAACGAGTATGTCCCATAATAACAGTCTTGAGGACAGTATATTCATCATACTCAAAATGATTTTGCTTTAAAATAGCAAGGCGCTCTCCTGGATCCATTTGAACGAAACCGGATTGAGGCTCAATTTCACCCGATAAAATTTTAAGAAAAGTAGATTTTCCAGCTCCATTTGCTCCAATCAAACCATAACAGTTACCTGGAGTGAATTTTATTTGAACATCTTCAAAAAGTTTACGATCACCATATCGCAAACCAACATTATTTACTGTAATCACGTTATACATACCTCCATAAGTTCAATACCCACGATTATAACATGTAGTCTTAAGAAAAACGACTATAACAAATAGAATTGTATATGGATTTATAGTTGGAAGTAAGATTATACTATGAATAAAAAAACATTTTTAAAGAAGCGAGCTGATTTTTGTTGAAGTCTTTTTTAAAGACAAAAGGATTACCGCTATTTATGAAGTTGGGAATTCCGTTGATCTTGTTATTAGTCGTTTATTTTGAATCAGATCAAGCAATTAAAAATTTGGATTTTGGCCTTCTAAGAACCCACTTTCATGAATTAGCTCTTTACAAAGTTTTTATTATTATTTTAGTTGGAATCGTTGCGGTTATACCGATGGTTTTTTATGATTTCATTTTAACAAATATCATTAAAATGGAAGTTCCAGTTAAAAAGAAGCTAATCTATTCATGGACCGCGAATACGATGTCAAACTTTATTGGGTTTGGGGGAGTTGCAGGAATAACCATACGAACTTTTTTTTATGGACAGCATGGATACGAAAAGAAATCAATCATTAAAGGGATTGCTTTTATCTCATTGTTTTATTTATCAGGAATGTCTTTATTTAGTTGGCTGCCTTTATTAGGGGTGATAAATACCCCGATATTGCATACTGTAAAGTGGCTTTATATTGCACTTGGCGGATTAGCTGCCTATTTACCTGTACTCATCGTCATTATTAAGAAAAGAACAATTCGTTCGATACCTGAGTTATTAAAAACCAAGCATATGATCTTATTAGCCATTACTTCAATCTTTGAATGGGCTTTTACTTTTATAACGATTTATATGATTACAGCATTTCTCGGTGTATCTATACTCGATCTACATCGATGTTCGCTACTTTCATTGTTGCTGCATGCGCAGGTATTGTGAGTATGCTTCCTGGAGGTATAGGTTCTTTCGATTTAATGTATTTACTAGGAATGGAAGGGCTGGGAGTATCAAGCGAATTAACATTATTGATCTTACTTTTGTATCGAATCAGCTATTTTATTATACCCGCACTCATTGGACTACTTTCCATTCTTCTTTATTTCTGGGAAGAATTAAATCAAAAACTAAATCGCATTCCTGAATTGATCGTACAAAACATTAGTCATTGGTTATTAACAGCCTTTGTTTTTTTGTCCGGTGTGATTTTATTATTATCAGCTGCTGTACCTGGTGTTCTTGAAAGGATAAAATTGGTGAATCAAATATTAGCTTCTCCAATGATGAGTCTTTCACATGAATTGACGGTCGGCTTTGGAATATCACTCCTCATTTTAACAAGAGGGATCCTTTACCGAGTGAAATGGGCTTACCATTTGACTATGATCACTTTAGTGGCAGCTGCCGTCTTTTCATTGTCTAAAGGATTTGATTACGAAGAAGCTATTTTTGTTTTAGTCGTTGCTTTTATTCTTCTTCTTTCTAAGAAACGCTTTTATCGAGAGAATTTTGTCCATACTTGGAGAAAGATTTTTACAGATCTTTTCCTTATCTTATTTATTTTAAGTTTGTTTATTTTAATAGGATACGCAAATCTGCCAAGTGCTCATTTCAAAATTCCAATTGCTTTACGTCCTTTCTTTATGACTGAATCAACCGATCTAATAAAAAGTGCGATAACTGGAGTTATCTTAGCTTTCCTATTAATGACGGTAGGGTATGTTTTGAACCGACCAAGACATTTCCCGTTTGAAGGATCTCGTTATTATGAGCGTGAAATTAAAGAACATCTCGAGAAATATGAAGGAACAGTATTGTCCCATTTGATCTTTTTGCATGATAAATATATTTTTTGGAATGAGCAAAAAACAGTCATGTTTTCATTTCAGAAAGCGTCTGATAAATTAATTGTTCTTGGAGATTTAGTCGGAGAGAAGGCCCACATACCTAAAGCAATTGAGGAATTTCATGATCGTGCAAATTTGTATGGCTTTACGCCTGTTTATTATCAAATTACAACAAAGATGTTTCCTTATTTACATGAGAATGGATATGATTTTTTTAAATTGGGAGAAGAGGCATTTGTGGATCTTCAATCATTTAATCTTTCAGGGAAAAAAATGAAAAATTTACGAGCAAATAAAAACAAACTTGAAAAAGAGGGATTTAGCCTTCGGGTAATAAAGCCTCCCCACACGTTAGATTTCATCAATAGTCTAAAACCCTTGTCAGACCAATGGTTAAATGGGCGTAAAGAGAAGGGATTTTCATTAGGTTGCTTTAACCCTATTTACTTATCCGCTGTACCCATCGCATTAATAGAAGATGCAGAAGGGCAAGTCGTTGCATTTTCAAATTTAATGCCAGCATATGATGATGATCACATGGTGTCGGTGGATCTAATGAGGTACGGTTCGAATGCTCCAAATGCAACAATGGATTATATGTTTATAAAGCTATTTGAGTGGTGCAAAGAAGAAAATTATCAACAGTTTAATTTAGGGATGGCACCGTTGGCTAACGTGGGACTTTCAAAATATTCATTTTTAACAGAAAAAATTGCTTATCAAATTTTCTTATATGGACATGTTGTTTATCATTTTAAAGGACTAAAAAGATTTAAAGAAAAATATGCTGATCGATGGGAACCGAAATATTTAGCTCTCCGAAAAAAAGCTTCCTTGCCAATTACAATGGCGCAAGTTACTATGCTAATTTCGAACGCTGGTCCCAAAAAGGATATTGACAAAACAGTCTGAATAATTATATAATTTAGGTAGTTATTCTATAATTTGTATTTTTATTATGAAAAGAGGACGTTTATATGTCGGGTGTTACTTTTAACTAATCCACCAAATTGGATATCGCTTTTAAAATTTCTCAATTCGCCTATAGAGGTTATTTGAGTATGTTTAAAAAGTGAGTTAAAAGCACACTTAAAGCATAACGGACGTCTGTCTGAAAGGCTGTGTTTTCACACAGCCTTTTTTTAAAATCATTTTTTAATCAGACTTGTTGATTTTTTTCAACACCCGTCATGACATTACGTGTCGTGACGGTTTTTTTGTATGTAAATTTATGTAAAATTGTTTTCATCCAAATTAAGAAGGAGAATGATTCTATGAATAATCAAACTTATCATCATTTAGAATGGAACAAATTGAAAGAACGAATCGCTGACTACGCCTTAACAAGTGCAGCAAAAGAAAAAATACTTGCTTT
>CAVSKA010000016.1:0-269192 GCA_963728315.1 uncultured Caryophanales bacterium
TAAAATTTTCTTTTAAAAGAAAACAAGATCTGTCTAATAAGTCCCTAAAGTAAAACAGGTAAGATAAACGACTCGTTTTCTCACCTGTTTTTATTTTTTTACTTATCTCAATTGAAAGTAGTAGGCGGAAATGAACCGAGACATTTTTTATACGAAAAGAGGCTGCCCTTAAAAGTCCATTATCATGACTTTTGGGACAGCCCCTGCTAAATATAGTATTGCCTCTACGACAAAGGCACAGCTAGCTTTTTATATTCTAATATTTACGATATGCATAAGGTTCCTTAGGTTGATTAATCTTTTCCCAATTCGATACTTTTAGATACGGAATGTTTTGTTGGAAAGGTTGATAAAATGTTGTGGAAAGCTTTCCATCGAGTTGAATCCACTGATCCTCTTTCAATTTCATGTCTTTCGGAAACTCAACCATCATTCCATATACACCAGCATCTGCTAGGCAATGGATAATTCCAAATCGGAATACGAAAAGCTGATTATCTTTTACATCCTTTGAATGATAAACAAATCCATTAAGCGAAATGGTTTTATCAATAAAATTACCCGGATAATTATAAATCGTTTCCAACCCACGGAAGTAATTATCATCATCAAGGACAATTTTGTCTTTAGATCCGTATTTTTTCAAATCCGATTTTTCCATATCATTGTACACACTCGAGTCATAATAAAGACTGGAATTGGGACGAAGAATTTGGTGATTCGCATACTGATCAGTATCATTATCAATCATCGAAAAGTGAAAGCCTTTTGCTTTTACAATCGTTGAATCCAAAGTGGCAATCGGAAAGAAAATGCCTGTAATGATTGGAATTGATAGCATTCCATAAGTAAATATTTTCTTTAATATTGTATTTTCATCATGAGAATGATCATGATCACAAGGTTCAAGGTCTTCCTCCTTATCTCCTCTAGCCCAGCGAATAAGTTGGTAAAAAGTTAAAATTCCCATTACAAAGATCATTGTAAAAGAAAGGTAAGAGTATTTCATATTGATATATTTACTAATATTTCCTGTTGCATGCAACATCATGAAAAAATAAGTAAACCCAAACAAAATTGCGACTCGAAGCAAGTTCATCACCTCTTTAAGAAAATAGTATCGATCGATCCTTCTACACTAAATATTTCCGTCTATATAATCAGTTCTAAGAGAAGAGCACCAGTAAAGACAAATACAAAAATGAGCCCAATTAACGTAAACACAAATTTCCTTTTAAATGCATCTAACATCATGAGGAGGTTTTTCATATCGACCATTGCCCCAAATACCAAGAAAGCAATAAGAGGACCTGTTCCAAACAATCCATTAAAAGATGAAGCAATGAACGCATCTGCCTCTGAACACAACGACAAAATAAACGCTAAAAGCATCATGACCAATATGGCAGTTACCTTATTATGTCCAAGAGAAAGCAGTGTACTGGTTTTCACAAAGGTCTGCATTCCAGAGGAAATGAGCGCTCCTAGTACCACAAATTTTCCAACAGAAAAAAATTCATCAACGGCGTGATTAATGGTGCCTGAAATTTTATTGCCTTTTTTATGTTGATGATCATGATGTGAATGTATATGCTTATTTGCTTTTAATTCGATAAAGTTTTTCAACTGATTATCTGTAAACAAATAGGAAATAATGATCGCAACGATGACAGCGACAATGATCGCCAACACGCTTCTTGAAATCGCCATTTTCCAGCTGTCCCCAAATGCTACATACGTGGAGAAAATCACAATTGGATTAATGATTGGACCCGTTAACATAAAGGCGATTGCAGAATGAAGGGGCACGTTCTTTTTCACCAAGCGCTGGGTGATTGGAACGATTCCACATTCACAAGCTGGGAAAACAGATCCAATACATGTCCCAAACGCAACCGATAAGAAACGATTTTTCGGTATCATTTTGGCAATCATCTCTTCTGTGACGAATGTTTGAATCAAAGAAGAAATAAAAACGCCAATCACAATAAAAGGTAAAGCTTCAATGATAATACTGATAAAAATCGTATTCATTTGTAATAGTGTTTGACTAGACAAGGTGACACCTTCCTTTTAAAGTCCTATTCCAGTGAAATGATTAAACAAAAAATGGAACTATATTCACGTTTGAACGGCAGGGATATTAAAAATATATGGAAACAAAAAGATAGACATTGTTTATGGGTTATGACAGTTCCTTTTCTGTACACTTTTCAAAAATGCCCTATTCTCAAGAATACAATACAATCCGCAGATGGTAAATGAAGAACCTGTGACTAAAATGGGGTAATTTGGTGTGTATATCGTGAATTTTTATTATATGTGATACGTAACTTAGCTTTGGATAGAAAAAAAGAATCAATCGAATACTACTCCTAAATTGGTAAAGGAGTGATAGGAAATGGATGCAAATGCGGTAAAAAAAGTATTGTCTTCCTCAGATGAAATTGAAGTAATGTATAACGGTGTTTCTGTTTGGATTGAGGGTTTAAACAAAGATGAAAAAACAGCTATTGTTCATTTGAGAAGTTCATTGGAAGAGCCAACTGAAGTAAATATTGCTGAACTCGTACAACATTAAGAAATGCTTTCCCTATTGTTCCTACAAACAATAGGGAAAGCATTTCTAATATGGACGCTTATTCTTTGATTATAATTGACACAAGAAAACGAATCCAATTCTATCTGCGGATTCGTTTTCTTGTGTTTCTTACTATTTGTTCATCATTTGTCTTAGGGTTGTAAAACAAGCTCTTTTTCAAGTTGTGCACTGATTTCTTTCGAGCGCTTTGTTGCTTCTGTTACCGCTTGATAAATTGCATTTCCTCCACCATTTTGGCTAAGTGCATTGAGTCCAGCGGCTGTCGTTCCGTTCGGAGAAGTTACTTTTTTTCTTAATATTGAGGGAGATTGATTCGTTTCCATCATCATTTTGCTGGCACCTAAAATAGTCTGAATCGCAATTTCTCTAGCGTCTGCTGCATCTAACCCTTCATTTACTCCAGCTTTTTCAATGTGTTCCACTAAGTAATAAATGTATGCGGGTCCACTTCCAGCTATTCCAGTGAAAACATCCATTTTTTCTTCCTCAATGACCGTAACCTCACCAATACAATTCATAAGTTTTTTGGCCAAGGCCAAGCTTTTTGATTGAACATGTTTACCGGGTGAAAGGGCTGTCGCAGACTCCCCAATCATACTTGATGTATTCGGCATTACACGAATCACTTGCTGACCATCATTCAAGCGTTCCTCCATGAAAGAAGTGGAAATTCCTGCTAAAACGGAAAGAATGATTTGATCCGGGTTCAATCGATCTTTAATCGATAAGAGTGCAGCTTCTGCATCTTTTGGTTTCATTGCTAGAATAATAACATCCGCTTCGTTCATATCAAATGTACTTAATTGTTCTGTTCTAATTTTATATTTTTTTTCAATCTCATTTAATCGCGCAAGATTACTTCGATTGGTCATGATAATCTGTTTTGAACGAATTTGGTTTTCTTTTACCATTCCAGCAACCATTGCTTCTGCCATCGATCCTGCTCCTAAAAACGCAACTGTTTGATTTTTCATCATAAAAAAAAGACCTCCTTCTTTCTTTTCGATCTGGCTATATTTTTTATCTATTTATATTCGTTTTTTTCACGGTATTTATCATAACACGCTGGAATTTGATTTCAAGGCAATCCTATAATGTCATGCTTATATGCGTCAATTAGTGAATGAAAGCGTAACCATTAATAGATTTGATCACGCTAATCCCTTCTCATCCGCTTAGAAACTCCTATATGGTCTTATAAGAGAAATATTTATTCATATACACAGGAAAAAAAAGTAAATAACATGCCCGTTTCATTTTTAATTGCTTTCGACTACTTGAATCTAAAGAACGTTTAAACGTCTTTCAGATTCAAGTATAATAAGGATGAAAAGGTCTAGAAAATAGAGGTGCAGCTATGATACTCATTATCGATAATTTCGATTCATTTACTTATAATTTAGTGCAATATTTTCAACAATTAGATGCTGATACAAATGTCTATCGAAACAACCAACTTAC
The DNA here is from genome assembly GCA_963728315.1 of uncultured Caryophanales bacterium. GTDB lineage: Bacteria > Bacillota > Bacilli > Bacillales > CAVSKA01 > CAVSKA01. Next base: position 4,064 of record CAVSKA010000016.1, read on the forward strand.
ACTTGAAGAAATCGCACAATTACGTCCTGATTTAATTGTTTTTTCTCCTGGACCAGGCAACCCTTCAAATACTGGAATTATAAAGGACGTTATTCACCATTTTAAGTCGATTGTCCCGATGATGGGCATTTGCCTCGGCCATCAAACGATCATTGAATATTTTGGTGGAACGATTGAAAAAGGATCTTCGCCGATGCATGGTAAAGTGCGTTTAATCGAGCACAATGGACAAGGTCTATTTAACAAACTTCATAGTCCTCTTAAAGTCACAAGGTATCATTCACTTGTGGCGAATTCTATAAATTTCCCAGAAGAACTGGAGATTACCGCACGAGGATTAGATGGAACCATCATGGCCATCCAACACCGCACATTGCCTATCCATTCTGTTCAATTTCATCCTGAAGCAATATTAACTGAATGTGGTTTTGAAATACTTCAGAACACCTATACACAAGCTCTTTCCTGGCAAAAAAAACAGTTAGAAGGAGTAACTCCAAATGAAAACATTCCTACACTTTAATTTTGCGAATGAAAAAGGTGAAAAAGTTCCTCTCGTCTTTCAAGACCCTGTTCACATTCTTCAGACTGCGAAATTAGAAGAAATAGGACCCATTTTCCACCAAGTCGAAAAAGCATTAGAGGATGGTTTTTACGTAGCGGGATATGTTTCATATGAAGCATCTCCCGCTTTTGATCACGCTTATGCCGTTCATAGCGAAACCACTTTACCTTTAGTATGGTTTGGCGTATTTACACATCCGCTTGACCACGTTCCGCCTATCGAAAACAAAGACTATTATGTTAGTGATTGGAAGCAGAAACAAAACTTTGATCATTATCAAACAGCCTTATTCAAAATAAAAAAAGCGATTGAAGATGGAGATACGTATCAAGTTAACTACACGAGTCGACTTCATGCTTCTTTTAAAGGAAATGACTACGCCTTTTTTCAGCAACTTGAACGTAATCAACAAGCTTCCTATGCTGCCTATTTAAATATTGGTCGTTATCGAATTCTATCTGCTTCACCAGAACTTTTTTTCCGCGTAAATCAAAATAAAATGATAACAAAACCGATGAAAGGAACAGCGAGACGCGGGAAAACGACGTCTGAAGATCAAATGATTATAGAACAATTAACGCATTCGGAAAAAGAACAGGCAGAGAACGTAATGATCGTTGATTTACTTCGGAATGATATTGGAAAAATCGCGGTAACAGGAAGCGTCCGAGTTCCAAAATTATTTGAAGTTGAAACGTACCCAACTGTTCATCAGCTTACTTCGACGATCGAAGCGGATTTGAAAGAAGGAACGACCGTATTTGACTGGTTTAAAGCTTTGTTCCCATGCGGATCGATTACAGGTGCCCCAAAAATTAGCACGATGAAACTAATTAAGACGTTTGAAGAATCTTCTCGAGAAGTTTATTGTGGCGCAATTGGTTATCTGACTCCCACTCGACAAGCTATTTTCAATGTCCCGATCCGTACCGTAGTGATTGACCATGATAAAGAAACAGCGACTTATGGAGTGGGTGGCGGTGTAACGTGGGATTCAACGGTCGATGGGGAATACGAAGAAATGCAAACAAAAGCTCAATTATTAAAAGAACGAAGACCCGAATTCCATTTATTAGAAACGTTGAAATTACAAAATGGAGAATATCCATTAATCGAATATCACCTTCAACGTTTAACGGACTCGGCTCATTATTTTGGTAGAAAATGCGACCGTGATGAAGTTCTGGATTCATTACATGATTTCGCACTGTCTCGCCAAACTGGTTTCTACAAAGTGCGATTACTTTTTAGCTCCTATGGGGGAAATACAAATTGAAGGCTCTCTTATTGAAGCGAAAATTGATTTCATTCAATGTTCCCTTGCCAAGTCACCTGTCGATCGTAAGGACCCGTTCCTTTATCATAAAACGACTCATCGAAAAGTTTATGAAAAGCATCAGATTGAAGCGAATCCTGAGTCTTTTTCAGTTCTTTTATGGAACGAGCAAGAGGAATTAACTGAGTTTACGCTTGGCAATTTAGTCGTCGAAAAAGATGGGAATTTTTATACCCCTCCTATTCAGTGTGGTCTTTTAGCGGGCACTTTTCGTCAGCATCTTCTTGATAGAGGAAAAATTGAAGAACGTATTTTGTATAAAAATGAATTAAGTCATTTTGATCGAATTTGGTTTGTTAATGGTGTTCGAGGATGGGTAGAAGTGAAGATGAATAGGTAAGAAAAATTGATTTTAATCTCAATGATTAATGCGTGACAATTGAATAGATGCGAAAGTCGGGTTATCTAGAAAATCAAATTTATCCGTTAGCGAATCATTCGTGCGCTGACGGATTTTTATTAGCTTTCTTTCATTTGAACCCATTTCACCATTCCTATTTCAGATCATTTATACGAACATTTCTAAGAAATCTTCCTATTCTATTCGGTTTCCATTCTCGACGGCGCTTTCCGCAGGAGTCGCTGCCTCACACTTCAACCGAATGAAACGTTCGTCTTTTAAGAATTGATTTCTAATGATGAAATTAATTCATTTAGTAAGATTTTTTTTCATAAAACGAACTTTTTAAAACTCAAAATGATTTTATTAATAGGAAAAGGGATCGATTCTTGAGGATCTTCGCTATTTATAAGCTGCTAATCATGTGTATTGGTGTTTTCTATGTGTTTTCAAAGCCTAATCAAGGTCGTTACTCGCCTTACAAGTTGGTTTACTCGCGTTACAGCTTGACTTATCTCGCGTTACACACATCTTTACTCGCCTTACAGCTTACTTTACTATCCGATGGACAAAATCCCTTCCTAATTTTAAAAAATCGAACTTTTTGTGGAGTTCCACACTCCTCACTCTTCTCAAACCAACATCGTTTACCTCTTTTTAGCTCAAATCTGTTCTCTTTCGTGTAAAAATCTTTCTTTGTATGTAAAGATTTCTCTTCGAAATGGATTTCTGCGATCGGTTTTACTGAAAATGAGCACTCTAGTTTGGTTTACTCGCCTTACAAGTTGGTTTACTCGCGTTACAGCTTACTTATCTCGCCTTACAGCCTACTTATCTCGCGTTACACACACATTTACTCGCCTTACAAGCCAATTTTCTGGCCGAACCCGGAAAGCACCTGCACTTAACTATTGATTTATCCGGAATTTTCGGATTTTAAAATTTGTTTTGAGAGTGTCCTCGTCCATACTGATACAACACCATCGCATAACTCTATTCTAACTAAAAAGCGCTAAGAGTTCGCCTCTTAGCGCTTTAAAATAACCTTATAGAGAAGATGCTTTTTTGTGAGAACCTGTGTTAGAAAGATGCGTCTTCTTTTCTTGATTTTGATAGGCAAGGAAGTAAGCAAGTCCTACAAATAATGCCCCTCCCACAATGTTGCCTAATAACACGGAAACGAAGTTTGGAAAGTATTGACTCCACGTAAGATGTCCTGAAAAGATAGCTGCGGGAACGACAAACATATTTGCGACAACGTGCTGAAAACCAATAGCCACAAACGCCATAACCGGGAACCAAATTCCAACAATTTTCCCGACGTAATCGTCACTTCCATAAGCCAACCATACACCCAATGCTACGAGCCAGTTACAGCCGATCGCTGAAACAAAAGCTTCAAAAAAAGGCTCGTCTACTTTAGCTTGAGCAATTGCAACCGTTTTATCTAAGAATGCCCCTGTTTCTGTTAAACCGACTATATGACCAAAAAAATAAGCAACAAAAATGGATCCGATAAAGTTCGCCACTAAGACGATGACCCAATTTTTCATAACGGATGCAAAACTAATTTTTTTTGCAAAGAAAGCAATTGGTAAAGTCATCATATTTCCCGTTAACAGCTCTCCTCCTGCTAATACGACTAAAATAAGACCGACCGGGAAGACAGCAGCTCCGATTAAGCCGTCAAAAGAACCCCATTCTGCAGGCATGAGTGCGGTTACACGGATATCTAACAGAAATCCAATCGCGATGAATGCCCCTGCTAAAAAACCTAAGATTAAAAGTGCAGATATAGATGTGTTTGCTTTTTTAATACCCGTTTCGATTGAAATTTGCGTTATTTTTTGTGGTGTATGAAACGCCATGATGCATTCCCTCCAATTTTTTTAATAAATGATTTCACCTACATGAATATGACGAATGAAATTAGTCATACATAACAAAAAACCAGCATAAACGAAGCCCTATGAATAAAGGACTTGTTCATGCTGGTTAACTCTCTTACATTCCATATAAGAGACTCAATTAACATTGATCTATTTCATAAAGTGACGCATTTCCATACGTAACCTTCACGACATCTTACATTTTAATGACTGAATCTCATTCTGTCAAATCTATTTATTATTTAATCGTCTTTTGTTCAAGTACTTCAGTAATACGATCTGCATGTGTGTAGACGTTGCATGAACCATTTCGTATAAATCCTACTGTTGTAATACCTAAGTCTTCAGCCAGTTCTAAACTTAGAGCTGTCGGTGCTGATTTTGATAAAATAACGGCACAGCCAATCTTAGATACTTTCAGCAAAATTTCAGAGGAAATTCTTCCGCTGAACGCAATGATTTTATCCGAAATTTCAATATTATTTCGCAAACAATATCCATAAATTTTATCGAGCGCATTGTGCCTTCCAATATCCATTCTTGCTAATACCAATCCCTCTTTGCTGTAGAGCGCCGCATTATGGACACCACCAGTTAAGTTAAATGTGGTAGCTTGGTTGAGCATGTCGTCCATAAGTCGAAAACAATCTTGAAAACTCAATGATAATTTTACATCGTGCAATCGTTTAGAAGTTTTTACGTCATTAAAGAAAACAAAACCTTGTCTACTTTTCCCGCAACAAGATGTGATGTATCGTTTACTATGAAACTGCTCGAAAAAAGGATTCGTACGGTTCGTTTTAATATGGACAAATCCTTCTTTTTCCTGAGTCCATATGTCATCAATATCCGCAAAGCTTGAAATGACGCCTTCTGAAGCAAGAAAGCCAATACTCATATCTTCAACATGTTCTGGCGTACAAACTAATGTAGCGAATTCCTCTCCATTTAGCTTAATCGTGATGGGATTCTCGGTAACGATAAGGTCTTCCTTTTCTGTCAGTTGCCCGTTTCGATAGGAAATTACATTCCGAATTTTTTTCACTGCTGGATCCACGAAATTCCCCTCCTTATACAATGGGGTCTTCGAAAATAAAAACGGAAACCGCCATGTCTTCCTCTACTTTTATATCAGAAAATAAGTGAACGAGCTTTGATCCTACTAACTCTTCTAATCCCTCAGGTACTTCTTCTTTATATACATCCTGAATCATCTGTGTACGAGCACTATGAACCATTTGCTTTCCAGCAAACGAGTGTGTAATGAATTTTTCCGTTGGAGTAAAATTTCCATACATGGTCGTTATGGCCATATTTGCAACAAAATGAGTATGGATTCTTTCAGGACCTTTTCCGAAAATCGTCTTTCTTACTTTTCGAATGATATCATTAAAAGCCATTTCTTTTTTCATGAGTATACCCTCCACACGTTCTACAAAATACTATACAATAGTTAAAGATCATTTTAAAAGAGTTTAAACTTTCAACAAAGGAGAGTATAATACAAATGAACCTTCTATTAATACGGACCGAGCTCCTTATTAATGTAAGATATGAATAATTAATGTTGCAATCAACCAATCTATCGGTGGTACTCTCTCATGCACAATGTTAGGGTACTACGGCTTTTATAAGGCGGAATGATTTTTTAGTAAGTGAATGCTAAATCATTACTCCACCACAACACCCGTTCTAACTTAGAGCGGGTGTTGTGGTGGTTTTTTTCGTCCTCAAGAATGTTTAAGGGAGATTAGACAATGAGCCAACAAACTTTAAACGAGATGCTTCATCTCACATTGAACGGTGAAATATACGAAGCGACACCTGGTATGACGATTATTCAAGCGATCAATGCTGCCAAGCTTGAACATCCGCAGATTTGTCATTTACCTGAAGTGGATCCAATCGAAACTTGTGATACATGTATTGTGGAAGTGAACGGTCAATTAATGCGTGCTTGTTCGACAAAAATTGAAGATGGGATGAATGTCAAACTTGCTTCTGACCGTGCAAAAGCTGCTCAAACGGAAGCAATGGATCGTATCCTTGAAAATCATCTCTTATATTGTACCGTTTGTGATAATAATAACGGAAATTGTAAAGTGCATAACACAGCTGAAATGATGGAAATCGAACATCAAAAATATCCTTACAAACCAAAAGTCGATCCGTCTAGAGTGGATATGTCTAATCCTTTCTATCGCTACGATCCCAATCAATGTATCGCTTGTGGTCAATGTGTAGAAGTTTGTCAGAGTCTACAAGTCAATGAAACTTTATCACTTGCTTGGGAAGAAGATCGCCCAATGGTCCTTTGGGACAATGGAAAAAGCATCAATGAATCTTCTTGTGTCAGTTGCGGACAGTGTGTAACCGTTTGTCCATGTAATGCATTAATGGAAAAATCAATGCTTGGAGAAGCAGGATTTATGACGTCAATCGAAGAACCAATTCTGACACCAATGATCGATCTCATTAAAGAAGTTGAGCCTGGATACAGCGGGATCTTCGCGATCTCAGAAGTAGAGGCAGCGATGCGCGAAACCCGCACGAAAAAAACGAAGACGGTTTGTACATTTTGTGGAGTCGGTTGTTCATTCGAAGTTTGGACAAAAGACCGCGAAATTATTAAGGTTCAACCTTCATCTGATGCACCTGTCAACGCCGTCTCTACATGCGTAAAAGGAAAGTTCGGCTGGGACTTTGTGAATAGTGATCAGAGAATTACGACACCTCTTATTCGTCAGGGTGATGAATTTGTTGAAGCAACTTGGGACGAAGCACTTTCCATTGTTAGTGAAAAACTTGGAGCCGTTAAAAACGAGTTTGGCAGTGATGCCATTGGATTAATTTCTTCTTCAAAAATTACAAATGAAGAAAATTACTTAATGCATAAATTAGCTCGTCAAGTATTTGAAACGAATAATATCGACAATTGCTCAAGATATTGCCAGTCTCCCGCTTCAGATGGATTAATGTCCACTGTTGGAATCGGTGGAGATGCGGGTACGATGAAAGATATAGCAGCAGCTGGACTTGTTATACTAATTGGTTGTTCGCCTGCTGAAGGACATCCTGTACTTGCATCCAAAATCAAACGTGCTCATAAATTACATGGTCAAAAATTAATTGTATCAGACCTTCGTAAACACGAGATGGCTGAACGTTCTGATCTCTTTATTCGACCAAAACAAGGAACTGATTTTGTTTGGGTTTCTGCTGTAACCAAGTATATGATCGACCAAGGCTGGCATGATGAATCCTTTATTCAAGAACATGTGAATCAATACCCTGAATATATGGAGCTTTTAGAAAAATTCACGTTAGAATTCGCTGAAAAAGAAACTGGGATTTCAAAACAAGAACTGATTTCCATTGCAGAACAAATTCATCATGCAGATGGAACCGTTATTTGCTGGGGAATGGGTGTTACACAAAATGTTGGTGGTTCCCATACATCTGCAGCCATTTCTAACCTTCTTCTAGCAACAGCAAACTACATGCGTCCAGGTGCTGGCGCGTATCCATTGCGAGGGCATAATAACGTTCAAGGTGCCTGTGATATGGGCTCATTACCACCATGGTTACCTGGTTATCAACATGTATCTGATGATGCAGCACGTGCAAAATTCGAATCCGCTTACGGAGTGAAAATTTCGCCTAAGCCTGGAAAAGACAACATCCAAATGCTAAACGCGATTGATAACGGTGAAATGAAAGCTATGTATTTAGTTGGTGAAGATATGGCTTGGGTCGACTCTAACTCTAACCACGTACATGACGTTCTTTCAAAACTCGATTTCTTCGTCGTACAAGACGTCTTTTTATCAAAAACAGCCCAATTTGCTGATGTCATTTTACCAGCAGCACCATCTCTTGAAAAAGAAGGTACTTTTACCAATACGGAACGTCGTGTTCAACGTTTATATGAAGTTCTTCCTCCAATGGGCGACTCTAAACCAGACTGGTGGATCATGACACAAATTGCTAATGGTCTTGGATTTGAATGGAATTATGAACATCCAGGTGAAATCTATGATGAAATGACTACTTTAACGCCATTCTTCTCTGGTTCAAGTTACAAAGAGTTAGAAGGCTGGAACAGCTTTTTCTGGGGATCTAATACTGGAGAAAGTACTCCCCTACTCTATCAAGATGGCTTTAACTTCCCAGATAAGAAAGCCATCTTCTCATTAGTCGATTATGTACCACCTGTTGTTTATCCAGATGAATTCGATTTAACTTTAAACAATGGACGATTACTTGAACAATTCCACGAAGGGAACTTGACGAACAAGTCAAAAGGAATTCAGAAAAAATTGCCTGAAGTTTTCGTGGAAGTATCGCCCGAATTGTCTAAAGCACGTGGAATAGAAGACGGAACGCTCGTACGTCTCGAGTCTCCATATGGTGCCATTAAACTTCGTGCGCTTGTAACAGACCGTGTACGTGGTCTAGAAATCTATGTTCCGATGCATTCTACTAGTCATGAAAGTGCTGTTAACTTATTAACCGGTAATGCTCTAGATGTTCGTACGAATACACCTGCATACAAACAAACGAAGGTGCGCTTGCAAATTTTAACGGTAAAAGGAACGAATCCAATGCCATTAAGTAACCCCCGTTACAACAAACGTCATCCTCAAAATGGCGTAGAGGTTCAACGCAAATGGAACCGACCAGGGTATGTATCATTAGTAGATTGATTCGAGAGGAGGATTACTGTGGCTAAACCGATTACGATGATAAGGAAAAATCAATATACGGAAGAAGAATTAAAGACTCAGTCTTTAAATAAATTGACTGATGAACTATCAAAAAATGATGAAGCGCTCGATAAAACAATTCGAATTATTGGTGAACTTCACGATAGCGGAATTCTTGAAGCAGTTGAGTCCATGCTAAAAGCGAAAGCGAAAATTGCTGAAGTCGCACTTGGACAAGTCACCCGTAAAGAAGTAACCAATATGATCAACAATGCGATGGGTGCTGCGGGAGTTCTGACAGAGATTGATCCAGAACAAACAAAAAAGTTGTTGGCAAGTGTAGCAACTGGCTTAGAAGAAGCAAAAGAATCTTCACAGAAAAAAGTGGGTGTTTTTGATTTAATGAAAGCGCTCAAAAGATCCCGATTTAAATCGTGCAATTGGATTTGGAATGAGTTTCTTGAAAGGCCTTGGAAAAGGATTGAAAGAGTAAGGAGAGAATGAAAGAAAGGGCTGTTCAGAAAGTCAGTAAAAACTGATTGACTGAACAGCTTTTTTCTATCTCCTAAGATGATCTTTTACAAACTTTGAGGAACGTTGATTGTCCCTCTTTTTTTGAAAATCACGTGTTCAGGGTACCCATATATTCCATTCCCGCTTCTATCAAGACCGGATACTCCTTGGTCGTAGGTAACACAGAGAACGATTGTTTTTTTCAAAAATCACAAATGAGGCAATCCCCACATAGCTACTCGCTTCTAGTATGCCTACAATCTGAACCTAAAGTAGATGAATTCCTCATCCGTAAAAGTAGCCATCTTTACCAACACCTGAGATCACTACTAATCGAGGTGAGGCAAATAGGCAAATAATCCGCTTGAAATCGTTCTAACGATCCCCGTAATTTCAAGGAGAGAACTCGTTCAAACATCGAACGAAGTCTCTTCTTTTTATTGGAATCCTCATCTATTTTTTCAATAAAATTAAAATCCATTTCAGATCAATGTATGTGTATACTTACCGTTTTCTGCTTCAACTTGATCACGAAATTAGCTGTATAAAGGAAAATCAACAGCCTTCCAATCATTTTGCTTAGGTGTGATTTTTATCACAGTGAATAAAATGATATTCACGTAAGCTTTATATAAAGGCATCAAAAATGAGGGGTGAGTGGGAGTGCAAAAAGAAAAAAAACAAGCTGAAGAAAGCTTAAAAGGAACATTGATCAGTGTATTTATCGTTGGTTTTATCATTGCTGCCATGTGGTTTGGAGTGTACGCCCTTTATCTTCATCGATAATAAGTGAAAGTAGGTGTTTGGATGCATCTTCATAAATACGAAAAAATTTGGTTAACCGTTGGAATGATATCTTTAATTTTATTCTTATCTATTATTGGAATCAGTGCTTTTTCACACCATAATATACCAGCAGGCGGGATGATGACGATCGATCCAAAAAAAGTTGATCGAACTCCTCCTTTTGACCACCCAGGAGTTCGTCAGATCGATAAAAACACCTATCAAGTGGCCATTGTCGCAAAAACGTTCGGCTATCAGCCAACAAGTATCAGAGTACCAGTAGGCAAAGAAATCCGATTTAAAGTGACGAGCTCAGATGTGACTCACAGCTTCACGATTATTGATACAACAGTCAACATGATGGTCGTACCTGGACAGATCAATACGAAAAGCTACACGTTTAAAAAACCTGGCAAATATTTAATCATTTGCAACGAATATTGTGGTTCTGGACACCATTTCATGCAAACAGAAATAGAGGTGTATAAGTAGATGATCAGTTTACATGAACGGAAACTAGCTCTCTCTTATATCGGTGTGGCTTATCTTGCTTTTTTGATCGGAACATTTTGTGGATTGATGCAGGTATTTATTAGAAATGATGCTCTAAAACTACCTAGTTGGCTTGATTACTATCAAATTCTTACCGCTCACGGTGTTCTTCTTGCTCTTATTTATACAACTTTTTTCATCTTTGCCTTTTTTATTACAGGCGTTAGTAAAGCGTTAGGTAGTTTTGGTCCAAAGGTACGATTTTTCTCTTGGACAGGATTTTACGTTATGTCAGCTGGAACTTTATTGGCCACGATGATGATTATTTCAGGCAAAGCATCCGTTCTTTATACTTTTTATGCACCTTTGAAAGCAAGTGGCTGGTATTATGTTGGCCTTGCTCTATTCATTATCGGTACATGGATCAGCAGCTTCGCTATTATCGGTCACTACACAGTATGGAAAAAACAACACAAAGGAATGCTAAGTCCTTTATTTGCATTTATGACAATCGCAACGATTATTCTTTGGATCATTGCTTGTCTTGGCGTTGTTGCAACGGTTGTTTTTCAATTCATTCCTTGGGCATTTGGCTGGACAGAAACGATTAATGTTGAATTAAGTAGAACGTTATTTTGGTATTTCGGTCATCCGCTTGTTTATTTTTGGCTACTTCCAGCTTATATGGCTTGGTATGTCATCGTTCCTAAGCTCATCGGTGTCAAAGTTTTTAGTGATTCTTTAGCACGTTTGGCTTTCGTCTTGTTCATTTTATTTTCGATCCCAGTTGGCTTACACCATCAAATGGTTGAACCAGGTATATCTTCATTTTGGAAGTTTCTCCAAACAATATTAACATTCATGGTTATCATTCCATCCTTAATGACCGCATTCTCGATGTTTGCCACTTTTGAAATAGCAGGTCGCCAAAGAGGAGGCAAAGGATTATTTGGATGGTTAAAAAAACTTCCTTGGAAGGATGTCCGATTTACTTCAATCTTTATTGCGATGGCCTTCTTCATTCCTGGAGGTGCTGGCGGAATTATTAACGCAAGTTTTCAGCTGGATGAAGTCGTTCACAATACGCTATGGATTGTCGGTCATTTTCACATTACAGTCGGTACTCCAGTAGCCATGACATTTATGGGGATTACATTTTGGCTCATCCCTTATTTAACCGGAAGAAAATTTACGAATTCACTTAAAAAATTGGCGTTTATTCAAATCATTACTTGGTCTATTGGAATGTTGCTCATGTCGACTTCTCAGCATATCCTCGGATTGATGGGTGCACCTCGACGTACAGCATACGCAGGGTATAATGGGAATTCCTATGCTTTGAATTGGTTTAATGGGATCATTTCTAATCACGTAACCATGGCTGTCGGAGGGTCCATCCTTTTTCATCAGCCATGATTTTAATGTATATAGTTGCAATGTCCTTATTTATCTCTCCAATAGCGACGAATAAGAAAGAAGCTGTGGAATTTCCGCTTGCCGAAAGTGATGATTCCTACACACCAAAATTCCTTGAAAATTGGTGGCTATGGATCGGAATTTCATTCGCTCTTATCTTATTCGCTTATTTGATTCCAATCATGCATTTGATCCAGCATGCACCACCAGGATCAAGCGGCTATAAAACATGGTAGGAGGTGGTCAGATTGTTTACCGGAACCCTTGTGATGATCATTGCCATTACACTCATCACAGCCATGATCGTTGAGATCGAATCACTTGAAGAATAAACCTCTCACAACTGAAGTCGCGAGTATTCCCGGCTAGATAATAAATAAAGCGTAAGTGTCTGTTCAGCTGCGAGCAAGTGAACAGAGGAAATCGCGAATGATTGACTTTCGTTTAGATAAAAATATGATCGCTCGAAGGAAGATAAAAGGATTCTCACTTAATCAATCTTGATTCATTACAAAAGCCGCGAAATCGATCCTTCGCGGCTTTTTACTTCAATTATATTCGGCACACATCAACCGGGCATTCTTCACAATGGCACTGCTGTTTTAAATAGTCCAAATCAATAATGATGATTTCCCCTTGTTTATTATAATCGATCACCCTCTTTTTCTTTAAACTACTAAGCAAGCGATTGGTCGTTTCTCTTGAAGTACCGATCAAATCGGCTAAATCTGAATTTGTGATCTTTTTATGAACCAATATTCCTTCTAATACCGGTCTTCCATACGAATGAGAAAGCCGAATCAATGTCGAGCAGAGTGCTCCATTTTTCCCATAGAGCATGAGATCACGGAGCTTCGAATGAAGCAATTGATTCATTAATCCCATCCAGCGGAAAAATTCCAAAGCCGTTTCGCCATTTTTTGAAATCATTTCTTCAATGTCTTGATAGGAGATGATTCCGACTAAGCTATCTTCAGCTATCTTTGCGTTAAATCGATGCTTTGTTTCAGCGCTTATTCCAAGCTCACCAAACAAATCGCCTTTTTGAAACACATACAAAACAAGTTCCTTACCCTCTTCTGTTGTTTTCGTCATTTTAATTAGACCTTCTAAAATGTAGAACAATCCATTAGACTTCTCTTGCTCCAAAAACAAAAAAGTGTCTTTTGTATACTTCCTTTTGACCATACATTCATTTATCTGATTAATCGTTCGATCAGAAAGGCGATTGGTATTGGCAAAAGAGCTGTTGCGGCCGATTAATTCGGGTCCTTCCATCTAGACAACCCCTTATAACTTTTTACTCTGTCTTAGATTAATATTACAAGCTAAACGGAAGGATTATGCAGGAACTATTGACAATATAAGTAATCATATAAATTATATTTGCTTCATTGTTTAAATGAACTTGTCTATGAAGATCCTTTCATTCACAGAGTTTGACTAATACTTTGTGTTTTTCTAAGGAATATCATGATAAATAATATTTTTCCAATAAATCCGTTAGTACTCTTTTACTCTCCTCTACATTGTACATCGAGTTATTAAGCGTTTCTTTAGAGATGAATAACTGCCTCATCACTTCCCTCTCCGCTTCTCTTCTCGCTTTGAGTACAGTAATCGTACCTTCTACTTCTACTAAATTATTTTTTAAGCCGTAGCCTTGCGTCGTATAATATTGAATGAATCCTTCTGACCACTCTCTTGGTCTTTCATGAATCGCTTTTTTAAATGAAAAAGATAGATCATCTTGTTCTATGTATAGCAGTATCGGATCAAGCTCTTTAATCGTATTCGTTAATTCGAGGACATAATTCTCTATCTTTTCTTTGTCCTCATCATATTTAATCATCCCAATCGTCAATGGATTTTGAAGAAAACAAGACTCAAATATGTATGTATGATCTTCTTCCCTTGCTCTCTCTACAAATTCCTTCCACCTTTTGAGAACATGTTTAACATGGTGATCGAAAGGCAACTCATAAAGATCGTTACGGGAAATTTCATTTAACAGTTTTTCTTTTTCTACTGATTTCGTTTGTAAATTCCGTTTAATTTTTTGATAAGGATAGAAGAACCCTTCGCCTTCACCGACTGCATATTCTTTAAGAAAATCTTGTTCTTCTTCATGTCTGGACAACAACTTGCCAAATTCCTCCGTTGTAAAATAAGCAACACCTTCAAAATCAGCAGGATGATCAACATTTCCTTCCAAAAATAACTGTGTTTTCATCTCACTTTCTCTAAGAATTTCGTCTACTATTTGGGCTGTGGTGGTCTTTCCAGCTCCCGGTAATCCCTCTATTAAAATCAATTTTGGTTTGACCAATCTATTTCCTCCTTACAAAAGCAATTTTCATTTAGGCTCATTTCATAAATTTTGTACGATTTTTTATTTTGCGCAAATCTGCTCCTTTTTCACGGACGAACGACCGATCGTACCTCTAGACCACTGAAAAAGTCCTCTTGGAACATCCATGCGAGTATAAACCATGTATTTCTGTTTCAGGCAGACGCATTCCGCAGTTAGCCGTGAGACTTTTCGTCGCAAGCCCTTTGGGTCTCACAGATCCCACTAAAATCCTGTTCAATTGCAAAAAAAGGGCTTATTTTTTGGGGTACAAAAATGTCTCCCAATTTAAAATACGTGTCTTAGAAGAGAATCTAAGGGCACGTTTTTACTTTTACTAATTTTCGCCCTATAGATGTTGGACTTTTTCAGTGACATAAAAAACCACATTGCGAGGTCTCACTCGCTCGTTTTCACTGCAGGATGTCTCTGAGATTATTGTTCTTTACTCAGCGATTTAAAATAACGAAGTTGATAAGTAGGAAATGAATCCCTTTTATGAAAAACAACAATCATGTGAAAACAGATTTCTTTTAACAAGAAAAGGAGGAGAGACATCATTCTCCTAAAGTCCTCCTTTTCCCTGTGTTTAATGATTCATTTTGATTTGATTTCTTAAGTGAAATTTTTGTAATTTTCCACTCGCATTTCTTGGTAAAGTTTCGACAAACTCATACTTTCTTGGTCGCTTATAACGCGCAAGATGATTCGTACTGATACAATGTTCATCAAGTTGTTCCGCAGTTAAATCCGACTCTTTTTTTACAATAAAGGCTACCACTTTCTCTCCCCACATCTCATCAGGCATTCCAACAACTGCTACATCTAATACGCCTGGATGTTCAAACAAAACATCCTCCACTTCTCTAGAATAAATATTTTCACCGCCTGATACAATCATATCTTTTAGTCGATCGCTTACCCAAAGAAAACCATCTGTATCAAAGCTACCAATGTCTCCGGAATGATACCAACCTTTATACAATGCTTCTTCAGTTGCTTCTGGTCGATTAAAGTAACCCACCATC
Source organism: uncultured Caryophanales bacterium (assembly GCA_963728315.1). Lineage (GTDB taxonomy): Bacteria > Bacillota > Bacilli > Bacillales > CAVSKA01 > CAVSKA01. The sequence continues at coordinate 19,485 of CAVSKA010000016.1, forward strand.
ATGCTCGGTCCTCGAACAATGATCTCTCCTAGTTCACCTGGTTCACATTGGTCATCTGGTTCTGATGGACCGTCTTCACGTGTACGTACTACTCTTACTTCTTGTAACAGAAGCGGTCTACCAGCTGATCCTGCTTTTTTAAGTTGATCATCTTCCATCAAACAAGTAATCGCAGGTCCCATTTCAGTCATTCCATAAGCCTGGTATAAATCGATTTTAAACGCTTCGGAAACACGTTTAACTAGAGCAGGTGCCATTGCAGCTCCCCCATATAAACCGCTTCTTAATGTTGAAAAATCTGCATGTGTGAGATCCTCTTGCAAAACCATATTAAGCATCGTTGGCGCAGCAAAAAAGGTTGTAATTCTCTCTTCTTTAACAGTCGTTAAAAATTCTTTACTGTCAAAATGGTGCAGAATCACATTTGTCGCTCCCATCATAATGCGCGGAAGGAGTGCGCAGTGCAGTTCAGCACAGTGAAACATCGGTGCGAACGTAAGTCCTCGATCTTTTTCAGAAATGCCAATGGAGGCTACAATGGCCAGACATTGATCCACCATATTTCGATGAGTATGTAGTACTCCTTTCGGTAATCCGGTCGTACCTGATGTATACATTACCGCATAATAATCGTCTTCCGTCACATCACAAAATGGCTGATCAGAAGAAGCTGTCTTCATTTTTTCATAAAAAGAAGGATAAGAAAGATTCGCATCAATTGACCAAAATTCAGTGTCCTCTAAATGGTTTCGAACTTTTTCCACTTGAGGAATCGTTAAGTTTTCTACAATGACAATCTTTGGGGAAGCATCTTTCAAAATGAAGTCGATTTCTTTTTCTGTTAATCGAAAATTGATCGGATTGAAGATAGCCCCTATTTTCATACAAGCGAATAGTGTTAAGGCAAATTCAGCTGTATTGAACAAGATGGTTGAGACACGATCACCTTTTTTGACATCCGCCATTTGAAAAGCATGAGCAAGCTTATTCACTTCTACATCCCATTCTTTATAGGTCCATCGTTTACCTAGTCTCCGATCAACAAACCCCTCTTTGTTTGAATAGTTGCTAACAGTCTGCTCGTACATACTTTTAACAGTCGGCTTCATCTTTTCACTCCTACCTTCTTAAAATAAATAATTGAATATTCAGTTAAATTACGACGCAAAATTCTTATTACTAATGATTCGATACCCCTTCAAAATATCCTCCCTCGAAATATACGAAGCATTAAAAATAGCCTCTAATTCATTAGAGGCTAAAGATTATTTTTTCGCAGCTTCTTCTACTGCCTTTTTCAAATCATCAAAGTTTTTCCCTGTAAACTCTTTTCCATCAATAAACATTGCTGGCGTTCCTTGAACACCGATACTATCCGCATATTTCTTATCTTTATCAGAAGCTTTCTTACCATCACCATTTTCAAAAGCAGATTTCACTTTTGCAACCTTATCGTTTGTAGTAACCTCTTTTAAAACGTCTAGTAAAACATCTTCTTTGTAAAAATCAATCTTTTCATACTTCATATCATCTGGTTGCTTACTATATAAAGCATGATGAAATTTCCAGAACGTATCATTTCCTAGTTCTTTATACACCACTTCGCCAAATTCCGAGGCACGTGAAGAATCCGTGTTTATGAAAGGATAGTTTAGAAAGAAGAATTGAACTTTTCCTGTTTGAATCAATTCTTTATCAATTAATGGGAAAAAGGATGCATCAAATTGTTTGCAATATGGACATTTATAATCACCAAACTCAACAATTTTTACGGGAGCAGACGATTCTCCTAGAACTGGTTCATCTTGATACTGAATCGATTTCACATCATTTGAAGACATATGCTTCCCGATCAAGATAATTGCAATGACACATACTAGTACGAACGCCACCACTCCAATTATTAATCCAATCGGCTCTTTTTTGGTCTTATTATTATTCTTTTTAGCCATATAATTATGGTCCTCCTAAAATGATCATGCCATTTTATATTCATTAACTTCTATTATTATAGCAAAATGAAGAAGAAGCTCAATTTTTTGTGCTTACAAGTTGAAGAAGAAGCGATCCTTTTCATGCATTTGATCCTATTATAAATAAGCACCCCATCGTCTGGAGTGCTTATTCTGTAGGTTCTTACATCGACCGAGTCAATATATCTCTCACACTTTCACGATCTAATTCTTTATACATTCCTACACCTGGTTTGATAAAGGTCTTGTCGATAATCGATTCAATGTCACGATCATTGATATCGTAGTCACTTAAGCGATTAGGTGCTCCAAGAGAATCCCAAAAAGAACGAAGCGCTTTTGCTCCTTCTCTTGCCACTTCAACATCACTTTTTCCTTCTTCAGATATGCCGAAAACGTTCATTGCGAGCATTTTCACGCGAGATGGATCTTCTTCAAGAACATGTTCTAACCAATTTGGGAATAAAATAGCCAGTCCTCCACCGTGTGGAATGTCATAGACAGCAGAAAGTGCGTGCTCAATTCGATGAGTTGCCCAATCTCCTCCATCCGTCCCATTCGCTAATGTTTCATTAAATGCTGTTGTACTAATGTACATCATTGTTTCTCGATGGTCATATGAACTCAAATCGTCAAGTAATTTCGGTCCAGTTTGAATGGCCGTACGAAGGAGTGATTCAATGAATCCATCAATCATCGGCGTGTTTTTGGTTCGATGAAAATAGTGTTCAAGAGCATGAGACATGCTATCCACAATTCCATATACCGTTTGTTTTCGCGATACCGAATACGTATAAGTTGGATCCAGGATCGAGAAGCGTGGGAATACAAGTGGTGATCCCCAACCAAGTTTATCTTTTGTTTCCCAGTTTGAAACAACTGAAATAGGATTCATTTCAGAACCTGTTGCTGCTAACGTAAGTACTGTTCCGATTGGCAGAGCGGATTCGATCGGGGCTTTTTGCGTGATTAAATCCCAAACATCCCCGTCATACTTAGCTCCAACAGCGATCGCTTTCGTGCAATCGATGACACTGCCTCCACCTACAGCTAAAAGAAGGTCGATGTCCTCTGCTTTACATATTTCTACACCTTTATGGACAGTCGTCAAACGTGGATTCTGTTCAACACCAGCTAACTCAAATACGGTTGCTCCCGCTTTGTTAAGCTCATTCATCACATCATCATAAACACCATTTTTCTTAATACTTCCTCCTCCATAAACAAGAAGGACCTTTTTTTGACCAACTTCTGTTGATAAATGACTGATTTGTCCTTTACCAAAATATAATTTCGTCGGATTATGCTGGATAAATAAATTCATTTTTGCACCTCATTTTAATCGTATTTACAAACTCGGAAAACCAGTTAGGTTCTACTTTCTCTCTATGTGTCCGAATGTTTGAAAGTCCTTTCATACTGTACCACGATCTTCAATAAAGATGAAGAAAATTGATCAATGATGATTCTTACTAATCAAGCGATCTTCACATGACTAAGACAAATCGAGTTAACGTGAATGATACGTTTAAATATTTCCACTTAGTGGAATGTAAATGAAGTAACCAATAAGAACCATTTTAGATGAATAAATTCATTTTAGGAGGAACTAACTTGTCTAAATTTAATCTTGGAGATGCAGCACCGCAATTTACCTTACCGTCTGTTTCAGGAAAAGAATACTCGTTTGAATCCGATCAAAATGATCATACAGGGTGGCATTTACTCATTTTTTTCAGAGGCTCATGGTGCCCGGTGTGTCAGGAAGACCTCAAGGAAATTCAAGAAAGTAAAAGCTACTTTGATAAGAAAAATATACGAATCACCGCCATTGCAACGGACTCATTAGAAAACCTGAAAGAGATGACAGAAGAATACAATCTCGAATTTGATATGTTATCTGATCCGGAACGTAAAGCACTTGATGCCTACGATGTCTATTATCATAGTGAACATTCGATGTATGAAGATCACGGTTCTCATGGGGAGCCTGCTCATTTCCTCATCGATGAACACGGCAAAATTCTTTATCAACAAAGACAAACAAGCCCATTTGGCCGCCCAAGTGTAGCGGAACTACGTAAAATCGTAAAATATATTAGCGAGAATAGAAAAGTATAAGACGGAAGCAGGCGCACATTGTGCCTGCTTTTTTCCTCCATCGTACTTTCATCCTTCATCCCTCAAATGATCAAACCGATTCATGAATACTCTTTCCTTTACTTTTCAGACATTATTGAATACTTTTAACATACTTAACTAATTTGAAAAAGAGGCTGATAATGTGAAATTCACAATGGTCAAAGTGGTTACAATTCTCTCCATACTAGCCACCTTCATGTGGTTGGTCGGACTATACTTCACGGTAAATGATCAATTTTTCAAAAATAGCACTCCTCCAGAACCGCAAACATCTACCGTAAGCACAAGTGATAAGCAAGCCAATGATGTTTCAATTTTAGCTCTCGGCGACTCACTAACGAGAGGAACAGGCGATTCAACAGGTAAGGGTTATGTTCAATACATGTTGGACAACCTCAAGTCAAAATCCAAAGAAAATATTAATTTATCCAATCTAGCTATAAAAGGATATACTTCTGAACAATTACTCACGCAGCTTAAACAAACAGAAATTCAAAGACAAATCGAACAATCGGACATCATCGTGATGACGATCGGTGGGAACGATTTATTCCAAGGAGGAGAATCGATCGCAAATTTCAACCAAGCAAAAATAGAAACCCTTGAAAAAACATATATAAGCAATCTGAAAAGAATCTATGGAACCCTGCGAGAACTTAACCCAGAAGCAACCATATACCACGTTGGGCTATATAATCCTTTCAACCAGTTAGCAGATTCTGCTAACACTTCAAGTGCTGTTCGGAATTGGAATTTTGCGACGGCAGAATTGGCTGCTTCATATAAAAAAATTGTCTATGTTCCTACTTATGATTTGTTTGAAATGAACGTAAACAATTATTTATCTAGCGATAAGTTCCATCCAAACAGTAGTGGGTATCAACGAATCAGTGATCGCGTTTCCTCTCTCATTACATTTGGAAAGGAGGAAAAGAAAAATGATTGATCCCCAACCGACGTTAATTGTAAAAAACCTTCAGAAAAAGATCGGTAAAAAGGAAATCATAAAGAAAATTTCATTTGAATTGAAACAGGGGGAAGTATTTGGATTTCTTGGTCCAAATGGTGCCGGGAAAACGACGACTATTCGCATGCTCGTCGGTCTTATCAAGCCGACCTCAGGGGAAATTTCAATATGTGGACACCGATTACAAGACAATTTCACCAAAGCGATCCGCAATATTGGTTGTATCGTTGAAAACCCTGAATTATACCCTTACCTATCAGGCTGGGAAAACTTGCAACAATTTGCTCGAATGGTTCCGGAAATCAACGAAGCTCGAATAAATGAAGTCATCGCTCTCGTTGGACTTCAAAATCGAATTCATGATTTAGTCAAAACGTATTCATTAGGTATGCGTCAACGACTCGGCATTGCTCAAGCGCTCTTGGGAAAACCTAAAGTCCTTATTTTAGATGAACCGACCAATGGTCTTGACCCTGTTGGAATTCGAGAAATGCGCGAGTTTATTCGTACGTTAGCGGAGCAAGACCAAATTAGTATTCTCGTTTCCTCCCACCTGCTCAGTGAAATTCAATTAATGTGCGACCGCGTGGCCATTATTTCCAAAGGTGAAATTATTAAAATTGATTCCGTGGAACACTTGCTAGCCGAACAAGAGCGTGTTTCATGGAAGCTTGAACCGATCGAAATAGGAAGAAAAATATTATCAGAAGAGACAACCGTTTTGTCTGAAAACGATGGATTGTTGATCACCCTTTATGATGAAAATAAGCTGTCACTCATTAATGAACGGTTGGTTAATGAAGGAGTCAAAGTGAGTGGTATCCAGACGAAGCTTCCAACCCTTGAAGATTTATTTATCGAGTTAACTGGAGGTGAAACGATTGATTAATTTAGTTCATAACGAGCTGATTAAGCTTGTACGGAAAAAAAGACTCTACGTCATAATCTCCATCGTTGCGGTGCTCGTTGCCTTATTTACGTATGCTCAAATGAAAGAAATAAAATCCCTACAAGAACGATTAGGAACAACCGATTGGCGTACACAGCTTCAACAAGACATCGTTAACACGCAAAATCGTCTTAATTCAAGCAGTGTCTCGGATGATTTTCGAAAATATCTTCAAATTAGAGTCAGTCAGCAAGAGTATTACCTTGAGCATGATGTGAATCCAAATGCACCTGGTGCCCCTACTTTTATGAGAACATTTATAGAAAATGCAATTGATTTATTATTACCCTTGATGGTCGTTGTCGTCGTTGCCGATTTAGTTTCATCAGAAGGCAGCGGAGGAACAATAAAAATGCTATTAACAAGGCCGGTTAAAAGATGGAGAATTCTCTTAAGCAAATTTTTCACGATGGTCCTCTCCGTTTCATTTATCGTATTTTCCTTAGGTTTGTTATCCTACCTCATTTCAGGATCAGTCTTTGGCTATAGTGGCTGGACAATGCCCATTCTGACAGGATTTTCCACAAGTGGAAATGACCTTGTTACGACGGATGTCCACCTCATTGATCAATGGAAGTACCTTATGATGGAAATGGGTTTATCTTGGTTTGTCGGAATCATCGTCGGATCGATCACGTTAATGCTTTCTGTAATCATGCGAAGTACGGCTGCTGTAACAGGAGTTATGTTAGCAACATTAATCTCAGGGCCAATTTTAGCCAATATGATATCCTCATGGGAATCTGCTAAATATTTATTCATGGTTAATTTAAGACTTACTAATTATATTAGTGGGAGCGCACCGCCTATCCAAGGAATGAACTTGGGCTTCTCAATGGCGATTCTCTCCATTTGGGGAATTGCAGCACTTGCTGTTGCATTTATTAGCTTTACAAAAAGAGATGTGTATTAATCTTTGTTGAAACGGGCTCACCTGAAAAGGTGGGTCTTCTTTTTTATGGATGATGAAGCAAATCATTTAACAAATAGACTCTTCCTTTATTAGACCCCTGAGATGTAAGGTTTAAACTCCTAAGTAACTGTTTCGAAACATGTCGAGACTCAATCGCCAAAAAATCTCTCATTTCATGGTTATTAATTTTTTTATCGATGAGAAAATAATAATCTATGAGTGAACTTATATGTGCCTCTTTCGAGTTATGCCCACAAATCGAACATTCCCATTTCCCAAAGATCCTTACCATTGAGACACAAGCACATTTTTTACAGTACACACCTCTCAGTAAATCATCATTCGTCATTCGATAACGCTCTAATATGGATTGATCCAATGGAGTATCCTTCTTCTGTAGTAAACGAATGACTTTCTTCAATAGAATGATATCTATTCTATCTTGTTTATACAGTTCTTCTAATTGAGTCATTCTTGTAAAAAGAAAATCATGTCGGATAACTTTAAGCTTAATTTTGTGATTTCCGGGAGGCGTTTCAATTCGAGCAGAGTGGTTGCTGATTACAACGAGGGAATCAAGTGGTAGATGGGGAATTTTATGATTGAACAGCCATTTTTTAAATTGGATTTCATGTCTTTGTACTTGAATCAAAGGATCAGGAAATACTTCTTTTTGATCCCCTTTCAAACGAATTAATTGATTGAACACAGGATCAAAAAAAAGCACTCCAGCAATGTTTTTTATTTCTAAAATTAATACAAACTGTTGAGAAAGGATGAGTGTATCGATTTGAAAGTAGTGTTTTCCATCGTGGAGTCGGACATCGTGTAAAATGAAGTATTTTTTCGGTGGAAGAAAACTTAAAGGGTAATCAATGGCTAATTCGCCTTTGTATCCAGCTAAACTTTTAGCAAGATTTTCTTTAATACGTGGAGATTGGTGATGGTCTGAAGGGATTCTTCGAATTAAAGCTTGCATTTTTTTTACGTTTAGTGGGATTTCTCTCTCTTTTATGATCATTTTTTCACTCCAATCATCTATTCTAAAGGTATTTTTCGATGTCGAATGACGGAATTCCTTCTAATCTTACATATTTTATTATTTTGGTGTCCTCTTTTCTGACGCATATCGTTATATGAGCGACTTTTGGACTTTTATGAGCCACTTTCGAATTTTTTTGAGCAACATTTGGACTTTTATGAGCGACTTTCAAAATATATGAGCATTTCGTCGAAATTTCTTCATCCAGGCTACTCTCTACACTAACTCATCCAATATATACGCTTTTCGTCGACATTCCTATATCCAGTTCAATCTCTACACAAACCTAACCAAAATATATACGCTTTTCGACCTGCCTCACGATAATTAGATTAAACTCCACTTCTCAAATCAAAAAGCCACCAAATCAAGTTGGTGACTTTTCTCATCAATACCCTATTTCTGAACGCGGAATTCCCCGACTGCACCATCTAGATCCTTAATCAGGTTACTAAGTTGCTGTGTATGCTGGGCAAGTTCATTCGAAGATGCCGCTTGCTCTTCCATCGTAGAAGCAATCTCTTGAGAAGATGCAGTTGTTTGTTCGGAGACCGCCGATATCTCCTCGATCATCGTGACAACAATTTCTTTTTGGGCTTTAATCGTATTGATTGATATTGTTTCTTCCTGTACGGAATCGAACATTTTGCTTAGGGAAGTAGTCATTTGCTCCATTGATTCACTCATGGTGGTGACTGCACCCTTTTGTTCAAAGCTAATATGATTTGTTTCTTTCATGACTTCTACTAAATCTTTTGTATCAGTTAAAACGCTGTTAATGATTTGTTGGATGTTGTTTGTTGCTTTCTTTGAATCATCTGCGAGTGTACGAACTTCATTCGCCACAACCGCAAATCCTTTTCCATGTTCACCTGCTCTGGCAGCTTCGATCGAAGCATTCAATGACAATAAATTCGTTTGTTCAGCAATTTGGGAAATGGTATATGTCACATCTGAAATCGTTTTTGATTTTTCATTCAACTGGGAAATCATGTTTGTGACTTTTTCAAATGCAACGGCTAATTTATGATACGATTCCTCTAAATTTCCAACCTGACTTTTGCCTGATTGCACTTGTGATGCAGTTTCATTCATAACATCCTCAAGTGTATCTGATTGCTCGATTAATTTCTCAATTTCACCGCTTAAATCGTGGATCGAAGACGAACCACTTTCAACTTGTTCTGATTGATTAGAAGCCCCTAACGCAATTTCCTCAATAGAACGGGACACTTCATTAATGGCTGATTGGTTCTCGGTCGCAATCACGTTTAGTCCGTTTGTTGTTTCATTAACAGATGATACGTTTCTTTTCACTTTTAAAATTAACTCGCGTACATTTTGTAGCATTTCATTATAGCTTTTTGATAAATCACCAATTTCATCATTGGAAGTCACAACGAATTCTGATACTAAATCACCGCTTGCCGTTTTCCCCAGGGCAATCTGTAAGCTTGTAATCATTTTTTTTAATTTTCCTGCTAAAAATGCTGCGCATATCGCACCGATGATTAGTCCTAAAACAATGGAAATGAGACCGGTCATTTTTATGTGATTCATCTTCGATAAGAAGACTTCTTTCGGTGTAAATGAAAGGACCTTCCAATTTAAGTTTGGTATGGTAGATATTTGTCCCGTGTAATCTTTTCCATCCCAAGTTAAATTTTGAGAGGAAGTCTTTTTGCTTCCATCGTAAAGTCCATCTACCCAACCAAATTGTTTATTGAACGCTTTCGAATCTGTAAGAAGATCATTTACCCCATCAACTGAACCGCTCTTAGCAGGATTCATATTTTTCCCATCGGCATTTTTCATAAAAGAAGTAACAATAAATCCATGAGGATCTAAAATGACAAGATTGCTATTTGAATAGTTTTCGATCGTTTGACGAGCTTTCCCGATTGTCGATAAATCGATGTCATACCCTAATGCTCCCACCATTTTTCCATCGACCATCACAGGGGTAACTACTGATGTCATAATTTTTCCAGAAGCTTCATCTTTATAAATGTCCATCCATTGTGTCTCTGTTTTGTCTCTGAGCTGTTTATACGTCCTTGTGTCTTTGACGTCTTTGTCAAATGATACATAAGGCGCAATATGAAGTTTACCTGACTTCCCATCCATATAATAAACAGAAATGAGTATATCACTGCCGTCTTTTATCGCTTTAAGCGAGCGATCGATATCTTCTAAAGATCCTCCTCGTTGAACTTGATTTGCGACCAGACTTGAAAGTTGCTCAAGAGAAGTTTCATATTTCTTAAGCTCTAAATGAATTTGTTCAGCGGCATTTTTTGAATTACTTTTATTTGTTGAGATATTATCTTTTTCTAAAATTTTACTTATCGTTATGTGTGTAAAAAGAACAGTAACTGCAAGTGCAACGAACACCGATGCACAGATAAACAAAATCCACTTCGTTCGAATCGATATTCTCTTTTTAGTATTCGCATTTTTCTTCATTGATGACTGATTCATATACGTGGATTCTCCTTTGATCATTCCATTTTTATAAAGGGATATATTCATACAACTACATGAATAATTATCGGTCTATTCACCTTTAATAGTTAACCTATTTTGATTAAGTTCCATAGTTGCGACTTTTCCGAATACTCACACTCCTATATTCTTTTATAACTTAAATGCATTTTTATTCATAATTCACTATAATTATCTTTCTAAATGAGAAGAGGCAGGGACAAAACTAAAATGTCCAAATTTAAATTCGAATCATTTCTTAACTGAGTCAGTTACATGATTAAAATATTCCATCTTAAATGCGAAACTTTCATTTGATTATTATTTGATCATTCGATTTTCGACGGACGCTTTCCAGGGGCTCGCCTCGAACGAACTTAAGCTAAAGCATAAGTGGATTTCTCCGTCTTCGCTATACCCCAGGAGCCGCCGTCTTACACTCCAATCGTAATCAATCTTCCGTTTCATAGAAAGATCATCATTTTGAAATGGATTCAACGAAGAAAACAATAAAGTGAAAAAAACCGAACGAGCTAGCAAAATTCCAATTAGAATTTTGCTAGCTCGTTCGGTTTTTTCTTTCCCTAAAATCCTTTTGTCCCATCCGCTTTAAGGAACGTCTAATTGCTTAAAAAATGAATCTAGTTCCATATTAAATTTATTGGTTTCTTCTAAAAATAAAAGGTGACTACTATTCTCAAAAGGTATAAGTTTGGAACCTGGAATTTTCTTTTGAATATACTCTCCTGCTGCGATTGGAAAAAATCCAACACTCCCAAAACAGATTAACGTTGGAACATCAACATTTGATATTGTTTCTCGATAATCAACAGCCGTTTGGTTAAAGACAATCGTACTTGCGATTGAAGCTGGCAATTTATTCATTTCATTCAAGATCCATGAATGTTCATCCGGATCCGGTTTTTCTTTAAACATTCCATATATAAATTCTCGATTAAACCCGTGCTGATCTTCTTGAATGGCTTGCATCACATTTTTGATCGCATCAAAATCAAACGCACCGAATTGCCAACCTGGCCAAATAAAATCAGATGGAGACTGATCAACAATGGCTAATGCTTTCAGATTCGCTGTACCAAATTGATTCACATAATCCCACAAGACAAATGCTCCCATCGACCATCCTACTAAAATGACGTCCTTTAAACCAAGTTTTTCAATTAAGATTTTTAAATCTCGTGCGTATTGCCCAACAGTATGACCATACTCTATTTTAGAAGATTGTCCATGTCCTCGAAAATCAATTACGATTGTACGATAGTTTTTACTGAAGTAAGGAATTTGTTTATAAAAAAACTTACTACTCATCATTACCCCATGAACAAAGATGACAGCTTGCCCTTTACCCTGGTCTTCATAGAAAAGCTTGATGTCATTGTCTATTTCCATCAATGCCACTAAAACACATCCTTCATCTTTATTTATTTTTAGACTCAGTTCACTTTTACTATTTATTAAAAGCTATGTTAGCGTATGATGTTGATATGAAGCAAAAAGACGAGACTCCTTTGGAAAAATGAGTGAGTCGAAACACCGCAGTGTGGTTTTTCACGAGCGAGAGATTTCCTTACAATTAACAACATCGTTTAATAAAACCATCATCTTAAAATGAAAAATACTTCCTTACATATTATTATTAATGACAATAATTCATACCATGTCAGTCTCTTTTTTCAAGGTCCTTTGCCGTTGGGCTAAGTTCAACATCTTTTTCCTGTTTTAACGTTCCAAATATTATATCCACATAGGGCGACGAAACACCAAACCAATAATTTTCATTTTTATAATGATGAAGAAGATGTAATTTCTTTATTCGTTGACCAAACTGCGTTCTCGGTTTAATTGATGTATGAGCAATATAATGTTTCCATTCGTACAGAAGTAACATACAAATTAATCCTCCACCAAAGGCAACAGTAAGCGCCAGCATTGAGGTGCTAATATAAAAAATCACACACAAAAGCACAAAATTAGGAAAACTGTACCAGATAGGCAGGAATAGTAAATGCAGGTTTTTGGGGTCTACATGGTGATCAAAATGTAAGCGCTTAATTAAATTTAATAAAAAAGGATTCTTTGGCGTCTTTATATGAAACAAGAATCGATGAGTCAAATACTCACTTAAACTGAAGAAAAGCATGCCGAATAAAAATGTAAAAACAACAAATAGATTGATTCCTTGCCACATTACATAAACGACATCCAAAATAAATACGGAGAATAGAACAGAAATATCGAAATGAAAAAAGAAATCCTTATACAAGCTTTTCATTTTACTCCTCCTAAAGTTAAGTGTTGATTCGAAATAAATGACATTGTGAACGATCATTCATATTCTTTTATACATATTCGCGATCTTTTATCATAATGACTATCAACCTTTTTGCCCCAATCAAAAATATATTGATAAGCAATAGTCTAATAAAGCTTATTTAGAAGATCTGATATCATTTTAATACGTTAATTCATTACACATACCTTTGGAGAGAACTATGGACAAAGAAGTGTTAAGTCAAAATTGAAAGAAAGTAGAGAATAGACTTGATCAAGAAAGATTCAATTCCGTAGTTCCTTACATTGAAAAATTGAGTCTCCCCTTTTCAGGAACGATTATATATTTATCATATGGTTCAAACTCATTTTTATAAAATTCATGCAGAAAATAATAATTTTATACAGATTACCTATTAAATGTGGTAAAAACATGTTGATTCAGTTTAGAAACCATAGTGATGGAAATAAGCTACTTAATAGACGAATCGTATTTTAATCGGTGGAACTAGCATTCCTGCCTTCTGAACATTATCTTAAGCAGAAGGACCGTTTTTTGAACAACTTTGAGGCTACTAAAGAACATTTGAAACTAAGGTGAATTTTACAAAAAGATGATCTCTCTTTTTCCAATGTCCTATTAGGTAGTCGGCGTGCAACAGCTATCCTTAACACAAATGAATGAAGCAACCGAGAGCTTTCAGTTGGCTTTTGATTACAGTGTTAAAACTAAAGCGGTGCTCACTATTGAAGGCTTACAGTAAAAGATTCTTTTAATGATATTCATAGTGGAGGATCGCTCAATGGGTATAAGGAGATTTAGAAGGGAAAAAGGTTTATAGTAGGGCATATAGGCTGTTCTCTCTTCAAGTTCAATCAGAAGAAAACAAATAGGCAGACGCACAGTTTGTTTTGGATCAGCTTCAATATGTCAAAAAAATATTTTTAAAATGAAACGTGATAAGAGGTGACTGCAATTGAACTTTGTAGCTTTGGATTTCGAAACAGCCAATCAATATCGATCAAGTGTATGCTCGGTTGGGATGGTCGAAGTAGTCGATGGAAAGATTGTGAAAGAACACTATACATTAATCAATCCGATGCAAGAATTTAATTACTTTAATACACAAATTCACGGAATAACGGAAGAGCAAGTCGTAAATGCACCAACATTTGAAGAATATTGGAATGAGATGGAATCCATTATTCAAGATAAAATTGTCGTTGCACATAATGCGACTTTTGATATTAGTGTGTTAAAACATACGTTAGAGCACTTCAATCTCAAAACGCCTACTTTATCTTTTGCTTGTACTGTACAAATTTCCAGGCTAGTATGGTCTCATCTGCAAAACCATAAGCTTGGTACATTAGCAAACTATCACCAAATCTCATTCGAACACCACAATGCTTTAGAAGACGCCAGAGCTGCTGCCATTATTTTAAATAAAGCAATGAATGAAACCTCAACGAACGATATTACTGAGCTATCCCATCATTTGAGTTTGTCACTTGGAAGAATGTCATCTGGCAGAATTTATAATGTTAAAAAAGTTAAGGCAGCTTCGACTAAAAAGAAACAATCAACCATTCTTTTAGAAGAATCCATTCAATTATATGAATTTGCACTTGAGCATCGTTTAAAAATATCGCTTCCCTATACAAAACTCGCAGCGATATATGAGAAACAAAATTTACATGATAAAGAAATCATCGTATGGGAAAAGGCCATCTCTATTTTTGAACACGCCTCGGACAATGATATCCAAAATCGCAAAAAATTAGTTGATTCTTTTTATAAAAAACGAAATGAAGCATTAGAGCGTAAAAAATTAAATGACAGTACTCGATTAAAAAAGAGGATGGGACAGAGCTAAAATTCCCAAGTTTAAACAAGTTTAAAGTCGAATCATTTCTTAACTGAGTCAATTACATGATTTATATCCTCAATCTTAAATGCCCACCTTACATGTGACTATTCTTTCATCATTCGATTCTCGTTTTCGACGGACGCTTTCCGGGGGCTCGCGTCGAACTAACTTAAGCTAAAGCTTAAGTGGATTTCGCCGTCTTCGCTTTTCCCCAGGAGTCGCCGTCTGCCACTTCAATCGAATAAAATGTTTGACTTTTAAGAACTGATTTCTAATGATGAAATTGATTTAAACGAAGAAAATAATAAAGTGAAAAAATCCGAACGAATACAAAAATTCCAATTAGAATTCCCCTGTATCGTTCGGATTTTTCTTTCCCTAAAAGACTTTTGTCCCAATCTCTCTTTATTTATTCATTTTCACTAAAAAAATCTTCACTAAATAAGTTATATTCTATGTCTTCTTCCTCTTCTTGAACTTGAATCAGTGGTTCAGACGTATGCCCTTTACGGCGAAGATTTAATTCATGAAATTCTTCTTCGAGAAATTCTGCCTGATCATGTGAAAGCTTAATGGTCACTTCATTTTTATTTTCATCTATAGCTTTTAAAAGTACGTAACTTTCCGCTGCATCACGTAAAGTCACATTACTTAGTGTTAAGTTCATTTCGTTCAGTTCATATCTAGCTTTCATAAAAAAGACCTCCTTCGTATCCCTTTAATTATACTTCACTCCGCACGAAATCTATACGGATTGAATACTATTAAATTCTTTTCTATCTATTCAATCCCTTTATTCATTTGATTTTGCTACTGTTTTTCATCAATCACAATCGTACTCCATATCCATTATTTACATTCTATCGAATCCTTCATTAGTCTCCACTTTATTTTATCTACCATCAACTCGATCATTCATCTCATCCTTTTTATTAACGAGTAAAAACCCCATCTTTTATCAAATTGGGGTGATGTACTGGAACTTCTATGGAGAAAAACATTCGATGCGAAAACGGCCTGTTATGAATTTGCATTTGTTTCATTATTCATCAAACATTAATAGGGTAGAAGGGCTCAATGTGGTAGAGAACTGGAATTCCTCCAATGGCTTTATTTTTTACGGAAAAGGTGGAGGAATTTCAACAAATAGACTAGAGGATCTGGAAATTGCGGTTCTTTCCCTGCACCTTTTACAAAACTGTCTCGCGTATATCAACACACTCATGATTCAATCCGTTTTATCAGAAAAGGAGTGGCAAGATATGATGACACCTGAAGACTTCAGAGCGTTAAGTCCACTTATATACAGCCATGTAAATCCTTATGGTATCTTTAAATTGGATATGATGGAGAGAATTCCAATCGAAGAAAGGCAATCAGAAATAGAAAACACTTTGCATATTTAACATTGTTCCTTATTGCGGGTAGTGACAGCTTCGCTGGTACTACCCCTAAAAGTCCATTTAAACGACTTTTTGGGACAACCCACTTATAACTTAAAACCCTATTATTAAAAAATGTCATAAAAAAACCACCAATATGTATTGGTGGAGACGAATGAATTCCTGTAGTCTTGTATTCTGGTAAATCATGAAGGTCATGATCTTCAATACATTTCGGGGAAACATGTACATATTCGCCTACCCCTTTTAAATCTACTGGTTTTTCAAGTGTTTTAGTCAAGGCATATAATCGCCTGCAATAAGTACAATTATAAGCTTCCCCATATTCTATTCTCCTTTACTGAAGACACTGGTATCGACAACTTCATTATATTAGATCTTTTGCTCTGCTTATTTGGGCTTTAATAATAACAAATCATTTCCATTATTATGATGAAGGATGTCTCTAACCTCGAGAACGGAATATTTCTTTAGCTCAATTTGGTATGTTACATGACTGTTAATTTGATAAGCCTTTACAATATCCCCTTTTTCAGAAAGAATCTGGACATAAGGCTGTGTCGTTGTATTTTCTGTTTGTCTTCTCAGTTCATAAATCCCTTCCGGTAATTGCTTCCCAGACTGATAAAAGCCATTATACAAAATTTTATAGACTCCGTTGTCTTTTTTAAGAGGAGCAAACTTTGCCTTTGTTAATTTGATTTTTCCACTTCCTGAAATAATAATATGTTCAGATTTTTCAAATTTTTCACCTAAAATATATTCTCCTTTGTTTAATGGAACGGAATTAAAACTTACATTATTATTTAAAGCCTCAATATCAAAATAACCAGTGTCCAAATCTTTTCCCGCTACATACTCACCTTTTGGAAGGGTAATAGTAGTAATTATTGAAGTGGAATTCTTATTTATCGAGTCATGAATCAACGGATAGACAATAACCAATAAGGGAATTAAAATGATGACCCCGAAAATAATATATTTAGACCTATCCATTTACTATCACACCATTATCCATCTCTAGTGTATAATCACACAAAGCTGCGATGTCATCTTTTAGATGACTCGCAATGATAATACTAGCACCCCTATTTTTCTCTTCCAAAAGCAACTGGTGAATTAAAGCTACCCCTTTATCATCGATGGCATTGGTAGGTTCATCTAAAAGAATGATGTCAGGTTTCTCAAATACGGCCTGAGCAATATTGAGCCTTTGTTTCATTCCTAGCGAATATTTTTTTACCTTAAGCTTAGAAAATGAATCAAGACCTACCCTTTGGATTGCCCTTTCAATATCACTCTTGTCAGCAACCCTTCTTATTTTTGAAAGAATATACAAATTGGTATAAGCATCGTATTGAGGTAGCAATTCCATATTTTCAATAATAATACCCATAGAAGGGGGGAATGAAATATCTTCATGCAGTACTTGGTTGTTAATTGAAATTTTCCCTTCGGTAGGGATGATAAGCCCTGCAATTGAGCGAAGCAGCATAGTCTTGCCTGATCCGTTTCTTCCAAGGAGTCCGTAAATTTTCCCTCCTTCAAAAGAATAGGAAATATCTTTAAGCACTTCATTATTTTTAAACTTTTTTCTAAGATTTGAAATTTTAATCATATTTAGTCCTCACTTTTATAGGAAGTCCGATTTCTTCATTTTTTTTAAAGTCATAACGATTAGAAAAATTTGAACGATTACTAGAATGATTAACGCTGTTCTATAATCTATAAAATTTGTATTTTCTTCATTAAATGTGGTTAGCCCATTTCTGAACCCCATACCATAATTAGGTATTGATAAATAAATAAGGAATGACCCGGTTCTAGAGATACCGGTCTGGTTGGTTGCAATAATGGATGACACAATATAAATATTAACCATCAAATGGGTAAACTGTGGAGTTACATATAAGTCCAACAGGATTTGAATACTAAATATGACTAAAAGAGTTAAATAGTATAAGATTGTTAATTTAACCATCGCATCTACAGAAAATGTATACCCTTGCAAAAACCGAAAACTATTTATTAGCAATTGAAATACTACAAATAAAAATAATATGAACATAACTGAGAAGAATTGGTTTAAAACCCATTTCGATTTACTATAGCCTCTTGTTAATAATAATTCGTTGTAACCCCTGATTCCTCTGCTCAAAATCCCTGAAAAATATAAACTCATGCTAAAGATCGGAAGATACCAATTCAATAAATATCGATTCTCTAAGATAAAGGCGGAAACCACAGGCACTCCATCCAAAAAAGGGAAAAAAGATTGAATAATATTAAAATGTAATGTGAACCAACACTGAATAGCTATAGCTAAAAGTACAAATAAAAAAAGCTTATTATTGTACATTCTCAGGTAATATCCTTTCTTGAAAATATGGACGATCCAGCAAAATATAGAATAACAATAATGGATAATTGTCTAAAATAAATGATTGGAAGATCAGAAAGGCGCAGCCTGTCGTCTAATAAGTATGAAAGGATAATCAGATCTTTCAACGGACCCCATATTTGAGATAAAAATAGTTTTTCTAGAAAAAACAAACTTACTATTATTAAAAATGAGAAAAGGATAGCTAAACTAATAGAGTGGCAGATATCTTTGAATGCAGTAAAAATAAGTCCCACGGCAATATAAAAGAACGAGATGCCAATCATATTTAAAAAGCTATAAAGTATGAAGTTTGAACCGTTATCATTAACATCTTGTGCAAGAAAAAAAGTACAGCCTACATTAACAAGCAAATGGATGAAAGAAAAAATAATAGAAACCAGGATTATATTTATAAAGCTACCATTGTAAAGGGAAAGTCTTGTTTTTCTTCTGCTGATACTTACTGGAGTCTCATTTAAGAAAAAATGGATGTAAAAAAATAAAAATGGAAGTATATAAAAAGTAGTATATGCCTGAATCGAGCTATAACCAAAGGCACTATTATTCATCAGCTTCAAAGCATCCACGCCAGTAAAATGATTATAAATTCTATTCTGAATGAACCAAACTACTAATAAAAAAATAAATAATGTAATAATTATCACTGTTCTTTTAATTTTCATAGTATTTTACCCGGTAAATATATGCTATTAAGGACACTATTAGAAAAACAGCTAGAGCAAATAAGAAAATGGGAGCTAGAGTATCTATACCGTATTCTGAAAATGGTTGAATTAAAAACATAATAGACTCTTTCTTTAAGACCAGCATAAACCATATAACAAATGCTGCGGTGTAAGCATACTTTCTATCATTGAACAATAGGCTCACACTTGCCCCAATCACCCCGGAAAATCCTGCCAGGATGCTACAAATTATCATAAAAAAGATATCCGTTAAAAAAGGGTGGTTAATTCCGAATGTAAAGAGTGCATTCCCCGTTACTCCTGCTTCTGAGAGGCCTCTATCATAGTCTCCGTTTGCAAAAATAAAACAAACTAGTAAAAAATTTAATAATAAAGAAGATAGCATAATCGTAAAAGCGACTATAAAAGAGCTGCCTAATTTCTCTAAGCAATATTTTTTTATGCCTATTTTATTTATTAAGAGATGTGAATAACCCGAATTATAATCTTCGATTGAATCTTCAGTATGGATAATTAAAAAGAAAATAGGCAAGAACCATAGCAAGATCGTCTGAGTTGCATGGCCACGGCTGGAACCAGCAAGAAAGAAAGCGAAAGCAGGGTGGAATTTATCCCCAAACTGGCTTTGAACAAACAGAAGCTGCAAAATCTCGATACACGGAATAATAAAGATAAGTAAAATGACCATTAAGCTAAGTTTATTATGGAAAGTTCGGTATAAATGGCTTTTTAACATATTGAATCACTCAATTCTCTTCTCAAATTCTACTAAAATATTCAAAAGTGATAACCAAAAAATTATCACTTTTGAAAAGAAAACTTTCTATTAGTTTATTTCTTCATCCCAGTATCCGCTTGCTGTATAAGTGTTCGCACTTAGATTATTGTTTTCGGCTCCTAATCTTACATACGATTCATTAGCAGAACTAATCGCATTATAATAATGGGCTCCCGAGCCTTGTGCAACACCATGTGTGTTTGAAACCGGTGTTCCTGCCTTATCCAGCCAGAAAGTTGTAATAGTACCAGTTCCTTCGCCTGAGTAATTCAAGTTAACTTTCCATTGATTTGAAGTATCTGATGTTTGTCTATATCTTTGAGCCGAATAACTATTTCCATAGTTCGCTTTAATCGCGAAGCTATAACCAATGTTATCATTGCTTGCTGAAGCAATTCCTGCAGATGCAAATAATCCAACTCCCATTACACCAATAGCTGACCATTTAGTCATTTTCTTACTCAATTTCTTCATCCTATTTCCTCGTCCTATATTGATTGTGCACATATACTATTAAATACTAAATTATTACAAAAGTAAACATTTCTTGAATATTTTGTATATTATTTTCTTTTTGTTATTATCTAACTTTTGTTAATAGATAAATAAATTTTTAATCTCTCGTACTAGTCATCTATATTATACTGTATATATTTTCTAATTTAACTTGGGAAAATAGCTCCTTAAGTAAGTGTGAAATCATAGGTCTTTGGATAATAAGAGGAGAAAATACAATAATTATCTAGTTTTAAATTGGGACAATCCCGGAATATTCAGTCTAAAAGTAAAGATAAATACAAGTTTAAAAATAAGGCTATTTTAGCGAATATTGTTGATAGAAACCAAAAACAATGAGACTCCTGCGGAAAAACGAATGAGTCGAGACCCCGCAATGTGGTCCACTGGAAAACTTGCGAAAAAAATTCGTACGTGCTTCTGATTGAAACGAGAATGAACGAAATGTGGAAGCGACATGTTCTGAGACCCCGAAAAGCGAGTTGTTTTGCTGTATGTTAAAAAATCAACATGTCCATTTAACAAAGCCAAAAATAAAGAACACTTTATAGGCTTTTTTAGAAGGGATGTAAAAGGAAAAGGAAATTGATAAGTCTGTTTTGACACAACTCAAATTGCAAAGGATTTCATCTATAAGCAGTTGTTTTTCAACTCCAGCGTCCCCGGCATTAACGACTAAAGAAACTGGTGTAAACGCTAGAATAAAATTCACAGTTTTTGCTCGATAGGATTTTACACTTTTGCTCAATCAACCTACTACTTTAGTAAAATAGATCGTGACGTTATTTTACTGGAGGTTAGGATTTTGGAGGAGAAGTTAGTGTTATATATTAAGATTCAGGAATTACATAAGAGAAAGTTTAAAGTAGCACAAATCGCTAAAGAGCTTAAGATCTCACGGCCGACTGTCTATACGTATTTAGAAATGACATTCGATGAAGCAAGAGACTATATTGAACAGCCTTTAGGAAAGAAGAAAAAACTAGATCACTATAAGGACTGGATACTTGCCTGGCTAAAAGAGTATCCACATCTAAGTAGTGCTCAGATTCATGATTGGCTTTTAGAGAGGTACCCAGACCTAGTGATCGGTGGAAGTACTGTAAGAACATATGTGAGGGGTATTCGAGAAGTCTATCAAATTGAGAAAAAGGTGATTGTCCATCAATACGAAGCAGTTCCTCAACAACCCTTGGGCAACAATTCCAGGTAGACTGGAGAGAAACAAAACAGAAAACAGTTAACAACAATGAAATTAAACTGTACCTTATTGCCTTTGTGCTCGCTAACTCCCGACACAAATATATGGAATGGCAAGCACGCCCATTCACCACAAGAGATGCGATTCGTTGTCATGAAAATGCATTTCAGTTCTATGGAGGGCGAACAGAAGAAATTGTCTATGATCAGGATCACTTAATCTCAGTAAGTGAAAATGCAGGTCAACTACTTTTAACAGCTGAATTTCAAAGCTATGTAAACGAGCGTAAATTCAAAGTTCACCTGTGCCGAAGAGCGGATCCAGAATCGAAAGGCATGATTGAAAATGTAGTGAAATATATAAAAGGCAACTTCGCTGATAGTCGTGTGTTTAGAGATATAGAAGATTGGAATGAACGGGCACGGCAATGGCTCGAGCGTACTGGAAACTATCAGGTTCACCAGACAACGAAAAAAAGACCAGCAGAAGTGTAAAAAGGAAACGAGCAAAAAGTGTAAAATTCAACTTGACGTCTACATTAGTACCGATTTCTAATATTCAACTCAATTTATTGGATAGAATCCATACTCTCAAACCTCTTCCTAATTTAACTTGTGAATCCACACTCCATTATTATAAAATTGTCGATGTAGTGACAACACTAAATATGTTATAAAAATCAACTAAAAGAGGAAGTAAAATGAAAAACAAAAGTATTTTTAAATACACTTTACCTATTCTGTTTATTGGTAGTATCCTGCAAGAATTTTATTATATGTAATCCATATTAATAATCTAGCTGTGTACAAAAAAATTACTGATAATTATTTTGAATTTATTATAGGGTTTAGTATATTATCTACCACCCTCATTTTACTTGTACTTCTTTTGCATAAATATCTAGAGTTGAAAACCAAAAAATAAGATGGCTATCGTAGCCATCTTATTTTTTCAACTTTATAAATCTCTCTGCACAATACTCTATTATTTCTCTCCTTCTAATGATTCCGATGAAGATATTCTTATCATCGACTACTGGGACAAAATTTTGCTCCATTGCTTTTGAAATAATATCTTCCATTTCTGCATCTATATGAATGGGGGTGTTATTGACATGTAATGGTACATCCCTAAGTCTAATTTTATTTATATCTTTAAAGCTTATATTTGGGGTGTTTTTTATCTTCCAAAGTAAATCGCCTTCTGTTAATGTTCCAAAGTAAGCTCCATTTTCATTAATTAAAGGCACTGCGGAATATCGGTGGTATTCCATTTTTTCTAAAGCTTGCCTCATAGTGGATTCTAACTGAATATAGGCTACTTCTTTTTTGGGTATAAGAAAAAAGGCAATGTTCAATGTTGTTCCTCCCTTGACTACCTTCCATCTGCTACAATATGAATATCTATGTTTGATGTTTCTCTCATAATCGTGTTAACGATGGATCCTTTTCGTATTTCATCCCATCTCGTTCTAGCAGATTGACCTAACAAAATCTGAGTAATGCTATACCTTTTTGCCACATCAATTATAACAGCTGCCGGTGTACGTTTTTTCCTGCCTTCAAATATGATTTTTGCATTGAATTGGGTAGCTAATACTTTCCATTCTTCTACCTTTCTTATGATTGCTGTATCTATTACTGAAGAATCATCAGACTGAACATTCAAGATATAAAACTCTGCCTTTAACCGATTTGCCATTCTCCAACCTCTCCGAATTAACTTTTCAGCTGTAGGTCCATAATGTACACAAACAAGGATTTTCTCATGGACACCTATTGGACCATTTTGAATATCTCCACTTATCTGTTCAATTCTTTCGTCCACATCATTCGCTATTTCACGAAGAGCCAGCTCCCTCAATGCTGATAAATTCGTGACGGTAAAAAAGTTCGATAAGCTTTGTTCGATTTTTTCCTTAGAATAGATTTTTCCATCAGCAAGTCTTTTACGCAACGTTTCTGGTGTGACATCAATTAATTGTATTTCCGTTGCTTTTTGAACAAATGTATCTGGTACTCTTTCTCTTACCTTAATCCCAGTAATTTGCTGTACGATATCGTTTACACTTTCTAAATGTTGAATGTTTACTGCAGAATAAACATCAATTCCGGCATCTAATATTTCCTCTACATCCAAATATCGTTTCAAATTTGCCGAACCTTGAATATTCGTATGGGCTAATTCGTCAACAATCACAAGTTCTGGTTTTCTTTCTATGATGCCCTCTACATTCAATTCATAAAAGGTTTTTTCTTTATACTTAATTTCCTTCAATGGCACTTGCTCTATGTCTTTAATTTGGTCTTCAGTTTCTTTTCTACCATGTGTTTCAATGAGACCAATTACAATATCTTTGCCTTCTTTTCTTAAATCAAAAGCATCTTGGAGCATTTTGTAGGTTTTCCCTACACCGGGAGATGCTCCAACATAAAGCTTTAGCTTTCCCCGCTCTGAAAGATGAATCTCATCCAAGATTTCCTCTGGAGTTTTTCTCCTTAAATAAGGATGTTTATCTTCCAATTTACTCTCAGCCTCCTACCGGATAACTACCGTTTTTTCTTTAATTACTGAAGGAGCCCTTTCAAAATCTACTCGAATCCTTACAATGTAGTGGGAAAATGAATATCCGTCTCTCATTGAAATGTCATATGAGAAGAATTGTTCCTCTTTACGTTCACATGTCACACTGCAAAATACTGACCGTTCTGTAATTAGTATTTCCTGACAATCTTCATCATCTTTTCCTACGATTTCAATATCATATCGCTTTACTTTTGCTTTTAAGAGACCCGCATGGATACCGATTTGCCCTTTTATTCTTGTAGCATCACCGTTTTCGATTTGTTCATTATGAATTGATACAATAGGCATTCCAATTCTTAATTTACTAATATATTCACCAAGCATGTTTTCCTCCCTCTCTATACATAAAGGTACCCCAACCAGAGGGGGGTCTGGTCAGGGTTCCTATTTTATTAGTTTAGTAGTTTTTGTAGGTCAAGATTTAATTCCAGAACATTCACTCTTGGTTCTCCAAAAATCCCCAATTCTTTACCTTGTGTATGCTTTTCAATTAAACCATTTAAATGATCTTCACTAATACCTGTAAGCTTCGAAATCCGTTTCACTTGTGCTTTTGCACCTTCGGGACTAATATGTGGATCTAAACCAGAACCTGAATTAGTCACCAAGTCAACAGGCACTTTACTAATTGGCGTATCTGGATTTTCTTCCTTCCAGGCTTCTACTGATTCCTCTGTTCGTTTCAACATGTCTTCGTTTGACGGTGCATAGTTATTTGACCCAGATCCTGATGCATCATATTCTATAGAAGAAACTCGACTATGAAAATATTTTGGATCCTTGAAATTTTGACCAATTAGCTCTGAACCAATAACCTCGTGTTTATCATTATAAATTAGACTACCATCTGCTTTGGCAGGCATAATCACTTGTGCAATTCCGGTAGCGGCTAGCGGATATAACAAGCCTCCCACTATCATAATAACAAAACTGCTTCGCACTATGGGGCCAACCAATTTTTGTTGATTTTCCATGTTTTCACTTCCCACTTTCTTCTATTATATAAACCTTCCTCTTAAATAAAGAGGGATACGATTAAATCAATTACTTTAATACCGATGAACGGAACAACAATTCCACCCAATCCATAAACTGTTAAGTTTCTTCTTAGCAATGCGTTTGAACTCATTGGCTTATACGAAACACCTTTCATTGCTAAGGGAATTAGAAACGGAATAATGACTGCATTAAAGATTAAAGCAGATAAAATTGCAGACATTGGTGTAGACAATCCCATAATGTTCAAGGCATCCATTTCAGGAATGGCTAGCATAAACATCGCTGGAATAATCGCAAAGTATTTTGCCACATCGTTCGCAATACTAAATGTTGTTAATGCTCCACGAGTCATGAGTAGCTGCTTCCCAATGGATACGACTTCAATAATTTTGGTTGGATTGGAATCAAGATCGACCATGTTGGCAGCTTCTTTGGCAGCTGTCGTTCCACTGTTCATTGCTAATCCTACATCTGCTTGAGCGAGTGCTGGGGCATCATTGGTTCCATCCCCGGTCATGGCAACTAGTTTTCCTTGTGATTGTTCATATTTAATGACATCAATTTTATCTTCTGGCTTACATTCAGCAATAAACTCATCTACACCAGCTTCTTTTGCAATCGTTGCAGCTGTTAGAGGGTTATCTCCTGTACACATAACGGTTTTAATTCCCATTTTACGTAATTGATCAAAACGTTCTTTCATACCTGGCTTCACTGTATCTTTCAGATAGATTAATCCAAAGATATGACCTTCAACTGCTACAGCTAATGGAGTTCCACCCTCTTTAGCAATTTCATTTGCCTTTTTGTCAAGATCTGCGGGCACTTTACCTCCTTGAGCTTTCACCCAGGCCTTAACAGCATCAACCGCACCTTTTCGAACTTGGCGACCATCCTTTAGGTCTAATCCACTCATTCTCGTTTCCGCTTTAAACTCAATAAACTGTGATTCCTCTGCTATAGATGCATCAATCGTTTTTCCTTTTCCTATTAAAAGTTGGATAACAGAACGACCTTCAGGAGTTTCATCCTTTAATGAACTCACGG
Source organism: uncultured Caryophanales bacterium (assembly GCA_963728315.1). Lineage (GTDB taxonomy): Bacteria > Bacillota > Bacilli > Bacillales > CAVSKA01 > CAVSKA01. Next base: position 45,738 of record CAVSKA010000016.1, read on the forward strand.
CAGCCCAGTGTGAAAGTTCATCTAGTGTAGCATTCCCAACAGGAATGAAGTTACTCGCCATACGATTCCCGAAAGTAATGGTTCCTGTTTTATCCAAAATGATGGTATTAATATCTCCTGCTGCTTCTACAGCTTTTCCTGACATCGCTAATACATTGAATTGAGTAACACGGTCCATCCCGGCAATTCCGATAGCAGAGAGAAGTCCACCAATTGTTGTTGGGATTAAGCACACAAGCAATGAGATTAAAACAGGGATTTCAAGACTGAAATTTAAGATATTTTGTAAAAAAAGGTAATGTCACAACAACAATCATAAAGATTAAGGTTAAGCTTGTTAAAACTGTGTTTAGCGCAATTTCGTTTGGTGTTTTTTGACGTTCGGCTCCCTCAACTAACGAAATCATTCGATCAAGGAAGGATTCTCCTGGATTGCTGGTAATTTTGACTTTAATCTGGTCACTGACAACACGCGTTCCACCTGTAACCGAATTAAAGTCACCACCTGCTTCTTTGATAACTGGAGCCGATTCACCGGTAATCGCTGATTCATCAACTGATGCTAAGCCTTCGATGACTTCCCCATCACCTGGGATCATTTCACCCTGAGATACAACGACAATGTCTCCTTTTTTAAGGCTTGTTGATGCTACTTTTTCGATATTGCCATTTGACTTAAGAAGATTTGCAGTAATTTCCTGCTTTGATTTTTTTAAGGAATCCGCTTGTGCTTTTCCTCGTCCTTCCGCTAATGCTTCTGCAAAATTAGCAAAGAGAATCGTAAATAACAAGATTAATGTAACGGTAATGTTGAACCAAGGTTCTACTTGACTTTGACCAAACGCATTGGGAGCAAATGATAGAATCAGGGTAATAAGAAACCCAATTTCAACGACAAACATAATTGGATTCTTAATCATTTTTCTTGGGTCCAGTTTTATGAACGACTCCTTAAGCGCTTGTATAATCATCGCTTTATCCATCATTTTTCTATTTCCATCCTTATTATTTTGATTTGGTTGCTCCGGTTCAAAATCCATTTCGTCCGGAAATTTCGCCACTTTTGCCTGTTCTCTTTCTTTCACAGCATTCGTCATTTTTTTCATTCCTTCCCTCTACAATGTCAAATATTCTGCAACTGGTCCTAAAACTAAAGTTGGGAAGAACGTTAGAGCACCGACAATGAAGATGGTACCTACTAGAATGACCCCAAATAATGATGAATCTGTACGGAAAGTTCCTACTGTTTCTGGAACAAGCTTTTTCTTCGCTAATGACCCTGCAACAGCAAGCATTGTTATAAGTCCAAAGAACCTTCCAAGATACATAACAATACCCGTGGAGATATTCCAGAATGGTGTGTTATCTCCTAATCCCTCGAAACCAGATCCATTATTTGCTGCAGATGACGTATATTCATATACAACCTGAGAGATTCCGTGGAATCCTGGATTTGATATACCTTCTACCCCTTGTGGGTAGAATAATGCAATGGCTGAAGCACCAAGAATCAGTAGAGGGTGCATAAGCATCGTCACTGCAATTAACTTCATTTCTTTTCCTTCAATTTTCTTTCCTAAAAATTCTGGTGTGCGCCCTACCATTAAGCCAGATAAGAACACGGCAATCATGGCATACATGACAACGTTTATAAATCCTGCGCCAACACCACCAAATACGGTATTCAGCAACATGTTAGAAAGAGCTAACATTCCTCCAATTGGAGTAAGGGTATCATGCATATTATTAACGGCACCTGTTTCAGATGCGGTAGTAATTAAGGCATAAAGAATCGATTGTCCTGTTCCAAATCGAACTTCTTTACCTTCCATGCTTCCTTGATCATGTTGGATTCCATAAGCATTTAATACGGGATTCCCTTGAAATTCTGCTGTAAAAGCCGCTGCCATAAAAATAATAAATATCATTAACATAGATACAAAAAGGATTCGACCTTGCTTTGTATTTCCAACCATTTTGCCATATGTGAATGGAAGAGCCGTTGGAAGAAGCATCATTAGTAAAATTTGAATGAAGTTACTAATAGCATTTGGATTTTCGAATGGATGCGCTGAGTTTACTCCGAAAAATCCTCCGCCGTTGTTACCTAATTCTTTAATAGATAGGAAAGCACCAACGGGTCCTCTTGGCAATGTCTAGTGTTGTACCTTCAATCGTTTTCGCGGTTATAGTTGGCTCTAGTGTTTGTGGAACACCTAATCCTACAAAAATTAAACCAGTAATAAAAGCTATAGGTAGTAATACTCGAATAATGGCTCTCATCAAATCGACGAAAAAGTTACCAATTGGCTTTCCAGATAATCCTCTTACAAACGCGATTGCTACAGCTAAGGCTGTACCAGGTGCAGCAAACATCATAAATATTATTCCAATCATCTGTGCTAAATAAGATAATCCTGATTCACCGCTATAGTGCTGAAGATTCGTATTCGTCATAAAACTGATGGCAGTATTAAACGCTAACGTTGGAGCCATTCCTTTAATATCACTTGGATTTAGTGGAAGGATGCCTTGTAGTCGAAATACTAGATAAACAAGAACAATCATAAACGCATTGGCCAACACAAGCGCTAATGCATATTGTTTCCAATTTTGTTGCACTTTTCTAATACCACCAAGCTTAAATAGAATTTTTTCGATTGGCCCGAAAACTCTATCTAATCTTGTTTGCTCGTAATCAAAAGCTTTTGCTAAATACACTCCTGCTGGTTTCGCAAGAATAACCACTACTAGCAGTGTAAAGATAATTGAAAAAATAGTCATAGACACGGAACGTTACCTCCAAATTTAAAATTTCTCAGGATTTAATAAAACATAAACCAAATATAAGGACACGGCTGCTACAATTCCTAACAAAATAGATATCATTTTTCTTCACTTCCTTGATCAATAACCGATGATGACCATTTAGTTACTCCTGCCATTAAAATGGGTAACAGGATAAAAAGTCCAACCATGATGATATCTAACATCTTGAAACCTCCTAATTTCTTGAAAATCTAATGTGTTAAAAAAGAAAAATTATGGTTATTCGAATATATTACTGTTCGTGCTCCAAATGAATAATAGAGCATAGTTGGATAAGCTTTTGTAAAAGTTACGACAATGATTGGAGCAGTTGTACTTTTTTTCAATATTTTCATATTGTCAAAAGTCTCTACTATATGATTTTCAAATACAATCACTTTACCTAGTGAATGAGGTAAATGGACGTAATCAGAATCGTAGGTATATTCCACTATTCCTTTGTAACCTCTGCTTCTTAACTTCTCTCCAACACAATGATCAGGAGTAACAAATAAAGTTGAAGCGTCTAGGAAACTCTCCGCTTCAATTGCACATAAAACTTTCTCGTTTGGAATACAAACTAATGTTGTTTCTGCTTGTATTTGTGACACCAACACATAAAGTCCTCCTTAAAGGTATAGATCAATGACCCAATAACAGCTTTGATTTATACACCTCCGTTTCTTATGGATAAGAGGTCATATCCCTTGCCATTGAACGTACAGGAGCCCAGAAGAAATTTCTCCTTATTTCTTTCCTTACAAAGAAAGAAATCTATTGAAAAAAAAATAGACCAATGCTTACTTTTCCCCCACGTTTACAACCTTGAATCTCTTAAGAAATAAGCCAAAAAAAGTTAGCTTAATTTCTAAGTTTCAAAGTTAAATACAATGGAGAAAAAGTACACATTGGTCTACTTAATGCCTAGCAGGCCGAAGCCTTCTATGCATTCTGTCTTCCATGTATACTTTTTCGAAATAGGCATAATAAAAAGACCTACTTGATTCAACAAGCTGCTCTTCATTACTGTTCAAAGACAACAAAGAAAGCCCCCTGAAAAAGGTGGTCTTTATGACCTCCTTCGCTTTAGCCGACGAAGTTAGCTGACGGGTAGGATGGCGAAAGAGTAAATCTCATCCCTTCTACACTAGTAGAATTAACCCCAATTAATTGGTTCCTCCGTTCTCATCTCTGAGACTAGGCCGAAATATTGATTTGTTCTTACGGATAATATCATATAACCACTGCTAACACCTGTAAATATTTAAATTTGCTCATATAAACTGAAAAACAGTAAAAAACACTACTTAATCTAATAATATCTTTAAATATCTAACTATTTCATTTTTATTTATTTAAGAACTTTTTACAAATTCTCAATCAATATCATATTGACAACCTGTAAGAGAACTAAGTAATATTAAGCGTGTAATTTTATTTCAAGCGTGCATTTTTCAAAACACAACCTTACTTTTATTAGTGTTAGTATGTCTGATCCACTAGGGAAGGAGGAGAATAATGGCTTCTACGAAAAAGAAATTAGAGGCAGAGTTAAGTGAAGCGTTTATAAAATTGCAAAGAGAACTTATTGGAAGAGGACCCCAAGAAACTAAAACATATATCGTCGAGGATATGGTGATTGCTAGATTTAAAGGCGTTCTAACTATAGAGGAAAAACACCTAGTCCAACTTCATATTGGCCGTAAGTTAGTGAAACAAATGAGGCAAGTACTGCGAGAAATGTACAGTGAAAGTATTGAAAAAATTGTGGAAGAATATACTACATGTAAGGTCTTGTCCAGTCATAGCGATATTAGTACAAAAACTGGAGAGCGTATCGAAGTGTTTATCTTAGACAAGAATTTAGAAAAATGTTTAGACTAAAAAGATAGTGTGACCTAAATTTGAAAACTCAAGAACACGACCCAAATCGCTGAATCTGTTTAGAACGGGGGACCCACTTTTATAGGGGGGGTGAATCCATTAGGTAGGGAGACTCTTGCCTTCCGAGCCTGACAGCTAACCTATTCCAATGATCCCGACGCACGTGCAGGACATAAAAGCGAAGAATCTTCTTTCTTTGGTTACAAAACACATATCGCGATGAGTGATGAAAGATTGATTACGGCGGCAATCGTGACAACAGGTGAAAAAAGTGATGGGAAATACTTGCAAGATTTAGTAAACAAAAGTAAAGAAACAGGGATGGACTTACAAACGGTCATCGGGGATACCGCTTATTCTGCAAAAGAGAATATTACGTACACAAAAGAAAGCAAATTGGCATTGGTCTCTAAATTACATCCGCTTATTACCCATGGTAGACGCACAAAATAAGAGGAATTTGATTTTAATAAGGATGCAGGGATGGATGTCTGCAAAGCTGGCCATCTAGCCACTAGAAAAAAATACGAAGCCAGAGGAGAAAAGAAAAACCCTCAGTGGAAGTACTATTTTGATATCAATAAATGTAAAGTTTGTCCTTTACGTGATGGGTGTTATAAAGAAGGTGCAAAAAGTAAAACGTATTCCGTGACGATTAAATCAACGGAACATACCGACCAAGAAGCGTTTCAAAATACCGAGGAATTTAAAGCAATAGCCAAATCCCGCTATAAAATCGAAGCGAAAAATAGTGAATTGAAACATAGACATGGGTATGAAACAGCCTCGTATTCAGGTCTATTTGGTATGCAAATTCAAGGGGCAACCGCGATATTCGCCGTCAATCTCAAGTGAATACTCACGCTTCTAAAGGAAATAGAGTAACGAAGGGACACAAAAATAGGCAACTTCTTGTTCAAAATTGAATAGAAGTTGCCTATTTTTGTAAAAATTCTTTTAACCATTATTCATTTTATAGAAACTGGTTGTACAAAATTAAAAAACGCAAGTTTTTCAGTGGCCTCACTTTGTTCCTGCAGGGTCTTCTTCTCAAGCTAATACCGCAGGAGTCGCCGTCTGTCACTTCAACTGAATAAAATGTTCGTCTTTTAAGAACTGATTTATCATCATGAAATTGATTCATTTAGAAAATAATAGAAAAAAATACAATAATTATCTAGTTTTAAATTGGGACAATCCCGGAATATTCAGTCTAAAAGTAAAGATAAATACAAGTTTAAAAATAAGGTTATGTTAGCGGATGTTGTTGATAGAAACCAAAAACAATGAGACTCCTGCGGAAAAACGAGCGAGGCGAGACACCGCAAAGTGTCCACTGGAAAACTTGCGTAAAAAATTTGTACGTGCTTCTGATTGAAATGAGACTGAACGAAATGTGGAAGCGACGTATTTTGAGACCAATGAAAACCAGAGTGTTATCACAGTCTAAGTACGCAACGTCCTGTTAGCAACGACTGCGCTAAAACACCCTGGTTTGTCGGAGGAGGCTAGATCGTTCGTCCGCGGAAAGTGAGTTGTTTTGATGCATGTTAAACTGTTTGAACGGCGGAAGTTGTCAAAGGCATCTTTTGGAATGGTTTCGACAAGATGGTTGATGGTGAAAGCAATGTCATTTTCTTGGAGTTTCACTTCTAAATCTAGAGGCAATATAACTGATTCATGGTATAATTTTTAAAAATTAAGAACGACTTCTTTAGATTTGGATTTGGTCTGGTCACTTAATTCAGGTCAGAAGTGTTCTTTTTTATGGAGTCAAAACAGTGGCCCGTGCGCATTCATAAAGACGAATGCGCACAGGCCATTTTGGTATTGGATGATTTTTTAAAAGGAAGGCCCGGAGCGGAAATTCGGCATCCTATGGACTCCCCAATCAAAAAGTCGAAAGTGTAGGGTAGGCGCGACCTAGGCGAATAAGCAGGTAAACGAAAATCGCATACTCCTTAGACAAAGGTCTAAGCGAATTAGTTGAGTTAACGTGCCGCAGGAAAGCGTCGCCTGCTCAAACTTTCGACTAAATAAAAAAACCACCAATATGTATTGGTGGAGACGGTGGGAGTCGAACCCACGTCCAGAAATAACGCCACTTTAGCATCTACGAGTGTAGTCGATATATTTGGATGTTTCGCTAATCCATCTGCCTATCGACGGGCGTCCGGTTAGCTAGTCTGTTTAGTCTCTTCTCTCATCCTCAGACGGGGGAATCAAGCGTAGTCCACTTTAGGTTGAACCTCCGGCCTTTACCACATGGACGATGGGAAAGAGGAGGTGCTAAGCGCTATTAAGCAGCTAAAGCGAAGTTGTTTTGTTTGCCAGTTGTTATAAAGGTTGACGTTTTTTGCGAGGACGGTCCCCTCGACTCGCAACTAGAAGCTCGTACTACCCCTGTCGAATCCGTAACGTCCCCATGATAGGAATGACGCTCGGAAGCTCAGAAAAGAGCTAACGGTAAAAAGAAGACGGTAAGTATTCTTCTTTCCTAGTATAACATATTTCAATGAAGTTTCAATGGAAATCCCTTCATAACAAGCCATCAACGTATCAAATTAGGGAATCCATCATCATTAGCCCTGCTGCCTTGATTTAAATGCACGATCGATTTCTCGCTTCGCTTCTTTTTTACGTAAATCATCACGTTTGTCATACTTTTTCTTCCCTCGTGCGAGCCCAATCAGTACTTTAGCAAAACCATTTTTAATATAGATTTTTAAAGGAACGATTGAATACCCATCCACTTTCGTTTCTCCGATTAACTTACTGATTTCTCGATTGTGTAAGAGTAACTTTCGTGTACGAAGTGGATCGTGATTATAACGATTTCCCTGTTCGTATGGACTGACATGCATATTGTGTAAAAAGATCTCGCCTTTTACAATACGTGCATACGCATCCTTTAAATTGACTTTTGCTGCACGAATTGATTTTATCTCCGTTCCTTGAAGGACGATTCCCGCTTCAAATGTCTCTTCAATAAAGAAATCGTGGCGTGCTTTTTTATTTTGCGCCAGTAACTTTCCATCACCTTTTGGCATGTGTAAAACCCCCAATCAAAAACTTCTACATCATTCTCTTAATAAAGAGGAGTGAATCTCACTCCTCTTATTTTTTTCGTTTCGATTTTCCTTTTGCAACGCCATCATAAAATTTCTTGTTGCTTTTCTTTTTATTCTTACCACCTTGACCAGATGAAGATGCTGGTGTATCTGACGTCTTGTCGCTCGAACGTTTGCGTCCTCTAGCAAGAGAGCTAACTGGTTCTTTCTTTCCAGAACCTTTTTCTTGGCTTCTACCACGTGAAGAATTCCCTTGTCCTTTTCCACGTGAACCAGATGAGCGATTTTCTTTGCCTCTTGAGCGAGAGGGTCTTGAAGAACCCGCTGGTCGATTAAATTGTTTGATCATCCCGACAATTTCAAAATCAATTGCACGTTCGTCTTTGTCCACATGGGTTACTCGAACTTTGATCTCATCACCTAAACGGTAAACTTGAGCCGTTCTTTCACCAATCATCGCTAATTGGCGGTCATCAAAGCGATAATAGTCATCCGTCATTTCACTTACATGCACAAGTCCTTCAATTGTATTTGGAAGTTCGATAAACATCCCAAAGTTTGTGACAGAACTGATGATTCCATCGTATTCTTCTCCCACTTTGTCCATCATGTATTCCGCTTTTTTCAAATCGTCTGTTTCTCTTTCCGCATCAACGGCACGTCGTTCACGTTTAGAAGTATGTTCGGCGATACCTGGGAGTTCACTTTCCCACTTCGCTTTTGTACTGTCATCCGTTTGACCATTAATTAAATACGTTCGGATTAAGCGATGGACGATTAAATCAGGATAACGTCGAATCGGAGACGTAAAGTGGGTATAGAACTCAGTTGATAGTCCAAAATGACCTAAGCTTGCCTCGTCATATTTCGCTTGTTGCATCGAACGAAGCATAACCGTAGAAACGACCATTTCTTCAGGTTTACCTTGAACTTCATTGATGATTTTTTGCAAAGCACTAGGGTGAATATCAGTTGCTTTCCCTTTGACAAACAAGCCAAAGTTCGTTATGAATTCGAAGAAACGTTGAAGCTTTTCTTCTTTTGGATCTTCATGAATCCGATAAAGGAACGGCAATTTGAGCTTATGAAAATGTTCAGCAACTGTTTCATTAGCAGCCAGCATGAATTCTTCAATTAATTTTTCAGCGACCGATCGTTCTCGAATGGCGACATCATAAGGCGCGCCTTCTTCATCAACAAGAACACGTGCTTCTTTAAAATCGAAGTCAATGGCTCCACGCTTCATTCTTTTATTTCTTAAAATGCTAGCGAGTTCTTCCATCCGTTCAAACATAGGAACGATTGGCTCGTATTTTTCACGTAGTGCTTCATCTTTTGCGACTAAAATATCGTTCACATCTGTATACGTCATTCGTTCTGTTGTACGGATCACACTTTGGAAGATTTCGTGTTTAACGACTTCTCCATTCGGTGTTATTTCCATTTCACAAGACAAAGTTAAACGATCCACTTTGGGATTAAGGGAACAGATTCCGTTTGATAATCGATGAGGTAGCATTGGGATCACACGATCGACAAGGTATACACTTGTACCACGTTCATATGCTTCTTGATCCATCGGGCTTTCGTCCGTTACATAATGGCTGACATCCGCGATATGAACCCCTAACTTAAAATGACCGTTGTCTAGTTTTTTTACCATAACAGCATCATCTAAATCCTTGGCGTCAGCACCATCAATTGTGACAATGACTTCCTCACGAAGATCGCGTCTGTTTTCAATTTCACTTTCATCAATTTCGTCCGGCGTCGATTTAGCATGTTCCATTGCATTGTCAGGAAACTCTTGTGGTAAACCATACTTGTGGATAATCGAAAGAATATCAACACCAGGATCGTTTTTGTGTCCTAGAATCTCAATAATTTCTCCTTCAGCGCTTTTTTTACCTTCAGGATAAGAGGTAAGTTTAGCCACGACTTTATGACCTTCCATTGCACCCATATTGGATTCTTTAGGGATGAAAATATCGTTAGCTAACTTTTTATCGTCAGGAATGACAAAACCAAAATGCTTACTTTCTGTGTATGTCCCAACAACTTGTAATACGCCTCGTTCTAAAATTCGAACGACAGCTCCTTCCTGACGATCGCCAGAAGACTGAGTGGAAACGCGCACAAGAACCGTATCTCCATGCATGGCATGGTTTGTTTCTGTTGGTGGAATAAAAATATCGTCCATTCCAGGCTCTTCTGGAGCAACAAAAGCAAATCCTTTTGGATGTCCAATCAGTTTCCCTTTGATAACGTTCATTTTTTGAGGAGCACCGTAACGGTTATTTCTCATTCGTACAACTAAACCTTTTTCTTCCATGTAAACTAACGCTTTTACGAAGTCGCGGAAGTGTTCGGACCCTGTAATGCCAAACGCTTCTTCTAATTCTTGAACCGTTAGTGGTTTATACGCCTCGTCTTTAATATATGTCGTTAATTTTTCAACATGCTCGCGAATGCTTGCATCCATGTAAATCCCTCCTATCGGGGTACGGTTATTCGGACCAATCAAGTTCTTCTAAAAAACTTAACACGTCTTCATGTAACTGTTCTTTTTCTTTATCTAATGTAATCACGTGACCAGACTCCTCATACCACTTCAAATCTTTGTCGTCGGACTCGATCTCATTATAGATAATATTTGCAGAATCTGTATTAATCATGTGATCATTTCGCGCTTGGACAACAAATGTCGGTGCGTAGATCATTTCAATATTCTGTTTTACATCTGCAATTAAATTTTGTAAAGCAGTTAAAGTGCCCATTGGTGTTTCTTTAAAAGCTTCTATTTCTTTTTCGATTTGATCTTCTGTCTTTCCTTCAAAACGTTTATATTCTTTTGCATAGTCAACGACCCCGTTGTACATAACCTCTTCACTTTTAATAAACATCGGTGCACACATTGGTACAATACCCTTTACAGGCACAGTGTATCCCAATTTTAATGAAAAAACACCACCTAATGATAATCCAGCTACAGCAATCTCATTGTATCCTTTTTCTTTTAAAAATTCATAACCTTCTACGACGTCTTGCCACCAGTCAGATGGCCCAGTATGTACAAGTTCCTCTGGTGGTACGCCATGTCCTTTATATTGAGGTGCATGGGAAGTGTATCCTTTTTTTTCAAGGAAACGTCCTAGCATACGAACGTCAGCTGTACTTCCGGTGAATCCATGTAATAATAATACCGCTCTTTTTCCTGCTTCAAACGTAAATGGCTTAGGTGCAACAACTCTCATGAAAGAAACTCCTTTCTCGATCAATCTTCTTCTCTCCTATTATGGACGGAATCACCCGACTCATGCCATTGATCCGCTCATAACAAAAGTACAAATTACGCGTTTAGCTGCGGTAGTTTGAAATAATGCGATAGGCGAGCTTATTTTCCGCAGTCCTTTCATTGCTCATGTAACTGTTCCAGCCTGATTCAACGGGAACGCCACACATGTCCATTTTCACGTGAAAACGCAATCTAAATCAATAAATGGAAATAAATAGTATCTTATTTTATAAAATAAAAAATCCTGACCAGCAACGGCCAGGAGTCGTGATCTTATTTAATAGGGAAATACGAAACAGCGATCGTGAGAACAAAAAAGAGTACGGATAATACGATCGTAATGCGATGAAGGACAAGATCAATCCCACGCGCTTTTTGTTTTCCGAAAAGTTGCTCTGCTCCACCAGCAATAGCTCCTGATAAACCGGCACTTTTACCTGACTGCAGTAATACTACGACGATTAACGCAATCGATACAATAACAAGTAAAACGATTAATAGAGAATGCATATTTCTACCTCCCAATACGAACATAACAATAGTTACATTTTATCACGCTTAGTAAATTCAGACAATAGCGGATTAAAAAAGCTTCAAATTGTCGGAGAAATTTAAGAGAACCAAGTGAATTTTGTCTAAAATATAGCTAGTTCATAATAAAAAGCAGGCTCTCAATATTAATGAGGCGACTGAAAAAGTTGTGTTAAAAACTTTGTTCTTGCTTCAGATTGAAAAAAGGAGAGATTTCGTTTGATTTTGAACGAGATCTCTCCTTTTCCTTGTCTATTCTTTACTTTGATTATGAAGGTCAGTATTATTTTGAGATTTACTGCGAATATCGCCATGGCTCCTTGGGTTTGCATGCCAAATAGACCCGCATATGACGCCACATCCTATCCATGTCTATGTTTCAACTCAATGTTTTTCGCTTTTTCCATTAAAAATTCTTTCGAGGATTTTGGGATAAAACGTGCTCCTGTATGCGTCGCGTCCACGATATCGAATTGATCAAAAATGAATTTGAGCAATAAATAGCTGTTCATGCGAATGGGTGGCTCTGCATTGCGACCCTGATCGTGACACTATTTGTGTTTCCATTCTTCTAGCACATATTTGACGAAGTCTATTCTCTTTTGGCACAACAAGTTCGCAAATCAACATAAATGGACGAAGGTTTAAATATTCTTGATTAGAAATCATCGGAACACACCTGATTTTCGTACGGTAATTATGAGAAAAGCGCAAAGTGTCCGTTCAGCTACGACAGTATTAAAAGTGAAAGGCGGTGACTCCTGCGGGAAAAGCGAGACAGACGAGACCCCGCAGGAGCGCAAGCGACGAGAAGGCTCGGCGCTCGCCCGCGGAAAGCGTCCGCCTGCAACGGAAATTAACAGAACCAATTTTAAAAATAAAGCCACCCGATCTCGATAACCCGAGATCGGGTGGCTTTGATAAACGAATTGTACTTTTTCAGTACCTTCAATATTAATCGAAGACCTGGTGTTCAATTTTTCTTATCGCACGTTATAAAATGTTTTCATACCGAAATATTGAGCTGTGTCAGCTAATTGATCTTCGATACGAAGAAGTTGGTTGTATTTCGCAACACGGTCTGTACGAGATGGAGCACCCGTTTTGATCTGACCAGCATTCGTCGCAACAGCAATGTCAGCAATTATACTATCTTCTGTTTCACCAGAACGATGAGAAATAACAGCTGTGTAACCAGCGCGTTTTGCCATTTCGATTGCATCAAATGTTTCCGTAAGTGTACCGATTTGGTTTACTTTAATCAGGATTGAGTTTGAAATTCCTTCTTCAATACCGCGAGAAAGTTTTTCGGTATTCGTTACGAACAAGTCATCTCCTACTAATTGAACACGATCGCCAAGGCGTTCTGTTAATAGTTTGTGACCTTCCCAATCGTTTTCATCTAAACCATCTTCAATTGAGATGATTGGGTATTTATTAGCAAGCTCTTCATACCAGTCAACCATTTCTGCTGATGTTTTCACAACACCTTCACCGCTTAAGTGGTATTTACCATCTTCTTTGTTGTAAATTTCAGAAGAGGCAACATCCATTGCTAGCATGATTTGCTCACCTGGTTTGTAACCAGCTTTTTCAATTGCTTCAACGATTGTTTGAAGTGCTTCTTCATTTGATTTCAAGTTCGGTGCAAATCCACCTTCGTCTCCGACTGATGTGTTGTATCCTTTTTCTTTCAACACTGATTTTAGGCTATGGAAAATTTCTGCACCCATTCGTAGAGCTTCTTTGAATGTTTCTGCTCCAACTGGCATAACCATGAATTCTTGAATGTCTACGTTGTTATCCGCATGTTCCCCGCCGTTTACAATGTTCATCATTGGTACTGGAAGTTGTTTCGCATTGAATCCACCAAGGTATTCATACAATTCAACTTCTAAGTAGTCAGCAGCTGCACGAGCAACGGCCATTGAAACACCAAGAATCGCATTTGCACCTAATTTCGCTTTGTTAGGCGTACCATCCATTGCGATCATCAAGTTATCAATTCCAACTTGATTTCTTACATCCACTCCAATTAACTCTTCTGCAATAATATTGTTCACGTTATCAACTGCTTTAAGAACGCCTTTTCCTAAGTAACGATTTTTGTCGCCGTCACGAAGTTCAACTGCTTCATATTCGCCTGTTGATGCACCAGATGGAACAAGTGCGCGGCCAAATGAGCCTGATTCTGTGTATACTTCTACCTCAACTGTTGGATTCCCTCTTGAGTCTAGAACTTCGCGTGCGTAAACATCTGTGATAAATGGCATGTGTATGCTCTCCTTTTTATTAACGATTTTTTTGATAAAAATTCAGATTGTACATTTATTGTTTAATAATACTTGTACCAGTCATTTCTTCTGGTTGTTCAATATTTAACAAACTTAACATGGTTGGTGCTAAATCTCCTAATTTTCCACCATCAATTAATTCTATTTTTTCTTTTGTTACAATGACTGGAACGGGATTCGTCGTATGTGCAGTCATCGGTTTACCTTCTAGTGTAGTGACTTCATCAGAATTTCCATGGTCTGCCGTTATAATTGCAGAACCACCTTTTTCTATAATAAGGTCAACAATTTTCCCAAGACATTCGTCAACTGTTTCAATCGCTTTAATGGTGGGTTCAAGCATCCCTGAATGTCCAACCATATCCGGATTTGCGAAGTTGAGGATAATCGCGTCTTGTTTGTCATTTTTTATTTCTGCTAGAAGAGCGTCCGTAACTTCGTAGGCACTCATTTCAGGTTGTAAGTCATAAGTAGCCACTTTTGGAGAATTAATAAGAATTCTCTCTTCACCTTCAAATTTCTCTTCCTGCCCACCGCTCATAAAAAACGTAACATGTGGATATTTTTCAGTTTCCGCAATACGAAGCTGCTTCAAATGATGTGCAGCAAGTACTTCGCCAATCGTATTCTTCAGCTCTATCGGCTCAAAGGCAACTTTCGCTTTAACCGTATCACTATAGTGTGTCATCGTAACAAATTTCACGTTTTCAGGATGCTTATCTCCGCGTTCAAAACCATCAAAAGAGTCGTTGGTCATAACATTCGAAAGTTGAATGGCGCGATCAGGACGGAAATTAAAGAAAACAATCGCATCATCGTTCTTAACGGGACCGATCGGATTTCCATCTTCATTTTTAATAACGGATGGTATAACGAATTCATCATACACTTTTTCTTGATAAGATGCGTTAACCGCTTCCTGTGCAGAAGAAAATGCAGGTCCTTCCCCATCTACAATTGCACGGTACGCTTTTTCTACACGTTCCCATCGGTTGTCACGATCCATTGCATAATAACGACCAGAAATCGTTGCAAACTGCCCAATACCGATTTCTTTCATTTTGGCTTCTGCTTCTTCTACATATCCTGCTCCAGATTGGGGACTAACGTCACGTCCATCAAGAAAAGCATGAACGTATACTTCTTTCAATCCTTTTTCTTTAGCCAGTTCAAGCAATGCATAGAGGTGTTCGATGTGACTATGAACGCCACCATCCGATAACAACCCGAATAAGTGAAGAGCCGTTCCTTGATCTTTAGCATGCTTTACTGCAGATAATAAAGCTTCATTTTCGGCAAATTCACCTTCACGAATCGCAATGTTAATACGAGTTAAGCTTTGATAAACAACTCGTCCAGCACCAATATTCATATGTCCTACTTCAGAATTACCCATTTGACCTTCAGGTAATCCAACTGCTTCTCCAGAAGCGACTAAAGTAGAGTGGGGATACTGGTTCCAATAACGATCAAAGTTCGGTTTTTTTGCTTGAGCCACTGCATTTCCCTTGTTTTCATCACGAAGGGCGAACCCATCTAAGATGATGAGCGCTACAGGAGATTTACTCATGGCTTCCCGCCTCCAGTAATTTCAAAAATGAACTTGCTTCTAAACTTGCTCCTCCGACTAATGCTCCATCAATATCTGATTGAGCCATATACTCGGCAATATTCTCAGGTTTTACACTTCCACCGTATTGAATTCGAACTGCTTGTGCAACCTCTTCAGAAAATTGAGCTGCTACGATTGAACGAATATGTGCACATACTTCATTTGCATCGTTAGAAGTTGAAGATTTCCCTGTTCCAATTGCCCAAATGGGTTCATATGCGATCACGGTTTGTTTCATTTGATCATCTGTTAATGATTGAAGCGCTTTTTCAACTTGAGAGCCAACAATCGCATTCGTTTCGCCACTTTCGCGTTGTTCGAGTGTTTCTCCAACACATACGATCGGCGTTAAACCTTTGTCAAAAGCTTTAAGTGTTTTTTTGTTAACGGCTTCATCTGTTTCATTAAACATTTCACGACGTTCGGAATGACCTAATACAACATAGTCTACACCTAGATCTTGAAGGGCAACCGCACTTATTTCACCTGTGAATGCTCCGTTGTCTTCAAAGTGCATATTTTGAGCACCAATCTTAACATCTGAGTCTTTTGTGACTTCTACCAATCTTTCAAGAAATAGAGCAGGTGCACAAATGACTGCGTCAACTCTTTCTTGTGATGGGACTAGAGATTTTACTTCCTCTGCAAATGCTTTTGCTTCGGATAACGTTTTGTTCATTTTCCAGTTTCCAGCAATAATTGGTTTACGCATAACTAGAACATCCTCTCTTATTTACATCTTCTTCATTATTTTCTATTCACGCTCGTCTAATGCAACGACACCAGGTAATTCTTTACCTTCCATAAACTCTAGGGAAGCACCGCCACCTGTTGAAATATGACTCATTTGATCAGCTAGCCCAAACTTTTCAACAGCAGCTGCTGAATCTCCGCCGCCAATGACAGAGTATGTATCTTTTGAATCTGCCAGGGCTTTTGCCACTGCTTTTGTTCCATTTGCAAATGAATCTAATTCAAATACACCCATTGGTCCGTTCCAAATTACAAGCTTTGAATTTTGAACAACGTCACGATACAATGCTGATGTTTTCGGTCCAATATCTAATGCTTCCCAATCAGAAGGGATTTCATCAATCGCTACTTCCTTTTTGTTCGCATTATCAGAAAAATCATCTGCCACAATAACATCAAGAGGCGTATAGAATTTCACATTTTTCTCTTTTGCTTTTGCCATAAAAGATTTCGCTAAATCGATTTTGTCTTCTTCAAGCAATGATTTTCCAACTTCATGACCTTGAGCTTTAACAAATGTGTAGGCAAGACCTCCACCAATAATTAAATTGTCAACGATATCAAGAAGATGATCAATGACACCAATTTTGTCTTTTACTTTTGCTCCACCGATAATGGCTGTAAATGGACGTTCCGGATTCGATAATGCTTTACCAAGCACATCTAATTCTTTTTCCATTAAGAATCCTGCTACAGCTGGTAAATGGTGAGCGATTCCTTCTGTTGATGCATGAGCACGATGAGCTGCTCCGAACGCATCATTTACATATAAATCGGCCAGTGCCGCAAATTCTTTTGCGAGCTCTTCATTGTTTTTTTCTTCGCCTGCATAGAATCGGACGTTTTCGAGTAACAAAACATCTCCATCTTTCATTTTATCTATTTCAGACTTCACTACATCGCCATATGCTTCATCTACTTTGTTTACATCTTTGTTCATTAGTTCAGATAAGCGTTTAGCGACTGGTGTAAGTCGAAGGTCTTCTTTCACTTCGCCCTTTGGACGACCAAGATGGCTAGCTAAAATGACTTTAGCTCCTTCTTCGACTAAATACTGAATTGTTGGAAGTGCTGCTCGAATGCGGGTGTCATCGGTAATGGCACCATCCTTCATTGGAACATTAAAATCCACTCTACAAAAAACGCGCTTCCCTTTTAATTCTACATCTTTAATCGTCTTCTTGTTCATCTTAAAAAGGGCCTCCTCTTATTTCAAATATAATCTTTTTAAAAGAAAGGCTTTGTTAAATGATCATGTTGATTTTTCAACATTCAGCAAAACAACTCGCTTTCCGCGGACGACCGGTCGAGCCTCCTCCGACAAACAGGAAGTTTTAGCGCAGTCGTTGCAACAGGATGTTGCGCTCTTAGACTGTGATCCTTTCTATGCGGGGTCTCGACTCGCACGTTTTTCCGCAGGAGTCTCATTGCTTTTGCTTCCTATCAACAACAATCGCTAACATAGCCAAAAGAAAAAAAGGGAGAGGGAATGTTCCCTGCTCCCCTTCATCCACTTCATTATAGTAGTTGTGCGGAAGAGTTGCCAATCATAACCCATTGGATTCTTCTTACATCCTCTATACAAAGAATTCTTTGAATCTTATAGTCCTTGTTTCGCTACGTATGCAGCAAGATCAACTACACGAGTTGAGTAACCTGTTTCATTATCGTACCAAGAAAGAACTTTAACCATGTTGTCTTCAAGAACCATTGTAGAAAGTGCATCAATTGTAGAAGATGCTGCATTTCCATTATAGTCGCGAGAAACTAGTGGCTCATCGTTGTATTCAAGAATACCTTTCATCGCGCCTTCAGCTGCTTCTTTGAATGCATTGTTTACTTCTTCAGCTGTTACATTTTTGTCTAATTCAGCTACAAGGTCAACAACAGATACGTTTGGAGTTGGAACACGCATTGCCATACCGTTTAGTTTACCTTTTAGTTCAGGTAATACTAGAGACACAGCTTTAGCAGCACCAGTTGATGTTGGAATAATTGATTCCGCTGCTGCACGTGCACGACGGTAGTCGCTATGCGGCAAATCCAAGATTTGTTGGTCATTTGTGTAAGAGTGAACAGTAGTCATCATTCCGCGTTTAATACCGAATTTGTCATTCAATACTTTAGCAAATGGTGCTAGACAGTTAGTTGTACAAGATGCATTCGAAATAACATCATGATTAGCAGCATCGTATTTATCTTCGTTAACACCCATAACGATGGTAATATCTTCGTCAGAAGCTGGTGCAGAGATAATGACTTTCTTTGCTCCTGCTTCGATATGTTTCGCAGCGTCTGCACGTTTTGTAAAACGACCCGTTGACTCAACAACGATTTCAACACCAAGATCTCCCCAGCCTAATTTCGCAGGGTCTCTTTCAGCAAGAACTTTGATTTTTTTGCCGTTTACGATTAGATCCTCTCCGTCAACTTTCACTTCCGCGTCCAAAGAACCGTGAACAGAATCATATTTAAGTAAGTGTGCAAGCATGTTTGCATCCGTTAAATCGTTTACCGCTACGATCTCTACTTCTGAATTGTTTAATGCTGCGCGAAGTACGTTACGTCCTATACGTCCAAATCCGTTAATACCAACTTTTACTGCCATGATTAATTTCCTCCTCTTATATCGTAAAAAAATTATGAATGAATTGATCTATTTTAAAAGGGATGAACCTTCTAAAAGTAATTTTGCGGCACCTTCGTCCGTAATTAAAATGGTAGAAGAAGGAGCACTTTTTAAATAAGATTGAATCGCTTTCGCTTTGCTCGCTCCACCCGCTACTGCTAACACGTGAGGAATATGGGAAAGGTCTTTTAATTGAAGTCCGACCGTTTTCACCTTATGAACAATTTTACCCTCTTGATTAAAATAATAACCAAAGGCTTCTCCCACTGCTTGCTTCTTATGAATGATCTCCATATCACCAGCACTGGTTTTTCGGCGTTCAGCCATTGTGAATGCATCTCCAATTCCATGAAGAACCATGTCAGCTGAACCAATCAATGAAAGAATTTCTTCAATCACCGGTTCTTTAATCATCGAATCGTATACAGCACTGCTCACTTGATCCGGAACATATAATGCACGATGTTTAGCATTCGTTCTTTCAGCCATTGTGGCGCATATACTATTTGCCTGATTTTTTACGTTTTCACCAATTCCGCCTCGTGCAGGAACGAAAACAGTGTTCGGTCCAACGACATTTGGTGACAACATGTCAGCAATTGTCGCCATTGTAGAACCGCCTGTTACCGCGATGATATTTTTACCATCCAACAATTGTTTCATACATTTTGCTGTTGCTCGACCAAGTTCTTCTTTCACAATGGAAGATTGATCACTATTTCCACTTACGATGATCACTTTTTGAATACCAAGATGATCACGTAATTGTTTTTCCTTTACGTCTATACCCGAAATTTCACGCAACATGCATTCCATTTCTTCTGCAACCATGAATCCATCTTCTGTCAGTGTCATTCCTGCTGTTCGAATGAACACGAGGTTTTGGTTTTGAAGAAATTCCACTTCACTTCTCA
This sequence comes from uncultured Caryophanales bacterium, assembly GCA_963728315.1. Classification (GTDB taxonomy): domain Bacteria; phylum Bacillota; class Bacilli; order Bacillales; family CAVSKA01; genus CAVSKA01. The sequence continues at coordinate 65,529 of CAVSKA010000016.1, forward strand.
ATACTCGTTCTGTCATTCCAAGATGCTGGGCTAACATCCGCCTTCCAACAGGTTGCATATGCCGAATCGTGCGTAAAATGAGAACTCGTTTCTGTATGATTGCGAATAGATCTGGAACGAGGCGTTTTTGAATTTCTAAAGTTGAATTCATTGAGCTCTCCTCTCCGATCTTACTCATTCATCATTCTATTTGGACTTTTTTTGTCCCATATAGACTTTTATTGTCCCACACAGTTCAAAAAAAATGAACCCTGTTTATATTCATAATATTAACAGGGTTTTAAGATGATTTCAACTGTTATGAATCAAGTGAATTCGTGCAAACGCTTACTCAATTCATCTAAATCAATTCGACCAGCTTGAACCGTATTTCCTTTTATATTAATGACCGGAATCATCAATCCGTATTCTTCTGTCCACTTTTCATTTAATTCAATATTGTGCTCTTCAAGCTTAAACTCATAATCATCTTGAAGCATAATAAGTAATTGTTTTGCGTCTTCGCACAGTGGACATTGCGGTCTTGTATAGAAATCAACAGTAATCATTTTAATTGGACTCCTAACGAATTGTTTTTCTTTTTGAAGAAGAAGGGATTAGAAGCTGATCACGATATTTAGCAACTGTTCGTCGTGAAATTGTCATACCTGATTCAGTCAATAACTTGGCAAGTTGCTGATCTGAATGTGGTTTCTCTTTGTTCTCTAAATGAATGATCTTTTCAATGCGCTCTTTCATATCAGCTGCTGTTATTTCCGTACAACTCGATATTTTTTTCACGAAAAAAGAACGAAGTTCATAAGTACCGTGTGGAGTTTGAATATATTTCTCTCGGACTGTTCGACTCACAGTCGATTCATGTAGTCCTAATTCGTTCGCGACACTTTTCATGGTTAAGCTTACTAAAGAAGGAGGTCCCTTAAGAAAAAAATCCAACTGCTTTTGAACAATGAATTCGCTGACTCTCAGTAAAGTTTCCCGACGCTGAGACAACGTCTTCTTCATCCACTCATATTCTTGAAGTTTTTCTTTGAGATAAGAGAGTACCTCTTTGTCATCTGAAAGCAGCAATTGATCTCGGTACGTTTCATTAATTGCGATGGCAGGCATCAAATCATCTTCATATTTTAAATGAACGACGCCATTTTGCACAGAAACTTTCAGTTCTGGAACGATGTATGCAGGCAGATCAGCCTGATATACAGCACCTGGTCGCGGAGAACAACTTCTGATGATATCTATTGCCTTTTGAACTTCTAATTCAGAAATGCTCATTTTACTCGCTATTTTCTCCCACTGATTCTCAATAAGTTCTAAATAATGATCGGTCAAAATCGACTTCGCATGGACGACAGATCCCTCCATCCGATCGATCTGAAGAAGTAGGCATTCTTTTAAAGATCTTGCCCCAATCCCAGCTGGTTCTAAACTTTGAAGTAGATCCACTCCTCTTTGAACCAAGCTTTGATTAGGGAAAGCATGAAGAAATTCTTCATTACTTATGTTTAAATAACCATTTTCATCAATATAATGAAGTAAATCAAGAATCACTTCTTTTTCTTTTTGTTCGATTCTTAAAAGCGAGACCTGAGAGAAGAGTGAGTCAGGCAAGAGACTCGATCGGTCAGGTAGTTGCTCAAACCATTGAAAATGATGGTCGGTCGCAGCAATATCCTTCTTTGCCCCTCCCTTCTTCTCATAAGAGAAAGAATGATCAAACGAAGGTTTCATTTCTATCTGAACGATTGGATTTTCCAACGCCTTAAATGCCAAAAAATCATGAAGTTCAACTGCTGAATACTGTAGAAGAGCGATTGCTTGCGTTAATTCCTGCGTCATAGCAAGCTTTATTGTTTGTTGTTGCCAAAGACCCGCTTTCATCTTCATCATCATTCGATCCAGTCCTTTCTCTCATTATTTTACAACAGTTTTTCACTCAATATCTCTGTTTCTTTCTTAAATTGTAGCTTTCGTTATTCAAACTGACAATGAGGGCGGAAAGAATGAAGAATTTTGTTTTTCGAATTTTTTCGTTGATTAGAAGTCAGGATGGGTGCTATAGATGAGTTTAATAGTATGGAACGCATTTCCTTATAAATGACGACGTTTATTTTTAATAGTCGAGTTACAACCTCTTACTTTCCTTAGCTATATCGACGAACCAGAAGACGGAATATGAATGGGGACTGTTCCTTTCAGCCGTCATTTGAACAGTATGTATGGATCACAGTCTAAATTCGCAACATCCTGTTGCAACGACTGCGCTAAAACTTCCTGTTTGTCGGAGGAGATTGAAGCCGTGCCCGCGGAAAGCGTCTGCCTGAAACAGAAATACATGGCTTATACTCGCATTGATGTTCCAAGAGGACTTTTTCAGTGCTCTTGTGGTTATTTACGAGAAGACTAGTTCCACTAGCAGAAGCATCTGCCTTGAACCGAGATCAACAGAACGATTTTTGTCTGCATCTTTAAAGCAAAGTTGGATAAGATCGTTTAATCCGTTACTGAAGGAGAGTGGAAGGCAGCGACTCCTGCGGGAACAGCGCGAGCTGAAAGCCCCACAGGAACGCAGTGACCAGGAGATTGAAGCCGTGCCCGCGGAAAGCGTCTGCCTGAAACGGAAATCTACGGCTTATACGTGTATAGATGTTCCATGAGGACTTTTTCAGTGGCCTCAACAAAGTGACGAGAAGACTGGAATCAAGCCAGTTAAGCTTCGAAAAGCATTTGGCGCTTGGAGACTGATCCAAATAACTCGTTGAAAAAATTTATCCTTTCTTATCTTTCAAAAAAAAAGCGATCATCAGGTTCAATGATCGCTCTTTTTTATTAACCTAATGCCCTCGGCAGGAATCGAACCTGCATTTCAAGCTTCGGAGGCTTGCGTGCTATCCGTTGCACCACGAGGGCGTTTTACGCAGACAAAAATCAACATTCATAATGGACTTACGCATTTGCCGTACGATAAACTATTATATAGGACCAATGTTAGAATGGCAACAAGAAAAGTGGAGCTATAGGTTCGAGATTGACTCAAAGAAAAAGTGCCATTCATCTATTTAACTGTGACAGGAACAATATCTCATTAATCATCACCGTTTGCTTATTTTTAGGCTATGTTAGCGAATGTTGTTGGAAGGAAACAAAATTTATCACTTGCTGAAAAATGTGCGAGTCGAGACCCCGCAGTGTGGTTTTTGAGTCCACTGAAAAAGTCCAGCTTTTAAATATTAAAAATTTGCAAATAAAAAAATAGATTTCAAACTTTGCTTCTAAGACACGTATTTTAGACTGGGTGACATTTTTATCTTCATCTTTTAACCGAAATTGGATCGGTCTTTTTAAATCGTTACTGAATTGAAGTGGAAGGCAGCGACTCCAGCGGGAACAGCGCGAGCTGAAAGCCCCGCATGTGAAAGGATCACAGTCTAAGAGCGCAACATCCTGTTGCAACGACTGCGCTAAAACTTCCTGTTTGTCGGAGGAGATTGAAGCCGTGCCCGCGGAATGCGTCTGCCTGGAACGAAATCCTTCCCACACTCGCATTGACTTTCCAAGAGAACTTTTTCAGTACCCTCGCGGTTTTCACGAGGGGGCCAACCGTTCGTCCGCGGAAAGCGAGTTGTTTTGCTGAATGCGGAAAAATCAACATGAACATTTAACAAAGCCTTTTTTAAAAAGACTAGAGTGAAATGGGAAGTTGATCTAAAAAATGATTACAAAATTATTATTCTTTTTCCCTCTACTCAATATTGTCTAAATCATTCTTAAACGGTTATGATAGAAGAAGAGGTTACGTCTTGATTGATCGAGTTTAATCGTTTGACCTATATTGACCAATCATGTATGATACATACACACAACGTTTTACACTACAAAATAATACGTCTTTTTAAGGAGGATATTAGTATGAATTTAATTCCTACAGTTATTGAACAAACAAGTCGCGGTGAGAGAGCTTATGACATTTATTCTCGTCTGTTAAAAGACCGTGTCATTATGCTCGGAAGTGCGATTGATGACAACGTTGCGAACTCAATTGTGGCACAATTATTATTCTTAGAATCAGAGAATCCTGAGAAAGACATTTCTATTTACATTAACAGCCCAGGTGGCAGTATTACTGCAGGTATGGCAATCTATGATACGATCCAATACATTAAACCTGATGTATCAACAATTTGTATCGGTATGGCCGCTTCAATGGGTGCTTTTTTATTAGCCGCTGGAGCAAAAGGAAAACGCTACGCTCTTCCAAATGCTGAAGTCATGATTCACCAACCGCTTGGTGGTGCGCAAGGGCAAGCAACTGAAATCGAAATTGCTGCTAAACGCATTTTGTTCCTTCGTGAGAAATTGAATCAAATATTAGCTGATCGCACAGGTCAATCACTTGATGTCATCAGTAAAGACACAGACCGTGATAACTTCATGACAGCGGATCGTGCTCTAGAATACGGATTGATTGATAAAATTATCACTCGTAACAATGATCTACTAAAGAAATCTGAATAACAACTCTTATTTAAACAAAAAGCGATCGCGTAACAGCTAATACCTGTTACGCGGTCGCTTTTTCTATACTAAGTTTTATCATCATTTCTTAATTTGTCTCTGTCACAAAAGCAGTTAGTTTTTCTAATGCTGCATCCTCATCAGGACCCGATGCCATAATTGTTAACTCTGCCCCGCATGCAACCGCTAAGCTCATTAACCCCATGATGCTTTTTGCGTTCACTTTTTTTCCACCTTTTTCAATAAAAACATCTGAAGCAAAACGATTCGCTTCTTGTACAAAATAAGCCGCTGGACGAGCTTGTAAGCCGGATTTCAATTGGACCGTTACTGTTTTTTCCACCATCCCTATCTCCCCTTTTCTGTTTTTTTAGTTGTTTTGGTATACTTTAATGCTATTACTGAATGATAGTGGAACGCGTCTGCTTGGAGCGAAATCGTGCCCATACACACATTGACGTTCCAAGAGGACTTTTTCAGTCTCATCTGTTTGGCCCAGACTCGCTCGTTTTTGCTTCCTATCAATCATACCCGCTAACATCGCTTTTAAAAAACAACAATCGATGCGAAAACAGTTTTCTAAAATCCACTCCTATGCTTATCGCTAGCTATGAATACGATCTCCCTACCCATCCGCAACTATCTAACGACTGGATATCGTCAAGATCAAATGAGATATTTCTACGTATTCATTGGATTAGAAACTGAAAGAAGTGATTCATTTGATTTTATTTTGTTCCTACTAAACCACCGGTGCGCAGCTTGTCAGCAATTTCATCAATTTTGCGCAAACGATGATTAATGCCAGATTTACTGATCGATCCACCAGAAACCATCTCACCTAATTCTTTCAGCGTGATATCTTGGTACTCGACTCGAAGGACAGCGATTTCTCTAAGCTTGTCTGGTAAAATGTCCAGCCCAACAGTACGTTCAATGTAGTGAATATTCTCTACTTGTCTTTGGGCAGCACCAATTGTTTTATTTAAATTGGCTGTTTCACAATTGACAAGACGATTGACGGAGTTTCTCATATCTCTTACGATACGAATATCTTCGAAACGTAGTAAGGCATTATGAGCTCCTACAATACTAAGGAATTCCGTTATTTTCTCTGCTTCTTTTAAGTAAGTAATAAAGCCTTTTTTTCGCTCGAGCGTTTTGCTGTTCAAATGAAAAACGTTCATGAGCTCACACAATGAGTCGTTGTGTTCTTTATATAAAGAGAAAATCTCTAGATGATAAGAAGATGTTTCCGGGTTATTTACTGATCCACCTGCTAGAAATGCTCCGCGTAAATACGCCCGTTTACAACATTTCTTTCGGATTAAATCATTCGATATTGTATGTTCAAAAGTGTAATGTTCGCCCATAATTTTCAAATCTTCTAATATGTTTTTTGCGCCCTCTTTTAAACGAACAATATATACATTATTTTTCTTTAGCCTCATCTTTTTACGGACAAGTAATTCAACCGTGATTTGATAATTTTTTTTAAGTAATGTATAGATTCGACGAGCAATAGCCGCATTCTCTGTTTGAATGTCAACAACTAAATTTCGATTTGAAAAAGAAAGAGATCCATTCATTTGAATGAGTGCAGATAACTCTGACTTAGAACAACAATCTTTCAATTCAATATTGGTGAGTTCTTTTTTTGTTTCAGATGCGAACGACACGATTCTCACCTCTACTTTCTTTCATTTTCAATCAATCTGTTTGGGTTATGCCCCTGATTCTTCAATTTCCGGAAGGAGCTTTGAATATTGCTGTTCCTTTCCTTCTATTAAAAGGTTATATAAGATGTCAGCAACTTTCTTTGTGTTATGACGGATGGTTCCTTCTTCTAATATCGCAATCTTTTCCAACAATACGGATACACCTAGCATTTCAAGACGATCAATATCAAAGATAACTGGCTTTGCTAATTCTTCTTTATATTTAAGTTGAATATTTTGAGGGATTTCTTCATCATTTACTAATATTAAATCCATTGACTCACAATTCATATGTTCATGGATCACTCTAATATGATCACTTGCAGTGAAGTCAAGTGTTTCACCTGCTTGTGTCATTAAATTGCAAATGTAAATCTTCTTTGCCTTTGCGTTTGCAAGTGCATCACCCACACAAGGAACAAGCAAGTTAGGAAGGATACTTGTGTATAAGCTTCCTGGTCCAATGACAATTAAATCAGCAGATTCAATTGCACGAAGAGCATCAGGAAGAGGCGCAATATTTTCAGGAGTTAAGTAAACTCTTTTTATTTTCTTACCCGAGTGAGGAATTTTGGATTCGCCTGTCACTATGATTCCATCTTCCATTTCAGCATTTAAAACAACACTTTGATTGGAAGCTGGTAATACTCGACCTCTTACATTTAATACACGGCTCATTTCTTGAATCGCGTGGCCAAAGTCGCCAGTGATGGAAGTCATCGCAGCAATAATTAAATTCCCAAGGGAGTGTCCGGATAATTCATTCTCAGTATCAAATCGGTGTTGAAACATTTTTTCAACTAAAGGCTCCACGTCAGAAAGGGCAGCCATTACATTTCGTACATCACCAGGAGGAGGAATATTTAAGTCATTACGCAATCTTCCAGAGCTACCTCCGTCGTCGGCCACCGTTACAATAGCTGTAATATCAATCGGATATTTTTTCAGTCCTCGCAATAGTACGGGTAGGCCGGTTCCACCTCCAATAATCACGATTTTAGGCAAATCTTTTTTGTTCATGTGTGAGATTCCTTTCTTCGCTCAATATCTCGATGAAAGATATCCGTTTGATAATCCTTTGAGAATTTGTTTCCAAAATACTCTGTTAGAGCGACAGATCTGTGTTGGCCGCCAGTACAACCAATGGCGATGACGAGTTGACTTTTTCCTTCTCGTTTATATAAAGGCAACATAAATGTTAATAAGTCGCTTACTTTTTCAATAAATTGTTTCGTATCATCCGATTTCATCACATATTCAGAAACATCTTTATCAACGCCAGTCTTTGGTCGCAATTCATCAATATAATGTGGATTTGGAAGAAAACGAACGTCGAAAACAAGGTCGGCATCAATCGGCAATCCATATTTAAATCCAAATGAAATAACATTCACATGAAAAAGGGATTGCTGATTAGCGGAAAATTCTTTCAAAATTTTTTCACGTAGAGATCTAGGCTTCATCAAAGAAGTATTGTATATCGTTTGTGCCCGATGTTTTAAATCCATCAGAAGCTCTCGCTCTTGTTTTATTCCCTCTAAAGGAGCACTAGACGGAGCCAGTGGATGATTTCGCCGAGTTTCTTTATAACGACTGACCAAAACTGAATCATCTGCTTCTAAAAACAAAATATGTGGTCTTACACTTGAATTCTCTTCAATTTCATGTAAAAATTTTTGCAAGTCATCAAAAAAATCTCGACCTCGTAAATCCATCACAAGGGCTACCTTTTGCATTTTGGGACCAGACTCATTCATTAACTCCCAAAATTTAGGAAGAAGCATCGGAGGTAAATTATCAACACAAAAAAAGCCCAGGTCTTCAAAACATTGAATAGCGACAGTTTTACCTGCACCAGACATGCCGGTAATAATTACGAGTTGTCGATCACTTATTCCGATTGTTGTCATTATCCAAAACCTCACTTTTTCTGTTTCTACTTATTCAATGCTTATGGAATTTCAAGAACGATCATCAATTATCCATCAAACTCATTAGAAAGGTTCATGTTGAAGTCGTTGTGAAAGCAAAATGTGATCAGATGTGTATCGAAACGTTCCATACAAAATACCTTCTCCGTGTAAGGCATAATCTATAATAGGACGATCTCCTTCTGCCATTGGAAGGTGAATCCATTCTTCAGTCGATTCCCAAGAAAGAATGCCTTCTTTCGAAACTTCTAAAAGACTCCCTAATGCTTTAGTGGCTTTAAACGTAAACATCATCCACTCAGAGATTACTTTCTCTTCTTCTTGAATAATAAATGTATAAATTCCTTTTAATTCAGGATCTACGAGTTCAAGACCTGTTTCTTCTTTAAATTCTCTAATGACTGCTTCTCTAACGGTTTCACCGGATTCCATTTTGCCACCTGGAGCTACATACCAGCCTTTACTAGGCTTTTGAAGCAATAACATTTCATTCTTATTAGCAAATATACAATTTGTTATGCGTTGCACATCGTTCACCTCTAATGAATTAGCTTACAGCGTTAAAATGATGAAGGCTTTAACAATCAGATTTCATTCTTACCATTATACTATTTTTAGAAAACGCCTACAATGAATAGAGATTTCCGGGAAGGTCTTTTGAGAATAAAAAATAGGCACAGGGGGGTACCTGTGCCATACAAGGGTTTTATTACTAAAAGGGGGTCAATACTTATAATGCTATATTACCCTACCTATGTTTCATAAGTGTTACAGTAAAATTAAAAGAGAGTTACGGATTTGTATAAAATTCGTAAATGCATGTAACCCCTTATTACATGAAGCTTCTTAAAACTTTCTTATTATTCTGTCATTACTGTACCACTTAAAAATATGAAACTGTATTACTTATTTTATCTTCATTTTCTGATTCAATTCTTCTACATAATGTTGAGCAGCTTGAGCAGCAATACTTCCGTCTCCAGTTGCTGTGACAATTTGTCGAAGCATTTTATCACGAACATCTCCAGCAGCGAAAATACCAGGTATTTTTGTAGCCATATTTTCATTTGTTTCAATGTAGCCCAACTCATTTAAGATACCAAGATTCTCAAACGGTTTTGTAAGTGGAAGCATTCCAATATATATGAAAACTCCGTCGGTTTTAAATTCTTTCTCTTCACCTGTATTTGTTGATACGAGCATTACGCTACCAACTTTTCCGTCTTTGTCTTTGATTTCTTTAATCGTATGATTCCAAATGAAGTCAATTTTTTCGTTATCAAAAGCACGTTGTTGCAGGATTTTTTGAGCACGAAGTTCATCGCGACGATGAACAATCGTTACTTTACTTGCAAAACGAGTCAAGTAAACGCCTTCTTCAACCGCAGAATCTCCTCCACCAATAACGACCAATTCTTTCCCTTTAAAGAATGCTCCATCACAAACCGCACAATAAGAAACGCCGCGGCCGCCTAGTTCGTTTTCACCCGGCACACCGATTTTTTTGTATTCAGCGCCTGTCGTAATGATTACAGCTCTTGCTTTGAATTCTTTCGTTCCGGCTTTTACGGTTTTGTAATCTTCACCGTCAATAATTTCTTTTATATCACCGTAGGCATATTCCGCACCAAATGTTTTTGCATGTTCAAACATTTTATTCGAAAGATCTGGACCTAGTATGCTTTCAAATCCTGGGTAATTTTCTACTTCTTCTGTATTCGCCATTTGTCCACCTGGAATACCACGTTCAATCATTAGCGTAGACATGTTTGCTCGAGATGTATAGACAGCAGCTGTCATCCCCGCGGGACCAGCACCTGCAATAATGATGTCATAAATTTTTTCTTCTGACATGACAGGACACTCCTTTTAAATTTTCTCTTCATATCGTATAAAAATTGAACCTTTTCGTCCAAAAATATGCTCATGAAAGATAGGTTTCTGCTTTTTGAATATATTTCGTTAAAGTAGAAGTAGACATACTATATTTTGCAGCAACTTCTTTTTTCGTACGTTTTTCACCTTTCCACTTATACCAAATATATTCACAAGATGCCGCTAATGCTTTATAATTCGTCCATTTTTCTCCACGATCAAAAGCTCGACAACCCATTGAGAACCAAATTAAAAACAGTCCTTTTTGATAAGCTTGGATCGGTCTATGTCGTTCGTATAATTCTAGTGCTCCTAAATGAAGATTTTCAGCAAAGACTTTCACTTTCCCATTGATCGAGTCATTCACTTCCATCGTAATTAAATCGGACAAGTATGCACATTCAAGTGGATGATTCCATTCCATTCGTTTAAATTTATCAGTAGAAACCCATTCAGGTTGATGTTTTGAAAGTTTAAGAATAAAGAGTGCAACCATCTTCTCTTCAACATTCTGACTGCTTAGAAAATCAAAAAACACCTCTTCTGTAGATTCACCACTTGATGATGGTTGTTTCCGATTCCAAGGCTCTAATCCTTCTTTGGAAGGATCTGCTGCAATCACTTTTTTCCAAGCGCTTTTAGCTGTTTGAAGATGACTCGTATGATACCCTGCATAAGCAAGCCAATAATAAAAACTGGCATCTCCTTCAAATCCCGCTTTTTGTAAATTTTTCAACCATGCGTAAGCTTCCTCATATTGACCAATTAATGAAAAAGTTGCACCCAGTTTATAACGTTGCTCATAAGAGATGGGACGTACCACTTTTAAGGCTCTTACAATTTCTTCAGCTTCTTTGAATTTTGACTGATAATGAACAAGAACAGCCATATTACAAAGTGCATGTAGATTCCCATGATTTTTCTCTAAAATATTCTTTAACACTTCTTCTGTCTTAACTAGCTTCCCCATATAAAAATAAGCTAATGCTAGATTATTGTGACCTGACCAAAATTCAGGAAATTCCGCTGTCACCGCTTCAAGCAAAGTAGCCGCCTCTAGAAACTTGCCGTTTTCAAGGAGATCTCTGGCTTCTTCCTGCTTTAGCATTAAATGATCTTGATCGTAAAGTGTTTCTATAGGCTCATCGTAATCCATCATAATCATGTCGACGAGTTCTTCTGCATCTTCCACAAATTCCCCATCTTCATCTTTATTCAGGTAATCTGTCGCGTGGGTATAAGCTTCTTTAAAAAGACCCATGTGAATGTAATTGTTTGCCAAAAAATAATGACATTCATACATTCTAGGGTCTATTTCGTCAAGAATAGATAGTAGCAATTGATTAGCTGTACGGAATTCTTCTAATTCAGAATGAACGATTGCTAGTTGACACATAATCATTGGCTCTAATGGTTCCAACTGCAAAGCCCTATTTAAATATCGTAATGATTTATGATAATCGCCTCGCTGAAATGACTTCAATCCTTTATTGAAGTAGTATTCACCGGTTGGCTCAAATGTATAAAGTTTACCTTTTTTATTGGCTGATTTCGAATTTTTCTTCATGAAACGCCTCCGAAGCTTTTTCAGTCATAACTAATGTATTATATCATGATCGGCGTGAAAACAATAGAGCGGTTCCCTTAGGTGGTCATGCCGCATGCTGTAATAAGGAAGGGGTTGTTGATTTCCGATACTGGCGGATGTTTTCTATGGTCCGTTAGTCCCCTCGTTGCATGCTTCATTGTACTGAAAAAGTACACTTCGTTTACCAAAGACAGCTTATCTCGATTGATCGAGATAAGCTGTCTTTTCTTTTATGATGGCACTCTTCTAATAATGTTTTGGATTTTATTTACAGCAAGTTAAAACATAAAAACGAGGCTGGAACAGAACTAAGATGCCTAAGTTTAAAGTCGAATCATTTCTTAACTGAGTCCATTTCATTCTTTATAGTCTCAATCTTAAATGCGAACCTTTCATTTTACGATGATTTAATCATTCGATTCTCGTTTTCGGCGGACGCTTTCCGAGGGGCTTATGCCAAACGAACTTAAGCTAAAGCTTAAGTAGATTTCGACGTCCTCGCTATTCCCCAGGATTCGCTGCCTTACACTGCCATTCAGAAACGTTTTAAAAAGAACGATCCTATCTGAAAATGCTATTTTAAATATGCCCAATAATGATTGTTTAAAGATGAAGTCAAAAATACGTGTCTTTTGAGTGCTTCTTTTTCATTTGCAGCTTTTCAATCTTTAAAAGTTGGACTTTTTCAGTGCCCTTAAATCTATAACAAGGAGTCTTGCCTCAATCTCTAGTCTCACTTCTTATTATGTCGTTCTAATAAAACATTCAATACTTCTTGGAAGGGAAGCTGTTGCTCTCTTAATAAGACCATTAAGTGATAGATTAAGTCTGCTGATTCCCATTTCAGTTCATCTTTATCACGATTTTTTGCAGCAATAATGACCTCGGATGCTTCCTCTCCGACTTTTTTCAAGATTTTATCGACGCCTTCTTCAAAGAGATAAGTCGTATAAGCGCCTTCAGGTCTCTCTTCTTCTCGTTTGGCTATCAATTCTTCTAACACAGTGAGAATATGGTCTTGATTGGAATTAATACTTGTCGCATTCGCTTCACTTAATGTCAATGAAGTCTCACCAACGATGTCATTAAAGCAACTTTTCGTACCTTTATGACATGCTGGCCCAGTTGGATCTACTTGAACAAGTAGAGCATCTTGATCACAATCGTATTTGATTTCTAACACTCGTTGAGTATGGCCACTCGTTTCACCTTTATGCCAAAGTTCTTGGCGAGAACGGCTATAGAACCACGTTTCCTTCGTTTCGATCGTTTTTAACAACGATTCTCTATTCATATAGGCAAGAGTTAACACTTCTCTAGTGTGGGCATCTTGAATAATCGTTGGTACAAGTCCTTTGTCATCAAAACGAATCTTATCCACTGTTTCGTTCGTCATCTGATCTCCACCCCTTTTTCTTTTAAATACGATTTCACTTCTTCTACACTCGTTTCCTTATAATGAAAAATCGATGCTGCAAGTGCTGCATCCGCTTCAGCTTGAAGAAAAACATCCGCAAAGTCTTCGGCTTTTCCCGCTCCACCAGAAGCAATAATCGGAACAGAAACCGCTTCGCCTACTGCTTTTGTTAATTCAAGGTCAAACCCGGCCTTCTCTCCATCTTTATCCATGCTTGTCAAAAGGATTTCGCCTGCACCTAAAGCTACTGCTTCTTTTGCCCAAGCAATCACTTCTTTTTCTGTCGGAGTTCTTCCACCGTGCGTATAGACACGCCAAGACCCTAAATTTTCATCGTACTTTGCATCAATAGCTAAAACGATACACTGGGAACCAAAATAGTCGGCGCCTTCTTTTATTAATGAAGGATTTAAGACAGCAGCTGTATTAAGAGAGACTTTATCTGCACCTGCTCGAAGAACGCGCTTCATGTCTTCTTTTGAATGAATACCTCCACCCACTGTAAACGGAATGGCCAATTCAGCTGCAACATGTTGAATCACATCAACCATCGTCGCTCTTCCTTCATGTGAAGCAGATATATCTAAAAAGACCAATTCATCCGCCCCTTGCTCATCATAAAATCGAGCCAATTCAATGGGATCCCCCGCATCTCGAAGGGCAACGAATTGGACACCTTTGACAACGCGCCCCTCCTTAACGTCAAGGCAAGGAATAATTCTCTTTGTTAGCATGTACCCACCTCATTTATCGCTTCTGCAACTGTGAACCTGCCTTCATAGATGGCTTTACCAACGATTGCACCTTTGATTCCCGCTTGGTCATAATCAGCCAGTCGGTTCAAATCACTAAGTGAGCTCACTCCACCAGAAGCGATCACTTCACAATTTGTTTCACGGGCTAATTCAAGAACCGCTTCGATATTCGGACCAGCTAATGTTCCATCGGTTGCAATATCGGTAAAAATAAACGTTTCCGCTCCCGCTCCTGCATATTCTTTTGCTAAATCAACGGCTTTTACTTTCGATGTTTCAAGCCAGCCCTGTGTGGCCACAAAACCATTTTTTGCATCTAAGCCAATCGCAATTTTGCTCCCATATTTTCTAAGCATTTCTTTTACAAAAGGAGGATTTGAGACAGCTACACTTCCTAAAATCACGCGTGCAATCCCGTTCTCTAGATAATAAGCGATGTCTTCTTCATTCCGGACTCCGCCGCCAATTTGCACGTTAGCGTTCAACTTTTTGGCCGTTTCAATCACATATGGACTATTGATTCGTTTGCCATCTTTGGCTCCATCAAGATCAACCATGTGAATCCACGTTGCTCCTTGTTCAGCAAATGAAGCGGCCATATCAAATGGAGAGTCCCCGTAGATCGTTTCTTGATTATAGTCACCTTGTAAGAGACGAACGCATTTCCCATCACGCATATCAATGGCCGGATAAATTGTAAACGTCATCGTTACGCCTCCTTATTCTTTACGATTTCGGAAAATTGTTTTAATAACTTCACTCCAAGATCACTGCTTTTCTCTGGATGAAATTGCATTCCATATAATAAATTTCGTCCAACAATCCCTGGAACCTGAATATCGCCATATGTAGCGGATGCGAGTAAATCATTCTTGTTCATTTCATCTATATAATACGAATGAACAAAGTAAACGTAGTCTTCATTTAGACCTTTAAGTAATGGGTCTAATTGGTTATAGGTTAATCGATTCCATCCCATATGCGGCACTTTGTAAGTCTCATGCAGACGATTGATTCCTGTAAATCGAATGACTTTTCCTTTTAAAAGACCTAATCCCTTAACAGGTCCATTTTCTTCACTTTCTTCAAAAAGTAGTTGCATTCCCAAACAAATACCAAGAAGCGGTACATCTTTTTCAACTTGAAGGCGAATAAAAGAAGAAAGTTTTTTTTCATTCAATAATTTCATTGCATCTTTGTAAGCCCCAACTCCAGGTAAGAGTAAACCATCTGCTTTCATAAGTTCGCTCTGATCATCACTAATAAAGTAGGGAATAGAAAGGCGTTCTAGCGCTTTACTAACGCTAAACAGGTTGCCCATTCCATAATCGATGATGCCGATTAGCATTTATAACATCCCCTTCGTAGAAGGAATTCCTTTAATCCTTGGGTCTACTGTACTCGCTTCGTCTAATGCTCGCGCTAATGCCTTAAAGATCGCTTCAATGATATGGTGCGTGTTTTGTCCATAATGAACGATCACATGTAAATTCATCCGAGCTTCAAGAGCAAACTTCCAAAGAAATTCATGAACAAGTTCTGTATCAAATGTCCCGACTTTTTGTGAAGGGAAATCGGCTCTCATTTCTAAATGAGGGCGATTGCTTAAATCTACCACTACTTGAGCAAGCGATTCATCCATCGGCACAATGGCTTGCCCGTAACGCTTGATTCCTTTTTTGTCTCCCAGTGCTTCGCGAAAAACTTGTCCTAAACAAATTCCAATATCTTCGACTGTATGATGACCGTCGACTTCTGTGTCCCCATTCGCATGAATGGATAAATCGAACTGTCCATGTTTTGTAAACAAATCGAGCATGTGTGTCATAAAAGGCACAGGTGTTTTTAGATCGGCAACTCCCGTTCCATCAATATTCAAACTTAACTCGATTTGCGTTTCATTCGTTTTTCTCGATACACTTGATTTTCTCTCCATGTATTCCACTCCGCTTCCTGTTAAGGGCCAGACCCCTCTCTTATTTAAAGCGTGATTCTACTGCTCTTGCATGTGCTTCGAGACCTTCTAATCGAGCGAACTTAGCAATTTTTTGCACATTATTCTTCAATGCTTGTTCACTATATAGGATGATACTCGATTTTTTCATAAAGTCATCCACATTTAATGGACTAGAAAATCGGGCGGTCCCGTTTGTTGGCAGAACGTGGTTTGGACCAGCAAAGTAATCTCCAACTGGCTCAGAGCTAAAACGACCAACAAAGATCGCACCTGCGTGACGAATCTCATCAATCACACTTTCAGGTTCATTAACCATCAGTTCTAAGTGTTCAGGGGCGAGTTCGTTGATTAAGGCAACTCCTTGTTCAAGTGATTCCGTGACGTAAATGTTCCCATAATCGTTAATGGCCGCTTCTGCAATTTCTTTTCTCGGAAGCGATTCCAGCTGCTGTTGAACCTCTACCGCTACTTTTTCTGCTAATTCTTTAGAGGAAGTCACAAGGATCGAACAAGCACGAGGATCGTGTTCGGCTTGAGAGAGCAAATCAGCCGCTATTTCATTGGGTCTCGCCGAATCATCGGCTAAGATAGCAATTTCACTTGGACCAGCAATCATATCAATAGCCACATCTCCGAATACTTCCCGCTTTGCTAATGCGACATAAATATTACCAGGACCAACGATTTTATCAACCGGTCGAATCGTTTTTGTCCCATAAGCTAACGCAGCAATGGCTTGAGCACCACCAACTTTATAGATTTCTTCGACACCTGCTTCTTTTGCAGCGACCAAGTACACCTGCAGAAAGACGGCCATTTTCACTTGGAGGTGTCACCATGACAATTCGTTTCACACCCGCCACTTTTGCAGGCATAACGTTCATTAAAACAGAAGAAGGGTACGCGGCAGTTCCACCAGGGACATATACACCCACTGCATCGATCGGGGTGATTTTTTGCCCAAGTGTCGTTCCTTCCTCGTTCGTAAACTTCCAGGATTCACGCTTTTGTTTTTCATGAAAAACTTGAATATTCTGAGCAGCTTCTTTGATAATTTCAACCAACTCGTTATCAAGCTCAGCATAAGCTTCGTCAAATTCTTCTTGCTGAACCAGCATTGATTCCATACTTGTTCGATCAAATTTTTGTGTATAGTATTTTACTGCCTCGTCTCCTCGGTTTTTTACATCTTCAATCACCTGTTTGACGATGTTTATCTGCTCGTCATTTCCTTGATCCACCGATCGTTTTATTGAAATATTTTCATTCGCTAGGATGATCTTCATCTTCTACACCACCTCTTCGTTAAGCAATGACGTTCTTTAGTCTGTCCACAAGCTGATGAATGCGTTCATCTTTCGTACGATAGCTAACCGGATTCGCAATTAATCTTGAAGATATGGAAACAATTTTTTCGTATTCCATCAGTCCATTTTCTTTCAATGTTTGTCCTGAAGACACGATATCTACGATTCGATCCGCTAGTCCAATAATAGGAGCCAGCTCAATCGAACCATTTAACTTAATGATTTCCACCTGCTCACCCTGTTCGCGAAAATAGGAAGAAGCAATGTTCGGATATTTCGTCGCGATTTTAGGCGCAACCTCAGACATCATTGTGTTTGGTAGACCAGCTACTGCCAAATAACAGTGGCTGATTTTCAAGTCCAATAATTCGTACACATCGCGCTCTTCTTCGAGCATGACGTCTTTCCCTGCGATTCCAATATCCGCAACACCATGTTCAACATAGGTTGGTACATCCATCGGTTTTGACAAAATAAAGCGCAAGTTCTCATTCGGAACGTCAATGATCAGTTTTCTTGATTCATCAAATTCAGGAGGAAGCTCGTAGCCCGCTTCTCGAAGTAATCCAGCGGCTTCTTCAAAAATGCGGCCTTTGGGCATCGCGATCGTTAATACACTCATTCGCTTTTTCCTCCTTCCATCGAACCGATAAAGTAATGAACATCCTTGAAACTGTTGGAAAACCTGTCCATATCACCGATCCCCTTCATATCTTGAAGGACAATATTCACTCCAGATTCCCTCTTTTGCTGTGTAAAGGCAATGGCTTCTTTTCTTCTTTCATTGGAAAAAATGACACACGCTCCTTCTGATTTTTCTTTTTTTAATGCTAGCGCTTCAAGCAAGTAATCCAATCGAATGCCAAACCCTGTTGCTCCTGCTTCTTTGCCGAATTTCTTTAATAAATCATCGTACCTTCCTCCATTACCTAACGGGAAACCAACTCGCGGTGTATATGCTTCAAATAAAACACCCGTGTAATATGACATATGGCTAACGAGTGTTAAATCAAATTTCACAAACTTCTCGACGCCATAATCTTGAAGTAATTTCCACAATTCTTCGAGCTCATTTAATGCTTGGTAACTGCCTTCTGTTTCAATGAGGCTGCGAGCATTGCTTAAAACAGGATATGAACCTCTTAATTGTAAAAAAGATTCGAGTAATTGCCGATCAATGGAGGAAAGAGACAACGTTTGAATGTGATCGCTAAATCCAACATAATTCTTTTCATATAAATATTGCCGCAATATACTCGCACGTTCTTCATTTCCTAATAAGCGAAGAAAAAGGTGATGGACAAAACCAATATGACCGATTGAAAGAGTGAAATCACTCACTCCTGCTTTTTGCAATGTGGAGACCATTAATGCAATCGCTTCAGCATCTGCACTAACGGTACGATCTCCAATGCATTCGATCCCAATTTGTTCAAACTCTGCTGGTCGTCCCCCTTCATGTTGTTGAGCTCGAAACACACTCTCTGAGTAAGCAAGACGGAGTGGATTTTGATCTTTTAACAAGCGAGAAGCAGCAACTCGAGCAATCGGAGCGGTCATATCGGGACGCAGAACAATTGAACGGCCTTGTTGATCAAGTAATTTAAAGAGTTGTTGATCCAAAATGGCTGACGCTTCTCCTACTGTTTCTGCATACTCCAGCGTAGGCGTCTGAATAAATTCATAGCCCCATGATCTCATTTCTGATTGAATATTTTCTTTCACCGTTTCTTTCATTTTATATAAGACCGGAAATGTATCTCTCATTCCCAAAGGCTTTTCAAACATAAATAATTTCGACATTTTTTCACCCAACCTTATTTCGTCTTAACGACGTTGTTCTCTATTGTTTGCAAATTAAATATTTTTTACTTAAATGTGATTTCACTTTAGTTCGCTAATATGGTAGCGAAAGAAAGTGATTGAATATATAGTAGTTTATACCCTCACTTATGCGAAGTCAATCAAAAATCGAATAACAAGGAGAGTACACATATTATGCTTAGCAACTTCAGTGAAAAGGATACGACAAGCCCCATGTTTGCCGAGTTTCTTTCCAATAAAGAACACCTTCTAATTACGAAACTTCCTGTATGCCACAAGTAGATACTCTTTGGATACTACCTCCAGATGACTGAGTAAGAGTAAGCAAATCATAGTTGTCCCACTGATCGAGTGGTATCAGAATTGAAAAAAAGCGAGGCAGGATAAGACCATTTATTTTAATACATTATACCGAATGGTAGTGGAAGGCAGCGACTCCTGCGGGGAAAGCACGAGCTGAAAGCCCCGCAGGAACGTAGTGACGAGGAGATTAAAGCCGTGCCCGTGGAACGCGTCTGCCTGAAACGGAAATTCACGGCTTATACATGTATTGGTGTGCCAAGAGAAATTTTTCAGTGGTCTTAAAAGCGAGACAGACGAGACCCCGCAGGAAGCGCTAGCGACGAGGAGGCTCGGCGCTCGGCCGCGGAAAGCGTCCGCCTGAAGCAGTAATCACATGTAACCTTAAGTCCATAGAAAAATCCATTTAAGACTGTTCGTTTCCAAAAATAAAAAAAGACCATAAACACTAGGTTCATGGCACATCAGTATTTTCACTTTCTTATCTTTTAAAAAAGGGCTATCTGTCAGTCCGTTTTCTCAGACTTCCTGGATATCCCCTCTTATCATTCAAATACGAGGAAAATGGTTGATTCCTCATCGTTTTATTATGTTTCTTTATTCGCTAATTGTTCTTTCGTATAAATAATTTTCATAGGATTTCCACCAACGAATGTGCCCGCCGGAACATCTTTATGAACGAGTGTTCCCGCAGAAACAATGGCACCGTTGCCAATTCGTATTCCTGGTAAGATGGTTGTATTAGCACCAATCATCACTTCATCACCTATCATTACCTCGCCGAGCCGGTACTCTTTAATCAAATACTCGTGTGCAAGAATCGTCGTATTGTATCCAATAACCGTGTTTCGACCAACTGAAATTTTTTCTGGAAACATCACATCGAGCATCACCATGAGAGCAAATGAAGTTTGATCGCCCACTTTCATTTTTAAAAAGTTGCGGTACAACCAGTTTTTCATCCCAAGAAATGGTGTGTAACGTGCGATTTGAATAACAGTAAAGTTTTTTACCACTTTACTAAACGGTACGGTTTTGTATACGTGCCATAACGAGTTAGCCCCTTCTACAGGATACCTGGTCGTTCTTCTCACCCGTTGATACCTTCTAATATTTTAATAATGTCAGACATCTGATCAAGAATGAAATCTGGTTTATATTGAAGCAAGTGTTCTTTTCCTTTTGCGGACCATGCTACACCAGCGGTCATCGTCCCTGCACGCTGACCAGAAACGATATCATGGTGATTGTCTCCAATCATCATGGCTTCTTCAGGAGAAGAATCCATAAGTTCAAGCGCTTTTAACACGGGCTCAGGATGGGGCTTTGCATTCGTAACTTCATCTAATGAAATAATAGGATCAAAGAAATGACGTATGTTTGTCAGCTCCAGACCACGCAATACCATATCACCTTTTTTCGTTGAGACAATTCCAAGTTTATATCCTTCGTCATGTAGTTGTTGAATGGTTTCAACTACACCCTCAAATGCAGTAACGAGAGCATCATGTTGCTCAATATTGAATGCACGATAAGTAGCGATCATCTCATCTACTCGTGATGGCTCAAATTCAGTAAACGTTTCGACTAAAGTCGGTCCCATAAATCTTAAGACGTCCTTACGTTCAAATTCACCAGGCTTGTATATCCCAAACGTATGTAAAAAAGAGAGAATAATCAATTCATTTGTATCAATTAACGTTCCATCTAAGTCAAATAATATGGTGTTGATCTTTTTGTTCATTTAAAATACCCTTCCCTTTCAACCGATCATTTCGGTTCCAAATTGCTGCGACAATCGCTGTTAATATTGTGGCAGTTACGAATCGTATCAATAACAGGATGACGATTGGAACGCCTAATGGAGCAAAAATAAGCGTGTCTTCCACAATGGCATGACAACCAACGAGAAAAATAAATGCGAGCGTTACATCCTTTTTGCTTACACCGTCTTCCTCGACAGCCTGAATCATTACACCCGCTCCATATGCAAGTCCAAACATCAGACCAGCTGCTAATGTAGTCGATGTATTCTCTTTCATCCCAAGCCATTTTGTAAAGGGTCCCATCCACTTTGAAAAAATGGCTAGCCAATTCAAATCTTTTAAAAATTGAATTCCGATCATCAATGGAATCACAATCAAAGCTAATTGCCAAACCCCAAGTCCAGCTTTTTCTATTGCTTCGACGATTATTTGAAAAATTCCGTGTGCTTTTTCACCTGATGACGAAACGAGACCATATTTGGCAGGTTCTGTTCCACCATGCCACACAAAGCGAATCACAACCGCAGAGAGAATCGCTAGGCCAAGCCTAACCGCGATCATTAGACTTACTCGGACACCTACGCGTGTTGCTACACTCGATTCGATTAAAAGATTATGTGAAAATGACAGCATGACAGCGAGAATGAGTACTTCTTTTACAGAGAAATGAAGCGTTAATATCGCCCCGATACTCGCATACAAGTTGAGGAAACTGCCCAGCACAAGCGGGATGGCCGCATCACCAGACAATCCTAGCAAACTCATGAGTGGCGCCACTAGCTTTACGATAAATGGAAGGATAGGCGTGTATTGAAGAATCGATACAATCAATGTTATCGGAAAAATAATTTTCCCGAGAGTCCATGTTGTCCTCAAACCATTTCTGATTCCTTGCTTTAACGACTTCCAAAACAACCAAAATCCCTCCTTTTATACAAGGTCTTCATTGTAACGCACATTTGAATATCCTTTGTATCTTCTATAAACAATCAATAGGATGGATATACCAATTAGAACAAGAGAGATCACTTGTGCGATTCTAAGGTGACTCGTAAGCATTAAGCTGTCTGTACGCATCCCCTCTACAAAGTAACGACCAATCGAATACCAAATCAGGTAAGTAAACAGCATTTCTCCACGTCTTAAGTTGGCTTTTCGTAGACTGATTAATAGGATAAATCCTAAGAGATCCCAAATGGATTCGTATAAAAAGGTAGGATGATAGTATGAACCTTCGATAAACATTTGATTCACAATAAAGTCAGGTAAATGTAATGTATTTCGCAAAAAACCTTCACTAACAATTCTACCATGAGCTTCTTGGTTCATAAAATTCCCCCAACGGCCGATCGCTTGTCCTAAAATTAAACTTGGAACTAAAATATCGACCAAACGAAAAAAAGAAATTTGTTTTGCTTTCGTGTACAAATAAGCGGTTATCAAGGAACCGATAATTGCGCCGTGAATGGCAATTCCACCATTCCAGATTGCAATAATTTCTGCCGGGTGCTGTGAATAGTATTTCCATTCGAAGAGAACGTAGTAAATCCGTGCACTAATAATGGCAATGGGAATCGCCCAAATCATTAGATCAGCGATGATTTCACTCTCAATTCCATGTTTCTTCGATTCTCTCATTGCGATCCAAAGCCCCAAAGCGATTCCAAATCCGATGATAATACCGTACCAGTGTACTTCGATCGGTCCAAAGTTCAGCGCAATCGGATTAATTGGTTGTATTGAAGAATTCATATTCAAACCCCTTTTTTAATAGGCTATGTTAGCGGATGTTATTGATAGGAAGCAAAAACTGACTCACTAGTGGAAAAACGAGCGAGTCGAGAACCCGCAGTGCGGTTTGTACGTGCTTCTAATTGAAACTAGACTGAACAAAATGCGGAAGCGACGTGTTCTGAGACCAGTGAAAACCAGCGGAAAGCGAGTTGTTTTGCTGAATGTTGAAAAATCAACATGATCATTTAACAAAGCCTTTTAATAAAATAAAGAAAAAGTATAACACACTCGCACAAGATTAATTAGATCGGTTCGTCATTATTTCCTTTTTCAATCGCACTTGATAATCGATCGGTAAATTGTTCGGCAGCATTGACGCCCATTCTTTTCAAACGGAAATTCATCGATGCAACTTCAATAATAACCGCTAAGTTACGACCTGGTCGGACTGGAATGGTTAGATGAGTGACCTCCGTATCAATAATTCGAATCGTCTCTTCATCAAGGCCTACACGATCATATTGTTTCCCTTGGTCCCAAATTTCTAAGTCAATCACAAGCGATATTTTTTTATGGGTACGGACAGCTCCTGCTCCAAACAACGTCATCACGTTAATAATTCCGAGACCACGGATCTCTAGAAAATGTTCAATTAACTCAGGAGAATTCCCGATTAGTGTATCTGTATCCTCTTGTCGAATCTCCACACAGTCATCAGCAACTAATCGGTGTCCACGCTTTACTAATTCAAGTGCTGTTTCACTTTTACCAACACCGCTTTTCCCAGTTAAGAGAACACCAACACCATAAATATCAACAAGAACACCATGCATAGCAGTCGTAGGAGCAAGCCGACTTTCTAAATAGTTCGTTAATCGGCTCGCTAAGCGCGTGGTCTTTAAGTCAGATTTCATGACAGGCACAGCATTGCGTTCTGAAGCTTCAATTAATTCAAGTGGCACTTCTAAATCACGAGAAATAATAATTGCAGGGGTTAAATCTGAACAGAGCTTTTCCATTCTAAGTTGACGATCCTCTTCACTTAATCGCTCAAAAAACGTTAATTCTGTTTTCCCCAAAAGTTGTACACGCTCTACGGGATAAAAATGAAAGTAGCCCGCTAGCTCTAACCCAGGTCGAGAAAGATCACTCGTTGCAATTGGTCGATGCACGCCTTCTTCTCCACTTACGAGTTCAAATCCAAAATGATCGATGATATCTTTTGTACGAACCTTAGACATAATTAGGTCCTCCTCTATTCTCAAAATCGAATATTTCCATTTTATCATGTTTTTTCAGAAACGCGCAGAATGAGAATGATCGATTCTTCTCAATTTTCTCTTCTTCAAAGTCATATAATTCAGAAAAAAAGAATAAATATAGTAAAGAGGTATAGACAACTATACTTTATAAAGGTATGATTTATTTTGAAAACGCATTCATTATTCGATTTTCTTTTACAAAAAATGAACAAGGGGGATTAACTTTGAAAAACGAACAACGCTTAGCGCAAGAGATCGTTGAGCAATTTGGAGGAGTTTCAAACATTGCAGATGTGGCATCATGCATGACGAGACTTCGCTTAAAGCCCGTCGATCGCTCGAAAGTAAACTTACCGTCGATTCAAGCCATTGAAGGGGTCATTGGTGTGGTCGAAGCAGATACGATTCAAGTGATTTTAGGACCAGGAATTGTCACACGCGTCGCAACTGAAGTATCGGACATGACTGGGCAGCACTTGCAAACCATTGAGGAAGACTTGGATCCAAATCCATTTGAAGGTTTGGCCCAAAAAACGAAACAGGGATTGAATGAAAAAAATGCCACACCATTTAAAATGTTCCTGCGTCGTATCGCGAGCATCTTTATCCCGCTAATCCCTGCTATTGTCGCATCAGGACTAATCGCTGGACTGAACAATATCGTCATTCGTGCTGGTGCTTCACCTGATTTCGTCCTCGTTCAGTTGTTAGATGTAATCGGTTGGGGATTATTCGGATATCTGTTTGTATTTGTCGGAATCAATACCGCCAAGGAATTCGGCGGCTCACCCGCTCTCGGTGGAGCAGCAGCCATTATCCTATTTAATCCTGCTTTAGCAAATATCACGTTGTTTGGAGATAAGCTCACACCTGGACGCGGGGGATTAATCGGTGCCCTTTTAGTTGCAGCATTCGTTGCGATCTTAGAAAAACGAATTCGAAAAATCGTGCCAGCTGCCATTGATATTATCGTAACGCCTACTTTATCCTTGCTTATAACTGGCTTCGTCGCCATTTTCATTTTGCAGCCAGTTGGTGGATTTCTTTCAGATATCATCACAAAAGGATTAATTAATGTGATGGATATGGGCGGTGCCTTTTCTGGGCTAATCTTAGCCGGCGCATTCCTACCGCTCGTTGTAACAGGACTTCATCAAGGACTTACACCTGTACATCTTGAGTTAATTAATACGCTTGGCAATGATCCCCTTCTTCCGATATTGGCGATGGGTGGAGCAGGTCAAGTCGGAGCAGCATTCGCTATTTATTTTAAAACAACAAATCCTCGCTTAAAACGTGTGATTAGAGGAGGATTACCTGTAGGTATCCTTGGAATCGGTGAACCGCTAATATTCGGAGTTACCCTTCCACTCGGAAGACCATTTTTAACCGCTTGTTTAGGAGCCGCGATGGGTGGGGCTTTCCAAGCGTTATTTAAAGTAGCAACCATTGCGATCGGTGTTTCTGGACTTCCACTCGCTTTCTTAGTCGAAACCAATCAAATCTTCCTTTATATTATTGGTCTCCTCATTGCTTATGTTTTTGGCTTTATCTTTACTTGGACTTTTGGGTTTAAAGAAGAAATGGCAAAAGGAATCTAAGTTTGTAGCTGAAGAAGGAGGATCATTCCTCCTTCTTTGCTCGTTATTTAGCTACTAGCTAGTCATTTCTAGCAATAAGTGGTCAAGGTTGGAAACGCGATTATTCGCTTTTCTTCGTTTAATCTAAAATAAATGATTTTTTCGCCTAAAATGTTGTTTTAATAATAGGGCGTCCATTCCTATATACAGTGGTTCATTTATCTTGAATGAATCACTTCCTGAGGTAAAAAGGAGTCCGCCAATCGGGGAGTTACGAAATCATAACGAGCAACAAAAATCATGATAAGAACTCAAATGAAAGTAGGTTTTTCGATGTTAGGCATATCCATCTATTTGCAAGATGCAAATGAGGAATCCATGAACGAACAATTGAAACTTGCATCAGAAAATGGCTTAAAGTCCATTTTTACTTCTTTACATATACCTGAAGACGATCCGAGCTTACATGAAAAAAAGTTGAAACAATTAGGAGAGTTAGCAGGATTCTATTCAATGGAACTATTTGCAGATTTGTCCCCACGTTCTTTTGACTCTCTCTCCATTAGAAAAGAAAATCTATCCGATATTGTCAAATGGGGAGTCACAGGAATTCGGGCAGACTATGGCTTTACACACGACGAAATGATTCAACTGTCTAATGAAATGAAAATTGGCATCAATGCTAGCACCGTTTCAGAGAAAGAATTAGACACATTAATAAAATCAGGTCTGAATTTCAACAATGTTGAAGCATGGCATAATTATTACCCTCGTCCCGAAACTGGATTAAGTCTTTCTTTTTTGCAAAAAAGAAACCAGGTATTTCATGATCGAAAAATGAAGACAATGGCGTTTGTAGCGGGCGATCAATCGTTAAGAGGTCCCATTTTCGCCGGCCTCCCTACTCTCGAAAAACATAGAAATCGATCACCATACCACGCTGCTGCAGAGCTACTTTTTTTAGGAGATACCGATAAAGTACTCATCGGAGATCATTCCTTACTAGAAACGACCTTAGAGCCGTTTAAATATTTAGCTAAAAAAATCATTACGCTACAAGTGGAATCAAGCGTAGATGTGTCGACTCATCCTCTTTTCCATTACATTCATACAAATCGAATGGATCCAGCTAGAGACGTGATCCGTTCAGTTGAATCGAGAAATGACGGAAACGTTATGAACAACATCATCCCTCAGAATGAGCCTCAAGAACGTTTAATCGGTTCAATTACGATCGATAATGATCAATATGGCCGCTATTCAGGAGAACTTCAGATTACAAAGAAGAATTTACCTTCAGACCCTCGCGTAAACGTAGTCGGTAAAGTCATTGATGAAGACTTACCTCTTCTTGAGTACATTGAACCTGGTGTGAAATTTCAATTTAAAGTGAGGAATGAGTAAAATGAGATTAGATCATTTACAAACTGAAAAAAGAAATCAAAAAACAATCTTGATTGACACGATGGATACAGCAACATTGATTCAAACAATAAACGAAGAAGATACGCTCGTTGCAAATGCGATAGCAAAAGTCCTTCCTCAAATTACGGAAGTCGTCGATCAAATTGTTCAATCACTTGAATCAAATGGCCGATTAATTTATATCGGTGCTGGTACTTCAGGGAGAATTGGTGTTTTAGATGCTTCGGAATGTCCACCGACCTATGGGACGAGTCCAGATCTTGTGATTGGGCTTATTGCTGGTGGCAGAAGAGCTCTCACTGATGCCATTGAAGGTGCAGAAGACAGCAAAGAACAAGCAGTGGAAGATCTACAAGCCATTCACTTACAAAAAAATGATATCCTGATTGGAATTGCCGCTTCCGGTCGAACGCCTTACACCATCAGTGCAATTGAACATGCTAACAAAGTGGGTAGTCAAACAGTGGCCGTTGTCTGTACAAAAGAATCACCTATGGAGAAAGTGGCAGATTTCACAATTGCCCCTATTACTGGAGCAGAAGTCGTAACCGGTTCAACAAGGATGAAGGCCGGCAGTGCTCAAAAAATGGTGTTAAACATGCTATCAACCGCAACGATGATCAAACTTGGTAAAGTGTATAGCAATTTGATGGTCGATGTTCAAGCGACCAACGAAAAGCTCGTAAAACGTGCCCAACAAATTGTAATAGACGCAACAGGAGCGACGACTGAAGAAGTTGAAGAAGCTTTAAAGGAACAAAATTTCAATACAAAAACAGCCATTTTCCAACTTTTAAGCGGCATCAAGGGATTAGAAGCACAAAACCATTTAGACAAGCAAAATGGACATCTCAGAAAAGCATTACAATCAATCCATTCACAACAATGACTGTAGAAATGATGTGATTTATTTGTCAAACCAGCAACTATTGATCCAGCATGCTACGATTTTAACACCGAACGGCTTTCAATCGAATGCTTATATTCTGATTGAAAATGCCAAGATCTTATCAATAGGACCAAGCCATGAAACTCCCACTCCCTTTTCTGGAAAGCGTATTGATCTCCAAGGAAAACACACGATTCTACCTGGATTCATCGATGTGCATATTCACGGAGCTGGAGGTGCTGATGTGATGGATGCCACTGAAGAAGCCCTTCAAACGATGGCTTCCACCCTTCCAAAAGAAGGCACAACAAGTTTCTTAGCGACGACCATCACCCAGAAAGAAGAAGCGATCACAAATGCGCTTATAAACGTAGCGGCTTATCGAAAACAGCAGCATGAAGGAGAAGCTGAGATTCTTGGTGTTCACTTAGAAGGACCTTTTATTAATGAAAAAATGCGCGGAGCCCAGCCGAATCAATACATCCTGTCTCCAAATATTGAATTATTTAATCGATGGCAACAACAATCCGATGATTCGATTAAGCTTGTGACGGTTGCACCTGAAATGGAAAAAGGATATGAATTTATTCGTTATCTTGCTGACAATAGGGTCGTTGCATCGATTGGACACAGCAACGCCAACTATGAAGAAGTGAAACAAGCTGTTCAGTCAGGGGCTACCCATGTCACTCATTTGTTCAATGGCATGAAAGGACTACACCATCGCGAACCTGGAACGGCAGGAGCTGCTCTTCTTTTCGATGAATTAAAAATCGAATTGATTGCCGATGGAATTCACGTACATCCTGGCATGGTGCGGCTTGCTGTAACTCAGAAAAAAAACGATCAAGTCATTTTAATTACCGATTCAATGAGAGCTAAATGCTTAAAGACCGGTATATACGACCTCGGTGGTCAAGACGTTCATGTAAATGAAGATCGCGCCCTTCTTTCTGATGGCACATTAGCTGGCAGTATTCTTCCGATGAATAAAGCCGTTCAAAATGTAACGAATTGGGTTGAACAAGAACGTTCTTTTCAAGATGTTGTTCAGTACGCATCCACAAATCCAGCCAAGCAATTACAAGTATTTGATCGTAAAGGAAGTATTGAAGAAGGAAAAGATGCAGACCTTGTCATTATGTCTGATGATTTTGACGTCATATACACGATTTGTCGCGGAGTAATCTCCTATAAGAAAAGCGCAAAGCCCATTTAACGGTGATACGGAAATGTGATGTTTAACCACATTCCGTTAATGATTATCGTCTATGTTCGCCCTGTTTTGTGGGCTCATGAGACTAGCACGTATCACTACTTGAATAACTATACTTTCTTAACTTCAAAGGAGAATGACGGATGAGGTTGGTCGTGGCGAATGATTATCATGAAATGAGTAGACTTGCTTCGCATTATTTGAGTTCCGCAATGAAGAAGCAATCAAATCTCGTGCTCGGTTTAGCGACCGGCGGTACACCTAAAGGAACATACGCTTCTCTTGTTACAGATATCCGTGAACAAAATCTACCACTTTCTCATATTACAACTTTTAATCTAGACGAATATGTTGGCATTCCAAAAGATCATCAACAAAGCTATCATAGCTACATGAATCACAACTTGTTTCAATATGTAAATTTTCTTTCTGAAAAAATTCATATCCCCGATGGAATGGCGGCTGATTTAGAAAAGGAAGCAACTATGTATGAAGAACAAATAAAAAGGGCAGGTGGAATCGATCTCCAACTATTAGGAATTGGTCGAAATGGGCATATTGGATTCAATGAACCTGGCACTTCATTTGACAGTAAAACTCACATCGTTACCTTGTCAGAGAGTACAAAGCAAGCGAATTCACGTTACTTTCCATCTAGACAAGAAGTTCCAAGCCAAGCGATTTCAATGGGGATTAACACCATTTTAACCAGTAAAGAAATCTTATTAATTGCTTCTGGCGCTACTAAAGCAAGGGCTCTCCAACAACTTTTCTCAAAAGAGATGAGTGAAGATTTCCCTGCCTCTTGTCTCCATTTACACAAAAAAGTTACGATTATTGCTGATTTAGATGCCGTAAAGCTGCTGGATCTTAACCAATTGGAGGTGCAACAACTAAATGATTAACAAGCAATCTCCTTTACCAATTTACCACCAAATCGAAGAATTGATTAAAACACAAATAAGTCGCGGAGAATTTGCTGACAATGAAATCATTCCCTCCGAACGAGAATATGCAGAACGATTTGAAATCAGTAGAATGACCGTGCGTCACGCGTTAAATAACCTTGTAAGTGAAGGATATTTGTATCGTCAGAAAGGGAAAGGAACATTTATTTCTCCACGTAAAATTGAACAACCCCTTCAAGGATTAACTAGTTTCACTGAAGATATGTTAAAGAGAGGATACAAACCTAGTAATAAACTCCTTTCTTTTCAAAAGATGAAAGCAACACAAGAAGTAGCGTCTAAACTCGAGCTCACCACTGAAGACATTGTGTTTGAAATCGAGCGAATTCGCTTAGCAGATGACACACCTATGGCGATCGAAAAAACGTATCTTCCTGTTTCGATTGCACCAAATTTAAATGAAACCATTATTCAAAAATCAATCTATGATTATTTGGAAAACGAATTGCATTATACGATTCATAACGCCACGCAACAAATTGAAGCAACAATTGCTCGTGACTCGGAAACAACTTTGCTTCATGTTAAAAAGGGAGATCCCATTCTTTTGATATCTCGTATATCCTTTCTTCAATCTGGGCTTCCTTTTGAGTATGTAAAGTCTATTTACCGAGGAGATCGCTATACATTTATACATAACATGGATCGAGGATAGGCGGTGGCAGTGATTGCCGCTTGAAATCATCGCTTTTCTTTGAGAGTACTTGAACTGTCGTTCAAGTACTCTCTTCTTATATGACATAAAGGATATAGGTGATTTCTGTTCCAGCGCTCGCTTTCCGCGGGGTATCAAGGCTCATGCTATTGTGGCCACTGAAAAAGTCCTATTTGAACATTCAAGTGAGTATAGGCATGGATTTCCGTTCCAGGCAGACGCGTTCCGCGGGCACGGCTTCAATCTCCTCCGACAAACAGGAAGTTTTAGCGCAGTCGTTGCAACAGGATGTTGCGCTGTTAGACTGTGATCCTTTCACTGCGGGGCTTTCAGCTCGCGCTGTTCCCGCAGGAGTCGCTGCCTTACACTGCCATTCAGAAACGTTTTAAAAAGAAGGATCCTACCTGAAAATGCAATTTTAAATATGCCCAATCATGATTGTTTAAAGATAAAGTCAAAAATACGTGTCTTTTGAGTGTTTCTTTTTCATTTGCAGCTTTTCAATGTTTAAAAGTTGGACTTTTTCAGTGCCCTTATGCTATTCCTGCAGGAGTCGAGCGCCTTTCACGACAATCAATTAATTGTTTTACATTCACCACAATAGACAATCTAATCTAAAAATGGGTAAAAAATCGCCTCTTCTTGTTAAATGAAATAGATGGGTGCCTAAATTGGTGCCTGTCTCCAGCCCGGCACCAATCAAACACCAATGCTCAAAATAGGAACTATCTCATCCCCAAAGTTATTTGAAATTGTCTTTTTAAGGCAACCGTTGTCGTAGTACATTTGGGTGTGTTGATTTGTGATCCAGTCGGGACGAGTGAAGATGAGATTGAAGCCTTGCCGCCGTTCGCGTCTGAGTGGAACGGAAATCCAAGGCTTATAAGAGAAAAGAAGCTGGGACAGAAGTATTTTAGATAAAGAAAAATCCGAACGATATAGAGAAATTCTAAATGGAATTTTCGTATTCGTTCGGATTTTTTCACTTTATTATTTTCTTCGTTTAAATCCATTTCATCATTAGAAATCAGTTCATAAAAGTCAAACATTTTATTCGATTGGAGAGGCAGACGGCGACTCCTGGGGAATAGCGAAGACGGCGAAATCCACTTAAGCTTTAGCTTAAGTTCGTTCGACGCGAGCCCCCGGAAAGCGTCCGTCGAAAACGAGAATCGAACGATGAAAGAATAGTCACCTGTAGGGTTGGCATTTCAGATTGAGGATATAAAAAAATGTAATTGACTCAGTTAAGAATTGATTCGACTTTAAACTTGGGCATTTTAGTTCTGTCCCATCCATTGATGTTCCAGAATGACTTCTTCAGTGCCTCCGTTTATCTACATCCTTTTTTTGGGGGAGACACGATCATTTTGTGAATGACTAAATTGACAATCGACATAATGATCGCAATAAGTATCGCCATTCCAAAACCAGAGATCTCAAAAGCATCTCCCATAAATGCATCTGTCATTAATAAGGTCATCGCATTGATCACAAACAAAAAGAGTCCTAGTGAGATCATCGTGACGGGAAGCGTTAAAACCACCAAGATTGGTCGCACTAAAAGGTTGAGAATCGATAAAATGATGCTTGCCATAATGGAAGCACCTAATCCCGCCACTTCAATGCCTTCAAAATATCCCGCCAATGCTAAAAATAAAATGGCATTTATTAAGATTCCTAGTATCCACTTCATTCATCTCACCACTTTCCACTTTTTTTACTTTTACTATATGTTCGAAAACATCGCGGGTACTCTATCTATTAACGAGTAACAATGAAATATATCTATACAAATAGGAGTACCCATCAACAACTGGGTACTCCCAACATATTAAGAAAAGCGAGTCACTCGGAGCAATCTCTGATGTGAATTTCAATAATCCTCAAAACGTTCTTGATGAATGTTGACTTTAATTTGCTAATCAAAACCTAGATCCGATTCATCCTGTTCCCATTCATTCATAAAAATCCTTCTTGCTTATGGACAGAACTCTTATTCATTCAAGTCCTTTTCAAATGAAAGGGGCTCTTCTTTCTTTTCTAAATCAGGAGATGATTTATAGGTGTCAGTGTTAACAACATCATGTTTTTCAATCGTTATCGAACCGGTCTTTGTTTCAGCATACAAATTCACGTTTTGATCATAGTTTCCTTCACGTGAGAATCGAACGTGTTTCTGAACCATGTCTAACTTTTGATCAATCGTATTCATACCTTTCAACAATAATTTGAAGCTGCCTAAATTGGTTTTCGCTTCTCCTTCGAGGCCAGAATCTCCAGGTACGTATGCATGAACACTGCCAGTCAATGTTTTTAATTGGACTGTGTCAGTGTCTTTGCCAGTCACTTTACACGTGACACTCCCGTTCAAAGATTGAAGATCAATAAACTTCATGTTCCCATCCATATGAACAGAACCATTCATGGTCTGTGCTTCTAATCGGTCTCCGGAAAATTCATGTAATTTAATCGAACCATTTGCTGTTTCCAGGTCAGAACGTTCTGATTTAATGTAATCAAATTTAATTTTACCATTCGCAGTTTTAGCCTTTAAGTCAGCAACGACCAAATTGGCTCCTTCAACTTTTCCATTAAATGACCGAAGAATAATTTTCTCAAATGCTTGTTTCGGCACATAAACAGTGGTATCGCATTTCATCCATTTTGGTTCTGTTTTAAAACGCAATACTCCATTTTCGACTGAAAACATAGCATTTTTAAGGAAAATGTTTTTCGCTTCCAAGCTATCATCCGTTCGATAGACTTTTGCTTTACACTCAATCTTTACATGATCATTTTCCCATTGGACGATTTCAACTAACCCATTTGCCACGTCAACATCGATATGCCGAACAGAAGTTTGTTCTTCAAACTCGTGCGTAAATTCAACTGATTGACCAAATTGGAAATCAAAATCAAAGTCTTTCATCTTTTGTACAGCCATATTCATAAAATCCATTATTTTATCTTTTGTGCCTGCACCTGCTACACGGTCTTTAAAGGCAGATCCAAACACTTTTTCTTTGTAGAATTTCTTCTCTTTTTCCATTGTATCTGCGAAATCACGAAACCAATCTTTTTCAACACTTTCTGTAGCTGGTTCATGAATGGGTTCTTTAACTGGTGAATCTAAAGCCTCTAACAACATCACGGCTTCTTGTGCTGTAATCGTTCCATTTTCGACCATTTCTAAAATCTTACTTCTTTCTTCTTTCATTTAGAATTCCTCCTTAGTTGGATGAAAAGATTGGTTTCAATTAGACAACAAACTACATGAGCACTTTCAAACCACGATACACGTTCCAGATGACAATCGCAAAACTTAAGATTATCCCAATCGCAATCGCTCCAATAATAAAAATTGGAGTACCTTGACCAGTCGCAAAAACGCCAATATCAAAAATCGCTCCAATAACGAGCAAAGGAATCAAAAGCCAAGGCAAAAGATGAGAGATTAAAGCCGACTTTGCATCCTTTTTCACCTGTTGATCACTCGCGAGCAGAAGAATAATGAGAGGCAAGATTATCCCCGCAAAAAAAATACTGAAATAACTAAGTGCCGATAAAGCTTTATTCGTCTCCATTTTCTCCACTCCTTTTCCTTTTTTACGAATAACAGAGGGGAAAAGTTTCAACTTTCTCATGTATCGCTGCCTATGCTTAAATTCTGACAGATAAATAATGGTTTGAAATCAGTCTCGAGGTGGATTCTACATCCACCTTCTTCATTTCAACTGATCGGTGAATCTTTAGGTTAGAGCTTCCGCCTTTTCTCTTTCCTGAATACGATCATCCATCCGTTTACGATCTCGTTCAAGAATAGGCTTAAGATATTTACCAGTATAAGAACCTGTTTTTTTCGCCACTTGCTCAGGTGTTCCTGTCGCCACGATCATACCGCCTTTTGCTCCACCTTCTGGACCTAAATCAACAAGGTAATCAGCAGCTTTGATGACATCCAGGTTGTGCTCAATAACGATGACTGTATCTCCATTGTCTACTAGTCTTTGTAACACAACAAGAAGACGTGAAATATCATCAACATGAAGCCCCGTCGTTGGCTCATCTAATATATACAACGACTTTCCAGTAGAACGACGATGCAATTCTGAAGCAAGTTTTACGCGCTGAGCTTCCCCGCCTGAAAGTGTTGTCGCTGGCTGACCTAATTGAATATAACCCAGTCCAACATCCAAAATGGTTTGAAGCTTCCGATTGATCTTAGGAATGTTTTCAAAAAATGAAACGCCTTCTTCAACTGTCATTTCCAAAACATCCGCAATATTCTTTCCTTTGTAGTGAACTTCTAAAGTTTCACGATTATAGCGCTTCCCATGACACACTTCACAAGGTACATATACATCCGGTAAAAAGTGCATTTCGATTTTGATAATGCCATCCCCACGACAAGCTTCACAACGTCCGCCTTTCACATTAAAGCTGAAACGTCCTTTTTTATAACCGCGTACTTTTGCTTCATTCGTCGTTGCATACACATCGCGAATATCATCGAATACACCCGTATAAGTTGCAGGGTTAGACCTTGGAGTACGACCAATTGGCGATTGATCTATATCGATGACTTTCTCAAGCTGCTCAATTCCTTTAATTTCTTTATGCTGTCCAGGTTTTCTTTTTGCTTTGTGTAACTTCTGTGCGAGTGACTTATGCAGAACTTCATTAATCAAGGTACTTTTTCCTGATCCTGAAACCCCTGTTACAGCCGTAAACAGACCAAGTGGAAGCTTGACCTTTACATTTTTCAAATTATTTTCTTTTGCGCCCGTTATTTCGAGAAATCTCCCATCATTCTTTCGACGTTCTTTCGGAAGTGGGATGAATTTTTTCCCGGAAAGGTAATGACCGGTTAACGAAGCAAGGTCATTCTTCACATAGTCAGGCGTACCTGCAGAGACAATGGTTCCACCGTGCTCTCCTGCACCAGGTCCTACGTCAATTAAATAATCAGCTGCGAGCATTGTATCTTCATCATGCTCGACAACAATCAGCGTATTGCCAATATCTCGCATGTTTTTTAATGTTTCTATTAAACGGTCATTATCTCGCTGATGCAACCCGATCGAAGGTTCATCTAATATATATAAAACACCTGTTAATTGTGAACCGATTTGAGTCGCAAGACGAATCCGCTGCGCTTCCCCGCCAGATAGCGTTCCTGCTGCACGATTCACCGTCAAATAATCAAGTCCTACGTTTACTAAAAATCCTAAACGATCATTTATTTCTCGTAAAATAAGGTTGGCAATTTTCATTTCTTTTTCACTTAATTTCAATGATTTAAAAAATGTGTCTGCATCTTCAATCGTAAAGCTTGTCACTTCTCCAATATGTTTATCGTCGATTTTCACACACAACGCTTCTTCTTTTAGACGATATCCTTTACAAGCTGGACAGGCATGTTGGGACATATATTTTCCCATTTGATCACGAATGTAATCCGAGCTCGTTTCTCGAAAGCGGCGTTCTATATTTGCTAATACCCCTTCAAAGTAAATATTATTTTTTCGGAGTTGGCCAAAATCATTTTCATATTGGAAGAATATTTGTTCATCACCAGATCCATAAAGAATTTTATCCATTTTGTTTTTCGGAATGTCTTTAACTGGTTTATTCATGTCGATTTTAAAATGTTTACAAACTGCTTCTAATAAAGTCGGGTAATACTGAGAGCTTGTTGGTTCCCATGGGGCAATAGCATGCTGCTTTAATGAAAGTTCTTCGTCTGGGATCACCAGTTCAATATCCACTTCCATTTTCGTGCCAAGACCATCGCACGTAGGACAGGCTCCGTAAGGACTGTTGAAAGAAAAAAGACGCGGCTCCAACTCATCGATCGAGAAACCACAAATTGGGCAAGCGTGATTTTCACTGAAAAGAAGTTCTTCTTCTCCATTTACATCGATCATCACTTTCCCCTCACCAAGTCGAAGGGCTGACTCTAGAGAATCTGCAAGACGAGATTCTACACCTTCTTTAATAACGATCCGATCAATGACTACTTCAATAGAATGTTTTTTGTTTTTTTCTAACACAATGTCATCTTCAAGTTCACGCATTTCCCCATTTACTCGAACACGCACGTATCCCTGTTTCTTAATGTCTTCAAGCGTTTTGACGTGGGTTCCTTTTCTCCCTGCGACGAGCGGAGCTAGTACTTGCAAACGCGTACGTTCAGGATATTCAACAATTCGATCGACCATTTGCTCAATCGTTTGTGAAGTGATTTCGATCCCATGATTCGGACAGATTGGATGTCCAACTCTGGCAAATAAAAGTCTTAAATAATCATAGATTTCGGTAACAGTTCCCACAGTTGAACGAGGATTACGACTCGTCGTTTTTTGATCAATTGAAATGGCTGGTGAAAGACCTTCAATGGCATCAACATCCGGCTTGTCCATTTGTCCTAGAAACTGTCTAGCATACGCAGAAAGAGACTCTACATATCTGCGTTGTCCTTCAGCATAGATTGTATCAAAGGCTAAAGATGATTTGCCTGACCCTGATAAACCTGTTAATACCACGAGTTTATCTCGTGGTATCGTCACATCAATATTTTTTAAATTATTAGCTCTAGCTCCTTTTACAACGATCTTATCTTTCCCCATTTATCGTCATCCTTCCGCTTTTAACTCAAGTACTAAATCACGAAGTTCTGCCGCTCTTTCAAAATCAAGCGCTTTGGCAGCTTCTTTCATCTCGGTCTGTAAGTTTTCAACAAATTTTGCTCGTTCAGGCTTGCTCATTTTCTTCACTTTTTGTGGAAGTGACTCATAAGATTCATCCTCTTCTGCTACTAGAGTAGCTCGAATGACATCTCTGACATCTTTCTTAATGGTAATCGGTGTTATGTTATGTTGATCGTTATACGCTTTTTGCGTTTCACGTCGACGTCTCGTTTCTTCCATCGCTTTCTCCATGGAGTCTGTTATTTTATCTGCATATAAAATAACCCGGCCATTTGAGTTACGGGCAGCTCGACCAATCGTCTGGATAAGTGACCGTTCTGAGCGAAGAAAGCCTTCTTTGTCCGCATCGAGAATCGTGACAAGAGAAACTTCTGGAATGTCGATCCCTTCCCTTAACAAATTGATTCCAACTAACACATCATACTTACCTAAACGAAGATCACGAATAATTTCAATACGTTCAAGCGTTTTTATTTCAGAATGCAAGTACTCCACTTTAATACCGATTTCTTTTAAATAATCAGAGAGATCCTCTGACATTTTTTTCGTCAAAGTGGTAATGAGCGTTCTTTCGTTTTTCTCAATTTGCTGTTGTATTTCATTAATTAAGTCATCAATTTGACCTTCTATTGGACGAACTTCAACCGTAGGATCTAACAGCCCTGTCGGACGAATAATTTGCTCAACCATATCAGGAGTATGCTCAAGCTCATAGGGACCTGGCGTAGCCGATACAAAAATAGACTGCCCAATTTTCTCTTCAAATTCACCGAATGTAAGCGGACGGTTATCTAACGCGGATGGTAAGCGGAAACCGTGATCAATCAATACCTTTTTCCGCGCTTGGTCACCATTAAACATCCCTCTTACTTGGGGGAGTGTAACGTGTGACTCATCGACAATTAGTAAAAAATCGTCAGGGAAATAATCAATGAGGGTGTAAGGTGTAGACCCCGCTGGACGAAGTGTTAAGTGTCTGGAGTAATTCTCAATTCCTGAACAAAAGCCCATTTCTCTCATCATTTCAAGATCATAACGAGTTCTCTGTTCAAGACGCTGTGCTTCTAATAGATGATCGCCTTCGCGAAGTTCTGCTAGTCTCTCTTCCAACTCTTTTTCGATATTAACGATCGCTACTTTCATTTTCTCTTCACTCGTAACGAAATGGGAAGCAGGAAAGATCGATACATGATCTCGTTCACCTGTTATTTCACCTGTTAAAGCATCTACTTCACGAATCCGATCAATTTCGTCTCCGAAAAATTCTACCCTTATGCATTGCTCATCACGTGATGCTGGAAAAATCTCGACAACATCGCCACGCACACGGAATGTTCCACGCTGAAAGTTAATATCATTACGTTCATATTGAACATCGACCATTTTACGAAGCAGTTGATTGCGTTCAATCTCCATTCCTTTTCTTAAAGAAACGACCATTTTATTGTATTCTTCTGGATTACCTAAACCGTATATGCACGAAACACTGGCAATAATAATGACATCTTTTCGTTCAAAAAGGGAGGATGTAGCAGAGTGACGCAGCTTGTCAATTTCATCATTAATGCTGGCATCTTTTTCTATGAAAGTATCCGTTTGAGGAACATAAGCTTCTGGTTGATAGTAGTCATAGTAACTAACAAAATATTCAACCGCATGATTCGGGAAAAACTCTTTAAATTCGCTATAGAGTTGACCCGCAAGTGTTTTGTTGTGAGCCATCACTAGTGTTGGTCGATTTACTTCCTTAATAACATTTGAAACAGTAAACGTTTTACCTGTCCCAGTTGCTCCAAGAAGTGTTTGAAATCTCTTCCCATTTACTAATCCATCGACTAATTGATTGATCGCTCTCGGTTGATCTCCTTGAGGAGTATAATTTGATACCAGTTCGAATTTATGCGTCAAAACCCTTGCCTCCTTATGAAATTCATCTTGCTTTATGAAAACTTTCGCTAACATAGCCATTATTTAAGAAAAGAAAGCACCTATTTAAAACGTCTTTCTTCTATATATTTATGATTTAATCTATACCTCTCATTTTACCACAATAGAGCTCATTCAAACCAACAATAAGCGAACAAATGTTTTGTTTTTTTATAAAGTTGATCATGAAGGTGTTTTCTTATGTTTCTTTTTATAAACTTTTTTTGATCATTGTCATTTTGCTAAGAAAAACGCAGAGCCCGTTCAGCTGTGACATCACGAAAAGTGGAAGCGACGCGTTTTGAGACCTGTGAAAAATCCGAACGACCAGGTGAACGCTTTTTGATCACCGTCAGTCGGGCAGATTTTATCATACGGTCTCAAGGAGCTGGAACTAGACATCACGAAATGTGGAAATCGCGTGCTCAGCCTCGACTGCATAGAATGTGCAAAACGCTTGTTCAGCTGCGACAAGCATTTGTCAAAAGTTGAGGAGGGTTGTTTCCACCCACCGCAAACATTTGACAAATGACCTCGAGCAGCTAGCGTTTGGAACTAGACTGCCATTTGCCCTAATAAGGTACACAGTCTAAATGCGCAACATCCTGTTGCAACGACTGCGCTAAAACATCCTGTTTGTCGAAGGAGGGTTGTTTTCACCCACCGGAGAAAGTCAAAAATGAAAGGAGAGGTTAGCGATTGGAACTAGACATCACGAAAAGTGGAAGCGACGCGTTTTGAGACTTGTGAAAACTAAAGGATAACGGTCTTATTCAATAAAAAAAGCTTGAATCCAAAAAGGTTTCCCTTTCCTTCATCAAGCACTTCTTTTTGCCTTTTTCATCATTCTTTCGGAATACCAGAAGCCGAAAGTGAGTGAAGCGGCATCGATTATAATCAAGATCCACGAATCGGTATATCCTTTAAAAACAGACGCTGCGATAAGAGCAACTGTTAACGTCAAGCCAATAATATGCTGATAGGTAACTCTAGTAAATAAAACAACGAGAAGACCCGGCATAAAGATAGCTAAAATAATTTTGTCCAACAAGATCATCCCTTCTGCAGGTAGTCTCAAAGCAAGACCTGTCCTCTGCATGATTTCATCCCTTATTCTAGCGGAAAAGGATGAAAGAAGGAAGGGAAACTTCCATATAGATGAAAGTCTTGTCTTCTACCAAGTTGGGAGTTGAACTTTTTGGCTTTTGAGTAGCCATCCTCTTCACTTTGTTCTAATGAGCGACGCAGAACTCACTGCATATTGATGCACAGAAGCGAACCTTCCGTTTGACCGATGATTACATCCTCCTTTAGCAATATACAGGATGTTAGGTCGCCTCCTTACTCCTCAATTAGTCTCAATGAAATTTGAATCATTCTTTTCGTCAACGCGTTCAGCTGATGATGAGCCATTTGTTTTTCTTCTAGCATATCTGGTAGAATTTCCTTTAAATAATATTGTACACAAGCTAATTGTTGGAATTGTAAAATCGTTGTCAAAGCTTCTTGATAGATTTCAAGAAACAATGGTTCAGGATTGGCTTTTTGAATCTCCCCAAACGCTTCATATAGAAGGTCAATTTTATCCGCAACGGATAGAATCTG
Organism: uncultured Caryophanales bacterium; assembly: GCA_963728315.1. GTDB lineage: Bacteria > Bacillota > Bacilli > Bacillales > CAVSKA01 > CAVSKA01. The sequence continues at coordinate 106,455 of CAVSKA010000016.1, forward strand.
CCCTTCAATCGTTTCATCTTTTCCATCTTTAAATCGCTTATAGTAAGTGGCTCTAAATTCCTCTGGAAATTCTTCTTCAATAAATTTTGCCGCCATCTGTTGTTCCACTTCTGAAAACAATTTCTTTAACTCATTCGATGCATACTTTACCGGGGTTTTAATATCTCCAGTAAACAATTCTGGATAATCATGGTTAAGCGCTTTTTCGTATAATGACTTCCAATTGATTTCGGTTCCTTTTTGTTCTTCAACGGTTCCAAGAAATTGAGCGATTTTCGTCACTTTAAACGAATGACTCGCTACAGAATGGTCTTGAAACTTAAATTTACCCGGACATCTATATAAATTTTCTAGATCCGATAAACTTTTAAAATACTGGTGAACGCCCATAATATATGACTCCTGTCTAAGATTTTCCGCTGATTGTATCATGTTTCTGTATGTCCTACAACAAAGCGCTCTTATATTCTATTCAACAAAAGCAAAACGCTTCGAAAAAATATGAAAAAGATTGCTTTGCCTCATTAGGTTCGATCTCTAAAACTAAAGTAGATGATCATTCCATCTTTCTTTGCTTCAATAAAAATCCTATTTTACTTCTAATCAAATGATGGTAAATCAGACACCCCAACTCAACGATTGGGAATTACAGATAAAGTTTATGCCTTTAACATATCATTTACCTAAGATAAATCACCTTTTAAAATCAAAAAAATGAATTTTTTTGAAAGTTACATGGGAATTTATGTTAAAATTATTACAATATTATGAAAATTCATTTTTCACTTAAAGGTTCATTTAATGAATATTGTAGCGAGGGAGGTTTTATTCTGAGAACAGGCGTGATGCCGATGGACTCTAACAAACAAGATAAAAATCAAAAGCTCAGATAAGTGCAAGGCTCGTACAGAAAAATGAGACACCACATAAAACAAAAGTTAAAGAATATGAGTTAGGAAACTTTGGAAGCATAGTTGAAACCATTTGTCTTATTTTGTTATTTTTGTTTTTTATAATAGGAGTGTTGTTTGATATGGGTATGCCAGTACCAGAAATATTCGGAAGATACAATTAAGGTGAATTTTAGTTACGAAATAATGAAACTTTTGACTTTTGTGGTCTCCATACATTAAAGGGGGAGTTAATTGTGAAGAATATCATTGGTTTAGTCAAGATTCTATCGGCTTTAGCACTATTTTTTGTTTTGGTCGTCGGTTGCAGTTCTCCTAAAGATAATGGAAGGGATGATGTGAAAACCATTCATACGTACTTGGAAAATGAATTCACAGGACCTAATGATGAACTAATAAATGCATTTGAACAAGAGGGGGCATATCCACCTGAATTACAAGCGTACGCAGAAGAAAACTATAAGCCGCTTGTTGCAGACTTAGAACAATTTGTTAATAAAAATTGGGTATTAACCTATCTAAGGTTTGCTTATGAAAACGGGTATCAATTAGAGCCAACGAACATTGACATACAAAAGATAGATGGCAATGAAAATGCTGCCTACAGTTACGAAGTAAAAGTGAAGTACAATAAAGATGAACGAACAAACACCGCCAACGTTACTGGAAGAATTAACCTCAATGACAATGGGGAAATATCAATCATCAGAAATATAGATGATGGTGGATTATTAGAAGCACTGGGACAGTAAAAAAGAAGAAAAATGCTTGGTGATATCTCCAAGTGTTTTTCTTTGCTAATTACTTGCTATTTCAGGTCTTATTTAACGGTCGAATGATTTGCTAAAACATTACCGAATTTACTTGTTATTTGTACTTTTCTCTTCCTGAACCGAACCCGTTATAAATAAGAAGGATCTTTTTTTGTGTAAATTTTTCATGCGTGTTTAATAAATTCTCTCCATCATTTTCGCCACCACTGCGGGAAAACGAGGCAGACGATACCACGGAGAAAGCCATATCCGTTGAGATCGTGGAAGATCCGTACTCGCATACGTAACGGTCAAAAAAAAAGGCTACCCGTCTGCCAGTTTTCACTGACTTTCTGAATAGCCCTTCTATTAAAGCGTAGTTTATTTCAATTTTTCATAGATTCGATTTAATGAATCCATTTCCTGAATTGAAAGTACTTTGAATTTTTCATATAAATAATCCGAGATTTGACTTTCTACTTTCTTTGCCATTTCACGTCCAGACGATGTAATCGAAAACTCCACAACACGACGATCTTTACTTGATCTTTCTCGTAAAAGAAACCCTTTGCAAACAAGAGAATCTGTTAACGAAGTCAAATGACTATTGGACACACTAATTTCATTTGCTATCGCGGAAGAATTTTGATTATCGTTCTTGTCGAGCATCTTTAAAATGCGCATTTCATTCATATTGAGTTCTAGTTCTTGAAGAATGTGCTGCACACCCTTCAAGAAGCTTTGAGTCACTTGATGATAATTTCGCTCGATTAAATCAATGTAGCTTTGGAAATTTTCATTTTTCATTTCAAACCCTCTTTTTCAAACGGTGGCCATATTCTTTTTTATGACTAGAAAGTTATTTGCTTGTCGATTGAACTTTAAGCGATTCTTTTTGAGAAGTCTTTTCTTTTTTCACTTTCGCGTTATACGTACCGCGAAGAGGAATTTCTTTTAAAAATAGTGCTAAGAACATTGCGAAAATAACGACGCATGCTGCAAGGAAAAAGACTCCTGATAATGCAGAGCTTAAAGCACTTTGTAACGTATGAACCATTGAACTGAAGTAATCTTGCATTTCTGCAGGAAGTTTCCCCTGAATCGCATGTAGTTTCGTATGATCGAGAAGGATTTGCGGATTCATAAATGCTTTCGCTTGGTCCTTCATTTCAGGTGGCACGGGTGCTGTGTTTGTCTTTGCTAAATCACCCATTTTATCCGCCATACGAGAATTTAAGAGTGTCCCCATAACCGCTACTCCCACTGTCCCTCCGAGAGAACGAAATAGTTGAGAGTTCGCTGTGGCAACACCTAGTAGTTTTTGATCAACAGCATTTTGGACGGTCAGTGTAAAAACAGTATTTCCGACTCCAAGACCAAATCCGACCAAGACTAAATAGGAGACAAGTTGGAATTGCCCAGTATTTTGATCCATGGTGCTTAACATAAACATCCCAATCGTAGTCAAAGTCAACCCTACTAGCGCTTGGATTTTATATTTACCTGTACGCGTAATAATTTGACCACCAATTGCACTCGCTACAACAAGCCCAAGTGTCATCGACATCGTAATGAAACTTGAGTGAGTAGGTGTAAATCCTAACACCCCTTGGACATAGTATGGGACATACATCGAACTCCCAAACATTGCGATACTAATCGAAAAACCGATGATGTTAGACAAAGTGAAAATACTATTTTTAAATAAATACAAAGGAATAATGGGTGTTTTCACTTTTCGTTCTACCATGATAAAAATGATGAGTGAAACAATGGCCGCTCCAAATAGCGAAAACGTTTGAGAAGATCCCCAATCATATTTCGTTCCTGCCCATGAAAAAGCAAGTAACATCGGAACAATTGTCGTTGTTAAGAAAAACGAACCAATGTAATCGACGCTTTCACCTGCTTTTTTCTCTACAGAAGGAAATAAGCGCATAATTAATACAAATGCTACTAAGCCAAGTGGTAGGAATACCCAAAATACCCACTTCCATTCAAAATGATCGACAATGTATCCACCTAACGTCGGACCAAATACACTTGCTAGACCAAATACTCCAGCCATTGCTCCTTGCCATTTCCCACGTTCACGTGGAGAGAAAAGGTCTCCAACAGATGTAATGGCTGTCGACATGATCATCCCGCCGCCTAAACCTTGGATACCGCGATACGTAATAATTTGCGAGATATTTTGTGAAGTACCTGTTAAAAACGCACCGATCATAAAGATGATGATCCCAATTAATAAAAACGGCTTTCGTCCGTAAATGTCAGACAATTTCCCAACTAAAATCGTTGTAATGGAAGAAGTCAGCATATAAATGGTGAATACCCAGCTATAATAATCCATCCCTCCAAGATCTGAAATGATGGTTGGTAATGCATTTCCTACGATCGTCTGATTGACTGCTGCGAAAAACATCGCACTCATAATCGCAATCATGATCGTAATTTTTTGTTTTTGTTCTAAATGTTCCATCTTTCTCACCTCTAAATTTAAGTATATGAATCTCTTTGATGCGGAAATCCTTCATTTCTATAATAGTTAACTTATTGAACTACTAAACAAAAATAAAAGGCCCACCTAGATAATTCGTTCTTGCTTTCTTCTATCAATCTCTCTTTAGCTTTTTAAGCAGTGTTAGAAATTGGAAAAGTTCTGTTTCACTAAATTCTTCAAACATCTCTCTCCATACTTCAGATCGACATTGATGAAATTCCTTCATCATTTCTTGACCTGTGTCAGTTAAAGTTAACCAAACAACACGTCTATCATTTTGATCTCGATTCCGATTTAAAAACCCTGCCTCGACCAGGCGATTAACCGCTGTTGTGGTCGCACCAGAAGTAAGAGCCAAAACCTCTGCCAAACAAGAAACAGTCGATTTTCCACTAATAAAGAGATTATATAAAATGAAAAATTGTGGCGAAGTGAGAGAAGAATCTCCTTTCCCCATTTTCTTACTGATATATCGGCCCATTTCATAAAAATGTTGAGCGATTTCATCCATAATTCCGTTCGAAACTTTCTCCATCATTAATCACCTTTATATCTCGTCATCCGAATATCTTCATAGTAAAGATATTAACTCATCGAATTATACTCTCAACGAATGAAAATATCAAGAAAAAAATTTAGGACCAGACACCATGTGAAAAATTCCACATTTGGTCCGGTCCCAAAACATTTTTAATGCAACGTCGCTTTCCATTGCTCTCGGTTTTTCTCACCGATCAATAATGCACCGAGTTCATAATGCTCACCCTCATAGAGAGCGCGTTGTACGAAACGAATTTGTCCATTCGTGTCAATCACTTCTAATTTACAATAAGCACGATTACGCTCCAATGCACGATAAAAATCTTCTTCATTTTCAACAACGATTCCATTTGCTTTTTCAATGACTTCTCCAATGCTAAGAGCCATTTTATCAGCTGGGGAATTTGGTAATACATCTAAAACCATCATTCCTTTAGGTTGACGAGAATAATAAGAAGCACTCATTTCTTCACGAACGCGGTGACGGTAAGCCACCCATTCCTTTCCGATCATCGCAATAGCCACAGAAATAATGGCAAGAATCGGATAGAAGTATGCTCCTACCGAGACAATGAAAGACAAAATACCGATCCAGGTTGTTTGAATACCTAACTGCTTCATCGCTACATTAGGTAATGTACTTTTAACAATGTGCCTAAAGCCAATTAAGAAAGGTAAACAAACAAAACTAAATTCAAAAGAACCTAGATGAAAAATGGGCCACCAATCAAACCTTGAAACGAACGGACCTGCTGGAAATAATACAACAATGGGAACAAGCATGATTTTTTGAGAAAGATGCGCACCTACATTAAAACCTCTCGGACTTTTAATGATTTGAGGACTTGTCTTTTGTGCGCCTCTATTCATCATGAAAATTCCTTCGACAATAATCAATAAGCTACTTAGTATGATCAACGTCGTTAGCTGCCCCATTTCAACTTTGCCTAACCAAGATGGAATCCAATTCACTTGATCTTTAAAAGTAGAGAGGAACATGAGAATAAAAAAAGAAAAACCAATGGTATAGGCAGTAGATAGAAATCGATAAAAACCGCTAGCTGCTACGAATAACATTAGGACACCTACAACGACAATCGCTCCAAAAGGAACAGTTATCCCTATTCCAACTGAAAGGATTGATAATAAAATGCCCGCGATTATCCCAAAAGGAAAAAGCGCCTTCAATTCCGTATAACCACTATGGACCCGAACATGAAAGTCTTTTCTTTCTCTTTTAACTCTTCTGTATCCTGCTACTAGTGCGAGAACGATCGATAAATAAAAAAGCGGATGGATAAATAATTTCCCAATCCCTTTCAATAATTCAATACTCCACTCTTGCCACACAAACTCCCCTTCTTTCTTATTTCAAGTCTATCAAATAATTTCATTACCGATATATGTATTACTCACTATTCTATCAAATCAAACCCATAAAACCTATGTCTATTTTCACCATTTTACGCTGCAGTGTACTCGGAAAAATATTGCATTCGACATTCCATTCTTTCCCGGGAAATAAACCGACAGGAAATGTTAGGAGCCAGACCCCCTATGTAAGATATCACACGGGATCTGGCTCCTATTATGACGAACATAATAATCTATTCAAAGTATCCAATTGCTTTTTGAAGCTGCAGATCATTTTGAGGTAATTCCATTTTTTCTTTGATGCTTTGTTCTAATGAGTGCAAGGTGACCCGATCCACCTTACCTGTGACAGGGAATTTATGTTTTAATTGATACTGTTTCACGACTTGCTCAGTTTTTTTATTAAAGTAACCATCTGAACGACCAGGATCGAGTCCGTCTGCCTGTAGCATTTCTTGTATCGTTTTTACTTCTTCACTGTTCATATCTTTTTTCAAGTCTTTCTCTAATTCAAAAGAGGTAAGGTGAAAATAGCTTGGTTGTTTTACAGCAATGGTTGGTTCAATACCTTTTCCATGAATCCATGTGCCATTCGGTGTTTTCCATTTAAACATCGTTAGCTTGAGTTCACTTCCATCTCCTAAAGGTAGTGTTTGCTGCACCGTTCCTTTTCCGAATGTTTTTGTTCCAATCAACGGATACCCTTCTGCTTCCTGCAGTGCACCAGCAACAATTTCTGATGCGGAAGCACTTCCTTCATCTACAAGGACAGCGATTGGATAATCTTTACGCTTATTTAATTCGGAGTAATATGAGGTTGTATCTCCAGTACGTTTTTCAATTTGAAATAATGGATTTTTCTTTGTTACCATTTCTTTTAAAACACCTTCTGCACTTGAAAGTAAACCGCCTGGATTTCCTCGTACGTCTAAGATTAAGCCATCCATTTTCTCCTTTTCAAGTTCGTCCAATTGTTTTTTGAAGTCTTTGGCGGTATTTTCCGAGAAAGTTGTTAGTTGAATATAGCCTAACTCTTTTTCACCATGTTTAATCATTTTAGAGTGGACCGTTTCTAGAGGGATATCATCTCTTTTTACTGAGAGAGTCAGAGGCTTAGGCACCCCTTTTCTATCAATCTCTAATTTTACAGATGATCCTTTTTTGCCTTTGATTTTCGAAGTGGCTTCGTAGATATCCATCCCCTTCACAGAAATCTTATTTATGGAAAGGATACGATCATTTGGACGGAGCCCCGCTTTTTCAGCTGGTGAACCCTTCATCGGTGAAACGATCAGGAGTACGCCATCTTTCATAGAGATTTCCGCACCGATTCCTTCAAATGAAGAATCGAGCGATTGTTTGAATTGTGAGACCGTTCTTGCGTCCATATAAACAGAATAAGGATCATCCAGGCTTTGCATCATCCCATCTAGCGCTCCAGCTAGCAATTTCCCTTTGCTCACTTTGTGAACGTATTCTTTTTCAATTAGTTGGTAGGTTTGATTAATTTTTTCAAGATCACTGCTTCCTATCTCTTGCTTTTCTTCTACTTTGTGTGCAATTGGTTCCATTCTTTTTTCTTCCACCTGCATTCCGATCCCTACCCCAACCGTTCCCATTAGCAAGGAACAACCAACAATCCAAGCCATCCACTTCTTCGGCATCACTAATTCCCTCTCTTTCTTCAAAAAGGAAAACTCCCATCTAAATCAGGAGTCTTTTTATATACCTATATATATGAAGAAAGAGGACAAGATATGTGATGCTAACTATTTTAAATAAGACTGCCTATTATTAAGAAAAACGGATTGAAAATGAATAGGTTTATGCAGAATTGATGTTGATGGATCGAAAGAGAAGGATAAGGGAACAGCAAAAAACCCCCTTCCTAAGAAGAGGGCAGAAAAAGTATGGTTCTCCTCTTATCTTTCAGATCAATTGATCTGTATGAATTGGCACCATTCTTTGTTGAATTCACAGATTGGCTGCCGGGCTTCATCGGGGTTAGTCCCTCCGCCACTCTAGATAAGAGCTATGCAATTGAAAGAACAGAGTGATTTCACACGTTAAAAAAGATTATAGCGATACAATATTTAATCGTTGAACGATTCCGTCAAAATGTTTCGGATCGTTCTAACGCTTTAATAAATTGCGCCGTAATATCTTCCGCATCTTCTATCCCTATAGATATACGCACAACTTGCGAATTGATTCCTAATTTTTTTTGAGCTTCAATTGGAAGAGCTCGATGTGATGTACCAATTGGGTAAGAAACAGAGGTTTCTACACCAGCTAACGTTGGCACAATTTTAATCCAACCTAATCCGCTAAAAAAGCGTGAAATGTCACATGTTTCTTCTAATTCAATCGTTAAGATCGCACCATTCCCTTTTTCAGATACCGATCTTGGATAATAAACACGAAAAACAGATGGATGCTTCGCTAACTTTTCAGCAACACTAAAAGCGTTCTCACATTGTTTCTTCATTCGAAGTGCCATCGTTTTTAAGCCTCTACATGCAAGCCATGCTTCAATCGGACTAAGATTGGATCCTAGTTGGGTGATGCGCGCCTTTGCGTTGTCAATGAGATCTTTTCTTCCCACTAATACACCTGCTGTTACATCACTATGCCCGCCGATATATTTAGTCGCACTATGAACGACTAAGTCAATTCCATTCGTAAAAGGTTGTAATAGAAACGGTGTCGCAAATGTATTATCAAGCATCGAAATCAGTCCATGCTCCGTAGCAATCTCAGCAACTTTCTCCACACATTCTACTCTTAAAAAAGGATTTGTAATGGTTTCACTAATAATGAGTTTTGTATTTTCTTGAATCGCAGCTTTAATCAGTTTTTCATCGCTAAAATCGACGAACGTTGTTTCGATTCCAAACGACTTTAATTCTGCATTCAACATATGGTATGTGCCGCCATAAAGATCTTCTGCTGCAATCACATGGTCTCCATTTTTTGTAACGGCAAGAACACCTGCTAATATCGCGGCCATCCCAGAAGAAGCAGCCACGCCAGATGGGGCACCTTCTAATAGAGCAACTGCATGACCTAGTTCATCCGTATTCGGATTTCCCATGCGTGAATACAAATAGTTTCCTTCACCTTCATAATACTCTTCCAATTCCTCAAGAGATTCAAATGAAAAAGCAGAAGTTTGATAAATAGGTGTTACTTTACTATGTATGGGATCACTATGTTTTAATTGACTATGGACGACTTTTGTTTCAAATTTCATCGATTATTCCCCTCTTTCTAATTGAAATCATTATAGACTTTTTGAAAGCTTCTGTCGATTTGAAAATGACAAAGAATGGATTGTTTTTTTGGGGAAGGAGGTAGTAAGGTGCCGGGCTCGTGCCAGGCACCTTCCTTCTCCCCCTTTCTTTTGATCTCCCACTTCAATTCGTTTCAGCCAATAGTTCTTGTAGTGCCGGTAAAGTTAGTGGTCCAATGTGTTTTTTTAGAACATTTAAATGCTCATCGACAATAATCGTTGTTGGCAATGCTTGAATACCAAATTTCTTAGTGAATTCTCCATCAATATCGAGTCCGATTGGAAACGTTAATTTTTGATCAGCAACATAATTACCTACCGATCCTTGGCTCCATTCTTGTGTCGTCAAGTTAACTCCAATTAAAGCAACGCCATCCTTTTTGTTCCTTTCAATTTGATAAAATGCTTCAAGATCTTTCATTTCTTCTTTGCATGGCGGACACCATGTCGCCCAAAAATTTAGGACAATTTTCTTTTCCTTCATTTTAGAAAAGTCGATCATTTGACCATTTAAATTTGGGATTGAGAAATCAGATTTAGTCTGAACGTTTTTCAATGCAGGCATGTCCTCCACTTTTTTCGTATCGTTTACTCTTGAATTGGCGGTTGAATTTCCACATCCACTAATCACTAAGAAAAAACTTACACATACAAACCGTATTATTTTCATTCACTACCCATCCTTTCAAAAAATAACATTATTTTTCATTAATGGAGTTTAAATCGCTTGAATAGTAGGTAAAGGGAAATAGTAAAACTAAATAACAGGAGGTTCAATATGAACAATGCTTACACATGGAATTCGTGGGATAGCTACCTAACTGGATTACCAAATTTAATTATTGCACTCATTGTATTATTGGTAGGTTGGCTACTTGCTAAAGCAATTGGAGGTCTTGTAGAAAATTTATTAAAAAGAACGAAATGGGATAATAAATTTTTTGCTAATTTCCAAGGATCACGTTCCAAATATCCTCCAGAAAAAATTATTGGAAAAGTTGTTTATTACCTCATTCTTGTTTTCGTCTTTATTTTATTCTTTAATATTTTAAGTTTAAATTTCATCGCTTCACCTCTTGTTACTATGCTCTCTACAATGCTTGGATTTATTCCTAACGTTTTAAAAGCAGCTCTCATCCTATTATTGGCTTGGGTAATCGCTTCCGTTCTCCGTATGTTCATTATTAAAGTAGGACGCAGGGTTGCTGCGAGAGAATGGCTACAAAAAGGGAAATTTGCAAGCGATGAAGTGCAGGCTGCTACCTATATTGATAATGCAGCTAAATTAGTCTTCTATCTTGTCTTATTAATGTTCATTCCTGGTGTATTGAATGCTCTTAATATCACTGGAGTATCTGGACCATTTAGTCATATGGTTGCAAGCATTCTTGCTTTCATTCCTAAATTATTTGCTGCTGCTCTTATTTTATTAATTGGATGGATTGTAGCAAAAATCGTTCGTGATATTGTGACAAATTTCTTATTAGCCATTGGAACAGAAAAGCTTGTCCACCGCTTAAATATGAGCAAATTATTTCAAGGAACTACACTTTCATCGATTATCGGAACCATCATTTATGTGCTGATTTTGATCCCAGTTGTCATCTCAGCATTAGAAAAATTAAATATCCGTGGCATTACTGAACCCGCGATTAGAATGTTGAATACGATCATCACGATGATTCCAAATATTGTGATTGCGGTTGTCCTTATTCTCGTTGGAATTTGGATTGGTAAATGGGTCGCAACGATTGTGACAGATTTATTATCACGACTTGGTTTCAATTCGATTACTCACAATATGACGCTCGGCAGCTGGCAGCCAACTGCCGGTAGAATGACCGCTTCTCAACTAGTAGGTTATTTGGTACACGTCATCGTAGTATTGCTATTTGTGGTTGAAGCGTTACAACTTGTCAAATTAAACTTCTTGGTCACAATGGCAACGGCAGTAGTTGCTTACTTGCCAAATGTTCTTGCAGCGATTGTGATCGTTGCGCTAGGACTTTTCTTAGGAAACATTGTGAAAAAAGTACTTATGAATATTTTAACGGGTCCTGATTTTACACTATTAGCATCGATCGCAAAATATACCATTGTTGCATTGGCATTCTTTATGGCACTTGACCAATTAGGTGTAGCTGCTACAATTGTAAACTCTGCATTTATTTTGATCTTGGGTGGAGTAGCACTAGCTTTTGGATTGGCTTTTGGACTTGGCGGAAAAAATGTAGCTTCCAATTACCTTAACCGTCTGGAGAAAAAAATCGACTCAACCGAAATCGATCAAGAAGCTGTAGAAAAAATGAAAGAAGACAGCAAACAAAAACAATTTGAACGTGAAGAAAAAGAACGTAATATGCAGGAACCTTCAACGACCTTTGAATCATCTGATTTTCGACCTGATGAATCAACTGTTACTCCTCCTTATGACAATGATCCGATGAATGAGGACGAAGGTCTGTTAGACGAGCACGGTCAATTCCGTTCTTATACCGATCATGCGAATCAGACAAATGAAGATCCTGTCACAAAGCCAGAGCTTGACTCTTGGGGAAATGAACAAATCATTCCACCTTTTGAATCAGATGAGTCTCAAACAGATTCACCTAATACGGAAGATGACCCTTCGAACAAAACGCGTCAGCGTAGTCGACGCTCGGATGATCATTACGAACCGCCAACATTTTACTAAGAAAAGTCGAAACACTGATACATTCTCGAATGAATGAAAAAGTGTAAAAGACATAAAAAAAGAGAATTGCCACTTGGCAATTCTCTTTTTTTAATGGATATCCTTTTTCTTAAAGCGCCCTCCGCGAACTTCTGAAATACTCGAAACCGCTAGGAAAGCAGTTGGATCCTTTTCTTCAATAATTGACTTCAATTTTGCTTCTTCTAAACGCGAAACAACACAGAAAATCACTTTTTTATTATCACCCGTATAAGCGCCTTCTCCAGATAAATAGGTAACGCCTCTTCCTAAACGTGCAATGATCGCTTCTCCAATTGCGCGGTATTCTTCACTAATAATCCAAGCAGACTTTGTATCCTCAAATCCTTGGATCACCACATCAATTGTTTTAAACGCAACGAAGTACGTAATAATGGAATACATCGCGCGGTCCCAAGTGAAAACGAAGCCAGCTAGTACGAAGATAAAAATATTGAAAAACATAATAATCTCACCAACTGAAAATGGTGATCTCTTTGTGATCATAATCGCCAATATTTCTGTACCATCTAGTGAACCACCGTTTCGTATTACTAAACCTACACCGATTCCAATTGTGATCCCACCAAAAACGGTTGCAAGCAATAGATCGTCTGTAAAAACAGGTAAATCATGTAGAAATCCAGTTGTGAGAGAAAGCACAGTGACAGCTAAAAGCGAGGATAAAGCAAATGTTTTTCCAATTTGCTTATAACCAAGGTAAAAGAATGGGATGTTGAGGATAAAGATAATGAGGCCTAATTTCCACCCTGTAACATATGAAAGGATAATCGATATACCAACAATCCCTCCATCTAATATATTGTTTTGAACGAGGAATTCTTCTAACCCAATTCCCATAAGAATGGCACCTAAAATAATAAATAACGCTCTTTTGATTAATACTTTAAATGGTAATCGTGGATGCTTAATATCTTCAAGTAATTGATCTGGCAAAATACTCATCGCTTCATCCTTTCCTTTTCCTATCAAGTCTTTTCTCTTTATTTTTTCACAATTCTGAAGATATTTCAACTTATATGACTTCAATGCACTAAAGTCTTATCGTGTGCCTTTCTTTCCCCTTTTTATTATAATGAACAGAGGAAAGCTTAGGAGGACAACGATGAAACGGTTTTTAGAATACTTATTTTTAACGATCGGCTCTATTATCGCGGCTGCCGGAATCGAACTTATTTTATCTCCGAACGGTCTCGTCGATGGGGGCGTGACAGCGATCGCAATTATGGCCAATCATGTATTGGGATGGCCCATTTTCCTTGTATTCCTCCTTCTAAATTCTCTTATATTAGCGTTTACCGCTAAAGAGGTTGGGAGAAAATTTGTAATCAGAACGGCTTATGCGAATGTTGTGATGTCCATCGGGTTGATTGTTCTTAAACATGTCCCCGCCATCACAAATTCTGATATATTAATTGTCTTATATGGTGGCGTTCTAATTGGGTTAGGCGTTGGAATTGTAGTCAAACTCGGTGGAGCGATCGACGGCACAGAAATGCTTGCTGTTTGGATTAATAACCATTACAGAATTCCGATCAGCTCTTTTTTACTTGGAAGTAATGCGTTTATCCTCATTGGAGCAGCTATTGTCTTTTCACTCGAAAAAGCGATGTTCTCAATGGCGATCTACTATATTGTAATGAAAATGATCGACTTTTTGTTGGATGGACTGAACCAGTCTAAATCTGTTATGATCATTTCGAAAAAAATTGATGAAATAGGCGATGCATTAATGGACGATTTGAATCTGTCTATCACTTATCTTAAAGCAAGAGGTGGCCATTCAGGCGACGAAAGGTACATCATTTATTGCATTAGTAATCGTTTTATGTATCCACGATTGAAAAATACTGTCTTAGAAATTGATCCTGGCGCAGTATTAGAAGCTTCGTACTCATCGGAAACATCCAATGTGAGAAAAACAACCCCATTTAACATTCCAGAAGATGGCGGACAAGAAGAGGCTGCTGATCTACCGATAGAGAAATTAAAATAATAATAGAGGCCAGACCCCTTGTTCCGTTTTGAACAAGGGGTCTGGCCTCTATTATTCGGGTCAGGTTCCAAATTTCGATTCCTCAAGTATCCGAAAAATTTCGAGTAAGAGAAAATTAACACCCAACCATACTGCTCCAAAAACGTATCCTGCTGCGATATAGCCTGGTACTTCTGCGGAGAAATAGATGCGGCTGACTCCAATCATCAATAAGACAGCAATCGTTAAAACGGCAGTAAAACTGTGAACCCATGCCCGTCTACTATTTCGAAAAACGATATAGAGCCACCCTCCAAAAATAATCATGACAGATAAAGATTGTTCATTCGGAAAGCCATAAGGGAGACCAATTAAAAATGAACCTGTTGCTGGCTCCCAATTGTGAAACAGTATACGCAGAGCTTCTTCATACAATTCTCCACCTGCAAAAATAATGACAAACATGCTAATTTCAAGCATCTTATTTTGTCCTCTCCATAAAATCAGAGCAAACGTAAAGACAACCATGAAAATTAAAAATGGATTAGAACCGACAAAAGTAAAGAGACTCATCACCGGCTTCCATTGTGAAGTAAAAATGGACGGGACTAATAGTGACACAACCTGATTGAAATCGAGGAATTCTCCTGCAATAAAGTCTTGAATGATCCCTCCCATTAAAGCAATTAGAGCAACGGTGACGAGTGCAATGCCTCCTAATAAAATAGCTACTTTCCTTCTCGAATGAAGATGGCTGAAAAACTGGTTTAACATCAATAAGATTGTCCCATGAATTTCGTGACGATTTTGTCGGTATATAAGTACGACAAATAAAACAGCTCCTACGATAATTCCAGCAAAAACGAAGTATTTCTTAACCGACTCGTGAAAAGTATCCCATTGATCACCCAGCAATTTTCCAATTGAAATGAAAACCGACACCCATACGAAGGCACCAAGAAACGCGTATTTCCGATACGTTTTAAATGGGAGTCTCGTTAAACCTGAAAAATATCCCGTGATATGACGAATGCCCGGAATAAAGTACGCAATCACAATGACTTTATTTCCATATTTGCTAAACCACAACGATATTTTTTCCAATCGTTCTGGACCCATATGAATTTTCTTACCATGTTTTTCAAAAAAACGATGCCCGAGAGAATGACCAATCCAATAAGAAATGGTCATACCAAGGCAACTCCCTAATCCTGCTGCTAAAATGCATAAGATCCAATTCAGATCACCCTTATAGACTAAAAAACCACTGTACCCCATTAATAATTCACCAGGAAGAGGGAGTGCAATAAGTTCTAACATGAGAGAGATGAATAGAACAAGATAACCATATTGCTCTAAATAACCAATTAAGAAGTCCAATTCACTATCTCCTTAGTCATAATAAAAATTTACTTCGTATGTATAATCCACGTTTTCTTCTCAATATCTTTCAACCAAAAAAACAATTTACAGAATTGCAAGGAGAGATGAGATGATATCTGCTTTTGCATGGCCAGACACTAAAGGGATCTGTGAATTTACCCACAGGCTCTATGTCAAACCAAAATGGAGTATGTATGACACTTATGTATGAACCTTTGCAGCATAAAAAAATCACTTTTAAATAACAAGACTTTGTTAAAGGATCATGTTATTTTTTGACATCCAGTAAAACAACTTGTATTCCGCGGATCAACGCGTGATCCTCATCATGAAAAACCACGATAGCACTAAAAAAGTTCATTTTCTAAAGATTGAATATCTAAAAAAAGGAGCACTCCACTTTTCTTCTAATCAACAACATCCGCTAACATAGCCAAAAACAAAGACGAGTAATCACCTTTGTAAAGTTCATTATTCATTCCCTTTTCGTACTGAAAGAAGAATCTATTTTTGACTATTAATACTATCTACTGTAAACCAAAGTCCATATTTATATTATACATTTCTATACCCATTTTATAAGTATTTATTCGTGGTGTATACGTCTATGCTCACTTCTATCTCTACTATTAAAAAAACTTCCAAAGCCATCAGAAGGCTTTGGAAGTTTTCGAGTTAAAAGTTTATATATTTGCGAGGATTCACAGCATTAGATTTCGCTGCATTCCAAGTACCTTCATGAATTTCAAAATGCAAATGCTGTCCTGTAGAGAATCCTGTACTTCCCATGATCCCAATAACTTGTCCTTTTTGAACATATTGGCCAGGTGAAACACTCCAAGAAGATAAGTGACCATAAACAGTTGTCATTGTGCGGCCATTAATAGAATGAGTAATCATTACTTCATTCCCGTAACCACCACTTTGGCTTTCTGGCTTGGTAGCAAATATATAACCATCAGCAGCTGCTACGACTGGCACATACCCTGATGCAGCAATATCAAGTCCAAAATGGTAACGCGGCTTTCCTTCAACAACGTCATAACCCATTTCCGTTGAGATGTAACCAGGTGCAGGACGTGTCCAAGTACCGGTTGATTGAGGTGCTGCTATAGTTGTTGGTTTACTAGCAACTGGTTCTGGTTCAGGTGCTGAAGGAGCTGCTGTTGCTCTTGAACGTGCTGCTGATCTTTTCGCCTTAGCAGCCTCTTGACGTGCTTGCTCTGCTGCTGCACGTGCTACACGTTCAGCTTCAGCTTTGCGTTGAGCTTCGAGTTGACGTTGGTGTTCTAACTCTTTTTGTCTAGCTAGTTCAGCTAAACGGCTTTGTTCTGCGATGATTTGATTCGAAATAGATGCATCCATTTTCGTTAAATCTTCTTCTTCTACTTGAAGAGTAATTTTTTGTTTTTTCAATTCATTTTCTTGTGCTGCTAATTGTGTGATAAGTGCATCTTTACTTCCTCTTTGCGTAGAAAGATCACTTTTCAAGCTTAAAAGTTTCGATTTACTCGCACGAATTTCTGCTAATTTATCTTCAACTTGCTTTTGTTTTTTTTCTAAAGAATCTTGATCATGTCTTTGTTCTTCCATGATTTCACGGTCAGCATTCACTAATGTGTTTACTGCAGATGCACGATCAAGGAAATCACCAAAACTTTCTGCCCCTAGTAATACATCGAGGTAGTTTGCAGATCCTCCTTGTTGTTGCATCGAACGTGCACGGTCTTTCAATAGTTCATTGCGTTGAGCAATTTTTTGTTTCAAAACTTCAATTTCTGCTTTAAGTTGTTCAATATCTTTTGTCGTATCGATAATTTGTTTCTCTTTTTCTGCAATACGATCGTTTGTGCTGTTGATTTTAGCATCTAACGTCATAATTTGTTTTTTCAGTGCTTTTTGTTTATTAATGACATCAATAATATGTTGGTCTTTCGATTGAATATTCTTGTTTACCTCGCTCTTTTTCTCTTGAACATTTTGTTGTTTGTTTTTTAACGAATCCATTGACTCCGCATGTGTAACTTGTCCAAATGTAGAGAAACTTCCCAAAGCGAGTGTTGCTGCAAATGATAATGTTAAGATTGAACGTTTATTCAACTAGAAATACCCCTTTCAAATCTTCTCAATTTTTATCTCTAATGTACGAAGGAACTGTTCAGCTCTAGGGGCCGTATCCAGAACGATCGTTATACTAAAATTCGATTACTAAATGACTCGATTAAACTCTTAAAAACTTACGAACGGACATGAAGCTTCCCCAAACTCCGATTAGGCAGCCCATTATTAAAATAAGGGCGTTTACTTCGTATATAAAAGGGGTAACGTTTAATATCTGAATGAAATGACTGGTTAATCTCGGAGCTAGCCATTGGTGTAAATACGAATAGCCGACCGAGACGATCGTAATAGGAATGATCGAACCGAGTATTCCTAACCATAATCCTTCAAATATGAAGGGCCAACGTACGAACCAGTTCGTAGCACCTACTAATTTCATAATCTCGATTTCTTTTCTTCTTGCGACGATCGTAATTTTAATCGTATTGGAGATTAAGAACATTGCCGTAAAAAGTAATCCCACGATTAATACGAGACCAACGTTTCTTGCAATCTTCAAAACATGAAATAGTTTTTCTACTTTTGCTTCACCATATATGGCACTCTTCGTATGTGGCAACTGATCAATCTTGTGCGCGATGATCTTTGTTTGAAGTGGATCTTTCGCTTTCACAATAAACACATCATAGAGAGGATTGTCTTGTTCAAATAACTTAAAATCGCTTCCCATATCCTCGACTAAATTCCGCAATTCGTTTTCCTTTGATGAAAACTTCACACTGTCGATTCCTGAAACTTGATTAATTTGTTGTTTTAAAACACTTATTTGATCTTTTGACGTATTTAATTCAAGATGAACGCGAATTTCCACGTCTTTTTCTAAATCGTTTGCAATATTATTCATATTGAGCATCAATACAATAAAAACACCTACAAGAAGCAAGGTTACTGTAACGGCACTTACCGAAGCAAATGTCATCCAACCATTTCGACTTAAACTCTTTAAACTTTCGCGTAAGTGACGGACCATCGTACTAATTTTCATAGCCGTATTCACCTCGCTGCTCGTCACGGATAATGCGACCGCCTTCGATGGCAATCACTCGTCGGGTAATCGAGTTTACAATTTCTTTATTGTGAGTAGCCATCACGATTGTTGTGCCAGCTTCATTGATTTTTTCAAATAAACTCATAATCTCCCAAGAAGTCTCAGGATCTAGATTCCCAGTTGGTTCATCCGCAATTACTAGCTTTGGAGAATTAACAATCGAACGAGCAATCGATACGCGTTGTTGTTCTCCACCAGATAATTCGTTTGGAAGCATTCGAGCCTTTCCTTTGATGCTAACCATGTCAAGTACTTCCATGACACGTTTTTTTATCAGATGTGGCGGCTCTTCGATTACTTCTAAAGCAAATGCTACATTTTCATATACTGTAAGTGTCGGAAGTAATTTAAAGTCCTGAAATACCACGCCGATGTTTCTTCTTAAATGAGGAACTCGCTTGTTTCTTAACTTCGCAAGATCAACACCATTAACGATAATGGAACCTTCATTCGGCTTTTCTTCCCGATACATCATTTTAATGAAAGTCGATTTGCCTGCTCCACTTGGACCAACGACATAAACGAATTCACCTTGTTTAATATGTACATTAAATCCATTCGCAGCGACAATTCCATTTGGATACTTTTTCACTACATTTTTCATTTGAATCATTTTTTACCACCTAAATCTCTTTTTTGTCTGTCGATTCTTAGAAGTTTTTACCTACTCTAAATCATTCAATTAGTTTAGTTGAAGAAATAAGGACAATAGACCCTTTTCTTTCTCTGTCTTTACGAATAAAATATTTTCTCGATTTATGGCACAAAGTCATTATATCACTCGATTTCAATCAGGTCAGGAAAAATAATATTACATTTTTATTTCAATAAACGATCTAGTGTAACAAAAAATCACAAAAAATGATAACACCAAGGTTTTTTGCGTAAATGATTAGGTAAGTTAACTATTATTTTTTTGAATAAATTTTTCGACAATCTGCTTTTAATCAAAAAAACAAAATATTATTTTAGAATTCAACTGAAAATTTTTCCTTTTCTTTCATTTTTCTCAGAAAAAAAACTTGATGAATGGTCATCAAGTTTCGGAGTACATTATTTTTTCTCAGAGAGCCATTGAGCGACTTTCTCAGCATCGTCCCCTTTTATTAAGCCTGGGGGCATTTGACCTCTACCGTTTTTAATCGTACTCAAAATTTCTTCTTTACTTAATTGGCTGCCAATTTTGTTAAGTGCAGGACCAAATTCTCCTTGCAAATTTTCACCATGGCAAGTGGAGCACTTGTTTTGAAAGATTTTATCAGGACCGCTCCCTGCATTAGCTGAGTTATTTCCATCGGTTTCTTTTGCAGTTTCGTTTCCACCACATGCTGCTAGCATAAGGGAACTGCCGAGCAAGATACCTATTATTGATTTTTTAAACATTTTATAGCCTCCTTCTTCGATGAGGATTACTTTCTTTATTATACCAAGACTACGCTCTTTTAAAACCTTCACCTAATACTTCTGCTGCATCTGTCACAATAATGAATGCTTTTGGGTCAATATTTTTAACGACAGACTTTAAATTCGAGAACTCGGTTTGATCGACCACACACATAAGAATCGGACGCTCATCATCCGTATAGCCACCATAAGCGGACAATTTTGTTACACCACGATCAATTTTACTTAAAATGCTTTCACGAACTTCTTCTTGTTTATTCGTGATAATTAATGTCATTTTTGATCGGCCGAGTCCAACTTGAACAAAATCAATCACTTTCGTCGTAACGAATAAAGCGATAAGAGCGTATAGTCCACCTTCGATTCCAAATGCAATCGCAGCTGAGATCACGATCAACCCATCAATCATTGCCACACAAGTACCCAATGTTAAACCTGTGTATTTATGAATAATTTGAGCTGCAAGATCTGTTCCACCTGTTGAGGCATGTCCACGGAAGACAATCCCGATTCCGAGACCAACACCAATCCCACCAAATAGGGCTCCTAGTAGCGGATCATGTGTCCATGCTTCCATACCTTCAGTCCGATTAACCACGAATGGAAGAAAAATCGTTCCGACTAGTGTTTTTATTCCAAATTGGTAACCAAGAAAAATAAGTCCAGCAATAAATAAAGGTATATTTAACGCCCACTGTACATAAGAAGGTTTCCAACCAAACATACCATTTAAAATCGTACTGATCCCACTTACTCCACCTGATGCAACTTCATTCGGAAGCAAAAATGCATTAAACGTAATTCCGACAATTGTTGCCCCGATAACGATAACGAGATATTCCATTAAGACCTTCGCAATTGGATGTCTTTCTTTCGAAGATCGATTTCTTTTTTTCATTTTCATAAAACTCCTTCAACTAAATTCCATGCTCGACAAGTATCTATCCTTGTCAGGTGCCGAACAGAGTATAGCATGGACACCAAGGCGTGTAAATAACACTAGAGTAACGCAGTAAAGCATAAATGGGGCACATAAATGGGGTCAGGCACCTCGTTCGTTGCTGAACAAGGTGCCTGACCCCAACGTTCGTTATTTGATAAGCATGCATCGGTTCCTCTTTAGTCTGGTGTTTTAAAGAACAATTAATAAAATTCGGTGACGATTTTAATCTTTTACTTCGATTTGGCTAGACGTATTCTCTGTTTTATGTGAAATGGTCCTCATATGCCGGATTCATGAGGTCGGTTTTATTGAAAATGAGCAGCTGGCTCGGTTTACTCGCGTTGCAGCGTGGATTATCTCGCCGTTACAAGCTGGTTTACTCGCGTTACAGCTGATTTATCTCGCCTTACAAGCTATTTACTCGCCGATGGCCAAAATCCGATTCTGATGTTAAATATTTTGATGTTTGATGCGTTCCCATATTCTTAACTCTCATCTAACCAAACTTTATTACCTCTTTTTAACTGAAATCTGTTCCATTTCGTGAAAAGATTTTTCTTTCTATGTGAAATAGTCCTCTTAAGCCGGATTCATGAGGTCGGTTTTGTTGAAAATGAGCACGCTGGCTCGGTTTACTCGCGTTACAGCGTGGTTACTCGCCTTACAAGCTGGTTTACTCGCGTTACAGCTGATTTATCTCGCCTTACAAGCTAGTTTACTCGCCGATGGCCAATATTCCTTCCTCATTTTAATCCGTTTTTTCTTGTCCCAAGGGTAATCTTTCATCATTTATGTGTCCAATGGAATAAGGGGTCCTAAAAGACTTTTCTCTTTTTTAAGCAACTCTCAGATTATATGGAGCATTTCAATTCTCCATCTCTTTCTCTTCTGCTCAATAAATTTTCTAGCCAATAAAGGGGTCAGGCACCATGTGAAAGATTTCACATGGTGCCTGACCCCCCTTACAACTTATCGTTATTGAATTCTTGATCGCAAGTAGGCGTTAATGAATGGGCTGATGTCGCCATCCATGACGCCTTGGACGTTTCCAGACTCTGTACTCGTACGGTGATCTTTCACCATTGAATAAGGATGGAATACGTAAGAACGGATTTGGCTTCCCCATCCGATTTCTTTTTGCTCACCGCGAATTTCATTCAGTTGCTTTTCTTTTTCTTCAATTTGAATTTGGACAAGTTTTGCTTTCAACATCTTCATAGCATGCTCACGGTTTTTAATCTGTGAACGCTCGGATTGACATGTTACGATTGCATTCGTCGGAATGTGAGTAATACGTACAGCTGAATCAGTCGTATTAATATGCTGTCCGCCTGCTCCACTTGCACGGTACGTATCAATTTTTAAATCCTCCGTACGAATCTCGATCTCAACATCATCAGACAATTCGGGCATGACTTCACAAGATACGAATGAAGTATGACGACGACCTGAAGCATCAAAAGGTGAAATACGAACGAGGCGATGCACGCCTTTTTCTGCTTTTAAATAGCCATAAGCATTGTGCCCTTTAATAAGAAGCGTCACGCTTTTAATTCCCGCTTCGTCTCCAGCTAAATAGTCCATCGTTTCGACTTTAAAGCCTTGTTTTTCACTCCAACGAGTATACATACGAAGCAGCATTGAACCCCAATCTTGTGACTCGGTTCCGCCTGCTCCAGGATGAAGCTCAAGGATCGCGTTGTTCTTATCATATTCTTCACTTAATAGCATTTGAAGTTCATATTCATTCAGTTTATCCATTAGTTCTTTCAGCTCAGATTCAAGCTCAAGACGTAATTCCTCGTCTGGTTCTTCTTTCACGAGTTCATAGGAAACTTCAAGATTTTCTTGCATCTCGACCATTTCCATAAATTGATGGACTTGTTCTTTTACAGCGTTCGCTTCATTAATAAGCGTTTGAGCCGATTGCTGATCGTTCCAAAAATCCGGATGGCTCATTTCTTCGTCAAATCCTGCAATTTGTGCCTCTTTTTCTTCTAAGTCAAAGAGACCCCCTAAAGTTAGCCAAGATCTTGGCCGTATTTTCTAACTCATTACGAATTTCTGCTAATTCCATTATGGTCACCTCTAAAAATATTTGTTATTTCTAAGAAAAGCGCAAAGCGCCCGTTCAGCTGCGACAAGCATTTGGCGAATGTTGAGGAGGGTTGTTTCCACCCACCGCAAACATTTGACAAATGACCTCGAGCAGTTGGCGCTTGGAGACTAGATCCAAATAACTCGTGAAAAAATTTATGCTTTCTTATCTTTCTAAAAAAAATCGTAAAGCGGTCGTTTTGCTGAGATAAGCATTTGACGAGTCAAGATGCCAGCATCCTATTAAACCCAGCAATGGTTCGTTAAATGACCTAGAGGAGCTAGATATCATCCTAAATTGATCATGATGTCTTTTTATTTTTCCACAAACGAAGTCAGGCTCCTTTGTGAAAGATTTCACAAGGGGCCTGACCCCAATTATTTATTCTTCCACGACACCGTGGCAGTTTTTGAATTTTTTGCCGCTTCCACAAGGGCATGGGTCGTTGCGACCGATGTCTTGGCGTTTGCGTTTTGGCTTTTGAGTCACTTTGCCACCCTCATCTTTTGGGTTAACGGCTTGCGGCTTAGCCACTTCTTGACGCTCTAAGTTTTGACGAATTTCTGCTTTCATCACATATCTTGCAGCATCTTCTTCGATCGCAAGAATCATGCTTTCAAACATCGCAAATCCTTCATGCTGATATTCGCGTAATGGATCGATTTGGCCGTATGCGCGTAAGTGAATTCCTTGTCGAAGCTGATCCATTGCGTCAATATGGTCGGTCCATTTTGTATCAACCGCACGCAGTAAGATCACTTTCTCAAACTCTCTCATGCGTTCGTCAGACATTTCTTCTTCCTTCTCATCATAGCGTGCCATAACCTTGGCAAAAATCAGTTCGTTCATCTCGTCCGGGTCTTTTTTTACAAGATCAGCAGTTGTTAAATCGCCTTCAGGTAAAAGATTTCCGTGGACGTAGTCGACGATTCCTTCAAGATTCCATTTCTCTTCGTCTTCACCAAGAGAAGCGTGGGCGTCAACGCTGCGTGCGATAACTCCTTTGATCATTTCTTCGACAATGCTGCGAAGGTTTGTTGAATCAAGGACTTCAAAGCGTTGCTTGTAAATGATTTCACGTTGTTGACGAAGAACATCATCGTATTGAAGCAATTGCTTCCGAGAATCGAAGTTGTTTCCTTCAACACGTTTTTGAGCAGATTCAACGGCACGCGTGACCATTTTACTTTGAATTGGTTGAGAATCGTCCATGCCAAGGCGCTGCATCATCGCTTTCATGTTATCGGAACCGAAGCGTCGCATCAATTCATCTTCCATTGAAAGATAGAATTGCGTAACCCCTTCGTCTCCTTGACGACCGGAACGACCACGAAGCTGATTATCGATCCGTCGTGATTCATGGCGCTCTGTCCCAATAACCGCTAAACCACCTAGTGCTTTAACGCCATCTCCAAGCTTGATATCGGTACCACGTCCAGCCATGTTTGTTGCAATCGTGATCGTACCACTTTGACCAGCAGAAGTAATGATTTCGGCTTCACGTTCATGGTTTTTCGCATTCAATACGTTATGACGAATTCCTTTTTTCGTTAATAAAGCAGAAATAAGCTCTGACGTTTCAATCGCAACAGTCCCGACAAGTACCGGTTGGCCGTTGTTATAGCGCTGAGCAATGTCCTCGACAACGGCATTGAACTTCCCTTCCATCGATGCATAAATCAAATCTGCACGATCATCACGGATAATATCACGGTTCGTCGGAATGACAATAACACGCATGTTATAGATGTTACGGAATTCTTCTTCCTCTGTCTTCGCCGTACCCGTCATCCCGGATAATTTTTCGTACATACGGAAATAGTTCTGGAACGTAATCGTTGCCATCGTCATACTTTCGTTTTGGATCTCAAGACCTTCCTTCGCTTCAATCGCTTGGTGAAGTCCATCGCTGTAACGACGTCCTTTCATTAGACGACCAGTGAATTGGTCAACGATAATAATTTCACCATCTTGCACCACATAATCAACGTCTAAATGCATACTTACTTGTGCTTTCAATGCTTGATTAATATGGTGATTTAACGTCACATGCGTAATGTCAAAAAGGTTGTCGATGCCAAAAGCCGCTTCTGCACGAGAAATTCCGTCTTCTGTAAGTTGAACGCCTTTTGTCTTAATGTCATACGTATATTCCACGTCTTTTTTCAAGTTGCGGGCAAATGCATTGGCTTGAATATAAAGCTGAGTCGATTTCTGAGCTTGTCCAGAAATGATTAACGGTGTACGTGCTTCATCAATTAAAATGGAATCGACTTCATCGATGACCGCAAAATGAAGCGGACGTTGAACCATTTGTTCTTTGTAAAGGACCATGTTGTCACGTAAGTAATCGAATCCAAGTTCGTTATTCGTCCCATACGTAATATCAGCAGCGTATGCTTCACGCTTCTCATCATTGTCCATACTATTTAAATTCAGACCAACAGTCAGTCCAAGGAACGTATAAAGCTCACCCATTTCACTCGCATCACGACTAGCCAAATATTCATTGACTGTAATAACGTGAACGCCTTTACCAGAAAGCGCGTTTAAATAAACAGGCATTGTTGCCGTCAGCGTTTTCCCTTCACCGGTTTTCATCTCGGAAATATTCCCCTCATGAAGAGCAATCCCACCCATCAGCTGAACGGGGTATGGATAAAGTCCCAGTACACGCTTTGCACCTTCACGAACAACCGCAAACGCTTCTACTAAAAGGTCGTCAAGCGACTCCCCTTTTTGATAACGGGCTTGAAAGTCAGCTGTTTTGTCTCGTAAATCGTCATCTGTTAAAGCTTCCATTTGAGAAGCTAATGCTTCAATTTCAGCCGCTTTTTTCTCTAATCGTTTAATATCACGTTTATTTTCATTAAATACTTTATTTAATACTCCTAGCATGCAAAAACGCTCCTTTATGATTCGTTCTATAGCCAATCATGCTGTTCTCTATTGAACGGATAAGTCAATCACTTATCCCTATTCATTCTCTACACTCATTCGTTTCAAAAAAGAAAATTCCTTCTTTATACATTCTTCTTTTTCCCTATCCATCTTACCACTTCCACCCTATAGTGACAACTGAACGCCGTAGCTGAAAAAGCTAAAATGCCAGTCAATTCAAAAAAATCCCACCGGTTAAGGATACGATTGGAAAATAGGCATCAAAAAAATTTGTTCGTGCTCCAGATTAAAAATAGACGAGATTTCGTTCGGCTTTGAACGGAATATTGCCTTTTGCTCTAACAATCCTATCTGGAGATATGGGTATGATAGCCTGGTGTGGCAGAGTAAGCTGTTGATATTGCTAGCTTCTTGGCTGGAAAGTCATGCCCATAGAGAATCCACATCACGTTATTATGAACGACCATTTTATGAGCTATTTATCCATAAAAGCAAAGAAATAAATCACTATACAATTCGACATGACATCTTAATTTTGACTTTTACATTGGAGTGAAAGGCGGCGACTCCTGCGGGATAAGCGAGTCCAAGTGAGACCCCGCAGCGAGCGTAGTAAGCGAGAAGGCTCACGGACCGCCCGCGGAAAGCGTCCGCCTGTAACGAAAATCGACTACATCATTAGAAGAGAGTCATAAAAAAAGCAAAGCCACGCTATCTCGATTCATCAAGATTGCTTGGCTTTGCTAACGAAGCTTCCTTATTCAGTGGGCTTGGTTCAATTAAGAGATCCAATTTTCTCTTTAGACAGGCTGCAGCCCACGATCTAATTCCTTTAACACATCGCCAAGGACGACTTCCATTTCTGCCGAACGCTTCGACACACTTGCCGGTGACACGCCAAACGCAGCCGCCACTTCTTTTTGTGTCTTCCCATTCGAAACACCTTCAAAATAACGATCCATTAAATAGAACAATGCCGCTGCATTCAAATCCGCCTTTTTCAAATTCGGACGAACTTTTTTATAATACTGCTGCAACAAATAAATCATCGTCGCACCAATTTCTTCACTCACATTCTCCGATTCAATGTACTGAGCAAGCTTCGTCCCACTATCTTTGTAAACAGGCTTTGCCCAATCACCATTGTCTAATTCCTCTTGCATCGACCAATCATCCTGCGCAAACGCCGCATCCATCAAGTCCAACAACACATCTGAAAACCTTTCTAGTAAAAACACTTCGTGATCGGTGTAAGGAGAATCTTCAAAGTATTGGCGCACACGTTGCTCGCCTTGTTCACTTTTGGCAAATGGGAGAACCATCTCCGACAAGAAGATTCCGTGAAGATCGCCATATGGATACGCTAGCGTACACACAAATTCACCCATTTCAGAAAGCTTTTCGTACACGACGATCTCTTCTTTTTTATGAGTAAAAGCATCTTCAACGGTCATCGTCATGCCATCAAACCCCGCGACTCTACCAATAATGACTTTTACATTGGGCCAATCTTCAACCGTTTTCTTCACACGTTCACGCACAATCGTTTTGCTTTCTTTTTCAGCAAAAGCTTGGAGATACGTTTGTTCGTTTTGATAAACTTCTACCATTCCAAGCCAGGCTGCCATAATGGCTTCAATTCCCTCAAGATCTTGAATGTGACTTGAAAACTTATTTTTATGTAAGTCGAGATTCCGAGTAAAAGTCTGATCCGCATTTTTTCTTAAAAAGTTAATGTAGCTTTGTTGAAGATGAAGAAGTTCTTCGCGCGCCAAATCCGCTACCGATGACGATTGAACTTTCCCACAACAATTCTTGTATTTCTTCTGACTACCGCACGTACACGGCTCATTTCTACCGATTGATGCCATTTCAAATCCCTCTTTTCTCTCTAGGTATTGTAACAAGGAATTGAAAATGTGCAAACTGGAAAAAGGAAGCTGGTCATGATCTTTGTGCGAATCGTCCTTAATACGCGCTATTTATATGGACTAGGAATGAAAGAATATCCCATCGGAAACGAACCGACAGGACCTCAGATTATCGTGTTGATTTGCAAAAAAATGACTTCTTTTTTGGGGGAAATGTCACCCAGTCTAAAATTCGTGGCTTAGAAGCGAATCTGCGTGCTCCTTTTTCATCTGAAGATTTTTTTAATCTTTAAAAGTTGGATTTTTTCAGTGGTCTCTGGTTTTTTCACGAGGAGGCTCGATCGTTCATCCGCGGAAAGCGAGTTGTTTTGCTGAATGTAGAAAAATCAACATGATCATTTAACAAAGCCTTCATTTTAAATCTTGCTGCTCCATAAATCGTAATACCGCTAAATCAATTCGATCGCCATCTAGTTCTCTCATTTCAAAATTCTCCGTATGTAAATAAGCTTTAAGTGATTCTTTCCAGTCTTGTCCTTCTTTCCAATACCCCAACCGTTCAAGGTGAAGAATGAGCGAATTTAATACGGCTCCTTCAATCTTAGCAACTTCATCGGGATCTGTTTCTGCAAAATATAGCTTATGTAACTCATGAATCCGCATTAATTCTTTAATTGGATCAGGATGATCATCTACACGTAAATCAATATAACGGTCGTTGTATCCCGAATAGCCACCGCCTTCTTTGACGACTAAAAGTGCTGCTGACTGCATGCCCCGAGAATCACCGCCCGCCAATTGCCCTGCATCAAGTGCCGTTAATAGACGTTCAGCAAGACTTCCCGTTGACTCAGAAAAAACGACGCCCATTTGTTTAACGGTCTGTTCATCGACTAAAATGTTCCCTTGAGCAGCGAAATACTTTCCTGCTTCGCCACCAGCCCAGTTGAAGCAATCTTTTCCGGTAAACGTCGCGCTCCCTCCATTGAAATCAACGATCCCCACTTGGCGTGCATCGCACTCCGGATCTTCTTTAACGATCAATTCTAATGCTTCTTCTGCTGTTTTCCCTTGTTCCATCCATTCAAGTGCCATTCGGACCATACTGTGTGTTTGCGTGTGCTTGAGTTGCTACTGCTCCCACTCCTGCTTTTGCAAAAGGAACAACGGCTCCTACACTCAAAAACTTTGATTGAACCGCAATTCCCCATTCTTTTTGAATTGGATCATAGCCAACAATTGAAAATGTCACGATCTTTTTCCCCTCTTTCGTTTAAAAAGAGCTCTCGACCAAGTGGCCGCGAGCTCTCTGTGATATTCGCTTACAATGTTTCTGTTTCAATTAATCCGTATTTACCATCTTTACGTTTGTACACAATATGAGTACCGTTTGAATCTGCATCTGTATAGATGAAGAAACTGTGCTCAAGAAGATTCATTTGAAGAATCGCTTCTTCGCTGTCCATCGGCTTCAGGCTCAATTGTTTTGTACGAACAACGTCCATTTCGCCTTCTTGTTCGACATCATCAGGCTCTGGCGCAAGTCCATTTGCATCATCTAAGTTAGAGAAAAAGTCTCTTGCGCTTCCTTTTTCACGGAATTTACGATTCACTTTTGTTTTATGTTTTCGAATTTGGCGCTCTAATTTATCAACAATTAGATCTACACCAGCATACATGTCTTCATGACGTTCCTCTGCACGCAATACGAGATGAGGCATCGGAATCGTTACTTCAACTTTTGATTGGCGGTCATTGTACACCTTCAAGTTTACATGCGCCGTAGCATCAGGTGTATCATTGAAATAACGCTCTAATTTATCAATTTTTTTCTCCACGTATTCTCGAATAGCTGGAGTCACCTCAAGGTTCTCGCCGCGAATGTTGTAATCTAACATGTAAACTCCTCCTTTAATAAAAACCTATGCTTTCCCCCGGATAAACAAGCGTATAAAATGCTTATTCAGATAAATAAAAATCAAAGGCTAATACGTCAGGGGGTGGAAAATATCCGTAATAGCCCGATTAATCAACAAACTTACAACGAATCCAAGTGATTGAATGGTTGAAGTGAGTTTCATTATTATATAATTCTATCTTCCCTACTTTATTCCTGCCTAAACGTTCAAAATAGTTAGAAAATTAAATTTATCATGGTAATTTTTAAGGGATTATGTTGAATCATGATGAAATTACCTATTTCCTCCATTATTTTGTCGACGAATTTTTGTTTGGAGAAATATTCATTTTGGTACTTGCATTGGAAGATTAATGCGCATACAAGCTGTGGATTTCCGTTCCAGGTAGACGCTTTCCTGCGGGCACGGCTTCAATCTTTATTTCTCAGAGAAAAATAGTGATTTCGTTTTACGCGGGCAGGCTTCAATTCCTCGACAAACAGGAATTTTAGCGCAGTCGTTGCAACAGGATGTTGCGCTCTTAGACTGTGATCCTTTCTCTGCGGGGCTTTCAGCTCGCGCTGTTCCCGCAGGAGTCGCTGCCTTTCACTACAATATCAGTAACGGAATAACAATGAATGGTATTATCCAACTTCGCTTTAAAGATGAAGACAAAAAATCGTTCTGTTGATTTCCGTAGCAGATTGATTTTTTCAGTTGCCTCCCACACTCCTGAAACGAAAAGAAGCAGGAAACAGGTGTTCTTTCAGTTGAAAAAGCAATCCTTTCCCCACCGTATTCTCCATAATTTCAGCTGAATACAAAATGACTAATAAAAAGCGAGCTGCTATAAATAGGAAATGAAATCGTTTTATGAAAAATAACAATCTATGCGAAAACAGCAAAAAAAAGAATGGCTCCTCAGAACCATTCTCAACTTGCAATATGCGTTTGTAGTACTTTTTGAATTTGTAAGCTCCATGTATGAAAAGTTGGATAGAGATCTTCTCGCACCGTTTTTTGCTTAAATTCGGATTCTTCGAAATGTCCGTCTAATTTCATCGCTTTACTTACAACGACTTCAAATTCTTCTAAAGCTTGTATCACTTCTTTATTTTCTTCAAATAAAATAGCGAGCAGCTCATTTGATCCTGCTAATTGAGTCAATCCACTAAAAATATCTGAAAGAACAATGTCACCTTCTGTTTTCGAGAGGTCATCAAAGCTTGCAAGTACATAGTCAAATGCTTCTTCAATCATATGTAGCATGTCCACATATTGTTGGCAAAGTTGATGTTGATCTTCGTTCAATTGGACTTTCGTTGACATATGATCACCTATTTCTTTTTATCGTAAAACATTCCATCATGTTGCATCGATTCGTATGGATTCACGTACTTATTGACCGAACTCTTCTTTTTTGAGAGCCCATTGATGTCTCGTTGAATTAATTGCTGAAAGCTAGTAAGCTTGCTTTCGATCACACGATTCCACTCGATTATTTCCTGACCTAATTGTTTCTCTTCGTTAGAAAAAGGAGGAGTGAACTGATCAAGCAACAATTGTCGTTCATCTAACAATTGATCCAGTCGGTCCATCACATCATCACGAACAGAATCATCAAACGATTCGCTTTGTACAAGTTCGTACAATTCTTTCGTTTTAAGATGACATTCTTCCGCTATACTCATTAAACCGCTCCGCTATTTGAAAATTGCTTTTGACGATTCATTTGAATCACTTGCTTCCACGTATCGCGCATTTCTACAACCATGGACTCAACTTCTTCTAAAATCGAAAGATCATTCTTCAAATTTGCTTCAATCAATCGGCGATTCATGTAATCATACAAAGGCATTAACTCTTTAGAAAGAGCTACTTCCATATTTAACGTTACCATAAATTCATGAATGATATTTTGCGCTTTTTGGATGTTTAAGTTCTTCGTTTCGATCTCATTCTTTCCGATGGCTGCTTTTGCTAGTGTAATAAATTTCAAGCAACCGTTATACAACATTAACGTTAGCTCCCCTGGAGAAGCCGTCGTCACCGAATTGTTTTGATACGCTTGGTATGGATTATTTAATGCCATGGTAACACTCCTTCATGTTTGAAGATCAAATTCTTTTAGGTGAAAATCTATTGTCCTCCACCCATGCTATTCATTAAGTAAGCAGATTGTTGGTTCGCTTTTTGAATCGCTTGTTCCATCGCGGAAAATTGTCTATAGTAACGGTCTTCGATGGAAGTAAGTTTCGTCGTAAAAGCAGTAATACGAGATTCATAGGAATTCAATTGTAGACCAAGTGAAAATTGTTGATTTGTTGAAAAAGAGTTCCCTGCTTTCGCTTTTAACTTGTCCATGGAGTCATTTATCGAATCATAGAGCCGTTGAACAACACCCTTTTGAGAGCTAGTAGCACCATCCCCACGGAATAGGTTTTCGACAGAAGATGGATCTGCTTGAATAGCTGCTTTTAACTTCGCTTCGTCAATCACCAACTTTCCGCCTTCTAAATAATTCGCAGTCGTGGAAATACCAATGCTAGCGAGCTGATTATAGGCAGAGGATACACCTTCATTATTAATCGGATTTGAAAAATTATTGCGCATCGTCGTTAACAAGCTACTTAATGTAGAATCTCGTTTTAACAATCCGCTTTTTGCTTTTTCTTCCCATTGTTCTTGTTGCTTATCGGATAAAGATTCTCGTTGATCGTCCGTTAACGGAGTATAATCACGATAACGCTCTTCAGATACCTTTTTATTTACTGTATCGATCAATTTATTATACGTATCGACGAATTTGACAATATTATCAAAGACTTTCGTTGAATCGTTCGCAACATTCAATGTAGCAGGCGCGTCAGAAAATATTTTCTTCAACGTGAGAGTCACGCCATTTAAGTCAAATGTATTCGAATGACGAGTCGTAGCAAGACCATTTATAGTAAAAGAAGCATCCTGTCCACCTGATTCTACTGCTGAATCAAAATCAAGTGTTGTATCCATGAAATCTCCTTTTAAAGTAATCTCATCACCTGCTGGTATAAAATCGCCGGTCTCATTTCGTGTAATAGACATCCGATCAGAGAATGAATCATAAAACATGGTTACACCAGCTGTTGAAGCATTTACTTCGTTTATTACACTGTTTAACGACTCACTTCCTTGAACCAAAAATGATTCTTTTACATCTTCCATCTGCATTTTCTGTAGCAATTGAAAAATCAGCATATTTTTGTGTGTATTCTACTGACAAATTTTTCCACTCGCAATTTTCCCATTCCCAAACGTGATTTTCCCTGTTTCTTTATCGATTGACCCAAGCACGTTGGAAGAAGCATCTTTCAAATTGTAGGTGCCATCAGCATTTTGGATGGGAATCTAATGTGTAAGTAGCGTTATCATATTTGACTGTAATTGTGTCAATCGCACCTTTTGTCAGTTGCAATTCGGTTAACGCAGTTGCAGTTGTTTGAGTTTCAATTTTTTTGTCAGCAACAAATTCTACTTTTATCGTGTCGTTTTTGACAGGTGCATTTTTAAATGTTAAATCTCCAGCAGTCGATACATACACTTGATTATCCGTTAGAGTATCCGGAGAAGTGGGAAGTGTTGTCACGACGTCAAAAGCTTTTCCATTTACCTTAACAGACATATTAGGAATTTCTGCGAGTACTAAGTTCGTGTTTGCACCTAATGTAAGCTTGATCGGAGTCGCAGGATCTGTAACAGTAATCGACTGTGATTCAACAGATCCTGAGCCCCACGTAATACCTTTTGCAAAACTAGTTTCTTGAGATGAAATACTTTTTGAAGCATCGATTTTTGTTTGGCCAACTTTGGTTAACACACCTATATTATTTTTTCGAGCAGCTGATGCCAGAGTCGTTACACTTTCAACTGAAAAAGAAGAAGGACTTGCTGCACTACTTGCGGTGGCTGTTACTTTGGCTTCATCCGAACTCGTTGTCATTCGACTACGATAATTCGTCGTTAATTTCATTTGGGTTAATGTACTACGAAAATCAAGTAAAAGTGTGTTCATCGAACGGTAATCGTCTCGCTGCCATTCGAGCACTTGTTTACTTTGCTTCATTTTATCTAATGGCATCTTTTCCGCTTTCATTAAGTCTTTTACCATTTGGTCAATATCCATTCCACTTGCAATACCGCTAATTCTCATTGTCATGGAGTCTCATCTCCTTTAAATCTTTTTGTCGACCATTAAACCGATGTATTCGTTCATCGCTGCGAACATATCGAGCAGTTTTTTAGAAGGAATTTCTTTCACGACTTCGTCCGTCTTTCCGTCTACAATCGTAACATAATATTCTTTTAATTTTTCATGATATTGAAATTTCAAATGTGTATTTGAAGCTGAAAGGAAATCATTCATTCCTTTAACCGCTTTTTCTAATTTTTCTTCTGTGTGAGGATCATGAGGTGGGGTATTTCCTTGATTTACATTCAGTTCAACTGGTAAGACAACCTGTCCTTCTGCAGTTGAGTCGATTTTTGGCATTGATTCCTGTACTGGTATGGCAGGTGCCTGACTTGCAACGCGGTTAATCATCTCCGCTCCCCCTAATAAATAATGTTCTTCTATTTAATATCGGTTGATTCAAAGAGAAGTTAACTAAATGGGTGGAATATTAAATTACTTATTGAGTGATTAAGTGATAGCAAGAATTGTAAGTGTATCAAAAATGAGTATAAATATTTATATTAGAATCCTAATGCTTAAATAATATGGATAGAAATAGATTGCTTCCCTCCAAATAATATAATCATATAAATATTTTTATTTGAACAAAAAAAGACTCTAGAATTTCTAGAGTCTTTTCCGAATTGTTTCATCCTAAGCAAAATTACTAAGATTAACGAAGTAATTGAAGAACACCTTGTGGTTGTTGGTTAGCTTGAGCCAACATAGCTTGTGCTGCTTGAGCAAGAATTGAGTTCTTAGTTTGATTCATCATTTCTTTTGCCATGTCTACGTCACGAATACGAGATTCAGCAGCTGTTAGGTTTTCAGAAGAAGTACCTAAGTTGTTGATTGTATGTTCTAAACGATTTTGATTTGCACCAAGTTTAGAACGTTCTGCAGAAACTTTTTCAATGCTCCTTGAATTGCTGTAACAGCGTTACCAGCTGTTGCAGACGTGCTTACATCTAATGCACTTTCATTTGCAGTATTGTTTGTACCATCTGTAACAGTTGCAGCACTAGTGAAATTACCTCTGCAGTGCCAGTTAATCCAAGAGCTGCAGAACGCATATCTGAAATATCAAGAGTCATAGTTTGGTTTTCATTAGCTCCAACTTGTGAATCTAAAAGATGATTTAGAGAATGCAGTTGTTCCTGCTGAATGCAGTTGTTCCTGCTGTAAGATCAATACTCCATTCACGCTAGCTACTAAGTGTTGTTGGCAGGGTCATCTGCAATTCCATCTACAGTTGCTTTATTAGCGGTAAAAGTAAGAGTACTTGCTGCATTGCCATCACCTTTGTCTAGTCGTAAAGGCTGTGCCATCGGTAGTAGCAATGAATCCATGTCGCAGTTGCCACCTGTACAAGTAGTCCCATCAGTAATTGTAACATTACCGCTAGTGCCAGTCGATTGAGTTGATGTCGCTGTTGCAATGCTAGCTGCAGCTGTTCCTGGTACTGCTGCAACCGTTGTAACCGACCCAGCTGTTACCATTAAGTAGTTTTTGACCATTAAATTCAGTTGTTTTACCAATTCGATTAATTTCATCTAGTTAATTGGTTTACTTCTTTTTGAATTTCTTCACGGTCAGCAGATGTATTTGTATCATTTGAAGATTGAACAGCTAGTTCACGCATACGTTGAAGAATATCATGAGTTTCATTTAATGCACCTTCAGCAGTTTGAATCATAGAAATACCATCTTGAGCATTACGTAGAAGCTTGATCTAATCCACGAATTTGTCCACGCATTTTTTCAGAGATTGCAAGACCAGCTGCGTCATCTCCAGCTTTGTTAATACGAAGACCTGAAGATAATTTCTCCATTGATTTACCTTGTGCTTCAGAAGCACTGTTTAATTTGTTGTAAGTATTTAATGCTGCGATATTGTGATTAATTCTCATTTGTTATTTCCTCCTTGAATGGGTTTAAGTGTGTTGTTCACGTCCTTGTGAACAATAGGCTCGTGATCGAGTTCGACCGGCCGCTCGAGTCGATCACTTACAATACATATATCGGTCTTATGTTTCTAGCTTTAATAGTTTTGTGAATATTTTTGTTATTTTTTTTCAGATAAAATCGAAAAGAGGTCTTTTACGTCTGATAATGCGGTTTCATTTTCTTGCTGAATGTCGTCATAGAGTTCTTTTCGCCAAATTTCGATCTCTTTTGGAGCTTGGATGCCAAGTTTGATTTGGTCGCCTTTCACATCGATAACCGTTAGTTCGATGTTATCGCCAATTTTGATCGATTCACCTATTTTCCTTGATAAGACAAGCATCCCCTCACCCCTTCGCCTTTTGGATCATTTCATTAAGAAGATGCTTCGTTTTGTATCGAGCATCGTTTAAGATGACTTGTTTTCCTTTTTTATGGTGAACATTGAAAATGATGGGTGCTTGGAGATTGGCAGTCGACTGCTCAATCGACTCATTTACCGTTAAAATAATCATGACCGCAACATTTTCTTCATTCTCTATTCTTAACTGTTTTTTTGTATTTTCTTCTAATTCAAAATCATATTGCGGGAAAAAGCCAAATGGATTGGATACAACAAATCCAATCGTAGGCGTTTTAGTAGACTGTAAGATTGAAAAGACTTCATTGTTTGGAAACGGTAAAAGAACATAAGATTGCTCATCTTCAAATCCTGGCAGTCCATTTTCAAACGTAAAAATGTCTTCTGTGTTAATGGTCACTTCACCGTGGTATTTTGTTTTGATATTCATCGGTCACTTTCCTTTCGATTAAATCTCTTGTTCATAATTGATGCCTTTATACTTTAAGTTCGCAAAATCAATATTTAATGAAGCATATTTTTCTAGATTCACTTGTACATTTCCTGGTGTGTAGGAAATGTTTGCAGGTTGAACGTATGAGTTGTTTTCAGGTTTATGAATATTCCAGGAGATCGATAAGTCACCTGGATCATAGTCAATTTTTACACTTCCAGCAGACGGAACGAAGGCAATGTTGTAATCGTAAATCTGGCTTTGGCTATTTTGTTTTGCATGTTCGGCGATTGGATGTCCACCACGCTCAATATGAGCGAGGTCATCTCCTTCTTGAGCAACACGAGCAAGTCCTGACAACCAATCTTGATACCCTTGATCTTTCGCATCAGAAATTCTTCTTTTGTTGACTTTAAGTCCATGTCCGCACGGGCTTCCAATTGATCAATTGATAAAAAAGAAGGTCGATGTTCAATATTCATTTCAGCAGGTGGTTGTTTAATGTCAAGAACTGCTTTTGACTGCTCAATGGATTGAACAGGCTGAGTCGTTTTTAATGAAATCGTAGAAGGACTTGATTGAAGTCGAATTTGAGCGAGTTCCATATAGGCACTCCTTTCTAATAAAAGAGAGACACAGCTAAAATGCCAAATTTAAAGTCGAATCATTTCTTAACTGAGTCCATTACATGATTTAAATCCTCAATCTTAATGCGAACTTTTCATGTGACTATTCTTTCATCATTCGATTTTCGTTTTCGACGGACGCTTTCCGGGGGCTCGCGTCTGCTAAAGCTAAGTGATGCTTCGCACTTCAATCGAATGTTGACTTTAAGAGCTGATTCTAATGATGAAATTGATTTAAACGAAGAAATATGAAAATCCGAAAATTCCACTTAGAATTTCGCTGTATTCGGATTTTTCTTACCTAAATACTTTGTCCAGTCTCTTATTAGGCTTTACATAAATGTTGTTTTCATGAAAGGTCTCCAAGGCTAAAACGTTTCTAGAAGCAAGCCGAGTGTTCCTTTTTCATTTACCGATTTTAGCGAAATCATAATAGCAGCAAAGTTTACGAAATGACCCTTATTTATACTATCTTAAGAAGTCGACAAGCGATGGTTGAATAATCGTGCACCAACGCTGAGTGCAGCATTTTGTACCGCTTCTTGCGTTTTAAGATTCGTGATGACACGTTCAATATCAGCATCTTCGTTGTCAGACATCAATTTATTGGCAATGACTTCTTGATCATCAACGCGTGCTTCCATCAGTTCAAGACGATTGCTGCGAGCTCCAAGTTGAGCACGTGTGCTTAGGAATGTACTTACATGATCATCGATCATTCCTAAATATTTACCAATGTCGTTCCAGAAGAAGATGGATTGTTTAAATCATCAATTAATCCTTGAATATCAGAGAAAAGACCTTTTCCATCACCAGGTGTCGCACTATTAGAAAACACATTACTCGCATCAACATTGACGGTTAAATAAACACCTTTGGACAATTCAATTTTCACCGGATTCGTATTACTAGATGTTTGCGGAGGTACTTGTGTTAAATCCACCGGTTTCGATAATGTTTCTGTCCCATTGAAAATGTATTTGTCTCCCACTTTTGTGTTTGCTAATTCTCCAATATGTTCTTTTAACTGTTCCATTTCAGCTGCAATGCTTTCGCGTTGACTAGGGTCGTATGTATCATTACTCGCTTGTACCGTTAGTTCACGAATCCGTTGTACGGCTGATGTTACTTTATCGAGTGCTGCATCTGAGTTTTCGACCCAGTTGTGAGCTTCAGAGAAGTTACGTTTGTATTGTTCGACTTCTTGTAAGTTCGTACGGTACATGACACCTTTCATCGCGACGACAGGATCGTCGGAAGGACGGGTAATTTTTTTACCAGTTGTCAGTTGATCTTGATACTTGCTCATGTTGCCGTAGCTGTTGCTCAAGTTGCGTAACATGTTATTGGAAAGCATGGATTGCGTGACTCTCATTGCTTTTCACCGTTCCTTTCTTATAATCCGACGCGGCCCATGCCGTTAATGATTTTGTCGAGCATTTCGTCAACAACTGTGATCATTCGTGCAGACGAATTGTATGCTTGCTGAAATTTAATCATGTTTGTCATTTCTTCATCGAGTGAAACGGAGCTCACTGATTGACGGTTTTCATTGACCGATTGTAAAAGTAATGAACTGTTATCATTCAAGCGAATCGCTTGTTTGCTATCTACACCGAGACGACCAATGATCCCTTCATAAAAAGAGCTAATCGTTCCTGATTGAATCGGTAAATTAAGAGCCGTTAAATCCAGATTCCCGCCGCCTACTAATGGAAGTGTTGTCGTTGGAGTGAGCTGGAATTTTTGGATGTTTCCTAAGTTAATCGCATTACTTCCATCTCCAGCGTCTCCACTTACAGAAGCCGCTACTTCACGCGTTTGGAGATCTGTGTTCATTTGAATCTGCTCAGAGGCATTTTTATAATTTGTTGGATCAAGTCCTTTAAAAAATTCATTAGTGCCTTGATTCTTGTCTAAGTCTTTCCCTTGACTGTGAATCTGATTGAAAACTGTTCCAAATGTAAAGGCCATTTTGTCGAGATTGTCGAGCATATCTGGATACGTTCCTTTTACGGTTGGCGGTGTACCAGCATCGGTGTTGTAGCCAAAGTTTTCAATTAACCCTCTCATTTTCCCTTGTGAGAAAACCATCGAGTTCGTTGTGGAATCGTAGACTTTCAATGTTGTAGAAGTTGGATCGATTGCATCAGTACGGCTATCAATCTTGTATAAAGAAAGTGTATCGACGCCATCGCCGCTTGGCTGGTCTGGAATCGTATCATTGTTGTTATCGGTTCCGCCTGTTACTCCGAATGCAGTGTAAGAGTCTTTGTCGACTAATACGTTTGAAGTCGGTGCTCCATTTGCATCCATTAGCGTAATTTTATACAGACCTTCTGCTTGAGCAAGAGATTGTCCTCCTGAACTCACGCGTTCAACAGATACGTTTACGTAGTTTGAAAGCTGATCGACTAGCTGATCGCGTTGGTCGTATAAGTCGTTTGGTAAGTAGCCGTGCGGTTCGATTTCGCTAATTTGTTTGTTGACTTCGTTGATTTGTTTTAAGATCGAGTTCATGTCGACCGTCGAGACACTGATTTCGTTTCCGAGGTCGTCTTTGATCGATTGGATTGAATCGTGCATATAGTGGAAGGTTTCCGTGACGGCAAGTCCACGTTGAAGGACAACTGCGCGGGCGCCCTCGTTCTCTGGATTTACACTTAGGTCTTGCAGCGATTGCCAAAATTGGCTCATCGTCGCGGCTAACCCATTCGTGCTTGGCTCGTTTACGATGTCTTCCATTTTACTAAGAGCATTGGCTTTGGAGTCCCAGTAGCCGAGTTTGTTGTTTTCACCGCGGTATTGGATGTCGATGAAGCTTTCTCGGACGCGTTGAATGGAGCCCATTTCGACGCCTGTTCCCATTTGGCCTGGTACTTGGGCACGGTTAATGCCGGGTGCCGGGATGGCTGTTGATTGCACAAAATTGACCCGCTGGCGTGAGTAGCCAGGGGTGTTGGCGTTGGCGATGTTGTTGCCGGTTGTATATAAAGCGCCTTGTTGGGCGAAGATTCCTCGTTTGGCTGTTTCTAATCCCATAAAAGTAGAGCTCATGAACGTTCCTCCTTGTGTTGTCCGTTAGGCTTTCGAGTCAAAAATTGACGTTTTCGCTTTTGCGGACTTTTGATTTGGATTCGCATAATTGATTGATTCTGGCTGTGGTTGGAAGAGGCTGAGCGAGACATTCACAAATTGCAGAGACTGTTGAATGAGCGATTGGTTGAGATCGTTTTGATCGCCAAGCTCGATGATGACTTTCAACAGGTCTTGTTGGAGTTGAATGAGTCGTTCTTTTTCTTCACCGTTTGCGTGATCAATGCAATCAGAGATCGTCGGGGGTTGTCCGTCCATGGTCCCCAAGTAAGTACGCGCTTCTTGTTGTCGTTGAAATTCAATCGTTTGAATCGCTGATACATATTTTTGCTCGTCCTTGAGCTTATAAAGAAGGGCGTCCGTGTCACCGTCCATGATGATCGTTGTCTTCTCTTTTGCCACTTGCAGCAAGTGAACGTGAAGAGTATGAAGTTTTTCAATGGTTTGGATCAGTTCATGTGCGGACAAGTTCGTTCCTCTTTTCTTGTTGATTATTTGCTGTAAAATTTAAATACGTCGGCTGCGATCGTTTTTGGGTCAACAGAGTATTGACCGTTTTGCACTTGGATTTTCAGTGCTTCGACTTTCTCTTTTCGATCGGTAACGATTTTGCTCGCGCTTTGCATTTCTTGCGCTTTGCTTGAGATTTCGACTTTGTCGGAGGCTTTCGCTACCTGACTTGCTTGTTTCTCTAGGTTTTTAAGTTGTTTTTGATAGGGGTTTACGCCCGCCGCTCCGATGTGGTTGATTTTCATGACCTTACCTCCTCTAATTTAAATTACCTTCTATCTATTATATCGGAATACCCTAAAGAAAGTTTAGCGTAAACCACAGGAGGATTTTGGT
Source organism: uncultured Caryophanales bacterium (assembly GCA_963728315.1). Taxonomy (GTDB): domain Bacteria; phylum Bacillota; class Bacilli; order Bacillales; family CAVSKA01; genus CAVSKA01. The sequence continues at coordinate 147,719 of CAVSKA010000016.1, forward strand.
AATGGGGTCAGGGTGATGGGGTCAGGCACCAAAATTGATTCGTTTAGGGGAAGTTTAGACTTCGTGTAATGGGGTCAGGCACCAAAATGAGCGAATTTAGGGTGAGAGTTGGCCGAGGTTGGGCTTCGGCGAGTAAATGTGCGTGTAAGGCGAGTAATGGGGCTGTAAGGATAGTAAGTCGCTGTAAGGCGAGTAAAGCGTACAGCATCCGGAGAGCTTTTTTCATCGAAAATCAGACTGCATCTAATCGAAAAGATGGAATTTTTGGGTTTGGAGTGGATTTCTTTTAAAAACAGATCCGCTTTTCGATAAAAATGAGGTAATTTTTTTTAAGTGGAGCTGGTGCGAAACGATTCCATTCCATAAACAAAAACAAGGTTTCTCCACGGAATGGTGAGACCTTGTTTTTTCGAGTACATATAAAATCATCTTTTTTCTGATCGGTGATAAGTGGCTTGGTGTTGTTGGGCATTTTTAAAATCTTGTTCTTTTTGAAATTGAGTCAATTCGCTTCTTAAGTTTGTTGAACAGCTTTCGCATAGGCGTCCAGTTTTAGTTTGCGTTCCACATTTTTCACATGGGAATGATAGATTCGGAAAATGGGCTTGCTTAAGTCTTCCTTTTTTCACCCATTTGTAAATAAGGTCTTCTTCGACTTCCGTTGCTTCAACAATTTGGTCGACGTTGGAAGTTCGGTTTTCTCTTTTTCTGATAAATTGATACACAGTTTCAAATTTCTTTTCCTCTTCTTTGAAGCAGGTTTCACATATATCTCGAATTGCAGTTTTTGCAAATAAGCGGTCGCATTTCGGACAGTTCGCAATATCAGTCATGATTATCTCCCCTTTAAAAGGTGTTTCAACTTTTTATATCGGCAGAAACCTCTTTTTTATTAGGAGATTGGTGAAATTTTTGTTAGCGGGCAATTGTCAGGGAAAAGATGGATGCTGCTCCCGCTTCTTTTAATCTTTTCGCAGCATGACGAATGGTTGAGCCTGTTGTATAAATATCGTCAATTAGTAAAATCGATTTTCCTGTCAATGGTTGTTCGGAAATAAGTGTGAAGCCTGGATCGCCAGTGTGACGGGCTTTCTTTGTTTTCTTCGATTGTTTTTCTGCGTGTGCTCGGCTTAATAAAGAAGTGACAGGCAGATTCATTTCGATCATGAAAGCTTCCGCTTGATTAAACCCTCTTTCATACAGTCTCTCGGAACTAAGTGGGATCGGCACATAGTAATCAAACTTCTTTCCTCGTTCTTTTTCCCAAAGGTTGATGGCATTATTTGCAAAGCATTTGACTAATGCATAGTCACCGCGATATTTATATTGAGCGATGATGTTTTTCAAAAAATCATTGTACACATAGAGCGAACGATTTTCTTGGAGAACGTTTTTCCAACGAGGATCCTCTTGCCATTGAACGCAGTCTGAGCAAATCGACGTTTCTTCCATTTTTCTAGAACATAATGGAGCAACGAGCACCATCGATCTTTTCGAACTGTTGTTGGCATGGCTTACAAAGCGTTTCAACTTTTGGACCCGTTAATAAGTTGCTCCATGTGATAATCGCGACGATGGAATTGTTGCATACGAGGCATGGCGTGCTCATTGATCGACCCACCCTTTCTCAAGCGAAATCGCGTTCATTTTTTCAATCCGACGTTTGGCTCTGAGCATGGCTTCTGTTTTTCCATAATGAAAAAAAGTAATCTCCCCTGTTGGAAAATCGGGATGACGGCCGACTCGACCTGCAATTTGTACGAGTGCTGACTCATCAAAAAGAAACTCTTCTGCACCAAGAACAGCCACATCGAGATTCGGAATGGTGACTCCGCGTTCCAGAATGGTTGTCGTGCACAAAATCGGAATGTCACCCGCTCGCATCGAAGCCACTTTCTCGCGCCGATCCGGATCTTCCGCGTGAACAGATTCGATGCGTGAATCGATTTTTTGCAAGATTGGTAACGCTTTGTTCATCAATGAAATGTGGGAGAAAAAGAGGAAAGCTTGTTTTTGATCAGCGATGTGTTCAGTGACCCAAGCGAGAAGGGTGGAGGGGATTTTTTGTCTTTGAATTGATTTTTTCCAATTACCGCACCACCGAAAAGTCGGGACAGGCAGGGGCTTTCGGTGAAAACGTGCTGAAATGATCACGGAAGGAAGGGTTCCTCTACGGCTTTCTAGTTGAAGTTTTTTATTGGGTGTGGCTGAGAGATAGATGAGACTAGAATCTGGTTTACGGGCTTTTTCCACAGCGAATTCGAGTGTCTTATCTGCTGAAAATGGGAAGGCATCGACTTCATCGACGACAATGACATCAAAAGCTTCATGGAAGCGCAAAAGCTGGTGTGTAGTAGAGATCGTAAGTGAAGAATAAGTATGGCGATCGTCGCTTCCCCCGTAAAGAGTCGCGACTTTGATCCCAGGAAAAGCGGATTGAAATCTTGGTGAGAGTTCAATGACCACATCTGTTCGAGGTGTTGCGATACATACCCGCTTTCCGGTTTGAATGGCTTGCTCCATTCCTTCAAATAAAATTTCGGTCTTTCCCGCTCCGCAAACTGCCCATATTAATAGCTTTTCATTCGCTTCAATTGTTTGGACCACTCGATTGGAAGCTTCCTGCTGCGCCGGTGATAACATTCCAGTCCACGTAAGCTTTGCAGATTCCGCTTTTGGAGGAGGGCCTGTCCAAATGATAAGCGGCGTACATTCAGAAACGCGTCCCATCATGATGCAATTCCGGCAATACGTACAGCTTTGATGACAGCGATGACAATGAAAGGACGCAAATAAAGCGGATGTATGGTTGCCACACCGGCCACAGACGAATTGGTGTGCTTGCTTCGTTACGCCATGTCGGTAGTCGATGTAACCATTCTGGTAATGGTCATGCAGAGCGTCCCAAGAAAAGTCGAGTTCATCTTTTAGGAGGGCTTTTCCAAAGAGGATGTCCTGCATTTTTTTTGAAAAGAGAAAGGTTGGTTCGAGGTTTTTGGGTGGTGGGATTTGGAGATTGGAAATGCGGGTGGTTGCGTCGTTTTTTTGGTGTGAAGGAGTGAGGCCTTCGGGGGAGTTGAGAAAGAGCATTGGGTGCCCTCCTTGGTTGGAATTGGACCGGGGATCGGGTTCCGGTCCATTGGATTAAACGGTGCTTGGTACTTTGGCGTATTTTTTTGTCCAGCCCATGCCGAGGCTGCCTTCGCCGATGTGTGTGCCGATGACGGGTCCGAAGTAGCTAATGGAAAATTCGACGTCAGGGTAGCGCGCGGCTAGTTCGTTTTTCCATTGGATGGCTTCTTCTTCGCGGTTTGCGTGAATAATGGCTGCTTGAAGCGTTGTTCCTTTTTGAACTTCTTGGGCAAAAATTTCTTCAACTCGTTTGAGCGCTTTTTTCGTCGTTCGTATTTTTTCAAATGGAACGATGACTTTGTTTTCGAATGTGAGCAGTGGTTTGATTTGAAGCACGCTTCCGATAAAGGCTTGTGCACTGGTCAGCCTGCCGCCACGTTGGAGGTGATGTAGGTTATCGACGACAAAGTAAGCATCCGAGACTGCTTTCATTTCGTTAAGTGCGGCGATGATTTCCTGTGGTGGATGGCCAGCTTGTGCCAGTTTTGCTGCTTCAAGTACGTAATAGCCTTGGGGTAAGCAACTGATTTCGGTGTCATAAGCGTATACTTCAAGGTTGTCGATCATGGTTCCTGCGGTAATGGCGCCTTGATAGGTTCCACTTATTTGACTTGATAAGTGAATGCAAATGACGGCATCGTATGAGTTCGAGAGCTCGTTGAACAACTCGACAAATTCCCCAATTGCAGGTTGTGATGTTGTGGGAAATGTGGATTCTTCTTTCATTTTTTCATAAAATTCTTTGGCTGTTAGATCGATTTCTTCGCGGTACGTTTTTCCACCGATTACGACAGAAAGTGGGACCATGTAAATCCCGAATTGTTCTCGTAATTCTTGTGGGATATAAGCTGTGCTGTCGGTTATGATCGCCGTTTTCATGTTCTGAACCTACCTGCCTTTGTTTATCTAGAAATCTTTGATTATAGAAATGTGATTCTCTTTCATTTCCTTCCTATTGTAACGAAATGGAAGATAAATAGGAAGAATGTTTTTTTGGGGTCGTACTGATGGGGGTCAGGCACCAATACGTTACTGATGGGTCAGGCACCATACTAGTGGGGTCATACTGATGGGGTCAGGCACCAATACTAGTGGGGTCATACTGATGGGGTCAGGCACCAATTATTACGCTATAATAAAAGAAGAAGATTATGAGCGGATTTGGGGGATGAGTATGGCTGAGATCGAGAAAAAGACGATTGAGAAAATCATCGTGTCAGTTGGCGGCAAAGAAAATATTCAATCTGTCACCCATTGTATGACGAGACTTCGATTTTTATTAGTCGATGATAATCAGGTGGATCACCATGAGCTTGAGGAAATCGATTTGGTAAAAGGTTTTTATTCTAAAAATGGACAATTCCAGCTTATTATTGGTCCTGGGATTGTCGATCGAGTGTATGAAAAGTTAACGGCAGAATTGGATTGGTCTGGTGATGCTGAGCTGGATCCCATCGTTTCGCAAACATTTTTACAAAAAGCGATCCACACGCTTGCTGATATTTTTATCCCTCTCTTACCTGCGATCGTTACAGCTGGTTTGTTGCTTGGGTTAAATAATATTTTAACGGAGCCGTGGATTTTTTATCCGAAGAAGTCGTTTATCGATGTTCATCCTGGTTGGACGGGCATTACGAGTATGATTAACTTAATCGCGAACACGTCTTTTACTTTTTTGCCTGCGTTAATTGGGTGGTCTGCCGTAAAGAAATTTGGTGGTAGTCCGATACTTGGGATTGTTCTCGGCTTGATTTTGGTTCATCCCGATTTGCTTAGTGCATACTCCTACGGTGATCCTAGTTTGAAGGGGCCGATTCCGGTTTGGAAGGTGTTCGGTTTTGATATTCAGAAAATTGGTTATCAAGGACAAGTTTTGCCCGTTTTAATTGCGAGTTACTTATTAGCTAAAATAGAGCTGTTTTTAACAAAGCGTGTGCATGATTCGATTAAGTTGCTTGTTGTGGCACCGATTTCATTGTTAATTACGGGTCTTGCCGCTTTTATCGTGATCGGTCCTATTACGTTTTGGATCGGCAATGAATTAACAACAGGACTCGTCTCCATTTTTTATTATGTTCCTTGGCTAGGCGGACTGATTTATGGAAGTTTTTACGCCGTTCTTGTTGTTACAGGTCTTCATCATGCTTTTTTAGCGGTTGATCTCCAGTTAATCGGTTCGACAGGGAGTACTTTTTTATGGCCGATTCTTGCTTTATCGAATATCGCTCAAGGTTCAGCTGCTTTTGCGATGTATTTTGTCGTGAAAAATCCAAATTTGAAAGGACTTGCGACGACTTCTGGTGTTTCAGCCTATTTAGGGATTACCGAACCGGCCATGTTTGGGATTAACTTGAGATTCCGCTATCCTTTCTATAGTGCTCTTATCGGTTCGGGGATCGCTGGAATGTTGTTAAGTTTGTACCAAGTAAAAGCTTTTTCAGTCGGCATCGGTGGCATTCCAGGATTTTTGTCCATCAAACACGACTTCTGGCCGGTATTCTTTTTAGGAATTGCGATCGTCATCATCGTGCCGATGGTTCTTACAATAAGTGTTGGGAAATGGAAAAATCGTGTGTGAGATGTAGGATGGCTTGGTTTGGAGTGATTAGCATTTGGGAGCCTGGGGAACGACAGGAACTGAGGGTCATGCGAGATCTTTGGGAATGGTAGGTTCTGGGGGAATGGTGGGACCTTGGGGGTCAGGCACCAATTATAGTCAACTAAATACTTAATTGTATTGAAAAAAATCGCTTTGAGGCGATTTTTTTCGTTTATTTTTTTGTAGTTTGAAGTATGGATAATCAGGCATAGTCCTACTTCTTCTCAAACCGAACTCAATTACCTCTTTTCAGCTTAAATCTGTTCCGTTTTGTGAGAAAATCCCTCTTTCTATTTGAAAATTCTTTTCGAGACCGATTTCTGAGATCGGTTTTGCTGAAAATGAGCACTCTGGCTTGGTTTTCTTGGTTTTCTCGCCTTACAGCGATGGTTACTCGCGTTACAGACACATTTACTCGCCTTACAGTCTACTTATCTCGCCTTACAAGCAAGTTTACTCGCCGATGGTCAAAAATCGCCTCCTAATTCTTTATCTTTTTCTTTATTAATTCTCGATAGGAAAGCTCATATTTTCGATTTCTGTATGTTCCAGTTGTTTTTGCGTTTAAAGATTTGAGAACTTTTGTAGCAATGGAGTCTGAATTAATTTGCAAAAAATCTCTAAATTGACGATTTGTAATCCAGTTTCCCATTAGAAACAAATAATCGATCAAATTTTCAATGGGAACATCTTGATATACCGCATAACAATCGGAACATCTCCATCCTCTTGTTTTTTTCTCTAAAGGCAAATGGAAACATTTTGGACAGTGCAAACCTTTGATGATTTCATCTCCTTTTATTTGAAATTTTTTTAATAAGTTATGAATAGGTGGCTCATATTGTTTAATGATTAAACGGGAAACTTTCTTAATATCTTTGGTATCAATTAATTTAGTTTGGTGAATGGTTTGAAGATTTTCAATGATCGTAGGAATGGAGAATGGACGAATAACTTTTTTATGGACGATATTATGTTGGGGGTCTGTGTTGATTTGAGTAGAAGGTTTGCTGACAATAACAAACGAAGCAATTGGAATCGAAGGTAGTTTGTTTTTCTTAAGCCAAAATTTGAGTTGAATTTCTTGTTCTAGCACTTGCGTGATCGGATCTGAAAAAACTTCCACTTTCTCATTGGTGGTTCGAATTAATTGGTAGAAGACCTGATCAAAATATAAGGAACCATAAATATTCTTCACTTCAAGAATGGCAAAAAATTGTTCTGACAAAATCAATGTATCAATTTGAAAATAGTAACCATGGCGTCCTGGCAATCGAATATCATGTAAAATCAGATATTGTTCATTATCTAAATCCTTTAAATAACGATCGATTGATTCTTCTCCATTAAACCCCGCGAGATAATTTCCTCTCAACTCTTCGATTCGAATTCTACTTGGATGGAACAGCGGGAGCCGCCTTAGCAATGTATCCAACTGTAGAATACTAACTGGCCATTCTCTTTCCCTGACAATCAAATTCATCATCCTTCCTATTTTTCTTGTACTTTCTACAAATTGCCTATAAAATCCTTTGTATTTTTAAAATATAATTATCCCATTCATTCAAAATCTGCTATGATCTGATCACGAACTCTATTACCTCTTTTCAGCTTAAATCTGTTCCGTTTTGCGAGAAAATCCCTCTTTCTCTGCAGAATATTCTTTTCGAGACCGATTTCGGAGCTCGGTTTTGCTGAAAATGAGCACTCTGGCTTGGTTTTCTTGGTTTTCTCGCCTTACAGCGATGGTTACTCGCGTTACAGACACATTTACTCGCCTTACAGCCTACTTATCTCGCCTTACAAGCCTATTTACTTGCCGATGGCCAAAAACTACTTTCTACCTTTAAAAATTTAGACGATGGATGAGTTTCCATATTCCTATTTATTCTCAAACCAAACTCTATTACCTCTTTTCAGCTTAAATCTGTTCCGTTTTGTGAGAAAATCCCTCTTTCTATGTGAAAATATTCTTTTCGAGACCGATTTCGGAGCTCGGTTTTTCTAAAAATGAGCACTCTGGCTTGGTTTTCTTGGTTTTCTCGCCTTACAGCGATGGTTACTCGCGTTACAGACACATTTACTCGCCTTACAGCACACTTATCTCGCCTTACAAGCCTATTTACTCGCCGAAGCCAAAAAGCGGCTTCTTGTTAACCATAATCGGGGTCTGGCCCGGGCTGTTGTCACTCAGGGGTCTGGCCCTAGCCTCATTCGTTCCACTGACCAGATCTTCTCTGATTCCAAGTCCCGACACTTCAGCGGTTCTGCTATCGATGCCTCACTGGTTCCACTGTCCAACACCTCGCTCTTCCCTCCTCTCCCGCACCCACTTTACGCCAACCAACCAACACAAAAAGGCATGCAGTGAAATTAATCACCGCATGCCTTTTTCATTCAATCTATTCTTTTGTAGCTTTGCTGTCGTCTTTTTTCTCGTCCACGATGCTCATTGGATGGATAGCGACGAGTTTCCAGCCGTCTTTCGTTTTGTTGAAGATAGAGATTTGTTTGATGTTACGGACTGCTTCATTATCAGAGTTCGGGTCTTTTGTTACTGCACGAAGTTCTGAGTAAATGTCAGCTTTCTTAATTTGAAAATCGGTAATCGTTACTTTACTCGCTGTGCGACGAACATCTAGTTGGTCAAAAACTTGTTGAACAGTATTTTTTTCTTCGTCATATTTAAAGTTTAAAGGATGTGGAGAAATGGTTGCCATGTATCCTTTAATATCTTCGTTGTTAAATGTATCGATGTAACGTTGGAATACATCTAATAAAGCCTTTTTTTCGTCTGCGGGAATGTTCTTTGCTTCTTCTAGCTTTGGCACTTGAGTTTCTGAATCGGTTGCTTTGTTTTCATCTGAAGTTGTGGATTTCGTATCAGTTGATGATTTAGAATCAGCAGTAGATTTTGAATCGGTTGCTGATTTCGTTTCAGAAGTCGTTTTCGTTTCTTCTTTTTTTGTATCGTCCTTGTCTCCACAAGCTGCTAATAATAAAGTACTCATACCGATCACGGCGAGTATTTTTTTCAATTTCATTTTCATCATCCTTTTTTAGTAAATAGCCATATCCTTATTCTAGTGAAAAGTCGAAACTTTCTCAACCTTCTCCTATTAAATTTATTGTCTATTCTGTTAAGATAAGAACAGGTGATGACATGAAACAAAACAAATATCGACAAATCTATCAAGAACTTGCCGAAAAAATCGAAAATGAAACCTATCAAATAAATGATATTCTTCCATCAGAGCACGAGCTTGCAGCTCATTATGCTACTTCACGAGAAACCATTAGGAAAGCGCTTACACTATTATCCCAAAATGGATACATCCAAAAGTTGCGCGGAAAGGGATCTCTCGTATTAGGCGTTTCAAAGATGAGCTTTCCATTGTCCGGGCTAGTCAGCTTTAAAGAATTGCAAGCTTCTCTCGGAAAAACGAGCGAAACGGTTGTCCATGAATTTTCTTCGATAAAATTAAACAACTGGCTGGCAGAGCAGCTACAATCTGCTCCAAAAGAAAAAGCGTGGCGAATTATGCGTTGCAGGCGGATCGATGGGGAAAGTGTGATTCTTGACAAAGATTATTTTTTAAAAGAATACGTACCGAATTTAACGAAAAAAATTGCAGAAGGATCGATTTATGAATACCTTGAGAAAAAGAAAGACCTACCGATCAGCTATGCAAAAAAAGAAATTGTCGTAGAACCATGTACAGACGAGGACCGAAAGTATTTAGATTTAAAAGGCTACGATCACGTCGTCGTCGTGAAAAACTTTGTTTTTCTCACTGACACGACACAATTTCAGTATACAGAGTCTCGTCATCGATTAGACAAATTCCGCTTTATTGACTTTGCACGACGAAAACATTAATTAAGAAAAGCCAAAAGCGCCCATGCAGCGACTTCGCAATGCCCATCCTGTGTCTGGAAGCAGTTTACGCTTGGGACTAGATCCAAATAACGGGGTGAAGTGGATGGGACAAAAGTATTTTAGGTAAAAAAATCCGAACGATACAGCAAAATTCTAAGTGGAATTTTCGCTATATCATTCGGATTTTTTCACTTTATTATTTTCTTCGTTGAATCAATTTCATAAATGATGATCTTTTCAATGGAGCCAAATATTGATTTCGATTGGAGTGTAAGACGGCGACTCCTGGGGGATAGCGAAGACGTCGAAATCCACTTAAGCTTTAGCTTAAGTTAGTTCGACGCAAGCCCCCGGAAAGCGTCCGTCGAAAACGAAAATCGAATAATGAAAGAATAGTCAAATGAAAGATTTGCATCTAAGATTGAGAATATAAATCATGTAATTGACTTAATTAAGAAATCATTCGACTTTAAACTTGGGCATTTTAGTTCTGTCCCAGCCTCTTTCATTTGATTCATTATCGTACTTCGACCCAGCCTTTTTTGATGGCAGTTACGACGGCTTGAGTACGATCGTTCACATTCATTTTTTGCAAAATATTACTCACGTGATTTTTCACTGTTTTTTCACTAATATAGAGCTTGTCCCCGATCGAACGATTGCTGTGTCCATCTGCTAATAGCTGAAGGACTTCGCACTCCCGACGCGTCAACAAGTGTAAAGGACGACTGACTTCGCCTTGAGAGAATCCTGTGCCCTGTCCATTTGAGATGCGGCGATATTCACGAATCAAATTATTCGTTACTTTAGGATGCAAGTAAGAGCCACCATCCGCAACTACTTTCACAGCACCGACAAGCTCGTTTGCATCCATTTCTTTCAACATGTAGCCAAGAGCACCCGATTTTAGCGTATGAGAAACGTAGGATTCATCATCATGAATCGACAGAATCACTATTTTGGTGTCCGGATATTTCTCTACGAGTTCTCGTGTCGCTTCTACCCCATTTTTTTCAGGCATATTAATGTCCATTAATACGACATCTGGTTGGTGCTTTTCGACGAGGTTCATCGCTTGGCCACCATCTTCACCCTCAGCTACAACCTCAAAACTAGCTTCAAAGTCTAAAATGCGTTTCACGCCTTCGCGGAATAATTGATGATCGTCAATAATGACAATTTTGGTCGTCATAAAGTTCGCCTCCTTGTTCGGCTTTCTCTTCTAGTAATCTTAATTTTCAGCTGTATTCGCATCGATTGTTGTTTTTACATAAAAGGGCTTCATATCCTCTTTAAAATAGTTGCCTAACTTAAATCAATGTGTGTTGAGCGTAAATCTGCGAGACTCCTGTGGAATAACGCGCCAACCGAGACCCCGCAGTGAGGTACGATCGAGGAGGCTTGGTGGTTCGTCCACGGAAAGCGAGCCGATTTTAGCGAAACAACAACTAGCAATAAAGTCTACGAAATGAGCCTTATTTTTTTAATGGCACTTGTAACATGACAACCGTTCCAACCGATGGTTTTGAGTCAATAGACATGGATCCTTCGAGCAAATCCAATCGTTCTCTCATCCCGATAATACCGAATGAGCCTTCTTTTTTCTCAACAACATCGAATCCTTTTCCGTTGTCTTTTATGACAATCACAACATAATCTTTGTTTAATTCCATTTTCACATGAATCAAATTGGCTTCAGCATGCTTGATGGCATTTTGAACAGACTCTTGTACGAGACGAAATAGTGCAACTTCATATTCTGTCGAAAGTCTTTCTTCTTTACCCAGCAAAGTAAACTGAATAACCATTGATTTATTATAGTCTTCGAGTGTATGTAAATATTTTTTGAGGGTAGGGATGAGTCCCAGGTCATCCAATGCCATCGGTCTAAGATCATAAATGATTCGGCGCACTTCATAAAGTGAGTCTCGAACCATAGACTTCAAGCTTCGAATTTCAACTAATGCCTCATTAATTCCCTTCTCTTTATACACACGTTCAACTAAATCAGAGCGTATGATCACGTTCGCCAGCATTTGAGCCGGACCGTCATGTATTTCTCTCGATAATCGTCTTCGTTCTTCTTCTTGGGCTTCGATAATTCGAAGTCCAAAATCTTGTTTCTCTTGGGCACTTTCAAGCATCGCACCCACTTGTTTGAGATCGCTTGATAAGATAATTCATAACGACACTTACTTGTGACACGAGTTGTTCTGCTCTTTCAATGGTTTCTTGAACGGCTACCAAGCGACGTTCAAGTTCGTCACGTCGATAACGAAACTGTTTTTCAAGTTGACGATTCATCGTCAAACTCATTTGAAGTTCATGTGCTTTCTCATAAGCTTGACGGACTTCTTCTTCTGAATGATTTTGAAAATGCTGACTGACTTCCGCAAGTCTTCGTCTTGAAAAACGGCTTTTAATTTCGAGTTCATCGCCTTCTCTAATAATCGTAGCGACTTGTTCTCTAATTTCATTCAATTCCTCAGACACACTTTCGTAGTCTTTTCGACATTGTTCGCCAATTTGAAAAATATCATCTTTACTTCGAACAACGGTATCAATCATTTGTTCCAAGATTTCGTCTAAAATTTTAGCATCTACTTTTTTCATTGACATGGGTATCAACACCCTCTTAATGACAAAATTTATTTTACCGTTAAAATAGAAGAAGAACGATTTTAAATTCGAAAAAAATGAAAAAATCGATCTTTAGTCACGAGTTTTATATAGTTGTTTCATATTCTACAATTCTATTATCGAAAGAATGGTCAAAGCCGGTAACAAAGAATCGATTTATTATTCCGATATAGATAAGTTTACGACTTTTTTGGGATCTAGTCTCCAAGCGCCAAGGCTTCCGCACACAGGATGTGCGTGGCGAAGCCGTTGCAACAGGACGTTGCGTATTTAGGCTTTGGAGGTCATTTGTCAAATGTTTGCGGTGGGTGGAAACAACCCTAGTCCGACAAACAGGATGTTTTAGCGCAGTCGTTGCAACAGGATGTTGCGCATTTGACTGTGATCCATGCTAGGCAAATACTTGTCGCAGCTGAACGGGCGCTATGCGCTTTTCTTATAAACGAGTACTTTCTTATTATAACACGTTCAAGTCGCACGAATATTAAAGTTTCTTTACAGCTTTCGTCAGTGTTTGCAATGTTTATCTAATCTTTCCCACCTACTCATAATGGGGAAATTCATCACCTAAAAAGGAGTCGATCATCGATATGCTTCCAAACTATTATACTGTAAAACCATTTGGTGAAAATGAGATCATCATACAAAAATCACGCTTCATTGCTCACGTTTCCCGTGTTGAGTCTGAAGAGGAAGCGCAGGATTTTATTGCTCTCATAAAAAAACAGCATCACGCTGCTTCTCATAATTGCTCCGCTTATATGATTGGTGAAAACGATCAAATCCAAAAAGCCAATGATGACGGTGAACCCACTGGCACTGCCGGTATCCCTATGCTTGAAGTATTAAAAAAGAAGCAATTGAAAGACACGGTCATCGTGGTCACTCGTTACTTTGGTGGAATAAAGTTAGGGGGCGGCGGTCTTATTCGCGCCTACGGAAAAGCGACTACTGAAGGCATTAATGCTACAGGGGTAGTTGAAAGAAGATTGAATCGTCTGATGACGACCACGATTGACTACACATTATTAGGAAAAGTCGAGAATGAAATAAGATCTTCCGACTACTTTTTACAGGATATTCGCTATTTAGAAAACGTCCAAATTGACACATTTGTCGAAGAAGAGCAAGTTCCCTCATTTACTACATGGATGACGGAAATAACCAATGGACAAGCTATATCCATTACAGAAGGAAAGCTTTCTTACCGTGAAAATGACATACTGTAATGAGAATTTAATTTGTTTTCATCCTTGTGTTTCCTTATAATCTGAAAGGTCGTAGACAAATTTTTTAAGGAAATAATTGTTCCTAACCTACCTTCATAGTACAATAAAGGTTAAGATAAATGAGGAAACCTAAATTTTCTACAATAATTGCCAGTGGCTAATAAGTTTAATTATTCTAGCTTTTAGCTACGCAACTAAATAGAAGGAACATTTTCAATTCTGATACGATGGTTTAAATTTAGCATCTTGAATTTAAAGGAGATCACTTATGACGATCGATAGACATGAAATAAAGAGAATAAAAAAAAGGAAGAGAAGAAAGAGAATCACTTTAGCCTTCCTCATTCCTATCCTCATTCTTGCATTTGTAGGAATTGGATATGGAGCTTATCTCTACAATAAGGCAGACAATGTTTTCTCACGATTCCTTTAAAGGAATTGCAGGAAGAGATAAATCAGATCTTAGAGATAAAGTAGTCGATCCAACGAAAGACAATGTATCCATTCTTTTTATTGGAATCGATGAAAGTAAGTCTAGAAATTTCGGTACATCAACCAGGTCTGATGCCTTAATGCTTGCTACATTTAATAACAAAAAGAAAAGTGTGAAATTACTAAGTATTCCTCGAGATACCTATACGTACATTCCAAAATTAGATTATAAAACAAAAATCAACGCTGCTCATGCGCACGGTGGACCAAAGCCAACAATCGATGCAGTTGAGAACTTACTTGATGTTCCTGTTGATTATTATGTAGAAATGAATTTCTACGCATTTATGGATGTGGTGAATGCGCTTAATGGGATAACAGTAGATGTTCCTTATGAAATCAGCGAAAAAGATTCTGAAGACAGACACAATGCGATTCATTTAATGCCTGGTAAGCAAAAAGTGAAAGGCGAAGAAGCACTTGCATTTGTTCGAACACGACACCAGGATGTCAGATATACAGCGTGGTGAACGCCAGCAAGAAGCAATGAAAGCCATTATGGATAAAGCCACTTCATTCAATGCGATTTCCAAATACGACAATATCATTGAAGCTGTTGGTAAAAACATGAAAACAAATATGACATTCGATGAAATGAAGTCATTTATCAAATATGGAGCTTCAGGTACGTTAGATGTTAAATCGCTAAACCTAAAAGGTGACGATTCATACATTGATAACATTTATTATTATCAACTCCAAGAAGATTCATTAGAAAATGTAAAACAAGAACTGAAAGATCAATTAGAAGTATCTTCAAAGGATTCAAAAAAGGACTTTGCAGATAAGACAGATAATCAAGATACAGAAGAACAGTAATACTTGATGGCCACCTATCTTTTTAAAGATAGGTGGCTTTTTTATTACCCGTTTCCTCATTGTTTAAGCATTCCCTAAAAAGATCATAAAAAAACAGGACGCTTTTCAAGGAGGCGTCCTGTTTTATTTATGATCGCTGTCGCGTAGCACGTGCACGAAACAGTTTTAATATTGGTTGGTAATTATGACTGATTAAGCCGATACTTTCTACGAATAATTCGATTCCTAATAACAACACTGCTGTTATTAAAACCGCACCCCATACAGTTGACATCGAGAAGATGATGGCTGCAAGTCCGAACATCGCGGCGATCGAATAAATAATGATAACCGTTTGTTTATGCGTATAGCCTACTCTCAATAAACAATGATGTAAATGGGATTTATCTGGAGCAGATAACGGTTGTTTATTTACATATCTACGGATTATCGCAAAGAATGTATCAGAAATTGGAACACCGAGAATAATAAGGGGAATGATCAATGAAATCATCGTGACATTTTTAAATCCTAATAAGGCAAGAACTGAAATCATGTACCCAAGGAATAAGGCTCCCGTGTCACCCATAAAAATTTTGGCCGGATGAAAATTGTAAAACAAGAAACCTAATGTACTTCCTAATAAGATCAATGCCATGCTTGTTACAAATAAGTCACCTTTCATAATCGCCATTAAGCTAATCACAATAAGAGCGATAGATGAAACACCTGCAGCAAGTCCGTCGAGACCGTCGATTAAATTGATTGCATTTGTTACACCAACAATCCATATGATCGTTAATGGAATGCTAAAGATCCCAAATTCAATTGTTCCACCAAATGGCCAGTTAATGTAGTCAATTTGTACTCCGCCCATCACAACGATAAGAGCAGCAATTAATTGACCAAATAGCTTTACTTTTGCCGATAGTTCAATTAAATCATCCAGCATACCTGTGACAATAATAATAAAACTCCCAATAATAATCGGCCATGCGCTAGCGTCTTCAGGTCTTAAAACTAGAAACCCGATAATAAAACTTATATAGATGGCAAGTCCGCCAAGTCGTGGCATAATTTTCTGATGGACTTTCCTATGATTCGGCTTGTCCGTTGCACCAATTTTTATCGCAAATGCTTTTACAAAAGGCGTAATCGCTAATGAAACCAAAAGGCAAAGGACTAAGATCAGATAGACCATGAAGAACCTCCTTGTTGATATGTTAACCTGTAAGTCGAAATTTACTATTGTAACTTTTTGTCATAATCTATTTAAATGAAGTTATTTTTCCAATTCGTACATATCTACGAAATTATAACATCCTTTTAGCTAGTTTCCTAATATTTTTATATTAAAATTCCATATTATTTCATTTACCCTATTGTAATAATGTGAAACTTTAATAGAAATATTATCCAAAACTACTTCCATCAATAGACAAAATAAGGCAATTTCCACCGATACGGTAGTCTTTTTACTGGTATTTTGATATGATTATAGAAAGAATTTATTATGGAAATTACCCAAGGAGAGTCGTGATTGAGAATGAATATGTTACGCAAAAAAAGTTCTGCTCCATCTTCTCAGCGCTTTTTAAAAAAATACGATAAACTGGTTGACCAAATTAATCAAATTGGAGCCACGTTTTGAAGATATGTCAGATGAGCAGCTTGCAAATATGACGTTAGAATTTCGTTCTCGATTAGAAAAAGGCGAAACCATTGATAAAATAATTGTGGAAGCGTTCGCAGTTGTTAGAGAAGCTTCCAAACGTGTACTAGGCATGCGACATTTTGACGTTCAATTAATCGGTGGACTTGTGTTAACTGAAGGAAACATTTCTGAAATGGCAACTGGAGAAGGAAAAACGTTAGTCGCTTCTTTACCAAGTTATGTCCGCGCCCTTGAAGGTAAAGGTGTGCACGTCATTACAGTCAATGAATATTTGGCTACACGCGACCGAAATATTATTGGTCAAATTCACGAATTTTTAGGACTTACCGTTGGACTTAATCTCCCTCTCATGAAAACAAATGAAAAGCAAAGTGCTTATCATGCTGATATTACATACGGTGTTGGAACAGAGTTTGGATTTGATTATTTACGTGACAATATGGCGCGTTCTACAGCTGAAAAAGTGCAACGCCCTTATCATTTCGCTATTATTGACGAAATTGACAGCGTTTTAATTGACGAAGCAAAAACACCACTGATTGTAGCTGGAAAAATGAAAACGGGTCCACAGTTGTACAGCATTGCTGCCCGTTTAGCAAAAAAATTCGAACGTGAAGTTGATTACGACTTTGATGAAGAGACGAAAGCAACGAGCTTAACGGAAATAGGTATCGAAAAAGTCGAGCAAGCATTCGGTGTCGATAACCTTTACGAATTAGAACACCAAATGCTCTATCACTATGTACTTCAAGCAGTTAGAGCTCATGTGATGTTCGACCTTGATGTTGATTACATTGTTCATGAAGGAAAAATCCATCTCGTTGATATGTTTACGGGTCGTATAATGGAAGGTCGTACACTGAGTGATGGTCTCCATCAAGCACATTGAAGCAAAAGAAGGCTTGAAAGTAACCGATGAAAACAAAACACAAGCGCAAATTACCATTCAAAACTATTTCCGCATGTACCCAATTTTATGCGGGATGACCGGTACGGCTAAAACGGAAGAAAGAGAATTTAACCAAATTTACAATATGAACGTCGTTTCAATTCCAACAAATCGCCCGAAAATCAGGGTAGACATGCTAGATCGTGTTTATCGTACTTCTGATCAAAAATATCGTGCAATGGTCTTAGAAGTGAAAAAACGTCATTCTGTTGGACAACCGATTTTAATCGGAACCACGTCGATTCTTCAATCAGAAAAAGTAGCTGACTATTTAGACAAAAATCATCTGCCTTATCAAATACTCAATGCCAAGAGTGTTGAACAAGAAGTAGAGCTGATCTCTCAAGCTGGCCAACGCGGAAATATTACCATCGCGACCAATATGGCTGGTCGTGGTACGGATATTCTCTTAGGAGATGGTGTGTCAGATCTAGGTGGACTACATGTTCTTGGTACGGAGAAGCACGAGAGCCGGCGAGTGGACAATCAACTTCGCGGCCGTTCCGGAAGACAAGGCGATCCAGGTTCAAGTCAATTTTTCATTTCGATAGAAGACGATATGTTTAGACGATTTGCAAAAGAAGAAATCGATAAAATAGACAAAAAATTGAAAGCGGATGAAGATGGACTTATTCATTATAAAAAACTTCATGAATTTATCGAACGCACACAAAGAATTGTCGAAGGATCCAATTATGCAATGAGAGAGTACAACCTTAAGCTTGATGACGTCGTTAATGAACAACGAAATGTCTTTTATACCCTTCGTAATCAAGTTCTCGCAGGTGAAGGAATTATCGATCAATTAAAAATAATGACAGAAAAAAGCGCGCAATACTTTCTTTGATTATTACTGCCCAATTGATAGCATTCCAGAAGAGTGGGAAATGGATCAGCTTCAACTTCATCTAAATCAAATCCTGATTGTTCCAATTCAAGAGTCAATCATCGATTTAGAGAGACCTCAGCTTGATTCAATGATTAAGAAAGCAGTTAAAGAATCGCTCAACGCACTTGATCAGTATACCGAAAACGAAGGTGTTATTGAAACAGTCCGAATGGTTATACTCAGCTATCTTGACTTCCATTGGGTTCGCCATCTCGAGAGCATGGGTCGACTTAAAGAGGGTGTTGGTCTCCGACAATACCAGCAGGAAGATCCGATGCGCATTTATGGAAAAGAAGGCTTAGAATTATTTGGAATGATGTTTGATGAAATGCGTCGTGAAATTAGCATGGAATCGATGCAATTTATCAAGAAAATCGAAGAAGAAGAAGCTATGAAGGAGTGATCGAACTTGCTTAATTTTTTTAAGAAAAAATCAAATGTAGAAAAATCGGGTAATGATTCTACAATCAATGCGAATGATTTAACTGGACAAGACCAACAAGAAACAGTTGACTTAATCAAAACCGAACTCTCCTATCATCCTGACTGGAATGTCTCTCAAGAAGAGGAATATGCCTTTCGCTTTTTAAATAATGAACTTGAGCCTTTACAATCGAATCAAATCTCCATTGCCGGCGTTGAACTTCGAACAATTGAAGAAGGAATTGAAGTAACAGCGATCGTTCGCAGTAGTCTTGACAAGCCCTTTCAACTTGATCGTGCTGAATTACTATTGATGAGTACAGATGAGCAAGTCATCGGAAGAAAAGAATTTACTCTATCCGACCTTGGGGTGCTCCCTGCAAGAAGCAGCCGACCATGGGTATTCACTTTCGAGCACGATTCTCTTCCACAATTCGATCAACTCGATCGTGCTAATTGGAAGCTCTCATTCAACGTGGCTTCTATGCAAGATCATGAACTTGACTTAGACGACGCTTGGAAGGCTTCACTTTCTGAAGATGCAATTGAAAAATTAAAAAAAGTCGTGAAACGACCTACCAAAACCAAAAACGAAAGAAATTAATTTCACCGGTTTAAATGCAACTTATCAGGAAGATGGCGGATTTACCGCAACTCTTCTTATTCGTAACGGTTACCACCATAGTGTGACGCTTGAACAACTCCCTCTTACTGTCCTTGACCATAACCATGAGGCAGTTGCAAAAGGCGTATTTCAACTAAATTTATCTGTTCATGCAAATACGACGAAACCTTGGACTTTCCAATTTCCAAAAGAACTCGTAATGGATTTAAAAGCTGATTTAAGCAGCTGGAGAGTCGTCGCTGAAGCATAGAACAAATTTGATCATTGTGGCCAGACCCCAAAAAGAGTTAACTAATACCTCCTTCTAATAAAACAGGTGGAGAAAAAAAGGGCACTGAAAAAGTCCTCTTTAAACACCAATGCGAGTATGTGAACGATTTCGTTCTCATACTCGCATTTTTCTCTTATAATCCATGGATTTCCGTTCCAGGCAGATGTGTTTAGCTCCCGTCCACTCGTATGAAAGCACCGTGTAGAAACGATCATTTTACAAAAAGGAACGATTGATTTTATGTACCCATTTTTAATACTAGATTATCTAGTGCTATGGATGTAAAACAATGAATGAATTGGAGTGAAAAGCGGCGACTCCTGCGGGAAAAGCGAGACAGACGTGCCCCCGCAGGAAGCGCAAGCGACGAGGAAAGCGTCTGCCTGTCACACCAATCAACACACCCATTTTTAATAGGAAACCAGCTCCCTCGTGCTTGTTTGGTGCCGTGCTGGAGACAGACACCAAGCAATCGGCACTAATCAATTGGCACCAATCCATCTTAAAGAACGAAAGTTTCAGTTTTACCTTTTATTTCCAGAACCCAACAGAGGATGGGACAAAAGTGTTTTAGGGAAAGAAAAAACCGCACGATTTAGCAAAATCCTAAGTGGAATTTCGCTAGATCATTCGGTTTTTTCACTTTATTGTTTTCTTCGTTGAATCAATTTCATAAATGATTCTCTTTTCAATGAAACCGAATATTGATTTCGATTGTAGTGTAAGACGGCGACTCCTGGGGAATGGCGAAGACGTCGAAATCCACTTAAGCTTTAGCTTAAGTTCGTTCGACGCAAGCCCCCGGAAAGCGTCCGTCGAAAACGAAAATCGAATGATTAAATAAAAGTCAAGAGGAATGTTTACTTTTTAAATTTAGTATTTTAATTTTCCCCGAGCTTCTTTTACATTCTTTGTTACTTCATTGCTCTGTATAAAAAGATACTAAATTCTGTTCTTGTTAATGATTTAGCAGGACGGAATGATCCATCATTGTAACCTAGCGTAATGGCATTTGCTGCCATTGCATTTACAGCATCATAAGCAAAACTACTTGGAACATTGTCTTTAAAATAGTTGTGATCACCATTTGAAAGTTTATATGCCCGTTGCATAATTACTGCCATTTCTGCACGAGTTAATTCCGTATTTAGATCAAAAATCGTGCCGCCTTCTTTTCCTTTTATCACGCCAGCATTGTAAGCTGCTGCCACATTTGCATAGAAACGATAAGAAGTTGGAACATCAGTGAAATGAGGGTCTTGAACGTTATCCACATTTAAATTTAATGCACGTGACAATAGAATGGCTGCTTGCACACGTGTTAATGGCTGATTCGGTTTAAATGAACCATTTGGATAACCACTAATGATTCCTTGATTGACGAGAGTTCCAACTTCTGTTTCTGCCCAAAAAGGCAAATACGTATCGTTGAATAATGGTTCTTTATGATCTGTATTATAGACAGCCTGTAAATCATCAAAATATAATGTACCTTTTGACTTTAGATCATCGTAAGTCTGAGCGACATATATTTGATCCAATTTTAACGGAGCTGGCCAGTCAGAGGATAAATTAGCTGTAACATAGTTCCAACCGCTCCATCCTAACCCTTTTTCTTCTGTAAAATTGATCGTATGAGCTGTTCCTTTTCCATCAATCACTTTTCCGCGAAGCCATTGCTGTTTCCCATCTCCGAAGACGCGTAATCCGAGATGATCAGGATTTCCACTAATCGCTATGGAAGATTTAGCATCTAAATAAGCAACAGACGTTCCAGATTCACCTGTTTGAAAATTGTAGTCTAGTTTGAGCGAGCTTTTTCCTGAAAAGAACGTTTCATCAGAAGAAAGGGCAATAGAAGATGAACTCTTAACATTCGAGCTACTCCATTTCAATTCATTTTCGAAAGAATCAAGTAAAACGGTATCTCCTGCTAGACGTAACAGGGATATTCATCTTTAGTCGTTCCATATTGTGCTACGACATTCCCAGTGGCTCCTGATTCATTGGATGCCGTAAACAGTCCAGTTGAGGAAATCGTTCCTACATTACCTGTGACTGACCACTTCAGCGAACCATTATTCATGATCACTGGATGTCCACTTGCATCATACCCTTTGGCATTTAACTGTGTTTTCTCTCCCTTTTCTCGATTGGATCGATCCAGGCGTTACATCCAGTTTCGATACACTGCTCACCACATTAATCGGAAAGTCTTTTGATGCCGATCCATATTGAACAGAAATCGTTCCTTGACCTGTTTTTTGTGCAGTAAATTTATTGCCACTTACCGTTCCCAGGCCTTGACGATCCACAATTTTCACTTTTGATGGGTCCATTTTAATCGGATTTCCATATTGGTCTAAAATGTATTGTGTATTAAATTGAATCGATGCACCTGTGAGCATCGCACCTTCCGCAGATTTCGTAGCTTGAACGAAAGCAGGCAGTCCTGCTGGTGCAGTTGAAACAGCCATTAAGGTTGTTGCGATTGAACGCTCAAACCCATCCGATGGGCGGTTTGCTAATTTCGCTAAGAAATCTCCCGGGTATCGTGCAGCCATTGCAGTTGACCCGCCACCATCTAAATTAAGCGCTTCATCTACTCCTAACGATACTAAATATTGAGCAAATTGAGTTAAATTCATTCCGTTACTGTAACCAGATTGACGACCATCAACGGTAATGAGATAAACTTTTCCACCCGTTTTATCAACAGCAACCGCAGTACGTGGAGCCGTTTCTCTTGCTCTTGAACTGTTCGGATCCATGCTCAGTGAAACTTGTCCGTCTTTTACAAGCAACGGTCCACCCGCTAGCATGAAATCTGCCTTTTGCCATTTCGAATCGATATTTACTCCTAGGTCGAGACTATCGCCAATTTGAATATTTTTCAACGCATCCAAACTAGCTCCATGTGCGGATAAAACAAATCCATCTGCTGGTATTTTCGTATTCGTTGGATCACCATGACGACGTATAGCCTGTACTTTTCCCGTTACTGTGGAACCAAATTCAAGTGAAAGCGGCTTATCGAGTCCGGTCACAACGACTTCCATACCATAAGCGTTCGTATTCGTATAACCACCAGGGAAATCAGGTGTAAATAAAATTAAACTATCATCAGATCTTTGCTTATTTGTGCTTGTGACTGAATAAGTCGAACCTTTAGTGGAAAACGATAATTCAAGGTTGTAATCACTAATTAATCCTTTTTTATCTGCTGTGACTCCGAACGCAAGCGGTTCATTCACATATTGATCTTCCCCTGTAGCGATTATCCCTGCATTCACAAGACGATTTTTATTCGCAATTAAGTACATCGGGAGCTGATCAATGTTGAAAAATGATCCGTTTATTGCTCCAACAACTTGATGATTCGCATATGTATTCGCAATCGCCTGTGCAGTTGTTCTGGACAAATGATTCAGTGGATTCGGAATGCCCACTTCTACATTCGTATAAGGGTCGTTCAAATTGACTTCCATTGAGCGAATCGCTTGGTCGCTTGTTGCCGTACTCGTTCTTGTATCTTTGTATGTTACACCAGCGGACGCTTTAAACGTCTCGTTAACTGATGTTGCTGCTTCTCCAATCGAAGCTCCTAATGGCTGAAGTAATAATAATGATGTTACGCCAATTGCACCAATTGACTTAACCGCTTTCTTTTGAAGCAAACTTAACACTTCTCCATCCTCCTCTATAAAATAAACAAAATATGAATCTACTATATAAAAATGGATAATATATAGTAAATCTAGTTAATAAGATAATACATTCCTATTGTATCAATTTTTGGTAGTTTAAGTAGAATAAAAATCGAAATAGGTAAACATTGGTAGTATTTTATAGATTAATAAGATAAATTTGAAGGAGAATAGAAGGGTTTTTCGGTACATTATCATAAATCTTTCCTGAAAATCTAAGAAAAACACAATTGAGCGTTCAGCTACGACAAAAAGAATGGTGAAAGGCGGCGCTTACTTACCTGTAGTCAAGTGTTTTCTTTTATTATTTTTTCGCTTTAAATGATGAAAGAGACATAGTGATATCAACGGACTGTTGATTTCCGCAGGCTTGGCTTCAGCCCAATGTCGTCAAGTTAACCATACAAATTATGGAATTTAATATTCTATGGATCATCAGGGATACATTTTTTTTGAGATGAGTAAAAAAACTTGACTTTTCAAAACTACCTTAATAATCGACTTGAATACTAATTTTTAGTGTATAAGATAGGATGGTGATGAAAAATTAAGAGAAATTATTTTGCAGCAGTAGAAGTAACCGAAAAAATGTTAGATGATGTGATATTTATGTGTGACTCACGAGTAAAGTCTACCTATTTTACACGTCAGAGTAAAAAACTCGATTTTAAAAACACTATACTTTTTAGCTTCTATTTTGTTAAAAAGTCAATCCAGCTAGAGCTTGATGCGTTTTTCAAGATACTGAATCCAACAACAAATAGTATCTCAAAGCAAGGGTATTCGGAAGCTAGACGCAAAGTCTCGCCTCGTGCATTTAAACGATTAGCAGATGAAGTCGTCAAATGGTTCTATGAGGATGACTCCTACAAAACTTTTCATGGTTATCGTCTTTGTGCGATTGATGGATCTATACTCGAACTACCGAACACAGAAAAGTTGCAAAACCAGTTTGGTTATTCTGAAAATCAGATGGGTCCTCGAAGGGCTCGTGCCAAAGCATCAACGTTACTAGATCTTGAAAATGATATCATCCTAACGTCTACAATTAAACCCTATCCTTCGAGTGAACGAGACGCTGCCAAGGAGATGATCAACGATCTTCAGTGCTTAGGTTTCAAGAACGACCTCATTCTTTTTGACAGGGGTTATCCCTCGAAAGATTTCATTGCTTATTTAGAAGAACATAGGTTGAAGTACGTTATGCGTGCCCCACAAGGGGCAATGAAAGAGATAAGGGAAGCTGTGAACGAAGATGAAATCATTGAATTCTCTTTTAAAGGCAAAGCATATCCAGCGCGAGTCCTTCGGTTTCTATTATCATCAGGAGAAGAGGAAATCCTTCTCACAAATGTGATGGAAAACAATCTAGGCACTGAAGATTTCAAAGAGCTCTATTTCAGACGTTGGGGTATTGAAGAAAAATATGACCTGTTAAAGAACAGGCTACAAATCGAAAATTTTACAGGGACTTCCAAGTTAGTGGTGGAACAAGATTTCTACGCATCTATCTATCTCAGTAATATGGTCTCGCTTGTGAAGAACGAAGCGAATGAAGCCATCCAGGAGAATGATGCTAAAAAAAATCTGAAGCATAAATACCAGGTGAATACGAACATCCTTATCGGAAAATTGAAAGATTCCATGATTCTTCTATTGCTTGAAGAAAACTTGATCTTGCGACGCTCTTTATTTAAACGACTTGTAAAAGAGGTCATAAAAAATAAGACACCGATCCGGCTAGGGAGGAAATATCCGCGCAACAAGAACTTGAAGTCGAATAGATTTTCTCCCAGCAGGAAAAGATGTCTATAAAATAAAACAACCTAATTTCAATATACTTTAGTGATATAGATGATGCAAGGAAAAAATAGACCCTGAAAAAATAGAAAATTCTAGGGCCGGGCATCCTATTGCCTTTTTTAAGTCCTAGTAGGCAGAGAAATGAAATGAGGAAGGAAAAATCACACTAAATAAAATTTTGATGGTAATTAAGTGTATATAGCTTTTGAAATTTGAGAAGGTGTTAAAGCAGTTCCGAAAGTAATTTCGAATTTAGTACCATTAGTTCCTGTTACTACAGATTCATTTGAAGCAGCTTGAACAACTCCATCAACTAATACTTGAAGTCATTTGTTGCATCACCAGAAATGTTCTAGATCCATTGATTCGTTAAATGATAATGTCACTTTTATTCCATCAGCAGCAACCTAGCACTTAATAATGCAGGAGCAGTGATTTTCAATAAATGATAAATAACCTTTATTAAGATCTATGATCTTTTCTTTAATAACATTGCACAGCAGTATCTTTTACATTCAATAATTTTATTCACGATTCACCATTACCAGTTTTAAGTGATAATACAATTTTCAGTAGTTTAAAGTAAGCACTTTCAAATACTTATATTGACCGTCAAACAGTGTAGTTGTTTAACATCAAGAGCCGATGATCCCATAGCTTCACTGTAATCAACTGATACTGTACCATTTGATGCAGAGTGATATACAGTCAGGAGCATAGTTCAAGTAATTCGGATTAGTAGCATCAGCAGCATTAGTCAATGTTAAATTGTATCACTACTAACCTCAACAGAGTTGAAGAGTTAATACTGATTCATCATTATTTCCGAACCATTTGCAAGATCAGTTGCTATAGTTTCCATAATAAAACTTCAAAATCATTTCCAGGACCTGCTGGGCAATGGTACCTGAAGTCATTAATTCAGAGAAGTCTAATTCAATATTATTTGATGCAGTTAATTTTGCAGAAGTGATAGTATGCTGAACATTATCATTAAATTATTTGTTTGTCTGTCAACCATTAATGCTAGATTGGAACGTTTAACATTTTGAACTGTTAAAGTTGCTAAGCCATCGGTGTAAAAATCCTTCTTTAAGTGTCAAAGTAACTGTATTTTGGTTACCATCGAAAATAGCACTATTAAATACGTTTTGACCTTCAACAAATAGTTATTTGGGTTTAATGCAGTAGCTGATGACACATTGAAGTAAAGTGTAAAAGATATTTTATTGACTGCTAAATCAGTTTGTGTTTCTACACTTGATACTACTGGTTTAGTAGTGTTAGCAATGGTACCTAAAGTGAAAGATACAGTTTTACTTGACTTGCATTATGTAGATTGAGCAAAATCAGCTGGCACGTTAACTGTGTAGTTACCAGCAACATTACCTGTTAGATCAACTTTGATAGTATTCAGTTAACCCTATCATTAGTTAGCATCATACAAGCTAGACACTCCAAGCAGCACTGTAACAGTTAAAGAATCAGCATCATATAATTACCTGAAAGTACCTTGAATTGAATATCTTTGTTATATCCAACAACAAGGATTGTTTACACAGATATTGTTAATTTGAGGATTTGATAAACAGTGCAGATGATCTACTGTGAATGAGAAGTTTAGAATAGTAACGCAGATTACCATGCAAAATAATTTCCACCTACAAGTCAATGTTTGTGGACCGTACCATGTTAGAAAGTAACATTATATTAGTAGAGTCAGTTTGATCTAGTGTAAAATGTAACACTATCAGCAGTTACTGTAACGGTCGGAACACCCGAAATGAGCTTCTGTAAATTGTAACATGTAAGGTTTTTTAGTACCTGATGAAGTTACTCCAGTAACTTTTGGTGCAACTGAATCAGATTTATTTTTTGATAAAGAACTAATACAGGATTTGGTAGTAATAAGGTTATAGCTCTTATTGTTGCTCCTACAAGTGTTACAGAGTAAGCTCCTTCAGCAGCTGCACTTAAATCAACTGGTACAGACATTCCATCCGCAGATAACGTCCCTACAGTAACATTAGAATTAGACACTGAAGTTGAACCCAATGACTTCATTGGTTCGCTGAAGTGAATAACGGCATGTTGATAGTCAGTGTAAGTAGTGCTTGATACCATTGGACGAACCGTATCTACATATGTAAATACTTGAGTGAATTTTTCAGTGATACTGAAGTATCAGCAGCAGTTGCGATTGGTTCAACAACCAATACAGCATCAGTGACTTCTACATTAGTTGCATCTGCAAGAGTAAGTGTTACAGTTTTTTTGTCATCTCCAACGAACTGCAGTAACAGGGCTTTGTATTCCAATTTTATAATTCCCTAGTGTTTCAGCAGAAGTTGTGTCAACTGCTTTATTGAACATAACTTTTACTTGTTTAGCGTTAATCGCAATTACGTTTGATACTTTAGCAGCAGTGTAATCAAACTCACCAGAAACTCCGTTTACCCAAATTTTACCCATAAGGCCATCTAGGTCGTTGTTAGCGTGCTCAACTGTTGCTGTTTTGCGGTCAGTTGAAAGTGTTACTTTAGTAGCTGTCGGCATAACTTTTGTTCCGTTAGCCAATTCTACTGTAGTCATCAATTTCAATTTGTCAGCATCAACGCCGTCTTTAACAGCATCTTTGAAGTTAACTACGAATGATGTGCTTGTAGAAGAAGATACAGAAGCAACATCAGGAGTTACGTCTTCAAATTTGATTGATTTGTAAAGAAGGTTAGCGAACTCTCCACGCATGATGTTTAAGTTTGTTCCGAAAGTTGTTTCAGTTTTACCCATTGTGATTCCTGCTCCGTAGATCGCTTTGATGTACTCATCAAAAGTAGCAGTTAAATCAGTGAATGGAGTGTCTGTAGCTTGATCTTTAAGATCGTAAGCGTTAACGAGGATTTTAGCCATTTGACCACGAGTTAAGTTGTCATCTGGACCAAAAGTAGTAGAAGTGTAACCATTCATGATTCCAGCTTCAACTAGTGCGTTTACAGAACCAGCAACACGGCTGTTTACATCAGTGAAACCAGCGTCTGCAGATTTGTCAGTGTCTAATTTCAAAGCGTTAGCAATGATAACAGCAGCATTTCCACGAGTAAGTGTCATGTTTGTTCCGAACATTGTTTCTGTGTAACCTTTTGTAATGTCGTTGTTATAAAGGTAGCTAACTGCTTCTTCGTAGTTCGAGTTAACGTCCTTGAAAGTGTGTCCAGCAGCAGAAGCAGCAGGCGCGATTGCAGTTGCAACTAAAGCAGCAGTTGCTCCAGTAGCTAAAAATTTACGATAAGACTTTGAATTGTAAGCCATTAAATGTATTCCTCCTAATTGTGATATGTAATCGCTAGTTCACTAGCGTATTGCCCAACAAAGCAAAATGCCATTGTCGTATTTGAAATAATTCTCCGAATAGAAAAATAGTTTACAAACATGACAATTACATTACTAATACATATTCTAGCAGAATGTGAGAATTTTTCAACCTTTATTTACATTATTTATGATTTAAAAGAATTCTTTCCAGTAGAGATAATATTTAAACAAAATGGGTGTAACCATTGTTACACCCATGTTTTCATAGATTTAGTGTATAAGGAAAAAACTTCTTTACCATAATATACCTCTATAACCAATATTATTTTGCTGTCATATTTTGATATTCTTTGCGTATAGAATCGTAGAGATGAGTAATGGAGTAATGAGTACTCGCTCTCTCAAAAATCTTCAATCCTTTTTCAGTAAGCTCCCCAGTTGCTTTTTCTTTTGCTGCTGAAAGAATCGCTTCTTTTAATTCCACTTTATTCCCTGGTTCGATCAACCAGCCATAATCAGGTGTAGCAATTAAATCACTCACTCCACCCACATCGGTGGAAATGATAGAAGTCCTCGCACGCGCTGATTCCAACAATACGAGCGGAAAGCTTTCACTATAGGAAGCCAACAGTTCGACATCTGCCATTTCAAGATATCCGTGAATATTCGATTGAAAGCCTTCAAATCTGATATAACGTTCCAGATTCTTATCCTTTACGCTTTTTGCTAGTTCTGCTTTTAAAGGTCCGTCTCCTATCAATAGAAGAGAGACGTTTTTTTGACCCGCTTCAATTAACTCTTTTAGCGCTGTGAATACGAGTTCATGACCTTTAATCGGGTGTAAACGCGCTACCATAATGATGAGTAATTCTTCTGGCCGATATCCAAAATCTTTCCGACTTAGCGGCTGGTAGTCTGGGATATCAAAGGAAATTCCATTGTAAATAACATGGATTTTTTTTTCTGAAAGTCCGAATTGAACCAACATCTCTTTAAAACGATTGGAAACCGCAAAGAAAAAATCAATTTTCTTTAATACACGCATGTTAATCCACGTAAATGCCTTGCCTTTTAGTCCTCCCTTCATAAAATCGAGACTCGGATCGCTATGTATCGTTGTCACCCACTTGAATGATATGCGTTTTCTCACCATATATGCATACAAATTTGCACGAGCTCCATGTGTGTGAACAAATTGGATCTCGTGCTCTTTAATCGTTTTCTTTAATTTTGAAAGTACCGAAAAGTCATATCGAGACGATTGGTTGAATACAATAGTCGGTATGCCTTTTTCTTTGGCCTCTTTAGACAAAAGGCCTTCTTCAAGAACGCCTAATAAAATTTCATCTTTAGAAAATTGCTCTAATAAAGAAAGCAGGTGGTTTTTTGAACCACCTGTCTCCCCCCCGCTTATTAAATGTAAGATTTTCATTCTTCTACACTCTCCTTTCGGAAAAATGGACTTGCAACTGTACCAAGCATAATAAAGTATAGACTCGTAAAGGTTTTATCTTCCCAGATGTTATAAATAAGCCCGCAGAAGAATATTCCGATTAAGATGGCAAGCACAGGAATCGCAACGATATTTTCTTTTCTCTTTTTCCAAACGAAAACAAGCATGGAAAGCAAGAAAACAGCAAAAGAAAGAACGCCTAGTATTCCGGTTTGTGTAATAATTTGAATGTATTGATTATCAGAATAGATATTGATAGCAATATCATAATCAGAATAAATCGGTGAATCGTATGATTTTGAAGCAGAATCACCGTAAGTAGCGAACCCTGTTCCGAGAATTGGATGATCTTTAAAGATCTCAAACCCTTTTTCAACGATGAAGAGTCTTCCCGTTTGTTTACTCAATTCAATCGTATTCAATTGGAAAGTGTCTTTTAATCTTTTCCCTTCAGGCGATAATTCAGGCTCCTCCGATTGATCGGTTTGTCCGCCACTATGAGGCTTAACATTATCAACAGTGGTATGGTTTTCCACATAATGCGCGAGAGAGGTTGCTGGTAAATTGACTAGTATGAAACCAATGGCAATGATGACGATCATACTCACAATTTTCTTCCAATTACGAGTAAAGATAAAGTACACGACTAAAGCAATCATAAAGCCGATGATTGTTCCTCTTGAAAAGGTTAACGACCATACGCCCATCATCAAAACTAATCCTACATAAATAACCCACTTCATTTTCGTGCGCACAAAGGTAGTTAAGTACAGTGAAGCCATGAATGCGAATGAGAAAAAGACCGCTAGCATATTGGGATTGTTAATCATTCCATAAACGCGTACA
This sequence comes from uncultured Caryophanales bacterium, assembly GCA_963728315.1. Classification (GTDB taxonomy): domain Bacteria; phylum Bacillota; class Bacilli; order Bacillales; family CAVSKA01; genus CAVSKA01. The sequence goes on from CAVSKA010000016.1 coordinate 178,442, forward strand.
CGGTTATTCGGTGACAATACTCGATTGACCCAAGCTTCCGGCATGAGTTGTGATCGTAAAGAAATTTTCTCTACTAAACCTTGAACGGTCATGATCATGGCTGTTATAAAGATGATCCATAAGAATCGGATCACATCTTCCTTTTTAATAGGAAGTCGTTTGACGACATAGAATACGAGATACGTAATCACAAAAGCACGAATTTGGAAAACAATAGCTGCTAATGAAACGCCTGTGATTAAAGCGGAAACAGCACCAATAACAATAAACGCAATGAATGCCCATTCAAAAAGATACAATTGGAACCATTGTTTCCAATTGTGACGGGTCATCCACAATACTTTTAGAAAAGCAGCAATAATAATTAAATCGCCTGCTAATTTTAATCCAGGTGCGATTTCGATTAAAAATGAGCGCATTGGGAAAAAGAAAACGAGCGATAGAATGCCTTCTTTTGGACGCAAAAAGGAAATAATCGCTACAAGAGCTGAGATGATTAGCCCAATATGGTCAATCGGGATGATAAGTGCAATGACATACAATATAGCAATAGCACAAAGCCAGCCATACCTTTCAGAAAAATCTTTCATAAACGATTCCTTTCCTCTTTCATTATTTACTCATTAGTACTTTTAATAAAAAACGTGGAAGAGCCATTTGTCTTTTCAGTCTTGAAGGTTCTTTCATCAGACGATAAAGCCACTCAATCCCCAGCTGGCGGAATATTTTTGGCGCACGCTTAACTTGTCCAGACATGACATCAAAACTGCCCCCCACACCTTGATACGTTAAGACATTTAACTTTGGCATATTCTCTCTAATCCAAAGTTCTTGTTTCGGACTACCCATTGCCACAAACAAAATATCGGCTTTGGAATCATTCACCTTGTTAATAATGACTTGTGGATCTTTTTCATAGCCATTTTGAACACCCGCTATCTCAATAGCTGGATATTTCAGTTTAATATTCGTTGCTGCTTTCTGTACGACTTCTTCTTTAGCTCCATAAAGAAAAACACGTTTTCCTTCATCTGCTGAAAATTTCAAGAGGCGCTCCATCATATCGACCCCCGTAACCCGGGAGCGAATATGACCACCTTTTAATTTTGAAGCAAGAATCACACCGATGCCATCAGGAATTTGATAAGTAGAAGAGTTGATAAGCTGCTTCAACTCTTCGTTTTTATCTGCAACCATGAATTTTTCAGGATTCACGGCAATAATCGTCGATTTCTCCCCTCGGCTCATCCGCTGTCTCAAGTCGGTGATGATCTCTTCATACGTATAGGGGGATACATTTACACCAAAGTAACTTTCTTTTTGCATCATAGTCGGTTACTCCTGAATCGCTTTCATCTCTGAAACGTGACCAATCGAATAGACGGTTACTCCATCTAAAGTTTTAACACAATTTTTCGTATCAAAAATAACCGGATTTTTCATCTCGTTTACAAGGATTGAAGCGTTCATTTCTTTGAATTCGTTATGGTCCGCTAACACGACGATCAAATGCGAATTTTTGATCGCATCTTCGAACGTAAATAATGGGAACGAAACTTGATCTTGGCGCACGTGCGGATCATAGGCACGGACTTCTAATCGTTTATGGTCTACTAATTTCTGCGCAATTTCAAGTGCTGGACTCTCACGAACATCATCAATGTTCCCTTTGTAAGTTAATCCAAAAACAGAAATAATTGGATGATCTAGTTCGCATGTTAGACGCTCAATTTGTTCTACGACAAATTCAGGCATGGAGTTATTAATTTTTCGAGAAATTTGAATAAGTGGGGATTCCTCAACCGCTTTTTCAATGATGAAATAAGGATCTACTGCTAAACAATGGCCACCTACGCCAGGTCCTGGTTGATGGATATTCACGCGAGGATGCTTGTTTGCGAGTTCAATTACCGCTTGTGCATTCACATCTAATTTCCCAGCAATTTTTACGAGTTCATTCGCAAGAGCGATATTCACGTCTCTGTATGTGTTTTCCATTAGCTTGGACATTTCAGCCGTTACTGCTTCTGTTTCAATCACATCTCCGCTTACAACCGTACGATAAACGTCAGATGCTTTTTTTGATGCTTCAGGAGTGACTCCTCCCACAATACGAGTATTTTCAATCAGTTCAATTAAGATACGTCCTGGAAGAACGCGTTCTGGACAATGAGCAAGATAGACATCGTTGTATGGATCAATTCCATGTTTTTTCAATATTGGTGCGACAACATCATCCATCGTTCTTGGAGGGATCGTTGATTCAACAATGACTACATTTCCTTTTTTCAAGAAAGGAGCGATTGCTTCCGTTGCACTAACGACATAATCCACGTTTGCAGTGTGATCTGCATGAATCGGCGTTGGAACTGCAATAATAAATGCATCTGCTTCTTCCGGTTCAACAGACGCAACTAATGTTCCTGCATCTACTACTTCTTTAACAAGTTCTGGTAAGCCGATCTCTTCGATTTGGACTTCACCGTTGTTTAGTTTATCAACTACTTGTTTATTCACATCGACTCCAACCACATGAATCCCTGCTTTCGCAAAGATTGCAGACGTTGGTAGACCAATATATCCTAAGCCAACAACACAAATTTTCTTCATTATAAAATAAACCTCTTTTCGAAATGGATTCTTCGACAATATCTTAGATAGTATATCAAAACATTGAAGGTGTTGCACCATTTATCATAATGAGGGAAGTTGCCTGTTTTTATTATTTTTTTGGCTTTGTTAAATGATCATGTTGATTTTTCAACATTCAGCAAAACAACTCGCTTTCCGCGGACGAACGGTCGAGCCTCCTCGTGAAAAACCACACTGCGGGGTCTCGACTCGCTCGTTTTTCCGCAGGAGTCTCATTGTTTTTGCTTCCTATCAACAATATCCGCTAACATAGCCTTTTTTTAAACGTACCAGGGGATTGACCCCACTATTGATTGCATCATTTTAGCGTGCTAAAATATAGATTGGTTTGTTATGCGCATCTTTCTGAATAAAGTTAGATCTGTAATCTATTATAGGGAGGACTCCTTCTTTGAAGAAGTTTGTTATATCAGGATTTTATGGACTAGGAAATACAGGGGATGAAGCGATCCTCGAATCAATTATCGATAATTTAAGAGAAGAATTTAATGACCCGGAAATTACCGTTTTCTCATTATCACCAGAAGAGACGGCTAAAACTCATCAAGTAAAGAGTGTTTATCGTGCTTGGAGAAAAGAAAATAAAGAAAAGGTTCGTGCTTTACGCAGTGCTGACCTTTTAATAAGCGGCGGTGGTGGTCTGTTACAAGACTCCTACCCAACCAAGTTTTTATTTGGCCCGCTTCCATATTACTTACTCATCGTACTGCTTGCGAAACTCTGCGGAACGAAAGTCATGTTTTTCTCGCAAGGAATCGGACCTGTTAACTCTCGCTGGGGGAAGATCTTAATGAAGCTAGCCAACTTGGCAGACCTTGTTACCGTCCGGGACGAGTTTTCAAAGAACCTTATCCACAAGCTTGGCGTGAATAAGCCAGAAACCATCGTTACGTCTGATATCGTGTTTGCCTTTAAAAAGAAGGAAGATGACGCTTGTCTACAATCGTTAAACTTGAATGGTACTGAAAGAAAAGTAGCTGTTTCTGTCCGTCCTTGGTTTGACCGTGAAATTCAATTTGAACAAATGGCTCAAATTCTTGACGCTCTTATTGAAGAGAGAGGCATAACACCGATCTTCGTTCCAATGGAAGGACACCATGATAAAACAGCAAGTGAAAAAGTGATGAAACATATGAAGCACCCAGAAGCTTGTCAAATGCTTGGCATTGATTTCACACCGAATCAATATTTAAATTTTATTGGTGAATGCGATTTAACGATCGGGATGAGACTACATGCATTGATCTTTTCTACTTTAACGGCTGTTCCACATATTGGCTTCAGTTATGATAAAAAAGTAGAAAGCTTATTAAAGAGAAGCGGAATGTGGAATTATTCTGCTGTTTTAGAAGAAATTGACGTAGAAGACTTAACGACTAACGCACTACACTTGCTTGATACGAAAGACGAACAGTCACAACTCGTTGCTCAAAACGCTCAAATCATGCGCACAGAAGCAAAACGAAATCTTCTATTAATGAAAGAAACGTTTTTTAACGAAAAATCGTACTAGGAGGACACATGATGAAAATTTTAATTGCAACGGCTTACGATTATCCCCATGCTGGTGGATTGTCCACTCACGTTACCACATTAAAAACTGGACTTGAATCACGAGGTCACGAAGTAGATGTACTTTCATTCTCCAACGTTCCTCCCGTTGTTCGAAAATCATATGCTCAAGGACCAAGTTTTCTTTTAAATAAAGTGAAAAAAGGGAAAGGGATCGTATGGTCACATAATGTCCGTAAGAAGTTACTGAAAGGCATGATGGAGAAACGAAAAAGCAAGAACTATGACCTTGTTCATGCACAAGATCCTTTTACCGCAGTTGCTGCTCTCGAAGCTGGTATGCCAACTGTTGCAACGGTGCATGGTTACATGGCATTTGAAGCAATCAGTAAAGGATCGATTGAAGAAGGCAGTCCAGAAGCAGCTTATATGAAGGAAATTGAACACCAAGCTTACAAAGGCGTTCTGGAATTAGTGACCGTTGATACTCGCCTAAAAGATTATGTTAAAACGGAATCCGGCATTGAAGCCACTGCGATTCGCAACTTCATCGACATTGACAACTTCAAACCGAATCCAGCGAAAACCGAAGAGTATCGTCATAAATATGGCATTCCTTTAGACCAAAAAGTCATTTTTGTTCCTCGACGTTTAACGAAAAAAAATGGTGTTGTTTACCCTGCAATGGCTCTACCTGCTATTCTCAAAAAACACCCTGATGCTCATTTAATCTATGCGGGAAGTGGCGAAGCACTGACAGAAATCAAAAAAATAATCGAAGAACATAAATTACATGATTCAGTTACTTTACTTGGAGCCATTCCTCATGATGACGTGAAAGAATATTATGCGTTAAGTGATGTAGTCCTTGTACCAAGTGTCTATTCTGCTGGTGTTGAAGAAGCAACTTCCATTTCCGCTTTAGAAGCAATGGGTTCAGGCTCTCCTCTTGTTGCTTGTGCGGTTGGCGGATTAAAAGAGATCGTAGACTCTGGTAAAGATGGATTACTCGTTGAAGAAAAAAATGTACAAGCATTAGCAGATGCAGCCATCTATTTACTTGATCACCCGGATGAAGGTCAAACAATGGCTGATCAAGCTAGACTGAAGATCGAACAAGAATATTCACATATTGCTGCTGCTGAAAAATATGAAAGTATTTATTTAAAAGCATTAAATAAAGCATAAAGAAATAGTGGGCTCATTGCCCCTAAGCAGGTGAAATCATTGGCCAATTTAAAAAAGACAGCGATTTGGATTACGCTACTAGCGCTATTCCTCAAGCTGTCTGGTTTTTTACGTGAGAGTATCGTTGCAAAAGTATTCGGGGTATCTGATAACACAGATGGTTTTTACCTGGCATTTGCTTTTATTACACTCGTTGTTGCGATGATCTCAGGCGGTTTTAATAACGTGTTTCTTCCATTATACGTGAAGCATCGGAAAGACGAACCTGAGCGTACTGAAAAAGACGCCAATGGTATCTTGAATAGTACCGTTCTTCTTTTCCTCGGAATTACACTTGTTGGATTCTTTCTTGTTCCTTATATTGTTCCATTCATTTATGGGGATATGAATTCAACAACGAAACAAGTAGCCGTTTCAGTCACACAAATCTTTGTCGTCTTTATCTCGATTATTGCATTGAATGGTGTCTTAGATTCCTATCTTCAAGCAAGAAGAATCTTTGTACCCGCGCAAATTTCTAAAGTTTTTGCTACATTGATGGCTGCTGTATTCGCCTTATTATTTGCAGAAACGTGGGGAATTCGAAGCGTAGCATACGGGTTTGTCGTTGGAACGATTATCGGAACCATTCTACAGTTTTTCTATTTAATTCGCAGTGGTTATAAGTGGACTCCTACCATTAAAGTAGATAAGGTGTTTCGAACAGCCTTTTTGGCTCTTATTGTCCCTTCACTATTAAATGCATTGGTTGGTCAATTAAATATGTTTATTGATAAAACATTCGCATCCGGTATCGGAAATGGAGCGGTGACTTATTTAAACAATGCCTCTTTAATCGTTAGTATTCCTAATGCGATTTATGCAACGACGATTGCTGCCATCATCTTCACAATGCTTTCCGATCAAATTGATCAAAAGAAAAAATTCCAAGGTACTTTTTTTATGGGGATGGAAATTTCCTTTTTGACTCTCTTACCGATCGCTGCTGGATTACTCATTGTCGGCGATCTTGCCATTTCCTTTATATACGAACGAGGGAAATTCACACCAGCGGATACGCACCATACGTATATGGCATTGATTCTTTATCTACCAATGATCGTTGCACAAGGCTTACAGTTTATCGTCTCAAAATCGATGTATGCCCGCGGAAGAACGTCCACTATTTTTAAAATAAGTGTGACAACGATTCTCTTAAACATTATCTTAAACTATGTATTTGTTCGCTTATTCAGTTATCCTGGACTAGCATTATCAAGCTCCCTCGTCGCGATATACTACCTAGTCGTCTCGGCGATCGTTGTTTATCGAGACTTTGACAAGAGTGAATCACTTCGATTGTTCACACTCGTTTGGAGAGGAATTCCACCAGTCATCATTATGATTGTTCCTCTTTATTTTTTAAGACAAGTTCCGTTTATCCATCACCTTTATTCATTGTGGCAACTGGCCATTCTTATCCCACTTGGGGTTGTCCTTTATGTTGTCAGTTTGCGCGTGATCTATCGAGAAGGATTTAATCGACTACTTGGACTTGTAAAGAAAAGAGCGAAGAAAGCTTAAAACCCTGCCAATGCAGGGTTTTTGTTTTGAGGTAGTAGGTGGTGTGATGCCGGGCACAACCACTCGATTACCCATTAATGGTTTAAAAATGAACAGTCCTATACATATCATAGCTTTAAAGACAATTTTTTATATTTAATTGCGCTCGGTGATTTTCGTTCCTGCGCTCGCTTTCCGCGGGCATGGCTTGAGTCTCCTCGGTCGCGAAAAGCACGCTCCCTGTGGGGTCTCAAGGCTCATGCTATTCCCGCAGGAGTTGAGCGCCTTTCACTGCAATCAATGAACGGTTTTACATTCATCATAATAGACATCATCGTTTTATAATAAATGTCAAAGTAAGAAGGATCACAGTCTAAGAGCATAACATCCTGTTGCAACGACTGTGCTAAAACTTCCTGTTTGTCGGAGTGAATTGAAGCCGTGCCCGCGGAACGCGTCTGCCTGGAATGGCCATTCACGGCTTATACGAGAAAAATGCGAATATGAGAACGAAATCATTCTCATACTCGCATTGATAAACTGAAGGTACCGGGCTGGAGCCTGTCTCCAGCCCGGCACCACCTCATTTCATTTAACACCATCCATATTCTCTAATAGAAAAAGACGTCCAACTGGACGTCTTTTTCTTATTTAGCTGCTGGTAAAATTTTGATATAAGCACTGTGAACATAGGCGAATTTTTCACCTGTTTTATCAGAGAATATTTTATACCATACACCATCAGGTTGTTGAATCTCATCGACGATTGTTACCGGATAACCGGTTTTAAAAATTTCATATTGGACAGGGTCATTTGTTGTAGGACCTGAACGAATATTTAATCCTTCTGCTTCGATCGAAGAATCTTTTGTTTCACCTAGACGATAGTTTGTTAGTTTTAAATCTTTCCCACCTAAGTATTGATCCATAGTGTAAGCACGTCCACCCGTTTTTTGGCCCCAGTTGATATCAGAGGCATATTTAATATTGAAACCTACTGATTTGTTTCCATAGACGGCGCCATTCGCATATCTTCCGTTTGGATCAACATATTTAGGTAGAAGACTATTTTTCGCATAATCTTCGATCGACGCTTCATACGTATCGTATTTAGTCGCATTTTCATAAGCATTGCCATCTGTAGCACCCATACCGAATAAATTCTTCTTATCTTTTGCGATTGCTGAGGAACCTCCACCTGTTTCTAAGATCGCATGAGAAAGCATGAACAATGCATTAAGTCCGTATTTGTCTTCTGCATCTTTAAACGCTTTTCCTAATCCGACTAATACACCAGTTGGGTATTTATCCATAATATATTTGTCTAAATCCGCAGCGGTATAAGAAGACATTGACCGTACAGATACGTTATTGAAAAATGGATATGCTTCCCCTACTGTTTGCCCTTGGCTATTTAGATAAGTATGCCCGTTCCAAGAATAGTACTGTTGGCCTTCTACCATAAAATTAGGAGCGAACCCTACTGTATAAGGAGATTGAGAGGTTTGTGTAATTGGGAAATAGATTTCGTGCTTAAGGTCTCCATTTTCTACGTAATAGTAACTTTGGCCGGTCTGTAAAGCCGTCGGAATAAGTTCTACAGCTTCGTGTTTAACATAGCCGATTGTATCTGCCACTTGCACTTTTACTTTAAATTCATCTGAACTAATATATTTCATCTCTGTTTGAAATAGATTTGAAACATATGTAAGTTGAGTTTTCATATCTTCTTTATAGATCACTGTATTTCCATTTGAAGGAGTATTCCCTACAACTACTCCGCTTGCCATTTTCACTACTTTATCGCCGTACAAAATGACTTGATTGTTTGCGTTCGTAACATTTGCATTTGCTTGATCATACGTTTGATAGTAGCGGTTAATTGTAAACAATTGACCGTTATTGATCGATGCTACTTTGAAACTATTTTTCCCTTCAGGATCAGCTGGATCAGCTGGTTCGACAGGAATTTTACTGTTTGCATCAAGCATCCGATAAATGAAAGCTGCCGCTTCGTCTCTTCTTGCTAATTTTTCTGGTCTAAAACGATTATCAGAATATCCATTGATAATTTTGTATGAGACATTCATGGCCACAGCAGATTGGAATTTCGGACTAATGTCGGTCTTTATCTATAAACTGAAGTTCATTTTGTACATCCGGCATTCCTAGATAGAGAGAAGCACGGTAAATCATGACAGCAGCTTGTTGACGCGAGATTTTTTTATCCGGATAGAATTTCCCATCCTCGTACCCTGTTACAATTCCGATTCCACTTGCGCTATTAATTCCTATTGCAAGCGATGATGAAGGTGCAACGTCCGGAAAAGAATTTTCGGGTATTTCAGGTAATTTTAGAGCTCTCGATAGAAAAGTGGCGAATTCCCCTCGAGTAACTTCTCCCGCAGGATTATAAACGTCATTTCCATATCCATTTATGATTCCTTGAGCAACCATCGCTCTCATTTCTTTTTCAAGTGCACCGCCTATGTCATCTTTTGCAAAAGAAACATTCGAAAAGACTGTCGAAAGCAATAAAAACAATGTTGCAAAAGAAGCGAATATTTTTTTAGATAGCATGAAGAAACCTCCTGTAGTTCGTATAGTTTTCTATCTATCTCTATTTTAACAATTATTAACTATAAAACTAAATAATACTTTAGTATGTATTTTATAGAAAATTATTTTTTTGTAAAAAAATAGCATCGGAAGTTCCGATGCTATTTTGTGATTGTTAATTTACTTTGATAGAACTATAGATGGCAGCAGCAAAATCAGCTCGTGATGCTTCATCCGTTGCTCTGAATTTAGCTGTTTGATAAACCGTTGTCGTATCGTAATAATGAACCGCTTTAATTGCGGCATAAGCCCAATAGTTTGCTGGAACATCTGAATAAGAAACACTTGCTTTTGAAACCGTACCATCTAAGTTTAATTTAAATGCTCTTTCTAAAATGACAGCCATTTGAGCGCGAGTCATTGGTTCGTATGGACGGAAAGTATCGTCCGAATAACCTTGAATAATTCCTTTAGCTTGTATTGCTGAAATATCAGTAGCAAACGGATTACTTGTTCCAACGTCTTTAAATGAAACTTTAGCAGCATCGTAATCTAAAACTCTGTTAATAATTGCTGCGGCTTGGCCTCTAGTTACTTCTTCTTCTGGTTTATAAATATTGTTATCGTATCCTTTGATCACATTCTGTTCGTTTAGTACTTTAATCGCTGTGAATGCAGGATGGTTATCTGGAAGGTCTGAGAACAGCGTTCCAGTTGGTGCTTCTTCTATTATTCTACGAGCACCTGTATATTTAGGTCCCCAATATGTATTACTTAAAGTATTAATGGCCACTCCTTTTGATTCTGCGCTGATAAATTGATTGGCTCCTATGTAGATACCAGCATGAGAGATGCCTGCTTTATATGTATTTGAGAAAAAAACCATGTCGCCTGGTTGGAGGTTTGATTTTGCAACTGCCTTACCAACCGCATATTGTGACTCTGCCGTTCGAGGTAAAGTTACTCCGTAATGGCTGTAAACGTATCTTACGAATCCTGAGCAATCAAAACCACTAGGTGTTGTCCCTCCGAATACGTATGGTACACCTTGGTACTTCTTGGAGAACTGAGCAATATCATTACCGGAAGTTGCGGCTTCTGCTCTATTTAGGAATGTGATGTTTGTCAAAAACAACAATGCAATAATTGATAAAATACTCATCTTGAATGTCTTCATTCTTCACCTCGAAATACTTTCCATGTATTAGTAACTAATTAGTATTTTAGCAGATTATTTAAATAGTTTATTTTACGGTTGTGTTACAGTTGTGTAACAAAGGAATACTTCTATGAGAAAGAGGATATATATCTAAGTTGAGCAAAAAAAGGAAGCGACCAATTGATCGCTTCCTTTTCATTCGTTTAGATGGCTCTTTACCTAAATACATACTTTGATCTTTCCGTTTCTTTTGCTCTTTCCAATACCTTAATCAATTCGTGTAAGAGCAACAAAACAATATAGTTTATTTTATAAATAAACTATTTTCTGCACGCGCTAGAAATACAGAGTATTCCGCCCTTGTAATGGGTCTGTAAGGTTTATATGTCTCATCAGGGTACCCTTTTGTGATACCTGCTTTATACAGTGCTTTAATTTGAGCGAACCCGGTCACTTGGTCAGATATGTCGACAATTTTCTCAGATGTGTCTCCTGTAAAACTGTACGCTTTGGCAACAAGTATCGCCATTTCAGCTCTTGTTACAGGTTGATCAGGACGAAAAGTTCCATTTGGAAATCCTTTAATGATTCCTTTTTCTAAGGCACTTTGAATATATCCAGCTGCAAATGATTCTCTAGATACATCAGTAAATTTCGTCGCTCTTAACGTGCCATCTAACCCAATTGCTCTTCCAATCATCGTTATAGCTTCCGCTCTCGAAATATTAGCAGAAGGTCGAAGTGCGTTGTTATTTGCACCTTTTAAAATATGTTTATCAAATAAATAAATCATTTCTCTTGAAAACCAATTACTAGATTTCACATCAGGAATGATTGGTTCAGCCATGTCAACGGCAAGTTTCTTATAAAAATGATTTCCATTCTTATCAACAACTTTAAAAAAGTACGTATATTTTCCAGCTGGTAAATAATCGGTCCATTTTGAATCATTCACTTCATAAACATCGGCTTGGTCTGATCTTTTTACATAAATCGCTGTTATATCGGAGGAGCGGGTAAGATCAAATTGCACACTTCCTTTAGCGATTTGAGATAATTTAATTTGATTACCGGTTGGTAAAGGGGTATCGAATGCGGGTACCTGGACAAGTCCATACCCAAAAGACCAGTCTTTCCCGACCGTTCCTAAATCCTTTGCACCGTCATCTAATCTTTTTCTCAATTCGACATTACTTTCATTTGGATATTCTTCTTTTAATAAAGCTAAAACGCCAGCAACATAAGGAGCCGCCATGGAGGTTCCGGATAACTTCGTATATCCATCGACATTTCCATCTTCGAAATCTCCTGTTTTTGGCACCGTACTATATATTTCTTCACCAGGAGCCACAACTTCTAATTCTGTACCTGTTGCAGAACTCACCATCCGTTTTAACGAAGAGTCTACCCCTCCGACTGCAATGACAGAGTCATATTTCCCTGGATATTGAACAATGTCTTTATTTGGATCTTTAAAACCATTATTTCCAGCCGCTGCTACGACCAAAATCCCACGTTCATATGCTTTATTCACCATTTCTCTTAATACGGGATCATCATCTTCCGCTATAAGACTAAGATTAATAATGTCCATCTTATTTTGAATGGCCCAGTCAATTCCAGACAAAATGGTGGTTGTCGTGCCATCACCATTACTGTCAAGGGCTTTAATCGCATATAAACTGGCGCCTGGAGCGATCCCGATTGAGCCAATTGAATTGTTTTGGGCAGCAATAATACCTGCAACATGGCTGCCATGACCGTCATAGCTATCGTCTTGATAATTTCCTTTACATTGAACATCAAGGACACAAACGCCTCCTGCTACTTTTAGATCGGGGTGTTTGGAGTCGATCCCTGTATCAATTATAGCCACTTTTACATTTTTTCCAGTGTGAAAGGAATTTGGCTCTATTGGTGCTTTCAATGGCCCAAATCCCCAAGGTACTTGCTGAGCTTGTACAACATAAGAGTTTGAATTTGTTAATGTTTTAACATCGGCTGATTTCCTCAAGGAATCTGCAATACTTGCTGTGGTAGAAATAGATACTGCGGGGATATTGTTAAAAGATTTTACAATGTCCACATTTTCTTTCTCTAATAGCGACCAGTTAATTTCGTGATGAAACAAAACAATGTATTCTGAGTGTATTTCATCTGCTTTTGCTTGCGATTGCCATGTAAATATACTCACTAAAAACAAAAGTGCGATCATCTTTTTCAAATAAGGATCCCCCTTAAAATCTATAAAACTACCTTAATTATAGAATAGCAAATTTTGACTATATATGATAGAAAAATCGCGGGCAGATTTGTGCTCTGCCCGCGATTTTTGACATCTGATTAATAAAGTTTAGCAGATGGTTTTCCGCCTACTACATTATAATAGCTTACGACATTTTTGTGTTCGTAATTGTACATATAATCTAATGTACCAAGGAAAATCGCTTTCCCCGCAGCTTCTCTATAGCTTGCTGAACCTAGCTTAGCAATATCAGATTGATTAGTAATATAACCCAATTCTACTAAGATAGCAGGCATCGTATTTTCACGAATCACATGGAAATCACCGTGTTTTACACCGCGGTCCGTCAAATTCATAGCTGTTATCATTCGCGCTTGAACATAAGTTGCTAAAGCTCTACTTTCATCGAAATGCGGGTTAATAGCCGCCGAGTTGTAATAATACGTTTCAGTTCCATGCCCGGATGCTTCTGCAGCGTTCGAATGAACACTAATAAACAAATCAGCTTTTACGTTTTTCGCAAAGTTAACTCGTTCACTTAATGAAAGAAATGTATCTGATTCTCTAGTAAGTCGAATGTCGATGGGCGTTTTCTCAAAATATTTTTTTGCTCTTAATGATGTATCTAAATTAATATTTTTTTCTTCGTAACCAAAACCATGCGCACCTGGATCTTGGTAGCCATGACCAGGATCCAAGACGACTACTTCTTTGTCAGTTGGTGGTGCTGGCGGTGTTGGTGGAGGTGTAACAATTGGTCCAATTTGTGTGTCACTTAGGTAACTACTATTCACAAAGCCTTCAACTGAATCAGATGTACGAATATACGACCAATCACCGAAGTCATATGCCACTTCTACTTTAGCACCTCGATAGATTGCTCCTTTCACAGCATAGTCCGTCGACGGACCTTCTCTGAAATTCAGTTGGTATGTATTAACATATTGTTTTTTCGGGAAAATTAACGTTCTTCCTTCTACTCTTAACCCTGCATTGATGGCTCTCGCTAAGAAAACAGAGAAGTCTGCTCGTTTGATTGAAAGATTACCGCCGAAACCGCCTTGCATTCCTTGTGCAATTCCTCTGTTCATCAATTCATCTGAAGCTGAAGTAACAGTTGAAGCATTAAATTCAAAGGCACGACTGATTAAAAGTGCCATTTCACCACGTGTTACAGCTTTGTATGGTTTAAATGTGCCATCACCGTAACCACTGATGATTTTTTTGTTTACTGCATTTTGAATGTAACCTGAAGCAAAATTACTTTTATCCACATCCGAGAAAATCGTATTCAATTGACTTCCGTTTAAAGATAGTGAACGACCGATCATTGCTGCTGCTTCAGCGCGCGTTACCAAACGGTCAGGGTTGAATTTCCCAAATGAATCTCCTGTGACGACTTTCCCAGTGGCTAAAAACTGAATTTCCTCTTCCGCTCTATGCGTTGTTCCTACATCTGGAAAAGAAGCCGCTGAAGCATAGGTCCCCTTTATTCCAAATAATAGAACGACTAAAAGAGACAAAAGAATACTTTTTTTCATTACATTAATCCCGCCTTTTTCTTATTTTTCTATATCCTAACATATCTATCGACATTTTCTATCTAACTATTTAGCTATTTTTAACATTAAATCCAACAAAAAATATATGTATATTTTCCCACTTATAGAAAAAAAGCCTTCATTTCCCTAGGAAAATGAAGGCTTTTTTCTAGCAAAATATTAGTTAATAAATTTAATATATTGTAGAAATTTATCTAAAATCTTCGCCATTTGGTCACGTTTCGTATTATCCTGTGGGCCAAATTGACCATTTGTATAACCTTCCATGATTCCCTCTTGAACAACTTTCTCTACATGAGGACGAGCAGTTGCATTTACTTTCGCAGCATCTTTAAAGTTTGCTACATGTTTAGAAGTATCTAAAGTACCTTTATATTTTACATAGTCAGAAGCACGGCTGATCATTATTGCTGCTTCTGCACGGGTAATTTTAGAAGCTGGATAGAATTTCCCATCTTCTCGTCCAAGAATAATTTTCGCTTCAACAGCTGCAGCGATTTCACCATTTTGATTAACAGCTTGGCTTGAAGAAACATCTTTAAACTTCACAGCACTGTCATCATTCGCAACAAGCGCTAAGCTTCGTGAAATAAGAGCAGCAAATTCACCACGTGTCATATACTCGTTCGGAGCATATAAGCCATTACTTTTCCCTTTAATCACTAGTTTAGAAGCTAATTTTTCGATATTCGCTTCCGCCCAGTTCGCTTTGTTATCTACGTCTTTAAATGTTTTGTTGTATTCAACAACCGCATATTTAGAGTTTGTTAAAGATTTAACTTTTGCATCTGCTCCATGAGAAGAACGTTGGTAATGGCATAACTGTACCATCCGCTTTCAAAGTAACACCTGTAGAATGAGTAGCATCAAAGCTTGCAACTCCAGTGATATCACGATCTACATAGTCAGAGAATTTTTTCTCTACAACTGGAATTTCTTTTCCGTCTTTTCCAACAGCTGAAACATGGAATTCAATAACAGGAGAAACCGCAGTTAATCCGCTGCTTTTGATCGATCCATTTGTATCTGTTGCAGGCTCAATAACTACTTTGATCGATACGTCTGAAGCAGATACACCTAGTTTAGCAGCTAAAGTTGAAAGAGAAATCTCATTAACTGGTAAGACTATAAGATCCAAGATTTGATTGCACAACAATCAAAGCGTTTGGATTTTTTGCAATAATTGCATTAATCACAGATTTGGTACTGAAACTTCTGCAGCAGCAGCTTTTACTTCTACTGTTAATTGATCGAAAGAAGTCGCATTTTTAATGGCTTCAACGACAACTTCTGGTGTTGTTTCTAAAGTTGTTTCAGAAGAGTCTACTTCCCCACCAGTTGTTGTTGGAGGAGGTGTTACAGGGGGAGTCGTACCACCACCGCCACCACCAGAAACAGGAGGAATCGGGTCAGCTACTGACTTATACAGCATTATAGAATGCGTTCAATCCAGCTCTATTCGGATCTACTACGATTAGCAATCTCACCCATAACTCAATTGTTTGTTAGATCAATCTGAATTTCAATTTGTTCATTAAACAGATTCTGAAAGTCAGTACTTGTAGAATATAAAGAACTTAAGTAATTATTGTAAATAAGAATTCATTGGTTAATTGTGAAGAATTCGTTATTGAAGAATCATCGTAAAGTTTGTTTAAAAAAGTATACTCTGCATTTGCTAAGTAATTCTACTAACGTGCATCTCTACGTAACTTTTGCACCAAACACAGCTGAAATATCAACTTCGCGCATTGGATTGAAAAGCATTTAAATTGATTTGCTAATTCAGTTGTTGTAGTACTAGCAAATATATTGATTAAGTCACTAATTAATCTTTTTTCAGAATCCGTGGCAGAAGTATTCGCAGAAATCTGATCTGCATAACATTCCCAATCATCATCTGTGAATACCTTCTATATTTCGTTCTTGCATCGTTTAATGCATCTTTATTATGAAGAGTGCAGCATAGATACTTGATCTAAATAGGAAATCAAGTTATTCAATTTCACATTTCCTGTTGTTGCTGCTTCTACCTTATGTGTTGATAGATTCGATAAACCCAACCCTAAAGTTGGTGTTAAAGCTAATGAAGTTACAAGTAATGCTTTGACAGCTTTCGAGCTCAATGGATACTTTTTCATTTTTCGACCGCCTTTTTTGAATTTTTTTAAGAAAATAGTGCAAATATCCTTATTACCATTATATTATCCTAACAAGTAAAATTTTTCAATTTTTTTTGGATAAATATAGGTATAATATCATTATTTGATAAAATTCCGGAAATTAATAGACAAGATATGATAAAATAAGGAATCAAAATCGTTATTTGTCGAAAGGAGTATTATACATTTGAAAAAACATTGGAAAAAAATAGTATCTATCTTTTTAGTTCTTATATTAGCAGTTGGAGGATATTTCCTATACGAATTTAAATTTAAAACATATGATACTGCTGATAAAAAAGTAGAAAAAATCACAAAAAGTAAATATGATATTCAACTTCCTGGTGAAGAAGATAATGGCACAACAAATAGTCAATCTGCTAAGTCCTAATGAAAGCTCCACTTCAACTACAGAGTCATCTGATGGAACAACATCTTCAAATGGTAGCTCAACACAGAATGGTTCGAATACAAAGTAAACAAATGAGAACAATGGTAAAACATCTTCTGCCAGATAAATCTCACGCGATAGTCTGCATCTAAGAATGATACAAGCTCTTCTAGCGATGGCTCGACAAGTAGTAATAGATGGTAGTAATACAAATCACGAATACTAATAACTCATCATCTACCGGGACGACCAAAGAATCACCGGGAACTCTAACTCTAACGGTAGTTCGTCAACATACAGGTTCTTCTAATTCAAATCATTCTACTAATGGTTCTTCAGGAGAGAGCACTTCGAATCCGACTGTTGCCCAAATTAAAGATGAATATCGCCCAGTATTTAACAGTTTAGAAAGCCAAGCAAACTCAAAAATCAATTCGTTAGCAAGTCTTGCATTTCAAGAATATCATGATAAAAAATCATCAGGTGAAAACATTTCATACGGTTATCTTTACTCAAAATACAGTGGTGCTGCTAGTTCACTTGAATCAACAACGGATAGTGCTTTCAATTATGTATACAAAGCCCTTACGAAAGATTTAAAGCACAATGGATTTAGCTCTTCTTATGCTTCAGAGTTTAAAGAGCAGTATGAAAAAGAAAAGGAATCTCGCAAAAGTGCTTTAATGAAAAAAGCGATGGGTTCGATGTAATTTAAAATCACGAACGGCATTCATTCAACTAATGAAGGCTATTAGACCTAGTATTTTAGTTCGTAAAACAAATTTTCACTATCTTCATCTTTACAAGAAAAGTAGGGGCTGACTCATAAGTTCCTAAAATAAAAATGATAAAGAAAAAATGAATCGTTTTTCTATGTCACTAATAAACTTCGATTTAAGAGTGGCTTAAATAATTCCAATCATAAAAGGAGAGGTTACGTTCAATCACCGAACGAAACCTCTCCTTTTTTTATTATAAAGAGTTAAAATTCCTTTAATATTTAAAGGGGATATGACTGTTTCTCGTTTTATTTGCAGTGCTGTTCTTTTTATTTCATTCATTGATTGTCGTGGAAGGCAGCGACTCCTGCGGGAACAGCGCGAGCTGAAAGCCCCACAGGAACGCAGTGACGAGGAGATTGAAGCCGTGCCCGCGGAACGCGTCTGCCTGAAACAGAAATTCAAGACTCTTAATCGCTTGTATGTTCCAAAAGGACCTTTTCAGAAGTCTCGTTGTTTTTCAAGAAGAACCTCGACCGTTCCTACGGAAAGCGAGTTGTTGTACTGAATGTTGAAAATCAATCTGCTCTTTTTTCGTGCATTCTAGCTGCCTATAAAAAATATCCTTTTTCCCTCAAAAAGTGGTCATTAAACCATTAAATAAGATAATTAGACAAATTTTCTAAAAATTTTAATAGATTTGCACAAAAATCATGGTAAAATGATTTTAACTATTTGCTTTCTTAGGGGGATAATGTGTGAATAAAGTGCTCGTAACCTTTGCCACGACTGCGGTTCTTTCATCTTTCGCAGCCATCAATGCACATGCGGCTTCTAACACTCACCAAGTTCAATCTGGAGATTCACTTTGGAAAATCGCGAATACATATCATGTGTCGGTATCGGACCTAATGAAATGGAACGGTTTAGAAAAAGAAATCATCTACCCAAATCAAATGATCTCGATCTCACCTAATGCTGACATCAAGAAACCAATGAAAGTATCTCCTAAAAAGACGAGTACTAGGCATACAACCGTACCTATTGCAACCTCATCCGACCAATCAAGTATACATAATCAAATCAGGCGATACATTAGGTAAAATTGCAAATCAATATAAAGTTCCACTTACGGATTTAAAAAAATGGAACAGCATGAGCAATGACCTCATTTTCCCAGGACAACCATTAAAGGTTAAAGCAGCTAGCACAACAGTAAAACCAGTCTCAACAAAAATCAATACTCCTCCTAAAGTAGAGAAACCACAGCAAAATTCTACTAAATACATAGTGATAGCAGGAGATTCTCTAAGTAAAATCGCAACCAATTATCAAATCAAAATCGCTGACCTAAAAACTTGGAATCAATTAAAATCGGATCAAATATTTATCGGTCAAATTTTATCGCTCAAAGATGTAGAAGTAAAAGAAGAACCACCTACATCCACTGAACCACCCAGCAATGGAACAACGGCCGCTACTCATGTAGTAAAGACTGGTGATTCTTTAAGTAAAATCGCAAAGAATTATCAAATTAATCTAAGTGACTTACAAAAGTGGAATGCATTAGAATCAGATATCATTTATGTTGGACAAGTTTTAGTTCTAAAGGGTGGAAAACAAGCATCCAGTTGTTAATTTACCTACTGATTCAACAATGACACCACACGATGCAGATGCTACGCCACAATCCATTTTAAATGAGGCTCAAAAACTATTAAACACTCCTTATATATGGGGCGGGTACAAAGTAGATGGTGTTGATTGTAGTGGGTTTATTTATTACGTATTTAACCACGCTGGATATGAGATAAAGAGATTGACAAGTGAAGATTACTATAGCCGTTCATATTATGTAAATGACCCTCAACCTGGTGATCTTGTGTTTTTCGAAAATACATACAAAGCAGGAATTTCTCACGTTGGCATCTACTTAGGAAACCAACAATTTATTCACGCCGGTGACACAAAAGTGGAAATTAGCAGACTCGACAATAGCTACTGGAATTCAAAACTAGATGGTTTCAAACGATTCTATTAGAATCGAAAAGTGCCGCTCACTCCATGAACAACAAAATCGCAGTCTAAGAGCACATTTACCTGTCGCAACGACTGCGCAAAACTTCCTGTTTGTCGGAGGAGATTGAAGCCGTGCCCGCGGAACACGTCTGCCTGGAACGGAAATTAACAGTATATATCCGCATTGATGTTCCAAGTGAACTTTTAAAATTGAAAATCTGAAAATAAAAAAGGCTCGCTTAGATTCGAAATCAACAAAAAGATTTTTGTCTTCATCTTTAAAACGAAGTTGGATCAGACCGTTCTTTTTAAACCAATAAAGGATTGTAGTGGAAGGCAGCGACTCCGGCGGGAACAGCGCGAGCTGAAAGCCCCGCAGGAACGCAGTGACGAGGAGATTGAAGCCGTGCCCGCGGAACGCGTCTGCCTGGAACGGAAATTAACAGTATATATCCCCATTGATGGTCCAAGTGAACTTTTTCAGCTAGATCCAAATAAATCGGTGAAAAATTCGTGTTTTCTTAGCTTAGGAAATAAAAAAACGCCAAAATGGCGTTTTTTTTTGTAAGTACATATTCATACTTATTCAAATCACTGAAGCACCCATTATGGTTGCTTCAGTTTTTTATCCTTCACGAAGACATCAGCTGCTAATCCTGAAACATGGGTGCTTCCGCCTTTGTCTTGAACACTTTCGATCATCATAGCAAGAAGGAATTTGGGATTGGCTTGGTCATAAGCGACGAAGAAACCATTTTCTTTCCCTTTTTCACCTTTTTCTGCTTTTAATTCAGCGGTTCCTGTCTTCCCAGCGATTTTCATCGAAGCGACATTGGCGGGCTGTGCGAATCCATCTGTCACTACCTTGCGTAAGTCTGTACGAATAATCGCCGCATCTTTAGCCGATATCAAATCTTTCTTCCAAACTTCACCCTTCTTTTCATCCATAAAGAGTGTTGGCTTAATCATCGTACCATCATTTAAGAAAATCTCGTACATTGTCGCTAAGTGCAAAATATTTGTCAGCATTTGACCTTGTCCATATGCCGTATCCGCAAGTTGTGTTTCTTTGTCAATCTTTCCATCATTCGAAATTTGAGAAGCTCTAAGAGGATAAGAGAATGGAAGTTTTTCACCGTATCCTAAATGTTCAAGCCCTTTTACGAACGTTTCATTCCCCATATCGAGTGCTGCACGTGCAAAATAGATGTTATCCGAGAACACAAGACCTTTTTCTAAATTCACAGGGTTCGGAGCAGCATGAACTCGAGTGATTTTGTAACTTCCCCACGATTTATCTTTTTGCCAATTCAATCCATTAATGATATATCCTTTATTCGGATCTAATTTCCCAGCTTTCATTCCAATGGAAGCTGTTAGCGGTTTTTGTGTCGATCCAGGTGCATAGGAAACGGCAAAACGATTTAAGAGTGGTTGGTTTGGATTTTCTTGGAGTTCTTTATACCGAGTATTGCTGACACCTAGCACGAATTCATTCGGATCGAATCCTGGTGAACTTGTTAACACTAACGTTTCACCCGTTTTCGGATCAACGGCTGCGCTTGTACCAGGCTGACCTTTCATGGCGTTATAAGCTATTTTTTGTAATTCTGCGTTGATGGTTAACTTAATTGTCTCCCCATTTTGCGGATCTTTTTCAGCAATTGTAACCGGATCGACTCCATCTTTCTTTTCAATAAAGATCTTCACACCATCTTGCCCGTGAAGTTTATCTTCAAGTAATTGTTCTAATCCTCTTTTTCCAACATAGTCGGATTCTGTGTATCCTTTATCTTTTAAATCTTTAAGTTCTTCTGCATTTATTTTTCCAATGTAGCCTGTTAAGTGAGACAAAGCTTCTTTATAAGGATATTCTCGCATCTCAACTTCTTGATAAGAAACTCCCGGTATGGCTGTTATCTTGGAGATTAACCCTTTTTGACTACTCGATAATTGTTTAATCGGAACAAAATAGTCAGGCTTTACCCAGCTTTGATTCATTTGACTATCAATGAATTCAGTTGTTGTACCAAGCAGTTTTGCGATACTTGCTTTAGAAGCTTCGTCAGTAAGTTGACTTGGCGTTACTCCCACTTCATATCCTGTTCCATTAATCGCCAGAGCGTTGCCATTGCGATCCATGATTTCTCCCCGCATCGACTTCTCCGTAGTAATTCGGATCTTGTCGCCTTTTTCTAACTCAGGGAAAATAAAAGAGGGATCCCACTTCACATACCAGTTTTCTTCATCGTTTTGTTTTTCGTATTGAAGCGTAACATCTTTATCAAACTTAACCGGCCCGGCCATAGTGTCCATTTTTACATGTATCGGAAAAGTAGCGGGCTTTTTTTGATCCCATTTCTTCTCTTTATCCTTCGGTCGATCAAAAGTGACTTTCACATTTTTTATTCCTAAATCATTATAAAGATCTTTTGATCTCTTAACGTAGTCATCTGTTTTGTAAGTCTTTTTCGTTTCGGGTGTCACATAGTCTTTATACATATCTGAAAATTTCTCATCGTTCCATAATTTTATGTAATCGGCTAATCGATCGTCAGGCTTAGGCTTTTCTTGACAGCCTGTCACAAAGAGCGCCGTTACAACGAATAAGACTACTAATAGCCCTTTTTTCATTGTAATCCCTCCTAATATCATTCTATCTTCTTATGTTACCAAATTTCGACAGCCCTGTCCTATTTGAAGTACAAGCGTAGTGGGAGTGCCAGGTACTCAATCCATTTAATTGAGGCTGGGACAGAACTAAAATACCCAAGTTTAAAGTCAAATCATTTTTTAAATGTATCCATTTCATGATTTATCTCCTCAGTCTTAAATCCGAACCTTTTATTTGACTATGATTTCATCATTCGATTTTCGTTTTCGACGGATACTTTCCCGCGGAACGCGTCTGCCTGGAACGGAAAGTAACAGAGCCATTTTCTATATTAGAAATCGTCCTTTATTCATGTTGGTATGGTTCCTTTCATCTAGCATGATCGAACGATATTATATCTTTATTTTTGAAGCGATGTTGTTTAAGACTCTTCTTTCTTATACCCTTCATTTATTGTAGTGGAAGGTAGCGACTCCTACGGGAACAACACGAGCTGAAAGCCCCGCTGAGGAAGGATCACAGTCTAAGAGCGCAACATCCTGTTGCAACGACTGCGCTAAAACTTCCTGTTTGTCGGAGGAGATGGAAGCCGTGCCCGCGGAACGCGTCTGCCTGGAACGTAAATCCATGCCTTTACTAACTTGGATGTTTAAATAGGACTTTTTCAGTGGCCTCGTGGTTTTTCACAAGGAAGCTCGACCGTTCGTCCGCGGAAAGTGAGTTGTTTTGCTGAATGTTGAAAAATCAACAGGATCATTGAACAAAGCCTTAAATAAAGAAAATTTTTCCTACTAAGTAGTGGTTTTTAAACGAGAAAAAACTTCATTTCCTCTTTTTTAGAAAAATCGACATGATTTGCATGGAAAAAGGGGTAGGTTTCTTGGTTGAAAGATTTATTTGGTGAGCTTACTCGCCTTACAGAGGTGTTTACTCGCCTTACAGACTATTTTCTCACCTTACAGCGGTGTTTACTCGCCTTACAGACTACTTTTCTCGCCTTACAGCGTCTGTTACGATTCGAAGAGTTTAGTTGACCATAACAAGGTCTGGCCACAGTCGGCCACTGTTACCCTCAACTCCATTTTGTTGGAGGCAGCCTAGTGCCAGGCACTAGACTGCCTCCAAGTTTGTTAGGAATCCTTTTTTAAAGGCTAAGTTAGCGGATGTTGTTGATATGAAGCAAAATTAATGAGACTCCTGCGAAAAAACGAGCGAGTCGAGACAGCGCAGTGTGGTTTTTAAGGAGACTGAAAAAGTCCACATTTTAAAGATTAAAATCTGCAAATGAACAAAGAGCACTCAAATTCACTTCTAAGACAAGTATTTTACACTGTGATCCTTTCACATCAACACGTTTTAAGAGGTATTTGTGAGACCCAGCAGTAAGCGTACGAATCGAAACAAAATCATCAAAACGATTTTTTCTTCATCTTTAAAGCGAAGTTGGA
Organism: uncultured Caryophanales bacterium; assembly: GCA_963728315.1. GTDB lineage: Bacteria > Bacillota > Bacilli > Bacillales > CAVSKA01 > CAVSKA01. Next base: position 202,214 of record CAVSKA010000016.1, read on the forward strand.
TCAGATCCTTCTTTTTATTCCGTTACTAAATTGGAGTGAAAGGCAGCGACTCCTGCGGGAACAGCGCGAGCTGAAAGCCCCGCAGAGAGAGGCTAACAATTGGAACTAGACACAATAAATTGTGGAAACGACGCGTTTTGCTACCAATGAAAACCAATGGATCCAGTCTAAGAACACAACATCCTGTTGCAAGACTGCGCTAAAACTTCCTGTTTGTCGGAGTAGATTGAAGCCGTGCCCGCGGAACCGCCTGCCTGGAACGGAAAGTAACAGAGCCATTTCCTATATTAAAAACTGGTCATTAATCATGTTGGTATGGTCCCTTTCATCTAGCAACATCAAACGATTTTATATCTTTATTTTTGAAACGATGTTGACTAAGACTGTTCTTTTTTATACCCTTCATTGATTGTAGTGGAAGGCAGCGACTCCTACGGGAACAGCACGAGCTGAAAGCCCCGCAGGAACGCAGTGACGAGGAGATTGAAGCCGTGCCCGTGGAAAGCGTCTGCCTGAAACGTAAATCCATGCCTATACTAACTCGGATGTTCAAATAGGAATTTTTCAGTGGCCTCGTGGTTTTTCACAAGGGAGCTCGACCGTTCGTCCGCGGAAAGTGAGTTGTTTTGCTGAATGTTGAAAAATCAACATGATCATTGAACAAAGCCATTTCATAAAAAAATCCCTTCACTCGATTGATCGAGTGAAGGTGACTTTGATAAACGATGTTTAATTTCATGCTTAGTTGCAGCAAGATTTTCTTCCGTTTTATTATAACGCTATCACTGTAGTGAGAAACTCCTCAACTTGAGTAATCGGAATTGGCTTACTATAATAATAACCTTGGATTTCTGTACAACCCATTTCTCTTAATAACTCTAGTTGTTCAACTTTTTCTACACCTTCTGCAGTAATCTCCATACCGAGATTCAGAGCGAGTTGAATCATCATTTGCACAATTTGTTGATCCTTCTCATTGAGATCCATATGTTGGATAAAGCAACGATCGATTTTTATTTTTTTAACCGGCAAGTTTTTCAAGTAATTCATGGAAGAGTAGCTCTTTCCAAAGTCATCTAGTACAATGTTGAATCCCGCTTGACTAAGTGACTCCAATTGATCTTGCAGCATATGAATATTCATTACGGCATTTTCTGTAATCTCAAGTTCGATTGCGCCGTCCGGAATAGCGTGCTTCTTTATGATTTCTTTCGCGCTTTTGATAAACAATGGATCTTGAAGTTGGATCGGTGATACATTGACCGCGACTGTAAGCGATGGATGATCAATACTTAAATCTAAATAATCCAAGCAAGATTGATTGAGCACCCATCTTCCTAAAGTGCGTATATATTTATTGGATTCAGCAATTTCAATAAATTCAAAAGGAGAGACGAATCCGTATTTAGGATGATTCCAACGCAGTAAAGCCTCTACACTAATAACGTTATTTTGAAGATTTAATTTCGGTTGATAGTGAATCGAAATTTGTTCTTTTTCGATGGCATAGTATAGATCGTTCTCTAGTTCATCCGTTCGATTAGATCGATCAAATTCACGTTTTTCATTGGCATATACAACTTGATTTTTTCCATTACTTTTTGCTGAGAGCATGGCCACAAAGGCATTTGAAATGTATTTTTGGACATCTAAAGAGGATTTATCTACAACAGAAATTCCAATTGAGCTCGTCACGACTGTCTCAATATTATTCCTCAGCTTGAACGATTGCATGAGTGCTTCGCTCATTCCCTCCACTACTTGGTTAATTTCATTCAGATTTTCAAAACGAAGAGCAAGAATAAATTCATTCCCAGAAACTCGACTCATTTTGTCTTCTTTATTAAGAAATCGCTTCAGGCGATCGACGATTCCTTTTAAAAGGTCGGTTTCAAAAGAGCTATCTTGCTCATAGCGAAGAAAGGAAAGTTGATGAACATTTATGTAGAGAAAAGCCCAATAGAAAGTCTCAAAATTTTCTCGCAGGAATTTTTGTTCTAAAGAAGATAAAAACGTGTCCATTAAAGGCAAACCAGTAATGGAATCCTTCGATTGAGCTGTTTCTAAATGTACGATTCTCGTAACATCACGTGTTAACCCAAGTACATATCGTCGATTACCGCTAAAAATAGGAAACAAAATCGTTTCTCCAAATCGCTCTTCAGTATTAATATTCATTTGATCTCTGAAAACGATTGGTTCGTTTTTTGTGATACACGTTCGATACTTTTCATTTAAGTAGTGACTAATTTGCTGTGGATAGATTTCTCTAATGGTTTTGCCTATATCATCATCTGTCAATGAAGCTAGTTTCTTTGCAGCTTCACTCACTCTTAAGTACATAAATTCACCAGAAGGAATGTACTCCATGAAAAATACGAGATCAAACAGCTTTGAAACCATGTTAAAGAGTTGGTTTTCACTCATATAAATTTGATTGGCTACGCTATTTTTCATGCACTCACCTTCTTTTGTCCGTATATGTAGGTATATCGTCTATTTTCTGCAAAACTGTTGCGTTATGTAGAGAAAACAAAAAAATAGGCCGAAAGCCCCAACAGAGACATTCAACCTACTATTATTATCATCCTCTATTCGTTTGGTGACGGAGCAAGTCACGAATCTCCGTTAACAATTCTTCTTGTTTGTCTGATTTCACTTCAACTTTAGGATCTTCTTTCTTTTTAAAATGCTGAATGACACGGACCATAAAAAAGATCGACAGTGCGATTAAAAAGAAATCTACAATACTTTGGATAAACATTCCATACTTAATTTGTGCTTTTCCTATGGTCCACATTAGATTCGAGAAGTTCTGTCCACCAAGAATGATCCCTATAATTGGCATAATGATATCGTTTACGAGAGAAGTGACAATTTTCCCAAATGCAGCTCCGATTATCACCGCTACTGCTAAATCAATCACATTCCCTTTAATAGCAAATGTCTTAAATTCATTCCACATAATGATCCCCCATTCGAATAAAAAGGAATACCAATGACTTCATGTCTTTCTATTCGACACAATGGGACAAAATCCTTTTTCATTTATCTTTAAACAGAACAACCCTTTGACAATGGTTACAATTCTTTTGCTGTATGGCTCCTAGGTGCCCAAGTTTCACTAATCCACTTAATCATTTCAGTTGTATTCATATTTTTTTCATTTCCTTTTGACTGCGCTTCTTTCATAAACAGTAGGATATCAGGTTGTCCCTTTTGTTCCATCATCTTTCCTCCGTTCAAAATTAGACTGATAGCTTTATATAGACAAATTAGGCAACTGTTAAACTTATTTTTAATAATTAATTTAAAAGAGTAAGTGCCTTACCGTACAGAACACTGGATTGGTAAATAATGACATTAAATTGCAGCCTCATATTAATCCCAGTATATTTACTAAATAGATAGACATATAGACTATAAAATGGAAAAATAGGGTTAGAAAGTATAAAAAAGGAGTTTACAACTACGATGAAAAGACGAACCTTGTCATTACTTGCTTTATTTTCAATCCTATCCATTCCATTTCATGTATCTGCACAACAAACTTTTTCTGACACTCCCCTTAGCTATTGGGCTTATCACGAAATTGATTACCTTAGCGAGAAAAAAGTCATCGAAGGATATAGCACCGGGAAGTTTCTACCTGGGGAAACGATTACTCGAAAGCAAGCTGCACTGATGATGACTAGAGCCCTAAAACTTGATTTAAATGGTACACCTACTATTCAAATCAAGGATATGAATCCCATTACTACTGGTTTTCAAGAAGTCACAGCTGTTGTCGAAAAAGGGATGTTTAATGTACAAGATGGTCTCTTTTATCCTGATCGAATACTTACTCGTGAAGAAATGGCTCAAATACTCGCTGTGGCTTATGAGTATATAGGAGATGGTCAAAATCATTTTACAGATGTACCTATCGATAATCCTAACTATGACTATATCGACGCTATTGCAGCCAATCAAATAACAACAGGGTATGGTGACGGAACTTTTCGACCAACTGAAAGCGTGACAAGGGCTCAATTTTCTGCCTTTCTAGCACGCATTTATAATCAACCTCTTAAATATGAGGTAAGGAGAGTCGGGCAAGAACCTGCTATATTCCGTTCAAAAGAACTTGCAATTGATTTTGCCACCCAATTCAATGATGCAACGGTCCACCCTCTTAATGACACATTAAATACCTATTCTGATTCGTTCCTTTCATCTACTAATACGGGAATCAAAAATGGTGTTCTTATTTACAACGGAAACGAAGTAGGTACAAGCAAAAAATTCACAACAGAGTACTTCAAACCCTATCTCGGTTATTTAAAGGATGGACAATACATAGATCCAATGTTTGATAGTTTTATTATTTTAGGGAGGACTTCTCCATATGGGGATCTAGCAGAAACAAGTAAAAATGATGCCAATTTTGGAGAGTGGGATTGGTATTTAAATCGAACGTTTGATCCTGATGGTGCACTTACAAAATTAAACGAAGCCGTTTCAATGGTTCCAGTTGTTAACTCAGTCAATGCCTTTATTTCGATTCCTTATCCAAAATTCACAGGAGACATTGTTACTCTTGATGGATTTAGTTTGCCGAACAATCAAGAAAATCGTCAAAAACTAGTTGAATGGTACATAGATGAAGCCATGCAACGTTTTCAAAATCAACATTACGAACACATTGTGTTAAAAGGTTTTTATTGGCTGAATGAAACCGTCACTCGTCCTGAAGATGAGAAGTTACTTGAGACAATTGCTCAAGAACTTAAATCAAAAGAAATGAAATTCATTTATTCTCCTCATGCTTTAAGCACAAATTTTGATAACTGGAAGTGGTACGGATTTGACGGAGCGTACTTACAAGCGAACGCTCATAAAGTATCGTTAAGTGAGCAAGAGGTAAAAACATTACTTCATCAAAGCTTCCTTCGAGCACAAATAAAAGATAGTGGACTGAACTTAGAAATCGAAAACCACTCAAATAATACATTAGAAATTGGTCTTAAGAATTTTCATACTTATCTTGAAACAGCTAAGCTATACAATCTTCCAGGACAAAGTTTTATTATGTATCAAGGTACAGAAATGATTTTCCGCTTAGGAACATACAACACCGAATTACATCGAAATATGTATGAAGAATTACACCAATTTTTAAATCAAAGATCTTGAACAAATAAGAAATCAGCCCTTAAAAGACGAACATCTTATTCTGTTGAAGTGAAAGACATCGACTGCTGCGGAAAAGCGCGAGCTGAAAGCCCCCATAGAGAAAGGATTACAGTCTAAGAGAGCAACTTCCTGTTGCAACGACTGCGCTAAAACTTCCTGTTTGTCGGAGGAGATTGAAGCCGTGCCCGCGGAAAGCGTCTGCCTGAAACGCAAATCAACGGCTTATAGGCGCATTGATATTCCAAGAGATCCTTTTCCATCCCCTAGATTGCGACGAAAAGACTCGAATCGAAATCAACAAAATGATTTTTTTCTTCTTCTTTAAAGCAAAGTAGAATAAGGTCGTTTGTTTTAATTCGTTACTGAATGGGAGTGGAAGGCAGCGACTCCGGCGGAAACAGCGCGAGCTGAAAGCCCCCATAGAGAAAGGATCACAGTCTAAGAGCGCAACATCCTGTTGCAACGACTGCGCTAAAACTTCCTGTTTGTCGGAGGAGATTGAAGCCGTGCCCGCGGAAAGCGTCTGCCTGGAACGGAAATCCACGGCTTATACCCGCATTGATATTCTAACAGGACTTTTTCAATGAAATTAGGACTAATGACAAGGTTGGTGGTTCGTCCACGGAATGCGCGCCAATTATAGCAAAACAACAAATAGGAACAAAGTTTACGATATGAAATTTAAAAAAAGATACATATACTAGTAATATCTTATAAAACAACCTTTTTCTTCATTTCTTTACAAAATAGGCTATGAGTCTATAGCCTAATCTACCTTTAATAAGCTAAAATAAGAAAGAGTTAACTATTTTGAAATAATATGGAGGTCTATATGCTGTACGAAGTAAAACTATGGCGGTCTTTGTTTAAGCCACATACACACTTTTATCAATTAGAACGTGGTGAGTCAATCAGAGGATTTCGACCACGTCTTTATTCATTATTACTTATTAGCATGATTGTTTTTTGGATAAGCGGTCTTGTTGGAATTGGTTCACATCCTCTTTCTACTATCCAGCATTTATTATCCCCTTCTGAATATGAAGTAAGGAAATTTTGGTTTTCGATGGGACGTCTCCTTTTAGGTCTTCTGTTTGCCGGCATTGTCATCGTTATCCCATCATTATTTTATTGGACAATTTCAGAAGTACAATTTAAAAAATTGATGATTCTTCAATTGCCTGTTCTCCTAATCTATTTAATTGGGAAAATCATTTCGATATTGTTTGTCGTCATATTCGGACTCGATTGGCCATCATCACCATTATCTCTAGGTGTCGCTGCACAAATATTTACGGACAATCATTGGATTATTCCTTTCTTTGGAGCTATTTCAGTTTTTCAAATTTGGGCCATTTCTTTCCAATACACTGCTTTGAAAATTTTATCACCTAAATCATCTAAACTCCTTTTCTTATTTATCTTAGTGATTCATTTATTGTTTTGGATGTTCACTGCGACATTGGCTTATATCGATTTAACAGAAATGATCCACTTCCCTCTATAAAAGCGAAAGTAAGGTTGTGAATGACAAATGAACAAGAACAAAAGGAATACGAGTATCGGATTGTTCCTGATTCTATTCGTACTCATGAATATTTTTATCATTACAAAAAAAGACAGTCCTGTTGCCAGAACCTCTTTTATTACTGATTGGAGTCAACAATCAAAAAAAAATCTTGAAGAAAACCTTTCGAAAAAAGGAGTCGTCACTTCTTCTGAAAAATTTTACGTTTATTTTGATTCAAACAAAGGATCATTTCGTCAATTTCTTGCATTAGAAGGGAACGAAATCAAAAAAGGAGATCCTCTTTTTGACTTCGAAGCCAAAAATGTTGATGAACAACGTCGTTTAATTGAAAGAGAAGTTGATCGATTAAATGGTGAAGTGAAAAGCTTAGAAAATTACGTTTCCAATGCTTCTCATTCTCGTCCAGCTGCTACTACAGAGCCCAATGATAAAGAAACGGTAGACGCTCAAAAAGCGGCAGATAAAGAGATCTCATATGAATCCGATAAAGACGTAGCTGAAAAGCAACTTGAAATCGATCGAATTAATAGTGAACTCGATGCTTATAAAACTCAACTTGAATCATTAAACGGAGACTCTGCGATTGTTACTTACAACAGTCCTTATAGTGGACGTATCGAAGATGTTTCATACAATCTAGAACATCCAATCGTTACGATTGTTTCTGATACTCCTGCAGTGACTGGCCATTTAACGGAAAAAGAGCATTCCATGACCGAGCAAGGGATGAAAGTAAGCATGCAATTAATGGACTCAAGTGAACGATTAAATGGTGCTATTTCTCAAGTTTCTCCATTCCCTATCAAAAAAGAAACCGTTGATCGAAAAAGCCTTTATGACTTTGTTGTCCAACTTAAGCGATTTGAAAAATGCAAAGCTATCTCCCGGCTATCATATGAAAATGATGATCGTCACAAATGAAGCAAAAAATGCCCTGGCAATCCCAACGAAAGCTGTTTTCCATCAAGGATCACAGACTTATGTTTGGGCTATGACTTCAAAAGGAACGGTAGAAAAAAGAAACATCACAACTGGTATCGTCGATCATGGATGGATTCAGGTAACAAAAGGATTAAAAAAAGCTGAACGCGTAGTTGTCGAACCTAAAAAACAACTTGTCTTTCCTGGATCTGAATTCATTACTCCACTTGAACCTTCTCGATTAGATAATTACTTACGGGCGGAGACCGATCGTGAAACTTTGTGGAAATATACCTTGCTTGGCATACTGAATCAATAAAAAAAATCACTCTGACGTTTTTTCGTCAGAGTGATTTTTGCTTTTTAATGATTGTTCTTCGTTTGTCCTTTTAGCCAATTCATCATCTCCTCTGATTCAATGCTACCAGCACTTGCTTCTTCATAAGCCTTTTTCAGCTCTAATAAAGCATCTTCAAGTTGCTTATGGTCCATTTTCAAGATGAATACCTCCTCGATGAGAATGATTTCATCTTAAATATTAATCAAGCCATTTCATTCGATCAAGGGTATTCAGACCAATTTTACCCATGTATAAAGACCTAATTGTTAAAATAAGAATACTATTTATAAAATACAATAAAATCAAACGCAAGATTCAAAATAAAAAGAGTATGTGCTAATGCAAAGATTAACCCGTAAACGTTTTGTTTTCTCATTTTATCGACCTCCTACTTTTCTTAATTTTCCCTCTTTTCAGAATATTAATCAAGGGTTAATTGCTCATTTGTTAAAATTATTTACACACTTTATATTTTTTTAATTAAAGCAATATTCTTTTTGTTGCGAAAATATGATAAAATATTCCTGCTTGCCTTATTTTATTAATCTTAAGGGGATGAAACAGTGAAATTGAAACACGGTAAAAAGACACTTATTGGAGCTACACTCGCTTTCGGATTTGTTATTCCTCAAGCAGCACCTTCGATCACTTATGCAGATGTAATGGATTCAAGTACTGTTGATTTACGCATCATGGAAACAACAGATATACATACAAATATTGCGAACTATGACTATTTCCAAGACCACTCTGTTACAACTTATGGTTATGCTTATACCGCTTCACTTATTAAACAAGCACGCACTCAAAAAGCGAACAGCCTTCTTTTTGATAACGGGGACTTAATTCAAGGGACATTGTTAGCAGATTATGTTGCGAAAGATGCTAAAGTACAGGATGGATCAGAGGTTCATCCATCGATTAAAGCATTAAATCAACTAGGTTATGATGTTGGAAACTTCGGAAATCATGAATTTAACTATGGATTACCCTATCTGGAAAATGTGATGAAAAACACCAATTATAAAATGGTTAATGCAAACGTTTACAAAGTTGACGGAGATAATGATCCTACAAACGATCAAAACTATTTTAAACCTTACGAAATTCTAGACAAAGTCGTGAAAGATGTGAACGGCGTCGAACACACGATTAAAGTCGGCGTCATCGGTTTTGCCCCTCCTCAAATTACAACATGGGACAATGCTAACCTTGGTGGCAAAGTCATTGCAAAAGACATGGTAGAAACGGCTAAACACTTTATTCCTCAAATGAAAGCCGAAGGAGCAGACATTATTGTCGCTATTCCTCACTCTGGAATGGGTACCGGTGATGGCCAGGCAAATGCTGAAAATGCAGTGAAAGACCTTTCTAAAGTTCCTGGAATTAATGCCATTTTATTCGGGCATGCCCATGCTCTTTTCCCTGGCAAGGCTTTCGAAGGCAGTGCTGGCGTGGACAACACTAAAGGAACGGTTAACGGTGTGGCGGCAGTTGAACCTGGATTCTGGGGAGATCACCTTGGAATCATTGACATGAAACTCGAATTGAAAGATGGCAAATGGTCGGTTCTTTCCACTCAATCTGAAGCTCGTTCCATTTTAGGAGCAGACGGAAAACCTTCTGTAGAACCTGATCAAGCGATTTTAGACTCTGTCAAAACCGAACATGAAGCAACAATTGATTACGCAAGAAGTCCTGTCGGAGAAATCACTGCTCCGATCACGAGTTACTTCGCATTAGTAAAAGACGATCCATCTATCCAAGTCGTAACAAATGCACAAAAATGGTATGTGGAGAAGAATGTAGAAGGCACTGAACTTGCAGGACTTCCCATTCTTTCAGCAGGTGCACCATTTAAAGCAGGCGGACGGGCTGGAGTTGATTATTACACAGATCTAGCTGCTGGAAAAATCGCTCTTAAAAACGTTGCTGATTTATATTATTATGGGACAAACAATATTAACGTTGTAAAAGTAAAAGGGAGCGATGTCAAAGAATGGCTTGAAATGTCTGCACAACAATTCAACCAAATCGATCCTACTAAAAAAGAAGAACAACAGCTTATTAACACCTCATTCCCTACTTACAACTTTGACGTGATTGATGGGGTAACGTATCAAATTGATGTAACAGAGCCAGCAAAATACGATGCAGGTGGAAAAGTGATTAATCCAAGTGCAAACCGGATTAAAGATCTTCAATTCAACGGTAAGGCAATTGATCCCAATCAGGATTTCTTAGTGGCAACGAACAACTATCGTGCAGGCGGCGGCGGAAACTTCCCAGGAATTAACGCAAGCAAAATTGTTATTGCTGCTCCAGATGCAAACCAGGCAGTAGTCGGGAACTACATTGTTGAAGCTGGTAAATTCAATCCTTCTGCAGATAAAAACTGGTCATTTGCACCTGTTACAGGTCAACCAAACGTGGTTTTTGATACGTCTCCTAAAGCTGAAGCTTTTGTTAACCCAGAAGATGGCATCGCTAAAATTGGTGCAAGTACGGATGGATTCACAAAATACTCTCTGAAACTTGCAGAAAAAGCAGATAACGGGTCTGGCGACACTCAAACATTCAAAGATGTGCCAGCAGACTATTGGGCAAAAGACTTTATCGATCCACTAGTAAAAGCAGGAATCATTAATGGTAAAACGGATACGATGTTCGTTCCAGATGGAACCATTACTCGCGGGGAATTCGTTTCTCTTATCGCGAGAACACTAGACTTAAAGGCAACGAAACAATCACCTTTCAAAGATGTAGGCGGGTCACTGAAAGAAAGTATCAATGCTGCTTATGAAGCGGGCATCGTTGACGGTGTATCCAAAACAGAATTTGCTCCTTACCAATCAGTTACACGCGAACAAATGGCAGCGATGCTCGTTCGTGCATACAACCTTAAACACGGTAAAGAGTACACTCCAACTGAAAAGAATACATTTAAAGACAAAAAAACGATTAGTCCTCTATTCATGGATGAAGTAGAAGCTGCACGTGAACTTGATCTTCTTTCTGGATTTACGAACGGAACGTTTGGACCGAAAAAATCAGCAAAACGGGATCAAGCTGCTAAAGTTATTTATAATTTATTTAGCAAATGAATTAAAATGGGCTAACTAATAAATCCCCAAAATAAAACAGTGGAAGAAAAATGAATCATTTTTCTTCCACTGTTTTTATATTTTCATTTCATTCACTCGAAAGTAGCAGATGGATTTCTGCTACTTTTAGAAAGTTATGGACTACTGCCACAATCCCAAATTTTACGTGAACCTTTTTTGAGCCAAGCCGTAAAAATCTGCGGACCGACCGATTCCCTTTTTGCTGTGATCAAAAACACTTTTTACGTCCATTTTACGTTGCCGGTGCGAATCAGGCTAAGTTTCGTGACAAGATTCCTCTAACCATATTACACTAGTCCCTGCGTAAAAAATAAATATTCGCCAGATCTATTTGGTATACACATTTTTATTTATTTAGCTGCACCTGTTTGCTTGGAGTGCAGGCGCTCAACTCCTGCGGGAATAGCATGAGCCTTGAGACCCCACAGGGAGCACGCTTTTGGCGACCGAGGAGTCTCAAGTCATGCCCGCAGAAAACGAGCGCTGGAACGAAAATCAACATCTTATACGTGCATGGATGTTCCAAGACTCCCTCAAAAGAATACTTTCCAATGAGAGAAACATTCAATTTTTAAAAAATGTAAAAAAAAAGAAAAAACCCGTTTCCTCAAATGAGAAAACGGGTAATTCTATATTAAGTTAGCAAAATATACTATTTTAATTATAGATTTATCATTAGTTGAGAACGGTTACTGTTACAGTACGTGAACCATATTCAAGTGCGGCTTCTTTACTAGGAATAAATAAATCAATATGATTTCCTTTAATTCCTCCGCCGATATCAGCAGCTGTTGCGTAACCATAACCTTGAACATATACTTTAGATCCAAGTGGAATAACCGTAGGATCAACAGCGATGACTTTAGCGTCTGGGTTCGCTTTCAGGTTTACACCTGTTTTTGTAATTCCAGAACATCCATTACAATCAGCTGTATAAGCAGTAGCTCTTACAGTTAACGTTTTTTCAGTTGTTTGAGCACTCATTGGTTGTGGTGTAGGTGCTTTTTTAGCTACTGGAGCTGGCGCTGGTGTCGCAGACTCAGAAGCTTCTTGAACTTTTGCTGGTTGTGCTGCTTGTGCAGTCGCACCTGCAACAAGTACTAACTTTTGGTTCGGTTGGATGATGTCAGAAGTAAGATGGTTCATTGACATCAACTCATCTAAAGACATATTGTTTGCGATCGAGATTGCGTAAAGAGTATCTCCCTTTTTCACTACATATGAATCTTGCTCAGGAGTTACTGTTAATTGTTGTTGCGGGAAAATAAGATTAGTAGATAGATTGTTTAACTCTTTCAAGTGATCTACTGTTGTATTGTTGTCTTTGGAAATACCCCAAAGTGTGTCTCCTGATTTAACTTCGTAAGTGGCTGCGGATGCACTTGCTGCTGTTCCAATGGATAGCATCGCTGTAGCCGTTAGTGCAACGATTGATCTTTTCATAAATTTAATTTCCTCCTTTTCACTAACGAGGATCATTGTATCACCTCAATATAACAGTCCAATTACATGGACATATCCGTTATGTTACAAACGTGTGTCAGAGGTAAGGATATCCATCATAGGACAAGTATAGAAATCTAGGTAAATACTAATAGGAGATAAGGTTACAAGACTTTCAGAAATATTTCATTCGAAGGAAATAACGTCTTTTTTTTCTTTTAAAGTTTATTTTTTCTGAAAATTAAACAAGGAGCCAGACCTCATGTGTAATCTTCACATAGGGCCTGGCTCCTTGTTGTTAAATCAAGCTTTTTTGCAACTCTGCAATAGCTTTATATTCTTCGGTGAAAAGACGTGACAAACGAATATAGACGGGCAATATTTTCTGATAAGATGAAACAGCTGCTTGATTTGGCTTGTGAGAATGGACTGCACCAACCATTGTAGAGACATCTTCAAGCCTCTCCATTTCACCTCGAGCATAAAGACCAAGCACAACAGCCCCGAGGCAAGAACTTTCATAACTCTCTGGCACAATGACCTCTTGATCAAACACATCAGCTAGAAGCTGTCTCCATAAATCTGATCGAGCAAATCCCCCTGTCGCTTGAATTCGTGTCGGCTCTCCAATCAATTCCTTCAATGCGAGCAAAACCGTATACAGGTTATACACGATTCCTTCTAAAACAGAGCGAATCATGTCTTCTTTTGTATGATTCATACTTAGCCCAAAAAAGGATCCTCTCGCATTCGCATCCCAAAGCGGTGCTCTTTCTCCTGCCATGTAGGGGTGAAAGAGCAGTCCTTTTGATCCTGCTGGAACCTTAGCCGCAATCGCGGTTAAAAGATCATACGGGTCAACCTCTTTTTCTTTCGCTTCTAAAACAACATCTTGGCAAAGCTGATCGCGCATCCATCTGAAAATCATTCCACCATTGTTTACAGGACCACCAACTACCCAATGTTTTTCTGTTAAAGCATAACAAAAGATACGACCTTTTGGATCTGTGATCGGACGATCAGACACGGTCCGAATCGCTCCGCTTGTTCCAATGGTTACAGCGACTGATCCCTTGTCCATTGCATTTACACCTAAGTTCGACAACACGCCATCACTTGCCCCAATGACAAAAGGTGTTAAGGGAGATATACCCATTAAAGTCGAATAAGCCACATTCATTCCTTCTAGAATTTTTGTTGTGGGAACGGGAAGGGATAGTTGCTCTGCATGTACTCCCGCTACCTGTAACGCTTCATCATCCCACGACAAATTCTTCAAATTGAACATACCGGTTGCTGATGCGATCGAATAATCTACTTGATAAACACCAAATAATTTGAAGAAAACGTACTCTTTAATCGAAATAAACTTTGCTGCTTGATGAAAAATCTCTGGATGCTCTCCTTTTAACCAAGCAAGTTTACACAATGGCGACATTGGATGAATCGGTGTACCCGTTCTCAAATAAATTTCGTGTCCGTTGTTTGCTTTAATTGCTTCCGCGTAAGCAACACTCCGATTATCTGCCCAGGTGATCGACTGTGTTAATGGATTTCCTTCTTGATCAACGGCAATCACACTGTGCATCGCCGAACTAAAAGAGATGAATGAAATTTGCTCTTGCTTCACTCCCCCTTCTGTAACCGCGATCCGAATAGACTCAAGTACAGCTGCAAATATTTGATCAGGATCTTGCTCTGCTGTTTCTGGAGTAGGAGTAAATAAAGGATATTCTACATTTCCCTTAGCAATCGTCGTTCCATCTTTCGTAAACAATACTGCTTTTGTGCTGGTCGTTCCAATATCTACACCAATCATATGCGTTTCTCTCAAGTTGACCTACTCCTTTAATGGTAATGGGGTCAGGCTCCTTGTGAAGGATTTCACAAGGAGCCTGACCCCTATCTAATTTTATAAAAATAGACTGATGATGAAAACGGTGATGAAACCGACTAAAGCGATGATCGTTTCCATTACTGTCCAAGCTTTCAAGGTGTCTTTTACATTAAGCCCAAAATAACGGTTGACTAACCAGAATCCTGAGTCATTTACATGTGAAGCAATGGTTGCTCCTGATGCGATCGAAATAACCATCAATCCAAGCATTGGACCTTCAAGTCCTAACGTTTGAATAAGCGGAGTGATTAATCCTGCTGCTGTAACCATCGCAACAGTAGCTGACCCTTGTGCAACACGAACTAATGCAGCAATAACGAACGCTAATAAAATTGGTGATAAAGATGAAGACGCCATCATATCGCCTAGTACTTTCCCAACTCCTGAATCGATAAGGATTTGTTTAAATACTCCCCCAGCACCTGTTACAAGAATAATAATTCCTGCTGGTTCTAATGCTTTTGTCGCGATTTCTTGTACTTCTTGTCGAGAGTAACCACGTTTTGTTCCTAACAAAACAAATGTAAGCAATGTAGCAATGGTTAAAGCTACGAACGGATGACCTAAGAAAGTTAGAAATGATCTTAATCCATTTCCTTCTGGTAATAGGACACCAGATAACGTGTTCAACAAAATTAATACTAATGGAATCAATACTAAGAACGCAATCAAACCGAAGTTTGGCAATTCTTTGTCATATTTCTTCTCTTCCACTTCCATGTAATCCGGTACAGTCACATGAATTTTCTTCGCGATATATTTCCCGAAAACTGGCCCCGCTAAGATCATCGCTGGAATCCCTGCAATTGCACCAAATAGGATTACCCAGCCAAGATCAGCACCTACTAAGTTCGCTACTGCGATCGGACCAGGTGTTGGTGGAATAAATGAATGTGTTACAGCTAAGCCAGCCAATAATGGAATTCCATAATAGAGGAGTGACTTACCTGTTTTACGTGCTAAGCCATAAACGATTGGAACTAAAATAATAAATCCTACATCGAAAAAGACCGGTATTGCAACGATAAATCCTGTAACACCAAGAGCCCACTGTGCATTTTTTTCACCAAATTTACCAATAAGGGTTTGCGCTAATCGTTCTGCCCCTCCAGAAACTTCAAGCATACGCCCGAACATCGCTCCTAATCCTACTACAACAGCGACAAATCCGAGCGTGCCCCCCATACCATTTTGAATGGAAGTAAGGACGTCGCCTAGTGGCATTCCTGCTCCGACACCCACTAGCAAACTAACAAGTAATAAAGCTACGAAAGCATGAAGCTTTGTTTTCATGACTAAAAATAATAAAAGGAAAATCCCTGCAACTGCAACTAGTATTAACATTGAACCTGACAATTCAAACATAATCCATTCCCCTATTCCCTAATTTTTTTCGACTGCATGCCCGCCAAACTCATTTCTTAATGCTGCAACCACTTTTCCTGAAAAAGTATCCTGTTCAAGTGATCTGTACCTCATCATTAGCGACATCGCAATAATGGGAGTAGCGGTTTGTAAATCCAAAGCTTCTTCCACTGTCCATTTTCCTTCCCCTGATGAATTCATCACTCCTTTAATAGAAGATAGATGTGCATCTTTGGAAAAGGCTGATTGAGTCAACTCCATTAACCATGACCGAATGACTGATCCATTGTTAAACACGCCCGCAACATTTTCATAATCAAACGTAAATGGACCTTTTTCAAGTACTTCAAATCCTTCTGCGATTGATTGCATCATTCCATATTCAATCCCGTTATGTACCATTTTTAAGTAATGACCGCTTCCCGCTTTTCCGGTATAAAGATAACCATTTTCGACTGTTAGATCTTTAAAAAGATTTTCAATTTCTGTAAAAATGGCTTGATCGCCACCGATCATCATACATCCACCGTGACGAGCTCCTTCTGTTCCACCGCTCGTGCCACAGTCAAAGAAATAAATTTCTTTTGCGGATGCTTCTTCCGCCCGACGAACAGAATCTTTGTAATGAGAATTTCCTCCATCAATGATAATGTCTCCTTTGGAAACGTTTTCAAGCAACTCTTGAAAAACCGATTCTGTGACATCCCCAGCGGGAACCATCATCCACATCACTCTCCGACCATTCATTGAATGAATCAAAGTTGGCAAAGTTGAATAGCTTTTCATACCTTCCGCTTCACTTTTCGCCATTAATTCATCGCTGATATCAAACGTTTTGACTTCGTATTTCTTGTCTCTTAATTGCAAAGCGAGATTAAATCCCATTTTGCCAAGACCAACCATTCCGATATTCATATGAAAACCTCCAAGATGTGTTTTTCGAAATTATTTTCTTCTTAATCTATATTATAAAGAAAAAATTTCTTTTTGCAATCGCTTTCAAAAAAAATACTTTTCATTTTATACTATAGGTAGAAAAGGACTTATCCTCATTTAAGAGGCAAATGTCTATTTATGGTACAAGGAAATCCTAACAACTCATAGGACAGATCAAGAAAACTGCGAGAAAATAATTTCTTTTTAATAGGCTATATTAGCGGATGGTGTTAATAGGAAGAAAAATAGACGAGACTCGCACAGAACTCGTCTGCCTAGAACGGAAATCCATGACATGATATTTGACTTCCTTTTAAAGCAAGGTTGGATAAGACCAATCGTTATAATTCATTACTGAATGGGAGTGGAAGGCAGCGACTCCTGCGGGAAAAGCGCGAGCTGAAAGCCCCGCAGGAACGCAGTGACGAGGAGATTGAAGCCGTGCCCGCGGAAAGCGTCTGCCTGGAACGGACATAATCATTTAACAACGCCTTAAAAAAACAACAATCAATCAAAAAAACATAAGAAATAAAAATTAAATATTTGATAGGAGCCTCCGCCATGCTGCAAGAAGATCGCCTTTGTTTGGCTAAAATTCGTTCTTACTATCCACGATTCAGCGAAAAAGAGAAAAAAATCGCTGACTTTATCCTTCAAGATCCAGGAAAAATCATTCATATCACCATTACTCAGTTTGCAGAAGAATTGGAAATAGCCGATTCAACGATCTTTCGATTTTGTAAAAGGATTGGCTTCACCGGCTATCAAGCTTTAAAAATAGCTCTTGCTTCTGAAATTGTGAATCCTATAAAAGGAATCCACGAAGAAATCAATGAACAGGACGATACAAAATCAATTGCACAAAAAGTATTTCGATCCAATATGAAAACCATTGAAGATACGATGCACATTATTGATCCAGTCCAATTAGATCGTGCAACCGATGCGATGCTCAGCGCAAGAAAGATCGAATTCTACGGAAGTGGCGGCTCTTTCATTATTGCTATGGATGCTTACCATAAATTTATTCGAAGCGGTCTGAGTGTCTATGCTCCCTCTGACACCCACATTCAACTTATGAGCGCTTCGCAATTGTCATCTGAAGATTGTGCCGTTTTTATTTCTCATTCTGGATCCACGAAAGATATTTTAGAAGTTTACCAAGTGGTTAAAAAAACAGGGGCTAAAACGATTGCCATTACAAATTTCGCCAAATCGCCATTAAGTAAAGAAGTCGATATGGCCCTTCTTACCATTTCGGATGAAACCGACTATCGATCTGAAGCTTTATCATCCCGAATCGCCCAGTTAAGCTATATTGATGCCCTATATGTCGCAATCATGATGAAGCTCACAAATAAAGGACAGGACTCCCTTGAAAAAATGAGAAAAGCGATCTCTACAAAAAGAATGTAAAATATTAAAAGTGAAAGGCAACGACTCCTGCCGGAACAGCGCGAGCTGAAAGCCCCGCTGAGAAAGGATCAAAGTCTAAGAGCGCAACATCCTGTTGCAACGACTGCGCTAAAACTTCCTGTTTGTCGGAGGAGATTGAAGCCGTGCCCGCGGAAAGCGTCTGCCTAAATGGCTTATAGGCGCATTGATCTTCCAAGAGAAGGATCTACCGCTCGTCCACGGAAAACGGGTTGTCTTACTGAAAGTAGAAAAATCAACCTGATCATTTATTTTAAAAAGGGCCAGACCCCTTGTGAAATCACTCACAAAGGGTCTGGCCCTAACGTTCTTAATATTATTTACTTTTACTAAATGCGCCCACGATTTTTTGCAAGCGCGTTTTCCCTAAGACTTTTCCTGATATTCCTGATACCTTTTGAATAACTGAAAGCGCCGTTTGATCTCCTGCCCAGTGCTCTTCAATCATCTCTGGTGAGAATTTGTTCACGAGTGTATTAATCACGTAAGATGCAATGATGATATCATCAATGTATCCACCAGGTCCGACAATAAATTCTGGAATAAAATCAAATGGAGCGACAAAATATGTAACTGCCCCTACTAAAATAGCTTTGTCTTTCGTATCGACGCGCTTATCTCCTACAAGCTTGACCATTAGATGAAATAGATCCGGTGCAAACAAGAGATAGTCTGCGTACTTGTTCTTTGAGCCCATTTTTGTTTCTAACCAGCTGTGCATTCTCACTCGCAGTTTTTGGTAGAAATCTTTATTTTCTTGTTCTAACCGATTAACATCGTTCATTGAATAATGAGGATCTGCGTACATCGCACCTTCGTCGTCCATTCTCGCCTCTTCAAATTCTTCGGATGTATAATAATCATCCTCAAGAGGAGTATCATTTAATGTTTTTTTAGAATCATCCATTTTATAGCCTCCTTATTCGTATATGTCTTCTATTCCCTTATTTTCATACTTTTATTCCTCTGCCTTCAACACCTTGAATTTTCCCAACTTCAATTCTTGTCATATATAATAGAAGAAACTCGTTCAAAGGAGCACGATGATGCCATTACCTAAAGTCTCGATCGTTATTCCCACATATAATCGCGCACTATTTTTATGTGAGTTATTAGAAAGTCTTACCCATCAAACCTATCAAAATTTCGAAGTAATTATTGTCAACGATCAAGGAGAACCAATTTCTTTTGTGAGAGAGCTTTATTCTGATCTCTCTATCACAGCGATTGATTCTGCGAAAAAATTAGGGCATGTTGCAGCTCGAAAAAAAGGAGTGGAACAATCGCGAGGAGAATTCATTCTTCTGTGTGATGATGATGACCTTCTACTCCCTACTCATATTGAGCAATTAGTTAATGAAATGAGTTCATCTGATCTCGTTTATACGGATGTAGAAATATTTCGCTATGAAGTCAAAAATGAACACCGAATCCCTACCCAACATTTCCTTTTTGCTTACGATAACAAATTAGAAGATATGAAGAGATTCTCAACTTTTGTTCCATCAGGGTGTATGTACAAAAAAGCTCTCCATGATAAAATCGGTCCATTTGATGAATCGGTCAATAACTATTGGGATTGGGATTTTTACCTGCGCGCGGCTGAACATAATCGAGTCAAGAGGCTTCCGGTCGCAAGTGTGTTGTATGCAAATCATCCTGAGAAACAAAATCGATCCAGTCAATTAGAAAAGATGCGTTTCTACTTAGATCGATTATCGCTCAAGCACAACTTAGGAGAGTTGCCGACAAAAAATTTCTGGCTGCTATTAGAAGAACCAGAAATGCGTTTGCGCCAATCTCCTTCTATGCGAATTTGGGATGGAAAGATACGTAAATCTCGGTTTAATAATTAGCGGTCTGGCACCAGATGAACGATTTCACATGGTGCCTGACCCCTTTTTCTTATTTAACGCTCTTACGTCCAATTGAATAATATTCGATCGGATACTTTTCAATTTCTTTTAGTTGATAAATATTTCGCCCATCAAAAATGATTGCCCTCTTCATTAGAGTAGGATACAAGTTAAGATCCATTTCTTTCAGTTGACTCCAATCCGTCAAAATAAAAGCCATGTCTGCTTCACGTAGAGCTTCGCGATAATCTTCGTGGTAAGTAACATCAGTGCTACTAATCATCTTTTTTGCATTTTCAATTGCGACAGGATCATAAGCATGCACATCCGCTCCTTCATGTATTAGCTGACGAATCATTATAATAGCAGGAGATTCTCTCATATCATCTGTATTTGGTTTAAAAGAAAGACCTAATACCGCTACTCTTTTCCTACTTAATGAGTCAAAACGCATTCTTGCTTTTTCAAGAAGAACGAGTTGCTGAGTTTGATTTCGTTCAATGACCGCTTTAAGTAAAGTAAATTCATACTCGGCATGAGAAGCAATATTAGCAAGCGCTTTTGTATCTTTCGGAAAACAAGATCCACCATACCCGATTCCTGCTTCTAAAAAGTGCATTCCTATCCTGTGATCTAAGCCCATGCCAGTCGCAACATCACTTACATTCGCTTCGAGTTTTTCACATAGGTTCGCTATTTCATTGATAAAACTAATTTTCGTTGCTAAAAAAGCATTTGAGGCATATTTAATCATTTCAGCACTAGCAAGATCTGTCCTGAAAATCGTCGTTGAAAAGGGAGCATTTATTTTTTCCATTAGTTGAAACGTGGATTCATTTTCGGCACCAATCACAATTCGATCTGCTTGAAAAGTATCTTGTAAAGATGAGCCTTCTCGCAAAAATTCTGGATTTGAGACGATATTTACGATACTACCCTCAATCATCTCTTCTAAAATCCACTCTTTCAGTTTTCTATGCGTGTGAACAGGAACCGTGCTTTTTGTGACAACCGTTAGATCACCGTTCGCATTTTCACCAATTTGTCTCGCAGCTCGTTCAATGTATGTTAAATCAGCAGCTCCATCTTTTTTCTCAGGAGTACCAACCGCGATATATACCACCTCTGCATCTTTCATCGCCTCTTTGATATTACGAGTGAAAGATAGCCTTCCTTCCTCTATGTTTGCGTTCATCATTTCTTCAAGACCAGGTTCAAAGATTGGACAAATCCCTTTATTTAGCATGTGGATTTTTTCTTTATTTGTATCGACACAGCTTACAGTGTGTCCAATTTCAGCGAGCGTGACACCTGTTACAAGCCCGACATATCCTGTACCGATCACCACAATTTTAATAGACTCATTCATTCGTATCACTTCCTTATACGCTTCTTAAGAAATTCCATTTCTATTATACTCTTGTTTTGGAGCGAGACCCCATGCGAAATCTTTCATTTATGATTTTGGCTATTTGACGATTGCCAAAAACCACCTAACAAGAATACGGCAAAGCGTCCATTCAGCTCTGACAAAATGAAAGAGGCAAGGCAGCGACTAGGAGATTGAAGCCGTACCCACGGAAACATACTAAGATTAGTAGCACAGACCAAGGTCACGGTTTGTGCTACTATTTTTTTGTAGAAGTGAAGGGAAGCCGAGAAGACGCCGGGATCTTTGCATACGAATCAGGCAAACTCCAACATCAAGATAAAATCAATAAAAGAGGAAATAGGAGTCTGCGGAAGATCCTATACTACATGATCATGTCCATGCTCTTCTGGCGGGCAAAGACCCAAAATACGATTGTGGATGATTACGATAAAATGTAAAATGCAACCAAATGGAAAGCTCCATAAGGTTGCATTGATTGCCTGTGTGAATAAGTTTTTGAAAGTTGCCTTTCATTTTATCCAACATGGCCTCCTGTACCGGTACGAATCAGGCAAAGTTTCGTGACAGGTTTCCTCTCACTATCGCACACTAGTCCCTGCGAAAAAAAAATATTCGCTAGGTCTATTTGGCATACATATTTTTATTTATTTAGCTGCACCTGTTGCTTGGAGTGCAGGCGCTCGACTCCTGCGGGAATAGCATGAGCCTTGAGACCCCACAGGGAGCACGATTTTCGCGACCGAGGAGGCTCAAACCATGCCCGCGGAAAGCGAGCGCTGGAACGAAAAGCAACCGCTTCATACACCAAAATCACTATTTTTCCTGAAAAATAAATGGGAAAACTCTTGACTAATAGTAAGAAAGCGTTTGCCTGGAACGGAATTCCATGACTTATAAGAAAAACAGTCGTGTTTCTCCCTCTTAATGCGTATTTCTTGTGCTTTAATGGATATCATTATTATACTGAAGGATATACTTATAGAAATATGAAAAGAGGATTCTAATGGAAAAGAAAAGAGCTAGAGATTCAAGAGTAATTAAAACAAGTCGAATTTTCCCAAAACACACAAACGATCATCATACTTTATTCGGTGGTTTGTTGATGAGCTATATTGATGAGGTTGCTTCTATTTCAGCTTCACGCCATTCAAGATTGGAATGCGTGACGGCTTCAACGGATAATGTCGATTTTCTATATCCTATTACGCCGGAAAACTCCGTTTGTGTAGAATCGTTTGTCTCCTACACTGGACGTTCTTCAATGGAAATATTCATTAAAATTATTGCTGAAAACCTTCGCAGTGGCGAACGAAAAATTGCAGCCACCTCATTTCAGACTTTTGTCGCTTTAGATGATAATGGAAAACCCACCCAAGTGCCAGGCATCTTGGCAGAAACACCTGAAGAAATCGCATTATTTGAATCGGCGCCACTTCGTAGTGCTGAACGCAAAAGAAAACGCGAAGCCAGTAAGCTATTAGCAGAATCCCTTACAACTGACTACCCTTGGAAATAAATTAAATGATGATGGACGCTCCCTCACTTTGTATACGACTCATTGTGAGGGTGGCGTCCATTTTTATATACGCAAAGAGAATGAGCTAGTAATCTTCATCCAGATAATCCAAATAGCAAACTTTATTTCTAAATAGTCATAGGAGAAATTCGTTATTCATATACATAAACCGGTGATTTATTATTTACTTATCTTGAATCCATTTCATCATTTATATGAACGTTTCCGAGAAAATTTTGTAGGACATTCGGTTTCCGTTTTCGACGGACTCTTACCACGGGGTCTTCCGCTCAAGCTAATCGCGCAGGAGTCCTCGTCTGTCACTTCAACCAAATAAAATGTTTGGCTCTTAAGATCTGAATTCTAATGATGAAATGGAATTAATCATGAATAATAAATAAAATTAAAATTAACTATTTTATAACCATTAGGTATTTGTCATTATTTCTCAATAATATATCTAGGTATAAATAGCTATTTTGTTGATTTATAAGCATTTGCACAATTTGTCGAAAAAAGAATTCCTTTCTAAATATAGTTTGTAATGTTATTGTAATATACATAAGTATATTTATCCAAATAATAGAAAAGAGGTTATATAAGTGGTAAAAAAGAATAACACTGTAAAAACAATCGTAATGGGCGGCATGCTATTGCTCGGATCGATCTCCCCTTTATTAGGGCAAACAGCGAATGCATCAAGTTTCACCCCTACTTCAGAATCGGTCGTGAAAGATGTTAGTGTGAGCGATCCACTTTATCCGGCTGTTTACACTCTTTTTAATCAAAATATTATTACTGGTTTCACTACTGATCACGAAAACTACTATTTCAAGCCTGATCAATCTGTAACGCGTGGTGAAGCAGCAAAAATGATTACCAATACTTTAGGAATTGATTATGATTTAGTTCCAGACATGGATTTTAAAGATGTTTCCAAAACCAGCTGGTATTACAAACCTGTCGTTGCTTTAAATAAGATGGGGGCTATACAAGGTTTTAATGATGGAAAAATTCATCCGAATGATACTGTAACCCGTGCTCAAATGGCCAAAATGTTATCAATCAGCTTGAAATTCTCAACAACTTCTAACACGAAGCTTCCTTTTACTGATGTTTCAAAGGGCTATTGGGCCACTCCTTACATCGGTGCTCTTATTTCAAAAAATGTCACACATGGAACGAGTTCAACAACGTTTTCTCCAGGTGAAAATGTTAGCCGCAAACAAATGGCTGCCTTTTTATATCGTGGTCACAATGTAGTGCCTGCTTCGACATTTAATAAGTACGAAGCGAATAACATATATAATGACCTACAAGCAAAAATTCAAGATACCTTTTACACAGGGCTTTTGCATTCTCCAAAACGTACATTTGCTCAAGTTAGACCTTCTTTCTTAAAACTAGCATCTCCTGCACTAACAGATGGGGATATCAAAAAGTATTACGGAACCGCTTGTACAGAATGTGATGCACCGTTTATGTTTGGACAAATGGAGCCAGATTTGTCTTTTAACTTTATTTCCAAAACGGATACGAAAATCGTATTTGAAACTGCTACTTCAGCAAATGAACTATCTAGTGGGCATTCAGCCCAAATTACACTAGTAAAGCAAGATGGGCAATGGATACTAGAAAACTATATTCGCACATCTTTTGAAGACAAACCTCTTAATCTAACGGTTGAAGAAGCAACAAAATACATTAATCATTTTATTAGTAACCATGCAGTATACTTTACTTCGAATGATAATGAACTTCAATCTGCAACATACACTGGTAGCACCACAGAAACCTACCAAAGTCCGACCACTAATAAAACGATTACTTACACTCAATATCACTATAATGTAATGACAACGAAGAACAAGGTTTTAAAAGCAACATTTAATTCAAACGATGGTGGATTCTACGAAGATGTAAATTATTAAGAAAGATCTTGATTAATCACGAACGTAGCGGACACAAAGTGCTAAGCTCATTGTGTCCGCTACGTTCATTTTTTTAAGTATCAAATTCCATATATTGTATAAAAATTAACAATCTTTATGGAATTGTTTCCTTCTATATTTAGTAAATCTTTTTGATATCACCAATCGAATTTTATCGCATAATTGAAAAGAGGAAAAATCATTGTCTAATACCAATAAAGTAGTAAAAGTTTTCGTCATGGGAAGTATGTTACTGATCGGCTCGGTCTCACCACTTTTGGGACAAACTGCAAATGCATCACCCATTTCTCCTACTACAGGGTCAGTTGTAAGTGATGTAAGTATCAATGATCCCCTTTATCCCGCTGTTTATAGCCTTTTCAACCAAGATATCATTACAGGGTTCAACGACTATACATTTAGACCAAATCAATCTGTCACACGTGGTGAAGCGGCAAAGATGATCGCAAAAACGATAGGTGTTGATGACAACTTAGTGCCCGATATGGATTTTAAAGATGTTTCCAAAACGAGCTGGTACTATAAACCGGTCGTAGCTCTGAATAAAATCGGCGCATTACAAGGTTACAAAGATGGACTGATTCATCCAAATGATACCGTCACTCGTGCGCAAATGGCAAAAATGTTATCGATTAGTTTGAAATTCTCAACAGCCTCTAGTGCCAACCTTATGTTTAAAGATGTGTCAAAAGGAAATTGGGCTGCTCCATACATCGATTCTCTTATTTCAAATCATGTAACAAAAGGAACAAGTTCTACAACATTTTCTCCCGATAAAAAAGTAAGCAGAAAACAAATGGCTGCCTTTTTGTATCGCGGTCACAACCAAAAACCAGCCTCTACTTTCAATAAAAATGAAGTGAATCATGTTTATGCTGATCTGCAGGCAAAGATTCGAAATGTTTTTTTTGCTGGACTTTGGGATACACCATCCCAGACTTTTGCACAAGTTAGACCTTCTATCTTAAAATTAGCATCATCTTCATTAACAGATGGTGAAATTAAAAAGTATTATGAGGATGCATGTGCTGATTGTGATGGAAAGTTTATTTTCTCACCAATGGATCCAGATTTAACTTTTAAAATCATTTCACAAAATGATCGTAAACTCGAGTTTGAAAGTGCTTCACCTGCCAATGATTTTGGTCGTGGCCAATTCGGCCATATTACCATGGTAAAACAAAATGGAGAATGGATTCTCGAAAACTACGAACGCACATTTTTCGAAGATAAGCCCCTTAATCTAACAGTTGAGCAAGCAACGAACTATATTAAAACGAAAACCTATCTAGGTGATTTTAATGAAAACAAAATTCAGTCAGTAACGTATACCGGAAGTACTGCCGAATCATACCAAAGCTCTACAACAAATAAAACAATCAACTATACTCAATATCACTATAGTGTAAAAACAACGACCAACAAATCTCTAAAGGCGATATTAAACTCTAATGACGGTCGTTTTATGGAAGATTTGAGATGAATCTTAACATAACAAGACCCCCGATTCGCAATTATGAATTGGGGGTCTTGTTAGTCATATGCTAATGTTTGGTAGTAATTGATTCGAGCTTGATCCGGTTCTTCAGTATCCATACAGCGTCGAATCACATTGATTAAATGATCTGAGCTCTCATGTACAGCTCTAACAGATGCATCAAATATTTCTTGAACGGGTACCTTATTCCACATAAGGGAGTAGCCATTTTTGAAGGCAAGTGTTCGAATAAACTCACGCTGTGCACGACCATTTCCTTCACGGAAAGGATGAAGTGCATTAATTTCTCCCATATAGTGGGCCAGTCGCTCAGTCATACGAAAAAAAGAAAGCGATTCTAGCCATTTTTCTTGATGCAGTTCCTTAAATAATCCATCTGCACTTGATTCCAGAAATACGACAGGAGGAAAGGTGTGTCCATCCTTTGATATCGTTTCTAGACGAAACACACCTGCGAATTCATATAAATCTTGGAACAAGTATTTATGGATATTCTGCAGATGTTGTTTGTCAAAAAAACCGAACATAGGAGAGAGTTCCAGCTCAGCCATTCGAAAGTACACAAATGTTCTTTCGGCCTTTTCAAGCTCTTCCTCTTTCATTAAGTTCAGTTTATTCCGTAATACGAACGAATTCTCATACGTATAGATCGAAGAACCGTGATACTTACTCATAGATCCATTTCATTACTTGTATACGAAAATCTTTATCTGAAAGCTCTCCCTGCAATCGTGCTCGAACAAGATGCTTCTCTTCTTTTTGGATCATAAATCCTTCTACAGCCATATTTGCTTCTGCAGAAGTCAATGCTCGGTCAATCTTACTTCCTTTTTTTTCTGATCGAATCAAAGGCTTCATACTCCCTCTCAATCGTTTTGCGAAAAAATCTTCAGACATCCGTGGCAACCTCCTGCACATGTTCCATTACTCTATTATATGCTTATTTTGCCCATTTAGAAAGGAAATTAGCCGAAAATCGGCATCATTTTTTCAAGTGAATATCTTTATTAAACGTTGATATGACTCGATTTGGTATTGTTCAAACGTTTGAATAAGGAGGAGACCGATTTGGAGCCAGACACCATTCTGAAATTTCTGAAGGGGGTCTGGCTCCAAATGATTAATTTCGTATCCAACCTCTTTTTCTCCATCTTTGCAACATAAACAACCCTCGTGTCCATTCATCTGCTATAAAGGAAATCCAGATTCCAATCAGACCTAGTGCGAAGCCAATTCCTAAAACGTACGCAACGACAATTCCCACTCCCCACATCACGACAATTCCGATATAAACAGGAAATTTAGCGTCACCTGCAGCTCTCAATGCACTAATGACAATTAAATTAAAACTACGTCCTGGTTCAAGTAAAACGGTCAGCCATACAAGAAGACTTGCGGATCCAATAATAGCAGGATTATCAGTGAAAAATCCTAGCAAATAATGTGATGATAAGGCAAAAGCAATACCAATCACAGTAGCAACGCTCATTCCCCACTTCAAGCTTTTCAAGCAACGATGATACGCACTTTGGTATTGTTTTGCTCCAATCATGTATCCGATAAGGATAAGCGTACCTTGTCCAATCGCAATACTGAAAAGCATGACAAAGGACATCAAATTCTGTGTAATGACTTTGGTTGTCAATGCCTCAGCACCCATTGTCGTCACAAAATAAGTAATCACCATTTGGGCTCCGTTATAAGATAAATGCTCGCCTGCAGAAGGAATGCCAATTCGCAAAATATTTTTCAAATGAGAACGAGGAAGTTTGAACATCGATCTCATTGGTAATTCATTGGGCAATCTTTTCCACAATAGAAAAGCACTCACGGCCAGTCCTAAAAATCGGCTCATAGAAGTTGAAATCGCCACTCCTTCTACACCTAATACAGGAATGCCAAACGGTCCAAAAATGAATAGATAATTCCCTACAACATTGACCACATTCATCCCGATTGTCACAAACATCGTTTCTTTCGTAAAGCCGTGACTTCTTAAAATTGTACCAACTGTCATAGTCAAAGCCTCGAAAAAAACAAAACCACCAACAATTTTAAAATAAGTCGATGCATCTGGTTGTAAAGAGACGGGTAAATGCATCCATCCTAAAATGGTTTCATCAAATGTGTATAGCAAGAGACTCATGATTAGTCCGAATGCCAAGTTCACCACGAGTGAAATCACTGCTACTTCACCGGCCGTTTTTCGATCACTAGCACCCAATGATTGTGCAATCAATATCGATGTCCCTGTTGCCACAAACCCAAACATCACAATGACCAATGACAAAATTTGATTGGCTACTCCTACAGATGCTACTGCTTCATCGGAATATTGGCTTAGCATCAGTGTATCCGCATTCCCCATCAACATATGTAAAGATACTTCTATAAAAATCGGCCATGTTAAAATAAACAAGGAAGGGAATTTTTTATCTAAAGTCTTCTCAATAAAGCATCAATCCTTCGTTAGGGTCTGACCCCTTCTCTTAAATTTATTATATCAGTTTTAAAGGCTAGACCCCATTTGAATTCTTTTACATGGGGTCTGGCCCTTATTGATTATTTAAACAGAAAAAACCCCCAAGCGAATACAAATTCGCTTGGGGACTCATGTACTTATTTAGATTCTAAACCTGCTATCGTAATCTCACCATTCGTAACATGTGCAACTAATATTTTGTCGTTTTCAATATCGTCACTAGCATCTTCTAGTGTATCTTTTGTATCTTTCACACGGATTTTAATAGTGCCATTCCCATTAAAATCATCTGGTTTGCTCCACTCTACTTTATAATCTCCATCTGTTTGTTTTGCGAGGGACGGTTGAATGGCTGTATCTCCAGTCAATCCATCTAAGAATTCAACTGTGCTAATATCAGGAAACGACTCATTAGCATAATTAGATGAAAAATGTAATTCACCTTCAGAATTGAATTCAGTAGTAAACATGTCTCTAAAGTGTGACATTTGAATATCTTTAGTGAGTGTTTTTAAAATTTCACCATCTGCATTCTTTATATTCACAGTATATGAATATAGCGTAGACGGTTTAAGGCCACCCAACCAAGTTTCAAAATGCCCATTCACCGGTTGATTTTCATCACCAATTTGATTACCTTCAGTTGAATCAAATTGTGATTTTTGGAAAATATCGATCATCGCAGCTACTTTTGGCAATCCGGTTATGGATAACTTCACTAATCCTGGTTGATTTTCAGTATTAGTTAAATCATCGATATTAAATGCAATATTCGTAGCATCTGTTTCTGGAATATCGTAGTAGTGCAACATTGTTGTTGACCAAGTTGAATGATAACCCTTTTTGATTTCAATTTTCAATTCAGCATCACCCGTGAATTTGGGAATCACTACTTTGTACTCTTCATTCTCTTTAGTGACTTCTAATGGTTGATCATTGAGCGTAACAAACACAGAATCTAAAGGAATTTTCTCATCAACAATACGCGGGTTAATTTTAAACTGAATCGGTTGGTTTTCCTTAATGATATCGTGTGGATACTCATTATCATGCCATTCAATCAATGGTTTGTTGCTTTCTACTCCAAAAGTAACCATTAACCCTATTCGATAAACATAGCCATTTTTTTCAATAATGGCTGTAACATCTTCCTCTAATCCTGGTACAATTTCACTTTTATCTTTTACGATCAAGGTAGAACCATTTGCTTCTAGTGCTCCTGAATTCGTAAATATCTAAATTCCAAGTTAAATGGATATC
This sequence comes from uncultured Caryophanales bacterium, assembly GCA_963728315.1. Taxonomy (GTDB): domain Bacteria; phylum Bacillota; class Bacilli; order Bacillales; family CAVSKA01; genus CAVSKA01. Next base: position 232,338 of record CAVSKA010000016.1, read on the forward strand.
AGGGTCAATCTTCGTTGGATTAAATAATAAAGGTACGATGCTTTGACCATTCTCAAGTGTAGCAGGATCTAACGGTTTATAATTTTGGGTGTTCGCAAAATTCATTACATCTATAAAGTTAGGATATAGACGTTCAATTTCCGATTGCAAACTTTCCATGGATGCAAATGGAATCAGATCACTGTTTTTTAGTTCCATTACAAACTGAGTCAGTTCATTTAGATCAGCTTTTCCACCGGGGAAATTAAGCTCTGTTGATTCATTAAAGACTTGAGCTAATACTTGTGCGGCATAATAACTATCGCTTGGTAATATTTCATAATTATAATCGACCGATAAAAGTTGATTAATGGAATCGATCGTAGTCCCTGCCTCTTTTGCATTTACGTGAAGAGTGATCTCTTTTTCTTCTCCTTTAACCATTGCTGTTAAAGTGAGATCAGCTTTTCCAGCTGCTATTGCAGTAACAGACAAACGACCGTATTCGCTTGGATTTACTTTAAGAATATCAGAACGGTCTGTCGTGATATTCGTCAATTCAGCACTTTTATCGTTAAACAATTCTCCGATCATGTATTGTTCGAAATACCTTGGTTGATTTTTATACAAGTCAGCTTCAGAAGAACTAGAATGTAAAGCCATACCTGAATCCCAAGTACCTTCATCATATTTTGCTATTACATGTAGAGATGCATTACCTTCGAATGCAGGAATAAAAACGGTGTATATCCCGTTTTCTACTGTAGCTTTCAGTTCAGTGCCGTTCATTTTTACTATAACAGAATTCGGATTGACCATCCCACCAATAAATCGAGGATTAATCTTAAAGCTAAACGCTTGGTTAGGTTTAATAAAATAAGTCGACTGCAATTCTTCTACTGATGGAAGATTTGAATACACACCAAATGTGAGATTAATACCAATTCGATAAACAATACCGTTTTTTTCAATTGTCATCAATAGCATTTCACTTGAACCTGGTTTAATTTTGGTTATATCCTTAATTTTTATCGAAGGACCATCGACTTCTAAAAGTTCAGATGAAGCGTTCATAATTGAGTAAGAAACATGAATACTAGAATCGATATTTTTACTATCTATTAATAAAGATGTAATATCATCGCCATTTTTTAGTGGTGCTGGATCGATTGGTGCATAGTTAATTGAATGGTTAATCTTCAATAAGTCTTTTAATGTTGGATATAGATTGTTTATTACTTCTTGTAACTCATCTAATGAAGCAAACGATGCAGGATGTTTTTCTCTTAAAGTCTGTACTAATTCAATAAGATCGTTTACATCTCCTTTACCTCCAGGAAACTGTAAAATGGTTGATTGATTAAAGAGATCTGCTAGCACTTGTGCAGAAAAATATTGCTCATTCATAAAATTTTGAGAATGATTCCCAGTTGCTAATAAACGGTTGATGTCTTCCAGGTTGTCCGTTACTTTCGTTACTTTAACATGGAGTGTTACCTCTTTTGATTTTCCGTTTACAATAGCAGTTAAAGTAAGAGTTGCTTCACCTGTTGATTTAGGTGTAACAGATGTCCCTCCATATTCTTCATGATCATTAATAGAAAACAATGATGGGTGATCGGATTCTATTTTTTTAAGTTCGACATCCTGTTCACCAAAGATTGAATCTACTAAATAGGAATCAAAGTAGAAAGGCTCATCTTGATAAAATTCAACTGTTTGTGACAGAGCTTCCGCTTCCTGATTTTTGGAAGTCAGATAATTGTAAAGTTCGATTTCACTCATCGCTGAAAATTCTTCTTTTGTTAACCCAGATAAATATCGATCCATGTTTTCTTCTATTACACCGTAAGTAATAGCGTTTAATTGGTCATAAGTAACATTCGGCCAGTGATCTTTTACTGTCTTTAATGCTTCATTAAAAGGACCATCAAAAAGTTTTACTTCAGGGTGCTCAAGGTAATACCCGATGACTTCCTCATTCGCATTGTAAATGAAACCATACACATAGATGTTGCTCGTTTCTTCTAATTTCAAGTAGGATAATATGTTTTGGTATGAGCCTGACGTCGTATCTCTATCATCAGAAATACTATACCTTGAACTTGTAAATCCAAATGCATTTAGTGCTGGAATGGAAGCAAGTTCAGTTGGGCTATAAATTTCTTTTACGAAAGATGCTTCTGGTAATTGTTCTCTAATGCTTTTTGTATCTACAGAAGTTTTGATCATACTTCGTAAAAGATGTCCATCTTCCTCAGTCATGTCGCTTTCTGATACATCACCGAATGAAAGGACATTCGAAATTTCCGTTAAATCGGATGGAGACTTGATTTCTTTTTTCGCAAGAACATTCACATTGAAATCTTTAGTGACTTCGGACGATCCTACTTTTACTGTCGCTGTTAAAACGACTGATACATCCGCTTCGCCCAATTCAGGTTGAGTCACCACACCATCGTTGGTCATTACAGTGGGTTTGTTTGATGACCATGTAATAGTAGCTTCATGTTCGCCTGTTGTTGATAATGTTAGGTTTTTAGCTGTCTCTGCTGGCACAGATAGGCTATTAGCGACTTGTTGAGCCCATTCTAGTTCTGATTTATTTTGATCCAGTTTTGCAATTTGCGCTTCCGCTTCCGCAACTCGATCTTGGTACGCCTTTAAGCCGGCACGATTATTAAAAGCAGAAGTTGCTTTAGTAATTGCTGTTTTTGCACCATTAACTTGATCGCGAGCTACTTCAACATCTTCTTTTGTCACTGGTATTTTTATTTCATTTGTTTTTTCAGCTGCATCCAACATGAATGACACACCAGTAACGATGTTTTTCAATTCATTTAGATTAGTTGTTGTGTTGTAAAGGGCTGCACGGTCTTTTAAGGCAGTTAATTTGTTCGCTAATTCAACCACAGACGCTTTATATTCCGTTACCTTATCTTTTTTATCCAAGAGATTACCAGATGACAATTCATCTAAAGTCGTCACACTTACTGTTGTGTCAAACCATTCGACATTAAACGATACTTTTTCATATTTGTTAAGGTTTTTAATGTCACTGTCTTTCCATCCAGCGTTATGTGCAGCTTCAATTGCTTCTTTCGCTTTGCCTAATTGATCTTTAACTGAAGCAACATTTGCTGCCGTTACTGTTTCAGATAATCGATCAATCTCGTGCATTGCATTAGTAAGCAATGGTTCCACATTGGTCCGATAGTCGTTCACTTGTGCATTTAATTCTTCAAACTTTGAGTAATTTGAAAGTGTATTCGCCTCAAAACCAAACTTAATAAAAGCACTGATTTCTTTGCGCGCTGTTTTGAGCGCTGTTTCGATGTCAGTAATTTTTGTTTTGTCAAAAGCAGGTAAGGCTGAAATGGTTGCTTCTGCTTGTTTTTTTGCCGTTTCCCAACTTTCGGCTGTTGTTTTAATATGCAACTCTAAAGCAGCGATACGCCCAAAAAGTTCTTCGGAAACATAGTTTTTCATTTGATCTTCGGTTAGACCAGCATCCGTTCCTGTTTGGAGAGCAGCTTTCGCTTTTGTTAATAATTCCTTGTATCCATCAATCCCAACTCTTGTTGTCATCGTTGGATTTTTAGGCAATAATTGAAGAGCTTTTTTGATTTCAACTAGTGCATTGTTTTTTTCTTCTACACTCTCTTTTAATGACTCAATTTTAGAAAGTACACCTTCATTAAATTTTTCGTCTTGTGCTCCAAGTGCACGAGCAGTCTGAATTAATAAGTCTACCGTTTGAATCTCGTTCAAATGATCAAATGCATTTTCCACTGTAACGTCCTTCAGATTCTCATTCACCATTTTATTGACTAAATCCACTGCCGCATCAACGATTGTTTTCTTTAAATCTTCCGATGTAGTAACTTTCACTTCAGGAGCTGTGGTGATTTTCACATCTGTGTTTACATTGCCTGTAAGTTCTACTGCTGCATTAGCGTTCACAGTTCCGATTGCAGACCCTTCCGCAACTGAAATCGTAGTAGGTTTGGAGGCTGTTAAAGTGGATTCTTTAAAGTCTCCACTAAATGATACTGTATTTGCCTTGTCTTCAGTTGAAATGTTGACATTAATTGCCGGTATTACAGCACTTTCAGATGCAGTAACTTTAGTAGCTTTTGTAATTTCAACATTAGCTGCTTGGCTGAAATCGCCAGAAAGTGTGACACCATGTTCGGTTGCATCTTGACTTGGGGCAACAGTCACTTTTCCAGCTGAAAAATTAGACCCAGCCTGTACCGTCATCGGTTGTTGAATTTCAACATTGGTGTTCGGTAATGCACCCAATAATTGCACGCTTGCTGATCCAGCAGATTCAATTGATGGATTTAACAACATATTTGATACTTGATTTTCACCTTTGGAATCGATTTTAATACCATTGCTATCTGTAACTTCCATTGACTCTGTTTCGACACCATCAAGAATAATTGTTCCGACTTTACCTGATTTGATGGTGATTTTATCTGCTTTCACATTCGTCAATTTTAATTCTCCAGCATCGCCTGGATCTAAAATTAATTCACCGTGAATAATGAGGTTTTGAATGGTTGCATATTGTGAAATATTTCCTTCAAAAGTAACCGTGTGAGATTCTTTAGTTGTTCCAACAACCGCTTCGTTTCCTGCTGTTTCTGGTCCATATGTTGCTCCACCAACTAAAGAAACATCTAGATCTTTATCATAGGTTTCATTTGCAGCAAATGGATTCAAATTTTCTTCGGGATCAGGAACCGGTACTGGAATCGTACTTCCACCTGCAGATGGAGACTGGAGCTACAACAACTTCTCCGTTAATGTCACCAAATACCCCACTTAAAGAACGAGCGTTTTGGACAAGATCTTCGAGTTTTTTTCCAGAAGGTAGAATTAAGTGCGCCACATTTTTCAAGCCTGCAAGCTCAATTTTACCAGTATTATTTAGTTTTAAAGTTGTTGGAGAAGCTTCAAGTGTTAAAGCAGTAACATTTGCCCCAACCTGTACTTCATTAATTTCTGAGTCATCACTTGCTGACAATGTGACGTTTTGATTAATCGAAATCGATTTTGATCTTGTTTTTCCAGTAAGCTCTATATGGACGTCTTTTTTATTCACATCCACATTTTGAAGAGTTGCTTGATCGAATACGACCGTATTACGATCTCCACCGTTGATTGTGGTTAGACCTTTTACAGTCACATTTGACGCATAAAAATCATGCTGAACACGATCTTCAATCGTTAAATCGCCATCAATTATTGCATTTTTAAGTGTAATAAAATCGTTGGAAATATGAATATCTCCAGTAATTTCTACTCCTGCTGCATCTAAAACGACGTTACGATCAAATTCTTTCTGATCAAACTGCTCTCCACTTTGTAGCAAATCTATTTTTTCTATCGAAATAATTTCATTGTCGATTGTTTTAAATGAAAGTTTCGCATGTGTTAAAGCAGCTTTATTTTTCTCAGTAAACAGAGGTGCTAATTCACTTTTATAAGTAAAAGATTTGCCCGCAATATTAACGGTTTGACGATCATATTGAGCAATTTCTTCATTGTTATAGGTATGTGTTTTATCTTGATTTAAGGCTCGGGATAGAAACACCGCAAATTGCGCGCGATTAACTGGCGCTTTCGGTCCATATGTACCATCGTTTTGTCCAAGTGTGATGCCGTTTTGAGCAAGAATGTTTACATTTTTCAAATGAGTAGGGGAAATTAGTTTTTCATCATTAAACGATTTCATTGGTTGATTCGTGTCTTTTAATGAAAAAGCTCGAACAAGGACAGTGGCCATTTGTTCACGCGTTAATGATTCTCCTAAGCCGAACGTTCCGTCAGTGTTTCCAGAAAACACATCATTCGATGAAACCGCATCAATATAGCTTTTCCAAGGAGAATTCTTAGTCAAATCTTTGTATTTCTTAGTATGATTTTTCACTTCTAATTTAAGGCCTAAAGCTAATAGTTTAGCCGCTTGTTCACGTGTCAAATTAAGATTTGGACGGAATGTTCCATCGGAATATCCACTAATCACGCCGTCTTTTACTAGTCCTGTGATCGCCTCATATCCAAAGCTTTTTGCTTTTACATCTGAAAACGATCCCTGCTTTAACTGCGATGCATCTGCAACTCCTGTTAAAGCCGATGCAACCAATGCCGCCGATACAGAACTCGCTAAAAATTTTTTATAATCTTTTATACCCAAACTTAAGCACCCCAAATATAGTCTAATTTACATATGTAGTAGTACAACATGCTCATGAATTATATCAAAATAACGACATAAATAGGGAAAATTATAGAATATTAGACAAATTTTATTTAAAAAGGTAGAGTGTGAGATATTGGAGTTAGGTTTAGAATTGGTTGAGATAGGTTGGTGCCAGTCTCCAGACTGGCACCAGCCCGGCACCAAAAACGGAACCTAAAACTCTACTACTCTTCTCTACTCCTTTTTTTATTTATGTTCTTTTTGTTATAATAATGGAATGGATACTATTGCGAAGCAACTTAAATTGAAGGGTATAGAATTGAATAGGGAGCAGCAGGAGTGTGTGGAGGCGTTGGAGGGGCCGATTTTGATGTTGGCATCACCAGGTTCTGGTAAGACGACGACGCTCAATGCCCGTATTGCTCATATGATTTTGAATAAAGGGATTAACCCATCACGCCTTTTGGCGATTACGTATAGTAAAGCAGGCGCGATTGAGATGAAGGAACGTTTTCAAAAGTTGTTCCCTCAGCTTGCGGATGCACGTTTAGCGATTTCAACGATTCACAGTTTGTGCTATCGAATCACAATGCAGAAACTGAATGAAAGTGGTATGCCGTATGTCATGATCGAGGCAAGCGGTGCGAATCATCTTCATAAAAAGCAAATTCTTCGCGAGTTGTTTGAAGCGCGGCACGGTGAGAGTATTACTCAAGAGCAGCTTGAGGCTCTTGAAACGTTTATTAGTCGCGTAAAGAATCAGTTGCTCAGTAGAAAAGAGTATCTGAAGATTTCAATCGAAGTTCCCGATGCAGCTGAATTACTTGAACAGTATGAGGGGTTGAAGGAAGGCCATTCGCACGGGCGGTTGATCGATTATGATGATATGTTGACGCTGGCGTATCAGTATTTAGAGGATGATCCGGTTCTTTTGAAGAGGATGCAGTCGTTGTATGATTATGTGCTGGTGGATGAGGCGCAGGATACGTCGTTGTTGCAGCATCGGATTATTGAGTTGTTGGTTTCTGAGCATCGAAACGTTTGTATGGTGGCGGATGATGATCAGACGATTTATTCGTGGCGCGGGGCTGATCCGGAGTATTTGTTGAATTTCAAAGATGTCTATCCGGATGCACGTGTGTTGTTGATGCAGCAGAATTTCCGTTCTGGCAAGCAGTTGGTTGAGATGACGAATCGCTTTATTAAAGGGAATAAGCAGCGTTATGAAAAAGAGATGCGAACGGAAAATGAGTTTCCGAGTGAGTATCAATATAAAGAGTTTGATATGAAGAGCTTGCAATATAATTATTTGGTACAAGCGCTGAGTTCTGCCGATCATCGGAATGATACCGCGGTTTTGTATCGCAATAATCGGAGTTCGATCCAATTGATGGATAAGCTTGATCGTGCTGGTATTCCCTTTCGCATGAAGGAAGTCGATCATGCTTTCTTTCGAAATTTTGTGCTCGAGGATATTCGAAATATTATGCGGCTTTCTTATGCTCCCCATCGGTTTGATGTGTTTAAAAAGGTGTTTTCAAAGCTCGGTCTTTTTTTGCAAAAGCAGAAAGTGATGTCGATTGCCGGTGAAAATTCAAAGATTTCGGTGTTTCAAAAGCTGATGCAGCTGACGGATATGAGCTCGAAGCAAATGGATCAAATTTCATCGACGGAGAAGATTATTCGTTCTTTGAAGAGTGAAAAACCGACGACAGCGCTTCGTTTAATAAAAAAAGAGTTGAATTACGAGAAAACATTGAAGAAAATGTGCAAAGATTTAAAGATGAAGGAAGGTCCATTGCTCGGAATATTGAGTGAGCTTGAAGAAATTGCCGATCGTTGTGAGACGTTGCCTGATTTTGTGAATCGATTGACTTATTTAGAAAACTTGTCGAAAAATTCGTTTAATCAAGATGACGAGTCGGCCGTGTTTTTATCTACTTTTCATAGTTGTAAAGGTCTAGAGTTCGAAAAGGTGTTCATCATTGAAACGATGGATGGGATTACCCCCTCTTCTGAAGCGGTTGAAGATCGTGTCGATCCGCTTTTACTTGAAGAAGAGCGTCGTTTGTTTTATGTAGCGATGACTCGGGCGAAAGCCAAGTTGACGTTAATGAGCTATAAGAGTAAAGAAATGGATCCATCTCGCTTTCTCGTTGAAGTTGGCGTCTTGAAAAAATCGGATCCACCGAAAAAAGTTGAAATCCGGTCTTCTAAGCCTTCCGCTCCGATTCCTTCTCTTCACCTTTTCCAAAAAGGCGAAGGGGTGTTTCATAAAAAATTTGGTGTTGGTGTGATTTCGTCAAGAGAAGATGAGCTAGTGAAAGTGAAGTTCCAAACGCATGGAACGAAAAACTTGTTGCTGCCAAATGCAGTTGCCGTTGGTGCAATGACGCATATGTCATTGGTGGAATAATGAGTAAGGGGGGCCAGACCCCATGTGAAAAATTTCACATGGGGTCTGGCCCCCCTTACGATCATTAACGAACTTATTCGGATGGTAAACAAATCTGTAAGGCGAGTAAGCTAGTAAGCAAGTAAGCGAACCAAGTGCGATTGCCAACCATAACATCCTACTCTGCTTCAGCGTTTAAATTTTATATTTTTTCTATAGATAGAGGAAATATATCTTTTTGCATTGATAATAGGACCATTTGTTGAAATTTTCCCTTTCCAATCAGGAATTGAGAGCTGAGAACTTGGTGCCTGTCTCCAGCCTGGCTAGTGAGAGCGCACTGAAAATGCCCAACTTTTAGTAATTGAAATTCTGAAAAAAGAAAGGAACACTCAGATTCGCTCCTAGACACGTATTTTTGACTTGGTGACATTTCCACACCCCAAAAAAGAAGCTTTTTTTGCAAATCGACACGTTTTCAGTGACATCTGTAATACCCACAGGAGCTTGCGACTAGAAGGCACACGGATCACCCGAGGAAAGCGTCTGCATGGTATAGAAATCCACGACTAATTAGAGAAAAGTGTGAATTCAGGAGAAGTTTGGACTTCGTGCAATGGGGTCAGGCACCAAAATGGGCGATTTTAGGCGAGAGTTGGCCGAGGTTGGGCTTCGGAGAGTAAGTGTGCGTGTAAGGCGGGTAATGGGAGCTGTAAGGCGAGTAAAGTCTGCTCTAAGGTGAGTAAATAGATGTGTAAGGCGAGTAACGACATCCAGAATGCTTTTTTTTATCGAAAATCAAGAATGCATCTAATCGAAAAGATGGAATTTTTCGTTTTGGAATGGATTTCTTATAAAACAGATCCGCTTTTCAATAAAAATGAGGTGATTTTTTTAATACCTGTTGATTTCCGTACCAGCGCTTGCTTTCCGTGGGCATGGCTTGCGCCTCCTCGGTCGCTGAACGTGTCTGCCTGGAACGGAAAACCACAGCTTATAAGAGAAAAATGTGAGTATGGGAACGAAATCATTCCTCTACTCGCATGGACGTTTCAAATAGAACTTTTTCAGTGCCCTCGCTAGTGACAAGCTGGAGACAGGCACCAATAAGGCACCATTCATTCGATTTTCGTAAAAAAATTGTAAATATAATAAATAAATAGAATTATCTGATCATTATTTGGTACAATTATCATAGGACTGCTATCTCTCTTTATTCGACATTGATTTTATTTTACATAATTTAATAGAGATAGAAGTACTGCGTCAAAAATCATTCATCGGGGATGGATGATAATCCGAAATTCGGTTCACACTACAAGGAGGCAAAAATATGGTTAAGCAAGCAAATTCTTATCGTAAGCTTTATGCAACAGCAGCAGTGGCTACATTGGTTACTTCAGCTGTCGCACCGGCAGTTTCGGCATCTTCAAAAGATTTCAATGATGTTTCCACCCGTTACAAGGATGCTGTCGATTATCGTTGTATCTAAAGGTGCTAAAGGAATGACAGAAACGACTTTTGGCACGCATATGTCCATCACGCGTGTTGATGCCGCTGTTTTACTTGCTAATGTACTAGGTCTAGATACCACATTTGCACCTGACTCTAAATTCACTGATGTACCCGCTCGTGCAAAAGGTGTCGTAAACGCCCTTAAGGATGCTGGCATAACTTCTGGTAAAACAGATACTACTTTTGATTCATATTCCACAATCACACGTGGGGAGTTAGCAATTTGGATCCAAAAAGGATTTGGATTATCTGGTAGTGAAAATCTTACATTTACCGATGTAAGTACAAACTATAAATCTGCCGTCCGTGCCCTTGTTTCGAATGATATTACAAAAGGATTAAATGCCAACACTTTCGGTGTAACTGAACAAGCAAAACGTGGCGATTATGCCATTTTCCTTTATAAAGCTGCAATGGCAAAAGAAAAGCAACATAAAGCAATCGATCTATCTATCATGCATACGAATGATACGCATGCTCATGATGCAAACATCGCTAAGCGTGCAACTGCGATCAATGAATTTAGAACAGAACATCCAGATTCTCTTTTATTAGATGCTGGTGATGTTTTCTCTGGAACGCTTTATTTCAATGAATTCCAAGGACAATCAGACTTAGCTTTTATGAACTATTTAAAATATGATGCAATGACATTTGGTAACCATGAGTTCGACCTTGGAGCAAGCCCAGATGGACATAAAGCGTTATCTGAATTTATCAAAAATGCACAATTTCCTTTTGTTAGTGCAAATGTCGATTTTTCAAAGGATTCTCTATTTGACGGCCTTTATCACGATGATGCTGTAACTTGGAATCCTGAAGATGGCAACATTTACGGTGGAATCGTGAAAGTAGTCAATGGAGAAAAAATCGGAATCTTTGGTTTAACTACTGAAGAAACAAAAGACATTTCAAGTCCTGAAAAAGTACAATTCCAAAACTATGTGGCTGAAGCAAATAAAATGGTCGCAGCTTTTGAAAAACAAGGCATTAATAAAGTAGTAGCAATCACTCATCTTGGTTATGATGATAACGTTGCTTACGATAACGACCTTGAATTGGCAAAAGAAGTCGATGGAATTGACGTAATCGTCGGTGGTCATACTCATACCGCATTGGCCGAGCCTGTTGAAGTAAAAGAAGGAAAAACTGAACCAACAATCATTGTTCAAACAGGTGAATACAGCAACAACCTGGGAACACTTGATGTGAAATTTGATGCAAACGGAAAAGTGACCGGATATGCCGGGAAACTGATTGATTTAAAAACAAAAGAAGACGATCCGAAAGTTGTAGCGATGTTAAAACCATATAGTGATAAAATTGCTAGTCTTCAAAACCAGTCTATCGGTGTAGAAGCAGCTGTTGCCCTTGATGGTGAGCGCGCAAATGCTCGTACAAAAGAAACTAACCTCGGTGACCTCATTACTGATGGTATGCTGGCTAAAGCAAAAACAATTAATCCTAATACGCTGATTGCTCTAACAAATGGCGGTGGTGTTCGTGCGTCCATTCCTGCTGGAGATATTACGCTTGGAGAAATTTTAACTGTTATGCCGTTTGGTAACTCTTTAGGAATTATGAACTTAACAGGTGCTGAAATCAAAGAAGCGTTTGAACATAGTGTGAGTCAAGCACCTAAAGAAAATGGAGGATTCCTTCAAGTTTCTGGACTTAAAGTCAAGTATGATAGTACCAAACCTGCTGATCAAAGAGTGGTAAGTATCGAAGTAAAAGGTGCAGATGGCAAGTTCACACCGATCAGTGACTCTACATCTTACGCAGTAGCAACGAATACATTCACAGCTAAAGGCGGAGATGGTTACACAGTATTTGCAAAAGCATATGCTGAAGGACGCTTAAGCGAACCCGGCTATGTTGACTTCGAAATGTTTAGAGACTATTTGAAGACAATGACAAAAGTAGAACCAAAAGTTGAAGGCCGCATCGTAGATGTAGCAACAGCAACTAACTAATTTCACCCATAGAAAAGCAGTTCCTAATTTCGATTAGGAACTGCTTTTTTCTTTTTTTAATTAGGCTTTGTTAAATGACCATGTTGTTTTTCAACATTCAGCAAAACAACTCGCTTTCCGCGGACGAACGGTCGAGCCGCCTCGTGAAATACCATACTGCGGGGTCTCGACTCGCTCGTTTTTCCGCAGGAGTCTCATTGTTTTTGCTTCCTATCAACATTATCCGCTAATATAGCCTTTAATTAAGCGCTCGGATTTGATTGCAGATAGCCACCGCCTTCAGCAGCGGTTTTATCAACACTCGTATCTCCATCTCCGTCTCTCCAATAGCCTTCCACTACTGTTCCGTCAGCGCGAACGTAGCTATCGACATGATTGGGATTTACATAGTGATTAGATGCATCGGTATCAGTTGCCATGTCTGCATCCACATCGATTCCATCAGCACCATCGATAAAATCGATTACTCCAATCGCTAGCGCTCCTACTGCGACTGTTTTTACAATTGAGGAAGCACCACTCTTTACACGAATAGGATCACCATCCACTAACCCACCGATAACATCTGTACCATTATGTATGGTGTTTTTGGCTGTATAATAAACCCCTTTAGCCGTTTTTTCTACTGCATTTCCCATATCCTTTAGTCCACAATTGCGTTTTTCTTCATCGTCTTGAACCATACCCGAAACGGTATTATAAGCACCATCCGCGACTTGACCAATAGTATCTCCGGCATTTGAAGATGCTTTTCTAACCCCTTCACCGATGTCTTCTACCAATTGTATGCCTGTTAATTCACCGACTAGTTGAATCGGTCCTCCAACAACCACACCTGCAGCAGTACCAACAAATTTCCCAATTCCTCGCAATATCCCCATTTTATAATCGCTCCTCTATTTTTATTCTAGATAACTATACCAAAATAAGAAGATATTTACTTTAGATTTCAGTGATAGAAAAATAGGGTAACAAAATCTTAGTAGAATTTCCGGTCTTTTTAATCTACTTAAAACCCGTTTAGAATTAATGCTCCCTTGATTGGTGCGGGGCTGGAGACGTGCACTCGCCTGCTGTAGTACATCAGTTTTCAGATCGCTGTTTGACTCAGTGGTATCATCCAAAATTAAAAAGCCAACGAGAATTTCTCGTTGGCTTTTTGTTTTAAATTCAATTTTCGTTCTTTGGTGCTAATTCGACTGCTTGGCGAAGAGCTTCCATTAAGCTTTTTTCGTCAGCAATTCCACTTCCTGCAATATCAAAAGCTGTTCCATGATCAACGCTTGTACGAATGATTGGAAGCCCTACTGTGATATTGACACCTGATTCTAGTCCGAGTACTTTAACAGGTGCATGTCCTTGATCGTGATACATCGCCACAACAATATCAAAGTCTCCTCGAATTGTTCTGAAGAATAGAGTATCGGCAGGTAAAGGCCCTTGAACGTTCATACCTGCATGGATTGCTTTTTCGACAGCAGGGATAATTTTTTCTTCTTCCTCACCATATCCGAATAACCCATTTTCTCCTGCATGTGGATTAATTCCACACACTGCAATTCGAGGGTGATTAATTCCTGATTTCGATAAGGTTTCGTGCGCTAATTCAATCACATGGTAAACTCTTTCGGGATTGATCATTTTTACTGCATCAATAATTCCAACATGTGTAGTAACATGTATTACTTTTAAATTAGGGGCTGAAAGCATCATAGAATAGTCTTTTGTACCCGTCAAATCAGCTAAAATTTCAGTATGTCCTGGATAACGATGACCACCTTTTTGCAGAGCTTCTTTATTTAAAGGAGCTGTACAAATGGCATCAATTGCACCATTATTCGCAAGTTCAATTGCTTTTGCTAAATATTCAAAAGCCGCGTGACCTGCTTCTGCAGAAACTTTCCCAATTGGAAGGTCATCCTGAAGCAATGCAAGATCTAGGCAAGATACAATACCGTATTCAAAAGAAGTATCCTTCATATCATGAATAATCTTGATATCGCATTCACTGTTCACAAATCCTTTTGCTCTTTCTAAAATAGATGCATCTCCAATGACAAATGGACGACAAATATCATAAATTTCTTTATGTGCTAAACTTTTCAAAATAATTTCCGGACCTACGCCTGCAGCATCGCCCATCGTGATTCCAATTATTGGTTTTTGAATCGTCATTTCTTTATTTCTCCCCTTTCAAATAGTTAATGGCATTTACTAATGATAAAGGGGTACCAAATCCCCCTGCTTTTGTCACCGCTGAGATTGTTCGATCCGGTAATTGAAGTAATCCATATGGTAAACCAGGTTCGATCTCGTCTAGCAATGTCATTGCAGGTGCCTGTAGAGTGTAGCAAATATCTTTTGCTGTATCTCCTCCAGTCATGATAATCCCATCAATAGAATACCGCTCAATAATCATCTTTGTCAGTATTCCTAGTGAAGAGGAAATTTTTTTACTAGCATCTTGCTTTGTTATTCCCAGTTTTGGAATCATATCTGCTACTCCAATACGATTGTTATCACTCGGTTCGACATATAACACATATTGCGTTAATTCTGCATTTTGTTCAATTTTTCTATAAATACAGGAAAATTCTAGGTCATTCATAATTAATTTAACCGGATCGACTTCAATCATCAAGACATTAGTCAATTTTTTAAGTTCATTCAGCTGAAGATTTGTACGTTCCGACAAGCTTCCTGAGACCGTGAGCGTGGACGTAGAAAATCTAGGACTCGCAGTAGGAAGTGAATGTGCTTCTCCAAGTGAAAGGTGTTCGATTAATCCAGCTGATCCTACCCAAATAATATTTTTATTAGTAGATTGAAAGATTTCAGCAATTCTACTTAAATCTTCTTCACTCTTCACATCACAAACAATCCAATTTAAACCATTCATACATTGATTATTAATCCAATCATTTATGTCCGAACTTTCAATGACGTGATCTGTTAACAATGAAATTTTCCCTTCTCCTTCTGGTAAAAGCAGATGGGGAATAAAGCTTTGTAACACCGGTGTTTTCGGATCTTTAGAGAACTCTGTTGTTGTGACTAACTGTCCTTCTACGTATTGATGTCCCAACTCTGTCGTTCTCGCCATCTTCGGAAATGCTGGAGCAATAACAAACAAATCAGGTTTGAAAACATTTTCCAATGCTTCTAGTTCTACTCCAAGATTACCTCTCAGAGTAGAATCGACTTTTTTATAAATCGTTTTAATGCCTATTTTTTTCATATAAGAAGCTGTTTTTGTTACTGCGCTAGCAGCTTGATTTTTTGATAGAGCTCGACTCTCTGTATCAAAAATAAATACATCTGCTTCAGAAGTAGGCTTTTCATTTTCAGACGATAAAATGACAGTTGGACGAAACCCTTTTTTGGATAATTGGACACCCGAGTCGTTTGCCCCTGTAAAATCATCTGCTATGATGCCGATCGTTGCTTCCATTCTATTCCCACATCCTTAACTAATTCGTTTCTCCAGATTTCCTTCTTCAAAACGGTATCCTTTTTTCTCCATTCTTTTTACTAGAAAGGCGATATAGATCGGTAAGAGAATGGCTGTAGTAACAGTTGAAGCAGCTACTTGCACAGTTGCGATGTCAACAACTGAAGCGAATCCGGCACTCGCTGCCGCTATAGCTGCAGGAGTTGCCACTGCATTTCCCGCTGTCGAACCTTCTGCTGCACCAACTATTGGATTCCATTTAAATGCTTTAAAAATATAAAAACCGGCTGTTCCAGTAACAAAGACCGTTAACAAACCTAACACAACGCCACCAAGTCCACCTTGAACAATTGCGGTAAAATTAATACCCATCCCTAATGCAAAAGCGAAGAATGGGATAAGCATCGCACTTCCTTTGTCTAGAAAAACACGCATTTCTTCATCTAAGTTTCCTAAAATCATCCCAATGATAATTGGCAACAATACAGCAACGAATGTAACTGGAGAGAACATTCCATTTACAAAGCCCATGGCACCAAAAATAGCTAAAGCAACCATTGTTAAAAATGGACCATCGTTTAATGCGAGTAATGAATAAGCTGCTCGATCTTCTTTATTTCCATATTGACCAACTAATGCTACAAATAAGCCTCCATTACTGTTTGTCATTGCCGCTATGACGGCAATTGGAGCTATACCTAACCATAGACCATTATTACCCGCAAACATATAGGCGATCAGCCCAAAAATAGCTCCTACAATCCATTTCGTAGCAAGAAGTGTTCCACCTTTTGCAAGAGAAACTCCAAATGTCTTCACATTGATTTGTGCCCCCGTGCAAAGTAAAAATAATGCGATAAGTGCCCCTGCACTATCAACAAATAATGACTGTGTGAAACCGCCAATACGAAGTAAATTAGGCGCGACTGTATTTAACGTTGCAGCCAATAGTAATGGAACAACCATCATTCCCCCTGGAATCCGATCTAACGTTGCTTTAATTTTCAATTTCTCCCACTCCCCCATAAATTTATTGAAAGAAAACGTTTTCATGAATTGATCATACAAATAAGTGATTCATTTTTCAACAGTTTTAAACCATTATCATTAAAAAATAGAGCTTTTTCATAAAAAACGTTTAAAAATGCAACTATATTGAATATAAAAAAACAAACTTAAGTTAATTCTTAAGTTTGCGCCATAAGGTTGCTCGATTTATTCCTAATCGTTTTGCAGCCCGAGTTTGATTTTGTTTTTCTTCTTCAAGTACTTTTAATATAATATCCTTTTCGATTTCTTTTAAGGTGCCTTCCAATGGAACAAATTTTTCTACATATTCCGACTCTGTCGATAATAACTCTTCAACAGTAGAAAGACGAACAACATATTCACTTTCGATTAAAACTAGTTTTTTTATAAACATTTTAAGACTATTTATATTTTCTTTCCATCTCTGTTGGAGAATTAGAGTCATCGCTTCCTCTCTAATCCGAACGGGTTTTGACCCCAAACTTTGATTAAATTGAACAATAAATGAACGGACTAGTTCTCTCATATCTTCTTTTCGTTCAGAGAGAGTAGGAACATGTATTACCTTTTTGTTAAATGGAATAAACTCAAAATCATATGTTAATTGATCCGTGGATCCTAAAAAAGATATTTTGTTTTTATCACAAATTGACTGTATCTCAATTAACTGTTCGACATCATCTTTCGATTTTAGCTTGATATTTTCAAGATAAAGCGTTTTTATTCGATCCGTAACCACTTCATTTAATAGCGTAAAATTAGCGTATTGGAAGTCAATCGTTGCAAACAAACCCAATTCACTCTCGTTATGAGCATGCATATACTTCGCTAATTCGGCTTTTCCAGTGCCTTTTTCTCCCACAAAAAGAGTCAGATCATGATCAAATTCTGAGGGATTCACCTGCTTTACTATTTGTTTCATTTCTTCACTTTCGCTAATAAGTTGCAGCGGTTTTACTATTTCTTCCATTTTCAGCCACGGAAGACTATATTCCCTCTTCACTCGTTTACTCACAAAAAACACAACGACTTTTTCTTCCTTATCATCTAAAAGGGATCCAGTGATATCTAAATAATGATCTAATGTTTCAATCACCTTCATTATAGGTTCTTGGTGACCTAGTATTTCTTTTCTTAATACTTGAAAATCAATAACCTCAAGCGATGTTTTATCGATCGTTTGCCAATGTTCGAACAGAATATCTCCAGATTCACTCATCATGCAAAGATCTTGCTCTTTTACTTTCAACGTTTCTCGCATTAACTCCATTAGTCGTTGAGTTTCTTTATGAAAGTAAAACTGTGACTTTGCTGACTCAAATGATTCTAATATCGCTTCTTTTCCAGACTGGATCAATATCCCGTCTAATCCATACTTTGAAGAAACTTCAACGGTCACGACATCTCCTAATATCCTTTTATACCCCTCGTCTTTAAGGGTCTTTATGAGTGGATCGACCTCTTCTGCTGTATCAATCGTAAATGCTTTAAATCTCAATTCAAGCAAATCGATGATCGCTTGAGCCCCTACCGTTAAATTAGAAAAACCGATAATCGCTTTTTTGCCTTTAAAATCATTCGCTAACATGAAGGAACGCAGCATATCATAACCTGAAAGAGTGACATCAACAACGGGAATTCGAACAGATTCCCGAATCATCTTAGCCGTTCCACCTCGACTTATAATAACTTGACATCCTTGCATTTCCACCTGTTTAGCAATGGTAACGCCCTCGTTCAAATTTCCAACTCTTACTTCTACTTCTAACTCGGGTGCTAATTCAATACACTCTTCTATAATTGGAACCATTGCTTTATATGGAGCAATGACACATATTTTTATTTTCCTCATCTGTTTTATTCACCTATCATTTATTGACATAACTCATTGATACCATAGAAGGAATAGAGATTCAATATTAAAGAGGTTAAAAGGTGCCAGGCTAGTGCCTGTCTGGAGACAGGCACTAGCCTGGCACCTTTATCATTAACCCATTTTCCTACCTACTCTAACTGCTCTACTAAATTCCTTTTTCGATAAACTTTTGATAATGTTTGGCTGAATCATTGGGAAAGTGAGAAAGAATAAGAGTCGTTAGTAATGAGAGGATTTTTTTCTGAAGAGTAATAGGAGGAATAACTGCTCCACTGATCGTTTTCTGGTTTCCGAGCGAGCTTTGCTCTCGTAGGATTTAAGTGAATGTATTTACTAACATCAAGCAAATAGTAAGAGTCTTAAACGATTTTCGCCTTATAACGTCCTTGGAAAACATGCCCTACAAATTGATGTCGACTATTAAAGTAATGAGCATAACAAGAATTTAAGCGATGCATGATCGAGGATAATAAAGCCGTCTCTGTTTCAATTAAAAGATGAATATGATTGGACATTAAGCAATAAGCATGAATTTTAAACGGATAAAAACCTTTTGCATCCTCTAACATTTCTAAATACGCTATTCGATCAAAATCGCCAAAAAACAATAGATCTTTTCGATTCCCCCTGGAAATGATGTGATATCGGGCTCCAGCGTACTCTACTCTTCTTTCTCTAACCAATAAAAACCACCTGCCTTTTCTAGTATGATCATACTCTTCAACTTTCCCTATCCAAAATCCTTTTAAAAACCAAAAAATGTTGAAAAATGAAAGATGGATTAAAGTAAATTAGATAGAAATAAGTGCCGGGCTGGTGCCAGTCTGGAGACTGGCACCAAGCCGACACTCATTTCTTTTCGAATATTTTTTTGTGCAAAAGTGGGCATGTATAAGATTTATCGAATGTCTAATTATTAAGCAGGTTGATCTGTTGCTGGTACTGTCGGTTCAGTTGGATCTTCAACAGGAGCAGGTGGAGTTCTGCAGTTCTTCAATTTTTTTCGCAGCTTCTAATGCTTTAGCTTTAAGTTCAGTTAGTCGCGTTTGAAGAGCTAAAACGTTTGCTGGATCTTTTAATTCTTTCTTATTATACGTTTTAAGTTGTTTTTCTAAGGCGTTAAGTTGGTTCGTATCCGCATTTAACTTATGTAGTAAATGCTTATAATAATCTTTGTCATGATCTTGTTTTTCATGATTTTCGTTCTCATTATTTACCTCTGTCTGAGGCACTGATGTGGAGGTTTGGTGAGCATCTGCGTAGGCTTGGGCTGCTTCACTAACCTTTGAAATATCTTTTTCAACTCGATCTAATTTCATCGAGATCTCTTTAAAATGTTTCAAGTAGCCTTTTTCTTTATTGCGCTTTTCTTTTTCAAGCTTTTCTTTTTTAGCTTTTTCTTCTTTTTTCACTTTTTCAGAATGTGATTTTACGTCATGTTTTTTAACGTGTTGTTCTACCTTGTGATGGTGGCTTTTTCCTTTCTCTGCTGCATCTACTGAAAATGGTAGTGAGCAAACTAGAAATAAAGCCGATACCCCTGTTACTAATTTCGTTGAACCTTTTAACATTTTTCTTCCTCCTTAAAATATGGGAATCATAAACGGCAGCTGGCTGGCTTAGGAAAAATTCCTTTAGCCCCTGTAGCTTTGTGACACCTAGTTTCCTAGGCTGTACCATTACATCGAATATAGCAGAAAATTTTTAATAATAGAATAGTAGAAATAGACTGTTTTATAACAACCTTTCATCTAGGTGCCTGACCCCTTTTTCGATATTAAAACAGTGGTCAGGCACCATTAAATAAAAAAAGTTTATTTATACTGCAATAGAGGGAAAGGTAATGAAAACGGTCATTAGGAGGAAATTACATGGAGTCTCATTCAGATAAAGAACTAAAAAAGAAGCTAGAAGAAGAGAAAGAGATCCCTTCCGATGAATATGTTGAGGAAGAATTGAATGATCAAGTAAAAGATGAGAAGAATAAAAGGGATACAAAAGATACATCCTCTGTGAGAAATTATTTAAAAAGGAGCCGAACTTAATGAGTGAATCTAAGCCGAAATTTATGGAAAGTCCCTATTTTGTTGATGAGCCAGGCAATTGGCATTTAAAAGATGGGGCACCAAAAGAATTAGTTAAGGAACTAGAACACTATATTAAATCAAGTGAAGAAACCGATGCCATTCACGACCATTATCACTTAAACGACAAAGATAAAGAAAATCTTTAATACTCACAAAAAATGAACGGCCAATAGGCCGTTCATTTTTGCTTATTGTTGCGTGTTTAGTATTTGTTTGGTGCCAGGCTAGAGACAGGCACCAATCTAATCATCCCTCTATTTCAATAGCTCCATCCAATCCGATCTAAAAGTATATTCAACTTAACAACGCATTCCATTCAACTACAAATCCATTTCATTGTCTTTATCAAATTTCTCTTACTTCCACTGTGCCAATGAGGTTTTCACCTTTTTCGAGCATCGCGAATCCGTACATGCCACTTGGGATCGTGCTGTCGAAATAATGGATCATTTCGACACCGTCAATAAAGCAGCAGATCTCTTGCCCTTTGCAACGAACGGCAAGCCGATATTCTTTATAGTGCTCCCATTCAAATGGGACGGTGATCAGTTTTTTGTAGCCGAAATCGTTTAAGATTAATGAGGCTCTGTTTTTTCCATCGAAACCAAATAAATAATGCCGCTGAATGCCTTTTGCACGAAAAACCAATAAATGGCTCGAGCCGCTCAATGGTTTAATTACCCCTTTAATGACTGCATCTTTTGAGTAATAGTTTCCACTATAGGACGAACAATTTTCTTCGGTCACACAGCTCATATATTCACCAGCTAAGTCCCAATTTCCGTGGTGATGCGAAAATGGAGTCACACATTTGAACTCTTTTGATTGTTTGGCAAAATCAATCGTGTAATGAGCAGGTCCTTCAATTTGAAATTGATCGAGGTGGATGTAGGCAAATGCTCGATCATCTAGTGACGAGTCTGATTCAATGATAAAGCCTATTTCGTCGATCAAATCACCATCGGCATCTGGAATGGTAAAATGGATCTCACGCCAGATTCGTTTCGGCAAAAAAACGGATCCCATTTTGACGTCTTTTTTTCCAAAAGTAAGGTGAACATAGGGGGTGATGCGAATGGGTTCCCCGCTCCATTGTTCCAAATGAACTTGAAAAGAAACGGTTTGCCCGCTATATGCAGTAGGTGCAAACGTTGGATGGTACCGTTCATCTGTGAAATCTTCTCGACGGTAAAAAGGTTTGTAAAAAACTTTGGCTTGCTCCTCTGCCAGCATTCGATCTACGACAATTTCGAGTGAACCTGGCTGTTTATAGCCAAAATCATGATCGTGATGAATCACCGTTCGATAAGGATGATCGACTTTAAATCCATGGGTTGAACCAGGGAGAGAAAAATCGAATAAAACTTCCCCTCGCCGTTCCAATTCGACTAATTCAGATGGTGCTTCTTTTTTGGCTAATCGATACCCTAGCAATGTGATTTCACGTGAAAACGTAGGCAAATCGAGAATATTTAAGTAGCCTGACACACCAGATGTGGCGATGAAATCGTTCATCGGCTTTCGATAATGGAGAGGAATCCCCTCGATTCCTACAAAAACACCTATGATCGTCCCAACACTACCCGCGTTGCAGTCAGTGTCCCACCCGCACATGGTTGCGATTTCGACGGTTCGACCAAAGTCACCTTCCCCGTAAAGAAGCGCTAACACGCACACACCAGCATTGGGTATGATGTGACAGATGCCAGGATAACGATCATAACCCCATTCTTGTTCGAGATACTCCCGGCAAAGCCGAAAATCATCAGGATGATTTTTATAAAATTGAAGCGTTGCTTGGGCAACTTTTGCATAAGTCGAGTCAACTGGTAACGTACTGAGGCCAATCCGAATGATTTCTTCAATCGATTTTGCTTCAAATGCACTCGCGATACAAGCGGCAATAAATCGCGCTCCGTAGATCCCATTTCGGTCATGCGAAACGCTTGCAGCTTTTTCCGCATAATCAGCTGCTTTTAACACTTGATTCGGTAATACCAAACCCCATGTATCGACGAAAATTTGTCCGCCAATTTGTTCGGCAATCGTGTAGCCATTTGTTAATGCTGAACCGGATTCTGGTGGTTTTATCCCTTTTTTTAAGTTCAAATAAGCGGTATGTTCCGTACTAATCCCTTCTCCACCCCACCAAAACATTCCGATCCCTTCACGCGTGTAGTTCATCCATGCTTTTCCGACATCTTCGGCTTCTAACTCTCGTTCAACGGCATCGTCGTAAAGAGCTCGAATAAAGTGAACGGGACCATTCACATCGTCATCGGCCCCGAATGTTTTATAGTCTTTGACATATCCTTTAATCTCACCATAAACGTGCTCGATCTTTTCAAAGGTCCAATCACTAGGTTCTACTGGTGCACCTAAGCGGACACCGATATTCATGCCGAGAAGACCGGCGTACACTTTTTCATAATAATTCGCTGGAATCATGTTGTTCACTCCATTTCCAAGCCCATCTTCGCAAGTTGCCTTTTTCTCCATTCGAATAAGAGAAAGTCTTTTCTGATTACATCATTAGCAACCGCACTAAACTGATCAGCCAGCTCTATAAAATTTATTTTATTCGCTGACTCCAATAAAGTGTGGTCTTCTTCATGGATCACTTGATAACCATACTTTGCTCCTAAAATGACGCCGATCATGACACCGATCGAATCGGTGTCTCTTCCAGAATTAATCCCGTCTAAAATGGAAGCATAGAAATCACCATCATTTAAAACGATATAACCAAGGGCAATTGGCAATTCTTCGATTGAAAAAAGCCGGCTAGGAGTGTAGTGATTCGATGGCACACCTACCTTGTCAATATGTCGATGGACTTGATCTTTCATTGGCGAATAGTTTGATAAAATTTCATGAAAAATGTTCGCAACAAGCTCTTTATCTGCTCTTTTATCCTTTAAGTCTCTAGCCGCTTTCGTTAGCGCTTCAATGGCTTGCTTCGTTCCATCTTTTGCATACATAAGTGCAGTATCAACAATGTCTTCGATTGACGCTTGTTCATCGAATGCTTTTGCAACGCAAGCAGCGAGAACACCCGCCGCTTCTAATCCATAACTGCTTTGATGACCCATCGCAAAGAGAATTGCTTCATCGTAGGCCGCTTTTGGATCACCTGCATTGACCACACCAATTGGGGCAATGTACATGGCTGCTCCACAATTAATCATGTTTCCAATTCCCGCTTCTCTTGGCTCACAATTCGCTAGAACATGACGGTGGAAAATATATTTTTCCGGGTAAAATAAACGCTCAATTAACATCGCCTCTTTGCCGAATTCAGGGATATACGTTTTGCGAAAGGCGATCTCTTTTACAAATTCGTTCCCAACATCATAGGCATCAAGATGTCTTTTTTCCTTCAAGTACACGTTGATTAAAGCGATCGTCATGAGGGTATCATCGGTGACAATTCCATTTCCACGCTGCTTTCCCATTCGCTCTTCTTCTTTTAAGTCATCTTTGTACCACTTCGTTCGAAGATTCTCCACCCGTGTATACTGTTGATAAATCTGTTGATAACTTAACTTTTCCACAGGAGCTCCCATGGCATCTCCTAAAGCTGTGGATAAAAGAACGCCTCTCACTCGATCTTGGAAGGTAATCATCTAAAAAACTCCCTATTTAATCGTTTTGTTCGCGTACTTTGTGAGCTCATCCCCGCCTGCTTCTTTCCATTTCTTGACGAACTCATCAAAATCCTTGAGTGGTCTCTTGCCCGTAATGATATCGGTTGCATATTCTTTGTATAGATTTTCCATCGCATCCCAATTGGAGACATACTCTTCTGGAATGATAAAGCTGTTGTCTTCTTGATAATATTTCTTCACTTCGTCTTGCGATTTTTGTGCAGGCTCACTTAATAATGGTTTTTTCAGAGGGTGATCTGGTTTAAATTCACTCGGCTCCCAAAAACGCGCAAACCATTCGTTGTAGTATTTATCCGTTAACTCTATTTGATCATCGACTACGTTATATTCTTCTTTTTCAAATCCAATTCGATCTAGCATTTGACCTTTTGGACTTGCCAGATAGTCTAAGATTTTAAACGCGACTTTTTTATTTTTTGATTGTGAAGAAATGGCGACACCACGTTCTTCTTTTGTAATATCCGTTGCACCGAAACCTTGTTCTTCTCCTTTTGCCGGAGGGAGTACATGAACAGCCGCTTCTTCACCGTTCACTTGCTTCATTTTTCCGTTATAAATATCGATGACTTTCCCAGCCGTACCAACAATGACCGCTGATTCTCCATCATAAAACGCTTTTTCTTTCGTATCCCATTTCTTTGTTAAGAACTGTGGATCGAGAAGACCACCTTTGTACAGTTTATTGTAGTATTCAAGTTTCTTTTTCTCTTGATCGGAAGTTTTCGCATATTCATACGTTCCATTTCCTTTATCCAACCAAGTTTGGTCAATGCCAAATGCCATATTAAAAATAAAGTCTAAGTCTTTGATTTCACCGGCTGTGGTAATCGCGTACTTCGGTTTACCAGAGCCACCCGGTGGATTGTCTTTCAAGTCTTTAAAAAATTGATAATAGTTTTCTGGAGAAGGATCACTTTCAAGCGCTTTGCCACTCTTCGTTTTGTCAAACCAGTCTTGACGGATGACAGGTGTACTTTGCGACAATGGCTTAATCCAAAGTAGATAAGGATAGTTTTTCAGACGTTTCTCGTTATATGGCTCCAAGATGTTTTTAATATATTTCGAGTCTTTTACATATGGAGTCAAGTCTTCGAGTAGATCTTGCTTTGACATTTGCAAGTCTCCACCTTGGAAATAAATGATATCAGGAATATCTCCTCCTGATAGCAATAGGTTTAGCTTTTCAGAATACGTTCCTTGCGGCATATCGACTAATTGAATATCAACGTTGATGTTTTCATCTTTTTTCAACGCTTTTTCTAAAGCATCAAAATAAGCTTTAGACGATGGATTTGACGATGATTCATCTTTCATAACTAAGCGAATAATCGTTCTGCCATCCTTTGTTTTCTTTGCTGTTTCATTTTTATCAGAACAAGCCGTTACACTAAACACAAACATGATACAGATTAAGAGCATAAGCCATTTCTTCATATATTGTTCCTCCCTTTCAATCTAGTCATTTTTTTAGGTTGATTTTTTATAAAAGAATAGTAGAAAACATTCGACTAGTTGGATCAAAAACACTCTTTGTTTCGCAATCATACATTCCGTTTAGTCTTTCTCCCCTCCTTCAAGTGCACCTTTCGCATAATAGCGTAAGATGAGTGGATAAAAGAGCAGCAACGGTACGAGTGCA
Organism: uncultured Caryophanales bacterium; assembly: GCA_963728315.1. Taxonomy (GTDB): domain Bacteria; phylum Bacillota; class Bacilli; order Bacillales; family CAVSKA01; genus CAVSKA01. The sequence goes on from CAVSKA010000016.1 coordinate 258,167, forward strand.
ATCATGATCGTTCCCGCTTGAAGGGAATTGAAATCCAAACTCGCTACTTCTTTGTAAGATAAAAGATTGTCGGCACCTAAAATCGCTGTGTTATCTTTTTGAACAACAAACTGACGAAGGACGACTTGTAACGGCCATTTATTCGGACTCGTTAAATAAATCGTTGCACGGAAATATTCATTCCAGTGAAATACTCCGTAAAATAAGCCCATTGTCGCAAGTGCGGGCTTTGATAATGGAAGCATGATTCTCGTGAAAATCTTAAAGTGGCCTGCCCCATCCATTCGTGCTGCTTCAAGTATACTGTCCGGTACATCTCCAAAAAACCGCATTAAAATAAACAAGTAATAAATATTGACAGCTTGATAAAGAATGAGCGACCAATAGGAGTCGATCAACCCTAAATTTTTGACTAACAAGTATTCTGGAATCAATCCCGGCTCGAATACCATAATTACAATTAAAAAGACGGTAATGATTCTTTTTCCTCTAAATGTCGTTCGAGCTAATACGTAAGCCGCCATCGCCGTTAGCATGAGATTTAAAGCCGTTCCGACAATGGTGATGAATAAAGTATTAAAAATACTTCTCACCACAAGCGGATTAGAGAAAAGCACTTTGTAATTAATGAGCGAAAATCCTTTAGGAATGATATCGAGCCCATTCATTTTATGGGCGTTGAGCGGTTCAGTTAAAGACAGCGCCAATAAGTTTAGAATAGGAATTAACACAGAAAGCGTTAACATAAATAAAGTAAAGTATAAAAACCATCTCGATCCCGATCGCTTTTTCATCCCGACCCTCCTTCTCTACCAAACGCCTCTTCCGGTTGTCTTTTTCGAAATAAAATGTGTCCCCAATATGAGTACAACGCCGATTGCTCCTTTAAATAAACTCGCTGCTGTGGCGTATGCGTATTGACCATTTAATATTCCGATTCGGTACACGTATGTATCTAAAATATCAATGACACTAATCACGGAACTGTTGATTAAGTTGAACACTTGGTCGAATCCAGCATTCATAAAGAATCCTAGGTTTAATATAAAGACAGTGACGATGGTTCCGTATAGTTCCGGTAGCGTAATATAGCGCATTTGCTGAAGTCGAGTGGCTCCATCAATTTTTGCTGCTTCATAATAAGAAGGACTAATTTTCATAATCGCTGCCAGGTAAATAATCGAGTCCCATCCTGCACTTCGCCACATTTCTGAAAAAACAAGCACCCAGCGAATATGATCTTTACTCGTCATAAAATCGATTGACGGGAGATGGAAAATTCCCCGGATTACATTGACCCCTCCATCAATCGGATTAAGCAAATTAATCCAAATGCCTGCAATGACGACCCATGAGAGAAAATGCGGCAAATAAACAACAGACTGCACGTAGTTCCGGTACTTGCTGTGCCTCACTTCATTAATCAAAAGCGAAAGGATAATCGGAATCGGAAAGACAAATACCATCTTCATCAAACTTATAATGATCGTATTTTTTAAAACCGTATAAAAAGCTGGTGAGCTAAACAACACATCAAAATGCTTCCAGCCTACCCAGACGTTGTCTCCAATAATGCGATAATCTTGAAACGCGAGCTTCATTCCGATTAACGGAACGACATGAAAAATGACAAAATACAATAGAGCTGGAAACAACATAAAATAGAGAACCCAGTCTTTTCTCATTTGAGTGAGCGTTTTTTTCAGCTGCATGCGATTTCTCCTTTCAATCAAAAAATCCACGTCCTACTCCTTATATCGCTCTACTTCTTCCCTTGTTGGCATTCCGCTTTGAGCCCCTTTTTTCGTCACGGACAAGCCCGCTGCAACGATACCAAATCGAATACTCGCTTCGATGCTTTTCCCTTCCGAAATTCCAACAGCGAAAGCCCCGCAAAACGTATCTCCCGCGCCAGTCGTATCAACTGGATCCACATCAATCGAAGGAATCGTGACAGCTTGATCCCCATCGTGATAGGTAACACCGCGTTTCCCTTGCGTAACAATTAGTTGGTTCGAATGTTTTTGAACGAGGTATTCCAGAGAATCCTGTTCTTGTAAAACCTGAGAATACTCATGTTCATTCGGAATTAAATAGCTGGTTTTCGAAATCAACTCCTGACTTAATGCTTGTACAGGAGCAGGATTTATCATCGTTTTCACCCCTTTTTTATGTAAAAGAGGAACGAGATACTCCATCGTTTCGATCGGAACTTCTAATTGAAAAAGAACAACATCAAAGTCTAGCAATTTCGATTCGATCCTTTTTGCGTAGTGAAGGTTTGTACGCGTATTTGCTCCAGGTACAACGAGAATTCGATTTTCTCCTTTGCATAATTCAATCAAAGCAATCCCAGTTGGTGCGTCGTTTTCTTCATTCAGATGAATGATGTCGACTTTCTCTTTTTTTAGCGTCTCTTTAAGGCTCTCCCCATTCGCATCTACTCCGAGAGATCCGAACATTGTCACCTCGGCTCCAAGTCTCGACGCTGCAACGGCTTGATTCGCCCCTTTTCCACCTGGTGAAGTGAAGTACGTCTTCCCCATGACCGTTTCTCCCGCTTCAGGAAATCGCTCTGTTTCGACGACATAATCAAGATTGATGCTGCCAACTACTGCAATTCGACTCATCTTTCTCACCTCTTCATTCGATTTCAATCCCCATCAATGGTGCGTGTTGTTGGGCACCGTACACGTCGCGATCCCCCACTGATCCCGATGACACTTCACGCGCAATCGTCATTTTAAACCCTAATGCTTGATCAAAAAAAACAAGGTGATACAGTTGTTCAGGCTTGATGGCGTATAGCGTACAAATACGTTCTTCCGTGATCGCTCCCGAATTCTTGACACGTTCATACGTTTCTTTTGAATCAAACAGAACATCAAATGTTAGTTCAAATGGCCCCGAATTCTTACTTCTTACCACTTTTGCGAGATCGTATAATGTCGTCATGGCCCTTCCCCTAAGTATTCTATTTTAAAAGGATTCTCCGTCACTTCTAATAAATGATAGATGGAAAACTCATAGACAGCGCCGAATTCAACATCACTCGGTGCAAACGGAAAAGCTAGATTACCAGCCGTTGATTTCCGACTCTCATAACCAAAATGAAGGAATGTGGAGCGAACACTTGAGCAAATACTCGTCGCAAGTTCTTGCGTTTTCGCAATCACTTCAAACAAGACACCAACCTCATGACCGTGAAACGACTCCTGCTCTTTTTTTCCAAGAACCGCATTGATTCCATAGTTGTAAAAATGAATGGAATATTCTTCAGTCGAAATTTCTTGATAATATCCCTCTACCTGCTGTCTTACTCGTTCTTCAATTTCTTCAATATTTTTAATCAGAATCGGATCTCGAATTCCTGCAATGACAAACGTACGGTAGGCGACTTTACGTGCCCCTTCAAGTTTTATTTTATATGGGCTATTTTTAATGAACTGACTGTTTCGTACCTCAACTAAACCTTTCTCCATCTCCTTGAATTCACACTTGCTCAAATCCAATGTAAAGCCAGGTCCTTGAAGAAGAAAAGGATGCTCTTTTTCGTAAAAAGTGTGAGCAGCGACGCTCAGCTCTGTGCATTTCCGAAGCGGATTCAGTGAGCGAACCGTAAAGGAATCGTCATGGATTGTGCCGATGATACAGTCTTTTGTTGTGCCAGGTTCCGCGCATAACGCCCCGCATTCTAAAATTTTACCGAGATGATAGGAGAGACCAGGATCTTTTCCATACTGGATGCCAATTGCAGCAAAAGGAGAGGGATCATACGCTCTCCCACAAATAATGACGTCACTTTCTGCTTGAAGGGCTTCGAGGATCGGCTCGTGACCCATTTGTGCCACGATATTAGTCGTTTGTTGAATGCGTTCCTTTGTTAGTTCGTCAACGTTTAAGCCTAACGGTTCAATCAATCCCGCTTCATTCGCTTTTACTATGTAATCATGAGAAAAGTCCGCCCAGATGACGGCCACTTTCGGATGAAGATCGTGCTCTGTTAAAATTTCATTCACAATATCGATTGTCCATTCGACATGCGGACGAGCTCCCGCGCCTCCAGCCGAACCGATGATGACCGGAATTTTCCGCTTCAAGCCATTGAGAAGAATGATTTCAAGGTCTTTCTTCGTCGCCCGCCTGCTCACAATCGCGACTCCCGCTCCAAGTTTGTGGGGACCCGCATCGGTCGAACCCGCATCCACCACAATGCCATGTGGATCCTCCTCCATCCCCATCAAAAAGGATTCTTCCGGGAAACCATAGCCCAACATTCCACAAGGCGATAAAATCCGAATGTCATTTGTCATTGTCATGATTTCCCTCCCCCATTATTTCTAATTTATTCGACCACAGCCTGTCTATATTCGTATCCGTCAGAACAAATGAGAAAGATTAAAAGAATAGAAAGTCAAAAGAGAAAGATCAAAAGAAAAGTCAAAAGAAAAGTAAAAGAAAGGTCAAAAGAATGATTAATAGGAATGGCAATAGTAAGACCAAAAGAAAGATCAAAATCAAATTCCATTCTTTACAAAATAATACCCTATTTGCACTCTATTAGTCTTTATTTTCCAAATATTTAATTAACTTTTTTTAAAAAAAGAGTAGGATGATTTTAGCGGGGATTTTAGACAGTGCCAGTCTGTGAGTGCCGGGCTGGTGCCAGGCACAGACTTGATATTAAAGAACCTTTTTAAAATGAAGAAGATTTTCTCTAAAAAGAAGTTTTTTTCAATGGAAAAAGGCTGATTTCCTCTTTTTTAGAAAAACCTATAAGATTTGAATGAAAAAAAGAGTAGATTTCTTGATTGAAAAGTTCATTTGGTGAGCTTACTCGCCTTACAGAGGTGTTTACTCGCCTTACAGAGGACTTTACTCGCGTTATAGAGTACTTTACTCGCCTTACAGCGTTCTTTACTCGCCGAAGAGTCTAGTTGACGATAATCGGGGTCTGGCCCCACTCGGCCCCACTCGGCCCCATAGTAGTTATCACCAACTCATATTTGCGGTGCCAGGCACGAGACTGGCACGAGACTGGCACTAACAGCATCTATTCACAAAAAAGCAGACGCCTCGGCGTCTGCTTTTTTGTGGAGTGATATTTAGAGTTGGAACTGATTTACGAGTCCGTTTAGTTTTTCGGATTGATTGGATAGTTGTTCGGCGCTAGCTGAGATTTCTTGCATAGAGCTGCTCGTTTGTTCAACGGATGCGGCAGTTTGTTCGATACCTGCTGCGGATTCCTCAGAGATCGCGGCCATGTGCTCGATTGATCCACTTATTCGGTTACTTCCTTGTGCTAATTCGCGGATAGAGGTTGAGATGGCTTTAATATTGGTGACCATATCAGAGATTCCTGTGTTAATTTCTGCAAATTTTTCGCCTGTTTGCTGTACTTGTTTTGTTCCTTCTTGTACTTGGAGGTAGCCTTCTTCAAGCGAAGAAGCGACAAGGCTAGATTCAGATTGGATGTTTCCTACAAAGCCGGTGATTTCAGTGATTGAGCTTGAAACTTGTTCGGCTAGTTTCCGTACTTCTTCTGCTACAATGGCGAATCCTCTGCCGTGTTCCCCCGCTCGAGCTGCTTCAATGGCTGCATTAAGAGCTAATAAGTTGGTTTGCTCAGCAATCGTTTGGATGACGTCTACAAGCTTTGTGATTTTTTGAGATTGTTCATCAAGAGTTTTAATTTTTTCTACCGAAGTTTTTACGATGCCATCAACGGAAGTCATTTGATTCATTGATTTTTTCATCAATTCATTGCCTTCTTTGGTCATCGATAAGACGGTGAACGAGGCTTGTTCGATGACATCGCCATTTTGACTAATGCCTTGAACTTGATTGGTAAATCGATTGATTTCTTCTGATAATTCGGTTGTTGTTTGAGCTTGTTGTTCCGCTCCATCCGCTAGTTCTTGCATCGTGGAGGCAATTTGCTCGCTTCCTTCGCGTACTTCGTTGGACGATTGCGTAAGCTCTTCACTTTGGCTATTGACATGATTGGATACGTTAATGATCTGATTAAGCATGGATTGAAGGCTTCCACTCATCTGATTCATCGCTTCATTCAATTCGCCAATTTCGTCTTTTCCTTTATAGCTTAAAGGCTCAACGGCTAAATTTCCGTTGGCGACTTCTTTTGAAATGTTGACCACTTTTTTCAAATTGCGTGCGAACCATTCGGCTGATTACGACCAAGATGATGATGCCAATGATCATCGAAAGAAGGAAAGCAACAATAAGAACGACCACTGTGTGCTGTAAGCCCGCTTTCGCATCTAAAGTCGTTTGATCTCTTTCTTTGTTGATATCTGTCGTTAATTGATCCAAGACGATATTGGTGTCTGCACGAAGAGATTGTGTGGTGTCTCGAGTTGCTTGTGCTTCTTCTGTCTTGTTTGCTTCAACCGCTGGAACGAGTGTATTTAAAAATAAATCATCAATTTTTCCGCTATTTGATTTGATGATTTCAAAAGAGCTAATTTGGTCTTTATTGGTTAGAGTCGAAGAAATTTGGTTTTCGAGCTTTGCCATTTGTTCGACGCGATCATTATATTGGCCAAGTAATTTCGTGTCTTTACTCGCCATATAATCGCCAATTCGAATGTCTTTACTTCTAAAAAGAGAACCGACTTCAGTCAAATTTATTGAACGCATTGCTTTGCGGTCCATGGAATCGATGTTTTGGTTTACGATGTTTAATTGTTGAAAAACGATGAAGACGGATATTGCGAATAAGATGAGTGTGAGTGTGAATGCCATTGCGTATTTTGTGCCGATTTTCATGTTGTTCATGCTGATTTTTTTCATTTGTTCCTCCATTTTTCTGAAAAGCGAATTTTAGCTTTGTTATAAAATTTCATCCACCTTATTATCGGTTTTCTTTTTCAAATATGAAGAGTGGTTTCCATAAAATCGCTATTGGCTATTCTGTTTAAAATAATCTCCGTGATTAAATACCATCTATCTGTCGATACTGGTACAAGGAAAAATTTATTTTATATTTTTTGGAATAATTAGAAATTTCGTGCATATATTTCTAAGAGGGTTCCTGTGTACTAGCATGTTCTTTCTAAATTAATTGTGGGTGAAAAGGAGATACATATGAGGGCTGATCGACGTAAAAAACGTTCACGTAAAGTTGTTACGATTGTTTTGTCTTTCTTTTTAATTGGTATTTTAGTGTATGGTATATCCGTTTTTGTTTCTTTAAATTTTGCTTGGCATTCGATTCATAAACCGATTAGTGAAGTGAGTTCCGTAAGGGTGAAAACGAATAAACCTTTTTCGATTCTTTTACTTGGTGTTGATGAGCGCAAAAACGACGTTGGCCGTTCTGATACCATTATCGTATTGACGGTCAATCCGAAGAAGGAATCAATGGAAATGCTCAGCATTCCTCGTGATACGCTTACTGAAATTGTTGGAAAAGGGACGAAAGATAAAATCAACCATGCGTTCGCTTTTGGCGGTGCTCAAATGTCGGTCAATACGGTTCAGAAATTTATTGGAATACCAATAAATTATTATGTTGAAATGAATATGGAAGGATTTAAAGAAATTGTCGATGCTGTTGGAGGAATTACGGTTCATAATACATTTGAATTCAGTTATGAAAATCACCATTTTCCACTTGGAGACCTTTCACTAAATGGCAAAGAGGCGTTAGCTTACGCACGAATGCGTCATGATGATCCTCGAGGTGACTTTGGAAGACAAGAGCGTCAAAGACAAGTGATTGAAGGCGTGATGAAGAAGGGTGCCAGTCTATCTTCTATTTGGAATTATGGTTCAATTTTTAAATCACTCGGTCGCAATTTACAAACAAATCTCACTTTAAGTCAGATGGTTCATATCCAAAAAAATTATGGGAAAGCAAGAAATCATGTTGATCAAATGGCCATTAATGGAAGTGGGACAACCATGAATGGGATTTATTATTTCGTCGTGCCTGAAGATGAAAAAAAACGAGTTCAAGAGAAATTACAAAGTCACTTAGAAATTCAATAAAGAAAAGCGCAAAGTGTCCGTTCAGCTAGTACAAGCTGAATGGTTGTTCAAAATTTTTATAGCACGATCACAGTCTACGTTCGCAACGTCCTTGTAGCGGCTTAGCCACGCGATGTCTGTGTCCGGAAGCAGCTGGCGCTTGGAGAATCGATCAAGAAGACTGAGTGAAAAAATTTATGTGCTCTTATTTTTTGGCTTTGTTAAATGATCATGTTGATTTTTCAACATTCAGCAAAACAACTCGCTTTCCGCGGACGAACGGTCGAGCCTCCTCGTGAAAAATCACACTGCGGGGTCTCGCCTCGCTCGTTTTTCCGCAGGAGTCTCATTGTTTTTGCTTCCTATCAACAACGTCCGCTAACATAGCCTATTTTATTAAAATCGTTCTTTCTAAAGCTATGTTGTATATAAATGTTCATTTTTAAACAGTTCAGGGATTGCAGTGAAAGGCGGCGTCTCCTGCGGGAATAGCGCGGCTGAAAGCCACGCAAAGAAAGGATCACAGTCTAAGAGCGTGTTGCAACGACTGCGCTAAAACTTCCTGTTTGTCGGAGGAGATTGAAGCCGTGCCCGCGCAAAGCATCCGCCTGCAACGAAAATCATCTGTACTCATTATTCCATAAGAAAAGTGAAACCGCCGTATAGCTACGACAAAATGAGAGATGGATGTCGACGCTGTTCTGAGACCAGTGAAAAATCTCGCAGCGGCTAGGTGAGCCGCTTTTTGATCACCGTCAACCGAGCAGATTTTATCACATGGTCTCAAGGAGCTGGAACTAGACAAGCAATTCCCTTTTATCAATAATTGTTCGAGTTCGTCAGCGGGAACAGGCTTGCTGTAATAGTAACCCTGGCCTACTTTACATCCATTTTCAATGAGGAAGTTTGTTTGTTTTTCTGTTTCGATTCCTTCTGCAATGACTGTAAAATTCATGCTATTTCCAATATCGATGATCGCTTTGACGATCGATCCTTGGTTGGCGCAATCTAAAATGTCATCGACGAATGATTTATCTATTTTGATTGTATCGATTGGAAGGTGTTTCAGATAACTTAAAGAGGAGTACCCTTTTCCGAAATCATCCATTGAAAGCTTAATTCCCAACTGCTTGAGTTGATTTAAAATCATCGTGGAGTGTTCTATATTTTGCATAATGCTTTCCGTGATTTCCAGATCGAGATGCGTTGGCTGCCAAATCAATTTGTGTCAACGTTTCTTCGACAACTTGAACAAACGTATCATCCTGTAACTGACGTGCAGAAACATTTACAGCAATAGCCATCGGCTTAAATCCTGCATTTTGCCATGCTTTATTCTGCTTACACGCCTCCTGTAACACCCATTTCCCAATTGGCACAATGAGTCCAGTCTCCTCAGCAAGCGGGATAAATTCAGCTGGAGAGATCATGCCATACTTTGGATGCTGCCAACGAATTAACGCCTCTACTCCAATGATTCTTCTTGTCTCCAAATGGATTTGAGGTTGATAATGAAGAATCAATTGATTGTGCTCAATCGCTTTTCTTAATCCGTTCTCCAACTCTAGTTTTCTTGTGGCAAGAATATCAAGATCGACAGAATAAAACTGAAGATTGTTTTTCCCTTTTTCTTTAGCTAGATACATAGCCGTATCTGCATGCTTGATTAAAGTATCTTGGTCTTCCCCGTCTTTTGGATACATACTAATGCCAATACTAGGTGTGATAAAAAAGTCTTCATTTCTTAAAGTGATGGGCTGTGAAAATGCAGAGAGAATTCGATTCCCGATTTCTTTCACCTGATCCTTACCCATGTTCTCTAGGAGAATAATAAATTCATCTCCACCTTGACGGGATACCATCCCCGATTTGCTTACTACCGTCTTCAATCGATCAGCAACTTCTTTTAACATTTGGTCTCCGACAGTGTGACCTTTTGTATCATTAATGCTTTTAAATCGATCCAAATCTAAAAATAATACGGCAAACTCTTTTATTTCCTCACTGTTCAAACGTTTGTTTAAATATCTCCCAAACATATTGCGATTCGGCAAACCTGTTAAAGAGTCGTGATAAGCCATATACTTAATCGTTTTTTCAGATTTTTTTCGTTCTGAAATATCTCTTCCTACTATTTGCCGGGCAAGACGGCCTGCGTACTGAATAGGCATCGATGACAATTCGACGTTAATCGGTTGTCCGTCAAGACGTGTTGCTTGAAATTCAACCCCTTGTTTCGACCATTCATTCGTATTCCGTTCGTTCAAGCGTGATTGGATGAGAGGCACAGCCTCTGGTGAGACGAATTGCCAAATGGAGCCTCCGATGACTTCACTTGGGTTTTCAGCTCCGACCATTTTGCTCCCCGTCGTATTAATATAGTCAACCTTATCTTCGCTGATAACAGCAATAATATCAGGTGACATTTCAACTAAACTCCGATAAAGATCTTCACTTTCTTTTCGATCGGTGATATCAAATAAAACGCTCGTGAAGTCTATAAATTCATTATGTTCATCTAATGTTGGTATGCCTCGATCTTGAATCCATCGAACCTCACCATCTGGACGAATAATTCGATACACACTTGTTAACGGTTCTCCAACCTTAAATTGCTGCTCTCTTTGCACAAGCACGTAATCATCATCTGGATGGATTACTTTTTTCCATAAATCATGATCCTCATAAAACTCGTTTAACGGTCGTCCGTACAAATTTTCGACACCAGGTGTGACGAACAAACGGTTAGACTTTAAGTCATGCGACCAAATAGCAACACTTAAACTTTGAAAAATGTTATTTAGTTTCTCGTTACTTTTCTTCAATTCTTCCGTTGTTTTTCTGAACCTTTTTGCCATATTAAAAAACAATAGCATGACTGCTAAACTAATCGAAAAGTATAAAATTTTAAATACAACCGTGCTAGCAGGGAACATAAATACACCAGCTTCATCCACGATAATAGAAATAACAACTAATATACATAACAATAGCAGCCATTTGAGTTTATAATCCGTTTTCATAAGCTTTCTTC
>CAVSKA010000017.1:0-275000 GCA_963728315.1 uncultured Caryophanales bacterium
TTTTGTCCTCCTGATAATCTAACACCTCGTTGCCCTATCTCAGAATTATAGCCTTGAGGCAAACTTGTAATAAAGCTATGAGCATTGGCTTGCTGAGCTGCTGAAATGACTTCCTCATCACTTGCTTCTGGATTACCATAACGAATATTTTCCATGACGGTGCCTGAAAAAAGATAGATATCCTGCTGAACAATACCAACACTTTTTCTTAAAAACCGAACATCAAGTTCACGAATGTTTTTACCGTCTAATAGCACTTGCCCTTTCGTAACCTCATAAAAGCGAGGGATTAAGGAAGCAAGTGTTGTTTTTCCTGCTCCAGAGGAACCAACAATAGCAACAAACTCTCCAGGCTGCACTTGAAATGACAAATCATCAAAAACATTTTTTAAAAAATTATCGTAGCGGAAAGATACGTTTCTAAATTCAATGTGTCCATAAATTGTAGAGAGAGATTTCGCTCCAAATTGATTCTCAATCGCTGGTTGAGTATTCATAATTTCAATAAATCGTTGAAACCCCGTAATTCCTTCTTGAAATTGAATACTCATGAACGCCAGCCGTTGCATCGGTTCAACCAAGAAGCCAATATAAAGCAAAAAAGTTATTAAATCAGCTAAATTCATTGATGAATTAACAATCTGCATGGCACCAAATAACACAACTGTGACTGTAATCAATTGAATCAAAGCTTCGATTGTATTATAGAAATAAGCTTCTGCTTTATATGTTTCTTTCCGACTTTCTAAGAAACGATGGTTCTCCTGATTGAACTTTTTAATTTCTAAAGATTCGTTGGCGAAGGACTGGACAACTCGAATTCCCCCAAGGCTATCTTCTACTTGGGCATTCACTTCTCCAATTCTTTCTTTATTCCTAGTTAATGCTCGGTTCAATTTCTTATTAAAATACAAAGTAAAAGTTCCCACTATAGGTAAAAAGCAAAAAACTGCGATTGTTAAGGGCGCATTAATAAAAAACAGAATAATAAATGAACCAAGAAAACGGACGAAGTACTTTACGTAATCTTCGGGACCGTGATGATAGAGCTCGGAAAGCAGTAACAGATCATTTGTGATTCTAGTCATGAGTTGACCAGTTTTTTTCTTGTCATAAAAACTAAGAGACAACTTTTGCATGTGAGAAAACAATTCGCTGCGCATATCGCTTTCCATGCGAGCTCCTAGTTCATGCCCTTTATAATCTACAAAAAAGTTACTAACATTTTGTAAGAATACTAAAAGTAACATTAGACTACCAATCCATAATATAGCTTCATGTGCTTTGGAGAGGTCATTTTCTAAAACTACATTGGTCACATAGCGAACTAGTAACGGAAATAGCAAAGAAAGCAAAGAAATAAACGTAGCGCAAATTAATACTAAAAAGAAAACTTTCTGGTAAGGCTTATAATACGACAAAAACTTTTTTACTGGAAAATTCATGATTTACCCCTTTATTGTGTAATTTAAATAAACACATATAAGGGGGGATGACCGACAAAGGTTAAGAAAAAGATTAAGAAGGCGTACCCACCTTATATGCTTTTACGGTTTTAATTGCGAAGTTTTTCATGTTATTTCCTCCTTATTTCTGATTACTCCAATTATAAAGATATCGAAACATTTAAACCATATATATTTTTGGAGAACTGATAAAGCAAACAAACTATTTTAATTAATCTTATAAAACTTTCAGTACATTCAAAAAGAGTTTACATAGATCAAAGCTAATCAGAAGAGAAGGAATTTTAATTTTCTCCTTCTTTTTGAAGAAGTGTACTTTTATGAATACTTCAAATGAATATATGTAACCTTAATGTAGTTTTATAAAAAGATTGATCATTTAAAATAAAGGTTGAACCTTTATAATAAAGACTGATAAAAATTCTGTTGTATGATAAGCAATAGGATTTTTTTTATAAATAAACGTGCCTGATTGTGGAATAAGACATTGTCAAAGGGAGAGGAATTCTTGGAGAAAATGGATGCCCCCTTTGGTTGAACTTCTGTATTAATTAAAACAATCTAATTTATGTATGAAACTTAATTAACAGGCAGCCATTTGCTCATGTATAGATTCTGAAGGGATATTTAAAAAAAGTTTCTCGATATATGAAGGTAAAATAGGAAACGCTGTGGAAAATAGTAGGAAACATATAGCCACTCAGCTACCCTGCAAAACTTGGGCTGAAAACGAAGATGCCTACTGTTTGATATTTAAAAGAAAGGAGTAAGCAAATGGACTTACGAAAGATATATGACTATAACGCATGGGCAAATGATAAGATGTTCCAACACCTTCGGAACTTACCAGAAGACATACTTTACCGTGTGGTACCCAGTTCATTTCCAACGATTGGAGCAACACTTGCTCACATCTACGTGTCTGATGTAATGGACTTGAGTACCATGAAGCAAGAATCCGACATCGATGAAAGACAAACGGAAGCGGAAACAAAAGACGCAAGCATCTTTGCACTAGAAGACTATTTTAATAGAATCAAAGCACAATACGAGGATTTTTTATCGTATGACCTAGACTTTGACGCCCTTATCAAGGATGGAGACGGGTTCTTGAGTTATAGTGACATCATCCAACATGTAGTCAACCATTCATCGTACCATCGTGGCAACATTACGTGCATGCTAAGACAATTAGGTTACACTGGTGTATCAATGGATATTCTTACTTACGTGTATTCAAACGGACTCAGAAACGCTCAATAGCTAGCATTGAACGAATTGTACTTACAGAGAATCACATTTTAATTGGAAGGTGGTTCCTTTGTCATTCAAGCAGTTTGGTGGCAACGCTATTGAGTTTAAACAGTCAAGGTTGGAAAAAAAGTGTTACTAAAAAATAAGACAGTTGTACCAGCAAAATTAAGTTCTTCCTTAGCAAAATAAACTGTATTCTTGGTCAAATAAAACGTTCCCTAACACGAGCGAAAATCGGAATCACCATCCGATTTTCCTCGTGTTTTTTGTTGGATGAAAAGAGCGAGGAAAAAGGATGAGATAAGGCGTGAATAAGAAGTGGTAATTCAGGATTTCAGTGAACAACTTATTTTCCAGGAAAATCAGGATTCGTACAAAAATATAGGAGGAGAAAGCAGCGAACGGGGGAAGAACTGCATTTGCCTACAGAATTGGAGAAATGGGAGAAAGGCAGAAATGACAAAGGTTTGGGAGAAGGGGGAGAATACACTTTGATTTTGCAATCACAAAAGTTGTAGCTTTGAAATAAAGTTTCGATGTTTATATAAATGTTGCGAAGCACTACCCTTTTGGATGATCTAAATAGGTGTTTTTATAGCGAAAAGAAAGAACATTTAAATTAAACGACGGATTAAATGAACTGTTGATAGGAATTAGAGTTGTTCCGTTTAATGGCCAATTTAATGGCGTAAGGGTTCCGGATGGAATTGGATATTTATGTTAAGATAGGTGGAGATTGTGAAAGAATGGACTTAAACGAACGAAGCAAGTAAGTTTAAGAAAAAGAGATAAAAGTAGTGAGAGGGAGATTATTATGTTGGAAGTAAGACCATTAGAAAATATAGATTATGAATTGATAAAGGAAGCAGAAAAAGTGATTGAAAAGAATTATAGATACGAACGACATCACATTGGTTCAGCGGTAAGGACGAGAACGGGAAAGATTTACTCAGCAGTTCACGTTGAAGCGAATGTAGGAAGAATTACAGTATGTGGTGAAGCTATGGCTATTGGTAAGTCTATATCTGAGGGAGACCATGAATTTGAAACGATTGTTGCAGTAGCTCACCCTCATCCACATGAGGATATAGAAAAATGTTGGGTAGTTGCACCATGTGGTATGTGTCGTGAGTTAATAAGTGATTACGGGAAAGATACGGATGTAATCATTTCTTATAAAGGCAAGCTAGTAAAGTGTAATGTCATGCAATTACTACCAGAAAAATATACAAGTGATACTGAATGACCATCTAAAGCTAAAGAGGTACTTTAGTAAAAATCAACGGGCTGCTTAGGCAGCTTTTTTTCTTATTAAACGAACGAAGCGGCTTTGTGAAACAAGCGTGAATAAATTGTTAAGTAAAAACCAATGCGGAATTAGATAATTGGGGAGGGAGAACCACCAAATGATAGGTGCTTATAAGGCATAAGATGAGGGGGAGGATTAGTATCGTATCAAGAAACTGCGGCGGGAAATGGAGAAGTGAATTTTGATTTATTATTTGCTAGTTTAGATCAAATATTGTTCAATGGTTTTAATATTATTGAACGAAATGAATACTATGATGAAAATGATGGAATAAATCAGTCAGTGAAGTTTTTAATTAAATATTTCAAGTGATGGCTAGTATTTAAGCAGAAGGTATATAACGATTGAGACGATTCTTCACTAGAAGGATCGTTCTTTTCTTAGGCAACAAAAAGGGGGGGATGCCTAATTTAATAATTCAGCATTTTTTTTGATTAATCCGAACATCTCTTTTTAGAACCTTTTCCTATTGATTGATTCAAATTTTATTATTTGAATCAATTTCATAATTAGAAATTAACTCTTAAAAGACGAATCTTTTATTCGGTTGAAGTGGCAGACGGCAACTCCTGCGGGAACAGCGCAAGCTGAAAGTCCCGCAGGAAACATACTAACATTAGTCGCACAGACCAAGGCCACGGTTTGTGCGACTATTTTTTTTGAATGGAAGTGAAAGGCAGCGACTCCTGCGGGAATAGCACGAGCTGAAAGCCTCGCAGAGAAAGGATCACAGTCTAAGAGCGCAACATCCTGTTGCAACGACTGCGCTAAAACTTCCTGTTTGTCGGAGTAGATTGAAGCCGTGCCCGCGGAAAGCGTCTGCCTGGAACGGAAAACAACGACTTATAAGAGAAAAATGCGAGTATGGGAACGATTTCGTTCCCATACTCACGTTGACGTTCCAATAGAACTTTTTCAGTGCCCTCAATAGCAAGAGCCTTGAGATCCCACAGGGAGCACGCTATTCGCGACCGAGGAGACTCAAGCCATGCCCGCGGAAAGCGAGCGCTGGAAAGAAAAGCAAATCGCTTCATACACCAAAATCACTATTTATTTTTGAAAAATAAATGGGAAAACTTTTGACTGATGGTAGGAAAGCGTCTGCATGGAACGGAAACCGAATGTAATGAAAGATTTGGTGTGAAGTGATTTATGATTAGGGAGAGAGTCAGTTAAAAAAATCAATCAAATAAATGATGAAAAAAAGGAATAAGTCATATAGTTTTTATGTATTTTACACATAGAATAAACTGAGTTAAAGTGTTCTGTGGTAGAAAAATGATGATTATTTAGTAGAAAAATTGAGCGAGGGAATAGCGTTACCAATAAGGCTTAAACAATTGGATGAAGTACACTTTAACAGGTTGCAATGAGCGTGCAATCGAATGAAGAATTTCAAAAAATGTTTGCTGTTCGTTGGTTTGCTAGTGGGTCTTCATTCTTTTTTTTGAGTAAATACAGTCTATAGGGTGAAAATAAAGTTGGTGTAAAGCAACCGGGGTAAAAGGAGAAAGTCATCATGATAAACATTATTATTGGGTTAGTCTTATTAATGGTACTCGCCTATTTAGGTTGGTCCATTATCTGGATCGCCCCTCTAGTTGCGCTTTTGGTCGCAGGATTAGAAGGACTAGATTTACTACCTACGTATACAGAAACGTACATGGCTGGATTTGTAGGATTCGCAAAAAAATGGTTCCCTGTATTTCTATTAGGTGCCATCTTCGGGAAACTAATGGAAGAAACCGGTATGGCGCAATCTGTAGCGTTAAAAATTACTCAATTCATTGGGAAAAAAAGAGCGATATTGGGTGTGTTAGTCGGAGCGGCAGTTTTGACTTACGGTGGTGTTAGTTTATTTGTCGTCGTATTTGCTATTTATCCTTTAGCAATCGCATTGTTTCGTTCCGCGGATGTTTCAAGAAAATTAATACCAGCAACAATCACATTAGGTGCTTTCACTTTCACCATGACGGCTCTCCCTGGAACGCCACAAATACAAAATATTATTCCAACTGAATACTTTCATACGACTCCGACTTCTGGACCGATTATGGGAATAGTATCTGGACTAATCATGGCAGTTGGGGGCTATCTTTACCTCGCATGGAGAGGGAAAAGGCTACAAGGGAAGGGTGAAGGATTTACAGAACCGAAAAAAGGGAATGGAGTAGAAGATATTGATCCATCCACTCTGCCAAATCCCTATTTATCGATCTTACCATTGATATTAGTTGTAGTTGTATTAAATGTTTTGAAGTTGGATATTCTTCCTTCATTATTAATTGGTATTATCGCGATTATGGTATTAAGTTTCAATAAAGTTAAGATCTTTATTCGTTCTATTAATGGTGGGGCAGCTGGTTCCGCAATTGCGATCTTAAATACGAGTGCTGCGGTTGGATTCGGGGCTGTCGTAACAGCTGTTCCAAGCTTTAAACAACTAACGGATTTAATTTTAGGAATCAAAGGGAATCCGTTAATTTCTGAAGCAGTGGCTGTTCAACTGTTGGCGAGTATAACAGGTTCCGCTTCTGGTGGGATGGGTATCGCTTTAGAAGCTCTTGGTGGAAAGTACTATCAGTTGTCTCAAACAAGCGGGGTTTCAGCTGAAGCCTTCCATCGAATTGCAGCTGTAGCATCAGGAGCTTCAATTTTGCCCCATAACGGAGCGCTACTGACCTTATTTGCGGTAACGGGTTTAAAACATAGAGATTCATATTTAGATGTTGCAGTTGTCGGATTTATTATACCAACAATCGCTGTTATTGCTGCGATTGGTTTGGCAAGCGTCGGAATTTATTAATAACATAAAAGGAGATACTGATCATGTTAAAAGATAAAGTTGTATTTATTACAGGAGCAGCTCAAGGGATTGGTTATGAAGTTGGAGAACGGTTTGCTGAAAATGGCGCAAAAGTAGTACTAACAGATTTAAATGAAGATGGTGTAAAAAAAGCTGCTCAACAGCTTGCCGATAAAGGTTACGAAACATTAGGGATTAAATGTGATGTAACGAGCGAAGAAGAAATCAAAGCTGCAATCGACCAAACGATCGCTCACTTCGGTGAATTTCATATATTAATTAATAATGCTGGTTTGCAGTATGTTTCACCGATCGAAGAATTTCCGACAGAAAAATTCGAATTGCTTATTAAAATTATGTTAACAGCACCTTTTATGGCCATTAAACATGTTTTACCTCATATGAAAAAACAAAATTATGGTCGCATTATCAACATGGCTTCTATTAATGGTGTGATCGGATTCGCAGGAAAAGCAGCATATAACAGTGCAAAGCATGGTGTGATCGGATTAACAAAAGTCGCTGCTTTAGAAGGAGCGGCTCATGGAATTACTGTAAATGCATTGTGTCCAGGATATGTGGATACGCCACTTGTAAGAAACCAAATGGCGGACTTAGCGAAAACCCGTAATGTAGAACTTGAAAAAGTATTGGAAGAGGTTATTTATCCACTTGTTCCTCAACAACGATTGCTAACTGTTGATGAGATTGCGGATTATGCGGTATTCCTTTCAAGTGAAAAGGCAAAAGGTGTCACTGGCCAAGCTGTGATCCTTGATGGTGGTTACACGGCTCAATAATCTAGTTTATTCCCTTGGCAAGTAATGGGGGAAAGTGCTTTCCAAAAGTGAAAATCAAAAATAACGATAAATAACACGAGTGAAATTGGGATCATTGACCCTTTTTCCTCGTGTTTTTATTTTTATGGCTATGTTAGCGGAGGTTGTTGATAGGAAGCAAAAACAATGAGACTCACTAGTGGAAAAACGAGCGAGTCGAGACCTCGCAATGTGGCCACTGGAAAACTTGCGTAAAAAATTTGTACGTGCCTCTAATTGAAACTAGACTGAACGAAATGTGGAAACGACGTGTTCTGAGACCAGTGAAAACCAGCGGAAAGCGAGTTGTTTTGCTGAATGTTGAAAAATCAACATGATCATTTAACAAAGCCATTTTTTCATTTGAGAATATCGATCTTGTAGAAAACAAGCTATAAAAAAATGCAGGAATTATCTAGAAATGTATCGAAGATTTAGTAGGCATTCCTCTTATCGTGTAAATGGACGATAGAAATATGCAAGACAAGCGACAATATCATTTAATTAATTTATAATAATAGGAAGAAATAGAATTTAAATGCATATTAAAATTTTAGGAGGTGATAGAAAAATGGTCAATAAGATTTTATTGCCAGAATCCGCAAAGACTCCTGCAAAGCCTGTTATTAGAATGGCGAACCTTTGCAAGGAGATCATTTAAAGTAATCGCCTTAATGAAAGTGGATTTTTTCTAATCAATATGGCTTTGCACCTTATTTCATATAAATCATAAATAAGGAGCGAGCAAAAATGAAAAACGTAGAATCAAACAGATTGATAATAGAACCCTTTATTCGAAATGACCAGTTTAACTTTATTAAGGATCAATTGAAAATAGTAACGAATGGACACACGACAACGAATGATCTCGATGTACTTCATGCATTAAAGTACCTCTCATTGGAAAAAGTGTTAAATATATTCGAGGACTTAATTGATTGGCAAAGAGAATTATTTCATGCAATCGTCACGATAAAAGATCAAACCAGTGCCGAAAAGTTCTTATTACAAATTAAACCTTATGTGATTCCTTTTAGAGAATTAACAGACAAATCGATAAAGAAACTATTTCCAAAAGTGAAAAAATTAAAGCTGCCTGATTTAGCGAATATTGATTTAAAGGAGATTTCCTATTTGGGTTGGAACGATCACTCAAGTAAGAAATATATCATTGTAGAATACGATCATAAATTAATAGGAATTCAAGGCACATTTACAAGTAGCAACAAAAAAGGGTATTGCATGTTTTGTCATAAGTTTGAAGAGGTTGGCATGTTTACAACTTCAGTGAAAGGTGCTGGAAAAGGCACTTTTATTAAACGAGGGAACTATGTGTGCCAAGACAGTCAAAAATGTAACACCCAAATGGCTACTCTAGATAAGTTGGATGATTTTATTATGAGAATAATGAATCTAGTTGTGAAGTGAAAATTAATAGATGCAAAACACCGTTTGATCAATGAAACGGTGTTTTGTTTTTATGGGGAATGGAAAGCAATCGAGCACGGTTTTGAAACCATACATAGGAATCTCGTTCAAAAATACTTTTAAGAAATGAGACACGAACAATTGAATTTCCGTTGATTGAAAGGCAACGAATTTAGCAGGATAAGCGGATTTAAGTGAAGCCTCACAGAGTCCATAGCGAGGATGAAAACGGACCGTTAGTGGAGAGCAGCATGGTTGCTTCCATGAAGAAATGATACTTATCATCCATTTTCATTCAAACAAAGAACAGAATCAAAAATCCTTGAAAAGAAAGGGAGAAAATAATGAAATTAAACATTATTCATACAAATGATCTTCATAGTAACTTTGAAAATTTCTCAAGAACTTCCTCATTGATCAAAGAAAAGCGAGATGAACATACACTCGTTCTTGATGGGGGAGACTTTGCTGATTTTAAAAGCATTGAGCTCCAAGGTACAAAAGGGATGGCAGCAATTGAATTATTAGAATCTGTTGGTTATGACGCGATCACAATAGGCAATAATGAAATGTTTAATGGAATCGATACACTTGAACACATGGCCACTAACAGTTCTGTCCCTTTTATTAGTAACAACCTACTAAAAAAGGATCATACCAAAGTCAATGGAGTGGTCCCAAGTGTAATCATTGAAAAAAATGGTCTGCGTATTCTAGTTACGGGATCTTCTCCAGATTTGGCTGTCTTTAATGATGGGCTGGGAATACATATCGATTCTTATAAAGATGCGATCGCTAAAGAGCTCGATAGAAATAAAGGAGAGTATGACCTGTGCATCCTTCTTAGTCATATTGGAACAGTTGCGGATGAAAAGATTGCAAAAGAAATGGACGAGATTGATGTCGTGATTTCTGCACATGATCATCAGCTATATGCTGAAGCGAAGATTGTAAATGATACCATCATGAACAGTGCAGGCTGTTATGGAGAGCATGTCGGTATTTTGGAACTAGAAGTGACCGATGAAAAGGTTGAATTCATCAGTTCTGCAATGCTGTCTACGAACAAATCCGAAGTAGATGACAGTGTCACTTTGATCTTAAAAAGAAACAAAGAAAAAGCAATTGAAGCCTTAAGCCAAATTCTTTACGACATCGATCAGCCACTTTGGCATGACGTTATAGAAGAAAATCCGATTACGAATCTACTAGCAGATGGCTTAAGAGACATGTTGAAAGGTGATATTGGGCTAATAAACAGTGGTATCGTCAATGCGGGTGTTTTTAATAATCTTACGCAAAAGAAAATGGTCGAAATTTGTCCATCGCCATTAAATCCTACTTCTTTTGAGGTCAAAGGAAAAGACATTAAAGCGGCAATCGAACAGTCGCTTGATGCACAAATCTGCTTAGCAGATGGCAGAGGTCCCGGCTTTAGGGGGAAATATGTAGGGAAACTCCA
Source organism: uncultured Caryophanales bacterium (assembly GCA_963728315.1). GTDB lineage: Bacteria > Bacillota > Bacilli > Bacillales > CAVSKA01 > CAVSKA01. The sequence goes on from CAVSKA010000017.1 coordinate 10,544, forward strand.
TATTTCTGGAGCAAACATTGTATATGATAAAAACAAAGTAAGGGAAATTATGATTGGAAACAAACCTTTAGAAGATGAATCTTGGTATAAAGTAGCTAGTTCCGATTATTTGCATCGTGGTTCAGGCTATCCATCACTCGCAAACAATCGAAACGAAAAGTATCTTCCCGAAGAAATCCGTGATGTAATCAAGTTATATGCTGATAAACCTGAATATATTGAAAGAGCCTATATAAATAGATGGAGAGAAAACAGCAAAATCAATGTGTAAATGTCCTCCGTTCCGTAAGTGGAGTGATTAACGGAATAGCAATCGTAAAGTAAAGCGATTGGCCAGCATTGAAGTGAAATATTAGGATACGTTTAATTCGCTCTCGGATAATCCAATGAGCGCAGATAAGTTTCCTTTAAGCAACTTTTTTGTTATGAAGTTAAATAGTTCTCTTATAGATAAAAGAATACCGGGTTACAATAATGTTTCTCTAGACTCACCAGAACTCTCTTTGATAAGATACTAAAGATGGTTTTTTTGGAGGAGATCTAATTGTTAATAAGAGAATCCTTAGCTAAAAAAGTAGCATGGATAAGTGTTATAAGTAATATTATATTAACGATAGGAAAAATTACGGTCGGCTGGTATGGAAAAAGTGATGCTGTGTTTGCAGACGGAATCCATTCAGCCGCTGATGTGTTTGCATCGATTATTGTTCTATTCGTCATCAAAATATCAAATAAACCGGCGGACCAAGAACATCCCTACGGTCATGGTAAAGCTGAAGTGATCGTATCAGGAATTGTAGGGATTGTATTACTCATTGTATCTTTTTATGTCGTATATGAAGCAATCACAGGCTTTTTTCATCCCGTTTCAACGCCTAATATTCTCGCTATGTGGGTGGCTATTATTTCTTACGGTGCAAAAGTATATCTTTACCGATATTCCTATAAAATCGCAAAAAAACATAACAGTAAAGCAATTGAAGCGGTGGCATTTGACCATAAAGCAGATATTTTTGCGTCAGTTGCAGCAGCTTTGGGTGTCATTCTTTCCATCATTGGAGACAAACTAAACATACATGCACTCATTTATGGAGATAAACTTGCAAGTATAGTCGTTGCTTATTTGATATTTAATATATCTAGAAAGATGTTAAGAGAAGCGTTCGATATTTTACTTGAACGAAACATTGATACGGAAATCCTGAACGAATATCGAGCGATTATTTCTACTTTTCCAGAGGTGAAACGAATCGATAAGATAAGAGCAAGGGAACATGGGCACTATGTTTTAGTTGATTTAAGAATTTCAATTGATCATGAAAAAACAATAAAAGAAGGACATGATCTTTCTAGAGAAATCAAACGGGCATTAATGAATAAACATGATAATGTTAAAGAAGTTCTCATTCATTTGAATCCTTACTATATGCAATAAAAGGAACGGAAATAAGTGAGCACGATACTATCCACAAAAACACCATTTTTGCGGTTATTATTGTGCTGTTTTTTTTGAATGAGTGGTCTTATTCAATTTTTTTCTTAAAAAAATTTCTTCGAAAGCAGCTAATTGGTATAGAGAGCATGACAAAGAATGATAAAGACTTTTTTCTCATGTAAAGAAAGACCGAAGGCTGAAAAATTCTCATACATAACATTTTTGTCCAATCCTCTTTGAATCCAATCAGCATAATCTTTCCTTATGATATTTCGTGTAAGGATGAATAAGGAACAGTTTTTATCAGGGATTGTCACTTTATCCATTTCAAGAGGGATAACAACGATTGCTTTTCTGCATTTTAGTTTCATTCGCATAAGGAAGTTATACGGGAAATGAGAGAATTAATAACTGAAAAATATCCTTATAGAAAGATGAATCTAATGCTTAGCTGCTTGCACATTAATACATAGTGCAATAATGCCTTTTTTGAATATAAAATAAAAACCAAGTAGCATGATTTTGTTCATCAGCAGCAGCCCGACGAAAAGCTTCTTTTATAACTCGATCTTGTGTCATGTCTGCTATATCCAAATAAAAATCAACTGTTTTTTGCTCATCTTTGAAGGCTGCTTCCAATCCAGCTCGATATTTATTTTGACATTCCTCTATCATTTTTGGCGTTGCTTGCCTTCCCGTGAGACTCGTATAGATTCTGCTGAAAGTCTCTAAATGACGTTTTTCATCTTTTCGTATTTCTGCAATCTGAGTTCTTTCTTCTTGCGTTGGGGCCATTTGCCCTAATTTTTTGTAACAAGCGATTGCACTAAACTCTCCATTAATCGCTTGTTGAACAGCGTTCACTAATTGCATGTCATTCTGAGGTCGAAGATAAGCCTCGTAAGTCGTTTGAATTGTAATCTTGAAAATTTGAATTTGAATACATACATGAATCGCCTCCTAATTAATATAAAAGTAAACATTTCATCCTATGTTGAACGAAACTGAATGTGTATCCATCTTTATTTCTACAAAAAGAAACTTAATCATTTTAGACGGTGAAGTAGATGAACTGGAGATGTGGCGTTGAAAGTCGCAGTCAGTTCCACAAATAAAGGAATTGAGGTATAATTCAACAGTGGATAACTGTATTAACTACATAACAGTCATGATTTATAGTTGAGAATTCACTGCATGAAAACTATTTTAATAAGTATATAGCTGAAAGTGAGTGGAAAACACATGGGACGTAAATGGAATAATATTAAAGAAAAAAAAGCGTCTAAAGATGCAAATACAAGTCGTATATATGCTAAGTTTGGTCGCGAAATTTATGTAGCTGCTAAACAAGGCGAACCAGATCCTGAATCAAACCGTGCATTAAAAGTCGTGCTTGAACGTGCAAAAACATACAGTGTACCTAAAGCGATCATCGATCGAGCGATTGAAAAAGCAAAAGGTGGTTCAGAAGAAACCTATTCTGAGCTTCGTTACGAAGGGTTTGGACCTAATGGATCAATGATCATTGTGGATGCATTAACAAACAACGTCAACCGTACGGCATCGGATGTCCGTGCTGCATTCGGTAAAAATGGTGGGAACATGGGAGTGAGCGGATCAGTGGCTTACATGTTCGATGCAACGGCCGTTATTGGGCTTGAAGGAAAAAGTGCAGATGAAGTACTTGAAATTTTATTAGAAGCCGATGTCGATGTACGCGATCTAATAGAAGAAGAAGACTCTGTGATCGTCTATGCAGAACCTGAGGAATTTCATGCCGTTCAAGAAGCCTTTAAAAATGCGGGTATAACAGAATTTACCGTTGCAGAGCTTACGATGATTGCACAAAATGAAGTCGTACTTCCAGAAGAAGATCAGGTGCAATTCGAAAAATTAATTGATGTATTAGAGGATTTAGAAGACGTTCAACAAGTTCACCATAATGTAGAATAACAATAGGGGTCAATCCGACAGCGCTTTATTTCGCTAGATGGACTGGCCCTTTTTTTAAAAGCCTTTGTTAAATGATCATGTTGATTTTTCAACATTCAGCAAAACAACTCGCTTACCGCTGGTTTTCACTGGTCTCAGAACACGTCGCTTCCACATTTCGTTCAGTCTCGTTTCAATCAGAGGCACGTACAAATTTTTCACGCAAGTTTTCCAGTGGCTACACTGCGTGGTCTCGATTCGCTCGTTTTTTCGCAGAAATCTCATTGTTTTTGCTTCCTATCAACACCATCCGCTAACATAGCCTTTTTAAAAGATAAGGAAATTGTGTTCCTGAGGGTCTTTCAACTTGTGTAAATGTCAAAATAAGATTGTACATAAATGATGATATAGTGATGGACAAAAATGATTGTAAGGATCATGATTCCATTTAAGAGGCGTATCGTAATAACTTGACTGGAGCCACTACGAGCATGGTCTTGAGCCCAGAAGCCAGCAATATCAATGCCTGGATCCGCCTGATGAGGCAAATATGTCCGTCCCTCCGTCCGAAGTTGCTCGAAGGCACTGAGACAAATTGTCTATCTTTAAACGATCATGATTAGACATAGTTAAAATAGCATTTTCTTTTAGGTGATAGCTTATGCATAATAAAAGGACTAATTTTAGCAGGTACCTAGGAAGGGATTATGGCCATCGGCGAGTAACCGAGCTTGTAAGGCGAGATAAGTAGGCTGTAAGGCGAGTAAATGAGCTTGTAACGCGAGTAATCCAGGCTGTAAGGCGAGATAACGAAACTAGAGTGCTCATTTTCAGCAAAACCGATCTCAGATGTATGGGACAAAAAGAACTTTTCACATATAAACAAAGATGTTCTCACGAAATAGAGCAGATTTAAGCAAAAAAGAGGGAATAGAGATATGATTGAGAAAAGTGAGGAATCGGTGAATTCGTCAATTATCCAAATTTCTTAAAAAGAAAGGGATTATAGCCATCGTTGAGTAACCTGTAAATGTCAAAAGTTGATTGTACATCTATGAGTGTAAGGATCATGATTCCATTTAAGTGGCATATAGTAGTCACTTGACTGGAGCCTCTATGAGCATGGTCTCGTGCCCAGGAGCCAGCAATATCAATGCCTGGATCCGCCTGATGAGGTTAATATGTCCGTCTCTCCGTCCAAAGTTGCTCGAAGGCACTGAGAAAAATTGTACATCTTTAAAAAATCATGATTGGACATAGTTAAAATAGCATTTTTCAACTTGTTCTGTTCCCACAGGAGTGGCTGCCTTTCACTCCCATTCAGTAACGGTGTAAAACGAACATTTTATCCAACTTCTTTATAAAGGTGAAGACAAAAATCAGTCTGTTGATTTCAGTTTGAGGCGGTCACTTTCCGAAGTAGGGTCATCATTTTTACTTCCTATCAACAACATCTGCGCACATAGCCTGAAAAATAGCGCGTATTCATGCTGATTTTCTAGGTTTATAAAAAAATATACAAATTACGATCAGCAGGTTTATGTTTATTAAATTATAATTAGTTTCATTCAGCCTGTCACTATGTATTAATCTTACATCCCTTTTTTGAGGTTGAAATAAAAATCAACAAGGTAGTGGATGGATTTCAAACATCTTATAATTGAAGAAAATCTTAAAAAGGTAAATTATACGATTCATTTATTGCATTCTTCTTATTTCTCTTTATAAAGATCAGTAGAATTCTTAAATTAAGGTCGATGTGTAACTGACCACTATGAATAATTTTACTTGTTCTATCAAATTCTATAACAGATATTCAATTTGAATATCACGCTCGATATCCTTCCAAAGAGGTGATTGCGATGAGTTATAAAGATCAGCTAGATACGACTTCTCAGTTTTTTCAATCGATGAGTAATATTGATCAGGTAGATCCGCGTTCTCAATCTTTTCGTCACAATTGGACAAGGCCAAAACGAGCAAAGTCACAAGTCAATGGTCACACCGAAATGTCTCAATCGAACATTATATTGGCGAGTAACGCAAAAGCCCATAAGTGGTAAGGTGAACAGAAAAATATAGGACACCTTTCGGAAAGAGTTCATTTCAAGATCGGAGAAAAACAGGTTAATCCTGCGTTTTCTCCGATTTTTTTAAAAGATAAGAATGAAATTTTTTATCAGAGACATATGATCATTTATTGATCGACCATAGTGGCTTGAAATAAAGATGGAATAATGATTTCCAATAATGACAAAAAAATAAAAATCAAAGAGGTTTCTGATTTGTCCAAAACGGGAAAATGATTGTATCAAAAGAAACAGGGCAGGAGCGTTTGCGATGAATCAAATATTATCAAAAGTATCTACGAAACGTGAAATCAAGCCTTGGATACGTCGATTCGGTCGATTTGGTCATATGGCAAAAGGTGTCGTTTATGGTTTTATAGGCGTGTTTTCACTTATGGCTGCATTAGGACTAGGTGGTGGAACGACGGGGACAAGTGGGGCACTTCAATCAGTTGCTGGTATTCCTTTTGGTGAGTTACTACTTTGGTTGATTGGAATAGGATTAATCGGTTATGTTCTATGGGAAGCGATTAAATTGATAAAAGATCCTGAGAATAAGGGGCATGACACAAAAGGCGTTGTTATAAGGATCGGATATTTCATCAGTGCAATTATCTATGCTAATATCGCAATTGCTGCTTTCAAACTTGCCGTTCATGCAGGTAATGTTAAATCAAAAGGATCTGAGCAATCTTTTTCAGCAAAATTATTAGCAGAACCATTTGGTCAATGGCTTGTAGGCTTATTAGGAGTGATCATATTAATTTATGGCTTGTTTGAACTATATAAAGGTTATAAAGAAAAATTTATGAAGAAATTTAATCTTAGCGATATGAATGACAAGGAAATAAAAGTATTAAAAAGCGCGGGCAAAATGGGATTGATATCACGAGGGATCGTTTTAGGTATGATTGGATACTTCTTTATTCAGACGGCAATTACTGCGAATCCGAATCAAACAAAAGGATTAGAAGGAGCATTAGATAAGCTAGCCCAACAGCCTTTTGGTCAATGGTTACTCGGAATTGCAGGAATCGGACTCTTTTTATATGGCGTTTACGAGGTGATACGTGGACGTTATGGAAGTATGAATTTCGGAAAATAAAACGAATCATCCATAATGAAGTGAAGGTATGAAACAAACTTTCAATGATGCTACTCAATATGCTTATTCTCGCTGTAAAAAACTGATCGTGCGATTTAGATCAGTTTTTCTTTATGAGTGCGATTTGTTTGGCTATTTTCCAATCGTTCGTTATTTTGAGTATAGATTCCTTTTCAGAACGATAGGAAAGTACCATGTTTTATTAAGAGGGATTTGTCAAAAAGAAATCAGTCGTTTTAAACGCTACTCGATTGATGAGGAGGATCAGTTTCCTCATTGTCAGTATTCGACTTCTCGTTTTTAATATTGGCTATGTTAGCGGATGTTGTTGATAGAAAGCAAAAACAATGAGACTCCTGCGGAAAAAACAAGCGAGTCGAGACACCACAGTGTGGTTTTTGAGGCCACTGAAAAAGTCCAAATTTTAAAGATTGAAAAGCTGCAAATGAAAAAGGAGCACTCACAAGACACGTATTTTTGTCTTCATCTTTAAACAACCATCCTTGGACATCGTTAAAATAGCATTTTCAGATAGGATCGTTCTTTTTAAAACGTTATTCCAATGGCAGTGGAAGGCAGCGACTCCTGCGGGAATAGTGCGAGCTGAAAGCCCCGCTGAGGAAGGATCACAGTCTAAGAGCGCAACATCCTGTTGCAACGACTGCGCTAAAACTTCCTGTTTGTCGGAGTAGATTGAAGCCGTGCCCCGGAAAGCGTCTGCCTAGAACGTAAATCCATGCCTATACTCACTTGGATGTTCAAATAGGATTTTTTCAGTGGCCACGTGGTTTTTCACGAGGAGGCTCGACCGTTCGTCCGCGGAAAGCGAGTTGTTTTGCTGAATGTTGAAAAATCAACATGATCATTTAACAAAGCCTTAATATTAAATGTACAACGGAACGATGATTAGTAGAATAAATAATAACAAAATATAGTAATGATTATTTTATTTTTGATAAGAGAGGAGGGAAACAATGGACATTCGGCAGTTAAGCTACTTTGTTGAAGTGGCTATCCAGAAAAGCTTTACAAAAGCATCACATTCTCTCCATTTGTCTCAACCTACATTAAGTAAAATGGTGAAGAGTTTAGAAGAAGAGTTAAATGTTGAGTTAATTGACCGGTCAGCTCGGCAGATCGAGTTGACGGACGCCGGAGAAATTGTTTTAGTACAAAGTCAAATGATTTTGGAGTCATTAAATGACGTATCTACTCATCTATATGACTTATTAAATTTGAAGAAAGGAAAAATAAGAATTGGAATCCCTCCTCTAATTGGTGTTTTATTTTTCCCGAAAATTATTAAGGGATTTAAAGAGTTGTACCCTGATATTAAGATAAACTTGATCGAGCATGGAGCAAATAAAGTGCAACAAGAGGTTGAGGATGGGTTGCTTGATCTAGGAGTGGTGGTCCTGCCTGTGGATCACAGTAAATTTGAGATAACTCCTTTTATTGATGAAGAACTTACGTTATTCGTTCATTGCTCTCACCCATTAGCAACCAAACAAGAAATAAAAGTGCAGGACCTTCAAAAAGAGGAATTTATTCTTTTTAGTGAGGATTTTACTTTGCATGACCGGATCGTTCAAGAATGTATACGAGCAGGATTTCAACCAAATGTAGCCTATGTCAGTTCGCAATGGGATTTTATTAGCGAAATGATTGGTGAGAATTTAGGTATTTCCATTTTACCTAAGTCGATTGCAAAAAAAGTCAATCAAGAAACAGTCAAATCCGTTTCCTTAATTGACCCAGCAATACCTTGGCAATTAGGAATTATTCGTAAAAAGGGGAAGTATGCTTCTTATGCAACAAGTGAATTTATATCCTATGTATCAAATCTGTATAGGGATTAAAGTGAAATCTGTCTATTTTTTTTTTATATTTATTTTTAGTATTTATTAAAGAATGATTTAATTGGGAAAGAGGTAATATTTAAAAAAAAATAAAAATTTAGAAAGAGTTTGTAAAAGCCTATTTTTGAGATACAAATATAGTAAATAATACAGCACGTGCTTGGTCGAAACCGATGTGGCAACGTGTGGCGAAGCGTTGGTTGTAGTCTTCGAATTGAGAGACGAGGAAGCGTTCGAGTGCTTCTTCATTGGGGAATTGCTCTTTGCGCTTGGTGTATTTCTTGATCTGCTTGTTAAAGGACTCGATTAAATTAGTAGAGTAGATGCTCGCCAAATGGACTTAGGGAAGCTGAAAAGGTAGTAAATATGATTTCCTGAAAGAGATTTAGTGATCTTAGGATAAGATTTTTCCACTTGGACAGAAGTCTTCTAGTGCTTTTGCGGCTTCCTGATTTCTGAACGGTATACAGATTTGAAGTCTTCGCAAATTTCAACGCGATCTGAAACGCGTACTTTATGAGAGATATTGCGTGAACATGGACAGACAAGTTTGATATTGGCTTTAGGGAAGGAGCTTGAAATGGTGTACACGATGCCTTTTAATCCATCTGAGATGAAGAGCAGCACTCTTCTACACCACGCTGTTTGATTTCTAGTAAGAGCTCTTACCAGATATACGCAGATTCGGTTGGAGCAATGGTGTAAGAGAGTACTTCTTTAGAGCCGTCTTCGCGAATGCCGACGGCTAAGATAGACAGCTTCTTTGGAGACCGTTTCCGTAGAACAGGAATATAAGTCGCATCTAAATAAACGCATACGTAGCGCGCACTAGCGTCGTTTATTAAGGCATCGACTTGTTCAGCCATCGCTTTGGTCATGTTAGATATGGTTTGAGGCGTATAATGATGTCCGTACATTTTCTCGATTAAATCAGCATCTCAGACATGGTGACCCCTTTTGAAACATGTGGATGACGAAGGATTCCGAGAGTGTCATTGGAACGCTTATAAGGAGCACGTCTGTTGTTTAAACTCACCATTGCGATCTCGAGGAATGGTGATTTCAAGATCACCATATTCCGTATGCAGTGTGCGAGCATACGAACCGTTGCGAGAGTTACCTGAATTGACGCCAATACGGTCATATTTTTCATAATCTAAAAAGGCGGTTAGCTCGGTTTCCAATAGCGTATTCACAGCTGTTTCTAAATGAGTGCGAAAAACTTCGGTAATATCTTGTTTTTTTACTAGAGCTTGGACAATATCTGATGTAAAATGATTCATAGGGAAGACCTCTTTTCTATGGATTGTGTTGTGGTGACTTAATTCTACAAGAAAAGGTCTTCCTTTTTCTATTTAATTAATTTACACAAGATATTTTACCTCTCCATTACCCCAATGTATAGTTAAAATGAATAATAAGTATAAAATATATGTATTTTACTTATAAATTGAAAGGCATTAAAATGAATCCTGTTGACAAAATCATTGTTCAATAGGAGGAAGATAACATGGAAACAAATCGCTATCAAAAAGGTCTAGATAAATTAATGGAATACACTTTAACAGCAAATAATGAAATTTCTACCCACTTAAAAATTTCTGATGCACTTCAAGACATTGCACCAGATGTAGGTAAATATATAATTGAATTTGGATATGGCGATATCTATTCTCGCTCAGGTTTATCCAATAAGCAAAGAGCACTGGTGACAATTTCTACTCTCGTAACTCAAGGAACAGAACCCCAGTTAGAACTTCATATTAATACGGGCTTAACTGCAGGATTAACCCCAACCGAGATTGTAGAATGTATAACCCATCTTATTCCTTATACGGGCTTTCCTCGTGTGTTGAACGCACTTACGGTTGCTAAAGAAGTGTTTGCACAGCGCAATATACAATATGCACCTGCTGAATCAAATTAAAAGAAAGAGGCTGGGACAAAACTAGTCTCTAACCCAAAATGAGCGCGTCCGTTTAAACGGACGCGCTCATTTTGGTATATAGAGGGACTGATTTCCTTAGAATCACCCCATTCTACACATCTATTTTCGAAGGTTGACGGCCATCAATGCGAAGCCGATCTCGTTTTTCACCTTCGTCTTTCCGCTTCTTGGTGTTTGACTTCGAGATCTAGAGGAAGGATCAGTTGATACATGGTATAATCTTTAAAAATAAGGACACTTCTTTCAATTAGGATTTTGTGTGGTAACTTAATCCTATCAGAAGTGTTCTTTTTTATGGAGTCAAAACAGTGGCCCGTGCGCATTCATGAAGTCGAATGCGCACGGGCCACTACTGTTTCGGTTGGTTTTTCAAAAGGAGAGCTGGGACTAAATGGAGAGGTCTTCATCTGGTTCAAGATCAAAAAAGTCGAGAGTGTAGGGCAGGTGCGACTCCGGGGCGATCAGCACGAAACGAAAATCCATTCGCTTAGACCAAGTTCTAAGCGAATTAGTTGAGTTCGTGCCGCCAGGAAAGCGTCGCCTGCTACACTTTCGACAAAATAGAAATATATTTGTCCCAGCCTCTTCCTTTTTGATCATATATATTTTAATTAAAAGTAGTCGTTTGAAGGAAGTTCTGAGTCCGTTCATCTTTAGGATTTGTAAAGAATTCTTCCGGTGGACCGCTTTCTACTACTTTTCCTTCTTGCATAAAGACAATCCAATCACCAACTTCACGGGCGAAGCTCATTTCATGAGTAACAACAACCATCGTCATTCCTTCTTCAGCTAACTGTTTCATTGTGGCTAATACCTCACCTACAAGTTCTGGATCTAAAGCAGAAGTAGGTTCGTCAAAAAGCAGAATATCTGGTTTCATTGCTAAAGCACGGGCAATGGCAACACGTTGCTTTTGTCCACCTGATAACTTACTCGGATAAACATCTGCCTTGTCTTCTAGTCCTACTTTCACCAATAATTCTTTTGCTTCCTTTACGGCAGTTGATTTGGAAACTTTTTTTACGTGAATAGGAGCTTCAATCACATTCTCGAGAACAGTCATATGAGGAAATAGTTGGAAATGTTGAAACACCATTCCGACTTTTGATCGTAATTTATTAATATCATGAGAGTCAGGAGTAATATCTTCGTTCTCAATCATAATACTTCCACTGTCTTTCTTTTCAAGATAGTTTAAGCATCGTAATAAAGTACTCTTTCCTGAACCACTTGATCCAATTAAACAAACAACATCACTTTCTAGTACTTTAATATCAATATCTTTTAGGACATGTAAGTCACCAAATGATTTATTTAAATTTTTAACACGGATCATCTCTCTTTTTTCCATAATACATCCTCCTATCGATCGCTAATTGCTAGTTTCTTTTCAAGCAAGTTTACAATGATGGTTAAAATAGCTACGAGAATTAAATAGTACACAGCTACAATTAATAAATAAGTCATTTCATCAAAATTGTTTGAACCTAGTGTGGTGGAAACGTTAAATAACTCGTTCATTGAAATAAATGCGGCTAGAGAGGAGTCCTTTAATCCGATGATGAACTGATTCCCTAATGGTGGTAAAGCACGACGAAATGCTTGAGGTAATATGATACGACGCATCGTAAGTGATTTACTCATTCCTAATGAGCGTCCGGCTTCCATTTGACCTCCATCAATCGATTGAATGGTTCCTCGGAAGATCTCGGCGATGTAGGCCCCATTGTGAAGCGCGAGTGCTAGAGTTGCAGCCCAAAAGTCTGGTAGTAAAAAGAGACTGCTTAATCCAAAGTAAAGAATGAAGATCTGAACGATCAGAGGGGTTCCTCTAACTAAATAAATGTATGCATCTGATAAGTATCCAAGAATTTTAATATTGGAAATTTTTAAAAGTGCAAAAACCAATCCGATAATAATTCCGATTAAAATGGAGACAACAGTCAGTTTCAAAGTTAAGAGCATAGCATGAAGAAATACGTCTGTTGATCCAAAAAAAGTGTCAAAAAAATGAGCGAAACTAGGCAAATGAACAACTCCCTTTCTGTCAAATTCTTAATTATTCAGGTTTTTTTGTTATATCTTCTCCAAAATATTTTTTGCTGATTTTCTCTAGCGTTCCATCTTGGCGCAGATGTTCTAGAGCTTTATTTACATCCTTCACTAATTGAGGATTGTCTTTTGCAACGACAACCGCTTGTTCACTACGTTCAATCAGTTGTTTACCAACAACATCATAGCCTTCTTTTGCGGCCGTTTTACCTGTGACAAAGTCCGTAATGACAGCATCATGTCGACCGCCACTTAAAGCTTTTAATGCCGTGATATCACTATCATACGTTTTAACATTGTCGGTATACTTTTTAGCTGTAGATGCATAAGTTGAACCTTTTGCAACAGCAACTTCTTTTCCTGTTAAATCTGCAGTTGTTTTGATCTTACTGTCTGGTCTTACAAATATTTGAGGTCCAGAATAATAATAAGGGGTAGAAAATGCGATGTGCTTGCTTCTCAATGGAGTGATCGTATGACTTGCTACAGCGATGTCCGCTCTACCGGTTTTAACCGCTTGTACAATTCCATTAAATTTAATTCGCTTTTCAACAGACTTTAAACCCATTTCTTTGGCAATAGCCCGTCCTACTTCTACATCAAATCCACTTAATTCCATGTCATTCGTTACGAAGCTAAACGGTTTAAATTCACCAGAGACGGCAAATGACAACTCATCTTTGTTGATTAACTTCGCTCCATCCTTTAACTGATCTTTTTCTACACAGCCTGTGAGTAGACTGAGTAGGAAAAAGGACGTAATCAAAAGCTTCAAGGTTATTTTCATACTTAATCATTTTCCCCCTTCGAGTATGTATATAAATGCAGTCCACTATTTGTTTACCCTAAGAAAATAGTTCTAATCATTTATTTAGTAAAAATGTATATTTATATCCAAATTTACTGGATAATTAATCGATAATTCGGTATATTTACCCTGCGACTTAATGACTGCATCGTTGGATTGATCCATAATGAGATTAATCTTTACATAAATGCCAGTTTTTATAAAAGGAGAAGTGATCATGATTAAAGAAGAATTACGAAATATCGCAAAAAATGATTTTGAACTGCCTGAAGGGATAACTGAATTTGACGCTATTCAAAAAGTAGTTAGGGTACTAAGTTCACCTGATGGTGAGCTCCGTGATGATCTGGGGTGTACGATTCTTTCAAAATGGTTGTTGAAGAAGAAGATACTGAGTAATGAACAACTCATAGAATTATTAGAACAAGCTACATCTCAAGACATGCTTTTTTTCCAATTGGGAGAATCAGATACTGATAGTGTGTTTCTGCGGACCTTTTCATCTCTGCTCATTGCCCTGATTTTGATCCGGGATAATGAAGATCATTTTTTATCAAGAGAGACTTTCCTCTTTCACATGAAAAGGCTCATCACTTATTGTCAGTTAGAAAAGGATTATAGAAGTTACGTAGAAGGAAAGGGGTGGGCACACGGACCAGCGCACATTGCAGACGCGTTGGATGAGTGTGTTCGTAGTCGTTACACTGAATATGAGGAATGTGTTGATTTGTGGACGGGGTTATTAAGCATGTTAAGATGTGCTCCAAATACGTTTGATTGGGAAGAAGACGAGCGTATTGCTACAGCTGTTATTGCGATGATTGAATTAGAGAAAGTATCCATCTCTACGTTGTGTGATTGGCTTGAGGAAATTGAAGCTCCTGTTGAATATGACATTCGAGAAGAAGTGAAACGAATGAATTTCAAAATGTTTATCCGTTGTCTTTATATGCGATTAAGAGACAAAAATTTGTTGGGTATAGAAGAAAATCGTCTATTTAAAATGGAACGGAAATTCAATCGATTTTACTGAGGGGGTGTTATAAAAGTCCTTCTATCAAAAAGGCATTCAGGAAATCGATCGATTTCCTGAATGCCTTTTTCCTTTTTTACGACGTTGGTTCATGATGGTAAAATATCATTCCATATTAGAAAGAGTCTCTTTCCGTCGCGTCTGCGTTAGACTATAGAAAGGGGAGAAAATGTTTAAAATGAAGTTGCTATATTTCGTTCATTTTCTCTGAAACATGAAAAGCATTTTATTAAAAAAATTCATTTAATACTAAATAAACCTTGATATAATGGTATTATTTCACTATAGAATGAATGTACATTAAAAAGAAAAAAGATTTACTAATCTTGAATAGAATAGTAAGCAAAGAGTTATTCATGTGAATACCAGTTAAGTATGCTCATGAAAAATAAATAGCTATGATTTGAAAGGAAGAACATGTATGTATACAGATTCATTTCGTCAACGGGTTTTGGAAACCTTTCAGCATCTTCACAACGATCCCGAGATCAGTTGGGAAGAAAAAAATACGACCAAATATGTAAAAGACCAACTCGAAAAAGCAGGCTGTAATGTTCGAACGTTTGACGATTGTACCGGAGTAATTGGTGATTACGGAACGTTTGAGAAGAACCTGCCTGTGATTGGTATTCGTGCAGATATTGATGCTTTATGGCAAGAGGTGGATGGGGTATTTCAAGCCAATCATTCTTGCGGTCATGATGCACATATGTCGATGGTACTCGGAGTATTATGGAAGCTGATAGAAGATCCTTCCATTAAAGATAAAGTATCAGTTCGTTTTATTTTTCAACCAGCAGAGGAAGTTGGGGCAGGAGCGTTGAAAATGGTTGAAAAAGGGGTTATTGACGATGTCGACTATTTATTCGGTATCCATTTGCGACCAAGTCAGGAGACGCCGAATGGATATGCTGCGCCAACGATTGTTCATGGAGCTACTGGATCAGTAGAGTGTGAAATTATCGGAGAAGATGCACATGGTGCCAGACCTCACTTAAATAGCAATGCGATTGAAATTGGTGCTCATATTGTGAGTGCGTTAAACACCATTCATTTAGATCCAAGAGTTCCACACTCTGTGAAAGTGACAAAATTTCATTCGGGTGGAAAAAGCACAAATATTATTCCTGGTCAGGCTTCTCTTGCTATTGATCTTAGGGCTCAGACGAATCAATTGATGAAAGAATTGAAAGAAAGAGTTCATGAAACGTTGGATGCTGTTCAACAACAATTTCAAACGGAGATCCTCGTTACGAACGAGCATGGAATCGTTGCTGCAGAAGTCAATTTAGAAGCTGAAGTGATTGCCAGAAGAGCAATTCAGAACGTTCTCGGGAAGGAAAAGGTGACACCCCCTCTTATGACTCCAGGAGGCGATGATTTTCATTTCTATACGAAAAAAAAGCCTTCTTTAAAAGCGGGGATGATTGGACTTGGATGTGATTTAGTACCTGGATTACACCACCCCAATATGACTTTTGATAAAGAATCATTATTTAACGGAATTGCGGTTTTAACGGAAATGATTCGGGTGGTTGGTTTACAACAAAAATGATGTTAATACTTTTATACGGAGGGATGAAATGTCAACGATCGATCTGCAAAAAAAGAGCTTGAAAATTGTATTAGAAAAGAAACAATTAACCCATGTTCAAGCACAAGTTGGGCTTGTACTAGACATTACAGGATCAATGAGATCCATGTATAAAAGCGGTACTGTGCAGAAGGTAGTCGAGCGCATCTTAGCGATTGCTTCCCAATTCGATGATGATGGAAATCTTGATGTGTGGGTATATGACCATGAATTTTCCCGGTTAAAACAAGTAACAGAAATTGATTTCTCTGGTTATGTCGATCGGGAAATTCTGGGTAACGAAACCATTCATAAATTTGGTCGAAATGACGAGCCTCCTGTTATGAAAGATGTATTAAAAAAATACACAGTAGAGGAACCAACCGAATACCCTGCTTTTATTATTTTTATTAATGATGGAGGGTGCAAGAAAACAATTGAACCAATTATTGTAGCATCAGCAGATAAACCAATCTTTTGGCAATTCGTGGGTGTTGGCAATGGGAATTTTGATTTTTTAAAAAAGATAGATGAGTTGGAAGGCCGATTTGTCGATAACGCAAACTTCTTACATGTTGAAAATATTGACCAAATGTCTGATGATGAACTATATAACGCTTTGTTAAATGAATTTCCCGCATGGTTAAAAGAAGCAAAGCAAAAAGGGATTTTAAATGTGCCTATGAATACACAAGAGGTCACAGATGATAGTGAACGTTCATCGGAGAAGATCAAAAAGAAAAGTATTTTTAAATCTCTTTTCGGTAGATAGAAAATAATACCTTGCTGAAGATCCATTTCTGAAGCAGGGTATTATTTATGTGATGGAGGATCCATGAGAAAATTCATATGAAATGAATGAATCAACAAGATTCTCAAACTACTCCAATTAAAGCATAAGTTAATGCTGTATTTATTCAAGTCAAGGATTTAAAGTCATCCGTTCGATGGTACGGAGAACTATTAGGATTTGAGGTCCAAGAGGAAGATATCGATTCACCAATCTTTAACTTACCTATTCGTGGATCGACAAGTGTAACTTTAGCCGATCATAGGTTCGATTATCCGTTTAGACATAACCAAAACCTGCATCCAATTTGTTATTTCTATACATCTAATATTGATGATGCTTATGAGTTTTTAAAAAGAGAAAGAAAAGAAATTGTTCGATAAATCGAAAGAAAGGACGATGAATTCGCATTGTTTAACATAAATGATCCGATCGCATGAAAAACCCCAAAATTCGAATGGGAGGTTTCCATCGATTTTGGGGTTTTCATAGAGAGTAATTGCTCAAATAGCCCGTTCGTCCAAATGCTCTTGTTGCATCTGTGAATCTGTTAGCTTTTCTTTGCTCATTAATAAGATAAATACATAGGCAATCACGAGTGGAACGAGTGTCCAAACGAAAGTGGTTGTAATGGAAGTAGTTAAACCTACCTTGATTTTCATTAAAATATCAGCAGGAATATGTGCACGTAATTCTGGTGATAAAATCGCGCGACTATTTCCACCAAATCCATTTTGTTTAAAGGAAGCTGGTAAACTATCAGCAAAGCTGTTTTTTTGAATAACACCAAAGATCGTTATGCCAAGTGTCATTCCTAAAGAACGCAAAAAATTACTCGTTGAGCTAGCAATTCCGCGTTGTTGCGGTTGTGCTTTTTGAATAGCTGCCATCCCGAGAACTGAGAAGGAAGGACCAACTCCAAGTCCAATTAATAACATATAAATGGTTAGTATCCAGCGTGGTGTAGTAGGATCTAGTGTTGCTAATAACACGGTACCAATAGCCATAATGAACCCTGATGTCATCATAATTGATTTGTAGCTAATTTTATTTGCCAGTGCTCCACCCGTCGCAGCTCCAATGCTCGTTGTTACCATCATTGGAAGCAGCAATAAGCCGGAATTTGTTGCGGTTCCGCCCTTCACTCCTTGAATATAAAGCGGAATATAAATGGTTGATACCATGAAAACAGCACCATAGAACATTCCGATCAAGACACTATTCGTGTATAAGCGGTCTTTGAATAAAGCGAATGGTAAGATCGGGTCGATTGCTCTTTTTTCGATGAATAAAAAGAGGGAAAAACAAACTACGGATAAAATAAATAATGAAATTATTTGCCATGAATCCCAGGCGTATGTATCTCCACCTAATTCAAGAGCAAACATAAGTGATACAGAAAAGCTGACGAGAAAAATCGCCCCAGCCCAGTCGATGATTTGACGAGTGTGTGTTTTTGATTCTTTGTAAAAGAAAAGAATAAGAGCTAATGCCACTAAACCGATTGGTACGTTTATGTAGAAAATCCACCGCCAGTGAAAATGATCTGTAATAAACGAACCAAGTAGAGGTCCTGCAATGCTGGACAGACCAAAAATCGCTCCAAACATTCCACTCATTTTCCCTCTTGCTTCTCTTGGAACGACATCCCAAATAATCGTAAATGCAATCGGCATTAGTGCACTACCACCAATTCCTTGTATCGCTCGGAAAATACATAATTGAATCATGGTTTGTGCGGTGCCGCACAAAATAGATCCGACTAAAAACAACAATATCCCAAACATATAGAACTTTTTTCGGCCATACATATCGGATAACTTCCCGAAGATCGGCATTCCAGCCATTTCGGCCACTAAGTAGGCAGAGGTAACCCAAACATACTTATCCAATCCTCCTAAATCCCCGATGATCGAGCCCATGCTTGTTGCAACAATTGTGTTGTCTAAAGAAGCGATAAAAATCCCTAAAATTAAGGCGGCCATGACAGGCATAACTTTTGTTTCTCTTTTCATTTACATTCTCCTTTTCCCATGCTTTACCTCACCGTATTATTCAAATGATGAAACGAATCATTCATGTAGAAAGACAAAACGCTCATTGGAGAAAGTTTCATTTTATTTAACGGTGTTAATTTGCTATATTGTAGTTTAACACCGTTAAATAAAATCGTAAAGATCTATTGAAAAATAAGATTCAATGGTACTGATGAGGTGAGTTTTCATGGAAAAGAAAAAAATATCGAGAGAAATCATTACAGAAGCAGCATTAGGAATTTTACACGAGAAAGGCTTATCTCATGTCACGATGAGAAACGTAGCAGGCAAGCTTAAAGTAAAAGCACCGGCTCTATATTGGTATATTAAAAACAAGCAAGAATTACTACAACTATTGGCAGAACATATATCTACTCAAATCAAGTTTCCGTCTCAAAAGCAATACTGGGAAGAGGAAATTGTTTTCTTATCGCTTGAAATCCGTCGCGTCTTATTGTCCGTACCGGATGGTGCAGAAATTATGATGAATACATTACCTGTTTCGAATAATAGACTCTCTTTAATCGACAAAACGCTCGAAATTTTTCATCGGGCAACGTTTCCAGAACATAAAATTTTTCTAAACGTGACTTTACTCAATACGTACGTGACTTCTTTCGTATTAGACGAGCATAAACAGCAAAACATGTTAGACGAAATTGGTACAGAAGAAGTACAGAAACAATTTTCAGAGGCGATTACATCTATGCCTAAGAGTGAAGTGCCTCATTTGTATAAGCATCTGCTTTCTCCACGAGCAAAAATAAACGATGAAGAGAGTTTTTTAGCCGGATTGCGTATCATTTTAAATGGGATGAAAGCAGAACTTGAAATGGATAAAAAATAATTTGCTCATTTTTGAAGGAGAGAATTTACTCTTGTGAGAATGTGGCTGATTCGAGATGTTTAATTTTCAAAAGAATCTAATTTATGGAAACCCAATTGGGCACAGTTAAATAGCTTTTTCAACTGGTTTTATATCCAATCAATCACCGACCGAGAAAATGTCTAAGTTGCCAAACAGCTACCGATGCGATTATGAGCGAAGTGTTGCACTTTGGCTAACAATTCGTTATCTGGAATTTTATAAGAGAAAAAATACTTTTCTCTATCCCATCCCGTCTGAGAAATAGAAACAAAAAAAGACTGTCCAGTCAGTCCGTTTTCACCGACTTTCTGAACAGCCTAATACATATTGAGCATTATGCGCTCTTATTAAATCCTTTTCCATAATAGATAGCAACTAGTAACGCGATCCAAAGTGGCCCAACAAATAAGGCGATTCGTGTATCAGGGAAGTAAGCCATTAATCCGATTACAAGTGCCAAAAATGCAAGTGCTACATAAGATCCGTATGGCCATAAAGGCATTTTGTACTTGAGATTCGCACGCTCTTCTTTTGATAATTGCTTCCTGTATTTGATTTGAGATAACAGGATGACAGCCCAAGTCCAAATGGCTCCGAATGTTGAAATGCTGGTTACCCAGATAAATACTTTTTCAGGAACGAGATAGTTTAATGCTACACCGATCAGTAAAGCACCTGCAGAAGCAAGAATGGCGAATGATGGTACACCGCCTTTACTAATTTTATTGAATGCTTTTGGTGCTTGATCTTGCTGAGCTAAGTTGAAAAGCATACGTCCAGTACTGAAAATCCCACTATTACAACTTGATAGTGCAGCCGTTAGCACGACAAAGTTAATAATTCCAGCAGCTTGTCCAATCCCGATTTTTTCAAAAGTTAAAACAAAGGGACTTCCCGAAGTGCCAATTTCATTCCAAGGATAGATGGACATGATCACAAATAATGCCCCAACGTAGAATAATAAAATTCTCCAGAAAACAGTATTAATTGCTCGTACTAATACTTTTTCAGGATTTTTGACCTCTCCAGCCGTGACACCAATCATTTCAATCCCTAAGTAGGCAAACATAACCATTTGTAGAGACATCAGGACGCCTTTGATTCCATTTGGAGCAAATCCACCATGACTCCATAGATTGCTAATGCCAGTAGCCACGCCGCCATTCCCAAATCCGAAGATAATGACGCCAAGTCCAATAAGAATCATCGCAATGATTGCGACTATTTTTATTAATGCAAACCAAAATTCAAACTCTCCATACGCTTTTACTGTAATTAAATTAACCGAAGCCATTGCGATAAGTGCTGCTAAGGCCCAAATCCATCCAGGGACGTCTGGATACCATAATTTCATATAAACACCAACAGCAGTAATCTCAGCCATACAAGTGACAACCCATAAGAACCAATAGTTCCAACCGGTAATATAACCTGCCAGCGGCCCTAAATAGTCTTTTGCGTAACGACTAAATGAGCCTGCTACAGGATTTTGAACAGCCATCTCGCCTAATGCACGCATGATGAAAAATAAAACGCCTCCACCAAGTGCATAGGCAAATAAAATTGCGGGTCCAGCCAATTTAATCGCAGTTGCTGATCCTAAAAATAGTCCGACACCGATCGCAGCTCCTAACGACATTAACGTAACATGTCTTTGTTCTAATCCGCGATGAAGTTCTTGTTTTTGCTTCATTGGATGTCCTCCTTCATGATGTTAAGCGTTTTCATTTTATTATAGTATCATAATAAAACAAGAATAAAAAAACACTGAATATTCAGCTTTATTTTGCATTCTTATTGTAGAAAATTCTAGAGACTATTAGTCCAATCAGTCCCATTAAGATAAATAGGATCGCTTTCCAAATGAGGCTAATTGAAACAAGGTCTATTAATGTGATTTTTACCAATGTTAGGATAAGCAAAGTTAGACCAATATACTTCCAATGAACCTCTTTGAAAAAACTGTAGAGCCCATATGAAATACCAACAAAGAGCATCCATGAGAAAGACATGCCAATTGCAGAAAACATAGACTCATCATCTTTAGTTAGATAAATGGCCATCTTACTGAACAAAATTAACGTTAAGAATGAAATGAAATAAGGTGCTATGTTCGTAATTAAGTAAGGACTCGTTACTTTTGCATCCTTTCGATTGATATAAACCCAAGCGACGAAGGAAATGGTTAGTAACCATGAAATCAGATCAACGATATGAAATTGATAAGGGGTTTGGCTAATAAGGAAAAAAACATTCGGTACGAATATTAAGGCACTTACAACGATACCTAAAATGCTTTTTCTTCGTTCTGAAACAAAATAAACAATAATCGCTTGAATAATTAACGCAACGATGACTCCTTTTTCACTTAATAATGAAAGGATCAGCATTGAGGTGTAGAACATGGAGAATGTGAAGAATAGACTTCTTAACTCTTTCGCGAACCATGAATCCAGGAAGCAAAAAACGAAGTAGATCAATGCTGTTATTAGTAAAAAGAGATGATAATCAAATCCTTGAATGAATCGATCACTTCCTAAATAGTAGACGAAGATTGCTCCTGCAGAAATGGCTGGAATAGATAAGTTTTTGCTGAGTGAAAATACTCGCTTTGATGCTAAAAAGACAATGATTAGGTGCTGTACAGCTATCGCCGTGAGAGTAGCAGTTGAAATGCCACTTACACCAAAAGCGAGGAAAAATAACACGGCAAAGAAAGAGGCGTAGACGGAGATATTCCAAACCACTCGAAAGTTTTTTTTGATTGACTCGAAAGATAGACCAAAGAAAACTAATGTTTCATAAATGTAGAAAATATATTCATTATTTTGTTCACCTGCAAATAAAAAGGGGTACAGATATGCTCCAACACCTACAATTCCTAGTAAAAGCTCCGAGTGATACTTACGTGAAAGCCAAATTCCAAAGATTATTCCTACTGCTAATAAGAGGATTGTCAAACTATATGGGATCAAATCATAAAGTACATTTCCTGCGAAAACCGAGACGATATAAACGACAATACTACCACCATTTAAAACAAGTCCAAGGTTCAATCTTCCGTTTTTGTATTGTCTGTTTCCGACTACATTTATCAGTGCAGTTAAAATAAATCCTGAAAGCACTTTGAAGACAGGATTAATCCATCCGTGTTCTGAAGCGGCAATAAACGCCCAGATGATTCCGAGAATAAAAACAAAGATGAAAATGCGGGGTAACCATTCACTTACCAAATCTTCTATATGAACTTCTTCTTTCGATCTCTTACCGTTTTGGTATGGTTTCATGCCTAAGGCTCTTGCTGCAGGAGGATGAACTTTCTTCAGTTGTTCATTCTTAGGTGTGATTGTGGTGTCAGCGGTTATTTCTTCGAGGTCTTTTAATTCGGTTTTAACAATGCTTAACTCCTCTTCAATAACCCTAATTCTCTGCGCTAATTTATCAATACGTTCGCTCAAATAAACACAACCTTTTATTGGTAATTAACCATATTGTAAATTTTTTATACTTTAAAAGCTATAGTAAAAAATAAAAAAGATTCAATATTCGAAATTTATAATCTATGTTTTCTGGAATTCAACAAAAGAGGATTTGGAAAGGGGATAGCAGGATGGGAAAGAGTGAAGTTTAAAGAATAAAGGATGCAAAAAAGCCTTCCAAGGTTGGAAGGCTTAATCGAAACTATAGATCGGGTTTTTGGTGAATGGTTTGTAGTTCTGTTACACGTTGGGGATCTTCTTCAAAATAGAGAAGTAAATCGTTGATTCGTTGAATGGAATTCCAACTCAAGTGATGTTCAATTCCTTCAACATCTTCGTAGATATGTTCTTCCTTAACTCCAATTACTCTCAAAAACTGTTCCAACAACTCATGACGGTCTACAAGACGTTTACCCATTTTGTTGCCTTTATTCGTTAGAATTAAGCCTCTATATTTTTCATAGACTAAATATTCTTCTTTATCAAGTTTTTGAACCATTTTGGTGACGGAAGAAGGATGGACCGATAGAGCATCGGCGATATCGGAAACCCGCGCGTAGCCTTTATTATCGATAAGCAAATAAATTTGCTCAATATAATCCTCCATGCTCGGTGTTGGCATCCCGGCTCCTCCTTATACAATCGTATCATCAAAAGTTTACTATACTGTATGAGTTTGCACAACTGAAGCTTCCTGGCATAGGAGGTGAAATATAAGGGTGTCTCTCTTTTCATTATAAAAATGAGTGAGTAGATTTTCGTTTTAGGCGGACGCTTTCCGCGGGCGGTCCGTGAGTCTCCTCGTGAGCTGTGCTCCTGCGGGGTCTCACTTGGACACGCTTTTCCCGCAGGAGTCGCCGCCATTCACTACCATTCACTACCATTCAGGAACGGTTAAAAAAGAACGATCTGATTCAATTTCTCTTTAAAGATGAAGACAAAAAACGTTTTGTTGATTTTCTCTTACAAGCTGTTGATTTCCGTTCCAGGCAGACGCGTTCCGCGGGCACGGCTTTAATCTCCTCGTCACTGCGTTCCTGCGGGGCTTTCAGCTCGTGCTGTTCCCGCAGGAGTCGCTGCCTTCCACTTCAATGCATGAACGGTTTAAAAATGAACCTTCATAGACAGCATCGTTTTAAAAATATACCTTATTAAACGATCATGTTGATTTTTCTACATTTAGCAAAACAACTTGTTCTCCGCGAACGAACAGTCGAGCATCCTCCTGAAAAAGCAGAAGGCACTGAAAAAGTTTTCTTGGACCGTCAATGCGAGTATAATACGTTGATTTCCGTCTCAGTCAGACGAGTTCGCTGAGTCTTCTCGTTGCAAGCTTCTTTGAGGTCTCACAGATGACGCTGAAAACGTGTTGATATGCAAAAAAGTGCTTCTTTTTTTGGAGGGGGAATGTCAACAAGTCTAAAACATGTGTCTTAGAAGCGAATCGGAGTGCTCTTTCACAGGAATCTCGGCTTTTTTTCCTCCTATCAACATCATTCGATCATTTGCTACCATAGCCCTCTTATAATAGAGTTTGATAAAGTAAAAACAGATTTAGCGCAATGATTAATGCGGATATTACCCAAGCAGCATAAGTAACGATTTTACTATTTACTAACGTCCCCATAATCGTTTGATTACTAGTAAAAACAATTAAAGGAATCAAAGCAAAAGAAATACCAAATGATAATATGACTTGACTTAATACTAGTGCTTTCGTTGGATCGACTCCTAAAATAATAATAATAAGTGGAGGAGCCATTGTGACTAATCGTCGTACATAAATCGGAATGCGTTTTTGAATATATCCCTGCATGATGACATCACCGGACATGGTGCCAACGGAAGAACTAGATAAACCTGCAATAAGTAAACCGGCCCCAAATAACATAGCGGCAAATGGTCCGATTAAAGCTCCAAGCTGATCATGAGCGATTGTTAAATCTGCAATTTTTAAATGGTTTTTATGAAACAATGCACTTGCGACAATAAGCATACTCGCATTAATGGCACCCGCAATAATCATGGCAATCAGGATGTCTAGAAATTCAAGTTTAAAGATTTGTTTTCGCTGCGATTGAGTATTTCCAACGATTCTCTTTTGTGTTAACGCGGAATGAAGATAAATAGCGTGTGGCATAACGGTCGCCCCTAGAATTCCTGCAGCAAGTAGAATACTATTGGTTCCTTGGAAGTGAGGGGTAAATAAGCCTTTAACGAGCGGTCCAGCATCTGGCTGTGAGAAGAAAACCTGTAATCCGAATGCCATAACGACGATTAATACCATACCAGCTATAACAGCTTCAAGCGGACGATATCCTTTACGCTGTAATTCTAAAATGAGAAAGGATGCGACTGCTGTAATAAGGGCTGAAGGGAGGATAGCTAACCCACTTAATAAATGAAGACCGAGCGCTGCTCCGATAAATTCCGCTAAGTCAGTAGCCATAATGATTAACTCACCTTGTATCCATAAACCAATAGATACACTCTTTGGGAAATGTTCTCTTGAAATTTCAGGTAAATTTTTTCCCGTTGCAATGCCTAATTTCGCTGAAAGTGATTGAATTAAGATGGCCATAATATTAGAAACAAGTATGACCCATAAAAGCATGTAGCCATATTCTGATCCAGCTTGTATATTCGTTGCGAAGTTTCCTGGGTCAATGTATGCAACGGACGCAATAAAAGCTGGACCCATAAAGGGAAGCAGTCTTTTTATTCCTTTTGTGGTAGATAGGTGTGTCTCTATATTCAATGTTTTTTGTTGTTTCAATGTCACTTCTGTTCGAATCGATTGTTCATTCAATTGAAACGCCTCCTTTTGTATGCTGCTCATCTCATTCATATGTTTCTTGGTCTTGAAAGCGGTTTGCACCCCTTTTTTGTGTAACTATGATGATTCTTTACTTGTTTTACAAAAGTAGATATTGATTGGTCGTTATGTGAAATCTCTTCTCATAATTAATTTCGAGATTTCCAGATTCAGAAGCATTGGTAATCGAACGAACATGCGCTCTTGCTTTTAATCTAAGTCTGTTGAAAAAAGCTTTAAATGATTCTCATTGCGAAGTGGATGAGATATATAGATGCATAGTGCTGATTTGTAGGGTTGTAGTTAGGACAAGAAATAATTAAGAGTTTTTCTTTGTTCATAATAGTTGCCCTAAGGCAAAAAAAGAATGAAATTTTTTTCTCCATAAATTCAGTTGATTTTGTTGGAATGTTTTGTCCTTAGTAATAAAAGTTTCCTTGGTGCAAATTTAATACCATATTATTCTTTTGTCAAGTAATGTGTGAAAAGATTAGTAAATTTAAAAATGATTTTATGTTTATTGATTCCTATTGCAGCTATGTCTGCAGGAACCGGTTGAGTAAAGCAATGATATTGTTTTGTATCATTTGCTTTTTTGTTTTTTGTCTTTGAGAATAAGAGAAGATATTGAAATTGAGGAGGATGTAGGAATGAAGCTGAAAAACAAGAAAATTCTTCAATTGGTTAGTGATGACTTTGAAGATTTAGAATTATGGTATCCAGTACTCCGCTTGAGAGAGGAAGGGGCGGTCGTTCATATAGTTGGAGAAAAGGCAGACACAGAATACGTGGGGAAATATGGTGTTCCGATCGTATCCGATCTCTCTTGGCAAGATATTCATTCTGATGACTATGATGCGTTACTCGTTCCTGGAGGGTGGTCGCCAGATAAGTTAAGAAGATATGATGAGGTTATTGATATAGTCAAAAAGATGAATGACGCTCAAAAGCCTATTGGACAGATTTGTCATGCTGGCTGGGTCCTAATCTCTGCGAAAATTTTAAATGGAAAAAAAGTAACCAGTACCCCAGGGATTAAAGATGACATGGAAAATGCCGGAGCCACTTGGGTAAATGAAGCTGTCATTGTCGATGGAAATATCATATCAAGTCGCAGGCCACCAGATCTACCCGAATACTTAAGAGAATACATTAACGTATTAGCTGGTAAATAAAAGAGGAATCAGTCAACTAACAAAAAGAACGCTTCCGACACTTCGGAAACGTTCTTTTTTACAGAGTGGGAGCATCCCGCCTGAATGATTAATTTGTAGTTTGTGCTAAACGAACGAGAAGATGTGCCAGTTGATGACGTTGATCTTTGTCGCCAACTTTCCATAATTCTTGTAGCAGCTTTTCTTCACGATTTCTCGGCTCTTCCTTTTTAGCTAAATAGTCACCAATTTTTTCAGCACCTTTAGCTAAAGTCTCTTCACCTAAACCAAGTTTTTCGCCTTTAGATACTTGGTTTCCTAAATAATCTTTAAATCGGTCAAAGTTTTGTAAGATTTCTTCTTTTTTCTCAGAGTCAGTTTGAAGAAGTTCTTTCTCCACCTGATTTTCTATTTTATTACTCATCTTAAAAACCTCCTGATCAAATTTAGGTATCAAGACCAATATTCCCTCATCACATAGCTTAAAACTTCTTTTGCACAGAGAATTCAGATATTTCTTTTTTAAAAATAATGAAGCTGAAAACTAAATAGATATTAATTGAATCAATTTCATCATTCGAAATAAAGCACTTAATCTCATTGAAATGATTAAGAATGGAGTGCTATTTCAATATTTGGAAAAAAAGTGAAACTAAGAGCGTTTTGTATCGTATAATTACCTACAAAACAGGTTAAGGAGCGATAACAATATGAAGCATTCATTTTTATCCATCATGGTGTTCGCTGCTTTGCTAATGTTAATAGGCTGTCAATCGAATCAAATTCACCAAGACGAAAGCATAGCAAAGCTCATAGCTTATAAAAATTCATATGTCGGAGATAATAGTGCCATCTTTCATATCGTAAAAGGTTCTATAGCTGGGAGATATGTTAAAGAAATTTCTTTAGAAACGAAAAAACAACCCTATGGCATAACTGTAAATTATGGATCTAAACACAATACAGATGATAAAGCGGAGAATTTTGAGGAATATTGGAATACAGAACAAACAAAAAAAGCCTTTCTCAACAATGCATCAACACTATTTATTTTAGTCGATAATGTTGAAGTTATTAAGTTTCATTTAGAAACAAATAAGCAAGAGTTATTCACCATTACTAGAAATGAATTAGAAGAGTTTTACGGGAAAGATTTGCGACTTTATGCAGATAATGAAGACTTATGGAGAAAAGAAATCATTGAAGCAACAATCAATGATAAGGAGAAATTGAATGCCTTTTATAAGAAGTATCCAGGGACAGTTGAGAGATAAAGGTGAGTCTTAAGGGGGAATAATAAATGAAACACGTAACAATGGAAGTCCAACTAAGGTTATTAGAAGAAAAATTATTAGAGCCTGCAATTCGTAAATCGGTAGCAGATCTTGAAGTACTCTTGGCGGATGATTTTATTGAACATGGTAGTTCAGGTCGAACTTTTACAAAAGAAATGATTTTAGAAAGACTGCCTGAAGAAGACAAGATTGAGATGGAACTGACGGGATTTCAGGCTAAAAGGTTAGCAGAGAATGTGTATTTAACAACCTTTCGAGTTCTTAGGCGTAACGACATGAAGTATTCGATACGAAGTTCAATCTGGAAAGAAAACAAAGGTCAGTGGCAAATGGTTTTCCACCAAGGAACACCCACAAATCTATAATAGGCAAGGCATATTAGGAGGTTATTTATGACCATACAATTAAAAGTTGTTAACCGTGAAAATTGGGAAGAGTCACTAAAATTAAAAGTTGGTGTTCACCAAGAGAAATTTGTTCCTTCGGTGGCGGTTTCGTTAGCGAAAGTTTCTATCAAACCAGATGGTGACAACGTGGACTATCTTCCATTCGCTCTATACAGCGATGAGACGATGGTGGGATTCATTATGCATGCTTTTGAAGAAAGTACGACTGATATGTATTGGATAAATGGTTTTCTAATTGACGAAAGTCAGCAAAATAAAGGGTATGGAAAAGCTGCATTACTAGAAATGGTTCGTTGGATTGAAAATCGCTTCCCTCAGTGCGAAGAAATTCGACTAACTGTGTATAAAGAGAACAAAGTTGCAAGTGATCTTTACCAAAGCATTGGATTTCAACCTACTGGTCAAGTTTATGGAGAAGAGGACGTTTGGAGATTGGAACTTAGAAATAGAAAGGTGACTTAACCTTTTTTACACCGTTACTGAATGGGAGTGGAACGCAGTGACGGGGAGGCTGGAGCGAAGCCCGCGGAAAGCGTACCGCGAGAATGGAAACCGATTGTCATGCAAAGATTTCATAGAAACGTTCGTATATATGATCTGAAATAGGTATGATTAAATTAACTCATATGGTATAAATGACAGTCTTTTTTGTTATAACTGACAATAAACAAGATAGAAATGATGAGCGGAAACATTTTATGCAAACAATTTCTTTTCTATTCATTTGTTTATTTACATTATCGTCTCGTTCAGCCTAAATGATATAACGGCGTTCTTCACTTATATTGAATTTCTTAAGCTATTTTTTTAAGTTAGTTATAACGGAATCGTAAAGGTTATTTAATGTGAAAATTTCTCCGTCAAGAGTAGAGTGTCAGTTGAATTCAAATGTGTATATTGTGCTTCATCAGTCATAGTAGATAAAATGTCCAAATATTACATGTTTGTTTTTGTTACTTTTAGGTAAAATTCACATAAGAAGCAGACAATTGTCTTCTGAAGTTTCTGTTTTTTCTATTCATATTCATATTTTGAAAAAACTCGATATAATCTGGATCTAGTAGAAAGGAATCGTCTAGATGGTGAAAACATATCTTTTAGATCGATATTTAAAAAAATACACAAGAATGTCAGAGAGAGAACTGTCGCACCAAGTACAATCAAACCTATGGTTTACACCAGTTCTCTATGTGTTTTTTGCTCTTTTGTTTTTAATCGCGGCGTTATATGGCGATTTGAACTATGACTTAGGCGATCGAATGCGCCCATTTTTCGCAGTTGATTATGGTCTTACGCTTTCCCTTGTTGGGACGCTCACGGCAGCAATATTGACGCTGACTACATTTACTTTCAACTTAGTGTTAGTCGTTTTTACAACGTTTTCTGGTCAGTTTTCTCCAAGAATGCTCAAGAATTTTATCGCAAGTAAAGCGACACAACGCGTTCTTGGAATCTTTACAGGTAGTTTTTTCTATGTGCTTTTATCTTTTCTATTTCTTAATAAAAGAATCACGGAATACTATTTTGCAGTGCCGGTATTTGCTACATTTCTAGCCCTCTTATCGATCGGAACCTTCATCTTTTTTATTAATCATGCAGTGGCTTGGTTGCAAGTAAATCAAATGACAAGTGATATGAAAAAAGAAGCACTTAGAATCGTTGAAAGCACACTGCTAGATGAAATTGATAAATATCGAGTGAGAGATTTAAATGATGTTCAAGGTGACAAGAGAGAAGGTTTAGGAACAACTTTAAAATCAGGCAGCTCAGGTTATATCCAACTCATTGATTTCGTTTCGATGATTGAAGAAGCAGAAAAAGATGATCTTATCATAAATATGGAGTATACATTAGGGAGTTATGTCTTTGAATCGACACCTATCATCACCTATTGGAAGAAAGGTGATTATGAAATAGATGAAGACAAATATCGTGCCTTTTTCAGTATTCGGAAAAAGCAAACCGAAGTTCAAGATATTGAATTTAGTATAAACAAGCTTGTGGAGGTGGCGATTCGTGCTCTAGGAAATTATGATCCTAAAACAGCGACGAATGCCATTTACCAATTAGGGGAAGTTCTAGCATCGATTTCTTGTTCAGTTGAATTTTCCAGGTATTTAGTTGATAAAGAATACAATCTTCGCTTGGTCATGCAAGAAAGAGATTTTAGCCATTATTTGTACAACGGTTTAGGTTACATTAGGCACTATGCGAAAGACAATGTCATTGTTGCTACTGAAATATTAAAAGTATTAGGTCTAATGGCAAGAACGATTAATCCAAGAGATCATGAAGCAGTATGGGATTTTGGTGTTCACACCGCACGAGGGTTTGAAAATTCATTTTTATTTGAATTAGATAGCCAGCAGTTTTACCGAGCTTTATACAATATTGCGATTACCACTAATCATCTTGAAGAATACGAAGATCTTCTAAAAGGAATGTAATGGGCCTTCTAGATGGTCAATTACTCAATTAAAGCAAGCACGTAAGTGACCTTAGCCGATCTATGAAGCTAAGGTTTTTTTATTTAAAGATTAGAACCCATAGTTGTTTTCACCCCGTTATTTGGATCTAGTCTCCAAGCGCAAATTGCTTTGGGACAAAGGATGTGCGTGGTGAAGTCGTTGCCTTCCACCTTTCGTGATGTCTAGTTCCAGCTCCTTGAGTCCATGGGAAAAATCTACCCTGCTGACGGCGATCAAAAAACGTTTACCTAGCCGCTCGAATTTTCACAGAACCTCGAACGCGTCACTTCCACTTTTCGTTGTAGGTCTGCCCCCTATTTTTTTACTTCTCAGGTGTAACTATATAGTAGATTTTTACGCCTAATAGGCTAAGAGCATTCTAACTGACATAGGATTATTGAGGTTCGATCTAGAATAATAATAAAAGGATTAGTCTTAGTTGATTATTTAAGAATGGGGGGAGTCATTTGAACAACAGATTGATTCAAACGGGTTATTTATTAGCGATAAGCTTAATATTAGCAAGTGTTTTTTACTTCTTTGCATCTAACTGGCCAGGGTTTGATCGGCTAACAAAAGTTGGATTGAGCATCGGTCTTGTTCTCTTTTTTTACGCCATCCATTATCTATTATTAAAACTGGTTAAACACCAGCGGTTTTTGAGTGACTGGATACTGGTGGCATCTAGCATTACGTTTGGAATATCTGTCGCACTTATCGGTCAAATATATAATTCTCATGCAGACAGTTATCTTCTCTTTTTCATTTGGTTTATTCCGGTGCTCTTATTAGCAATTATCACGAGGTATGCGCCTTTCTACATCTTAAGTTATCTTTTACTTCATTTCACAATCGGATTTTATATATACCCAACAAGTTACTTCATCGATTGGACTGAACACGAACTATTTTGGATGACTTTTGGTGTTACGATCTTAAATGCTCTTTTATTTTATCTAAGTGGTCCAAAATATATAAAATCTAAAACGATAAAATACACTTCGTTTATCGTTATGAACCTATTGTTGATTTATTTGGCGGTTTCTTACGAATTTCCTTCATATAACATTTTTATTAATCTTTTTTATATCGTGGTCTTAGTAAGCGGTTTTTACTATTGGATAAAAGTGAATCACCAACGAATCGTTCTTTCTTTACTTGGCATCTTTGCTGCCATTTATGCTGTAATTAAATCGTTGGATTGGGTGAGCAAGTATTACGGGGAATGGACATTGTTTTTCTTCTTGTTATTAGCCATCGGTCTTGTTCTTTTAAGTGTAAAAGTGTTGAAAGTAATTGGAGCCCATCCAAAGAATGACTTGGTGAAATTGATCGTCACCATGATTTTTACTTTTACAGCTACAGTTTTTGCAACGAGTGCGATCTTTGGGTTGTTCTTTCTCTTATACCCTCAAGGTTCGTCAACGATATTATTTTTCTTTTCGTTAGTAGCTTTAGTCGTTCCTGGGTTACTTGTAAAGTGGCCAATTCAAGTGAGATATACGATTCTCGCGACAGGTTTTCTTATTGCAACAGGCACAAGTTTATTCGATGATCATATTGTCTATCGCTGCCTATTATTCATCGTGCTAGGCATCGCCTATTTCTTGATCAATCGTCCAGGGATGAAGGTATTTCACTATCTTCTACTCAATCTTGTTCTGATCGCGATTTTGACAAGATGGTGGGAAATGCAAGGGTTGTTACTTTCGCTTCTAATACTCAATACAGGCTTTTCCTTCATCAAAACGAAAGATCAAGTGACGCGCTATTTAGCTTTAGTCATTGCCTTTAGCGCTTTTCTCAGCTTAACGGTTATTGATACAGCAGGTGTCCTATCAATTATGTACAATATAAGTTTCTTCGTGATCGTCACTGCTCTCGTTTTCTTAGTGAAAAGAGAGGAACACCCATGGGAATGGCTGATCAGCATCGTATTTTGGTTCTTATTTATTGGATATAAATACTACGATCTAGCGTGGACGCTTGTGAATAAGTCCATCCTCTTTCTAATATTAGGATTCCTTTTCTTAGCTGTTACCATTTATTATGAAAAAAAACAGATTTCGAGAAAAGAGGGAAGAACCACAATTTCAGCAAAAATGGCTTTTCATTCTGATTGTGTTGATCTTGCAAGTAGGCTTTGTTTTTTATCAAGCAACGACGAATGAGGCATTGTTGAAAAATGGAACATCTGTAAAAGTGAAGTTAGCACCGGTTGATCCACGATCCATGCTACAAGGAGATTATGTTCAATTGCGCTATGATATTTCAATGATACCAGATCTGCAAAAGACGACACATCAACGTGAAAGGGTCAAGGTGGTTTTGAGAGAGAATAATCAAGGAGTATATGAGTACGCTGGCTATGTTCACACGCAAAGCGGATGGAATAAACCGTACCATAGAGTAGAGGGGGATGTTCTTCTAAATGGACGCTTTAATGGCCAAAATGAAATCGTCTTTGGAACAGAAACTTACTTCGTACAGGAAGGGAAAGGGATCAAACTGCAGCGCGATGTTAAATATGCTTATTTAAAAGTGGGGGAAACAGGAAATGCCATTCTTGTACGTATAGAGTAATAAACCGTCACGAGAAGTTGCTTGTCTGATATTGTGGCGTTTAATTCAAAAAAATAGGAAAAGGGAGTAGTCCCAAAAGTCACTTAAATGGACTATTAGGAGCGCTCCCTTTTTTATATTCAAATAAATGGCACTGTTGATTTTTTTCGTTCCAGGTGGTCTCGGAAAGCGTCTGCCTAAAACGGAAATCTACGTCTTATAGGAGAAAAATACGAGTAGTGATATTCCAAGAGGACTTCTTCAGTGGACATGGGTTTCTTCGCAAGGAGACTCGACTGTTCATCCGCGGAAAGCGAGTTGTTTTGCTGAATGTACAAAAATCAGCATGATCATTTAACAAAGCCTTCTTAAAAAAAAGATCCTGATCCCGTTTGTAAATGCGAACGGGATCAGGATCTTTTCAATCAAACTATAGAGTTTGAGGGGGCGAACCTTTTCTTGTAAAACAAAGAATGCCAGCTATTAAGAATAAGAGACCTGGTAACCAACCGATTAATAATGTAGCTAATCCTACAAGCAGACCACTAATAATTAACACCCAGCCAGCTAACTTTGGCTTTCGATTTCGTCTTAAAGCAGGAAAGGATACGATCGCTAATATGGTGCTAATTACGACGACAACTACGAAACCCCAGCCGACACTGCTAATAAGATCTGTGATTTGTGAAGGGTCGACATTTAACGAAGCTAAATCAGGGTTCGTGGTCAATTCACTTTCCATTTCATGCAAAAAATCTGCGTTATGAGAAATGGATGCGAGAATAGCACCTACTACAATCATCAAAATGTTGATCACCAAACCGATTACGACAAGCACTGTCTCAGTGACACGTGACATGTACCCCTCTCCTTTCGAGAATATTTTACAAATAAATGTAAAATATGATATATTTGTCACTTTTATTTTATCATATGGTTGTCGTTATCGTAAACAAGAAAAAAGCGAAGGTTCTTAACGATTAAAATGACTCCTGCAGAAGTAGATGATGACCAAGTATCATAATTGAAGGAGTAGAGAAAAAGAAATACCTGCTACGCTTTTTTTCCTCTCTCTTTGTCCATAATACGAGCAAAAAAGGTTTGTTTTAAGGATTGGTGAGTTGTAATAGCTGCACCTGTCGCAATAAATCCATTGGCAATCCCATTAAAGTCAAAACCTAATTTCCAACCACTTGCCAATACCCCAAATAGAAGTAGAAGCCAAATGATGACCCAATCAGGAATTTTAGGTGTTTTCTTAAACGCATAACCGAGTACCATAAGCGTAGGAACAAGAATAGCGATTTGAGGATCGATGGTTACTTGACTCAAAAATGACTCAATCATGTATATCCCTCCTTGCTAAAGCTTATGTTTTAATAAGTAAGACAAGAATTGAAATTTCAAGTGAATCTTAATTAAATCCTGCATGATGAAACCAATCGGGAAATTACAAAAAAAAACTTGCGCATAGCAAGTAATTAAAGAATTTTGTGTTCATATTTGATACGATAGAACTAGAAAAAATGTAATTTCACCATATGAAAATTATTTTCTTTTAAATTCATGGTTTTTAATAAGTTGAAAGTTGAAATTTGAAATGATGCTATTCCAATATAGGATCATTTTAGGTGATGTAGTTTTTCGTGTTACTTTCATGTTTCGAACCGATTAATTTGAACGCATAATCCGCGATCATTTAAATGGAAATGAATACCGTGGGGTTTGGAATTGTCTCCTCGTATGAATATGATTAAAGGAGAAACTAAATGGAATTTATCTTATTATTCTCTATCGCACTAATCCCACTTATATTTAGTATCGTCATAATCTTTAATACACGAAATTCCTTAACTCTAGGTATATTTTTATTTTTGCTCCTCTTAAGTTTATGGCAAATCGATATTGCCATATTATATTCACAAAGAGTTCTATCAAAAGAGAGCATTGATCTACTTTTTCGTATTTTTCGAGTGGGATCGATTATGATTATGCCTCTTATGTATTACTTTGCGTACTATATAAAGAAAAAATTGATTCAAGCACCTATCCGAAATAAACTTGTTTTCTATTTCGTTAATAAGTTCGGACTTTATTTAATGAGTGCTATTGGAGTGATCGTTTACTTACTAAATTTTACGAAATATGGAATTGTTGAACTTGAATATAATTCAAACTTTTGGCTTTCGCATTATTATCCTGTATATGGATCGTGGTCATTTACCTTTAATATTTGCCTTCTTTTTGTATTCATTAATACATTCCTTCTATTTGTAACGTGTCTTTTTATTACAGATAAATTGTTACGTAACTTTTTTAAATGGTTTGTATTTTCGACATTTTTTATTTTTTTCAATGGAATATTAAGCGGTTTTTTATTAATCCCTCTTTTCTTCTCAAGTTTAAGTTGTGTGTTCGTAACGATTGTATTATTTATCTGCTATTTATCGATGCATCTTCAAACGATCAATAAGATGAATAACGATTTGACAAATCAAAGCTCTTTTTTAGAAACGTTAATCAATGTAAGTCCAAATTATATTTATGTGAAAAATAATCAGGATAATCTTGTTCTAGTAAACAATGCTTGCTTAAAACTTTTTGGTTTGCAAAATCAACCTTTTCTAGGATTGAATGAAAAAATATTTACGGAGAAAATGTTCGAAATAGAGGAGGAACTCGATAACGTAATTGGAGTTAGGAGTTCTAATGAAGAAATAAGAATTGTTGATTGGAAGAATGTAACCGTCAAGTATAAGGGAGAGCAAGATTATAAGCTCTATTTAGGGTTTGATGTAACAGAGAGAAAAGAAACAGAAAAATTATTGGTCAAGTCGGAAAATCTAAAGGTCATTGGGGAAATGGCTGCCGGGATAGCACATGAAATAAAAAATCCTCTTACGTCTATTAAAGGGTTTATCGATCTAATAAAGGAAAATGAAGGAAGTCAAGACCGAAATTTCTATTTATCGATTGTTTCTGACGAAATTGAGCGTATTACTGAAGTTACGGAAGAATTATTGTTTATGTCAAAACCCCAAGCTGGTCCAAATCAAGGTGATCCTTTCGATGTATGGAAGATAATAAGTGAAGTAAATACACTGTTTGCAAGTAGCGCAGCTCTTAAGAACGCTACCGTTATTTTAGCGAATAAAGAAGACATTCAGTGTCATGGAATTGAAAAAAACGTCATTAAACAAATTCTTATTAACCTTTTAAAAAATGCGATTGATGCTATATCAAATGAGGGATTTATTAAAATTAAAGCAGAACATGTTAAAGATCACATGTTAAGAATTCGGATAATTGATAATGGAGTCGGCATTTCAAAGAAAGATTTAAAAAGAATGGGTGAGCCCTTTTATACAACTAAAAATCAAGGGACAGGATTAGGACTAACGGTTTGTTATAAAGTGGCAAGAGAGCACAATGGTGAAGTGGTTATTAGCAGCAAACAGAAGTGGGGAACAGTTGTCGATTTGTATCTTCCGTTAAACCTATAAAAAAGGTCGGTTTAAGTAATGAAGCAAAAGTACTTTTTAAAATTTTAGCTATGTTATAAGAAGCAAAAAAACGATCCTCCTGCGCTTAAACCTCCTGTTTGCCGGTGGAGGACCGACCGCTCGTCCGCAGAAAGTCGATTGTTTTGCTGAATGCAGAAAAATCAACATGATCATTTAACAAGGCAAAAATTAAAAAAAGGGGACAGCACTAAAAGTCCATTTAAATGACTTTTAGCACAGTCCCTTAATCGATTAAACAGGTGTAAATTCGTTGTTAACTGCTGCACTAATTGGCACATAGTTTAAGCCAAGATCGCGGGCAACAGCTTCGTAGGTGATTTGACCTTCGTACAGGTTAACACCTAATTCAAGTGCTTTGTTATCCAAAATAGATTGCTTCACGCCTTTGTTGGCGATTTGTAAGCCATAAGGAACAGTAGCGTTCGTTAAAGCAATGGTTGAAGTCCGTGGAACGGCTCCAGGCATATTTGCCACTGCATAATGAACAACACCATGTTTTTCGTAAGTAGGCGCATCATGTGTTGTGATACGATCGACTGTTTCAAAAATTCCGCCTTGGTCAATCGCAACGTCAACAATAACCGAGCCTGGGTTCATTGCTTGAATCATTTCTTCAGTAACAAGTTTTGGTGCTTTTGCTCCAGGAATAAGAACAGCTCCGATGACTAAGTCAGATTCAGCAACCGCATTCGCAATGTTAAGTGGAGAAGACATTAACGTGCTCACTGTGTTTCCAAAAATGTCGTCCAGCTGACGTAGACGTTCTGGACTTAAGTCAATAATCGTCACATCTGCGCCAAGACCAGCTGCGATTTTTGCAGCATTGGTTCCAACAACCCCGCCGCCAATTATCGTTACTTTTCCACGTTTTACGCCAGGCACTCCTGAAAGTAAAATCCCTTTTCCACCCTTAGGTTTTTCTAGGAATTGAGCACCGATTTGAGCAGCCATACGTCCTGCAACTTCACTCATTGGTGTTAATAGTGGCAGTGTACGGTTATGTTCAACTGTTTCATAAGCGATTGCAGTCACTCCACTTTCAGCAAGTGCTTCAGCAAGTGCTGGTTCAGCTGCTAGATGAAGATAAGTAAATAGGATAAGACCTTTACGGAAATAAACATATTCTGAAGCAATAGGTTCTTTCACTTTCATAACCATATCAGCTTTTGTCCAAACGTCACTAGCAAGTTCAACGATTGTTGCGCCAGCGGCTAAATAATCTTCATTTGTAAAGCTGCTTCCTAATCCTGCATCTGTTTCGATCATGACTTGATGACCAGCTTGGGTGAAAGCCACAACTCCTGATGGTGTGATGGCTACTCGATTTTCGTTGTTTTTAATTTCTTTAGGTACACCGATAAGCATAATTGTATCCTCCAATATAGTGAATTAAGCGCAAGACGCTTACAATGAATACGTTCTCATTAGTTGAATATGAATATAGTATAGTAGCTTGAAGACTTTAAAGCTTTGTTGATTTTACAAAAAAAAAAGAAGAGCCTTTGTAGATTTCTACAAAGGCTCTTACTTATATAATTTTCTGATTTTGATATCAATATAAATCATCATTTTTTGAGCGGGGTCTCGAAAATTAAGCCCAGTCATTTCAGCTATTCTCTTCAGACGGTAATTTAGTGTATTTGTATGGATATGGAGAGCCTTTGCTGCTTCTTGTACATGGTCATCGTGATTTAAAAATGTTTCAAGTGTTTCGTAAAGATTCGTATGATGCTTTAAATCATATTGTTGAATAAGCTCTAATTTCTCATTTTTATAACCATCTCGCAGCTGCTTTCGGTAAATCTCTTCTAAAAACTGATAAAGACCAAGATCACGATAATTGAAAATGAAGGGAATTTCATCAATGAATTTATCTTTTAAACTTAAGACGGTCAAGGCTTCATGGTAACTCTTCTCAACATTGGTTAAAGATTCATAAATACCACCATATCCCGCCTTAATTCCTAAAACGCCAAATCGTTCTTTCATTTGCAAAACAAAAGAGGCAATAAATTCTTCCACACGTTCGATCATTGGTTGATTGTTGTTGGTCGTCGCTAGAACCATAAAAATATTCTCATCATTTGCAGTGAAAGGGGTACGGACACTTTGGATTGTCGTCGTCAAATAGGAGATGTTTTTTTCCGTCTTTACATCAATCTCTTCTGGAAATTGAAAAATTAAAATCGTATATGGTAATATATTGCCCAATGATAAACGTTGGAGCTTTCCTTGAATTTCATTCTCAGATTGAAGATGTCCCGTTAACATCTGCCAGAAAAATTCTTGATTATTCTCTTCTCTCTTTTTCGTACCTGCATGATGTTGGAGAAGATGATTCTTGGCTGCAAGCGCTGCTTTCTTTAATAAAAGTAACTCTTGATCCGTTAACTTCTTATCCACTTCAAGCGCCCAAATGTATCCTAGTACTTCCGTTCCTTTTCTTATGGATATTGCAACTCGATCTCCCAATCCAATTTTCTCAATGGAAGGAATCCGGAGCGGCTCATCGCTTTGTTGGAGCTTGGGTATGATGCCATCTTTCCATAAATTATTAATTACTTTCTCAGGAACACGACGCCCAATGATCGTGGCTATTCGAGCTTGATCTGTACTGTTTTCATGCGTGCTGTATGCTAATAAACGATGGTTAAAATCTTCGATTGTAACCGGACAATTTAACGTATCACTGATCGCGTCTGCTAAATTTTCTAAGTTTCCAAATATTCCTTTAAAAGGATCAAATGAGTGAAGTCTTTCATCCATAATTTTTGACTCCCAACGTAGCTTTTCTCTTCATCTATCATACCTTCTTCGTTGGAAGAAATATAGTCCACATCTGACTGAGATTCTCGTAAATTGAGTGCTTTCTTGATCCTTTTTTATCTAAAACAGGCGGAAAAGCCCCCATCTTCAAGGAATGTGAAGGGCGTAGTCCCATGAGTAAGTGGCGGATAGTGCAAAATGTAGTTGAATGGATAATAAAATGGATGGAATTGCTGAATAGTCAATTGAATTTTATTAATAGGCTTTGTTAAATGATCATGTTGTTGATAGGAAGCAAAAATGAAGAGACTCCTGCGGAAAACGAGCAAGTCGAGACCACACATGATTTACTTGATTATTTTACGCAAAATTTTCAATCCATTTTTAGCAGAAGGATAGCGGAATGAGAAATCAAATTTGTTCGTTTGCTTAAGTACTGCTTTCGAATGCGAAAATGCTTCAAAGCTGTTTTTGCCATGATAATTCCCCATGCCGCTTTCTCCTACTCCACCAAATGGTAAATGAGGGGTAGCAATGTGCATGAGTGTATCATTTACACAACCTCCTCCAAATGAGAGATTGCTCAGAATCTGCTTCTCAACCTTTTGGTTATTCGTGAATAGATAAAGGGCTAGGGGTTTAGGGCGTGATCGAACGAGTTCGATCACTTCTTCGATTGTCGAGTAATCAATAATAGGGAAAATCGGTCCGAATATCTCTTCTTGCATGACAGAAGAGTCCAGTGGTGTATTTGTAAGCAGAGTGGGTTCAATGTGATGACTTTTCTCATCAAATTTCCCTCCTTGTAATATGTCCCCATCTTTTAAATAATTTAATAGTCTTGTAAAATGACGTTCATTAACGATCTTAGAATAGTTTGGATTATTGACGGGATCTTCTCCA
This sequence comes from uncultured Caryophanales bacterium, assembly GCA_963728315.1. Classification (GTDB taxonomy): domain Bacteria; phylum Bacillota; class Bacilli; order Bacillales; family CAVSKA01; genus CAVSKA01. The sequence goes on from CAVSKA010000017.1 coordinate 51,425, forward strand.
TAAAATTGGACAATATACTTCGTTACTGCTTGGATAAATAGATGTTTTATCTTTTTGTGCACCAGCAAGTAATCAGGTGCAATACAGGTTTGGCCCGCATTCGTAAATTTACCAAAGACAATTCGCTTGGCGGCAAGATCGATATTGGCATCTTCATGGACAATACTAGGGCTTTTTCCACCTAGTTCGAGTGTGATTGGAATAAGTCGTTTAGAGGCTGCTTCCATAACAACTTTCCCAACCGGCACACTACCAGTAAAAAATATGTAGTCAAACGGTTGGTCAAGAAGGATTTGACTGGTTTGAACACCGCCTTCGATGACACAGATATAATCCTCTGAATAAAGGTTGCTTAGTAATCTCTTAATCAATGCAGAAACGGTGGGAGTAAGTTCAGATGGCTTTACGATTGCTGTATTTCCAGCTGCGATCGCTCCGATTAAAGGAGAAATTGAAAGCTGAATGGGGTAATTCCAAGGAGCGATAATCAGTGCCACCCCAAAAGGTTCGGGAATGACCCAACTTTCGGATCCGAGGTGTGTCAAGGCAGTTTTCACTTTTTTTGGTTTTGCCCACTCAGTTAGATTTTTTATTGTTACATTAATTTCTTCATAGATAATGCCTATTTCAGTAGAGAAAGCTTCTAGTTCTGATTTATTTAGATCTTTTGCTAAAGCTTGAATAATGGTTTTTTCGTGTAATTTGATGCCTTTTTTTAATCTTATCTAGCTGCTTGATTCGAAAAGGAAGGGACTTTGTGTTTTGAGCATAAAAATAGGCCTTTTGTTTACTTAAAATTTTTTCGATTTGAGCTGTTTCTTGAAGTGCCGACATCTTTTCACCTCCGATAAAAATGTAAATACAGTAAGATCTTCTCACCCTCTTAAATGATTATACAAGGGCTTACCAATACCCTTTAAAATATCTGAATTTTGAATAAAAGTTCTTGTTATTCTTAACAAGCTTTGTTAGGATATATTTTACATTAAAATGATAAAAAATGAGCGAGGACAGGAATGAGTAGTACTTTATTTCCCTACACCAGAGAGCCGATGGGTGGTGTGAATCGGCGTATAGATAAGTGCGAATTACATCTTGGAGCTTTCTTTGTGAACCGGAATTTGTAGCAAAGAACGGACGAACCGTTATTCGAACGAGTGGAAGAATCATTTCTTCAACAAGGGTGGTACCGCGTGCAGTTAACCACGTCCCTTTTTAGGGCGTGGTTTTTTTGTGTTCAATAAAAGAGAGAAAGGAAGGAAATAGGATGGAGAGTTTGTTGACAAAGGAACAGCTGAATGAAGTAGAGAGGCAGTGTGCTTTATATTCTCTTGGGACACAGGATATCTTACCAAGAAGCGATTTTAGAAAGAAAATCGTTGATTCGATTCAAACGAATCGTCCATTGAAAATTAAACTAGGATTAGATCCGTCGGCTCCTGATGTTCACTTGGGTCATACCGTTGTATTAAATAAATTGAAGCAGTTTCAAGATAACGGTCACATCATCCAGTTAATCATAGGGGATGCTACCGGGAAAATCGGAGATCCCACTGGAAAATCAGCCGCTCGAGTTCAGTTGACGGAAGATGAAGTGACGCATAATGCGAATACTTACTTTGAACAGTTTGGAAAAGTTCTAGACATGGAAAAGGTCGAGCTTCATTATAATTCTGAATGGCTATCCTCATTAAACCTTGAGGATGTGATTCAGCTCGCTGGAAAAATAACGGTTGCTCGATTACTGGAACGACACGATTTCTCTGAGCGATTATCAACTGGTAAGCCGATCTCTTTGCATGAATTCTTTTACCCGCTAATGCAGGGGTATGACTCAGTCGTATTAGAGAGTGATATCGAGATTGGGGGCAATGATCAGCATTTCAACGTCTTGATGGGGAGGCATCTTCAAGAACAATATGGAAAAGAAAAGCAGGTCATTCTTCTCTTACCGCTACTTGAAGGACTCGATGGAGTAGAAAAGATGTCGAAGTCCAAAAAGAATTACATCGGAATCGATGACGAACCAAATGATATGTATGGAAAAACCATGTCTGTGCCAGATGAGTTGATGGTGAAATTCTTTGAATTGACTACCGATTTATCGCTAGAAACAAAACAACAGCTAAAAGAGGACTTTGAAACTGGAACGATTCATCCTCGTGATATGAAAATGCTTCTTTCTAAGACGATTGTTAAAATGTATCACGGAGTAGAGAGTGCTGAAAAGGCAGAAGAGAATTTTAAACGTGTCTTTCAAAAACGCACGATACCTAATGATATTCCAGAAGTTAAGTGGCAAGGTGAAAAAAATATCTCCATTATTGATTTATTACTTGCTCTTCAATTACAACCATCAAAAAGCGAAGCGCGAAGAATGATTCAAAATGGAGGGGTCAAAATCAATGGTGTAAAAATCTTGAATATCAACCACAACGTATTAATAGAGAAAGAGTTAATCATTCAAGTGGGGAAAAGGAAATTTGTAAAAGTGATCACTTCAGAAGACTAAGAAATGGGATCGTAAAGTTGAAACGAAAGTGGATAATCATAGAGCTTCTTTCTTGAGGCTCTTTTTTTCAAGGCTATGTTAGCGGATATTATTGATAGGAAGCAAAAACAATGAGACTCCTGCGGAAAAACGAGCGAGTCGAGACCCCGCAGTGTGGTTTTGAGGCCACTGATAAAGTCCTATTTGAACATCCAAGTGAGTATAGGCATGGATTTACGTTCTAGGCAGACGCTTTCCGCGGGCACGGCTTCAATTTACTCCGACAAACAGGAAGTTTTAGCGCAGTCGTTGCAACAGGATGTTGCGCTCTTAGACTGTGATCCTTTCTTTGCGGGGCTTTCAGCTCGCGCTATTCCCGCAGGAGTCGCTGCCTTCCACTGCCATTGGAATAACGTTTTAAAAAGAACGATCCTATCTGAAAATGCTATTTTAACGATGTCCAAGAATGGTTGTTTAAAGATGAAGACAAAAATACGTGTCTTTTGAGTGCTCCTTTTTCATTTGCAGTTTTTCAATCTTTAAAATTTGGACTTTTTCAGCGGCCTAGTGGTTTTCACGAGGAGGATCAACCGTTCGTCCGCGGAAAGCGAGTTGTTTTGCTGAATGTTGAAAAATCAACAGGATCATTTAACAAAGCCTTTTTCAAAAAGGATTAAAGATAGTTTTCTAGAATAGAAACAAAAGAGAATCGATTTTATCATTTGAGGAGGAAAAGTATGAATATCCATATCGTGTTTGGTGAACCTGCAGGTTTAATAAAAGTGGCGCTAAAAAAAATGAAAACGACAAATCCTTATAAAGTGATATCAATTTCAGATAATTTCTCGATTGGACCGATTCAAAGAATTGATTCGGAAGAAGGAATCGCTAGAAGAACAAAATGGTTCCAAGAGAATCTCTCCAATGATCCACTAGATCCATATTATGAAAAAGAATACGAATGGGAATTTCAAGAAGCGATACAAACTGTGCAACATATACGTGAAGAAGACCCTATCACGATCTGGGCGGGAGATAATGCACATGAACAAATCGGGTTATTCCTTACGATGTTTTTGTTAAAAGAGAGAAAAGGCTCCATTCAAATCATCAATACGAATCAAGCTTATGATCAATATTGTAAGGAAGAGGATCTTTTCTTTATTCCTTTGTATACAGGGGAAGTTTCTCCAGAAAAAATTAGGGTCATCATCGAAAATAGCCGTGACGATGATCAAGTATCAGAAGAGGAAAGAAGAAAGCTTGAGGAAAAGTGGCTTGAGGTTAGTGAGAAGAATGGCACATTAAGAATATGGGAAAATGATCAGGTTCTAGTTGTGGAAGAAGATCGTCTTGATCCACTTTTCGTTCAATATGCAAAAGAGCTTCATCAAAAGCCCGGGAAAGCAGGGTATATGAAATCTGCACGTCTCATTGGCACTGTGTTAGGTCATTTAGAACAATATGTTGGCGATGCCTTTCTTGAATATCGATTAAGAAAATTAATCGAACAGGGTGTATTTGACTATGAAGGTTCGCTTAAAGCAATGCGTTATTACAACGTAAAGTTGGTTAAATAGAGAGGGGTTAGAAAGATGAAGACCATTGCAGTTATCGGAGCTGGAATCATGGGGCATGGGATTGCTCAAGCTTATGCTGAAGCGGGTAAAGCTGTGTGGCTATACGACTTAGAACTCGTTTTTTTGGACAAAGCGATCAATGAAATTCGAAAAAACTTGGCATTAAAAGTAGAAGAGAAACTCCTTACGTTAGAAGAAGCCGAAAAAGCGATGAGTCATATTCAGGTAACAACTGATTTAAAAGAGGCAGTTTGGCAAGCAGATTTTATCATAGAAGTCATTCCCGAGAATCTTGAAATGAAATGGGCATTGTTTAGTCAATTGGAAGAGTTAGCAGCTCGAACGGCAGTCATTGCTTCCAATACCTCTACTTTCTCAATTGGTCGTCTAATCGAAAAGAGTCAAACAACGAATCGAATGTTGATTACTCATTTCTTTAATCCAGCCCATCTAGTTCCTTTAGTAGAGGTTGTGAAACATCCAGAAACAGACGATGAGGTCGTTAGCCGAACAGTTAAGCTTTTAGATGAAATCGGGAAAAAGCCGATTGTATTAAAAAAAGATGTACCTGGACTCATTGCAAATCGTTTGCAAGCAGCGCTAGCACGAGAAGCCTTTTCCTTATTAGAAAATGGGGTTGCTGCAGCGGAGGATATTGATACTGCGATCACTTCTGGTCCTGGGTTCCGCTGGTCTTTCATTGGTCCGATCGAAACGGCCGACTTTGGAGGTCTCGATATTTGGGAGAAGGTCATTGGCAATCTTGCCCCTGATTTAGACAAAGGGGAAGATGCACCTTCTATTATAAAAAAGTACGTTCAAGAAGGTCGATTGGGTACAAAAACCGGCAAAGGAATTTTTTCATATCGAGCGGATTCTGTGAAAGAAAAAACGAGAGAGCGAGACATTCATTTGATAAGACTATTGAAAGTAAAAGCCAAATTGGAAAGGCTGTAGGGAGATATCATGAAGATCAGAAAAGCCCGCCTACAAGATGCAGAAGGAATCGCGAAAGTCCGTGTTGATAGCTGGAGAAGTACTTACAAAGGAATTGTTAATAGTCAATATTTAGATAATCTTGATTACGAGTCGAGAACGGATAGATGGAGAAAAATTTTGACCGACAAAAAATCCAATGAACGGATCTTAGTCGCTGAAAATGATGATAAAGAGATCGTAGGGTTTAGCTGTGGTGGACCAGAAAGAGAGCGTGACGACCTGTATAAAGGGGAGCTTTATGCCATTTACATTCTGAAAGAATACCAGAGACACGGATTAGGAAGAAGATTGGTAGCACCATTAGTAGAATTTCTTCTTGCGAACGACATCCATAGCATGCTTGTTTGGGCATTAGCTGACAACGAATCGAAAAAATTCTATGAATCGCTCGGAGGCACTTTTGTGAAAAAACGGTATCTAACAATAGGCAGTCAAAGTTTAGTCGAACATGCATATGGATGGGAAGAGATTAGTCAGTTAAACATCGTTGTACATAAATAAGTGAGAAGATCATCACTATGGGAGATTACCATCACTTCATATAAGATCATCTCGTGCCATTCGGAGTCTCTATTAACAAATTTTCCTTTGTTCGATAAACTAGTCATTAATAAAGAAGGTTGCTACTGAAAGGAACATAAAGATGAATCCATTTACCGAAAGAGCCATTGCGGTTATGAAACAAATACCCCCGGGTAAAGTTATGACATACGGACAGGTTGCTCATCAGGCAGGAAGTCCACGGGGGGCTAGGCAGGTCGTCCGTATTTTACATTCAATGAGCAGTAGTCAAAACCTTCCTTGGCAAAGAGTCATTAACGCAAAAGGTGAAATAGGATTTAATGACACAGAAGCTTACAGCGAACAAAGAGCTATGCTAAAAGAAGAAGGAATTATTTTTGAGAAAAATGGGAAAATCAATCTAGAAAAATATCGACATTACCCATTAGAAGAACCTTTTTAAAAAGGAAGTGAAGGGAATGCGCATACCTGATTCGCTAGCAGAACAAGGGAAAAAGCGAGTGGCCACTTATCCAGTTGAAGGATTTGTTTACGGGAGTGGTCCAGACAAGCCTAAGTTTATGCTTGTGGGAGAAGCGCCTGGAGAAACGGAAATTGGTAACGGCATTCCGTTTAGTGGGAGAGCGGGAAAAGAGTTGATGAACTTTCTCGAGCGTGTCGGCGTCACAAGAGAAGAAGTATACATAACGAGTGCAGTAAGAAGTCGTCCATATAAATGGGGAGAAAAACGAACGCGGGACGGAGAAGTTGTAAAGCGGAAATACAATCGACCACCGACAGCACGTGAAATAATAGCTCATGCTCCCATCCTTGATTATGAAATCGAACATGTTGAAACACCCATTATCGTGACGCTTGGAAACGTCGGACTAAAACGATTAGCAGGCTCGGATAAAAAGGTATCAGACGTTCACGGTCAATTTCTTCGTCAACCGGTCCAAAGAGCAGGAGGCATCGATGATTCGAAATATGAATGGACAGAACAAGAGTACCTCTTATTCCCGACGTTTCATCCGGCATCTATTTTTTACAACCGAAGCCTGTTGGAGTTGATTCATGAAGACTTAGAGAAGCTGAAAGGATTTCTTCAATCATTCGATTAAAAAATGAAAAGGAAATGAGGGGTTTTATTTGCTCCGAAAACTAACGCAAGAAGACCACGAGAATTGTTTTGGATTTGTGAATCAAAAACCAGCAGAAAACCTTTTTATGATTGGAGACATTGAAGCATATGGTTACGATTCTGATGTGCAAAAACTTTGGGGCGATTTTGATGAAAAGAGTAACCTTCGCGCCGTCTTGCTAAAATATCGCAAGAACTACATTGTATATGCTCCTGGCGAGTTTGATTCAGAAGGTTTTGCTGAACTAATTAATGGAGATCAAGACTTTCAAATTTTATCTGGGATTGATTACATGGTTAATAATCTAAATCCATATCTATTAAAAAAAACGATTTCAAAGCGTAATTTTTATTACGCGAAATGTGATTCTTCCAGTCACTTAGATCTGAATTTAGATCGATCAATCGTTCAAAAAGCCATTCCTGAAGATGCGGAACGAATCGTTTATCAAATGAATCAAATTCCGGAATTTAAAGATTCGATCATGAATGTTGAAAATAAAAGAGAAAATTTGAAAAATGGATTTGGACGGACTTATTATATTGAAGAAGGAAGAGAAATAATCTCATCGGCTTCAACGACAGCTGAAAACTCTTTATCAGCGATGATCGTAGGAGTAGCGACTTTAGAGAAGGCGAAACGTAAGGGGTATGCCTCTTTGTGTATGACCTCCTTATGCAAGGATCTTCTTAATGAAGGAAAAGAGCTCTGCTTATTTTATGATAATCCTGTTGCTGGCTCGATTTATAAAAGAATAGGATTTTATGATATCGGAATGTGGAGTGTTTGGCGTTATCCAGACAAAATAGGAGATTAATTGAATACAGACCATATGTCAAAGGGGGAACGTCTGATCAATGGATTACCAAATTATCAAGGCGCGTGTTGAAGAAAAAGAGGTTCTTAAAAATTTAATGCAATTTTATTTTTATGATTTTACCGAGTTCATGGATGGTGATGTGAAAGAAAATGGACAATTTGGTGATTATCCCTATCTTGATCACTATTGGACAGAGGATCATCGATTTCCTTATATAGTGGAAGTAGAAGGAAGAATTGCTGGATTCGTCTTTGTGAGAAGAATCCTTTCTAATGAAGAAAGCTATTATTCGATCGCTGAATTTTTCATTATGAAAAAATATCGGCGTTTGGGTATAGGCAAACAAGTCGCTACCTCTATTTTTGATTTGCATAAAGGCCATTGGGAAGTTTTCCAAATCGAGAAAAATAAACCTGCTCAGCTCTTTTGGAGAAAAGTCATCGATGAATATTCGAGTGGTAACTTTCAAGAAAGAGAAAAAGATGGAGGGAAGATCCAGCTATTTGAATCAATTTCATAATTAGAAATCAGCCCTTATAAGACGAACGTTTTATTCAAAAAGATAAGATCATATAAATTTTTTTACTGAGTTATTTGGATCTAGTCTCCAAGCGCCAGCTTCTTTCGCACATAGGATGTGCGTAGCGAAGCCGTTCCAGTGGAAAGCGTCTGCCTGAGAACGGAAACCGAATGTCATGCAAAGATTTCTTTGAAACGTTCTTATAAATGATCTGAAATAGGAAGGATGAAATTCATTCATTTACCAATAGAAAATAAGAAGTAAGGTTAAGAAGGAAATGAATTTTTAGAGAAAAGTGCGTTGATTGTGATAAAATGTAGTCAACGATTGATCTTTATAATATTTGAAGATTAATGCTACTATTATCGACAATAAAAGGAGTTATCTCATGGAAAAAGTACTTATTTTTGGACATAAAAATCCTGATACAGACTCGATCTGTTCTGCCATTGTATACGCTGACTTAAAGAAAGAATTAGGTATGAATGCAGAGCCTGTTCGTTTAGGTGAATTGAATGGTGAAACACAATTCGTGTTGGATCATTTTCAAGTTGAGATTCCACGTTTAATTGGGTCGATTAAAGGTGAAGCGGATGAAGCAATTTTGGTTGATCATAATGAGTTTCAACAAAGTGCTGACGATATCGAATCCGTTCGTATTTTGGAAGTAATCGATCATCATCGCATTGCGAATTTTGAAACGAATGATCCTTTGTACTATCGTGCGGAACCGGTTGGTTGTACAACAACGATTTTAAACAAAATGTACAAAGAAAATAATGTAATAATCAAAAAAGAAATTGCGGGATTAATGCTTTCTGCTATTATTTCAGATTCGTTATTATTCAAATCTCCTACTTTTACAGAAGAAGATCACAAAGCTGCGATAGAGCTAGCAGAAATTGCAGGAGTAGACGTTGAGAGTTACGGTTTAGAAATGCTTAAAGCAGGAGCTGATCTAAGCTCGAAATCGATTAATCAATTGATTTCGTTAGATTCGAAAGAGTTTGTAATGAATGAACGTAAAGTGGAGATTGCTCAAGTAAATGCAGTAGACGAAAATGACGTTCTTGCTCGCCAAGCGGAGTTAGAAGAAGCTCTTCATGGCGTAATTGCCGAGAAAGAATTAAATTTGTTCGTCTTTGTTGTTACGAATATCCTTACAAACGATTCTGTTGCGATTGCACTTGGTAACGCCTCACAAGTGATCGAAAAAGCTTACAATGTACCATTAGTGAATAACACGGCCGTTCTTAAAGGCGTCGTTTCACGCAAGAAACAAATCGTTCCGATCTTAACTGAAACATTTAATGAAATTTATCAATAAGATGAGAAAAGCAAGAGGGAGATCGATTCCTTCTTGCTTTTTTTATGGAATAATTTGAGTGGGTTTGATCGAATAGCAGTCACATAGAAACAATATTTTTTTCATTTATAAACAGAAAAAAACCCGCAAAAGCGGGTTTGGATCTTTTAAGGTAAGACGGATTCAGTTGCTGGTACTGCACCACCTGCATTTTGATAGCGAGCATAGAATTCTTGTAAAAACTGGTTCGTGATTTTGTCGTTATGAATGATCAACATATTTTCGTCATTCACCGAGTCACCATTCGAGCTCCAGTTCGTGGAACCAACAATCGTCATGGGATCACTCGAAGTATTTGGATCAATTAACATTGTTTTTGCATGCATTTTACGTGACTCGTTGGCCTTGTAAACGGGAGCTGGGGTGTTCCAGCGTGTATTCGGATTGTCTACACTCGTCGTGGAGGCAGTTCTTTGAGTCATATCAATTGAAGCAGACCACCATTGATTCCAAAAGCTGGGATCAAACAATCCTTTTACTTCAAAACCTGTACGAACCCCTTGTAGATCATTATAAGAACCTTCCCATTTGTTTTTTAGTTCATCACCAAGTAATTGATCAGAGAAAGCAAAAATTTCAAAGTATGCACGGTATTGCGCTTCGTTTTTCACTGCATCGCGAAAACGTTGTAAAGCTTGATCTCCTGGAGAGAAGTATACTTCTACTAATGTTCCATTAATCGTGACTTGGTGAGGAGTATTATCTACTTTACGACCATGGAATTTAGCATTTGCAGGATCGGGTGCAAATGTATTGCTGCCCCACATTTCTTCAAATTCAGTTGTATAGATGTTTGATAGATCAGAAGAATTGATTTCAACGGTTTCATTTTGGTTACCATCAAGGATTCCTTGTGCCATGTTTTCATCTGAACCATAAAGACCTGTTTCAGTGAAGTTCCATGTTCCTGTCCAAACCCAATGTCCATCAATGTTCATGAATTTGTTGTGCATTTGATCATTGGGAGAGTAATAGGTACCATCTGTTTTGCGTTCACTGTCCACAAACATATGGCCAGTTTGATCCCCAGATCCAATTTTCACCGTTTTCACTGGAATGTCGTCGACCGAAACAGGGAGTCCAAGTGATGACCGTGATGAAGCATCTTCAACAGCAAACATCGGAGAGTCACTTAAGATCTTAGCATCATCTGCTGTGCCAATGACATTGTCTTTTCCCCGGTATAGTTTCTCTAAGTTCATTCGGTGTGTGGCATATCGATCGGCGTAGGCTGGGTCATCATCTTTTGCATCAGCCAGAACTCGGATTTTCACACCTTGACTTGCTTTTTCAATTAGTGCATCAACCAAGCGAGGTAAATTAATTTCATAGGTTGCGACATCAATAGATGTTGTTGCTGCATTAATTCGATTAATCAATTGATCTTCAAAGTTAATATTATAGTTCGCATCGTTTCCACTATAAGCAAACTGTGTCAGTGCGCTTTTATTAAAGTAGACATTGATTGCTCCATCAAGATTTGACACATGATTAAGGTGTTGCTCGGTCGCTGTTGTTGATTGAGTTCCAATCGCATTCGCTGCTTTAGGTGTTCCAAAACCTCCATCATAAGCGGACGTTGCCGTTACCCAGTTAGAGGCTAATGTTCCATCAATGGTTGAATCTTTTCGTTCCATTGTTGCTTTCGTGTTGTTGTCTCCAGCATGCCATGCATCAACATGATCAATCGCAACACCGCTAGGGTCAATTAATTGGAGATCTTCAGCTGTATTTGATAAAGCACCTGTGTAGATAACATCTGCGCTTATTCCAGGTACGGAATGATCATCTGTACGTTCTAAAAGAAAGTAACTGTTTGAACGGATGGTTCCGGTGAGTGGAATGGAAGGAGTGCCGTCTGCTGCAGTCAATTTCCATCCTGATAGATTAATATCTTGGTTTGAATTGTTTTTTAATTCCATCCATTCGGCATTGTAATTTTGACTGGTCCCCATCCAAGCGACTTCGTTAATCGCAACAGCAGGCTCTGTGACAGCCTCTGTTTTTGTGCCTCCCGTAAAAGATGATGCGGTTACTAAACAGGCAAAGATACTTAGTGAGAATGCTTTTTTAAACTTGAAATGATTCGTCATGATTGTCCCCTTAGTAGTTGAATTGTTTGGATGCTTGGATTAGCGTGATTAGTTGTTAATTTCGAAATCATCAAAGTTTAGTCGTGAGCCTGATGTTCCTGTAACAGCAATTCGAAAGCGAACGGGAACGGTTTGGTTAACGGTATACGTTTTACTCATAAGTGTCGCAGAACTAGAGTTTAAGCTTCCAACATTTGACCAAGTACCGCCTTGGTTAATTGACATTTGTAACTGCCAAGTTGCGCCAATATCGCTACCAAAATTGGCATGTGAAAGTTTAATCGTTTTCGCACCGTTTACGTCGAAATTCATTGTAAGTGCTCCAGTGGAACGGACACGTGCGGATTGTGTTCCATTTTTCTTATCTGAACTTAAATTCCCAATTAATGCATTGTCAAAATTCCAAGATCCACTTGGCAGCGAGACGTTCGCTGATGTATAAGATCCTTTTGAACCATTTTCAAAGCCTTCACCTAAAAGGAGAACAGATGAAACGACATCTGCCGTGTGGCTACCTAAATAAGTAAAGGTATTAGTTGGATAGCTATTCCAGTCCGTTGCAGAATATGAGCTAGTGCCTGATGTAATTGGACTTTTTCGTACCAATGTTTTGTCAGTTCCGAATGAGACTCCAGTCGTACCAATCACATCAATGGTTGTTCCATTGTGCTTTAGTGTAATGACGTCATCGCCGTTAAAAGAAAGAGAAGAAGTCGTTAAGTCCGCTTGATTCAAGACAGCTTGAGCAGCACCTGAGTTTGCAACAACGTACACATCTCCACTTGCTACAGTTCCTGATAGTGATATAGGTGTTGAGACATTGGATTGTTCAATCGTATAGCCGGATAGATCCAAAGGTGCAGAAGTTCCATTATATATTTCAAGTGCTTTATTTAAGTTACTGCCTTCCACATATTCAGAAACAAAGACATTTTCAGAACCGACTGTTCCTCCAGTTCCACCAGTATCGCCTGAATTGAATCCGTAAGATCCTGCTTTAAAAGTGGTCGAATCGTACCACTTATATCCAGCATCTGGGGCTGCCCATGGTTCAGCTTGAGGTTCTGTAGAAGTTTGTGGATCTTCAATCGCTAATTGAGCAGTTGGTTGATCAAGCTGTAAGCCACTTACTTGTGAAAGACTTGAGTAAGTCTCTTTGTTCGAGAGCCAAGTCACAAGATTTTCTAGTAAAGTACCGTCGTTTTGTTCTTTGTATCCATCGTAAGTCGTTTTTGTTTGCCCATTTTCTTCACGCTTATATTTAGGAGAAGAATCTTCAATAGGAGAAGAATCGCCTATGAAAGCGGCTTTTCCTAATCCAACTTTTGAAACTGCTACGAATGGTCCTTCAGCTCTTCCACCTCCAGCGTATACCCCTTGGTCAACTGCATGGCTCCATGCCGCAGATGTTTGTGGAAGATAGACAATTCCTTTTGCTTTGTTGGGATCTGTGACTGCAAGTGTAGAACCTGCATGCATTGCAACAGTGGATACACCATTCGTAATTCCGAAAGCTTGACTCGGAGCAACGATGTCGTTAGCTGTTACATCTCCGATTGCGTTGTAACGAAATTTCACACCAAAGTTTGTTGCTAGCCAGTCAGAGCTAGCTACATTTTGCATAGCTGAAGAAGCAGCCTCTTCTGATGTCATTCCTTGTGAAGGGTTTGACCAGGCACCACGTCTGTACCCGTTAAATACTTCAGAAGCATCCCAGCGATTTTTGTTTCGATCAGCATTATAATGATCGGCGATAAAGAATATACTTCCACCGTTTTGAACATATTGAATCATTGCAGCTTGTTCGGATGTTTTATAAGGAATGTTTGCTTCCCCGATAATAAATACATCGTAGTTTTGAAGATCTTGATACGTAATTGAAGTTGTCTTTCGCAATTCTTTTGCATAGAAACCTTTGTTTGCTAGTCCTTTTGCAAAATCCGAAAATGCTCCATCTAACACCCAATCGGCAGCCCCTGCTGTTTGGCCATGCGTATTGTCAAACAGAATTTTCTTGCCATTTACAGCTCCAATTGGTTGAAGCTCAGGTGCTGGATCGGCTGGTCCTTCTGCCAATGCAGAGGGGATGTTACTGAAACCAAATGAGAATAAAAGCGTAAAGATTAGGACAAAGACTGAAGTTTTTCGTTGATTCATTCCTTTGCTCACTCCTTCAAATTGTATTCCATATAAAAGTAGCACAAGAATGTTATGGAATTGTTAAGAATAGTGAAAATCCTCTATTAGACCTATCGATTCCCTTTTTTTCCAAAATGATAGGAGTAATGTTCCCTATTTTTACAAAAACTAAAAAAATGAAAGGTTTAACTAAAATTCTTCTTGGAAATTTGTTATAATATTTATTTGTGAGAGAAATGTATCAAATGATTAAACTAGCCAAAATACAATTGTATCTTGCAAATATTAATTGATAGGTGGCAGAAACGAAATGACTGAACAAAAACCTTACAGAGTCTTGTTGTATTATATGTATGTTCCGATTGAAAACGGCGAGCAATATAAAGAAGAGCATCTTGCTTTTTGTAAAGAAGTCGGTTTAAAAGGAAGAATTCTGATTGCGGACGAAGGGATAAACGGTACGGTTTCAGGAACTGTGGAGCAAACCGACCAATACATTTCGATGATGAAAAATGATCCTCGTTTTGCTGAAATGATCTTCAAAATCGACGAAGCATCCGAAAATGCTTTTAAGAAAATGAAGGTTCGCTATCGTAAAGAACTTGTTACTTTGCGATTAGAAGATGATATCAATCCGAATGAAGTGACTGGAAAATACCTGACTCCAAAAGAATTTTATGAAGGAATCATGGATGAGGATACCATTGTATTAGATGCAAGAAATGACTATGAATACGAACTCGGACACTTTAGAGGAGCCATCAAACCGGAGATTCAAAATTTCCGTGATTTGCCTCAATGGGTACGAGATAATAAAGAGAAGTTAGATGGAAAGAAAATCATCACTTATTGTACAGGTGGAATTCGTTGTGAAAAATTCTCTGGCTGGCTAGTTAAAGAGGGTTTTGAAGATGTTTCACAGCTTCACGGTGGAATTGTGACTTATGGACAAGATGCAGAAGTTCAAGGTGAACTATGGGATGGACAACTTTACGTATTTGATGAAAGAATCGGAGTTCCGGTTAATCAGAAAGAACATGTTATTGTAGGACGCGATTATTTTACTGGCGAACCTTGCGAACGTTATGTAAATTGTGCGAACCCTCCTTGTAACAAAAAAATTCTTTGCTCAGAAGAAAATGAACATAAATATTTGCGTAGCTGCTCTGATGAGTGCCGCAAAAGTGATCGAAACCGTTATGTAACGGAACATGGATTAACAGAAGAAGAAACAGCAGAAAGACTGCGTGTGCTTGAAGAAGAAAAAGCACATGCTTAATTAAATAATTGAACTTACGAGGCTGGGACAGAACTAAAATGCCCAATTTTAAAGTCGAATGATTTCTTAAATGAGTCCATTACATGATTTAAATCCTTAATCTTAAATGCGAACATTTCATTTGAGTATTATTTCATCATTCGATTTTCGTTTTCGACGGACGCTTTCCGGGGGCTCGCGTCGAACTAACTTAAGCTAAAGCTTAAGTGGATTTCGACGTCTTCGCTATTCCCCAGGAGTCGCCGTCTTACACTCCAATCGAATTCAATATTCGGTTCCATTGAAAAGATCATCATTTATGAAATTGATTCAACTAAGAAAACAATAAAGTGAAAAAATCCGAACTAATACGAAAATTCTACTTAGAATTTCGCGTATCGTTCGGATTTTTCTTTACCTAAAATACTTTTGTCTCAGCCTCTTTTTGAGAGTAGATTATGTAAAGGGTGTTATTAGTATGAGCTGTGGATTTCCTTTCCAGGCAGACGCGTTTCGCGGGCACGGCTTCAATTTACTACGACAAACAGGAAGTTTTAGCCTAGTCGTATTTTTTATGAGCGATTTCAAAAATCATCCTTTCGATTAACAGGATGTTGCGACCTTAAACTATGTTCATTCTTGTGTAAACGCCTTCGAAAAGTAACTGTAGACATTCACTTTTCGACTTGTTGTTGTTGAACAGGCGATTTGCATTTTTGTGATCATAAAATAAGACTTTCAGGGCACAATAAATAAATCGTTTAGAAAAATAAGGAGGGAATAGACTTGAAGAAGAGAGCAGAGTCAGATGAAAATAATTCGATTGAACAGTCCATGAAAATAGAGCAAGGACAAGATATTGAACCACAAAGAGCAGCAGATAAACCGGAAAAACATCGTTCAGATATGAATCCAGATGATTTTGAATAAGGCATCCTTACAAAACTAGTGGTAAAGAGAACGAAAACAGAAGGTAAACGATATCCTTCTGTTTTCGTTCTCTTTTTGTGTGCAGAAAAACTAGTTTTAATAAAGAGTAGGATCGAAATCTCATCCTTCATATATGCATAATTTTACGAATCATAAAGCCAAAAAGAAGCGAGTTATTTCATATTTCTAGATTTGTTTTTACTTGTTATAATAAAAAAGAATAGAAAATAATGGTAAATAATAAGCACATTCAAAAAATAAGCAACTTTTTTTCGTAATTTCCACTTTAAATTAAGGGTTTGTTAAATGATTTTGTTGATTTTTCTACATTCAGCAAATTAACTCGCTTTCGCTTCCTATCAAAAACATCCGCTAACATAGCCAAAAATTAGAAAAGATCTTTTGTATGAATAAGTACTCACAGCATCAAACTTGGCGTAATTAATTTGATGTTGACAAGTTACTCTTATAAAAAGAGCAATTTTTGGGGAATTCAAAAACTTTTTCCGACATCAACAGTCTAATATTTAAATAGAAAAGGAGTGAAGACTTGGGTGCTAGTAATGAGCATGTCCTAAGAGCCATTAAAGGTGATCATGAGGCTTTCTTGGAATTGATGCATGTATACAAACTAGATTTATATAAAACAGCGATTTCTTATTTGCGAAATGAGGAAGAGGCGCTCGAGGCACTTCAAGAGGTAACTTATCGGGCTTACAAGAGTATTAAAACGTTGAACCAACCTTCTTATGTAAAGACGTGGCTCATTCGAATCATGATTAATTATTGTAATGATGTATTAAAGAAGAAAAAGCGATGGGTTCTTGGTGAAGAAAATTTAAACACTCAGGGAATTTTGGAAAACCATACTCAAATGGAAATGAAAGACGCGATGCAGGGTTTGGATGACCGTTCGAGGGAGATTCTAACGCTTAAATATTTTCACGATTTAAAAATCAAGGAGATTGCTGAAACGATGGAATGCCCTGAAGGAACGATAAAAACGTGGTTGAACAAAGCGCTTAAGTTACTACGCGATCTGCTTGAAGAGAAAGGAGGTAGTCTGAATGATTAATAATGAAGAAGAAAAGCTGCACAATTATAAGAAAAGGTATGACAATATTCAGGTCTCTGAGCAAGCGTTAAATGATGCCGTTATGGAGGGTTTTCATAAAGCAGTAGCAGAAGAAAAACGATATCCTAAGAAAAAAATATTCGTATACGGTGTTGCTGCTGTAGCTGTTTTACTTCTTTCTCTCGTTACAAGCATTCGAGTATCTCCTGCCTTTGCCGATTATTTAACCAACGTACCTGGTATGGAAAAAGTAATCGCACTTATTCAAAGGGATAAAGGAATGATGTCCGCCGTTCAGAATGAGTACTATCAAACGCTCGGTGTAAATCAAGAAAAGAATGGCCTGAAAGTAACCATCGATGGGGCGATTGCGGATGAGAAAGGGCTCGTTCTCTTTTATACATTATCATCAAAGGAAAAGCAAAAAGAGATTAGTATTGATGGGATGAATTTAGTCAGTTTAGATGGAAATAATATTGATGAAGCTGTTTCTGGATATAGTCCATCTCATACTACCGAAAAAGGTCAAAATTCGTATAGTGGGACAATTGATTATATGTTTGAAAAACCATTGGATGCCAGAAGATTTAGGCTTGATTTAAAAATACATGATCAAAAATATCGTATTCCATTTCAATTAAATGAAAACTTCCAGCAAAAGAAAACGTATAAATTAAACAAGACGGTGTTGGTTGAAGGGCAGAAATTAACATTTGCTCAAGTGGATATTTATCCATTGCGTGTCGCGGTGAAAATAAAGATGGATTCAAACAATACAAAAAAGATTTTGAATATCGATGACCTGAGATTGGTTGATCAGAATGGGGAGACATGGGGAGAATCAACAAATGGACCTTCAGCAAGTCTCGTATCAGAAAATGAACAGATTTTGTATTTACAAAGTAATTATTTTCGCAAACCAAAAAACTTGTATCTTGTTTTGAGTAAAATGCAAGCAATCGATAAAAAGGATGGAGCGATTGTAATTGATACTCAAAAGTTAACAATTTTGAACCAACCACCAGGAAATAAATTAAGTAATTTAAGAAAAGAAGAAAACGAGTTGGTGTTAATGATGCAAGCTACAAAGGATTATCATTTTTCGTTCATGGGCAAGATCAAGGATGCGAATGGAAAAGAACTTCATTCAAGTTCAGAATCATCGTCTGGCCCGGATGAGAATGGAAAAATCCGAGTTGGGTTCGATCTTTCAGAAATGAAAGAGTACAAAAATCCGATTTCAATCTCACCTTTCTTTTACCCATCATGGATTGAAGGAAAAGTGAAGGTGAAAATAAAATAGACAACCTAAAAAGAGCTGAATCAGAAGGGAACCGGTACCTTCCTGAACAGCTCTTTTATATATTACATTTTTATAGAGAGTATGTATGGCTCGTTAAAATGGTTTTACTCTTCTCTTAATACTATATAAACAACATTTAGCAATCTTTTATTGTATTTAATTAATAGAAATAAATCGTGTTGAATGAATCAGTTTCATAATTAGAAATCAGCTCTTAAAAGACGAACATCCTATTTGGTTGAAGTAGCAGACGGCGACTCCTGCGGGATTAGCTTGAGCAGAAGACCCCGCAGAGAAAGGATCACAGTCTAAGAGCGCAACATCCTGTTGCAACGACTGCGCTAAAACTTCCTGTTTGTCGGAGTAGGCTGAAGCCAAGCCCGCGGAAAGCGTCCGTCGAGAACAGAGACCGAATATAATGCAAAAATTTCTTAGAAATGTTCGTAAATATTATCTGAAATAGGAATGATGAAATTAACTCGAATAGTAGAAATAAAAGATTTTGATCATAAGAACAAAATCAACATGCTAGAATGGACAGATTTCAAAGTTAGGAAAAAAGTATGATAAAATAAAACCACAAGATTTTTTTGTATACGTACAAATTTTCCTTTTAGATTTTCAAAAATAATGTCCATCTATATAAAATCGCACGATGAATAGGAGAATCCCTTGCAAATAACAAATCAAGATCTTAATAAAATAAAAAAATTTCGTAATTTTGATGAAGCGGCAACGACCATTCTTCAATTAATTGGTGAGTTTATTGAAATAAATACTTTGTTTATCGCAAAGAATGATAAACGCACAAATACGATGGTAAAAGTGTTGAACAAAGATTATGCATTAGTAGAAGAAGGATCTTCTCTTCCTTTTGGTGAGACCTTTTGCCATTTAAGTGTAGATCAAGGAGAAAAAACTTTAGTGATTCCAGATCTGACGAAAAGTGATTTAACGAACTCGATGAAGGTTACCAAAGATTTAGGTACAGGCAGCTTTATTGGAATCCCAATTTACTATGGGGATGGTGAAAACTACGGTACAATATGTGGACTTGATAATAAAACGTTCGAATTTACAGAAAAACATGTACATTTATTTGAAACAATGACGAATTTACTTACTTATGTATTAGAACTAGATAATGCGAATAAACAAATTAAAAGCTTATCAACACCTATGGTTCCTGTAACGAGTGGCATCGCTATTCTTCCTATTGTTGGTGATTTAGGTGAAAATCGTGCTGAAATGCTGATGCAAACGGCTATTATTAACTCACAAAAAATGAATCTAGAGTATTTGGTACTGGATTTATCAGGGATACTTCGGATTAACGACTCAATTGGAGCTCATCTCTTAGAATTGGTTAAAATGTTGCAACTAATCGGTGTGATTCCCGTGCTAACAGGACTTCGACCAGATATAGCGGTTAAAGCAAATCAAACAATCGACCTTCAAAGTAAAGAAATGAAGGATGTAATGATCGAAGCTAATTTAGAAAGAGCATTGTCGAGAATTGGTCTTTCTTTCGTTAAAAAGTAATCATTATATAGGGTGGAGAAGAAATGACCAAGTTGTATAGTGCGTTAATTGGATTGAGTCTTATTTGGGGTCTATCATTTGTATTTATCAAATGGTTATTAGAGCCAGCGGGCGTTTGGGGAGTCGTTTTTATCCGTTGTTTAGCGGGTGCAGCAATATTAGTACCCATTTTATGGTGGAAACATCGACAGAATTTGAAAAACCTACCAATAAAATCGCTTATCGTTGTAGGGATCTTTAATGCAGGTTTGCCGTGGGGATTAATTGCTTTAAGTGAAACCCAGGTAAACAGTAATGTTGCTTCAGTATTGAATGCAACGACTCCCATCTGGACCGGCTTAATTGGGCTTTTCATCTTTCAAGTCGTTTTGTCAAAACGGCAATGGATCGGCATTGTCTTTGGATTTATCGGGATCTTAATTTTAATAAATATCGATTTTGGGAAACTTTCCGGGAATCATTTTATCGGAATTGGAACGATGCTTTTAGCAGCGGTGAGTTATGGATTTTCCTCTCAATATACAAAACGGCATCTTGGTGAAGTAGGAGTGGTTGTTACGACTCTCTTTACTCTTTTAGTAGGAGCCGTTGTTGGTTTAATCGGGATGATTGTAACCCAGCCTGCTGATTTCTCAGAATTGATTAGTTTGAAACCTGTTTTGGCGATCGTTGGATTAGGTTGCTTCGGTTCAGGTATTGGAAATTTACTTTACTTCTACATGATGAAAAAAGGAAGTCCCGAATTTGCGACGACTGTTACCTATCTTATCCCAGTATCAGCTATGATCTGGGGATATGTTTTATTAGGAGAGCCAGTTACATCAAATTTATTTATTGGACTACTTGTTATAGCGATCGGTGTATACCTCTCCACTAGGAAGGCGAAACGAGTTTACTAAGTAGAAAAAAAACAAGGACAGATTTAAACGTCTTTAAAGTAGAAAAGCACTCAGAAAATCTCAGGATTTTCTGAGTGCTTTTCTTTTTCAAAAGATAAGTAAACATAAGTTTTTTCACACCGTTTATTGAATCCAGTCTCGATGAAGCGGAACCAGGATTTGCGGGGAGAAGCCGCTGCGATCGTCAGCAGAAAGGGAAAAAATAAACACAACAAAAGAGACTAAAAAGATTGATTTCTTAGATTTTCTACGACCTTGTTTTTTTATCCATTATATTACAAAAATATGTCGGAATGTTTAATAAATTGCGATATAATTGCTAATAGGGAATATAAAAAGGGAGGTTTATGAATGGTTTTCAAAAAGGTTAGGAAAGTATTTCAAGTACTATTTGAACTTTCATTACCGATTATAGGGATTCTATTCATTAGTGGGATTCCGACACTTTTTAATCATCTTACATTAAATATAAAAGATTATTTTCATGTTTTACTACATATGATGAAGTTGTTTTCTAGTCCGTTGGAAATCGTGTACGGAGAAAATAGAAAGATATTTCCGCAAATTTTCTTTCAATATGGAGAATCACTTTTACTCTGTGTTTGTGCTGCACTAATTGCGCTGTTCTTCGCATTCGTTGTTACTTATATGACCTTGCTCTTATTTAAGCATTCGAGTGAAAAGGTTAAATCAAGTTTAATGTTCATTGAATCATTACCTGATCTTTTTATTATTGCTATATTTCAAGTTTTAGTAATTTTAATATTTAACAAAACAGGTCTTCTTATTTTTCAGCTTGCCTCTACAGGAACTGAGCGAAGCTTGTTTCTTCCTGTTCTTTGTTTAAGCATTCCGATCACTGTTCAATTGAGTCGATTTATTCTTCAATATTATGAAAATGAAATGAAAAAACCTTATGTCGAATTTGCTTTTTCAAAAGGGCTTCCTTCAATCATGATCTACAACCGTCATATATTTCGAAATGTTTTTGCTAACTTAATCAACTACTCTAAACCACTCGTATGGTTTCTTTTATCAAATTTGATTATTATCGAGCGTCTATTCAATGTACCAGGAATCACAAATTTCATGATTAATTATCCGAGTCCGGAAGTATTTGCAATTGGAACAATGCTACTCTATTTTCCGATCTATATCTCTTTATAAATTAAATCAAAGATTGATTCCTGGCGTGGACAGGGAGGGGAAATCGGTATGATCAAAAGGTTATTGAAAGATAAAGTATTTATGATCGGTTTTTTATTTTTGTCGACTATGCTCCTTTTAAGCTTTGCTAATACATTCTTCAATAAGGGGAAAATACACCAGGTTTCCATTGTCATGGATGGGAAAGGGAAAATCTTAGCCGTACCACCGTTCCCGCCTTCTTCACAATTTTTATTAGGAACGGATCGAGGAGGACTCGATATGCTCCATATGGTCGTACAAGGCGCAAAATTCACGATTGGAATTGCACTCCTCATTGTTTTCTTAAGGCTCATCTTTTCGATAATGATCGGTACATTTCTTGGACTGTATTTACAAAAATGGATTGCGAGATTGGAGAAACTCTTTGATGTATTTACAGTTGTGCCACTTACCCTTATAGCATATTTCATACTATTAAATGTATTTTGGATGCCCATTGACGGATTTGCTGAACCATTTTGGAAAAGGGCAGTATTTGAGGTTTTTATTTTAACCGTATTTGCACTTCCAACCCTTTCCTTTTTCATAGCAAATGATGTGAAAAAGGTTTTTCAAGAAGATTTTATCGATGCGGCAAAAGTCGTCGGTGGATCAAAAATACATATTATGATGAAACATATTTTCCCGCATGTTGTAGAGAATTGGATTTTGTTGCTCCCACAGCAATTTGTTCAAGTATTAATTATTATGGGGCATTTAGGAGTGCTTCAACTCTTTTTCGGTGGAACTTATGTGGATTATATGGGCTTTTCACCACCTAAAACGATCTCATACGAGTGGTCAGGACTCATTGGGGATAGTTATAAGGTCTTGTCTATTACTCCTTGGATTCCTCTAGTACCGATTGTTTTTCTCGCACTCTCCGTCATCTCTGCTCAACTTATGCTGAATGGAATAAAAAGAGCTTTTATTGCTCGTGACAAAGAAAAGGTAAAGAGAAAAATAGGAACGGTAGAAATCGAACAATCGGCTAAAAAAGAAAGATTTTTCCTTGTTAAATAAAAAGGAGTTACTCCCTTTTTCCTACTAAAAAATACCTCTGTTGATTTTCGTTACAGGCGTACGATTTCATCGGGCGGTCCGTGAGACTTCTCATCTGAATTTCAGAGTCCACTGAAAAAGTCCAAGATTTATGGATGGAAAGTCAGTAAAGGGAAAAAAGTGCTCTTAGATTCGCTTCTAAGCCATGTGTTTTAGACTCGGAGCTATTTTCGTATCGCCATAAAAGAAGATTTTTTTGCAAATCAGCACTTTTTCACTGGCATCTGTGAGACCACAGGAGCTTGAGACGAGAAGCCGTGCCCGTGAACAGCGTCAACTGCAGAACGGAAATGCGGTTTATGCTCTCTTTGAGTCGGAAGAGTTTTTTTAGTGCCCTCGTGTTTTTTATGAGGAGGCTCGATCGTTCGTCCGCGGAAAGCGAGTTGTTTTGCTGAATGTAGAAAAATCAACATGACCATTTACAAAGCCTTTCTTTTAAATATCGTCTTTCAGTTTTGTGCATAAGATAAAGAAGTAGGCACGAACTGAAAGGGTGATGGAAATGTGTGGAATAACGGGGTGGCTGGATTGGAAACGAGATGTAGCAAAAGAAGACGGCATTATTCAGAAAATGGCTCAAACTTTAGGAAAGAGGGGCCCTGACGATTCGAATGTTTGGAGTAAAGGTCATGTTTCGCTAGGTCATACTCGACTAGTTGTCGTAGACGCAAAAGGTGGGGCTCAACCGATGGTCAAAACGAACGTTGGCCGTCAATATACATTGGTTTATAACGGTGAACTTTATAATACAGAAGAAATTCGTGAAGAGTTGTTAAAGCGCGGACATTCATTCGCGTCGCACTCTGATACAGAAGTCTTGTTAACCGCTTATATTGAGTGGAAAGAGCAATGTGTCGAACATTTTAATGGGATTTTTGCGTTTGCTATTTGGGATGAAGAACGTCAACAGCTTTTTGTAGCTAGGGATCGACTCGGAGTAAAGCCTTTCTTTTATCGTGAACAAAGTGGTTCGTTGATTTTTGGATCAGAATTAAAAGCGATTTTGGCACATCCCAATGTGAAGACCGAATTGAATCGAGAAGGTTTGCAGGAAGTGTTTGGATTAGGTCCATCTAGAACGCCTGGTAACGGCGTCTTTCGAGGTGTTTCCGAACTGCGGCCTGCCCATGCTTTTATCTATAATCGTAATGGTACCAAGGTATGGAGGTACTGGAATGTCAAGAGTAAAGAGCATGCTGATTCCTTAGATGAGACAGTCGAGAACGTGCGCGATCTTTTGAAGGATGCTGTAGAACGCCAATTAGTAGCGGACGTTCCCGTTTGTACATTTTTATCTGGTGGTGTGGATTCGAGTGCAATAAGTGCTTTTGCTTCTGATTTTTTTGAAAAAGAAGGAAGAGGCTCTCTTTATACGTACTCCATTGATTACGATGAGAATGATCAGCATTTTAAAGCAAGTACATTTCAACCAAACCAAGACGGACCTTGGATTCAAAAGATGCAACAATACTTAGGATCGAACCACCATTCTGCAATCATTGATAATGAGGAATTAGCCGAACGGTTAAAAGATGCCGTCATGATGAGAGACTTGCCGGGAATGGCAGACGTGGATTCATCGCTCTTATGGTTTTGTGAAATAATCAAACAAAACTTCACAGTTGCGTTATCGGGTGAATGTGCTGATGAAATTTTTGGTGGTTATCCATGGTTCCATCAAGCGGACCTATTAAATCGACCGCAGTTTCCATGGATGAGATCACTTGACGAACGCGAGCAACTATTACTTCCTAGTTGGAGGAGTCGACTTCAGCTAAAAGACTATGTCGCTGATCGTTATCAGGAAACAGTTGCAGAAACCCCGCGTTTAGAAGGTGAAAATCCCCTGGAAGCAAGGCGCCGCGAAATGTTTTATTTAAATATGATCTGGTTTATGACGACATTATTGGATCGAAAAGATCGTATGAGCATGGGGGCGAGTCTTGAAGTACGCGTTCCGTTTGCAGATCATCGAATTGTCGAGTATGCGTGGAACATTCCTTGGGAGATGAAAATGTTGCACGGTCGGGAAAAAGGGATTTTACGCCAATCATTAGAAGGGATTCTTCCAAACGATATTTTATATCGTAAAAAAAGTCCTTATCCAAAAACTCATCACCCAGGATACACGGACAAAGTGAATCAAATGCTTACAACGATGATTAATCGCAAATCTGCACCGATCCTTGAACTAGTCTCAAAAGAGAAAATCAAAGAATTAATTGCATACAAATGGATCTTCATTTAAAGCACCATGGTTCGGTCAGCTAATGACTGGGCCACAGCTTATTGCTCATTTAGTGCAGATGAATATTTGGTTGGAAGAGTACGGGATTAATATCTTAGATTCTTAAAAAGTCTTTTGTTAAAAGACTTTCTAAAATTTAGCGATTGATAATTTAATAGGTAAAAGGTTAATAAATATTAATTTTTGTGATCAGTTAACCAATTTCACAGAATGAAAAGAGGCTGGGCAGAATTAAAATACCCAAGTTAAGCCTCACTTAACCTTTAATTTCATTCGATTTCGTTTCGACGGACGCTTTCCGGGGACATCAACAATTCACTTAACCTTAAGCTTAAGTGGATTTCGACGTTTTCGCTATTCCCAGGAGTCGCCGTCTTACACTCCAATCGAAATCAATATTCAGTTTCATTAAAAAGATCATCATTTTGAAATTGAATCAACGAAGAAAATAATAAAGTGAAAAAACCGAATGATTTAGCGAAATTCCACTTAGAATTTTGCTAGATTATTCGGTTTTTTCTTTCCCTAAAATACTTTTGTCCCATCCTCTTTTTAATTTACAGAGAGTAAAAGAAGGAATCAAAAATTCATGGTCGAAATATTCACGGTATGAATAAAGGTATTTTTAAATAAATAACTAATAGATAAAATAAGGGGGAACACAATGAAAATTAAACGATTACAATCACAGGATGCAGAACAATATTGGAATTTACGATTAGAAGCGCTAAAAGAAAATCCGGAAGCATTTGCTACTAGTTATGAAGAAGCGATTCAACGGAAAAATCCAGTCGAAAGAGTTTCAGGGAATCTGGAACAAGAAGAGAACTATACATTTGGTGCATTCGATCAGGAAGAACTTGTTGGAATGGTTACTTTGATTCAAGAGCAGAATAAAAAAACGAGTCATCGAGCAACTATTTTTGCTATGTATGTAACACCTAAAATGAGAAGTGAAGGTGTTGGGAAATCTCTCCTAAATGAAGTAGTTAAACAAGCTCGAATAATTGATGGTATCGAAAAATTAAACTTATCGGTTGTCGCAAGCAATGAAAAAGCGAAACGACTTTATAGTGGAATGGGGTTTAAGGTATTTGGTTTTGAGGAAAAAGCCATGAAAGTAGAGGATACATATTACGATGAAGAACACATGGTCCTTTTTTTATAGAGGACTTTCATAACAATAAATGTCCAAATTCGAAATTTAGCCCTCTACTCTTTAAAAAGGTTTAATGGTCATTAAAGTGATTAATAAAATAGCTGCTGCAAATAGGCTAAGATCATAAGGTTTAAGAGTCGAGTGAATAGACTTGTAACTCTCTGGCACTTCCTCTAAATCATAGGATTCCAAAATCTCGTTCATCGCTTTCAATTTTTTTGGCATTATGCCAATAACAATGACCTGAACGATCAAATAAATCAAGAGGGAAGTAATAAACCAGCTTTTTGTGAATAAATAAGAATGGATAAACCCCATTATTAGACCAGTTGCAAAGAGTGTGAGACTCCCTATTTTAGCAAACACTTCAATTTTCTTCGTCAACAATAATGAAAAGCGTGCTTGGTCAGCATTTGTTGGTGACCGCAATACGGTCGGAATAGCAAAGCTTGCACCTAAACCAACTACTGCTGCAATGATATGAATTAAAAGAAGGAACCCATAGAACGTCACTTTTATCCCTCCGTTTATCGATATCGTGGTTCCGTTTATTTTATGTTCATGAATGATAAACAAGACTAAAATAGTTATTTTTTCGAGAAACGGGTAAACACTAAAACATCATGTATTTTGACTCAATTTTTAGGAGGAGAATAATTTGAAAAAAAGAACATTAGGGAAAAATGGTTTAGAAGTATCAGCGATCGGCCTTGGATGTATGGGTATGTCGGATTTTTATGGATCGCGTGACAATGATGAATCCATTCGAGCCATTCACTATGCGCTAGATTCAGGTGTTTCTTTTCTTGATACAGCCGATATGTATGGAGTTGGAGACAACGAAAAACTTGTCGGACAAGC
Organism: uncultured Caryophanales bacterium; assembly: GCA_963728315.1. Lineage (GTDB taxonomy): Bacteria > Bacillota > Bacilli > Bacillales > CAVSKA01 > CAVSKA01. Next base: position 78,604 of record CAVSKA010000017.1, read on the forward strand.
AATTAAAGATCGTCGTGATGAAGTGGTTCTTGCGACAAAGTTTGGAAATGTTCGAGGTAAGGACGGATCTTTTCTAGGGGTTAATGGTCGACCTGAATATGTGAAAGAAGCTTGTGATGCCAGTCTGAAAAGATTAGGAATCGATCATATTGATCTTTATTACCAACATCGTGTCGATCCGAATGTGCCAATCGAAGAAACGGTTGGAGCGATGAGCGATCTTGTGAAAGAAGGAAAAGTCCGTTATTTAGGACTTTCAGAAGCATCGGTTCAAACGATTAAGAAAGCTCATTCAGTCCACCCTATTACCGCTTTGCAAACAGAATATTCACTTTGGAGTCGAGATGTTGAGCTGGAAATTTTACCTGTATGTCGAGAACTTGGAATTGGTTTTGTTCCGTATAGTCCGCTTGGACGTGGTTTCTTAACGGGCCAAATAAAAACGTTTGACGATTTAGAAAAAGATGATTATCGCCGATTCAGTCCTCGTTTCCAAGGGGATAATTTTCTGAAAAACATTGAACTTGTAGAAGAAATTGAAAAAATGGCAAAAGAAAAAGGCTGCCAACCTTCACAGCTTGCCCTTTCATGGTTATTAGCCCAGGGTGAAGATATCGTCCCTATTCCAGGTACAAAACGCAAAAAATATGTTGAGACTAATATAGGTGCCCTAGATGTCACGCTAACGAATGAAGAGTTGAAAAAAATTGAAGATCTCTTCCCAGCAGGATCGTTCGCCGGCGAACGATACCATGAAGCTGGAATGAAATCAGTCAATATCTAAAGGTGATTAAGAGAATGAATGGCCACAAGGAGCTCCTTTCTTTGTGGCTTTTATCATTTTTGTTTTAATGTGTATGTAGAAGAATCAATTTCATAAATGATCATCATTTCAATGGAACCGAACGTTGATTTCGATTGGAGTGTAAGACGGCAAGCCCTAGGAAAGCGTCCGTCGAAAATGAAAATCGAATGATTAAATCATATTCAAATGAAAGGTTCGCATTTAAGATTGAGTCTTTAAATAATGAAATTGACTCAGAAAGAGTAATGATTTGTTCAGGAAAAAAATGAGCCAGTCAACAAAGTGAGAAAAGGAGAGATTGCAATGGCACATATTCCGCTTCCCATTGATTATTATCAACAACCTACACTAGAGTTAGCACAGTCGCTGTTAGGATGTCTACTAATAAAAGAAACGGATGAAGGAGTATCTTCTGGCTATATAGTGGAGACGGAAGCATACATGGGTCCAAAGGATCGAGCTGCTCACAGTTTCTTGAATAGAAGAACAAAACGGACAGAAGTAATGTTTAGTGAAGCGGGAACAATTTATACATACCAAATGCATACGCATACGTTAGTGAATGTGGTGAGTGCTGAAATGGATAAACCTGAAGCGATCTTAATTCGAGCAGTCGAGCCTCATGAAGGTATGGAGTTAATGGAAGAAAGGCGTAAAGGTAGAACTGTAAGAGAATGGACAAATGGTCCAGGAAAGCTTACGAAAGCTTTAGGAATAACGATGAATGATTATGGGGGGAAATTTACTCAGCCTCCTTTATATATTGCAAAAGGATATAAACCAGATGATATTTCAAGTGGACCTCGAATTGGAATTGATAATACGGAAGAAGCAAGATTTTACCCTTGGAGATACTGGGTAAGCGGCAATCGATTTGTGTCTCGTTAAATGGATGAGTTGAGCTTTTCATTCAGTCAAAGCTTTCCTAGCATTTTGTGTTTTTCTTTATGTCTAGCTACTTGTGCTAACCCCTCTAGGTCATCCGACTATCTGCTGTGGTGGTAAAAAACTTCCTCCTCGCAGGTAGTCGGATGCTTGTCGGGGTTGAACAGCACAATTCGCATTTCTTTTTGTCTAGTTCCAGCTCCTTGTGTCCATGTGATAAAATCTGCCCGACTGACGGTGATCAAAAAGCGCTCACCTGGCCGTTCGGATTTTTCACAGGACCCAGGGCAAGTCGCTTCCACTTTTCTAGTTTCCAAGCAGATGAAAAGGGATTTCGCGATAGATGTGTTACAATAACCGCAAAATAATAGAAGACGAATTTAAATGAGGTGTCGAGATGAAAATTGAAGTATGGTCAGACTTTGTATGTCCATTTTGTTATATCGGAAAACGTCGTCTAGAAGAGGCTCTAGCGACATTTGAGCACGGAGACGAAGTGGAGGTAGAATTTCATAGTTTTGAGCTAGATCCAAACGCAAAGAAAAACGATGATAAGAGCATTCATGAACTGTTAGCTTCAAAATATGGAATGAGTGTTGAACAAGCGAAACAATCAAACGTAAATCTTGGTCAGCAAGCGAAAGAAGTAGGTCTTGATTTTCAATTTGAAACGATGAAACCAACGAATACATTCGATGCACACCGTTTGGCAAAACTTGCTAAACAACAAGGGAAAGAACTGGAATTAACAGAGAGCTTATTAAAAGCTTATTTCACAGATTCAAAGCACATTGGAGATCATGAGACTTTAACAGACCTTTCAGTCTCAGTTGGTTTAGATCGTGAAGAAGTAAATGAAGTACTTGTAAGTGACCGTTTCACAGAAGAAGTGCGTGCAGATGAAGAAGAAGCACGTCAAATTGGCGTGCAAGGTGTTCCGTTCTTTGTTTTGAATCGAAAATATGCAATTTCTGGTGCGCAGCCTTTAGAAGCATTTGTTGGAGCGCTTCAAAAAGTATGGGATGAAGAAAACACAGCACCTGCTTTCCAAAGCCTATCAGTGGATGACTCACAAGGAGCCGTATGTACAGATGACGGTTGTGAATTGCCGAATAATAAACAATAGTACACCATGAGCCCTTTATCTTTAAGATAGGAGGGCTTTTGGTTATCAAAAAATAAGGAGTGATTTTGATGACACAAAATACAATGAAAGCGATTGGATATTATCAGTCGTTACCAATAGAAGAAGCGGAAAGCTTGGTAGAGTTGACTCTCCCAAAACCAAAACCGCAAGGGAAAGATCTGTTAGTTAAAGTAGAAGCGATTTCAGTCAACCCTGTTGACGTGAAAGTGCGTGCAAGTGGTAAAGAGAAGATGAAGGAACCGAAAGTCATCGGCTACGATGTTGCGGGTATTGTAGAAGAAATAGGTGAGGATGTAACCCTATTTCAACCTGGAGACGAAGTATATTATGCTGGAAGTATTGCTCGTGCTGGTGGCAATAGCGAATATCATTTAATTGACGAACGCATTGTTGCTAAAAAGCCAAAAACGCTCAATTTTGCAGAAGCGGCTGCTTTACCTCTTACTTCGGTTACGGCGTGGGAAGCCATGTTTGAACAATTAAATATTTCTTTAAATAAAGAAGATAATGCCGGAAAGCATATTTTAATTATCGGTGCTGCTGGTGGAGTGGGGTCGATAGCCGTACAGCTAGCAAAACATGTTGGATTGACAGTTATCGGAACGGCATCAAGAGAAGAAACGAAAAAGTGGGTACTTGATCATGGTGCAGATCATGTCATCAGCCATTACGACTCTTTTTCAGATCAGTTAAAAAGCAAAAAAATACCGGAAGTCGATTACGTCTTCAGTTTAAACGCTACTGACAAGCATTGGGAGAATATGATCGAAGCAATCGCACCACTGGGCAAAATTGCTTCAATTGTTGATGGAAAAGAAGGGTTTGATTTAGGTCTACTTAAGAACAAGAGTGTTACTTTCAGTTATGAGTATATGTTCACTCGTTCTTTGTATCAAACGAAAGATATGATCGAACAGCATATTATTTTAGAAAAAATGAGTCATCTAATAGACGAAGGAAAGATTCAAACAACATTAAATGAACTCATAACAGGAATTAATGCAACTAATTTAAAAGATGCTCATAGAAAAGTGGAGAGTGGAAAAACGATTGGCAAAATTGTGTTAGAAAAATGGTCTTGAACTTCCTATTCTAAAGAAACTTTAATAGTAAGGAGAGACTAGAGTGATAGAGGCCACTAAAAAGGTCTATTCAACATTTCTTAAAAAGTACTTGAACGATAAGTCGTTCAAGTACTTTTTTTTGGAATGGCTATGTTAGCGGATGTTGTTGATAGGAAGCAAAAACAATGAGACTCCTGTGGAAAAACGAGCGAGTCGAGACCCCGCAGTGTGGTTTTTGAGGCCACTGAAAAAGGCTCTCAATTTTAAAAAAGTTGAAACCCCTATCTTCATTTTGAAGGTTTCTGTTTTTTTATTTTTCATTAGGCAGTCTTCTTAGACAAGGTTGAGGTTTAACAGGAGGTGATTGATTTTCACTTCAGAATGCTTGTTTTCAATGGTGCGGGCACTAAGCATCTTCATCGTCTTTTCCTACCATCCAATAATTGTTTAAAATAAACGGTTCTCTACTAAAGGACTTTAGAAACGATTTTTGTCTTCATCTTTAAAGAGAAGTTGGATAAGACCGTTCTTTTTAATTCGTTACTGAATGGTAGTGGAAGGCAGCGACTCCTGCGGGAACAGCACGAGCAGAAAGCCCCGCAAAGAAAGGATCACAGTCTAAGAGCGCAACATCCTGTTGCAACGACTGCGCTAAAACTTCCTGTTTGACGGAGGAGATTGAAGCCGTGCCCGCGGAACGAGTCTGCCTGGAATGGAAATCAATGTCTTATAATCGAATTAACGTTCCAAGAGAACTTTTTCAGTGCCCTCGTGGTTTTTCACGGGGAGGCTCGACCGTTCGTCCGCGGAAAGCGAGTTGTTTTGCTGAATGTAGAAAAATCAACATGATCATTTAACAAAGCCTTTGGAAAAAAGGGAAGGAATCATACGATGTCGAATAATAGAATAATCAAAACACAACCTTTTTCACGGGAAATAAAGTTGAATTCTATTTATGAAATTCTAAGGGGAACTGAGAAACCTTAAGATTCTCTTTTCTTTATAGATGGAGGCGAGAAAATAGAAGAAAGATATTCAAAATTGTCTAGGATTAGAATGATGTGGAAGGGGAATTGATGATGTTTTATAGAAGGAAGTTTTATATTGTTAAAAACGAGTTTGTAGAAATTTTCAATGCCCATTTTAATAACACCAATTTACCTAACCAACTTAAATACGGTTCGCATTTAATCGGTCGCTGGATGAAGAAAAATGATGATGATACTGTTGAGATTTTTGCTATTTGGGAATATGAAAGTTACGACGAGTATGTAAAAATTGAAACCAAAATCAGAAGTGATGAGATACATATTCAACGAATTAAGGATTGGTATGAAAAAAATGGAGGTAAAGAACATATCTCAAAGGAATACATATTAGAAGTAAGAAACGAATTTTTAGAGTCAACTGTCGAAAGAAATGAATAGCAGGTAATTCTACGTTTCCCAATAAAAAGTGGAGTTAATGAAATCGAGTTAAGTTGTTGGTCATTCGTTTAAGCAATGCGTTATTACACGATGAGTTCCTTACTAAATAAAAAAAGGCGAGTAGTTAAAATCTATGTATTTAATGCAGAAAGAGGATTTTTACTTAATTTCGAGAAACTATGAATCATACACCAAGGAGGAATTTGATGAATTTAATGATGTTTGATCAATGGAAGTCATTTAAGGATTTTGCCCGACCGTTACTTGAAATAAATGAAGTCTCTAATAACCTACCTTTAGGGATTCTATTAAATAATAAAGAAGAGGACCAGCCGATCATGATGGGAGCCATTATAAAGGAAGGTACTGTCTTGTTTTTATTTTTGCAAACGATCCCTCAACAAGTTATTTTTTCTAAATTAATGGATGTTACTGATGTAGAGCTTAAAGAAGTTGCTCAAATTTTACTAAGCGAAAAGGTATTGATCCCAGGAATAGTAGGAGAAAGAGAATCAACTTTATCGATTGCAAAGGAACTCGGTAAAACAATTAATCAATCGATGAATCAAAGACTTTACAAGTTAGAAAAGGTAAAAAAAAGACCAAGTGAAAAAGGATATTTACGACGAGTGGAAAGAGAGGAAAAGGTGCTTGTAAAAGAATGGGTTTTTCAATTCTGTCTAGATATTCATGATCCAATCTCAAAAGAGGAAGCAGAAGAGAAGGCTATTAAACATGATCGATAGAGGGAACCTTTACGGCTGGGAAATAGAAGGTACACTTGTTTCGATGGCAAATGCGGCAAGACCAACTAAAACAAATGCAACAATCAATTCCGTCTTCACTCCTTTAAACTAAGCGCAGAAAAGGGTACGCTTCTGATTGTGTTTCTGCTTTAACACAGCATTTACTTGACCATGGTTACGCATCAACAAGTTTATATACAGATCTTGACAATCCTACATCCAACAAAATTTACATGGAGATCGGCTATGAGCCAATAGAAGATTGGATTTCTGTTCGATTTGTTTAAATCTAAATGGTTATGAAAGGACTGAACACCATGTGGAAGCACAATCAATTTGTCCAAAAACTAGGAATAGAACATCCAATCATACAAGCTGGAATGGCCGGAGGAGTAACGACACCAGAGCTCGTAGCAGCTGTTTCGAATGCTGGTGCTCTTGGAACACTGGGCGCGGGCTATATGACGATTGAACAAATGAATGAACATCTTCTTGCTATAAAAAATTTAACATCAGGTCATTTTGGTGTAAACCTGTTTGTGCCGGAAGATACCCATGTAACGAATGAAGAACTTAATATAGCGAACGATCTTCTTGAACCATTTAGAAAAGAATTAGGTATTGCTCCTTCTTCAAATATAAAAGTCAGTGACCATCGATTATTTGAACAGCAAATTGATCTCCTGTTAGAACATAAAGTTTCTGTGTGTAGTTTTACATTTGGCATACCTACTGAAGAAATCATTCATCGGTTAAAACGAGCGGGGATAATTGTCATTGGTACAGCAACAACCGTTGAAGAAGCGTTGATCAACGAAAAGGTTGGAATGGATGCGATTGTAGTTCAGGGAAGTGAAGCAGGCGGTCATCGTGGAGCATTTAATGATTCAAGTGAAACTCCAATGATCGGTACGATGTCGCTCATTCCACAAGTTGTTGATCAAGTGAAGATCCCTGTCATTGCTGCTGGTGGAATAGGGGATGGAAGAGGAGTATTAGCTGCTCTAATTTTAGGAGCGCAAGCCGTTCAAATGGGTACTGCTTTTGTTACATGTGTAGAAAGTGGTGCTCATCCTCTTCATAAGGAAGCGATACTTAACAGTAGAGGAAATGACACGGTCCTGACTTCTGTTTTTAGCGGGAAATCAGCCAGAGGAATAAAGAATGAATTCATTGAGAAAATGGAAAGTCATATTGATTGTATTCCTAACTATCCCATTCAGAATGCTTTAACTAGTCCCATTCGAAAAGAAGCGGCTAAGCAAGGACGTTCAGAGTGGATGTCTCTTTGGGCAGGACAGAGTTGTCAATTGAGTCGAGAAGAAACTGTAAAAGAGCTGATTACGCACATCATTTCGGAAATCGATGACATCTTGGAAACAATAAAAATAAGTCAGTCATGAAGACAATTCGTGTTATTAATTGAAATTTCCACCAGTATTTCCTTTCTTTTTGAATGCCTAAATGGAAAAAAAGAGGCAATTCATCAATAAAGGAGACGTATTAGTGCAAATAAACGTAGGTGATGCTTTGTCTTGGAGCAGGACGTTTACAGAGAAAGAAATATTAGATTTTGCCGATTTATCTGGTGACAATGGAGCACATCATATACAATGATGAAGAAGGTCGATTAATGGTTCATGGCATATTAACGGCAAGCATTGGTACAAAAATTGGTGGAGATCTTAATTTTATTGCGCGGGAAATGACGAATGAATTTCTCCGACCCGTATTCTCTGGAGATACAATTACGTGTGATCTTACAATAAAGAAATCCTACCATTAGAAAGATACGAAAAAGTCGCACTTATTTTCACTTATCGAAATCAAGATGAAAAGGAAGTATTAAGAGGGACAAGCAGTGGCGTCAGAAAGAAATAATGTTAACCCGTTATTTGGATCTAGTCTCCAAGCGCCAACTGATCGAGTTGATTTTCGTTGCAGGCAATCTTGGCGCATGCGAGCCACCTAAACGCTTGCGTTGAGGAGGTTGAAAAAGTTCACCTTTTAAAAATGAAAATCTTTAAATGAAAAAGGAGCACTCAAATTCGTTTCTAAAACCCGTATTTTAGACTGGGTGATATTATTAGAACAAAAAAGAAACAGCTTTTTCACAAGTTAAGACGTTTTCAGCGGTTTTTGTGAGCCTACACAGGAGCTTGCGACGGGAAGGCTCAAAGATACCTGCAACAAGCGTATGCATCGAACCAAAACTACAAAACGATTTTTGTCTTCATCTCTAAAGCGAAGTTGGATAAGATGGTTCTTTTTTTCTCTTCCTTTTTTGTAGTTGCATATGCATATTGCGTTTTTATTGTATAAATATTCCTTGTATGGTAATATTCTAAAGATTTATCTAAGTTAGAAACCATCTTTTCGTCTTTAGATTGAATGGTGTTCGTACAAAGGGAGGAATGAAAATGGAATATAAGGGTTCAGCGGCTTACAATGATCAAAAATTTTTTAATCGGTATATGGAAAGACGGTATAGAGCAGAGAGCCCAAATCGATTAATTGAAAAACCAGCGACACTAGATTTATTAGGAGACGTGATGGGGAAAAAAATTCTTGACCTTGGATGTGGAGATGCTTCACTCGCTCATGACTTAATCGAAAGTGGTTGCTTATCGTATAAAGGTGTGGAAGGCTCAACTAATATGTACGAAAAAGCCTTGATAAATTTAAAAAACACTATAGGGACAATCGATTTTTCTAATTTAGAGGAGTATGATTTCCCAAATTCAACATATGATATTGTTGTTTCTCAATTAGTACTTCACTACATAGAAGATTTTCAACAAATTTCAAAGCGTATTTATTCAACATTAAAAGAAGGAGGGCGACTTGTTTTCAGTGTACAACATCCGTTAACAACCGCTTTTATGGAAGAGCAGCATGGGAAAGGAAAAAGATCGAGTTGGATCGTAGATGATTATTTTTATAGTGGGAAAAGAACGGAAGCCTGGATTGGAGAAGATGTCGTTAAATATCATCGGACCATTGAAGAATATTTTATGATGTTACAACAATCAGGATTTGTTATCGAAACACTCCGAGAACCTAAGCCAAACGAGGAAGATTTTACGAACCAAGAGGAATACAAAAGAAGAATGCGCATTCCGCTATTTTTATTACTATCTGCGACAAAAAAATAACAATTCAAATTTAATAATTGAGAAGGTAGATGGGAAAGCTGTAAGGAAATATCAAAAAGAAGGATTCGTTATTTTCAAAGCAGGTAATATTTAACACCACCATTCGGATCAGGAACCGCTTACATTTTTGAGTGGTTCTGATCTCTTTTTTTTCAAAACCGAGGGAGATAATGCGATTTAATCGCAGAATAACGTAATTTTTTAACATTGACAGCCAATTTTCATCAAGCTATTATTGTATTTACATTATTTATTATTTTCATTTTATTATTTTCGGTAGGTACTTAGCTACTAGAGACTTAAAAAGGGAGATTTATTATGACAACTAGAGACAGCGACAAGATCGCTCAGAGTGTCCCGCAAACAGGTTTCTTTGGACACCCTAGAGGATTATTTACTTTGTTTTTTACAGAATTTTGGGAGCGTTTCTCGTATTATGGAATGAGAGCGATTCTTCTTTACTACATGTACTATAATGTTACAAAAGGCGGATTAGGAATTGATCAGACGACCGCACTTTCAATTATGTCTGTCTATGGTTCACTAGTATATATGTCCGGGGTTATTGGCGGGTGGATGTCGGATCGATTATTCGGATCGACGAAAACCGTATTTTATGGTGGGATTTTAATCATGCTTGGTCACATCGTTTTGGCTTTGCCAATTGGTTTGACTGGATTATTTATTTCAATGGTTTTAATCGTAATTGGTACAGGCTTATTAAAACCAAATGTTTCAACAGTAGTCGGCGATATGTATACTGATAACGACACACGTCGTGATGCAGGATTTAGTATTTTTTACATGGGAATTAACTTAGGGGCGTTTATTGCACCACTTATAGTTGGTACAATTGGACAAAAGTATAACTTCCATTTAGGGTTTAGTCTTGCTGCGATTGGAATGTTCATCGGATTGGTTGTCTTCGTTGTAACGAAAAAGAAAAGCCTAGGCTTAGCTGGATCAGCTATACCGAATCCTCTTGCTAAGGAAGAGAAAAAGAAAGTTTTCACTATTTTTGCAATCAGTGCAGTCGTTCTTGCTATTCTTGTTACAGTTGGAATTATGACAAGTACATTAACAATAGAAGTATTTACTACATTTGTGAGTATTTTTGGAATTCTTATTCCAACGCTTTACTTCATTGTCATGTACCGCAGTAAGAAAACAACAGTAACAGAAAAATCACGTTTGCTTGCTTATATTCCTTTATTTATTGCTGCTGTTATGTTCTGGGCGATTGCAGAGCAAGGTTCAAACGTATTAGCTGTCTATGCAGATAAACGTACAAATTTAAATTTGGGTGGTTTTAAGATTCAATCATCTTGGTTCCAATCATTAAATCCATTGTTTATCGTTGCACTTGCACCAATGTTTGCTGGTCTATGGGTTAAACTTGGAGATCGTCAACCATCGACACCTAAGAAATTTGCTTACGGACTTGTTTTCGCTGGGCTATCATTCTTAATTATGATGATCCCTGCTTACATACACGGAACAGCTTTACATGTAGTAAGCCCATTTTGGTTAGTATTAAGCTTCTTCTTAGCTGTAATTGGAGAACTATTGCTTTCTCCAGTCGGATTGTCAGCAACAACGAAACTGGCACCAGCTGCTTTCTCAGCACAAACGATGAGTCTTTGGTTCTTGTCAAATGCTGCTGCGCAAGCATTGAATGCACAGCTCGTTAAATTGTATCACCCAGAAACAGAAGTGCTTTACTTCGGAGGAATGGGTATAGCTGCAGTTATTCTAGGAATTATTTTATTTATGATGTCACCTATGCTTCAACGAGCAATGAAAGGTGTACGCTAAAAACTGGTCGATCTAAGCTTGGTTCTCTTTTTTAGAGAACCAAGTTTTTTGTTATTTAAAAATTTCTTGGGCAGAGAAAACATCTTTTGTGATCTCTTCAAGTCTGTTATTTATATCGCCAAGCTGAATACCATTTAATAGCAACATAATTTTTTAATAAAATATTTATCAACCAGAAGAGGCTGGGACAGAACTAAAATGCCCAAGATGTTAAGTTGCAACTAATGCTCTAACTTAGTCCATTTCATGCTTTATTTCCCAGATCTGAAATGACAACCTTACAGGTGACTATTCTTTCATATTCGATTCTCGTTTTCGCCGTCTTCGCAAATAATTCCCCAGGAGTCGCCGTCTGCCACTTCAATCGAATAAAATGTTTGACTTGTAAGAACTGATTTCTAATGATGGAATTGATTTAAACGAATTAAATAATAAAGTGAAAAATTCTAACGAATACGAAAAATCTACTTAGAATTTCGCTATATCGTTCGGCAAATTTTTCATTTACAACTAAAATACATTTTTCTCAACTCTTTTTGGTTGTAATAAAAGAGAAAAGAGGAGTGAACTTGATCGTCTGAATTCTACTGCTTCTAGATTTCACTATTTTTAGATGTCGGTAATCGGAGGGTGAAAGTAGTTCCTTCAATCGAGCTTTCTTTTAAAATAAGGTTACCATTTAAGGCTTGAGCTAACATTTTACTAAAGGGTAAACCAAGTCCAAGCCCTCTTACAGCGTATTTTTTGCTTTCACCACGAAAGAACCGTTCGAAAATGCGATTTTGTTCTTCGGCTGGTATCCCTGTTCCTTCATCACGTATATCGATTTCAAGCGTTTGATCTAGCACTTTATTGAGCGTGATACGGAGCTTTCCACTAAAGTTCATTGCTTGCATACCATTGTTCAGCAAGTTCACAATAATTTGTTGAACTCGGAGTGGATCTAACCACAATTCTTCATTTTCAATGAGGAAGTTACTCTCAACTCGAATGTCTTTATTATTCAGCGCAGATTGCCACTGATGAATGATTTCTCTCATTAAATCGTTAATCATTACTTTTTCATTTCTAAGTGGAACGGATTTTGCTGAGAAAGAGTTGAAATCTAGCAAGTCCTCGACCATTTTCTGCATCCGGCTAACTTCAATTAAAGACATTTGCAAAAATTCTTTAGCTTCATCGTCTTGCACTACTCCATCTTTAACAGCCTGAATAAGTCCACTAATGGAGGTGACAGGTGTTTTTAACTCATGAGTAACGCCAGCTAATAGTTCTGTACGCAATGATTCAAGCTGATTTAATCTTTGAACCATTTGCTTAAAGGAAGTAACAAGCTCATAAATTTCAAGTTCTTGAACATTTTCATTTAATACAATATTGTAATCTTCTTCTTGCACCTTTTTTGCAGCCTCTGAAACCATTTTAATTGGCTGTGTTAAACTTCTAGTGAGAAAATAAATGGCAAGCCAGCCAAGAACGGTCATACTGACAATGGAGATGGAGAGTAAATGGTACTCATTTTCGACATGAATCAATTCTTGCTCTGTTTGGATAATAATGACCCATCCAAGCAAAGTCCCATCTAGCATGATCTTTCTTTTTACTACATAATATGGGTTTTCAAGTTCGTTAGGTAAAGTTACTTTTTCTACTTCTTTTTTATTTGAAATAAATGACTGCAAGTTTTCTTTTTGAATACCTTCATTTGGTGGTCTGTTTTGAAATGCGATTTTTCCATTCGTATCTAATATATAAATTTTCGGATGGGTATGATTGTTTAAAAATCTCTCTTCAGCGGATTTTAAAATAAAATTCTTTCCTCTTGGTTCAGGAGGAGTATCAACGTTGTTGTATATAATACGATCAGCAATATCATCAGCAATAAAACCAGTAAACTGAAGGTTGCTTTGAAGAGTATTATGCCGAATCCAAAAGACAGATACGATCGTGATAATAAGAAGTCCAATACATAGAGTTAAAAGGTATCGAGTTGTCCAATAACGTAATAACGTTCTTTTCTTAGGTTGATTACTCGTAAACACAGAACTGATACCCCAATCCCCGAAGTGTTTTGATTTCGCCTTCGTTTACTGACCAATTTTGAAAGAGTTTTCTTATTCGTTTAATCGACAAATCGACAGCACGATCGCTTCCATCGTAATCGATGCCCCATACGTGATCAATCAACTGATCTCTAGTAAACGTTTGGTTAGGATGATCGGCAAGAAACATGAAAAGAGAAAGATCTCGTGGGGTTAGAGAAAGTTCTGCGCCATTTAACCATACACTGTGAGACTCTCTATTTATTTTTAAACTCCCGAATTGCTTAATCCTACTAACTTGATCATCAAGAAGATGAGATCTTCTTAATATAGCTTGAACACGGGCGATGACTTCGTCTGCAATAAAAGGTTTTGAGATATAATCGTCTGCACCACTGTGGAATCCAGAAAGACGATCATCGATTTCTCCTAGAGCCGTTAACATGATTATAGGGCAAGAGCTCTTCTCTCTCACTTCTTTTAACACATTCCACCCATTTAGTCCCGGTAACATCACATCTAAAAGAATGAGTGAAGGCTTAGTTGAATGAAACAGTGTAATTGCCTCGTTTCCATCGTAAGCTTGGACAACCTCATACCCTGCTTTCCTTAAATAAACCTTCAATACTTGGCTAATCGCTACTTCGTCTTCCACAATTAAGATTGTTTTCATATGACTATCCTCCTCCTTTTAGCAGTTGCTTGTCAATCGTTAAAAGAGTCCTCGATCGGGGTTATCGAGGACTCAAAAAATAACATTCAATTGTCTAATAATTAACAGTTCGCTTTTGTCATTCATATATCCTTTAATTGACGATCGTTTTTTCCTTGTTTGAATCATTCGAATTTAAATTCGCTCTATCTCTTGATTCATCAAAATTTGGTCCACCTTTAAGACCTCTTAATCCTTCACCTTTTGGCCCATGAAAATTTCCTCGGGGACCTTTAAATGCGGGCCCTTTGAAGGCTTTTTTATCTGGGAACAATCCTAAACTTTTTGCCTCGTCAGGATGATTCGTCATGATCTCATCCATTAATTCGCGAGTGTTTTTCCCAGTTGTAACAATTCCAAGCTTTTTTGCAGCGGCAAGAACTTTGGCATCACGGACTTCTTTTGCAAGAGCCTTTGTATCTTTCCCGGTAGTAGAGATACCTAGCTCTTTAGCATCTTTAAGAATACGGGCATCACGGACTTCTTTTGCAAGAGCCTTTGTATCTTTCCCAGTAGTAGAGATACCTAGCTCTTTAGCATCTTTAAGAATACGGGCATCACGAACTTCTTTTGCAAGAGCTTTTGTATCTTTCCCAGTAGTGGAGATCCCAAGTTCTTTTGCTTCTTTTTTGACTTGAGCATCACGGATTTCTTTAAAGATCGTGTCCGTATCTTTCCCAGTAGTGGAGATCCCAAGTTCTTTTGCTTCTTTTTTGACTTGAGCGTCACGAATTTCTTTAAAGAGCGTGTCCGTATCTTTTCCCGTTGTAGAGATCCCAAGTTCTTTTGCTTCTTTTTTGACTTGAGCGTCACGAATTTCTTTAAAGAGCGTGTCCGTATCTTTTCCCGTTGTAGAGATCCCAAGTTTTTTTGCTTCTTTTTTGATTTGAGCATCACGAATTTCTTTGAAAAGAGTAGCTGTATCTTTTCCTGACGTTTTGATTCCGAGTTTTTCAGCTTTCTTTTTTAATTGATCAGCACTCATTTTTGGAGGGAGCAAATCTTTAAAACCTTTTTGATGACCTTCATGTTTTTCTCCTGAAGGAGTTCCAGTAGCTTGTGATACGGTTGCTGAGGGATTAGTTGCTGCAAAAGCAGGGACCGAACCTAAAATTCCGATTGTTATAACACTACTCAAAGCTAAAGACAATTTCTTTTTCTTTTTCATCATTATTTTGCCTCCTGGTCATTGAAATATGGAGATCTTTTAATCATGCCTCTCCACAATCAATACTATACAAGCTGATTGTGTCAGCTAAACGTCAAGGTGATTGATCAAGAAAAAAAGTTGTCCAGTTGTCTTTTCGTTTTTCTCCAGTAGGAACAGAACGAGTTATATACATGAAGGATAGAGTGACTGACACACGAGAATAGTATCGTGTTCCTAAAGCGGGTGTAGGAGTTATTATCAAGGACCTTGCTTTTTAATAACTAAAAATTTCGAAGCATAACTCATTCGATGAAAAAGAAAAGACTGACTCACAAAGATCGTTTTTAAACAATCTTCGAGTCAATCTCATGAAAGATCAAGCTTCATTCTATAAAATGATTTCCGATTCTAGTGCTTTCGAGCGATGATCGGAAAGTTGGTCATAAAATTTTGCTGCTGCGGTACTATAATATGGAACAACCCAGATTAGAGCTAGGCCGATTGTGACTAAACACAAAAGCCACCAACCAATAAAACTTAAACCAAATACAAAATATTTCCATTTATTTCCGTCCATCAATTCTCTACTTTTCGTAATGGCTTGATTTGGGGAATATTCCGGATGATCTTTTAGAATGTAATACACTTGAGAATAAGCGATCGACTTAATAATACCTGGAATGATGAATAATAATGACCATAAAATTGTAAAAATTCCTGCTAAAAGTGTAGTGAGAATTGTTTTAATAAAAACATTGGCATTCGTTATGGGTATGAAAATATCACTAATTTGCGCAGTTTCACCGCGAACGAGACGAAGGTAAACCCAATATGAACCTACCACAATAGGAAAAACAATAAGTGAAATAAGCATAGAGAGAAGACTGCCCAATATAGAAGCACTATTGTCTCCAACTATATAATTGTGAAACCCTCCACTTGCTAAAATATCAATAAATTCCGGGAATAGACCATAGATGGCAAAGCTTATTACGGAAATCAATAGTCCGAAACCCCAGTGTTTCTTAATTACTTGTTTTGCTTCTCTTTTAATATCTCTAATATTCATTATACATCTCCTTTTTTGACTAAATAGTATGTTATAAAGTTCACCTTGCTCGTAGTATGAGTTCCTCTACTAACCTCCATATTATCATAAGAAACTTCCTTTTTTGACATTTTTTTCATTATTCACTAAACTTTTAGTATACAAGATTAGAATTGAATTCATAGGTGTAAAATTGTACTCTTAAAATAGATTTTCGTTCATTATTTCTCGACTAAGGCTCAATCACGAAAGAAAAAAGAAAGGAACATATAAATGAACTTTTACCTATCAAGTAGTTTTGCTAATAAAAGCGTAGTGAGAAAGGTCGCCTCGATGTTAATCTCCAGTGGATTTAGACAAACATACGATTGGACGATGAATCAACATGTTCAAAGTATTGAGGATTTAGCACGCATAGGGGAAGAAGAAAAAAGTGCTATTTTCAATGCCGATTTTTTAATCCTACTACTTCCAGGTGGGAAAGGAAGCCACATAGAATTCGGAATCGCTCTAGGACTAGGAAAAAGAATTTACCTCTATTCAGAAATGAATAAAATGAATGAATTCGAAACGACAAGTACTTTTTATCACGTTAATGGAGTGACATCATGTTCAGGAAGTTTGGATGACCTTGTAAAGAAAATTTCAATTAATGAGGGCAAACTAAAAAAAATGTGTACCACAGTATATGACTCTGATGATAAAAGTAACACTAAGTAAATTATTTTTTATAGAAGAATCGATCACTGTGACTTGTGCCTACTGGTTGAATAGTTTATCAGCTATATATTTGTCGAGCACTCACACAAAAAAAGAGCTGGTGTAAATCCAGCTCAAAAAAATTATTCCTCAACCATTTCTCGTGTACTAGTTATTGCTTTCTAATAAGTATTTATATTCACTACCTTGAATTATTTTTTTGGGATCTAAGGCTGTCCATTCTTTAATTGTAGAATTTTGATTTCTAATTAAATAACTCTGCATAATTTTATATCCAATAATATAATTTGCCCATTTTGGAATATTTTTAGTAGCGTTTCCATTCATAAATTCATTGTATAATTCTTGATCAAAACTACTTCCGTGTTTCTTTAACTGCTCTAAAGCATCCATTATTAAATCTTCAGGAACGTCTTGCGTCCAGCTGACTTCAATATCTGGATAGATCATTTTTGCAAACGTGTCTCCTTTACCTTCAAAAACAACAAAATCCAATAGTGAGCTACCGATTGAATCTTCCATATTCACAGTGTGATGATATTCATGTGCAATCGTGTACTTTAGCTGGTCTTCTGAGAAATTAGGATTGATTTGTAATAATATGAAGTTTTGACTCAATGTCCATGCAGCTACCCCATTCATATCATCAATAGGCACTTCAGGATTAATTGGCATTACAACAACCACCTTATCTCCACCAGAAAGTTCCTTAGAAGAGGAGATGAGAGCATCTTTAATTGCATTATTTATCTTATTTTGCTTCATAAGTAACTCTTTTGAATACTTTTCAAGACGATTAACATCTCTAGTGGTAGTTAGAAAATTTGATAAGTCTGTTGATAGGGTTAATTTATTATCTGTTATTTTCTCTCTTAAGGGCTGAGTAACCGTATCATTATATAGATCATTATTATTTAATGCAGGCTCTTCGTTTGCTTTTTTTGTATAATCTAGAACCTCTTTATAAAATGGAATGACTTTAAATTTTTGTTCTCCATGATTAAACTCAACCTCTTTTTGTGAAGGTAATTTTTTAATTTCATCATGACCACTTTCCTTTGAGCAACCAACAAGTATTAAAAGTAAAGCGGAAATAAGAATAAGAATTCTTTTAATCATTTTCACCCCCTCCATTTTTATAAAAATTTGAAGTTGATTGTATATAAAAAATTCCATATAAGGAAATATATTATTATTATATAATATATTTGGAAATTGTTGAATGTAATTAGTGGACAAAGTTTATTCTAGATGATTAATGATGAAAATAAAAATAGCAACAAAAAAATTAAAAGTGATAATAATATAGATATTTATTCACTGGTGTTGCGTAAATAATAAAGAAAAATTTAATCTATTTATTCTCGTGGTGAAACAAGACTTAAGTACTAAATTCATGTAAATATATTTTAATTCTTGCTATAATAAGGAAAGATTAAGAATTGAGGATTTGCTAATGTCAATAAAATTACGTACATATGTTGCATCTGTATTTGCTCTCTTTATTATCATCTTGACTGTTTTTTTAGGTGTAACGATAAGTGAGAAATCGAGTGGGAAAGTAGAAGAAGTTGTAGGTGATTCTCTTTCAGGAGTTGCCTTTCAAATGTCGAATAAATTAGATCTATTTATGTGGGAGCGATATCAAGAGATTCACTTTTTAAGTAAAGAATCTTCATTTTTAAATAAAAGCAATGATCTGAAATATAATAGTATAAACCAATTGAAAAAAGACTTTCCTTCATTCTCTTGGATAGGAGTGACAGATGCAAAGGGAAATGTCCTTACTTCCACTGATCACATACTAGAGGGCAAAAATATTGAAGCACGTCCTGTTTTTCAAAAGGGAGCTATAGGACCCTTTATCGGAGATGTTCACGACGCAGTTTTACTATCAAAATTGTTACCTAACCCCACTGGTGAGCCTATTCAATTTGTGGATATTAGCATGCCTCTTAAAGATGACGATGGTAAATTTACATGGGGTACTAGCCGCTCATTTAAGCTGGAAATGGTCGGAAGAGGTAAGGAGTACGATTCTGCATCCAAGAAGGGATAAAGATAAACTCGAAGTGTTGATTGTTAGCTCAAAGGAAAATACGGTTTTACTTGGCCCAAAAGATATGGTGGGTAAGCCATTAAAACTTGCTAGTATTTCTCAAGCTAAAAGTAAGAAAAATGGCTGGAATATTGAAAAATGGCCAGATGGAAAAGAATATTTAACTGGTTATGCATTTGGCGACGGTTATCATGCATACAACGGATTGGGCTGGACCGTTCTTGTGCGTCAGCCGTTATCGATAGCGTTTAATGCTGCCAATGAAATTAAACTTTTCATTTTTATTCTCGGTGTGATTTCTGCAGTTTGTTTCGGTTTAATCGGTTGGTTTTTAGCCGGTAAAATTGCAAAGCCTCTAAATAGAATAGCACAGGCAGCTGAAGGGTTGAAAAATGGAGAGCAAAGAGAAATACCCTTTGTAAAAGGAATTAAAGATATAGAAGTCCTATCACTGTCGTTAAGAGAAATGGTCACTACGATCACACAAACGAAATCGGAGTTAGGCCAAATGGAAACGATTGCTCATCATGATCACTTAACGGGTTTGCCGAATCGAATTGCATTGTATTCCTATATCGATTCCATGATGGAGAAACAAAATGCCAGTAATCAACTGGATTCTCTCGTCGTCATGTTTGCTGATTTAGACGGTTTTAAAGAAGTAAATGATACTTATGGACATCAAATTGGGGATCAAGTTCTTCAAATAGTGGCCGATCGCCTAAACCAATGTTTATTACCAAAGGAGTTCGTTTCACGTTTAGGCGGAGATGAATTTGTTTTTATCCTTAATACGAATAATGAAGATTCTTTCGTGAAAGGAAAATGGAGAGCAGATGAACTTATTAACGTGATTAAACAGCCGATATTAGTAGCCGACAGTATTATAAAGGTTGGTTGTAGTATTGGCGGAGCAATTTGGCCACAAGATGGACAAGATGCAAATGGTGTACTTGATTATGCCGACCAAGCACTATATGAAGCAAAAAAAGCTGGGAAAAACAGAACGTTTTTTTTCCAAGAAATACAAAAATAATGAGTCTCACTCGTTCCTACTGAAGAAAAGAAGTTGGAACAAAAGTATTTTAGTTAAAGAAAAATCCGAACGATACAGCGAAATTCTAAGTGGAATTTTCGTATTGGTTCGGATTTTTTTACTTTATTGTTTTCTTCGTTGAATCAATTTCATAAATGAATATCTTTTCAATGGAACGGAAATCTAAAGTTTATACGGACATTAATGTTTCAAGAAAACTTTTTCCGAGGAGACTCGACCGTTCATCCGCAAAAAGAGAGTGCGTTTGCTGAATAGAGAAAAATCAAAATCAACATTTAATAAAGCCATTATGAAAGAAAGACCATTTTTTAAATATAAAACCACAGAGTAAGATCTCGTGATATTAATAATTAGAACCGGTTAACTGCATAATAAGGATCATTCGAATAAAAGTCTATTCATGTCGTGGAAAATAAGGAACAATACCAGAAAATAGGTAGTTTAACTTTATGCAAAATGAGGAAGTAGTAATTAGAATCTGTTGTTTATTAAAATGCAATTATCTATTGGTTTATCTCAAATACATAATAGAGGTGGAAAAATGAAAGATGCAAGATCAAATTCAGAAACAAAGAGTGTAGAGGCGGAGAATAAAGCGCCGGGACTTCGAAGGCATTTGCAGCCTAGGCACATTACGATGATTTCGCTTGGTGGCACGATCGGAACGGGATTGTTTTTAGCAAGTGGGACAGCGATTCATACGGCTGGACCAGGAGGGGCTTTGCTGGCATATGGACTAATAGGAATTATGGTGTTCTTCCTGATGACCAGTTTAGGGGAGATGGCTTCTTACATGCCGGTTGCTGGATCTTTCAGTGTCTATTCATCGAGATTTGTAGACAAAGCTCTGGGTTTTGCAATGGGCTGGAATTATTGGTATAGCTGGGCTGTAACAATAGCTGCAGAATTATCGGCAGTTGTATTGGTAATGAAATTTTGGTTTCCGCATACTCCTTCGTTCATGTGGAGTGGTATTTGTTTAATTCTTCTCTTCTTATTAAATATTCTTTCGGTAAAAGGTTTCGGTGAATCTGAATATTGGTTCTCCATTATCAAGGTTGTGACCGTCATTATCTTTATTGTAACGGGAATATTAATGATCTTTGGTATTCTAGGTGGGGAAGCAGTTGGTTTTAAAAATTTCACTATAAAGGATGCCCCATTTAATGGAGGGTTTTTGACTGTCTTAGGAATCTTTATGGCAGCAGGCTTCTCATTCCAAGGAACAGAGCTACTTGGTGTGACGGCAGGAGAAAGTAAAAATCCTTCAAAGAGTGTACCAAAGGCTGTTCGTCAGGTTTTTTGGCGGATCTTACTTTTTTATATTCTTGCGATTACGGTAATTGGGCTTATTATTCCATATACAACTCCAGAATTAGCCGCCGGAGACAATGTCACAGTTAGCCCTTTCACACTTGTCTTTCAAAAAATAGGTTTTGCATTCGCCACATCAGTAATGAATGCGATTATTTTGACTGCGGTTTTGTCAGCGGGTAACTCTGGCATGTATGCTGCAACAAGGATGCTCTGGAATTTAGCAAAAGAAGGGCAGGCACCTAAATTTCTTGCGAAGCTCAATTCAAAAGGAATTCCATTTAATGCTCTAATCGTAACTTCTATTGTCGGTTGTTTTGCTTTCTTAGCCTCATTTTTTGGAGACGGAGTCGTTTATATTTGGTTATTAAACGCTGCTGGATTATCTGGCTTTATTGCTTGGGTAGGAATTGCAATTAGTCACTATCGGTTCCGCAAAGCATTTCACGCACAAGGTAAGAGTCTAGATGTTCTACCATACCGCGCAAAATGGTTTCCTTTTGGGCCGATTTTCGCTTTCGCTCTTTGTACATTCATTATATTAGGGCAAAATTACAATGCATTTGCAGGTGATTCCATTGATTGGAACGGTATTCTCGTTTCTTATATTAGTTTACCGCTGTTTCTCATATTATGGTTTGGCTACAAATTCATTAAAAAGACGAAAGTTGTTAAACTAACCGAATGTGATCTGTCGAATGAAAATGATTGATTCGTTTAAACAGCATGATACAAAGAGAACCAGCGAACTTTCGCTGGTTCTCTTTGTATCGATTCGTTAAAGATAAAAGGGCTTCATTATGGCTCGAAATTGAATGTTGAAATCTAATTGAGCATCTATCCGAATTAAACGATATAATAGGGATAAAATTATTTCATAAAGGATGTAGGGAATATTATGTTTAAAGGTTCAAAACACTTGGCTCGTCTATCCCTTGTTATTATGGGGACAGGCTTTGTGGCTACCATTCCTTTTCAGGATTCATTACTCGGGGCGATCTTACAAGGTGGCTTTGAGGCAGGTATAGTAGGTGGTCTCGCAGATTGGTTTGCTGTTACAGCTTTATTTCGTCATCCGTTAGGGTTACCTATCCCTCATACAGCCATATTACCTCAGAACAGAGAAAGAATGACCAAAGCACTTGTTTCAATTATTGAAAACAACTGGTTAACTAAAGCAAGTATTCAAGATAAAATGAAACAAATCCATTTCAGTGAAAAACTATTATCATTTATTCAGAATGAACTTCAATCCAAATCAACAAAGAGAGTTATTCAATCTCTATTAAACTATGTGATTCAACAAGTTAACATAGTATCAATCGTGCCTTTCATCGAAAAGCAAATAAAGATGTATCTTTCTAAGATTCAAATTTCATCCCTTCTAAAGTATTTATCAGATCATGCAATTGCTCAGCAATATGATGAAAAAGCGTTTGATTATCTATTGGTAAAGACTGAAGAATGGCTAATGATTGAAAATCGAAGTCAGCAGCTTGGAAGAATTGCTTTAAGAGCATTAAATGATATTGAATTAGACGGCATTTTGCAATTTGCAATCAAATCTTTTCGAAGTATGATAAATGAAGATACGCTGGGTAAAATTATTCATAACCTTTTAAATAATGGTATTCAGAATCTACAGAAGGCAGATAATCCCCATCGTGAAACATTACTGTTAAAGATTCGTAAGGAATTACAAGGCTTACATGAGAATGAAGAAGTAATTCATAAAGTTGAAACGTTTAAAGAAAATTTGTTAGATCAACTAGAGTTATCAGAACGAATAGAAGAAACCTTGCAAAAAGTAAAACAAAAAGTGTTAGATATTATCGAAGAGGGAGTTCTTATCGATAAATATCTTTTCCCTTATGTCACAAGAATACTTAAGAATGTTCAATCAGATCCTACAAAAATCAATAAGATTGAGGCAATGATTCAAAAGCAATTGGAGCTTCTTATTGAAAGTAATCACTCGAAGATAGGTAAACTTGTGCAAGAAAATTTAGATAAACTTGATAATGAATCTTTAATTAATATGATGGAAAATAACATCGGCAAGGATTTGCAATGGATCAGGGTAAATGGAGCAGTATGTGGTTTTATTATCGGAATTATTATTACGGTAATCAAATCGTTCTTCTAGTTTAAGATTGAATCAATCTCATCATTAGAAATCAGCTCTTAAAAGACGAACATTTTATTCGGTTGAAGTGGCAGACGGCGAATCCTGCGCGATTAGCTTGAGCAGAAGGCATCGCAGGAACAAAGTGAGGGTACTGAAAAAGTCAGCGTCGTTTACCAAAAGTAAAGCCCCCCTATCTCGTTTGATCGAGATAGGGGGGCTTTACTTTTGGTACTAAAATATCATCGAATGTCATGAATGGACGGAGATGGAATGTTTCTTGGTTTGAATGTGTGTTGATTGATTGCAGTGAAAGGCGTCTCATCAAGCGGAAAAAGCGTACGCAGGAGCGGACCGCCTGCACCAATTAACAGGATTGCTGCTAGTGGAGCTTGCTTTTTAGACCGTTCTTATCTACAGACGATTACGTAAAGAATAAAATCAATTTAATTTATCATAAAAACCATTTGACTCTCACGCAGCGTCATCATTTACGATAAAAGAAAGAGGTGATCACCTTGTATAAAGTGAAAGAAGTGGCGGCATTAGCGGGTGTTAGTGTGCGAACACTCCATCATTATGATCAGATTGGCTTGCTTAAACCAGCAGCAATTGGAGCAAATCAATACAGGTATTACAGTGATGAAGATTTTAGCAGACTTCAACAGATCATGTTATTCAAAGAGTTTGATTTTTCATTGCAGGAAATTAAACAAATTCTAGATGATCCACAGTTTAATCATCGTCAGGCATTAGAGTCTCATAAGAAATTGTTGGTCGAAAAAAAAGACCGTCTTGAAAGAATGATACGATCCATCGATCAAACAATCGATACGTTAGAAGGAGGAAGGAAAATGTCAAAGAAAGAGATATTTGAACCATTTGAAATGAAAAAGGTTGAAGAACATCGACAGAAATTCGATCAAGAGGTAAAAGAGGCTTACGGAGATACAAACGCTTATCGAGAGTCGCTACACAAAACGAAATCGTATAAAGAGGATGACTGGAAAAGGATCCATGAACAAAATGAAGACCTTTATCGTCGGCTAATTGCCAATATGCACAAAGGCCCTAAAGATAAAGAAGTTCAGCAGATTATTGATTCATTTCGTCAACACATTACTGATTACTATTATGAATGTACACTTGAGATTTTTAGAGGTCTTGGTGAAATGTATGTAAACGATCCTCGATTTACAAAAAACATCGATAAATATGAAAAAGGTTTAGCGGCATTTAAGCGTGAAGCGATACACATTTACTGTGACCGTCTTGAAAGTAAATAAATGATGCATAACACAAGTGAAATTGAAAATCTGCTGAGAATGAGAAATTCTTTGCGGATTTTTCTATTTAGATCGGTTTTCATTTCGATTGATAAATAAAATCGAGTACCATTGTGATCACAGTTTGGAAATTTCCAATTTGAATCATTTCACTTGAGTATAAGCAAAAAAGAGAATATCTACATACGATAATATACGTTTTCATAGACGATTAAGTAAAGTTTGGACTGAAAATATCGATGTTTAGAAAAGCAACGTTTGTCAATGCTTAAGAAAGGGTATAAATTAGAAAGATTTTGGAGGTGTTTGTCGAATGGCTTGTGATAAAGCGATCGCTGTATTGGAACGCATGAGGTTACCAAACGGTACTTATACAGCTAGCACTTCAAAAGACTATCATTATGTATGGATCCGTGATGTTGTCTATACGGTATTGCCATTTTTATATAAACAAGATGGACACTATGAGAAAGCATATCATTCACTATTTGATCTATTTCGATCATATGAATGGAAAATTGATATTCACACAGAAAAGAAACCAGAATACCTATTTGAATATATACACGCACGCTACTCTCCTGAATTAAAAGAAATTAACCAAGAATGGGGTCACGCACAAAATGATGCCATCGGTGCATTTCTTTGGGGTGTAGGAGAAGGAATGAGAAATGGACAAAATGTCATTCGAGATGCCAAAGATTTAGAAATGGTTCAGAAATTGGTGAATTATCTCGAATGTTTACAATATTGGCAAGCAAAAGATAATGGAATGTGGGAAGAAAATATGGAGTTGCATTCCTCCAGTATTGGAGCTTGTGTAGCCGGTCTGCATTCGGTTAAAATGCTTGTTGATGTAAAGCCGGAGCTTATTCAAAAAGGTGAAGAAACACTTCGTTTTCTCTTACCTCGAGAGAGTGAAACAAAAGAGACGGATTTAGCCTTATTGTCACTTGTGTACCCTTATCGAATTGTCGAACGGGAAACAGCATTAAACATAGTGAAGAACGTGTCCGAACAGCTTGAAAGAACATACGGATGTATCCGTTATAAGAATGATCAATATTACAACGAAGGTAGTGAAGCTGAATGGTGTTTCGGTTTGCCTTGGCTAGGACTTTGTTACTTTGAATTGGGTTTGTTCAAACAATCACAGCAATACGTAGAGAAAACACGACGAATTGTGCCTGAGAACTGGGAAGTACCAGAGTTATATATTGGTGGAAAAAATGAACCAAATGGAAATACGCCGCTTGCATGGTCAGTTTCATTGTCGTATCTTTTTTTAAACAAAATGGAAAGTTCAGATTCCTTAGAAGCGTAGTGAAAATAGATGTCTATACAAGTCTTGCCAATATTGGTGAGACTTTTTAATATATGAACGTAAAAAAAGTGAGAAAAATAAAGGGTTTTGTAAGAATTTAGCGTATTTTGAAAACAATAAAATTATTCAAAGGAAATTAGCTTAACACGTCGAATGTAGTGTATAACTGCTAAATAATTGGGAGGTGTTTCATTGAAGAAAATGGTGGAAGACCGACCGGAAATCTATCCAAGTGAAGTTGATTTATATCTTTTTCATGAAGGAACATTATTCGAAAGTTACAAAATGCTAGGTGCTCATCGAACCATTTCCCAGGGTGTAGAAGGAGTACGATTCGCGGTTTGGGCACCGAATGCAAAAGAAATATCCGTTGTTGGGAATTTTAATGGATGGAACGGCGTACAAAATAAGATGGATCGAATTGAGGAATCAGGTATATGGGTATTATTTATCCCTGGATTACGCGATGGAGATATCTATAAATATGAAGTCCAAACATCTAGTGGAGAAACCATGTTGAAGTCAGATCCCTATGCTGCTTTTTCTGAAATTCGTCCGCATACAGCTTCTGTTATTCAGTCCTTAAATCAGCATGAGTGGCAAGATGAGAAATGGATGGTTGAAAGGAAGAAATCTGATGTCTACCATAAACCTATTTATATTTATGAAGTGCATTTAGGTACGTGGAAGAAAAAGATTAATGGTGATTATCTTTCTTATCGCGAACTGGCTGACATACTAATTGATTATGTACTTGAAAATGGTTTTACTCATATCGAACTCATGCCGGTCATGGAACATCCCTTTGATGGATCCTGGGGTTACCAAGTAACAGGTTATTTTTCTGTTACAAGTCGATATGGAAAACCTGAAGATTTTATGTATTTTATCGATCGGTGTCATCAAAAAGGGATTGGAGTTATTTTAGACTGGGTTCCTACCCATTTTTGCAAGGATAGTCATGGACTTGGTCGTTTTGATGGAACACCTCTCTATGAACCGAGTGATCCTCTGAAAGCAGAGCGGATTGTTTGGGGTACGTATAATTTTGACTTTAGTAAGCCGGAAGTTAGAAGTTTCCTCATTTCAAATGCTGTGTTTTGGATGGATGTTTATCACATCGATGGATTTCGAGTAGATGCTGTTTCCTCTCTAATCTATCTTAATCATGACAATCCATTGCCGGTAAAGCTACAAAATCAATATGGTGGAGAAGAAAATCTAGAGGCAATTGAATTTGTGAAAAAGTTAAATGAAACAATCTTCAAGAAGTTTCCAGGTGCACTCATGATGGCAGAAGAAGCAACGGATCGTCCATTCGTGACTTCACCAACTACTGGTGGGGGGCTTGGTTTCAATTACAAATGGAATATGGGTTGGGTCAACGATGTCTTGAACTATATGAAGCTAGAATTACCTGAGCGAGCAAATCACCATAACTTGTTAACTTTCTCTTTTTTTTACGCTTTCTCTGAAAATTTTGTTTTACCTTTTTCACATGATGAGGTCGTTCATGGAAAAAAATCGCTTCTTAATAAAATGCCTGGAGACTATTGGCAAAAATTCGCAAACCTTCGCTTGTTATATGGGTACTTCATGACGCACCCCGGGAAAAAGTTAGCCTTTATGGGGGTTGAATTTGCGCAATTTTCTGAATGGAAAGATCGAGAAGAACTAGATTGGATGTTATTAGATTATGAATCTCATTCGAATTTTCATCATTATTTAAAAACCTTGAACCAATTTTACAAGGAGACAAGCTCTTTATGGAGACTTGATCACGAAAAAGAAGGGTTTCAATGGATCGATCCAGATAATTCAACCCAAAGCGTTCTTACTTTTATGAGAAAAGGCAAACGTAAGGGAGATTATTGTCTTGTTATTTGCAACTTCTCGGCAGAGGTCTATAAAAATTATCGCATCGGAGTTCCTTCATTGGGTCATTATATAGAGGTTTTCAATAGTGACTCGGTTTCATTCGGAGGCTCAGGACAATACAATGAGAAGGCGATTTCTGTAGACAAGCAACCATACCATAATCAGCCATTTAGTATGGAAGTGAAAGTGCCTCCACTAGGAGTGTCCATATTCATGAAACAGACGAAAAAACGACGGGAGAGAGGTCATTTATAGTGGTAGCTAAAAAGTGGATTGCGATGCTGTTGGCAGGTGGACAAGGTTCAAGACTGGGAGAACTGACAAAAGGATTAGCAAAACCGGCTGTTCCGTTCGGAGGAAAATATCGAATTATTGATTTTACTCTCAGCAATTGCACACACTCAGGAATCGATACGGTAGGTGTATTGACACAATATCAACCACACGTTTTAAATGCATATGTAGGGAATGGAAGAGCTTGGGATTTAGATCGCAATTTTGGCGGAGTTTCATTGTTGCCACCATACAAAGGAAACGATGGGGGTATGTGGTACAAAGGAACGGCAAATGCCGTTTTTCAAAACATCCATTTTGTCGATCAGTACGATCCTGAATATGTACTGATCATATCTGGTGATCATATTTATAAAATGGATTACGATCTGATGCTACAAGCACATATTAAAAAAGAAGCCAAAGCCACTATAGCGGTGATAGAGGTGCCTTGGCATGAAGCGAACCGGTTCGGCATTATGAATACAGATGAAGAAGATCGAATTACTGAATTTGAAGAAAAACCAGATGAACCAAAAAGCAATCTTGCATCCATGGGCGTATATATTTTTAATTGGAAAGCGTTGAAAGAATATTTAATTCAAGACGAACATAACCGATCATCATCGAATGATTTTGGGAAAGATGTTATACCTAGAATGTTAGAAGATGAAAATGAAATCTTTGCCTATCGATTTAGTGATTATTGGAAAGACGTAGGAACGATTCAAAGTCTTTGGGAAGCACATATGGACCTTCTACTTGATTCACCATCGTTAGAATTAAATGATCATAACTGGAAAATTTTCGCAGGTAATGCGAATCACCCACCGCAATATATTGCAGCTGAAGCAACTGTCACAAAATCATTAGTGAACGAAGGTTGTCAAATTTATGGAAGTTTGGAACGATGTGTTCTTTCATACAATGTTCACGTGGGCTACGGTACTACCATTTCGGATTCAGTGATTATGCCGAATGTTAAGATTGGAAACAATGTGACGATTGAAAAAGCGATTATCATGTCGAATACAGTGATTGAAGACAATGCTGTTATCCGAGCTGAAGAGAGTTCTGATGAAATATTACTAATTGGAAATCGATTAAAGACTTCTTCGGCAAGCAATGAAGTCTATTAATGGAGAAATGGACGGTGCAAATAAATGGAAAATGTATTAGGGATTATTAATCTTATTAATGAAAAACCCTATTTAGAGGAACTGACTTCTTATCGAGCAATGGCCTCTGTCCCGTTTGCCGGTCGTTATCGATTAATCGATTTCACAATGGCAAATTTTATCCATGCTCAAGTTTCACAAGTCGCAGTCTTTACAAAAGATCATACACGTTCCATAATGGACCATCTTGGCTCAGGAAAAGAATGGGATCTAGATCGCCGCAGCGGTGGTTTGTTCATCTTGCCTCCTCTTCAAATGGATGAAACAATAAAAGGCGATCTTCAACCATTTTATGATCATTTAGAATTTTTTCAGAGGGCGGACACTGTAGATTCAGTCATCATATCACCAGGTCACCATGTATCTAAAATCGACTTTTCTGATGTCATTGCTGAACATCGGAAATGTGAAGCAGACATTACCGTTCTTTATAAAGATTACAACGGTGAACCCGTTCAAAAATTAATCTACCATACTCTTTCATTAGATCGAAACGGAACAGTACAAGATATTGAACTATTTACTGCACCAAAAAAAGGAGAGCATGTCTGTTTGGAGACGTTTGTCATTAAAAAAGATTTGCTCATTGAATTAATTAAAACGTGTGTGGAAAACAACGAATATGACTTTTTAAAAGATGCTGTGAAAGCCAACCTTCATCGTGTAAACGTGAAAAGCTACCACTTCACAGACTATATGCCATTCATTCATTCCGTTGAAACCTTTCATGCCAGTAACATGGAATTTTTAAATCCAGATTTGATTCATTCTTATTTTTACGATTCATGGGATGTTTACACAAAAATCAAGCACGAAGCTCCAGCAAAGTACTCATCAACTTCCAGGGTTTCAAATACGTTAATTGCAAACGGCAGTGAAATCGAAGGTGTAGTAGAGAACAGTATTATTTCACGAGGGGTTAAAATAAAAAAAGGAGCCTATGTGAAAAATAGTATTATTATGCAAAAAGGGGTAATTGAAGAAGGTGCATATGTAGAAAATGTAATCACAGACAAGCAAGTAAAAATTACGAGAAACCAAACGATCATCGGTGAGGTTCAGCCTCGAGTTGTGAAAAAAGCAGAAATTATTTAGATGGAGGTCCTAACATGCACGTTTTATTCGCCGCATCAGAATGTGCTCCATTCATCAAAACAGGCGGTCTAGGAGATGTGATTGCGGCCTTGCCCAAAGCACTTAAAGATCAAAATATCGATGTAAGTGTTATTTTGCCGAAGTATGAAGATCTTTCTTTTCAATACAAGTCTCAAATGACATTGATAAAAAGCATTGACGTCCCTGTCGGCTGGCGTCAGCAATATTGTGGAATTGAAGTTCTTGTCCATGATGGGATTACATTCTATTTTCTAGACAATGAATACTATTTTAAAAGACATGGAAGCTACGGTTTTTTTGACGATGGTGAAAGATTTGCTTTTTTCTCAAGAGCCGTATTAGAAGCTTTGCCCTATCTTAACGTGAAGCCTGATATTATTCACTGCCACGATTGGCAAACTGGACCAATTAGTGTGTTATTAAAAGCACATTACAAAAACCACCCATTCTATCAAAAAATAAAAACCATTTTCACGATCCATAATTTACGCTATCAAGGTGTCTATCCGAAGGTAGTTCTTTCAGAGCTCCTCGATTTAAGCGATCTTTATTTTCAAATGGATGGTCTCGAATTCTACGGTAATGTCAGCTATTTAAAAGCGGGACTCGCTTTTTCGGATTGTTTAACGACGGTTAGTCCTTCGTATGCAGAGGAAATTCAGACTGCCTATTATGGTGAAAACTTGGATGGCTTTTTGCGAAAAAGAAGAGATCAGCTCTATGGAATTGTAAATGGAATCGATATCGAAGTTTATAATCCAGCAACAGATGAGTATATTGATCAGCCTTATAGTGAAATTGAGGGTAAAGAAGAAAATAAAATTCATCTTCAACAAGCGTTAGAACTTCCTGTAGATAAAGATATTCCGATTCTTTCAATGGTTACAAGACTCGTGGATCAAAAAGGAATCGATCTCATTCTCCATGTTTTTCATGAAATGATGGGACTTAATGTTCAATTCGTCTTGCTTGGTACTGGGGAAGAGCGGTATGAAGAAATCTTTAGAAATCTCGAAGAACAATATCCTGAAAAGGTTTCAATTTTGACCTATTTTGATGAAGCAGTGGCGAGAAAAATTTATGCCGGATCAGATCTTTTTCTTATGCCTTCCCAATTTGAACCATGTGGCATTGGACAGTTACTCGCATTTAGATACGGAACAATTCCGATTGTCCGAGAAACAGGTGGACTCCGTGACACGGTTATTCCATATAACGAATTTACCAATGAAGGGAATGGTTTTAGTTTTACGAATTACAGTGCTCACGATATGCTATATACGATCGAACGTGCCGTCTGGTTTTACCGTTTTCAACCGAATAAATGGAGAGAACTAGTAGCCCAAGCGATGAATCTTGATTTCAGCTGGGGTGCTTCTTCGCTAGAATATAAGAAACTTTATGAGTCTTTAATGGAGTGAAATAGAATAAAAGTTGAGGATGTTCTGATTAATACCCAAACAGTCATCCACAAAAAAGAGGCAATTGCCTCTTTTTTTTACTTTATCAGCCTTTTAATAGAAATGAATGACCATCTTCGTCTTTAAAACGAACAAATGTACCCCATTGCATTTTTTGTAGCTCACCTTCAAATTCTACTCCGTTGTTCTTCATTTTCGCGACAACATTTTCAATATCTTCACAATCAAAAACAATTGATGGATTTAGTTCTGCCCAATTTTTCATCATTTTTTTTGGGTAAATAACTAAGGCACTTTCAGCTCCTACTGGGGCAACTTCAAGCCAGTGAGCGTCTGGACCCATTTGTTCCTCGCGACGCAGTTCAAATCCAACTTTTTCTAACCAAAATGTTTTTGCTTTTTGCTGATTCTCTACATAAACGGCAGCTGTAGCAATTTTTTTGATCATGTTTGTGCCTCCTCTTTTCTATGTGAATTAATTTGTAACAGCTAATTAGATAGTATTCCGAAAAAAAGATGAATTCAAAGAAATTTAATTAAGCAATTTTTCTAAGTTCTTATTAACAATAAATACTTCAATTCTTTCCCCAGTTTTCGTGCTGATATCACTGTGGCTGGAAAGAACCTTGCACCCCGTCTGTTTCTCCACAATATCTTCAAAGTTTTGACTATACATCTCTCTCAAAACTTGTCTCATTTGTTTGACTAGTTTTCTACCATTATCGTTTGAAACAAGGTGTTTTTCTTCTACAGTAAGCACTCCTTTAAATCGTGCAATCACCATATCTTCAACAATATATGTTTTCGCTTCTTGGGGACCCCGTCCAATTAGATCACGTTGGAACTTTATTAGTGCTTCACTTATTTCAGCTTCTAATTTTTTTTTAGTAAGAACTAATCATTCATGAAAACCTCCGATTTGCCGTTTAGAAATTCATGCTAATCATCTTACTTTCGTCTCATCATTTTTGTCAATACCTTAATAAAAATTATAAAATAGTGAGTAAATGAAAGAAATATTAACTTTTTCTTATGAAAATCACCTAAAATGATCGAATATGATGAAATATTGGAATTTACAGGGGATGAAAACGGTTTTACAATAACGATGCAAACATTATTTAAATTAAAAAAATGGCTTAGTCTCGAGCGATCGAGTACGGAGGAACCAAGGTTTTGGGGTTAATTCTACAATAGTAGAAAGGATGAGTATTCTCTTTCGACATCCTACCCGTCAGCTAACTTCGTCGGCTAAATCGAAGGAGGTCTAAAGACCACCTTATTCAGGGGCCTTTTTTGTTTCAATTCTCTTTTTGGAGCAAAGAAGTACCTTGAGATTACAAGTAGGTCTTTTTCTTATGCCTATTACATGAAAAAAGAATATGGGAGACAGAACGCAAAGAGGGCAATATGTCAGCTAGGCGTTAGGTAGACTAATGATTATTTTTTCTCTAGTCAATTGAAACTAGACAAGAAAAAGCTTTTATCTGTATAGATAGTAAAAGCTCTCTTTCTTTCAAACTTCAATTCAGGGGATGAGTAAGCATTGGTCTTTTTTGTTTGCCTTAATATGAGTTGACCAATGGACTCGGACGTTGAAAGTTCTTAATTATTTTAAAAATGGCGTTTAGCTAAACGAATAAGTTTGAAGGGAGAAAAGGATCGGCATGGACATGATTTCGTTAGGACTCGTTGGTTTGTCATTCAGTGTGTTTTTTGGCTTTATTAAATTTTGTGAAACAGTACTAGAGGATCAAGGAAGTGATCATTTATGATAATCTTGCTTTTCATACTTGGAGGATTAACCATTTATTTAATAGATGCACTGATTCATCCTGAAAGATATTAATAATTACGGAGGACTTGAACAATAGATTTTATACAAATTGCTTTGGTTTTGGCTCTCACACTGTTGATTGACATTCCCATGAGTAGAAATAAAGAATGGTCTTTCTCACTTGAGACCACTCGATTAGACAAATTTTATAGTGGAATAGAAAATGTTATCGGACAAAATTTCTGGTATACAAGAAACGGCTATGAATTTGAAGCAATACATTGGAGCTCTGATAGCAAGTAACATGGTGATGTTTGGGATAGGGTATATCATCCTCCGCTTTCAAAATTTGCTGCCTGGAAATCCTAGTAACATTCAAGCCATGAATCCATTATTGGCATTCAATACTGCCGTTAGTTTTTTAACCAATACGAATTTACAACATTACAGCGGGGAAACAGGCTTAAGTTATTTCTCGCAAATGCTGGTCATAATATTCTTGATGTTCACGACCCCTGCAACAGGGTTAGCCATTTGCATGGCTTTTTTTCGGGGGATTACAGGAAAAAAAACGTTGGGAAACTATTATGTGGATTTAGTACGTTGTCACACTCGGATATTAATTCCATTAGCAGTCGCAGTTGGACTTGTGCTTGTTAGTCAAGGAGTGCCGCAGACTTTGCATTCAACAGTTGTATCCACCACCTTAGAGGGCAAAGAACAGTTGATTGCTAGAGGGCCAGTCGCAGCCTTAGAATCGATTAAACATATTGGAACGAATGGAGGCGGATTCTTTGGAGTGAATTCTGCTCATCCTTATGAAAATCCAACTCCATTCTCGAACGTACTCGAAATCATATCGATGTTTTTAGTTCCTATGTCATTGCCACTTGTGTTTGGAAGAATGACAAACAAAATAAAAAATGGATGGATTATTCTTGCCGCTATGGGTCTGATGTTTATTGCCTTCTTAAGCGTTGGTTACTTGAGTGAAGCGCGCGGAAATACCCGGATTAGAACGAATCGGTCTCTCTCAAGAAAATGGCAGTATGGAAGGGAAAGAAGTACGTTTTGGAATAGCACAAACTGCTTTATTTACAGCAGTGACTACGGCTGCTACAACAGGAACAGTGAACAACATGCATGATACTTTAACTCCACTAGGTGGAATCGTTCCTTTAGGGGAGATGATGCTCAATTGTGTATTTGGTGGGGACGGAGTTGGTACCATTAATATATTGATGTACGCCATTCTTGCTGTATTCTTAGCAGGTTTAATGGTCGGACGTACACCAGAATTCTTAGGTCGTAAAATTGAAGCAAAAGAAATGAAGTTAATTGCGATTACGATCCTTATTCACCCTTTTATTATCCTTGTTCCAACGGCAGTCGCTTTAATGACTCATGTAGGGACATCAGCCATATCAAATCCGGGTTTTCATGGAATCTCACAAGTAATCTATGAATTTACTTCTTCAGGATCAAACAATGGTTCTGGGTTTGAAGGTTTAGGAGATAATACACCATTCTGGAACATTTCTACGGGAAATGTCATGTTATATGGACGCTATTTCTCGATGATCGCTATGATTGCGGTTGCGGGGTCCTTGTTATCTAAAAAAACGGTACCTGAAACCATCGGAACGTTTAAAACAGATAATTCCACTTTTTTGGTAATTCTTGTTTCGACCGTTTTAATTGTAGGTGCTTTAACGTTCTTCCCAGTAGTTGCGCTTGGACCAGTCGCTGAATGGTTAACGATACGCTAATGATAGATTCAGAAAAATAAAGGAGTACTTCCATATGAATACAAGTCGAAAAGGAACACTGAATCGTGATTTAGTCAAACGAGCTTTACTAGATTCGTTTAAAAAGCTAAATCCAAGGTTAATGGTAAAAAATCCAGTGATGTTTGTGGTTGAAGTTGGCTTTATTGTCACCTTATTTTTAACGTTTTTTCCTTCGCTTTTTGGAGTAGAAGCGGATACGGGCTATAACGGAGTTGTTAGTGGGATCCTGCTGGTCACTCTATTATTCGCCAACTTTGCAGAAGCTTTAGCAGAAGGTAGAGGTAAAGCTCAATCAGATAGTTTAAAAAAAACAAAACAAGACACTAAAGCCAGATTGCTCCAAAAAGATGGTTCTTTTGAATCCGTTAGCTCGACTGAGTTGCGAAAAGGGGATATCGTCGTTGTTGAAGCAAACGAGATGATTCCGAGTGATGGAGAAGTGATCGAAGGGATTGCATCAGTTGATGAATCTGCGATAACAGGTGAATCAGCGCCTGTTATGAAAGAATCGGGAGGAGATTTTTGCTCTGTAACTGGAGGAACTCTTGTCACAAGCGATAGGATTAAAATTCGAGTGACGACCGATCCTGGCGAATCATTTTTGGATCGTATGATTAGTTTAGTTGAAGGGGCAAAAAGGCAAAAAACCGCTAACGAAATTGCATTAAATACATTGTTGGTGAGCTTAACTCTGATTTTTATAATTGTTAGCGCCACTCTTGTTCCAATTTCTAACTATGTAAATGCTTCCATTCCTATTGCTACGTTAATTGCAT
This sequence comes from uncultured Caryophanales bacterium, assembly GCA_963728315.1. GTDB lineage: Bacteria > Bacillota > Bacilli > Bacillales > CAVSKA01 > CAVSKA01. The sequence goes on from CAVSKA010000017.1 coordinate 114,694, forward strand.
TGCTCGTTTGTCTTATTCCAACAACGATCGGGGGACTCCTTTTAGCGAACGATATCGCAGGAATGGACCGTGTCACCGAGTGCAATGCAATGCCATATCTGGGAAAGCTGTAGAAGCAGCAGGGGATATCAAGACGTTTATTCTTGAGGAGACAGCTACAATCACGTACGGGAATCGGATGGCCGCTTCTTTTGACCCTGTTGAGGGTGTGACTCATGATGAATTAAATGAAGTTGCCTTTTACAGCTCCATTCATGACGAAACTCCTGAAGGACGCTCGATTGTCGATCTTGCTAAGAAACTAGCGATTGCTGAACTAGTCCCTAAAGTGGCGCATTCAGAAGGAATTGAGTATAAAGGAGAAACTAGGATGAGTGGAACAAGCTTTGAGGATGGCAGAGAAATCAGAAAGGGAACCGTAGATGCGATGAAACAATATATCGTTCAATTAGGAGGAGAAATCCCTTCTAACCTTGACGAGTTAACGAAAAATATTGCGATGAAAGGAGGAACACCATTAGCTGTAACAGATGGAAAGCGTGTTCTTGGTGTTATTAATTTGAAAGATACTGTAAAAGCGGGCATGAAAGAACGTTTTGATGAACTAAGAAAAATGGGAATTAAGACAGTGATGTGTACAGGAGATAACCCTTTGACCGCTGTCACCATTGCGCGTGAAGCAGGTGTGGACGATTTTATTTCAGAAGCAAAGCCAGAAGATAAAATTGCGGTCATTCGGAAAGAACAAGCAGAGGGAAAGCTTGTTGCCATGACAGGGGACGGGACAAATGATGCTCCTGCAATCGCTTAAAAAGATGTTGGCATTGCGAAGAATAGTGGTACGACCGCAGCGAAAGAAGAGGTTAAAATGGTCGATTTGGATTCGGATCTAACGAAAATTATTGAAGTGGTTGCAATTGGGAAACAGTTATTAATGACAAGAGGAGCTTTAACCACTTTCAGTATTGCCAATGAAGTCGCAAAATACTTTGCGATTATTCAGGCCATGTTTATGCTTGCAATACCAGAAATGAAAGCTTTAAACATTATGAATCTTACAACTCCGCAGAGTGCGATTTTATCGGCCTTGATTTTTAATGCGATCATCATTCAGTTGCTCATACCACTGGCAATGAGAGGGGTCAAATATGTTCCGATGAGCGCGACAAAATTATTAAATCGGAATTTATTTATCTTTGGATTAGGCGGAGTCTTGGTACCGTTCGTTGGGATTAAATTAATTGACATGTCTCTTGTTTTATTACAAGAAGTGTAAGAATTAAAGATCATACAAAAAGGTGAATGAAAATGTTTCAAAAACTTAAGCTCAGGACAATCTGCGAAGGATGATCGGTGGAGTTATTTACCCTCTCTTAATGATCGGAGTATCTCAACTGGTTTTGCCTGCTAAAGCAGAAGGGAGTTTAGTGAAAAATGAAGATGGGAAAATCATTGGTTCTGCCTTAATTGGGCAAACATTTAACGAAGCCAAAGAATTTTAGCGGGCGCGTTTCATCTATTGATAAAAATCCAGCAACCTCCAGTTCCGGAAACAATGCTCCTTCGTATAAAGAAATTCTTAATTGATCCAAGAGTGACATTAAGAACTTCCTGAAAGAGTTCCATAAAGCGAATCAAGAAGATATCCAGCTGACCTTTTGACCAAAACTGGGTCAGGTCGAGATCCCGACATTACGCCAATGGCCGCAAATATTCAAGTTCATAGTATTGCAAACGCTTAGAGGGATTAGTGAGAAAAAAGTTCATACGATAATAAAAGAACATGCATTCGGCTTCAGAAGCTACGAAGCTTTCGTGCAAAAAGAGTCAATGTTTTAGCTCTTAACACAGAAGTTGAAAAAATCAGATAAGCATTGGGGAGCCTGGGACAAAAATATTTGACGTAAAGAAAAAACCGAACGATCTAGCAAAATTCTAAGTGGAATTTCGCTAAATCATTCGGTTTTTTCACTTTATTGTTTTCTTCGTTGAATCAATTTCATAATTAGATAATCTTTTCAATGAAAAGTCGAATATTTGATTTCGATTGGAGTGTAAGACGGCGACTCCTGGGGAATAGCGAAGACGGCGAAATCCACTTAAGCTTTAGCTTAAGTTAGTTCGACGCGAGCCCCCGGAAAGCGTCCGTCGAAAACGAAAATCGAATGATTAAATAATAGTCAAATGAAAGGTTCGCATTTAAGATTGAGGATTTAAATCATGTAATTGATACGGTTAAGAAATGATTCGACTTTAAAGTTGGGCATTTTAGTTCTGTCCCAGCCTCCTTTCTTCAATTTAAATAATGACTCAAGTTTGTTTTTCATCATCATCTTGTGATCTACATAGTGAAAAATTTTTTTGGGAAAAGAGGTTCAAAAAGATGAGTGAACGATTTAGACGCAAGACACCAGAAGAAATTTTGTCTTCTATTGCAAAAGTAAATCGAGGACGATTCATCATCTTTTTAGGTGCAGTTAGCGGATCTGGCAAAACATATCACATGTTAATGGAAGGAAACCGCTTAAAGAAAAAGGGGGTTGATGTCGTTCTTGGTGTCATAGTTGATTCTCATCATCCTGATACAAGCAATCAAATTGGTGTATTGGAGATCATTCCATCAATCAGATGGGAAGATCATGGAAATACGAAATTTGATCTGAATATTGAATACATCCTAGCTAGAAAACCTGAAGTCATTCTTGTAGATGAATTAGCCCATCGAAATCATGAACGGAATAAGAACGCTACACGTTTAGACGATGTGATGGAATTGATTGATTACAATATTAGTGTAATCACGACGGTCAATATCTACGAATTAGAAGGTGTCAAAAGGGTAGCCGAGAAGCTAACAGGTATGAAAGTTAAGGTTGATCAGTGTGTTCCAGAAAATACGCTTGCGCAAGCAGATGAAGTCAAACTAGTTGATGTCACCCCAGAATCGATCTTAAAGCGTATACAAGAAGGAAGTATAATCAATTCTTCATCTAAAACGAAAAAAAGAGAATCCTTATTTCATCAAAATAATTTAGCTGTGCTAAGAGAGTTATCTTTAAGAGTGCTCGCAGGTGAAGTCAATGAAGATCTTGATGACTATCGGGAAAAGCATGGTCTTGTAGGTGCTTCTGGTGCCTCAGAAAGGATTCTTGTTATGGTTCAGTACCACTGGACCGCTTCTAGTTTGATTCGAAAGGGACAGCAATTGGCAAAAAGACTAGGGGCGGAAATAGACATTCTTTGTATTCGTTCAGGCAAAAATCCACTTTCAAAAGACGAAATTACATTTAAACGAGCGATGGAGAAACTAGCTGAAAAAATAGGAGCACATTTTGAAGAGTTGCCAGGTCTTAGTGGAAAAGTGTCTGATCAAATTATTGAATACGCGATGCAGAAAAATAGTACTCGCATTGTCATAGGGCAATCGAAACGCAGCCGATTGGATGAAATGATTTATGGATCCATTACCAATAAAATTCTTAGAAAAACCAAAAATGTCGATCTTTTGATCGTAGCTGATTTAGCTAAAAAAGAACATATTATACCGACAAAAATTCACCATCGACATTCAAATGTAAACTCTTATAAAAGGTTGTCTCCATTGGAAGTAGAGGAGGTTATTCATAAAATTAAACGTGGCACACTAAGCATCTATATTGGGTCAGCTCCAGGAGTGGGGAAAACCTATAAAATGCTGATAGAAGCAAATAAGTTAAAAGAAAAAGGAATTGACGTCGTAATCGGTTTGCTCGAAACACATGAAAGAGAAGAAACAATCGAACAAATTGGACAATTGGAGATCATTCCAAGAAAAGAGATTCTTTATAAAAACGTTAAATTATCCGAAATGGACACGGGTGCGATTATTAATCGAAACCCCGAAGTGGTACTTGTTGATGAATTAGCTCATACAAACATTCCTGGAAGTAAGTATATAAAACGATATGAAGACGTGAATGAAATTCTCGAAGCAGGTATTTCTGTAATCACGACGATGAATATTCAACATCTAGAGAGCTTAAATGATAGCGTTGAGCAAATAACAGGCGTAAGAGTAAAAGAAGTCATTCCTGATCATATCTTGAAAAATGCAAATGAAATTGAACTCATTGACATATCACCCATAACATTAAGACAAAGGATGCGTGAAGGAAATATTTATAAACAGGGGAAAATTGAGCAGTCTCTAAAGAATTTTTTTAAAAAAGGGAATCTGATTGCCTTAAGAGAATTAGCTCTGCGGGAAGTAGCTTACGATGTCGATGACAGAATGGATGATTTCGGCAAAAAAGGGGTTCAAAGAGAATTGGCTCACCAAGAAATCATTACAGTGTGTGTAAACTTACGTAGTAATGGTGAAAGACTGGTAAGACGAGGGTTTCGTAATGCTTACCGACTAAGAGCGGTCTTCAATGTGGTTTATATTCAAGATCATATCCCTTTAACAAGTGAAGAAGAAAAGCAATTAGAAAAAATAATTTCATTAACCATTAGATTGGGTGGAGAATTTTATACTTCTTCCGTTCCTCATAGAAGAAAAATCGTAAATGAACTAGTAAAACAATTAAATGAGCAGAAAACAACACAAGTCGTTTTAGGTCAGTCGGCTCGATCACGATTTCAAGAAATAGTAAAAGGATCCGTTGTTGAACATCTTCTCTTGAAAATTCGCCATACAAGTGTATGGATCGTTGCAGATCAAAAAAATCAGACTGAATCATTTTAGAAGAACAATAAAAATGAAAAACGAGAATTTTTACAAATGCAACAATAGTTAACATTTATTAATAAAAAAGCGGAAAATATTTTTACAATATATTGAATATTCGGTATGATGGAAAAAGGGGTGTCGAACAATGTTTAATTTTCAAATCGATGAAGATGTAACACTTAAATTAATTGATGAAAGCCAAGCTGATGAACTATTTAAATTGTCTGATGAGTCGAGAGGCCATATTCGTGAATGGTTAAGATGGGTAGAAAATACGAAGTCAATCGATGATACGAAGGAGTTTATTACACATACTCGTAAGCAATTTGGAGAGAATGCAGGCCTAGTAGCTACAATGTGGTATAAAGGTGAAATGGCAGGAACAATTAGTTTACACAATATTAACTTAAAACTTAAATCAGTCGAAATCGGATACTGGGTAGGTGAAAGATTTCAAGGGAAAGGGATCGTAACAAAATCATGTCAAGCGCTCATTGATTATGCATTCAATGCGCTACAACTTGAACGGGTTGAAATTCGGGCGGCGGTAGGTAATATTAAGAGTCAAGCAGTGCCCTTAAGACTTGGCTTCAAACATGAAGGTACATTAAGAAGAATATTACCGACCATTCGGGGGCTTGAAGACGGCTGTATTTATGGTTTGCTAAAAGAAGAATGGAACAATCGTGAGCAATAACTTGAAAACTTCGGCGATGAGCTGAAGTTTTTTTGTTAGAGGATTACAATTGAGAAGAGGGTGTATAAACTGAATAATCTAGCTTAGATTACTCTTGGCGATCAATTTTCCACTATTAAAAATGGGGTCTGCCTCAAAAGGGATTTTATCCTTGTGAAACAGACCCAGATTATGTTTAGAATTTCGTAATTTTTTCTTCAATAGGGGTTCGTTTTCGGTCTTTTAAAGGAGCTTCAGGGTCAAAATAACCAAGGTGGATAATACCAATCACTTTTTCCCCTTTGTCTACCCCAATTCCTGCGTAAAACTTAGGTTCTAAAATATGGTTAGGTGTTTTCCAACACGTTCCTAAATTTTTATCCCAAGCTAAAAGTTGAAAATTTTGGAGCATACAGCTGACAGCAGCAAAGTTTTCTTCACGAATTTTTTGACGAGGATCTTCATTCATGACTGCAATTAAAAAGGCCGGTACACTAGCATGCCCTTTTCGAATGGCTTCGTGACGATCTGTTGGATAAGCAGTTAACACCGCGTCGATGTAAGCTTCTTTGCGATCTTCTGTAACGAGAATAAAGCGCCAAGGTTCTCTTAGACCATGGTTAGGTGCCCATGCTGCATCTTTTAATAAGGATACAACTGTTTCTTCCTTCACTTCTGTAGGTAAATAACCTGATTTCATCGATCTTCGGTTACGAATAACCTCTGCGATTGAATGTGTTTTTGTTGTCATATTAGACTCCTTTTGAATTTCAATTTTTCTTGATTGAAATGGCTATATGAGTGGATGATGTTGATAGGAAGCAAAAACAATACTCTTGCGGAAAAACGAGCGAGTCGAGACCACGCAGTGTGGTTTTTGAGGCCACTGATAAAGTCCTATTTGAACATCCAAGTGAGTATAGGCATGGATTTACGTTCTAGGCAGACGCTTTCCGCGGGCACGGCTTCAATCTCCTCCGACAAACAGGAAGTTTTAGCGCAGTCGTTGCAACAGGATGTTGCGCTCTTAGACTGTGATCCTTTCTCTGCGGAGCTTTCAGCTCGCGCTATTCCCGCAGGAGTCGCTGCCTTCCACTGCCATTGGAATAACGTTTTAAAAAGAACGATCCTATCTGAAAATGCTATTTTAACGATGTCCAAGGATGGTTGTTTAAAGATGAAGAAAAAAATACGAGTCTTTTGAGTGCTCCTTTTTCATTTGCAGCTTTTCAATCTTTAAAATTTGGACTTTTTCAGTGGCCTAGTGGTTTTTCACGAGGAGGCTCGATCGTTCGCCCGCGGAAAGCAAGTTGTTTTGCTGAATGTAGAAGAATCAACATCATCCTTTAAAAAGTTCATTAAAATAAGAATTATTTTTATCATAATTTCGATTTTAACATTGTTATTATAGTATGTTTCATTGTGGATATTCAATCTATTCTTAAATAATAGAACTAATCATTGAACGAATTTATTTAGTCGTTCATCTAAAAACAGGCTTTAAAACAAATGATCCGTTTTTTAAAAAATTTACATGATTCAACAAAGTGGAGATTGTCGATTGTTAATCACGAAAAACAGTTCAGAGAAAAAGAAGGTTGATGAAAGGAGAATGTCCATTAAACCTTCTTTCAGTAAAAAAGCCATAAGCCGAGAAGAGAAAGTTAAAAGAAAAGGTACAATAGAGCTTTTCTTTTGATCCTTTACTTACTTATGTGTGCCTTACTTTCAAAAATGAAGAGGGTTGAACAAGTTCTAACACAACTTCAAAGGCATTTTTTTCCTTTTTACTTTCGAAACTGTCCATTTTTCCAATCAACAAGCTTCTCTTCCAGTCATTTTCTAAGATAGAAGTAATTTGCTCTTCAAATCCAATTTCTTCTGATAAGAGAACAACGAGATTTTCCTCCACTAATTTTTTTAAATTAAATTGCTCTTGTCCAGGGAGAGCGGAGTGAACAAAGATGGGAATTCTCTTTTTTAATGCCTCACTAATAGTAATTCCTCCGGGCTTTGTGATAATCGCATCGACATCTTCATAAAGGGCATTCATTTCTGATTGTGTCTGGATATAGTTCATTGGCTGAATATGATCGATTTCCCAAGATTGAATTTCATCAAATAATCGATGATTCTTACCGCAAAGTACTGTATATCGATAACTAGATTGCTCTTTAATCTGAAGAAGGAGTTCCTTAATTCTACCAAGACCTATGCTGCCTCCACTTATTAAAATATGTTTTTTTGTATGCGGATCGGAAGAAAATCCAGTCAAGGAATCTTCATTTACAGGAATTCCGGTGATGGTAATTTTATTCTCTGGAACGTGAAAGCGATTGATTAATTCTTGTTTCATTGAACGATCATTTACAAGATGATAATCAATTCCGCTTTTCCCCCACACGTCGTTAATAAAAAAATCTGTGTAGACATTCACAACTGGAATATCTATTTTTCCCTTTCTTTTTAAATGATTGATGATGGAAGAAGGGAAACTGTGCGTACAAACAATGACATCAGGTTTTTCTTCTCGAATCATTTTTAACATCAAATATTGAAATAAAAAAGCAGGATACGTAGAATCTTCGTTATTTTTTCTTTCTTCAGAATACATCGTATGTTTGTATATCCAATCATAAGTACCTGGAAACCACTCAATCCACTTTAAATAAGTGGTAGATACTATTTTCTCAATTGATTTATTCCAATAACTAAGAAAATCGACTTTTTTACAATGTACGTTTTGATTCTCATCTATTAATGAATTCATCAGTGCATCAGCAACTCGATGATGCCCCGAAGGCATTTGGAATAGCGGTAAAAACAGCACTTTTTTCATCTGAAATCCTCCTTAAATGTCCTTTCCTTGTGCATGAGATCTTCTCTTTCTAAGGAAAGTAACTAAAAAAAGAAGAAGTGCCACACCAGCTAAAATAGGCAAGTATTTAACTGGTAACCGGTCCCCTAAGAAATATCCAATGGCTGTGAATAATGATGTCCAAAGAAGGGTGCCGATGAATGATAAAGCAAGATAGCGAAAGAAAGAGTATTTCACCATACCAGCCAAATAAGGATTTAATTGCCTCAACCCTGGAAGGAAAAATCCGTAGAGTATAGAAATCGTTCCATGTTTGGCAAAGTGACTTTCCACATGCTTAAATCGTTCAGGTGTCACTCTAATATATTTTCCGAATTTTTGAATAAATAACAGGCCTAATTTTCGTCCAATTCCGTAAGCAACCAACATTCCCAAGAAGGCTCCCAAGAATGCCATCGCTACACTATTAATAAAATTCAGTTTGTGTTTTGCAATCAGAATTCCCAATAGTACCATAAATGTTTCTTCTGGGGCGGGTATTCCCACAATCCCGCAAAATAATATAAGCAGAATAATCCAATACCCATATTGATGCAAATAGGTTAAAACCGTATTAATATCCATATAGACCTCGCTCTACTAGCTAAACTTAGTGTAATGATTTGTTTTCAAGTACATCCTTAAGAGGGAGGCACTGGAATCCTTGATTTTGAAATTCGTAAATAAATTCTCTTAATGCTTTTATCGTGGACTCAGGAGCTTTTCGATCAGCACCAAGTGTATCTCCATTGTCATGTAATAAATAAATTGTACCGTCTGAAAGATCATCTTTGAGCTTGTTTTTTAGGAGCTCGACTTTTTGTACTTTCCAATCAGTTGTGATGGAGGACCACATGATAACTTTTAAATGCTTCGTATAAGCCAAAGTAAAAAGATTAAAATGTCCCCAAGGCGGTCGATAGTAAGGGGGTTTATAATTCACGAGCGATTTGATGATATTTTCAGTATCCGTGATCTCTTTTTTCATTCTAAAGGGGAGAATCGTCCAATTACTAACATGTTTATAATGGTGAATCCCGATTGAATGACCTTCAGCTACCATTCTTTTAACGAGAAATGGATTTTCTTTTGCTCGTTCACCTACAACAAAAAAGGTGGCTGGAATATTAAACTCCTTTAAAAGGTCAAGTAACTGTGCAGTATAAGTGGGGTGAGGTCCATCATCGAAAGTTAAGGATATTTTTTTATTAATTGACCCTCTTTTGTTAACGCGACTACTTATTGACCGAATAATAACGGTAGGAATTGGCCCATATAAGACAAATAGGAAAAATGCAAAGCTAACGATAATGAATAAAATCATGTCTGATCACGCTACTTTCTATAACGAACCAATATCAACAGGATAAGAGTAAAACGATATTTTAAATAGGACAGCATTTAAAATACATGAATCCTTTCCTCCATTTTAACAGCGTCACACGACTGTTACAATTTCCATTGATTCATCAATAGATTCTCAGTCCATATTTGTGTCATATTTATTAATTCACTGAAAACATACAATTTTTTCATCAGAATTTCAGGGAAAAGGGATTAAAATAGCGAAAATAATGTCTGGAAAAAAAGCATATTAGATCGATTGAAAACTCATAATGAAGTAAAGAAATGAATGTAGAAGATGTATCAACATGGCGAATCACCTAGAACGAAAGTCCATTGGAGCAGCTGTTTTGATCCTATTTCTTTACCTCCTGCCACTTTATATCTTGCAAGATAGTACACAAATTCGAACGCACGATAATCTGGATTCGAATCTTGCTTGGTATAAAATTTTAAAAGGAAGTGGTCAACTATTCGGTCTGATTTATGCAGTTATTCCCCAATTAATGAATGGACTTTCTAGAAATGTATTTGGGACAGAATTTAGCGGAATTGTTTGGTTACATCAAAACTTTCCTACGATGTTAGCTTATGCACTTTCTCAAAGCATTACTAGATTTTTTGTATTTGTAGGCACGTATTTATTAAGAATGGATCATTTTTTTGAAAATCAAATGAAGCCCTTTTTGTAAGAACGGCTGTTGCTCTCGCCTTCGCGCTTACACCGGTTTGGCCATCTGGCATGTTAAGTACATTAGGTATGCCACTTGCTTTATGGGCTTTTTTAAACATTTGTGCTGGAAAACTAACAAATAAAGATTGCTGTACTCTTTAAGTATTGCCCTTTTATTCAAGTTTCGTGCTCGGTTTCTTCTTCTTAGTAGGAATAGGATACTTATGGGCTCGGGACTTATTAATAAGGCTTTGTTAAATGATCATGTTGATTTTTCAACATTTAGCAAAACAACTTGCTTTCAGCGGAAGAACGGTCGATCCTCCGCTTGAAAAACCACACTGCGGGGTCTCGACTCGCTCGTTTTTCCGGAAGCTCCGACAAGTCGTGATAAATTCCGATTATCACATAATGATTTTTGGCAATCGGTTTTGTTGGAATTCAAGAATTATTTGATTGGTTATACTCACGATATGACTATGCATACTGCTTTTATTCTCCCCGTAGGATTGCAAATTGCTCGTTTCATTCTCACTTACATCTTCATTACTCCACCCACCTCATTTTACAGAAGATATTGCTGTCATCTTTGGGAGGGGGATCTATACGATCTTAAATTACATTGGTCAAAAAATTTGTATTTTAAAAACATGAAAAGCCTGATCCTATACTTAGGATCAGGCTCTTTCTCTTTGAATGAATTACAGAGATTTTGCTTCTACTTCAATGTCGATATTTCCTTTTGTTGCTTTTGAGTAGGGGCAGAAAGCATGAGCTTTTTCAACAAGACTTTGTGCTTCGTCTTGAGAAAGACCTGAGATTTCTACAGTGATCTTTCCGCCGATTTTGAAGCCATTGTCTGTTTCATCTTTCAATAAACTAATTTCGGCTGTTGTTTTCGATTCAATTTTCAATTTCTCCTTACTGGCAATTAAGTTCAAAGCCCCATCAAAACAAGATGCGTATCCAGCAGCAAATAGTTGTTCAGGATTTGAAGTTTTGACGCCTTCTTTGCCTTTCGTACCAGGCATAGATAATTCGAAATCTACAACTCCATCACTCGATGTTACATGACCGTTACGACCTCCAACTGCAGTAGCTTGAGTAGTTAATATTGATGACATTAAAAGCACCTCTTCTAGATAGATTTTTTAAAATTAAATTTTGCACAATTTAAATTTAAACAATTAAATGATGAATGTCAATTAAATTGCACGCAATCTAACTTGTTGTATTCTTACTCTTCTTTGTATTCCCAAGTTGACAAAGAAAAAATCAATTAAAGTGTTTTTGTTCGTCTCTTCATAAGAATTTTTAATATGATGACAATCGATAATTAATTCAAGAACTAAAAATTTCGAATATCGAAATTTCAAGAGGCAATGTTAATAGGTGGTGTGGTAAAATCATACAAGATCGATTAATTGAATATGAAATTGAACGTATTGATAACGAGGGTTAGGTTTATAAATTCAAATAAGGGCAATTGATTAAAAGGACGATTAAGAATGGCCCAATGATGACAGAAGGTAGGAAGAAAAAGATGGCTATAAAGGACTCAAAACATTTCCCACTGTATATTTTAATGACGAATATGTTTATAGCAATGACTGGAATCGGATTAATCATCCCTATTATGCCTGCTGTTTTGAAAGAATTCGGGGTGGGTGGTCAAGTATATGGTCTATTAATCGCAACATTCGCCTTTGCTCAATTTATCTTCTCTCCAGTTGCAGGGACATTGTCCGATCGTTTCGGACGAAAAAAAATGATCGTCATTGGATTAATTTTGTTTGGTAGCTCCCAACTTGTTTTTGGACTTTCAAATGTTGTGTGGCTTTTATTTGTGTCCAGAATGTTAGGTGGTCTAGGTGCTGCCTTCATGGTGCCTTCTATGATGGCGTATGTAGCAGATGTAACGACGATGAAAGATCGTGCGAAAGGAATGGGAAGACTAGGAGCAGCGATGTCGCTAGGCTTTGTAATTGGCCCAGGAATCGGAGGCTTTCTAGCTGTTTTTGGATTAAGAGCTCCATTTTTTATTGCAGCTGGTGTAGCAGGAATCGCAGCGATTGCTTCTTTTTTCTTTTTACCAGAAACAAGAAACCAATCCTTTATTCAAAAAAACATGGCAATTGGCCAAAAAGGAGATCATCTCTTTAAACAATTGGCACGATCCGTGAAAACCCCCTATTTTGTTTTATTAATTATGATGCTTACGATGTCTTTTGGGTTAGCTAATTTTCAATCAACGATCAATTTGTTTGTTAACTTTAAATTTGGTTTTGATCCTGTAGACATTTCTATTTTAATGGTGACGGGGGGACTAATCGGGGTAATCGTCCAAGCTTTTGTTTTGGACAGACTCTTTAGAAGGTTTGGGGAAATACCCGTTATTCATGTAACACTTGTTGTAGCAGCGCTGGCTTTTATTGGTCTACTGTTTACTGTTGGGTTTTGGTCGGTGCTAACTGTCTCTGTTTTCTTCTTTACTGCTGCATCTTTATTACGACCAGCGATTAATACGATGGTTTCAAAAATGGCAGGGGAAGAGCAGGGATTTGCAGCGGGAATGAACAATGCATATATGAGCATTGGAAATATGGTAGGTCCTGCGCTTGCAGGTATGCTTTTTGATATCAACATGGGATTACCTTATATCGTAGGTGCGATTATTGTCATGATTTGCTTTGTTATTAGCACTCGATGGGCTCGTCACCATCGTCTATCTGAAAATCGTGCAATTGGCTATCGCAGTCAAACAGTACGGTAAACCTTAAAAAGCTGACACTTTCAAAAGAAAGTGTCAGCTTTTTTAACAAGAAAGTATAAATTTTTTCGGGGAAGTTTTTTGAATCTAGTCTTCAATCACTAATGGCTTATGTACACAGGGCAAAGAACATGTCGCATCCACAACAATAGATTTCCTATGACTTATACTCGTATTTATATTCCAAGAGGGCTTTTAAAGATTGAAAATCTGCAAATGAAAAAGGAACACTCAGATTCGAAATCAACAAGACGATTTTTGTCCTCATCTTTAAAGCGAAGTTGTATAAGACCATTCTTTTACACCTTTACTAAAAGGTAGTGGAAGGCAGCGACTCCGGCGGGAACAGCGCGAGCTGAAAGCCCCGCAGGAACGCAGTGACAAGGAGATTGAAGCCGTGCCCGCGGAACGCGTCTGCCTGGAACAGAAATCAATAACTTATACTCGTATTTATATTCCAAGAGGGCTTTTTCAACTGCCCCCGTGGTTTTTCACAAAGAGGCTCCACCGTTCGACCGCGGAAAGCGAATTGTTTTGCTGAATGCAGAAAAATCAACATGAACGTATAACATAGCCTTCCAAATAATAAATAAAGGATAATTACCTTATAAAATAGAAATCAAATAGAACGAACATATCATTGCAAAGAAGAAAGGAATAAATAATGAAGATAAGGCTTTCGCTATTTGAAAAAGAGCATGAATTAAGACTAAAGCATTTTCAATTACCAGCAGCTCAATTGGAATTCACAGCGCTACCTGTTGAAGCATTAGCGGTTGCAGGCAGCGACCTACATCGTCATTCTGTGGTTGTGTTAAGAGAGGAAATACCTGTAGGTTTTTTTGTTTTGAGTGATGGTCTAGATACGAAAGAATACACAGATCATCAGAATGCTTTTATTCTAAGAGCATTTTCAATTGATTACAAAGAACAAAAAAAAGGGTTTGCGAAAGAAGCACTTTATTTGTTACCTGATTTTGTGCGAGAAAATTTTAGTGAGAAAAGAGAAATAGTATTAGCAGTAAACGATCGAAACATCGCTGCCCGCAAACTTTACATGAAACAAGGTTTCGTCGATAAAGGAAAAAGAAAGATGGGAAGAAAAGGGGAACAATGGATTTTGCATCTGGATTTATCAAAATAGAAAATATTCGAAGTGGTGAGTAATTTAAATCAAGGCTAGTATAAGTCTGACTGCATGACTAATTCGCTTTTTTAACATTTCTTTCTTCTCTGATAGCGTTTCTTTTACAAAAAAAGACTGTCGAAATTTCTCGACAGTCTAAAAACGTACATTAAAGATACTTTTCTTATATTAAGCTTGTTTCGCAGCTTGCACTTGAAGAGAAATTTTAATTTGATCCCCTACTAGTACGCCACCAGTTTCTAAAGCAGCATTATAGGTTAAGCCATATTCAGAGCGGTTGATTTTCCCCTCAGCACTGAAGCCAACCTTTTCGTTACCCCATGGATCTTTCCCTTGACCTTCAAATGTAACAGTAAAAGTTTCAGGACGTGTTACACCATGAAGAGTAAGATCTCCAGTTACGCTATATTCATCTTCGTCTTTTTTAACAATATTTTTTGATTTAAAAGTAAGTGTAGGGTGATTTTCTACATCAAAGAAATCTGCAGAGCGTAAATGATTATCACGGTCTGTGTTACGTGTATCAACACTTTCCATTTTTACTGTGAACTCAATATCAGCAGTTGTTAAATCGGTTGGATCTGCATCAATGACTGCATCAAAATCATGAAAAGCCCCTTTAACCTTTGAGATCATCATGTGTTTTACAGAAAAATCTACGCTACTGTGTGTTGCATCTACAGCCCATTTTGTGTTTGTCATTATTCTTTCCTCCAATGTTTGTGTTATTAAGTTACTTTAGGTAAGTAACTATTCTTATTAAAGTAAGTATATTGAATTCGAGATATTTTGTCAACAAAATTATTTCGACCATTTTCAAGATGTTTTTTTAATGGATTGCGTCTTTCCAACGAAAGGCCTAATTTTCTATTTTTCGTCGCTTCTTTTTCTTAATGCACTATGGAATAAACGAAAATCTCTTACTAACAGTAAGGAAAAGAGGCAGTCGTAACCCAATAGAGAAGCGCGGGTGAGAAGGGTCGGTGATTCGTTTGCTGGATAACAACGTGCTTATAGTGAAACAAGTCTTTTTGTAATAACCCACCTTAATAGTGAATAGATGAAAAATTGAAAATAAAATTTTGTTAAATATTTTGAAAATTTAATGTGGAAATTTTATGAAAATAATATACAATTAAATACTGACGTAAGGGGGACTTATTCGTATGAATTTATTGAAATCAACGCTTCATCATTTTCGGCCATATTGGAAAGGATTAATCCTTGCTTTCCTATGTGCCATTATTAGCGGGGTCTTTACCATTATTCCGCCGATTCTAGCTGGAAAACTAGTGGACGAAGTTATTCCAATGAAAATGACAAATTTGATTGGCTGGCTGATTGCTGGGGTCATGTTCGCTTTTCTTTTCAAGGTATTATTTGAATCACTTCAAGAGTTTATTCAAGTAAGAATTGGTTTAGATGTGATTACGGATATGCAGATGAGGGCTTTCAGAAGATTACACCGGACACCAATGTCGTTTTTTACGACGACACCTCGTGGAGATATGTTGTTTAGATTAACACACGATGTTGAATCGATTCAAAATTTAAATAACACAGTCATTCCAAGATTTATTCAACAACTAATCAGTGCAATTGCTGCTTTTATTGCTGTTTTTGCTTTATTTTGGCCAGCTGCTGTGGTTATGTTTGTTGTCTTTGCTATTTATTTATTTCCTTCTTTTAAACTAGGAACAAAAGTTAGAAAAATGAGTGCCATTCAGCGTGATATGAGTGCTGATATGTATCATCATCTTCAAGAGAGTATTGAATCTGTTCGACTCATACGGACTTTTCACACACAAGAATATGAAGTATCTAAACAGGAAGAGAAATTATCTGCTTGGAAAAAGCTTTCAATTCGAGCGGCGATCATTGGGAAAGTGAATTGGAGACTTGGGAACTTATTTAATATTGCCACTCCAGGAGTCGTGATGTTAATCGGCGGATTTGCCATATGGCGTGGAGATATTACAGTGGGAACACTAATAGCAAGTCTTGCATACATTCCAATCATGTTTCTTCCTATTCGTTCTTTAGCGGAAAATGCTTTAACGATTCAACAAGCGATTCCTGCGTTGCAACGTATTTTTGAGTATTTTGACTTGCCAGAAGAACACGAAGAGAATTTACCTATGATTGGAGAAATAAAGGGCCATTTAAGTCTCGGGAATATTTGGTTTCGGTATCCGGGCACAGAACACTCTGTCTTAAAAGGTGTGGATATAGAAGTAAAAGAAGGACATCATCTTGGAATCGTTGGAACAAGTGGAGGAGGAAAAAGCACTTTAATTCAGATTCTACTTGGCCTTTATTCTCCTGAACAAGGTTCTGTACGTATTGATGGCCATGATTTAGCAAATTTTAATCGCAATTCATTCAGAAAACAAGTGGGTGTCGTTTCACAAGAAACCTTTTTATTGAACAACACTCTTCGAACGAACCTTTTATATGGTAGGCCAGATGCTTCCCAAGCATTGCTAGATGCAGCTGTTGAGGCGGCTGGACTAACTGAATTAATTGAGTCATTAGAAGAAGGCTACGAAACCATTGTAGGAGAACGTGGTTTGAAGCTTTCCGGTGGTCAGCGCCAAAGAGTCGCGTTAGCTCGTGCCATCTTAAGACATCCTAAAGTATTGATTTTTGACGAAGCGACTTCTTCATTAGATGGAGAAACAGAAGAAAGAGTTCAATCTGCATTAGCTGAGTTAATACCAGGCAGAACAACGATTACAATTGCACACCGTCTTGTTACGGTTCGAAACGCGGATTGTATTATTCTTTTAGACAAAGGGATCGTTGCTGAAAAAGGAACTCATGAAGAACTTCTTGAAATGAGAGGGCAGTACTACGAACTCTATATGGCACAATATCAAGAGTTTGGGAAAGAAGGTGTCATATGAGTCGAAAAAATAGTATATCCCAAAAAAGTGGTGATGGAAAAAGGGTTCTATCCTTCTTGCGTCCTCATAAAAAATGGGTGTTTGCAGACTCATTTGTGATTGCGTTAAGTCAAGTGTTTTCAGCGCTTATTCCAACGCTTGCTATGAGTTGGCTTGTCGATAGCATCTTGCCGGGTCATTCAAACCATTTATTATGGGGGTTAATGTGGCTATTAATCATATCAGCGGTTTTTGATTTAACTCTGATGGTGATTGACGAGTATTTTTGTCATCATGTTGCAAAATCGGTCACGAATTGGCAAAAGCTTCGTCTATTCAGTCACCTGCAAATTATGCCTTTTTCGTATTTTCATCATAATCAATCGGGTGAATTACTTGCCCGTGTATCAGATGATCCTGACACACTTCACAGCTTTCTCGCGTGGGAAGGCTCAACCTTTATGGCATCCGTCCAAGGGGTTATCATCTATTGTATTGTTTTACTATTTATTCACCCTTATTTAATGATCACAAGCCTTGTACTTGGTCTTATTTTTTATTGGACTTCAAATGTCGTCGGAGCAAGAACTCGTCTAGCTTCTGCCAATGCTAGAAAAGAAGCCTCGCGCTACTTAGAGAGACTTCGTGAGTCCGTAACGGGTATTCATTTATCAAGAGTTCTAGGCGTTTCAGATAGTGAAGTAGACAGTGTAATTGAAATTCGAAAATCATTTGTTAAAGAATCACGAACAGAGCTCTTGGCCAGGATGCAATCGGTTGTAGTGATTGGTAGCTATAATGGCCTTGCCCTTGCGGCTGTTTATGGAATCAGTGCTTGGTTAATTTGGGATGGCAAATTGACAACCGGGCAAATGCTAACAGCAGCAGGCCTTGTGACAATTGCTGCAAATGAAATGCAGCGAATGCTTAGAACTTGGTTGTCTGTTAGAAGAACAGGTCCTGCATTGGATCGTTCAGAACTATTATTGGAAGAGCCTGCTTCACCAATTGAAACAACAGAGGGTCTTACATTAGATCGATTAAAAGGGGAGTTAAAAGTCTCGAATGTTGCTTTTGCTTACCCAGGAAAAAAAGAAAAGGTTCTCAAACAATTATCCTTTCATGTTAATCCAGGAGAGTCAGTGGCCCTCGTTGGACCAAGTGGATCTGGAAAATCTACGATTGTTGATTTATTACTTAGATTGTATGACCCGGAACAGGGCTCGATTTCGATCGATGGCCATGAAATTACAGATTTAAATGCGGGCTGGCTTCGCTCGCAAATCGCAATGGTTTCTCAAGATGTTCAATTAAGGAACGGAACGCTTGCAGAAAATTTAAGAATTGGAAATCGAGAAGCAACGGATGAAGAGCTATTAAAAGCCATTCAAGACAGTGGACTCCAAGAATATTATGATGCACTTGCATTTGGTTTAGAAACACCTGTTGGTGAAAGAGGAGGTCTACTATCGGGTGGACAAAAACAACGCTTATCATTAGCAAGAGCGTTGGTTAAGGATGCACCGATTCTCGTTTTAGATGAAGCGAGCTCTGCCCTTGATCCGATTACCGAAATACTAATTAATCAGGCGATTAAGGAAAGAAAATCGAAACAAAGTGTGATCGTTATTTCTCATCGATTATCAACTGTATTATCGACAGATCGAATTGTAGTAATGGAGAACGGAGTCGTGATTGAGGAAGGACTACATGAGCAGTTATTAAAAACAGATAATGGGGTCTATTCACGACTCTTTAAGAGAGAATCGGATATTGGTGGAACCATTGTAAATGTATGATGAATATTCACTAAGAAGAGAGGGATCGTTTTTCATGATCTCCTCTCTTCTTAGTATTCGTCCTATAATAATTGATTAGTAGTTGACTATGAAGCGTTAGTGGATTGTTTAAGGGAACACTTAACATCTAAAACGACAGAAGCCCTTCCTCTCTTCCATCCTTGCGATTCCTAGATCGCGCCAGTGTGAATTAGATGTTCCATTGTGTAAGGAGTAATGAAATATTTTAATGTCGTTTTTTCATAGTTATAGAGAACATTCATTTGTGCGTAGAGTAATTTTGAGGTGTACAAAGAAAGAACGTTTGTACCAAGAATAAATTGGAGATTTGATTTTGCTGAGTAACAAAAGTTCATTTTCTACGCTTGTTCAATGATCGTCTGCTTATAACGAACACTCTTTCTATTCCTGTATTTTGTTATTTATAAACCTCTATTTTGAGCGGGAATGTTTTTTTGTAAATTTAATGAATAAAACAGACGAGAATTTTAATATTCTCGTCTGTTTTATAATTTTGGTTGTATGAATGACTTTTGTTGATTTTATCGTTTCATTTTCGTGTTAGAAGATCTGACTTTCAATCTAACTGGTCTAGTTATTTTTCAACAAATGATGGTGCATGCACTCTGAATAGAGAAGCCGTAAAAGGATAGAGCTTAACTGCTTTTTAGCAAATAATGCTCTTTTTTCATTAACGAATCTAAAGCGAGGCTAGGAAGGTGAGGGAGCATCATCAAGTTCCATCCAGTCATGCGACCAGCTTTCAATCCCCCGAATAATCTGCTCCATGGCTAGCCCTTTTGCTGTTAGAGAGTATTCGATTCTCACTGGTGTTTCAGGGTAGACATCTCTTTGAACAATTCCTTCGTGTTCAAGGTCTTTAAGCCGTTCAGATAAAAGACGACCGCTAATTGGCATTGAAGATTCAATGGCACAAAAGCGTTTCGGTCCTGTGAGTAATTGATAAATAATAAAACCTGTCCAACGTTGACTAAGAATTTTCATTCCTTTTTCAAAACGAGGACAAAGTGTGTGTTTATCCATTTTTATTCACCTCGGTTCAAACATGTTTGTTTACTTTCATCCATTAGAGAAAGATGATTCTTTATTCCTATTATACAACACCTACTTACAAAAAGTAAGTGAGTGGTTTTTAAAACACTTTACTGATCATAACAAATTTTTGTAGAGAGAGGATAGGGAAATAAATATTAATATAAGGAGTGTAGAAAATGGTATGGAAAAAAGAAATGATTGATACACAGAGAGGTTCGTTTGAGGTGTTTAGAAAGGGGGAAGGACTCCCTCTTTGCATTACACACCTGTATTCAGAATTTAATGAGACTGGTGACTATTTTGCTGAAACATTTACTGAGAATCACCAAGTAATCTTAGTTAATCTTCGTGAAGCAGGAGGCTCACCAGGAGTAGAAGGGCACCATCAATTAAGTATGATTGAAACGGTAATTGACCTTGAGGGAGTAAGGGAAAGCTTAGGTTATAAAACATGGAGCTTTGCTGGACATTCAACAGGTGGAATGCTGGGAATAATGTACGGAATCTATTCTTCGGATTCACTAGATCAACTAGTACTAGTTGGCACAGCAGCTAGAGACTACACTAGGTCTGAAATGTGCATCTATCACACTCAACATCCAAATTACACCTATATGCAGGATTTGATTGAATTGTTAAAACAGCCACAGCTTACTTCAGAAAAGAGAAAGGAAATAACCAAAAAAAGAACGATGTTATCGCTCTATCAATCGAACGATTATGATCACTATTTTTCTAATCAAATTCAGAAAAAAATGGCTGTAAGTCGAATGGATTTCTTTGCAAGGGAACTATATTTATTCGATCTAACGCGAAAGTTGCATGAGATAAAAGTAAAAACATTCATTATGTGTGGAATTCACGACGTTCAGTGTCCATATCCATTTTCAGAAGAATTACATGAAGGTATCAAAGGCTCAAAGCTTGTTCTATTTTCAAAGAGCAATCATTATCCATTTCTCGAAGAAAAAGAAAAATTCTTAGAGGAATTGAAGAACTTTTTTCGAAATGAAAGATAGAGGTGATAGAAAAGTGGAAATTCGACAATTGGGATCACATGAATCACTTCCGTTGTCTTTATTGTTATTAGCAGACCCATCAGAAAAACTGATAAGAAAATAGGTAAGCAGAGGGGAAGTATTTGTCGCCGAAGATGGCGATGAAACAATCGGAGTGGTTGTATTGCTAGATACTAGACCTGGAACAATTGAACTTGTTAACGTTGCAGTAATTGAGCGTCTTCAAGGAAGGGGTTTAGGAAAAACACTTGTGAAGTATGCAATTGAAATAGGTCGAAACAATGGATATTAATTGATGGAGATCGGTACAGGGAACTCTAGTGTGAATCAACTATCTCTTTATCAAAAATGTGGATTTCGCATAACCGGAATAGAGCATGATTACTTCACAAAGCATTATGAAGAAGAAATTGTTGAAAACGGTCTTCTTTGTCGAGATATGATTCGGTTATCACTTGATCTTTAAAAAGAAGGCTATGTTAGCGAATGTTGTTGATATAAAGCAAAAACTCTCACTAGTGGAAAAACGAGCGAGTCGAGACCCCACAGTAAATGGTTTTTCACGAGGAGGCTCGACCGTTCGTCCGCGGAAAGCGAGTTGTTTTGCTGAATGAAGAAAAATCAACATGATCATTTAACAAAGCCAAAAAGAAAGAAGGAAGACAATGAATGATAAAGAAAAGATTTATTTGGATATTAAAAAAGAGTGTGAACATCTTTTTGATTTTAAAATTCATAAAGTTTTTCCGTTATCAAAAGGTTGGTTAAATTTAAAATGGCATGTTGAAACGACGAAAGGTTCCTATGTGGTAAAACAATTCAATCCACAGAGATATCCACATGACAAGTTAAAAAAAATTGAAAAGGCTCTTATTTATCAACAAATTATCCACAATGAAGGATTTTCATGTCCGAAAGTTCTTTCTATCCACAATCAGGCTATCTTTCAAACTGAACTTGGGGATAGATTCATGTTAATGAAACATGAAAGTGGAGAAACGATTTCCCCGGGTGAAGCGAATAAGCAACAAATGTATGATGCCGGGAAGGTGTTGGGAGAACTTCATCGATTGCTAAATAGTAAAGTTCCTTCATGTGGAGAAAAAACCGCATTTGATATTCCGACTCGTGAGGTTCGAATAAAAGAATGGGAAGAAAGATTGGCTCAAGCCTTGCATACAGATGATAGAGAAAGTGAGTGCTGGATTCGTCAACAAATAAACGTGACAAATAGATATAGATCATTGCGGAATTTAATGATTGTAATACCGGGTGGTCTCATCGAGATTTTTGGGTAGACAATCTTTTATTTGAAGGAAATTGCTTATCAAGTGTTCTGGACTTTGATCGCTTGGACTTTGACTACCTTGAATTAGACATTGCTCGAGCACTTCTCTCACTCGGGTTAAAGCAAAATGTCCTTCTTCAATCACAGGTTTCTTCTTTTATCGAGGGATACCGTGAGGAAATGTCATTTGCAAAAGGTCATGTTGCAACAGCTATTCGGCTGCTTTGGTATTTAGAAAGTCCTTGGTGGATTGATTTGAAAGCGAAGAGACAACAAAATTCGACAGCGATTCGTTTTATGGAGGAAATGCTATGGGTGAGCATGAATGAGTCGTCATTGTCTAGATTATTAGGAAACATTTAATAAGAGTGGAGGGATTTAAATGGGATGTCTAGGATGTAGAATGGCGAATCAGCACGAACCTGTCCATATTGTATACGAAAATGAGTACGTTAGTTGTGTATTAGATATTGCTCCATTTAATGAAGGTCATACACTTGTTTTGCCAAAAAAACATGTAGAAGAGCTTGATGAACTTAGACTCTTGAAACAAGTATTGCTGTTCTAAATGCAGCCAAAAAAATCTCCAAACTATTAAAGAGATTATACAAAGCAGATGGCGTAAGTATCTGCCAAAATGGTGGTGTATTTAACGATCTTGACCACTTTCATCTGCATGTCATTCCAAGATTCAAGGGAGATGGGTTCTCGTGGAGCGAGCCTTTAAATCCTTCTGACGCTGAAAATCGTTTGTATGAAACGAAAAAGAAGATAGTCGATCAGCTTATAGTAATGTTATCAAAGAAAGAGGGAGACTAAAAATGAGTTTAGAACAAGCAGTTAATCTTAGAGATAATGGGCATTTAAAGGAATCGAAAGACTTGCTCTTGTCAATGTTAGAAAGCATTCCCAATGATCCCGTTGTCAATTATCACTGTGCTAGTGTTCATGACTCATTAGGTCTTGAAAAGGAAGCAGTAACTTACTACAAAATGGCTTTGAAAAAAGGACTAGATGGTCAAAATCGAAGGAATGCCTTGCTGGGACTTGGAAGTACATATCGAGCTCTTGGTCAATACCAGCTTTCAAAAGAAACGTTTGAAGAAGGGATGAAACATTATCCAGAAGCGAATGAATTTGCAATTTTTCAAGCAATGACTCTGTATAATTTAAAAGAGTATGAAAAATCAGTAGAAATGCTAATTAATAAAATAATAGAAGTAACAGATGATCAAGGAATAAAGAAGTATAATCGAGCCCTAACATTTTATGCGAAACATTTAAATGAGATAGTGAAATGATCGTATGATCTTAGGGTTTTATTCTATCATTGTATTATTTTTTGGTAAGACTCGATATTCGCTTTAAATGAACATTCATTATGAATAAAGACTTTCTGCATTTTTTTGTTATTCAAATGAGTACTTCCTATATAATAAGTTGCCCCCATCTTTTTTAAAATGTTTAAAGATTCCAAGTGAATTCTTTCGCTTTTTCCTTTTCCTCGTTCTTCTGGAACAAGTCCGAAGTAGAAAAGTCGACCTTCTTCTGTCGTCCCAGGTTCAATATGAGGGATAGAAATGGCCACGGGAATGGATCCTTCATAAACAATATAACAAGACTTTTCCCATGTTTCTCCAAGCTCCGATTGAATCGAATGGAATAGTTGTTCGATCGTCAACGTTGTAGCAGCATTATCTGAACCTGATTTACTCTGTTTCCAGATGTTCATAAACGTTTGATTAGAAAAAGCGCCGCTATCTAAAGATTTCCACGTGTACAGATTTTTCATTGAAGAAAGTTGGTCTATTCTGCGAGTAAATTCTAATTTTGAAGCAAATAAGTGGAAACCTCTATTTTGAAGCCATTCAAAGCGAGTTAGGTAGTGGGGGGTATCCTTAATCAAAACGATGCTGATTCTCTCAACGTTCCATTCTTTCGCTTTTTTCTCTAGCCAAATGAACTTAGAGCGAAAGGATTCCTCTTGTTCAGGTGTCACGACGGTCTGCTTTTCTTCAAGCGTAATGGCGTGTGGAAATCCATTTAATATGGTAAAGTCATTTCCAAAGGTGTTTTTGACTTGGTTAATGAGGTTCATATTTATCACTCCTTCTTCTATTATCATAACGCAAAAAGCAAGTGGGGTTGACATAAAAATAAAGATGTTTTATTATACCCTTATGGGTATCTTGAATAGGAGGTGCAGCCATGGAATATAATCAAGAAATGAAAAATCGATTGAAACGAATTGAAGGTCAGATCCGAGGGGTATTACGGATGCTTGAGGAAGAAAAAGACTGTAAAGACGTTATTACTCAACTAAGCGCCTCTAGAACAGCCATTGACCGCACGATGGGTCTAATTGTGGGTACAAATTTAGAGCAATGCCTACGTGAGCAAATGGCAAAGGGAGATCAAGGAAATCCGGATCTTGTTAAAGAAGCTGTTCAAATGTTAGTGAAAAGTCGATAATTCTGTCATCACTTGTGGTATGACAGATTTTTTTTGCTAATACTAATACCCTTGTGGGTATATGAATATAAATAATAATGTAGTTTTGAATTTTATCTGAGATGAACTGCATTCAATATAGGAGGAATTCAATTGGAAATTAAAGTAGATCAAGTTTTAGACTGTAAAGGATTATCATGTCCAATGCCAATCGTTCGAACGAAGAAATTAATGGATAAATTAGAAGCGGGCAGAGTCGTTGAAGTATTAGCAACTGATAAAGGGTCAACGGCAGACATTCAAAGTTGGGCAAAGAGTACGGGTAATCAATATTTAGGAACGACCTCAGAGGAAGAGGTTTTAAAGCATTATCTTCGCAAAGCCAGTGATGAGGATGTGAAAGAAGAAACGTTCTTCCCGCACACAGTAACAAATGAAGAATTGGAAAGTAGACTACAAGATGACAATATTCTTGTCATTGATGTTCGAGAGCCAGCGGAATATGCATTTAATAGAATACCAAACGCCGTTTCAATTCCATTAGGCGATATTGAAAATCGATTATCCGATCTAGATGCAAGCAAAGAAATTTATGTGATCTGTCGTTCTGGAAGCAGAAGTGATCGAGCCGCTCAACTATTAGAAGAAAATAATTTTAATAAAGTGAAAAACGTTCTTCCTGGTATGTCTGAGTGGAACGGTCCGACTAAAGGAAAAGAATAATATTTTTTTAAAAATTTATATACCCCTGGAGGTAATAGTAATGGCTAAACCATATACAGCTGCTGAGGTTGCAGCGAAAGCAATATCAGGAAAACTTTTTATCTTAGATGTAAGAAACGAAAGTGATTATATCGATTGGAAAATTGAAGGACCACAAACTGATTCCATCAATCGACCTTATTTTGATCTCCTAGACGGGGTAGAAGAGGTAATTGAGCATCTACCTAAAGAAGAAATCGTCGTCGTTTGTGCAAAAGAGGGTTCTTCAATCATGGTCGCAGAGATGCTTGAAGAAGAGGGAGTAAAGGATGTTTTTTATCTTCAAGGAGGCATGAAAGCTTGGAGTGAACACCTTGAACCAAGACTGGTTGGGGAATTAAGTAGCGGAGGAAAAATTTATCAGTTTAATCGAATTGGGAAGGGGTGTCTTTCCTACCTTGTGGAGTCAGATGGAGAAGCTGCCATCATTGATACAGCAAGAATGACATCCACGTATCAAGAATTCGCAAAACAAAACCAACTTACGATTAAACACTTGATTGACACTCACCTGCACGCTGATCATATCTCAGGAGGACGTCAGCTAGCTGAGAGCATTAACGGCCATTACTGGCTACCGGAAAAAGATGCGGAAGAAGTAGTATTTGACTATAACCCGCTTGAAGAAGGTAGACAAATTAAGGTTGGTAAGACAGTGATTGATATTGAACCGATTTACTCTCCAGGTCATACGATCGGAAGCACTTCTTTAGTTGTGGATGGTCAGTACTTGTTGTCTGGAGACATCCTTTTTATTGATTCCATTGGAAGACCGGATTTAGCGGGGAAAGCGGAAGATTGGGTTCAAGATTTAAGAACGACACTCTATGATAAATATGTTCAGCTGTCAGACGAATTAGTTGTCTTGCCAGCGCATTTCGGAAAAATTAGTGAAATGAATGAAGATGGGGTAGTGAAAGCCTCACTCAAAGAACTTTATGAAAAAAATGAAGGATTGCAGGTTGAAAATGAGTCGGAATTCCGCAAGATGGTAACAGAAAATCTACCACCACAACCAAATGCCTACCAAGAAATTCGTCAAACGAATATGGGTAAAATTGATCCAAATGAAGAAGAAAAACGTGAAATGGAAATCGGTCCAAATCGTTGTGCAGTTAACGGATAACAAATAAGAAGATAGAGGAGAATGGAAAATGGAAGCAAAACAATTATTAGATACTAAAGGTTTATCTTGTCCAATGCCGATCGTGAAAACAAAGAAAGCAATGGATACTTTAACAACGGGAGATATCTTAGAAGTTCATTCAACAGACAAAGGTGCAGTAAGTGATTTAGCTGCATGGGCAAAAACGTCCGGACACGATTTACTTCAACATCAACAAGAGGATAATGTTTATAAATTTTGGATTCAAAAAGGTTGATATATTAAAAATTTAGCTAGACAAAGAGGAGTGAAACAATTGGTAGAACAACAAGATAAAGCGACCATGGTCGTTTTTAGTGGAGATTTAGACAAAGCAATGGCTAGTTTTATCATTGCAACTGGTGCAGCAGCCATGGGTAAAGAAGTCACAATGTTCTTCACTTTTTGGGGACTTAATATTCTTCGAAAAGAAGAGAAAATAGAAGTGAAGAAGTCATTTATTGATAACATGTTTGGAAAAATGCTGCCGAGAGGACCTAAGAAATTAGGTATCTCAAAAATGAACTTTGGTGGACTGGGTTCAAAAATGATGAAAGCAACAATGAAAAAGAAAAATATCTCATCGTTAAATGAACTCATTGAAATGGCTCAAGAACTAGAGATAAAAATGGTCGCTTGTACGATGTCAATGGATGTATTGGGAATTACGGAAGAAGAATTAATAGATGGATTAGACTACGCAGGTGTAGCAACCTATTTGGCAGATGCCGAAGAATCAAAAATTAACTTGTTTATTTAATCGATCGTAATTTAAGAGGTGAAAATATGACAATTGAGTTAGTTATCACCCTATTTGTCTTAGGATTAGTCGGATCATTTACATCGGGAATGTTAGGGATTGGGGGGGCCATCGTAAATTACCCGATTCTCCTCTATGTGCCTGCATTACTAGGAGTGGCAACGTATAGTGCACATGATGTATCAGGAATGGTGGCTATCCAAGTCTTGTTTGCTACCTTAAGTGGTATTTGGGCTTATCGAAAAGGGAATTATATCAACAAATCCCTTATTCTTTATATGGGGATCAGCAGTTTAATCGGAAGTTTAATTGGAAGCTATATGTCGGATATGTTTAGTGAAGTCCAAGTAAACTCACTTTACGCTGCATTAGCAACGATCGCTGCCGTGATGATGTTTCTACCGAAAAAGGCAAGAGAAGATGAAGGTTCATCAACCATCTCTTATAATAAATGGATTGCGACTATTAGTGCGTTCTTAGTCGGATCAGCAGCGGGAATTGTCGGCGCAGGAGGTGCATTTATTCTTGTGCCGATTATGATGGTTGTCTTACGTATTCCCATGAGAGTTACGATTGCGACATCACTTGCCATTACATTCATTTCATCAATTGGCACAAGTTTTGGCAAAATCATGACTGGTCAGGTGCTTTTTTATCCGGCGCTCATCTTAGTCGTTGCAAGCTTAATCGCAGCGCCGCTAGGAGTTAAGGTAGGAAAAAAAGCGAATACAAAAGTGCTCAGAATCTTGTTGGCTGTCTTAATCATTGCAACATCCATTAAAATTTGGTTTGATATCCTTTCTTAAAAAAATGGCTATGTTAGCGGATGTTGTTGATAGGAAGCAAAAACTTTCACTAGTGGAATAACGAGCGAGTCGGGACCTCACAGTGTCGTTTTTCACGAGGAGACTTTACCGTTCGTCCGCGGAAAGCGAGTTGTTTTGCTGAATGGAGAAAATCAACATGATCATTTAACAAAGCCAAAAAAAATAGATGTGAAAGAGGGAGCTGATGATGCGCTCCCTTTTTTGCTGTTCAAAAATAAGGGGCTGGATTGGACTGAAATCGAAATCTGAGATAAATGAATTAATTTCATAAATAATCATCAGCTCAAAGGAACCGAACATTGATTTCGATTGGAGTGTAAGACGTGGACTCTTAGGAACAGCGAAGACGGAGAAAACCACTTAAGCTTTAGATTAAGTTCGTTCGACGCGACCGGAAAGCATCCGTCGAAAACGAAAATCGAATGATTAAATAAATTCAAATGAAAGATTCTCATTTAAGATGGAGGAATTAAATAATGAAATTGACTCAACTTATTAATCATTTCAAAATGCTTCTTTTATTGACTAAATCATAGAAATGTAAAATTGAAAGAGATTTAAAAATGAAGAAATTAAGTCTAGTAGCTTAAATAATAATTAATTTACACTCTAATCTAGTTATCTTTTGCGAAACTTCCGTTCAGAAATAACCGATTTTTTTTTGTTTGATAAAAAAGTGAAACTTCTCTTCATTGTGGTCGTCTAATTATACGTAAGTTCGATCAACACTTGAAATGAACTCACTACATGATATCCTTTGAAGGAAGATTAAAGGCTAGAAACGAGTGAAACTAGAGAACGACTAAAAAGGGAGAATATGAAATCATGATAAAAAAAATCGCAAAATGGTTAATGATTGGCACAATTGGAATGACACTTGGAACTGGAAGTATTGCACAAGCAGCGGGAAATGATACGGATAGTATTAATGAAAAATTCGGTTTACCTATTGTTGTATATGGTGGATCACTGTCTGAGTCACAAAAAGAAGAAGTGAGAAAAGAACTCGAAGTAACAGATCCAACGAAGGTTGAAGAAATTACAGTGAATGGTCAGGACTTAGTTCATTACATTCAGGGTGAAGATCGTAACGCCCGCATGTTTTCCTCAGCTAAGATCACACGAAAAGAGAAGGGTGAAGGTCTTGTCATTACAAGAGTAACACCTGGGAACATTACACAAGTAACAGATGAAATGTACGCGAATGCTCTTTTAACAGCCGGCATTGAAGATGCAACGGTCGACGTAGCTTCGCCAGTTAAAGTTAGTGGACATTCTGCTTTAGTAGGAATTTATAAAGCGTATGAAAAAACGGGTGAAAAGCTAGATCAAGGAAGAATGGAAGTAGCCAATGATGAATTAAACTTGGCAACGAAGTTAGCTGATAAAGAGGGACTGGACAATGAGAAAGTAAGCCAATTGCTAACCGATATTAAAAAGGAGATTGCGGCTCAAAACCCAGCGACTAAAGAAGATGTTCAAAAAATTGTCGAAGATGAGTTAAATAAACTTAATATTAAATTAAGCCCGGAAGATCGCCAACTGTTGATTGACTTATTTAATAAAATGCGGGACTTAAATATTAATTTCGATAAAGTGAAATCTCAGTTGAATGATTTAACAAAAGATTTAAAAAGCAAATTGAAAGATGCAGGTGTAGACAGAGGTTTTATTCAAAAAATATTGGACTTTATTGCTGAAATATTTCATGCTATCGGTAGTTTTATTAAAGGATTGTTAGGATGAAAATTCTACTAGTTAAATAGAGGGGGATGTCTAATAAGTCCCTTCATTTACCAAAGCCACCCTATCTCGATTGATTGAGATAGGGTGGCTTTAAATCAGAGGAGTGTTTATCCGTGAAAAAAAGCAAGCAAAAAACAGATCAAAAAAAAATATCCGATAAAGAATCCGTGGTGGCTTTACAAAATGAAGTAGAGTTTCTACGCATGGAAAATGCCTATTTAAAAAAGTTAAATGCCTTAGTTCAAAACAAAGACAAGTCACAAAGCAAGACAAAGCTCAAATAGTCTATGAATTAAGGCATGATTATGCAGTAAGAGAACTAGTGAAACTGACAGGAATACCACGTAGTACTTACTACGATATAGTAGCTAGAATGCAACAACCTGATTCAGAGGCCGAATTAAAAAGAGAAATTAAAGCTATTTATGATGAACATGATGGACGATATGGCTATCGTCGTATCAGAGACGAACTCCATAATCGTGGAAAAAGCGTTAAACAGGTAAAGAAAAATAACGAATCATGAAAGAACAAGTCTTGGAATCATCGGTGCGCGTGAAAAAGTATCGCTCATATAAGGGAACGGTAGGCAAGAGTGCACCGAACATTTTAGACCGTAACTTTACTGCAGAGAAGCCTAATGAGAAATGGGTAACGGATATCACAGAATTTAAATTATTTGGTGAAAAGCTTTATGTATCACCGGTTTTAGATTTGTTTAATGGCGAAACGATTTCGTTCCCAATTGGTTCACGCGCAACATACGCTCTTTTTCGAATCTTAATAAACCATTGATTTCCGTTACCAGAGAGCAGACGCATCCGTGGGCACGGCTTCAAGGTCTCACTCCGACAAACAGGAAGTTTTAGCGTAGTCGAATTAGCAACAGGATGTTGCGTTCTTAGACTGTGATCCTTTCTCTGCGGGGCTTTCAGCTCACGCTGTTCCCACAGGAGTCGCCGCCTTTAACCTTTCATTTTTTCGCAGCTGAACAGCCGCATTTTCTTTATATGTATTGGATGACCCCATGCACGAATGTGCATGGGGTCGATTGTTTCCTATATAGTGATTGAGCTTAGAGAGCGATTTTTTTATTACTGTCTAAAACAATGAAAGCCCTACCTCTCTTTCATCCTTACGGCTCCGAAGCCGTGCCAGCGTGAGTTAGAAGCCTTATGAAATGGCTTAGATAATATTCTTTAATTGGGTTAAAGGAAATAATTGAAAATTTCAAGAAGAAGAATAGAAAGATTGATTACTGCGCAGGTAATAATGAAGACGATAGGATATTTTGCAGCCGTACCTATCATTCAATAGCGGATTAATTTTTCTAAGTTGAAAATGCTTATTTCTTTCTTTTCTGCAACTTGCTAATTCGGAATGGGCCTTTCCAAAAGTCCATTCACGCCCTACAGGAGGGCCTAGCCATTCGTACGTTCGCTCTCGAATCGCACAATCATTTACTAGAATATCACAGCACATGTTATATGTCAAGAATAGGTCTTTACAACTTAGCGTAACAAAAACCCTCATACGGTTTATTAAAAAAGTGAGTATTACTTGCTTTTATTGATCTGATCAGTCCTGTTATAGAATAGGACTGATTCTATAAATGAACTCAAAATGTAGTTTGTATTCCCCGAAGAGATGGATAAGTAAGATTTATATGCAGAGAAAGAATGATATTAAATATTGAACGAACATAATTACGTAATCGTGTATGCTTGAAATGGTTTTTATAATACTAATTGTGGGTAAATAGTCTGTACCCCTCCTTTAAAATGATGAGCACAATGCTCCTGCATAGCGTTCACTAAAGTTTGAAGGAGAGATGGATTTGCAAGTTGAGGTAGATGCACATTTATTTACAATGTCAGAAAGAGTGCAAGAAAAGAAAGTTGAATTAATTGAGCACAAAAAGATTACAGATGAAAATAAATACAGTGGAAAAGTAGAACTCTTATTAAAAGAATGGCGAGAGGAATTAGTTGAAATATATGCTGATTCACTTTCTCAAACTGAAGAGGAATCTTTTGCACGCATTACGGTATGGGGAAAAGAAGTAGTGAAATTGTTAGTGAAATTGAATTTGCCGCTTGACGTGGCTATTAACGAGGTCTATTACTATCGAGATTCAATTGGTCATTTGATTAAAGAGGAATCCAAAAAGGCTGGATTGGATATCGATTCATTTTACGCAATCGTTTCTAAATTCGACCACGTAGTTGATTATGCGATTCATTGGCTAAGTTTGTCCTACGTGAAAGTCCACCAAGCCAGTTTGAGTGCTGCGGCCTTTATGGTACGTGAACTCTCGGTTCCAGTCATAAAAATTTCTAGTGAAGTTGGGGTCATCCCATTGATTGGTGATATCGACACTTTAAGAGCTCAACAATTAATGGAGACTGCATTAAATGAAGCTTCAGAAATGGAGATTCAAACATTGATCATTGATTTATCAGGTGTACCAATTGTTGATACGATGGTAGCATCTCGAATCTTCCAAGTGATTTCAGCCCTTACTATTTCCGGAGTTGAAGTGATTGTAACAGGAATTCGACCTGAAATTGCACAAACGATCGTAGGATTAGGATTATCATTTAAAAACACAAAAACTTATGGTAACTTATATCAGGCAATAGAATCGATCAATAATTAATCGCCACCACCGTTATGAAATCGCTATAAAGGGCATTTTTTAAGAGGAGGGGCAACAAAATTTCGTATCACTATTTGTATGTGGGATGGTGTACGATCAAAAAAAAGAATCGTCTGAATTCAGGCGATTCTTTTTTTGATCGCACGTTATAAAATAAAATCATTTCAAATCTTTACATACAATAAAGGATTTAAACATTCTTGTTACAGTCCAAGGTTATATTCAACGCGATTGATTCCCATTAGCCAGCAATCTCTCCATTCACCCTCGTGTTTTTCATGTTTTTTTAAAATTTTCTTCTTTTGTAATCCGCATTTTTCATAGCAGGCTATTGCTCTTACGTTTGAAACTTGGGGATCCATCACCACGATATTTGCTTTTATTTCCTCGAATAAATATTTGATCATTTTACTTACAAAGAACTGGCCAATACCTTTATTCCAATAAACAGGTTCGCCAATAAATTGATCTGTGCCATATACTCGATCTGAAACCGAATAACCATACTCTTTAAGCTCCACGTTATCTAAAGGATAATATTGAATATAACCAATTGGAACTGATTTATATTCAATCATACAACGAGTGACTGAGTCCGTTTTCCTGTAAAAATGTTGCTGTACTTTTAGTAAATCGTAGGGGTTGTCCCGACCTTCATAGTATTGTAACACCAATGGGTTCGATAGCCACTTTAAGAGAAATGACTGATCAGGATTTGTAAGCAGTCGTATCCTCAAATGTTCAATTTTATTTGTCATGGGACCACCTCTTCTCATTATTTTCTTCAATTATTTATGTGTTATTATACAATATATATCGGTCTAATATGGGAATTTTTTCAAATAGGAGGAGTGATGATTTTGATAAAAGAACATATTTTACAAGGGGAAGTAGTTCAGATTGGAACCATTAAAAGAAAGTCATTTAAATTCGCTCTTTTTTGCTGCTAATGATCCGCGAATTTGGATATATCTTTCTATGAAAGTTGAAAAAAAACAAGATGCTTTAAATTTAATCAAGAGTGCTCTTGAAGCGAAAAGGAAAGGGACTGAATTTCCTTATGCGATCGTCATGAAGGAAACGGGCGAAGTGATAGGAAGTACTCGATTCCTAGATATCTCGCTAACAGATCGTCATGCAGAAATTGGTTGGACCTGGCTTCATCCGCGTTTTTGGAGAACGAGAGTAAACACAGAGTGTAAGTACTTATTACTTAAGTAT
Source organism: uncultured Caryophanales bacterium (assembly GCA_963728315.1). Taxonomy (GTDB): domain Bacteria; phylum Bacillota; class Bacilli; order Bacillales; family CAVSKA01; genus CAVSKA01. The sequence continues at coordinate 148,489 of CAVSKA010000017.1, forward strand.
GGGTTTGAAAAATTGAATTTTGTTCGGATCCAGTTAAAGACAGATGAACGAAATCTGAGATCACAGGCAGCTATCGAAAGACTAGGGGCGAAGAAGGAAGGAATACTTCGCAAACACAAGATTGTTCAAAATGGCTTTATTCGTAATACAGTGCTGTACAGCATATTAGATGAAGAATGGTCAGAACTGAAAAAAAACCTTCAAAGCAAGTTGATTGATAAAAGCCTAGAGGAAATGTGATTTTTCCACTAGGCTTTTTCTATTTCATCGTCCTGTATTCAAAATTTTGATAGCGATGAGAGATTATCCGACCCGTTTAAACGACCCTTTTCTCCATTCTTTATAATGGGTTTCTTGTCTAGCATCATCAACGGAGAGAGGAGAAAAATCATTCGAATTCATCATTTTTTCAATCGATTTTGCAATCAGTTTGAATGATAATATAGTCAAAACAAATGCAATGCTTGGGCCAAGAACGATCCATTTATCAAGCATTAACTCCTTATAGGTTAACGAGATCAATCCAGCCCATTCATTCGTCAACGAAATGGGGATTGCTTTTTGTAAAACACCCATCTCGCTAATTTCTCGATAGACTGCCCCTCCAATAAAAATATGAAAGATGCCTAAATGAATAAATAAGATAAGAGTTTGGATCGTTTGCTGGATAAACCAAAGAAAGAGACGAGGTTTAAGATAAGGAAGAATATGCTTTTTAAATAAATAAAAAGTACTTCCTCCTAAAACACGAGCACTCGTCATGAATTCCGCCTGTTTTAAGAGAGAAACTTCTGATGCAGTCAATTGTGCTTGAGTCGGAATGGCAACGACAATAATAGAAAAAAGAAGAACGATCGTTTCTTTAGATGAAGGAACGGATCCTATAAAACTCTGAATTTGAAAAGAAGCATAAATGATTATCGTTAGGAGAACTGCAGGGATATATTGGAAAATTTCAATAAAAGGATTGCAATATTTATAAAGAGTTCGATGAAATAGACCATATAGGATGCCTAATCCTACTCCGAAAAATATTCGCAACAATCCTAATACAAGTGAAAGAAGAACTGTATATTTTGCTCCATCAATGACGAGCCAGAAAACATCTTGTTGAAAACGATCGACACCAAAAGGTCGCTGCCATGAAGGCGGATAAGGGGGTTTAGCTACTAATTGATGATCTTTGTTGTAGATTAGAGACTTAGGAATGGAGAGATGGTCCTCGATATAGATAGGAAAAAGAAAGCTTAACAATAACAAAACAAATATGAAACTGCTCCCGATTATAAAATATTTATCCTTTATAAGAGTTTTCATATGAAGTGACCTCTAACTCCAGTGATCTTTGATACAGTCAAACTTAGTAACTTAAATAAAAGGTAGAAGGGCAAAAATAATAAGATAATAGCCAATATGAAATAGATGGGATAAGCCATTAGGATTTTAAGCAATCTTAAGTAACCGTTAGTGTTAAATAAGTACTCGATGACCAGTAAGTTAGAAAGTCCAAACCAAAAGAAGTATTTCGCATTCATACTAAGAATGAGAAGGAGGTTTCTGAATAGGTGGTGAAACCAGACGGATTGGAAAGAGAGCCCTTTACTTTGTGCAAAATCGATGTAGGGTTTCATTTTTTCTTCTTCTAACGCAAGAAGGAGTTGTTGGAACATCAATACAGAGGGTAGGATCGATAAACTGAATATCGGTAGCGCATAGGCATATTCGTCAACGCCAGCAATAGGGTCAAACAGAAAAAAACCCGTTTGATTGAAAACCCAAATGAAAGAAAGTTGAATTGAAAATATAAGAATAACATCTGGTGTAGATTCAATAAGAAGAACCATTCCTTTCATGCTCTTTTTAATAAAGAATGGAGAGCGATCATAAATATAAGTCATCATAATCGAAAGGATAATCGACAAAGTCATTCCGCTAAGTAAAACGGTGAACGTATACATAAATGGAGGAAAAAGAGTCATTAAAAAATTTGCTTTTTCAAAACTCCCCGTTTCTATTGAGAGCAAATCTAAATTGATTAGACCAGTAAGAGATGTAAGAAATTGGTCATATGTATCCGTCATTCCTTGGTGGGAAAGAAGTTTTCCAAAGTGATAGCTAAATGAAAGAAGAAGAATGAAAATTAAAATTTTTAATGGGACATCAAAAACAAATTTCATCGTTTTATTCATCGGATTGATCCTCCTTTTTTTCTTGATTAAGTTTTATGGATTCGTAAGTTCCGAGGAAACTTTCACCTTTCCCAACTGGAATGGAAGCTCGAGTTCGAATACCTGAGTAGCTTATGTGATTGGCAACATAAGTAAAGCGATGGTCATTGCTTTTCGGAATATACTCTCCTCGCTTCCCAATAATTTTTTGAGTGTTCTTTGGTTGTTCTTCTGGTAAAAAAGAGACGATTAACTCGTATTCTTTCAATTGATCTGGACGGAAAATATTAAAGAAAAAGTTTCCTTGGTTATTAACGGCTGCGGCTTCTTGTAAATAGATTTTATTCGGTTGATCAGGTTCAATAACAACGGCGCGAATCAATGTTCCAGAAGGGAAATTTGATCTTCCTCGAACGAGAAAATTCTTCTTCAGTAAAAAAACTCCCCCTTCTAATTTATACTGAGATTCATGTTCTACCATGTTCGTCAAAACGTCAGAATCACCTTCAAGTATAGTCGCGGAAGGAAATTCGGTTAAGTCACCTCTTTGACAGCCAAGGATGATGACTAATAGAAATAGATAAATCAGGAGGTGAAAGATCCTTCTTGTAAAACTCATTCCCATGCGTCCTTTCTATAAAGCCTTGGCGATAAAGGTGATTGATCTAAACCAACAGTATTTTGTTCAGAAAACTTTAGTCCATTCATTAAATGTCCATTCTTTTCGTAGGTGAAAAGGGAGTCATGATTCAAAAGGTATTCTCCGTGTACACCAACCACATTCTGTATCTCTTTAGATTGTTTCTCTGGTAAAAAAACCACCTCAACAAGATATTCTCCATCTTTGTGGGGCTTTCGTAATTGGATTAAAAATTGTCCGTCTTTCGTCGTTTTAACGGTTTGTTCACTGTGTTTAATTTTGCTTTCATTTGAATAAAGAGAACCCGTTACTTTTGCACCTTGAGGTAGATTACTCTGGCCTCTTATGATGATTCGATTAGATGGAATCCCAATCACTGTCCCCGAAAGATAAACATACTGTCCTTGTTCTGCGTGATGATCACCTTCATTCGTCTCAACATGCGAAAAAAAAGAACTGGCAAAGAAAGGAAATGCTAATGTGAGAATCATGAGAACAGGGACAATTGTCGTAACCACTCGTTTTTTAACGGAATAATAATTCGTTTTACGCCATATTCGATCAAAGCTAACGGTAGTATGTTCGTCTTCCCCTACTATCTGAAACAGTTTTTTAAATTCATTTTTTTCATCACTCAAAGGAATTCCTCCCTTAGAAAAGAAAATTCATCCCGCTTTGTTTTTTTTCGTAATTGATTGAGAGCGGTATTTAAACGTGACTTACAAGTTCCAACTGGAATATGAATAATTTCGGACACTTCTTTTAGAGTTAACTCTAAATAAAAATGAAGGATGATCATTTCCCTGCTTTTATCGGACAGTTCACACACATACTTCCATAGGTATTGAAGCTCTTTCGATTGAATAAATTTAGTTTCAATGGAATTGACATAATCATGTTTTGTTTCCTGGATAAAAAAAGGGAACATGCGTAATAATTTTTGCTTTTTTAAATGATTTTTAGCTACGTTCATTGTAATTTGATAGATCCAAGGTTTGAGAGGTCTTGTCTGATCGTATCTTTCATAAGAAGCAAAAACTTTAATAAATGTATCTTGAGTAATGTCGTCTGCAAGACTTCTAGATTTAGAGATGAAGAGAGCGGTACGATAAACGTATGTCTCATATTCTTTAAAGATATTTTCCGCTTCGGTTTTGGAAATTGACCAATTGATTGTAATCACCTCGTTCTAAAAAATGACCTTGTTAAATGATCATGTTGATTTTTCTGCATTCAACAAAACAATTCGCTTAGACGAACGGACGAGTCTCCTCGTGAAAAACTCGAGTGGCCTGAAAAACCACACTGCGGGGTCTCGTCGTTTTTGCTTCCTTATCAACATCATCCGCTAAGATAATCAAAAAAATAGATTCGATACTGTATATACAATTCATTCATAAAAAGGGTTCGATAAAAAATTGATATTTTTAACAATTTTACTTTTATTTATCACTTGAATCAATTTCATCATTTCTAATACAGATCATTTATACAAACTTTCTAAGCAATCTTTGCATGACATAAGAATGGAAGAGATTGCGGGCTAAGGTTGTAAAAACATTATCAATAGGATGACTTCATAAGAGTGGAAGGCAGCGACTCATGCGGGAAGAGCACGAGCTGAAATCCCCGTGGAACGCGTCTGCCTAGAAAGAACATCCATGGCTTATACTCGAATGGATGTGCCAAGTGAAGTTTTTCAGTGACCCCATAAACGTGTTCAGTTGAGAATGACCCTACAGCGGATATCAACTAGATCGCTTAATAAGCAGTCCTTTTTAGAACGAAGCTATTTACATACAATTGCTCGAATGATGAATCTTCTTCACTGTGGAAAAGAGAATGCACAATAATAGTCAGAAGAAAAAATTTCTTTATTCGATTACTTTGTTTGAAAAAACCTTTCATGTCGCGTGTATAGTCATGTTTGGAAGGTGAATTGCTCAAAGTGTTGCTATTAAAAGTGTTATGAAACATTTTTTTGTGTTGTCTTTATTCAAATCATCGTTTAGAATAAAAATGTAATCGATTTCATTTTTTAGACTTTTTAAAAAAGGAATCGTTATACGAATTTATTTTAGTCTTTTTTAGATGGATTAAAGGGTCACATAAGATTAGTCGTTTTGTTTAGAATCTATTATCAAGGGGTTTAAAGCATTTTTAATATAAAAAGATTGAAAATTCAGTATTTGATAGTTGCGTAAAAAATACTAAGGGGGATTTATTAGTGAAAAAATCAAAAAAAGCAAAGTTTCTTGCCGTTTTTGCAACACTTTCATTGGCACTTGCTGCATGTGGAAATGACAACGGAAGCGACGATAAGTCGAAGTCAGATGGTAATAAAGATGGAAAACAAGTAACTATCGTCTATGCCAAAGGGAAAGATACAACAAAAGGGACTTCTAAAACGGTTGAAGCATTTGAAAAATCACATCCAAATATCAAGGTTAAGTTCCGCGAGATGCCAAATGACTCAGGTCAACAACATGATGCGTATGTGACGGCTTTGAATGCAAAATCATCAGAAATTGATGTTTTTGATATGGATGTTGTGTGGCCAGCTGAATTTGCTCAAGCAGGATATGTATTACCTTTAGATCGCTTTATTCAACAAGATAAAGTCGATTTGAGTGAATACAATGATGGGGCACTTGCCGCTTCTCAATTTAATGGGAAACAGTGGGCACTTCCTAAGTTTATAGATGCAGGTATGTTATTTTACCGTAAAGATCTTATACCAGAAGGTAACGTTCCAAAAACTTGGGATGATCTTCTAAAAACAGCGAATGCTACAAAAGGAAAAGACGGTACGAAGTTTGGTTATGTGATGCAAGCAAAACAATACGAAGGATTAGTATGTAATGCAATCGAATTCGTTGCGTCATATGGTGGTCAATTCATAAACAATAAAAATGAAGTTGTTGTAAACAGCCCTGAAACAAAAAAAGGATTACAAAAAATGGTTGATATTGCTACTTCAGAAGCCGTTCCTAGTAACGTAACAACGTTTACTGAACCAGAAACGGACCAAGCATTTATCGAAGGTCAAACACCATTAGTTCGTAACTGGCCTTATGAATTTGCTAGTGCAAATGATAAAGATACTTCTAAAATTGTTGGTAAAGTAGCAGTTGCTCCACTTCCAGCAGGAGACAAAGGTTCAGCTGCAGCACTAGGTGGTTGGAGTGCAGGGATCAACAAATATTCGAAACATCCAAAAGAATCATGGGAATTTTTGAAATTCATGGCAGGTGCTGAAGGACAAAAAATCGATGCGATTTATGGAAGTCATGCTCCAACTTTGACAAAATTATTTGATGATAAAGAAGTTCTAGATGCAAATCCTTTCTTCGCGGATAAAGGATTCCAAGCTGCTTTAGCAGCAGCGGTTCCACGTCCAGTTGCTGCAAACTACCAAGAAATTTCAGAGATTATTCAAATTCACGTTTCTAAGGCGATTGCTGGAGAAGAAACAGTGGATGAAGCAGCTGCAGCTATGGAGAAAGAAATGAACGAAAAATTGGTTAAATAATTTCATTTTACAAAGTACTAGCCTTCCTCTTGGAGGGCTAGTCTCTTTTTTGAAAGTACTAAAAATATTAATCAGGGGAGTGAATAGGGATGGATAAGCAACAGGGGATTCCCCAAAATCAGGAACAGAAGAAAGGCCCCAATTCTAATGTGAAACAAAAAGTGAAAAAGAAAAAAGGATCATCTGATAGAAAAGCAGCTTATTTATTAATTGCTCCAGCACTTATCCTCATTTTGGTCATTTCGATCTGGCCAGTTATTCAATCAGTATATTTCAGCATGTTCGATTTGAAATTAAATGATCCTACGAAATCAGAGACCCACTTAAGCTATCAATTTGATTTGGAACGGTACTTAAACACCTATCCTTTTCTCGTTGGTGCAGTTGAAAATGAAATGAACAAGGGAAATGCAAAAGATGAATTTCCTAAGGTCATTACCGAACTCGAAAACATCGATAAAGAACTACAGAAAAATAGCAATATCAAAGATCAATATGACAACATTAACGAAAAATTAAATAATTTTGAAAATGTTTCATCGGATCAAAGTGTGGTGCAGATCGATGGTGATCTGGCTGATAAAGTGCGAAAAGATATGGTAGACGTTCAAAAGGATATAAAGGAAATAGCCAATAATGAAAAATTAGCTCAAGAAAAACAAGTAGTAGGTCTCTCGAATGGCCTGGATGATGCAGTGATAAAGCCGAATTTCATTGGATTCAAACATTATCAAAATGATCTTTCTGATATGCGCATGTGGAAAGCGTTGGGCAATACACTAACGTTCACGGTGTTATCTGTTTTCATTGAGTTAGTGCTTGGACTTGCAATTGCATTGTTGATCAATAAAGCATTTATTGGTCGTGGAATTATTCGTGCGACGATTCTTATTCCATGGGCCATACCAACAGCGGTTTCAGCTCTAATGTGGAAATTTCTTTATGATGGTCAAAATGGAATCGTGGCCAAATTTTTTGAGCAAATTGGCTTAGTTGACAGCATGTCGAGCTTACTTACAAATGGAACTGGTGCGATGTTCTCAGTTATTTTCACAGATGTTTGGAAAACCACCCCTTACATGGCCTTGTTGTTACTTGCTGGTTTGCAAACGATCCCTGACTCTTTATACGAAGCGGCAGCAATAGATGGCGCTACTAAATGGAAGCAATTCACGAAAGTAACATTACCATTGTTGAAATCAAGTTTATTAGTCGCTCTCTTGTTCCGTACTCTTGATGCTTTCCGTGTTTTTGACTTGATTTATGTTTTAACGGGTGGAGGACCTGCCAATTCTACTGAAACCATTTCTTTATTAGCTTACAAAGTAATGTTTAGTCAGACGAATTTTGGAGACGGATCCGCACTATCGGTCATTGTTTTTATCTGTGTGGCAATCATTTCAATGCTCTATATTAAATTCCTGGGCAAAGATTTATTAAATTAAGTGGCCACTAGAAAAAAAGGAGTGAGAGAGAATGAAGAAAAAAGCAGGTCCATTATTTTATGTGTTTCTTGTAGTATTCGTATTTTTAGTCATGTTTCCATTTCTATGGATTTTGCTTAGTTCCATTAAGCCAGCTACGGAATTGTTTGGTGATAAAGCCTTTACACCATTCTCAGATCATCCTACGCTGAGAAATTATGTGTCAGTGTTCTCGGGTAGTTCGTTTATCCGCTATTTATGGAATAGTTTCGTTGTCTCTTCTGTGACGACGATTTATACGGTTATCGTTGCTTCATTCGCAGCATATGCGATTGCACGACTAGATTTTAAAGGGAAAACACTTATTTTAGGATTAGTTTTATCTGTTACGATGTTTCCACAAATCGCGACGATATCGCCAATCTACATCTTTTTGAAGAATTTAGGATTAACAAATTCTTATTTAGGATTAATCATTCCTTACACGACAATCACGTTACCTTTGTCGATCTGGATACTAGTAACATTTTTTAGAAAGATTCCATCAGACCTGGAAGAAGCGGCGAAAATGGATGGAGCTACACTGATGCAAACGTATTGGAAGGTTATATTCCCAATTGCTGTACCAGGTATTTTTACTACAGCTATTCTAGTTTTTATTGCAGCATGGAATGAATTCTTATTCGCATTAACGATCAATACAGATGATAAGTTTAAAACCGTTCCGGTAGGAATCGCGATGTTCCAAGGTCAATACACCATACCGTGGGGAGAAATTTCTGCAGCGACGGTTATTGTTACCGTCCCGCTTGTTATTCTTGTTTTGATTTTCCAAGGACGCATTGTCTCTGGGATAACAGCGGGTTCAGTCAAAGAATAGAGAAAAGAGGAGATTATGATGATGAAAGTTACAATTTGGAATGAAAATAGACATGAACAAAAAAATCCAGAAGTAAGAGACATTTATCCTGAAGGCATTCATGGTGCAATTGCGGGTTTTCTTAAAGAAGCAGGATACGATACGACAACAGCAACACTCGATGAGCCGGAACATGGATTAACTGAAGCTGTCCTTTCTTCTACAGATGTACTTGTTTGGTGGGGACATCTTGCCCACGAAGAAGTATCAGACGAAACGGTTCTCAGAGTACATGAACGAGTTCTTGAAGGTATGGGCCTTATTGTTTTACACTCAGGCCATTTTTCAAAAATATTTAAGAAACTAATGGGAACTTCATGTGACCTAAAGTGGAGAGAAGCTGGAGAAAAAGAGCGCCTTTGGGTCATTGATCCATCCCATCCAATCGTTGAGGGCATTGGTGAATACATCGACCTTGAACACGAAGAAATGTACGGAGAACATTTTGATATTCCTGCTCCAGATGAACTTGTTATGATGAGCTGGTTCGAAGGTGGAGAAGTATTCAGAAGTGGCTGTACCTACAAAAGAGGAAATGGCCGTATTTTTTACTTCCGACCAGGTCATGAAACCTTCCCAACGTATCACAACAAAGATATCCAAAAAGTCATTACCAATGCAGTTAAATGGGTTGGAACATCTCCTCGACCAAGACCTGTTTATGGAAATGCTCAGCCATTAGAAACATTAGTGGAAAGACCGTAATTCTCAAAGGAGGAAATACTATGACAAAAATAAAAATTGGTGTGATTGGCTGTGGGAGTATTGCACGTCATCGTCACTTACCTGAATATGCTTCAAATAACCAAGTAGAACTTGTTGCTGTTTGTGATGTGATCGCTAGTCGTTCGGAAGAAATGGCGAACCAATATGGTGCTAAAGCTTATACAGATTTTCATGAAATGCTTCTAGACCCTGAAATCGATGCAGTCAGTGTGTGTACACCGAACTACCTTCATGGTTCAATGACAATTGCTGCTTTAAATGCTGGAAAGCACGTCTTATGTGAAAAACCAATGGCCACTTCTCAAGCAGAAGCAGAGAAAATGATTGAAGCTGCAGAACAAAGTGGAAAAAAATTGATGATTGGTCACAATCAGCGTTTTGTCCCTGCCCATGTGAAAGCAAAAGAATGGATCGCAGAAGGAAAACTCGGTAAACTCTACAGCTTCCGCACAACATTTGGACATGCAGGTCCTGAAACATGGAGTGCAGATGGAAAAGAGAGCTGGTTTTTCAAGAAATCACAGGCTTTCATTGGTGCAATGGGGGATCTAGGTGTTCATAAAGCCGACTTATTACGCTATATTCTTGGGGAAGAAGTCGTAGAAGTTGCAGCGTTCGTTGGAACGTTAGCAAAACAACCATCTGATGTGGATGACAATGCAGTGTGCATCTTAAAAACACAAAATGGAGTAGTTGGTACGCTAACAGCTAGTTGGTCTTACGTTGGTGGAGAAGATAACTCAACCATTATTTATGGTGAAAAAGGAATCCTTCGTCTAGAGGACGATCCAGAATATTCGTTAATTGCTCAATATCAAAATGGCGAAGTTGAAAAATTAGCTTTAGGTAAAATCCAGTCAAATGATGAGGGTGGGCAAAGTAATTCCCAAGTGATCGACCATTTTGTTGAGAGTATATTAAATGACCAAGCACCTCTAGTAAGTGGTTTAGAAGGCATGAAATCTTTGAATATTATTTTAGCAGCGATGGAGTCACAAGAAACGAAAAAAGTAGTCTCTCTATAAATAGTATCCATTGAGTAAGGAGATGGAGAAATGAGCAAGTTAAGAGTCGGCATGATAGGAGTAGGCGGTATCGCAACGAGCAGACATTTGCCTGCTTTGCTTACTTTATCGGATAAAATTGAACTAACTGCTGTTAGTGATATTAATGTAGAACGAGCAAAAGAAGTTGGAAAAGAATACTTAATACCAACTATTTTTGAAAATTACCATGATGTATTAAAAGAAGTAGATGCTGTATTTATCTCGACTCCGAATAAATTTCACTCTGAAATTACCATAGCAGCACTCAATGCAGGCGTTCATGTGTTCTGTGAAAAACCGATGGCTATGACCGTGAAAGAATGCGATGAGATGATTGAAGCCGCTAACCAATCAGGAAAGATTCTTTCAATCGGTTATCATTACCGTTATATGAAGGAATCTCAAGCTGCGAAAAAAATGATGCTTGAAAATGAAATAGGCAATCCATTAGTCGTTCGCGTGCAAGCGCTTAGACGTCGAAAAGTACCAGGCTGGGGTGTATTTACAAATAAAGAATTACAAGGTGGGGGAAGCTTAATCGATTATGGTTGTCATTTGATCGATTTAGCGATGTGGCTCATGGGTCATTCCCGACCATTAGAAGTATCAGGTTCTGTTTACAATATGCTGAGCAAAATGCCTGACCAAGTAAACCTTTGGGGCAAAGTCAATCACGAAACTTTTGATGTTGACGATCATGTCACGGGATACATTAAGTTTGAAAATGGTTCTTCCATGCTTTTAGAAGCATCTTGGGCTGCAAATGTGAAAGAGGATGCAGAAGTTGTAAATATTTCAGGGGATAAAGGAGGGATTAACGTCTTTCCACTTGAACTGAATAATGCGAAATATGGCATGCTGTTCGATAGTCAAGCTGTCTGGATTCCTGGCGATGAAAATCCTGGAATTCCTCAGGCAAAGAATTTTATTGAAGCATGCCTAGGTGAAACCGAACTTGTGGTAAAACCAGAAGAAGCCAGAGAAGTCTCCAGAATTATAGAAGCATTATATGAAAGCGGCCGAAGTGGACAAAGTGTTCGTTTAGACTAGTGACTGTAAGGAGGTTCTAAGATGAAATTAGGCGTATTTACTGTGCTATTTGCAGAAAAAACATTTGAAGAAATGCTTGATTATGTACAAAAATCGGGGTTAACAGCAGTGGAGATTGGAACAGGAGGCTATCCTGGAAACGCACACTGTCCGTTGGATGAACTATTGGAAAGTGAAGAGAAAAGAACCGATTATAAAGAGCAAATTGAAAAAAGAGGTTTGACGATTAGTGCATTCAGCTGCCATGCTAATCCTATTTCTCCTGACCCACAGTGGGCGAAAGATTCACATGAAACATTTGTGAAAACAATTCGTTTAGCAGAATTACTCGGAGTCGAAGTTGTCAATTGTTTCTCTGGAGTAGCTGGAGACCATGAAGGAGCTAAATATCCTAACTGGCCAGTCGTTTCTTGGCCAACGGAGTATGAAGACGTGAACAAGTGGCAGTGGGAAAACAAACTGATTCCTTATTGGAAAGAGTGGGGTCAATTTGCGAAAGATCATAACGTGAAAATAGGTCTTGAATTGCATGGTGGATTCCTCGTACACACTCCGTATACGCTGTTAAAACTTCGTGAAGAAACATGTGATGCGATTGGAGCAAATCTTGATCCGAGTCACTTATGGTGGCAAGGAATTGATCCAGTAGGTGCCATTAAAATTTTAGGAAAAGCCAATGCCATTCACCATTTTCATGCAAAAGATACGTACATTGACCAAGATAATGTGAATATGTACGGTCTTACTGATATGCAGCCATATGGAGAAGTTCAAACGAGAGCATGGACCTTTCGTTCAGTCGGTTGTGGACACAGTATTCAAGAGTGGTCAGACATGATGAGTGCTCTTCGCACTTATGGATACGATTATGCCGTTAGTATTGAACATGAAGATCCAATTATGTCAATTGAAGAAGGATTTCAGCGTGCTGTTAGCAACTTGAAATCAATTTTGATTACAGAAAAACCTACAGACATGTGGTGGGCTTAATAGAATCGAAAATTAAAAGAGGCTGGAACAGAACTAAAATGCCTAAGTTTAAAGTCGAATCATTTCTTAACTGAGTTCATTACATGATTTAAATCCTCAATCTTAAATGCGAACCTTTCATTTGACTATGATTTAATCATTCGATTTTCGTTTTCGACGGACGCTTTCCGGGGGCTCGCGTCGAACTAACTTAAGCTAAAGCTTAAGTGGATTTCGCCGTCTTCGCTATTCCCCAGGAGTCGCCGTCTTACACTTCAATCGAATAAAATATTCGACTTTTAAGAGCTGATTTCTAATGATGAAATTGATTTAACTAAGAAAACAATAAAGTCAAAAAAATCCGAACTAATACGAAATTCCACTTAGAATTTCGCTGTATAGTTCGGATTTTTCTTTACCTAAAATACTTTTGTCCCAGGCTCATTCTTTTTCCTTATGGAATAAAGGGTACTGGTGATTTCCGTTGCAGTTGGACGTTTTCCGCGGGCGAGCGCCGAGCTTTTCCCACAGGTGTCGCCGCCTGCAACGAAAAGCAGTATTAAATATGTGTTCTTTCATCTGGACAAGCAGTCCTTTCCTCAGCTTGTCGAGGAAAGGACTGCTTGTTTTTGTTGTATAATCAGTGGACGAATATCAGGTGGTGTCCCGAGGATTTCCAATCAAGAATCTTTAAACCTTCGTCCATTTAGAGCGCTTTACGATATTGTTTTGCCAAAAGAGAATAGGCTTCGTCAGATGAATGAACTTGTCCAACTTCTCTTTTGTGCTAGAAGAATGGAAACATAAATAGTGTCTCGTTCAAGGTCGTAATGCAGGCCCGCCGATTTGCATGTTCGACGATTGATTGCTCAAATCCATCTTTGATCGATCCGATATCGATGTCATGGAACGCTCTAGATCCGATATGTCGTTTAAATAGTTCCTTGGCATGGCACCAGAAGCTTCGGGGATTGACCCAAGTTCATTAACGAAGTTCCGCAAGCTCCGTCTTCAAGACGTAAACCTATTAGATAATGCTCGTTCAAACGAAGGTTGAAATTGCACTGGAAAAAGTACTCATCAAAAGTAAGTCCATTATCGTGGAAGCGACGCATACAAGAGAATGTTATAACCAAAAATCACCGAAAGAATTATTAATGAAAAAATCGAAATACTGTGAGCTGACACATAGACATGGATAGGATGTGGCGTATTAACATCAATCTTTTAACGGAGCCTTACAAAAAAATCCCTAAGCCAGCTACATGTTACCTCAAGGATTTTCACTTTTCGTACTTAAACTTGAGAAGATTCTTCCTCGTAAATCGGCACCCAGCCTTCTGAAGTGACAAAAATACGTATAGCGACTACTTTATGATCTTCTTGAAGAGTAAAATAATGTCTGCGATTTACTGGCACAGAAATTAAATCCCCTGGTACAAGTTCAACATCAAAGAAGTTACCGTCTTCCCCTTGGATAACAAACACACCATGGCCACTTACGATGTAACGAACTTCGTCATCGGAATGATGATGTTCTCTTTGAAAATTAACTAATAGTTCCTCCAAGTTCGGAGTGTCGTCTGAGAGTGAAATAATATCTTGTGCTTGATATCCTCTTCTCTCTGATATGTCGCTAATTTCTTCATGATAGGTTTGTAAAATTTCATTCTTATCTTCATCTGAAAGATCGTATTTTTCTCTTAAATGTTGAGGTAGTTTCGCTGTGTCCCATTGCTCGTAAATCACTTCTTGCTTCTCTAAAAATGAAACCACTTCTTCTTGATTTGAAATTTGCTCATGAGTTTCATGCAATCGAATCGTTGCCATTATATTTTCCTCCTTTAATTAAAAGCGTAAGGCTTTTGCAAAATCTTTAATTTTAAATGGTAATCAAATAGAAACTCGCATGCTTCTAAATATTTTTTTGCTTCAAAGGCGTCTTTACCCCAAACCGTGATTCCATGGTTTCGAATAAGAATCGCGCCTGCATCTTCAGTAATATTTTCTCCGAAATGTGCAGCTAGAGTTGGAATATCAGCGTGATTATGGATGATCGGAATCGAAATTTCGTCGTCCTCATTCCAGCGATTAAAGGCTTTAATGATTTCTTGTCCCTTAAAAGAGACAGACCCTTGCTCATGATAAAGCTCTGAAATGACGTTATTATTCACTGTATGGACGTGTAAGCTGCACCCTGCATGCGTCCGTCGATATATCTCCACATGAAGGAGGGTTTCTGCGGATGGTCTCCCTTGTTGTTCTCCAATTAATTGCCCCTTTGCATCGACGAGAAGAAAGTCTTCGCTTGATTGTTTCCTCTTGTCTTTTCCACTTGTAGTCACGAGAAAGGTTAGCGGATTACTGTCTACTTTAATCGCTAAATTTCCACTCGTTGCAGGAAACCAATCACGATCGGCTAATTCTCTTTTTACTTCACTTAATTCGTTCCATCTTTTAATGAAAAGACTCAAACGGATACCTCCTTTAATTGCCGGATATGGTGAATCACGTCGTGAAAAGTTTCAAAAGGTTTGTAAGGAATCTGTAATTCTTCACATTTTTGTTGTAAAAAATCTCGTGCGATCACGAGATCTGCTAGTTTTGCAGCTTGTAAGTCGGTAATTGAATCACCAATCACAATCTTGTAATTTTGTGAGTCAGAAAGTTTTCTCATTATGGATGGCTTGCAACAACCGCACTCATTTTGACACTGATCATCGCAAGGATGCGGCCAAACGACTCGCATATTTTCCTGATCGAATTTTGTTTCATTACAGTAAATTTGGCTATCCGAAACATATCGGGCCAAAATCGGCTTGACGAAAAAGTCCATTCCACCACTTACGATATACAAAGGAATTTGCTCTTGGTCTGTAAAGTCTACAAATTCATTGAATCCTTTTCGTATCTCGATCGCATTTAAAAGATAACGTTCAATTTCCGTTTTGAGTGAAGATGGAAAAAGGGAAAACATCGCACTTACTCCACTTCGAATCGACACTTCTTGATTCAACACTTGATCTTTCAGGCGTATCCAGCCTGGAGGATCAAACTTTTTCAGAATGGAAATGATGTTATCTGAAGTTGTAATTGTGCCGTCAAAATCACAAAATAAAACGATCTTACTCATGACTTTACCTTCTGTGGACTCCAGAGCTCGAGTGCTTTATATAGATCATCATCTCTTTTCGCTGCTTCGTGAAGTGGTTCTTTCATGAGTGAGGCTTCGATTGCTCTACGAAAAGCAATTCCACCACCTTCAGCGCCGTTCGGATGACCATGAACGCCTCCCCCTGCATTAATGACGCAGTCGATCCCAAAGTCTTCAATTAGCTGAGGAACTAAACCTGGATGGATCCCGGCGGAAGGAACGGCAAATGTCTTCTTAAAAGAGTCTTCTTCTATACACTGTTTGTGAATACCTAAAGCAGCTTCTTTTTCAAGTGCTACACTTCCATAAGGAGAAGGGAATAACGTGAAATCAGCTCCTGCATAACGGACCAGTTTTCCAAGTAAAAGAGAATGAGAGAATCCATAACGTGATGAGGAGGTAAGTGCTCCACTTACTGCGGGATGAGCCAAGATCGGGACAGAAATTTCAGGATCTTCCGCTAAACTTTGCAGTACATCTAAACCATATGCAAATACGTTAAACAAAAATGCTTCGGCGCCTAATTCGATTGCTCGCTTAGCACGTTCTTTTAATTCAAACGTTCTGCCAGATAAGTTCACAGCATAAAGAGCTTTTTTTCCGGTTTGTTCATGAGTCTCATCCAATATGATTTTTCCTTCTTTTACTCGTTCAAAAAAAGGAGTGAGTGGATTTTCAAAAAGAATTTCATCATCTTTAATTAAGTCCACGCCGCCAAGTAACTGCAGTTTAAGCTGTTCTTTCAAAAAAGAGAGATCGCGTCCAATAACCCCTTTAAAAATGCTCATTAACAGAGGGCGATCCCAGACATCCAGTTTTTGACGAATGTCCTCTATTCCAAACTTAGGACCCGGGAACACTTTTTTCAATTCTTCCGAAAAAGTAAGATCAACAAGTTTCACTTCACCATCGAGTGACAGTTTTCCGAAAACAGTTGTTAATATAGCAGGGAGATCATGGCTGAAATTAACGGATGGATAGGCAATCTGAATGACACTTTTCTCTTCTTCACATTGAGTAATGTTTTTTATCGCAACAACTCTACCTTTAAAATTTCTTAATTGTTGTTGTTCAAGAGTAGGGAGATTCGTCCATGTCCCGATGGTTAAGCCAAGAGCAATTTCTTCCGCTTTTTTTTCAATCTGTTCTTTCTGATCAGGTAAAATGTAAGTAGCAATGATTTCAGACATATAGATCTTCCTCACAATCATTAAAGTGTAGTTGCTGTTTGAATGGGCATCTGTTAGACGGTGTGATTTCCTTATTATTTATAGGATAAGTTAACGGATGGTGTTGATAGGAAACAAAAAAGCCTCTTCAATCGCAGCGCGAGAAGAGGCTTTAAATCGTCAAAACGAATTAAAGATCCTTATCTCTCAGCGATTTGCTGCAAGAATTAGCACCGTGCTTACGTTCAATGATACGTAAGTCGGTTGCCGGGCTTCATAGGGCTAGTCCCTCCACCTGCTCTTAATAAGAATAGTTTACTATTAATTAAATAAATGGAATTGTTTGAAAGTAATTAGGATTATGACAGGAAATAATTTAATTGTCAAATAGAATTATTAAAAAGATTTAATTTTCCAATTCTTTGTGCTGCTTCTAGTAAACGAGCTTCCGTTGTTAGTAGGCCCACTCGAACGAAGCCTTCCCCATATTCACCAAATCCGATGCCGGGAGCTACTGCAACATGCGCATGCTCAAGTAAATACTGAGCAAAAGATTCAGACGTAAAAGGCTCTGGGACAGGAAGCCACGCAAAGAATGATCCTTTTGGAAAGTGACAAGCCCATCCTATTTCATGAAGGGCAGTTATAAAGGTGTTTCTTCTATCCTCGTATTCTCCCACAAGGTTATCTACGCAATTCTGTGAATCAAGAAGGGCTGTTGCTGCTGCTTCTTGAATCGATCCAAAAACACTGACATACATATGATCTTGTAAGAGATTAATAGCAGAAATGACGCTAGCGTTTCCAATCGCAAATCCAATTCTCCAGCCTGCCATATTATAGGTTTTCGACAACGTATATATTTCAATTCCAGTATTCTTTGCCCCTTTTGTTTGAAGGAAGCTTGGAGGTTTAACTCCATCAAAGCCAATTGCTCCATAAGCAAAATCATGGACAACACAGATGTCATTTTCCTCAGCAAAGGAGACGGTTTCAGCGAAGAATTGATCACTTGCAGTCGCACCTGTAGGATTATTTGGGTAATTTAAAAACATTAGTTTGGCATCTTCACGTATTTCTTTAGAGATAGCTTTATAGTCTGGCAGAAAATGATTTTTTTCTTCTAAAGGCATAAAAGCCATTTTTGCACCGGCTAATTCAACTCCAGACAAATAATCGGGATATCCTGGATCAGGCACGAGAATCGTATCACCTGGGTCGAGTAAACATTGAGGGATCTCCACTAAGCCAGCTTTTCCACCGAAAAGGATGGACACTTCCGTATGTGGGTCTATATCGACGTTATACTCTCGTTTATAAAAAGTGGCAATGGCTTCTTTTAAAAATAAATGTCCGCGAAAAGGAGAGTATTTGTGAAATAATGGTTTTTCCACCGCCTCTTTCATGGAGTGTACGATATGAGGTGGAGTTGGTTGGTCTGGATTTCCCTGGCCGAGATTAATCACATCAAATCCTTGATCGACATAGCTTTGTACGCTTGAAACGAGACGGGCAAAAAATTGGGATGGCAAACGTTTTAACAATTGAGATGATTGGAATGTTTTCATTTTTTCTCCTTATCAAAAAATTCTTGAAATTATAGTCCAAAATCATATATGGTTTACTGATAAAAAGCAAAGTGAATTTTTATTAAAAATGGAGGTGATCCCTGATGAAGCTAAGAATCGCTTGTCTTCAAATAAATATTGCGTTCGGACAACCAGAGAAAAATATGGCAAGAGTAGAACAAGAAATTAAACAGATCGTTTCTCAAGATCAGATAGATGTCATCGTACTTCCAGAACTGTGGACAACGGGATACGACCTAGAACGATTGCCTGAAATCGGTGATGACGAAGGGATCTTAATAAAGCAATTACTTACAACTTGGTCAAAAAAGTATGCTGTACACATAGTAGGTGGATCAATTGCAAAAAAAACGAAAAAAGGCATTTACAATACGATGTACACGGTTGATCACACTGGGGAGCTGATTCATGAATATAGCAAACTTCATCTTTTTCGTTTGATGAACGAAGAGAAGTATCTATTACCGGGAGAGGCAACGAGCCTTTTTCAACTTGAAGGAGAGACCTGCGCAGGGATGATCTGTTATGACATTCGATTTCCTGAATGGATACGTGTTCATGCGTTAAAAGGTGCGAAAATCATTTTTGTTGTTGCAGAATGGCCGAAGCCCCGGCTTGACCACTGGAGAACTCTTTTACTAGCTCGAGCTATCGAAAATCAGTGCTATATCGTCGCCTGCAACAGAGTAGGAAGTGATCCTGCAAATGAATTTGGAGGTCATTCATTGATCATTGATCCATGGGGAGAAATCCTGGCAGAAGGCGAAGATAAAGAGGAAAATATTATCGCTGAAGTAAATTTCGAACTTGTAGATGAAGTTAGAGGAAAAATCCCTGTATTTGAAGATCGTCTACCCATCTACTACAAAGATACTGAGAGACATTAATTTTGTGTATAAAAAAAAGTTTGACAAATGAGTTTTGAAATTGGTATTATTTTCAACATGGAAAAGCAAAGATTGAATGTTCAGATTTGACTGCTATTTTTAATGACCTATGATTAGGGAATGCCCTTATTATCGTTTGTTGAGAATAAAGGACGACTCTAGCTCTACCATGAAATCTACCTGCTAAAACTGAATAACTTCTCTTATCAAGAGTTGGCGGAGGGAATTGGCCCTATGATGCCGCAGCAACCGACCGTAATTCCATTGTGAAATGGAGCGCTTCTTTTTTGGCGCTTGTACGATACGTGAGAAACGTATTGCACGAAAGGCACGGTGCTACATCCATCAGAATGAATTTTCTGATAGATAAGAGGTATGGAATCTAAATTCGTGCCTCTTTTCTTCGGAAAAGGGGCTTTTTTTATAGTAAATAGCTCTTTTTCCCTCTGTTCATGCATAAGTGAAAATAATGAACTATTTTGAAAACATGGGGGTATATGAAATGACTGCACTTCAATCGACAAGTTATGAACCGTTAATAAACAGTGAAGCCATTCGCTTATGTATCAATCTCGATTTATTTCAACAAGGAGAGCCCTTAACTTGTGAAGAAATTGGTGATGGGAATTTAAATTTAGTTTTTCGAGTCATTCATGATCTCACAAAGGTTTCTTATATCGTGAAACAAGCTCTCCCATACGCGAAAGTTGTCGGCGAGAGTTGGCCATTAACGTTAGATCGCGCACGAATAGAAAAGGATGCACTTGAAATATATGAGAAGCTTGTACCGGGTTCAGCACCAAAAATCTTTTTTGCTAATTCCGACCTTTCCGTAACTGTGATGGAGGATTTGTCACATCTGACCATTGCTAGACAAGGTTTAATCGACGGAAATAAATACCCGCTCTTTTCGACTCATGTAGGGGAGTTTCTTGCGAAAACATTATTTTACACATCTGATTTTGGGATCGTTCCAGAAGAAAAAAGAAAGTTATCGAAGCAATTTTACAACCCGGAGCTATGTAAAATTACTGAAGATCTCGTCTTTACCGACCCTTTTTTTAATCATGAAACAAATGATTTTGAAGAAGAGCTGGCAGGTGTTGTTCACGCATTATGGGAAAAGCAATCGCTTAAATTTGAAGTGGCTCAACTAAAGCGTACGTTTTTAATTAAAGGAGATGCACTATGCCACGGAGATTTACACACCGGTAGCTTATTTGTTGGACCTGTAGAAACGAAGATTATTGACCCGGAGTTTGCCTTTTATGGTCCCTTTGGATTTGACATAGGACAGTTTATAGCCAATCTTCTTCTGAATGCCCTATCAAAAAACAAAGAAGAATCTCAATCTTTAATTGACCATATTCAAACGACTTGGGATGTTTTTTTTCAAGTGTTTTACGAATTATGGAAAGATAACAGTGTGGAAATTTACACAAAAGTGGATGGCTTTTTTGAGCAAATTATTCAAGAAATTTGGGAAGATGCCCTTGGCTTTGCAGGGTGTGAAATCATCCGAAGAACCATTGGTCTTGCTCATGTAAAAGACCTTGATGGAATCGAGCCATTTGAAAATAAAATCATGGCGAAGAAAAAAGCGCTCTATTTAGGAGAGCAACTAATTGTTCGACGAAGAAATATTAAGTCAGTTAATGAAATCCAATCTATCCTTCACGATTCGAGTTTGAACGTAGAGGAAGGTTAAGCAATCAAAAGGAGTGAAAGAAATGACGAAGAATGCAGTAGATCTTCCTCGCTCGGTTGAGTGGCAAGAAAATGGCATTAAAATATTGAATCAACAAAAACTTCCAAGTATGACGGAGTACGAAACACTTACCTCAATCAGAGATGTATTTGAAGCGATAAAATCATTAAAAGTCCGCGGAGCACCAGCGATTGGGATGACAGCTGCATTCGGTCTTGCTTATGAGGCTAATCAATCGTCCGCTTCTACGATCAAAGAATTTAGAGAGAATCTTCTGAGAGACCGCGATTATTTGATTCAAGCAAGACCTACTGCTGTTCACTTAAGTTGGGCATTAAATCGAATAGTTAAAAGGATTGAAGAATGCGTTTCTATGAATCAAGCAAAAACAACACTTGTACATGAAGCGATCCTCATACAAATTGAAGATGAAGAGATTTGTAAAAGGATAGGTGAGTATGGATTGTCGCTCTTTCAAGCGGGTGATAAAATTATGACGATTTGCAATGCGGGTGCAATTGCGACATCACGCTATGGAACGGCGTTGGCTCCTTTTTATTTGGCAAAAGAAAAAGACATTTATTTGAAAGTTTATGCATGTGAAACCAGACCAGTGTTACAAGGAGCTCGACTAACAACATGGGAATTAATGCAAGCCGAAGTGGACGTCACACTGATAACGGATAATATGGCTGCCCATACGATTAAAGAAAAAGAAATCAGTGCCATCATAGTAGGTGCTGATCGAATCGCATCAAACGGTGATGTGGCGAACAAAATTGGCACATTGAACTTAGCTATTCTAGCGAAAGCGTTCGATATCCCTTTTTATGTGGCTGCTCCACTGTCTACATTTGATACAAGTATAATGAGTGGAGATGAAATTCCGATCGAAGAAAGAAACAAAGAAGAAGTGACACATATACAAGGAATTCCAATTGCTCCGGAAGGTATTGACGTTTTTAATCCGGCATTTGACGTTACTCCACATCATTATATCTCGGGAATCATAACGGAAAAGGGGATTCTCACGGCTCCTTATGATCAAGAAATTATAAAAGCATTGAAGAATTAAATGAAGAGGCCAAATTAGGTCTTTTTTTTATGACAATAAGTACCCTTACGAGAGGGAAATACGATCTCCTTCGAATGTTTAATTTTACTAGGTCGAATTCTAGTCGAAACTAAATAAGCGGATTGTGATTTTCGTTAGAAAACGAGGGTGGATTGTATAGGGCGAGTAAGGTCCTCTGTAAGGCGGGTAAAGTAGTCTGTAAGGCGAGTAAAGTACTCTGTAAGGATAGTAAAGTATCTTGTAAGGCGAGTAAATCAATCGAGCTACTTTTTTTATTGAATTTTTAATAAGAAAATCCCAAATAGAAACCACTTTTCAATTAAATTTACTCGAATTTTGCAGAAAAAGAATGATTTGCTAGATGAACAAACAAAAAAGAAGAACGCATTCATAAAATAATCGTTCCGTTCGTTAAGAAAAATCCCAATGGTGGAATAAACGGCCATTAGCACTTAATAAATTTATACTTCCTTACTCTCTTCAATAATTTTCACTTTTCTTGTGTACGTTCTTCATTGAAGATGAATAAAAATAGGATCAAAGTGTTGATTTGCAAAAAATCCCGCAGTGTAAAATACGTGTCTTAGAAGCGAATTTGAGTGCTTCTTTTTCATTTGGAAGATTTCAATCTATAAAAGCTGGACTTTTTCAGTGCAGTCGTGGTTTTTCATGAATAGGCTCGACGGCTCTTCCGAGGAAAGCGAGTTGTTTTGTTGAATGTAGAAAATCAACATGATTATTTAAAATGGCCAATTTAAAAAAGGAGAAAGAAGAATGAGTACTTATCCAACGAGTGTATTCAGCTATATCTTTCACCTTTCAATTTGTCGCAGCTGAACGGGCACATTGCGCTATTATTATTGGAAATAGTAAAAAATGATCGAATAAAGGAGTTGATTTAATGGGAAAGGAACACCCATTTGATGGAGTGAACTTAAGAAAAGAACCAGAGAAGTACCAAATTGGTCGTGGAGAATATGGTGTTTTTCACGCGCAGCCATATAAAGAAGAGTTAATGCGGCATTGGGCATTTAAAACACCTGAAATTGCAAAAATATCTGCAGAAAAAATCTATAGCAAGTTCAAAGATTACCATAATCAAGAAGATTTCGTGGGAATGGATTTAGCTAGGAAATACTTGCAAATGGGCTACACGAGATCTAGGCGCTATGCAAAGTATAAAGGAGGCAGGAAATATGAAGACGATGGTTCTGTTAAGGAAGTAGTGGAACTAGATGAAGAAAAGCAGAAGTCTGCCCTCATATTTCAAAGTTATTTAGAAAAAGTGAAAAAGAATAAACTCTATTTGGAAAAGAAAAAAGAATTTCAAAACAAGAAACGTTCGAAATCGTAGTGTAGTACAATGCGAAAATAAGTTTGCTCCGGATAAGAAAGGATCATTTTTTTGGATACTCTTTGAAGGCCATTCAGTGCTTACTTTATCTATATTGGGGCGTATGCATGGAGAAGACGTTGTAACTAAGCGATACCAATTAGATTGTTCGTATTACGGGTCAAATGAATAAATTTCATAAATGATCAGAAATAGGAATTGTGTAATTGATTCAAGTCCTAAATAATAGGTTTTCATTTAGGATTGAGGATTCAAATAGTGGAATTGACTAAAATATTTGATGAAAAAGGAAACGTCATCTTTTCCTTATATAATTTATCAGTAATGAGTAACGGAATAAAAAATGAGGAAGACTAATGAAGAAAAATCAACGAATCTCCTAAATGAATTTTTTGTATCAAATTTGAAACTTCTTCGTTTACTTTTAGTGAATCAGGATGTATAATCCGTTAAGTATTATTATTCCGATAAGATTAATGGGGGTTTAAAATAATGAAGAAAAGTTTATGGATTCTTCTTGCTGGACTGATGCTTGTACTAGCTGCATGTTCTTCAAATGGAGATGGAAATAAAAAAGATCAAAGCTTACTTGATAAAATCAAAGCAGATAAAACAATCACAGTTGGTACGGAAGGTACTTACGCGCCATTTACGTTCCACGACAAAGATAATAAATTAACAGGTTACGACGTTGAAGTAATGCGCGAAGTCGCTAAACGTATGGGTGTTAAAGTTGATTTTAAAGAAACACAGTGGGATTCAATGTTCGAAGGTTTAAATTCTAAACGTTTTGATGTAGTAGCAAACCAAGTAGGAATTAACGACGATCGCAAGAAAAAATATGATTTCTCTGTTCCTTATACAACTTCATCAGCAGTTGTTGTAACTGCAAAAGATAACGATAAAGTAAAATCATTTAAAGATATTAAAGGACTAAAATCAGCACAATCACTTACTAGTAATTATGGTCAAATCGCGAAAGATAACGGTGCTGAAGTAGTGGGCGTTGAAGGTTTAAGTCAATCAGTGAAATTGATCGAATCAGGTCGTGTAGATGTAACGGTCAATGATAAGCTAGCAATCCTAGATTATTTAAACCAACAAAAAGATGCGAAAGTCAAAATTGTAGCAGAATCACCAGACGCGTCTGATAGTGCACTATTGTTTAGAAAAGGAAACAAAGAGCTTGTCGCTCAAGTGGATAAAGAACTGAAGAGCATGAAAGAAGACGGAACACTAGCGAAAATCTCGAATAAATGGTTTGGCGAAGATGTTTCTAAATAATTTTTTATATGTAGCCTCAGTGTCCCCGACTAAATGGCAAATTGCCATGGACTCTTTATGGCCCATGATCAAAGGCGGAATCTATTATTCGATTCCGCTTACTCTTTTATCATTTGTCTTCGGAATGATGATTGCTCTTTTATCCGCTCTTAGTCGCCTTTCAACAAGCTCAATATTAAATGGTTTATCAAGATTTTACGTTTCAGCAATACGAGGAACGCCTTTGCTTGTGCAATTATTTATCATCTTCTATGGTCTTCCATCTATTGGACTTACCATTAATCCATTTATCAGTGCCGTTATTGGATTTTCATTAAACGTTGGAGCTTATGCTTCCGAAATCATTCGCGCTTCGATTATTTCGATTCCGAAAGGACAATGGGAAGCTGGGTACACGGTTGGGATGACCTATCGTCAGACGTTAACAAGAATTATCCTTCCTCAAGCTGCACGTGTTTCGGTGCCGCCATTGTCAAACACCTTTATAAGTTTAGTCAAAGATACTTCATTAGCCTCTTTAATTCTCGTATCAGAATTATTTAGGAAAGCGCAAGAAATAGCAGCTACGAATTATGAATTTCTATTGCTTTATGTAGAAGCTGCTTTTCTTTATTGGGTTATCTGTTTTATTCTTTCAGTTATTCAAGGTGGGATTGAGAAAAAACTAGATCGATACATTGCGAAATAGCTTGGAGGAATGATTATGCTTAACATAAAAGATTTGAAAATATCATTTGGTTCAAATGAAGTATTAAAAGGGATGGATTTAGAAGTAGAAAAGGGAAAGGTATATGTTTTGATTGGGCCATCTGGTTCCGGGAAAACAACTTTTCTCCGCTGTTTAAATGCCTTAGAAACTCCGAATAATGGACAGTTAAACTTTGAGGACCTGCAGATCGACTATAGTGGAAAGATCGTAAAACAGGATATTTTGAAACTTAGAAGGAAATCAGGAATGGTTTTTCAATCTTATAACCTTTTTCCTCACAAAACTGTTTTAGAAAACGTGATGGAAGGTCCAATAATCGTTCAAAAGGCAAACAAAGAGGAAGCAAAAAAAAATGCATCTTATTTGTTAGATAAAGTCGGACTTAGCGACAAAGTCGATCTTTATCCTTTCCAACTTTCAGGTGGACAGCAACAACGTGTGGGCATTGCGAGGGCATTAGCGATTGAGCCGCAATTGATGCTCTTTGATGAACCAACTTCAGCGTTAGATCCTGAATTAGTGGGAGAAGTATTAAAAGTCATTAAAGATTTAGCGAATGAAGGATGGACGATGGTGATCGTCACACACGAATTGAAGTTTGCAGAAGAAGTAGCAGATAAAGTGATTTTTATCGACAATGGGTACATTGTGGAAGAAGGAACGCCTGACCAGCTTTTCAGAAATCCTAAAGAAGAGCGAACAAAGCAATTTCTTCAACGGATTATCGAACGTTAAATGTATATTTATGAAGAGGGACAAAATCGTTTCGATACCGAATTTTGTCCCTCTTGACATTTGGTTTAAAAGTCACTATAGTTTATATAAATTTTACATTGAATGAGCGGAAAATGAATAATCTTTCCGTCCGCCTTATAATGACGAAACGATGAAAAGGATTAGTACAATTTAGTTTGCTCTTCCTAGAGAGGAAATCGAGTGGTGAAAGATTTCTATGAGAAACAATTGGAACCTGCCTTGGAGTTCATGATCGAATAAATAAGATCTTTGCGGGTCAATCCGTTATCCTTTCAAGTGTGCAGTGATTTTGCTGCGAAATAGGGTGGTACCACCATGGCCTCGGTCCCTTGTTTAGGGGGCTTTTTTTTATGGGAAAAATTAAGGGTTAAGGGAAGCATAATGATTTGTTTATAGGTATGGCAATCTTAAATGATGTGGTGATCGTAGGGGGATGTCCTCCTAAATGCCTGGGCAATGTAAGCCTCGCGCTTCACCCTTCATGTTGTCGTATTTGAACAGATCCTTTTCGCTTTTCTTAATGGCTATGTTAGTGGATGTTGTTGATAGGAAGCAAAAACAATGAGACTCATGCGGAAAAACGAGCGAGTCGAGACCCCGCAGTATGGTATTTGAGGCCACTGAAAAAGTCCTCATGGAACATCTATACACGTATAAGCCATAGATTTCCGTTTCAGGCAGACGCTTTCCGCGGGCACGGCTTCAATCTACTCCGACAAACAGGAAGTTTTAGCGCAGTCGTTGCAACAGGATGTTGCGCTCTTAGACTGTGATCCTTTCTCAGCGGGGCTTTCAGCTCGTGCTTTTCCCGCAGGAGTCGCTGCCTTTCACTACCATTCAGTAACGGTGTAAAAAGAACGGTCTGATCCAACTTCGCTTTAAAGATGAAGCCAAAGATGTCGCCCAGTCTAAAATTCGTGGCTTAGAAGCGAATCTGAGGGCTCGTTTTTCATTTGCAGATTTTCAATCTATAAAAATTGGACATTTTCAGTGGCCTCATGGTATTTCACGAGGAGGCTCGACCGTTCGTCCGCGGAAAGCGAGTTGTTTTGCTGAATGTTGAAAAATCAACATGGTCATTTAACAAAGCCTTCTTAATAAATATTCAACTCATAAGCATAACAAGACAGGAAATAAAAGGAGGAGATGGAATGGGAAAGGAACAGAAGTTTGTAGAGCAAATTACGGATATGGAGACAGATTTTCCACAATGGTATACAGATGTGGTAAAGAAAGCTGATCTTGTCGATTATGGAACGGTTAGAGGATCCATGATTATCCGTCCTTATGGATATGCGATTTGGGAGCATATTCAACAAGCTTTAGATAAAAAAATAAAAGAGACAGGGCACGAGAACGTTTATCTTCCTTTGTTAATCCCTGAAAGTCTTCTCCAAAAAGAAAAGGATCATATTGAAGGATTTGCTCCTGAAGTGGCTTGGGTGACGCATGGTGGTTCAGAAGAATTGCATGAACGATTATGTATTCGCCCTACTTCGGAAGTCTTGTTCTGCGATCATTATTCAAGGATTATCCACTCTTATCGTGATCTTCCAAAGCTTTATAATCAATGGGGAAATGTCGTACGGTGGGAAAAGACGACAAGACCCTTCCTCCGTTCTCTGGAGTTCCTATGGCAAGAAGGTCACACGTGTCATGCTACAGAAGAAGAAGCAGATCAAGAAACGAAAAAAATGCTTGAGGTTTATGCGAGTATTTGCGAAGAATTCTTAGCGATTCCTGTTCTTAGAGGAAGAAAAACCGAGAAAGAAAAATTTGCAGGTGCGAATTATACGCTTACGATCGAAAGTCTTATGCACGATGGAAAAGCGCTGCAAACAGGCACGTCTCATCAGCTTGGCACGGGTTTTGCCAAAGCATTTAATATTCAATATACAGACCATAATGGTGAACAGCAGTATGTTCATCAAACCTCGTGGGGCATAACAACCCGACTTATTGGTGCATTGATAATGGTGCATGGCGATAATAGAGGGCTTGTGATACCACCAAGGATTGCGCCTACACAAGTCATGATCGTTCCGATTGCTCAGCATAAGGAAGGTGTATTGGATCGATCTTTCGCGCTCAAAGAACAATTAAATCAAATCGCTCGAGTGGGAATAGATGCTAGTGATAAGAAGCCTGGCTGGAAGTTTAACGAGTATGAGATGAAAGGTATTCCAGTTAGAATTGAGATCGGTCCGAAAGATATTGAACTGGAACAGGTCATCCTTGTTCGTCGAGATACTGGTGAGAAAAGCGTAGTCAACATTGATCAATTGATTCACGTAATTCCTGTACTCTTAGAAGAAATTCAGCAGTCTTTATTAAGTCGGGCAACTGAGCATCGGAAAATGCATACCAACGATGCTTATAATATGAAGGAACTAGGCAATCTTGTAACTGAGAATGCTGGATTTATTCGTGGAATGTGGTGTGGAGAGCGTTCTTGCGAGGATAAAATCAAAGAAGAAACAACTGCAACATCTCGATGTATTCCGTTTAATGAGGAACCAATTGCAGAGCAATGTTTATGTTGTGGAGAAAAAGCGAAACAATTGGTGTATTGGGCAAAAGCTTACTAATCAATTCTATCAATAATCGAGTCATCATTAGAACATCGTTTCTAATTGGGGACTCGATTTTTTTTAGGTAAATAGAGACTTTGTTTAGCAAAAAGGTTGATAAATGTTTATAAAGGGGATAATAAAATAATCGAAATTTGCCGTTAATATCGTTTTATTGTCAATAAATCGTATTGATTTTTAAAAAAGTGATTGTCTTTACAGAAAAACAGAGTACAATATGTAAGGTATTTGATTTAAACAAATTAATTGGTGGTGTTTTTTTGTATTCCTCAATAAAAAGACGTTTGATTGGCCGTCCATTAAAATCGAATGAACTCGGTGATCAAAAGCTTAACATTATAAAAGCGCTGGCGATCCTTTCATCGGATGCATTATCGTCTGTTGCATATGGAACAGAGCAAATACTAATTGTTTTAGCAACGGTTAGCTTTGTTGCCTACTGGTATTCCATTCCAATTGCGGTTGGAGTTTTATTTCTTTTGGCTGCATTAATTTTATCCTATCGTCAAATTATTTTCTCTTATCCGCAGGGTGGGGGAGCATACATCGTTTCGAAAGAAAACCTTGGTAAGAATGCTGGCTTAGTTGCTGGAGGCTCACTTCTTGTCGATTACATCTTAACAGTTGCTGTTAGTGTTTCAGCTGGAACAGATGCGATTACGTCTGCTTTCCCTAGTATTCATGCCCACGGTGTCTTAATTGCCATTATCTTAGTAATCCTGATTACCATTCTTAATTTAAGAGGATTGACTGAATCAGCTACGTTCTTAGCATATCCTGTCTATTTATTTGTACTTGCGATCATTGTTTTAATTGCAGTTGGGATGTTTCGTGTATTTACTGGACAAGTGGAGCCTACACTTCATTCTCCAATAGGAACGCCTGTACAAGGACTAACCTTATTTCTGCTAATGAAGGCTTTTGCATCTGGTTGTTCCGCTTTAACAGGGGTTGAGGCGATCTCAAATGCGATTCCCAACTTTAAAGAACCAGGACCAAATAATGCAGCAAAGACACTCATTCTTATGGGGTCTTTACTGGCCGTTCTTTTTTCAGGCATTACTCTTCTTGCCTACTTTTATGGTGTTTCACCAAACGGAAAAGAGACGGTCGTCTCTCAAATTGCTGCACAAACATTTGGTCGAAATCCTTTGTATTATTTTGTTCAAGGTTCGACAGCTCTTATCCTTGTATTAGCAGCGAATACTGGATTTTCAGCATTTCCACTATTGGCATTTAACTTGGCAAAAGATAAATTTATGCCGCGCATGTTTACCATGCGTGGAGACCGGCTTGGTTATTCTAATGGAATTGTCGCTTTGGGTGTAGCATCCATTATTTTAATCATCGCCTTCAAAGGAAGAACTGAAATGTTAATCCCGCTTTATGCGGTAGGGGTATTTATTCCGTTTACCTTATCTCAAACAGGAATGATCCTGAAATGGGTGAAGGAAAAACCAAAAAATTGGCTTCCAAGAATGCTGATTAATTTAGTAGGAGCCATCATTACTTTTGTCGTTTTGGTCATCTTCTTTGTTACAAAGTTTAATAAGGTATGGTCGATTATCATCTTTTTGCCAATCATTGTTTTCTTTTTTCATCGTATTTATAATCATTATGAAACAGTAAGAGAACAATTAAGAGTGAATAATAAACTGCCTTCGATGGTGATAAAAGGAAATGTGATTATTGTTCCAGTATCAGGAATTACAAAAGTAGTAGAAGACTCAATCGAATACGCTCAATCGATCGGCGATCAAGTGTTAGCTGTTTATGTTTCATTTGATCGAGAAGAAGAAAAGTTGTTGGAGGAAAAGTGGAAGAAATGCAGACCGGATGTTAGGCTTGTCACATTGTACTCCAATTATCGAAGTATTCTTCTTCCACTATCAAAATTTATTGATACAGTGGAGAAGAAAGCGACTGAGTCAGAATACCGTGTTACGGTCCTTATACCGCAATTCATTACGAAAAAAAGCTGGCATAATATTCTTCATAACCAATCCAGTTTGTTGATTCGAACGTATCTTTTGTATCGCAAAAATGTCATTGTTGCGACTTTACCTTATCGCTTCAAAAAATAAAACAGGGACCAAGCTAAAAGAGGGCACTGAAAAAGTCTACTTGGTTTACCAATGCCATCCTATTTCGATTGTTCGAGATAGGGTGGCTTTTCTTTTTTAAGGGCTAATTTAAAACGATGTTTTGGATTTCCGTTCCAGGCGAATGCTATGGGCACTGAAAAACTCCTCTTGGAAGATCGATGCGAATATGGAACGTTATCGTTCCCATACTCTCATTTTTCTCTTATAAGCCGTGGATTTCCGTTCCAGGCAGACGCTTTCCGCGGGCACGGCTTCAATCTCCTCCGACAAACAGGAAGTTTTAGCGCAGTCGTTGCAACAGGATGTTGCGCTCTTAGACTGTGATCCTTTCTCTGCGGGGCTTTCAGCTCGCGCTTTTCCCGCAGGAGTCGCTGCCTTCCACTCCCATCCACTCGTATGAACTCACCCTGTAGAAACTGATTTTACAATTTAAAAAGAATGCCTTTCCTGAATTGATTGAAAAAGTAAACAGACTAGCATGATAATAGATATGGTAATTGGGGACACAGCATACTCCTATAAGGTAAATAGTAAATACGCAAAAGAAAATGAAGTAGTGCTCGTCGCAAAGTTGAACCCCATTCTTACACAAGGTCCGAGAAAAGTAGAATATAAGTTTAAATTGAATAAAGATGCAGGCATGTTTATTTGCAAAGCTGGTCACCTCGCTACCCGAAAAGGACGCACGGGTAAAAAAAGGAACGAACAGAAATCAATGCCAGACCTATTATTTCGATATCGAAAAATGCTAGTTCTGCCCGCTTCGAGAGGGATGTTAGAATGAAGGTGTAAAAAGAAAACATACTCTGTGAACATCAAATTGACGGGAAATACAGAACAAGAAGCATTTCAACAGACAACTAAATGTAAAGAAATCGCAAAATCTCGCTATAAAATGAAAGTGAAGAATAGCGTACTGAAACAGGGACACGGGTATGATACTGCATCGACTGCTTGGTCTATTTGGCATAGAAATACAAGGTGCCAAAGCGATGTTTGCGGTCAATCTCAAGCGAATACTCACATTATGAAAAGAAAAAGGATAAAATAGATCAAAGAAATAGGCCACTAACCATTGTTCATTTCATAGAAACTCGTTGTACAAATTTAAAAATTGCAAGTTTTCCAGTGGCCACAAGTTGAAATGGCTAGTTTTTTAATATTTAAGCGCAAACTTTACTCGGATTTAGTAAACGAATGAAAGTGGTCCATCTCCTTTATTCGTGCTTCTACTAACTTAAGTCGGTATAGTAATTTTGTTTCGTGCATTTGACACGCTGAATTTTCCCACAGTAAGCGTTTGATTAACCCCCTCAATGTGACTAAATAGGAGTAAGGCCATAAATAAAGAGGGCGAATAAAGGCATCGCTCCATTCGTATTGTTCTAGATAGGTAATCGTTGCATTTAATAAAAATTTACTGAATAATTCATGGACATTAGGCAAAAAAAGAAGGGTTTCTTCTTTAGTAAGTAAGCAGGGCAGAAAGTCTTTTAACCAAGCTTGTTGGGTAAAGTGAATAAGAAATAAAAACCACTCGAAACTTAGATCGGATTGATATGCAGAGTATTCTTTTGCTCGTAGGTGGATTTCTGAATCTGAGAACTCAGTAAATAATGATTCTGTATACCAATCATAGAGTGAATGAATAGTTTTAGTGAGATCGCTCGTATGATTTGAGCGAATCGGAAGTGGAAGACTCTGATGGAAGTGTTTGAAAAAAGATTCCTTCTGAGCTTCTAAATATTCTGTGACTCTTTGTTCAATTTGCATAAATCGATCGCCTGCCTTTCAACCACGTTGATCGTAAACATAAGCATACAATACATCTTCAATCTGAGAAGATGATTAAAACAAGCTAATAAAATATGAATAGTACATGGAGAATCGGAGAGTATTCCTAGAAAAAGCGAAACTATTTACATTTCGAATCGTATAATTAATTAAAAAGGAAGGTTGATTGTGCAACTAAAAGACTTTCATTTGAGGGGGATCGAAAGATGGGGAGAGAAGTACATTTTGATGAAGATTCGTTTACATTAATTCTAAAAGGTCCGGTAGCATTATTTGCATTAAAACAAAAAATTCACGTTCCATATCATTGTGTGAAAAGTGTGAACGTGAATTATTTTGATGCACCTACGTGGATGTTGCGACTTCCTGGTACGGCTATCCCACCTTCGATTTACGAAGGAAGTTACAAGTATGGAGATGAGTGGTATTTCCTTTCTTATGAACGACGCGTTCCGCTTGTCGTTATTCACTTAGAAGGGCATAAAAAATACACTTATATTATTTTTCAGATGAAAGACCCTGAAAAAGTCGCTGAAGAAATTAGGAAAAACATAAAGAGTGTTGTTTCGTGAACTGAAATTTCTCATGCAGAAATTAGACCTTCAAACAGACAGAAAAGGGTCGGGGTTCTGATCCATATCAGGTCATCAATTTTATAGGACTTAAACCCATTTGTATCCAGGGTTTAAGTTTTTTTGATTTCTGTTCTATCCATTTTGTTCTATTATTTATAAGCATTGCGCAAAAAAAATGCATAAGGGTTCCATTCCTTACTTTTCGAGTTTTACGTCCATTATGTCCAGAAGCAATGATCAAAACGATCGGTTAGGCAAATCGTTGGATTCGGTCTACCTGTAAATGCCGAGTTATTTTCGGATTTTTTTCTGAAGAGAGACTTAACCTAAATCAGAGTCGTTATTTTTGAAAGGAGATACAAATCAATTAGTCATAAAAATGCATTAGAACGAGCACGATTGGCAAGAGAAATAAAATGTTTAAGGCAAAAAAACAAGCGGTAAGGATGTACTGCCTTGTATATTTCTCGAAGAACCACTGTATAACAAAATTGTGATATTTGGGATAACGTCAAAAATAAAAGGACCCAATAAATGAGAGGAAATTGATCGTTAAAAGCCCAGAACGAGATAGCTATATACAGAATGAAAAATAATATTTGAAACATACGTTTTCCATTCGTATGTTTAGGTATGGAATCAGTATGCCAATCATGTTTTTGGGTAATCCGAAAACGTTCAACCAACTTCTTTTCTAAAAAGGAATAAAGATAAGCCATTGTCAATCCAACGATGATCAGTTCAAGCCATTTCATTCCTTCACCTCCAGAAAACCTTTTCGCATTTTTTTTCAAAGTTCTCCAAAAACGTCATTCTTCTTTTTTCGTCAGGAAGAATGCTCTCGATAGAATAGCTGGATATATAATCTCGAATGCGAGGATCACTGTATAAATCCAATCCAAAGCGTTCATGGATATAGTCAAACTCTTTTTGTTTTTTCAGGAGTTTTACTCTTTTTCGAGTCACTCTTTTTTGCTTACTGGGGAAGCCGAATGAAAGAACATCTATCAAGATTTCAATAAGATCGCCCAAATCGAAAAAATCCAAGTATAAATACATCCTCTCGAATGATTATTTTCCTTTATTTTACTATATTTTATTGCATGATTGTATTAAAATTAGAAAATTAACTCTATTTATTATAGGTGAAAAGGAGCAGGGGTATGATCGTAGAAAATGGAGAAGGAATCATTGAGATAAACGGTATTAATCATTGGTACAAAATTCGAGGAGTGGAGAACAAGACCATCCCATTAGTGATTGTTCATGGGGGGCCAGGTGGAAACCACTATACATTTGAGCGGACGATGGGTCCACTACTCGAGCGGCATTTAACGGTCATTTATTATGAACAAAGAGGATCGGGACGTTCAGGTGCACCTGAGGATAATGAATATTCAATTGAATGGTTAATCGATGATCTAGAACAACTCAGAAAGTCTTTTAAACTCGACCATTTATCCTTACTCGGTTATTCTTTTGGAGCTGAACTGGCACTAAGGTATGCAAATGCGTATTCAAAGCATATAAATAAACTGATTTTACAGGCTCCGAGTCCGGGAGAAGTTCGTAACCAAAGCTTTATCCAATCGTATGGATTTGCTCGACAAACACAAGGAGAGTTGCAAAACCGTATTAACGATATTGTAAAAAGTAAAGGAGAAATACGTGAGCAAGTAGAGGATATTTGGAATCAAGTGGATCAGGAAACAGTGGATCGGTTGCTATTTGAAGACCAAGATATAGCCAAACGTAATCGAGAATATTGGAAAGAAAGCGGCTTAGTGAACACTGGAAAATTAGCTGAGGCAATTGAGTCACGCGATTCGATTTTTCAATTGGATTTAGAGCGAATGACTATTTCAACACTCA
Source organism: uncultured Caryophanales bacterium (assembly GCA_963728315.1). GTDB lineage: Bacteria > Bacillota > Bacilli > Bacillales > CAVSKA01 > CAVSKA01. Next base: position 183,585 of record CAVSKA010000017.1, read on the forward strand.
TTCTATGTGGATTACATGATCGTAATACAGGACTTTTGGTAAGCCGTGATTTAGCGAAAAAAATCCCGAATGCTCATTTAGAAATTTTTCATAAAAGTGCTCATTTTCCAGATCTAGAAGAGCCGGAAAAATATAATGATGTCGTCTGTGAATTTATGAATACATAAATAGTCGATTGATCCACCAATTTGAAGAAAAGCCTATCTCTTTCTACCCGATTAAGGGTAAAAGAGATAGGCTTTTCATTTCATTATTATTCAAATTTACATTCTTCAATAGGCACGATTTTTGTTTTGTGTTTCCACTTATAACCCAACCATACAGCGATGAAGAGAGGAAGTCCGATATAAGACACCAGGACTGCCATTCCAATCAATCTTTCCGCCTAAAAAAGCATTGTAGTTCTGTCCTAAAATGACAACCGTACAAAGGAAAAAAGCAAAAATCGGTCCAAATGGGAACCATTTCGCACGATAAGGTAGGAGGCTTAAATCTTTCCCTTGTTTGACATACGCTTTTCTAAAACGATAATGACTAATTGCGATTCCTAGCCAAGCAATGAAACCTGACATTCCTGAAGCATTTAAGAGCCAAACATACACAACACCATCTCCAAAGAGAGAGGCAAAAAAAGCAATTGTTCCTACAAGTGTTGTAGCAAGTAGAGCATAGATAGGAACCCCACGACGATTTAATTTAGACAAAAACTTCGGTGCATTTCCATCTTTTGCAAGTTGCCATAACATTCTTGTTGATGCATACATACCTGAATTTCCTGCAGACAAAATGGCTGTTAATATAACAGCATTCATAGCTGAAGCAGCGAATGCAATTCCGGCTTTTTGGAATACGAGTGTAAACGGACTTACAGTTACATCACTGTTCGCTAAACTTCCGTTTGTATACGGAATGAGTAAGCCAATGGCCAAAATAGCCAAGACATAAAACAAGAGGATACGCCAAAAAATTTGACGAACAGCTTTTGGAATATTTTTCGCAGGGTCTTCACTTTCTCCTGCTGTTACACCTAGAAGCTCGGTCCCTTGGAAAGAGAAGCCAGCAGCCATAAATATACCGAACATCGCCATGAATCCGCCGTGAAATGGTGCATCATTTAACGTGAAATTAGAAAATCCTACAGGTGCATCATGACCCATAATTCCGAAGATCATTAAAAAACTGACGATAATAAACACAATAACGGTAATCACTTTTAATAGAGAAAACCAAAACTCTGCTTCTCCAAATCCTTTAACAGATAAATAGTTTAAAAGGAACATAATCAATAAGAATCCACCACTCCAAATAAGAGAGGAGGTATCAGGAAACCAATACTTCATCACCAATGTAACGGCGGCTAGTTCTGCGGCTATCGTAATCGCCCAGTTATACCAATAATTCCAGCCCATTGCAAATCCAAGCGCTGGATCAACAAACTTTGTTGCATACGTACTAAAAGATCCGGAAACAGGCATATATGCTGCCATTTCTCCTAAACTTGTCATTAAGAAGAAAACCATAATTCCAATTGCAATGTAAGCTAATAAAGCCCCACCAGGTCCCGCAGCGTGAATAGCTCCACCACTAGCAAGAAATAGACCCGTTCCAATCGTCCCCCCAAGTGAAATCATCGTAATGTGTCTGCTTTTCAGACCTCGATGAAGCTCATTTGTTTGTTTTACTGGTTGTGGTTCTTTGTAAAGACGTTCTGTTTGACTCAATTTTCTTACACTCCTTTTTCTGTAGTTAATTGCAGGAAGGGAGGAAGTGAAGGGAATAAAAAACGGCCATCACAATTGTATTCGTGATGGCACATGTATACCCCATCAGCCTTCATAAAGATAGCTCAACACGTTCTTTTTAAAGAAACGTGACAGTTCTGTTCCTTTCGGAGACAGCCCCAGCATCAATCGTACGAGAAAACCATCGACACTTCGGCAACTTTTCCTTTCAAGAAGATTCACAGACGTTCTCTACGTCTCCTCTCCCTTACTATTAAAAGTCGCGACCTCTACCTCATCGAATGGATGAGGTTTGCAATATTAGATTCAAATATTTGTTTAGTATAGGGGATAAAACGAGAGGGTGCAAGTGGTTAACCGACTTATAATGGTATTTTGTGTAGTTGAAATTTTTCGAAAATGAACGAATAGCTATGTTATGATGAAAAAAAGTACTACGAAAATATGTTCTCAGGAGTATGGTGATCCAATGACAATGGGGAAAGAAATTAAATTTAATCGAATTAAAAAGAGGATGACCCAAGAAGAATTAGCCTCAGGTATTATTTCTGTGTCGTACCTTTCAAAAATAGAGAATAACCAATTAAATCCGAGTGAGGAAACTCTTAAGCTGCTATTGGAGCGGTTACAAATTGAAAAAAACGCCGTTTCCTATGAAGAATTCAAAAATAGTTTAGAAGGATTTCATTCTTGTTTGCTTACGAGGAACAAAGAAGAAGCTGAAAAACTTTATAAACAGATTAATCAAGCAAAATGGATAGATCGAGCAAATCACGAAGATAAAATTCTTTTTAATTTATTTTCAAGTAGTTATTTTATTTTGAAAGAAGATTTAAAAACAGCAGAAAAAATATTGAAAGTTGTAGAAAAGGATAAACACTCGTTTTCAAATGAATGTCGCTATTATTTTTCTAAATACAAAGCTGATCTGCATTATTTAAAAAGAGAATCTGTCGAGGCAACAATGGAATATGAAAAGTGTATTCAACTGTTACCGTTTATTTCAATTTCAGAAGAAGAAAGAGCAGACTGCCATTATGCAATGGGTCTGACCTATAGCTGGATAAGAAAAAACGGCCTCTCCATTGACCACACAAAATTCGCACTTTCTTATTATCAATCCAGTTATAATCTAAAAAAATGTACAGATTGCCAAGTATTGATTGGGATATCGAATACACGTCTCTCTCGTTATGATCAGGCATTAAAAGCACATAAAATAGCTTGGGATCTTTCAGAAACGATTAAATATAAAGAAATTCAAGGGACGATTGAACAAAATTTAGGTTATTTATTTTCAAGGAAGAAAGATTTTAGCCAAGCAATTGACCATTTCAAGTTAGCCGTTAAGTACAAAGAAGAGAGAAAGGAGAAAGGGAAAATATCTGCAGTGTACTCGTTAATGGAAGCTTACTACAACAATAATCATTTAGAAGAAGCAAAGGTTTGGTTGAACAAAGGATGGAAAAGCATTCAGGACGAAAAAGAAGAATCGCATTTATATTACTTGTTATTTCAAGTCTTTCGCTACTTAATTCTTGGTGTAGAAAGAGAATTTGAAAGCTTAGTTAAAGGAAAAGTATTACCCTATTTTGAGAATACAAATGACTTACATAATTTAAGCTTTTTTTCTTTTATTTTAGCCAATTATTTTTATAGTGAAAAAAAATACAAGCATGCTGCAGACTATTACGCAAAGGCATATGAATACAGCAATCAACTTGTTAATTAATGATAAAGCTACCTTCAAAGAAAAATTTCCGTAAATCAATCAAAAATATAAAATTTATTAATTGAATTTTGTCGAAATGTTGAATATTTGAATAATCAGTCTTTTTGTTGCTAATAAAATTCCTATAAAGTAAAATAACCTTAGTAAAGGAAAAGATTTGAATTAAAACGACAATGATTTTAATGAAGGAGGAATTAAGTTGAAAAAAATGCTACTAATCATGGGGTTAGCCACAGTCATTCTAAGTGGTGTTAAGGTTGACGTGGATGCTCATGCAAAAAAAGGATTGACTGCTGAAGCAGCAAGACCACCAAGGGATCTACTTCAAGTAGGTTCTACATTCTTGTCTTAATAAAATTAAATGAATAGATTAAAAGTCTTCACGATTCAATGTGAAGGCTTTTTTGTTTGAGAAAATTTTCTTGAATTCGAGAAAATGATAACAAGAAAATTGAGAAAATTTTCTGAAAAACAACTCGTTTTTGTTATTAATTTTGTCGTTTTTTGTCGAATAGATGTTGTGTTTGAATAATCAGTTAACTCCATTGTCAGAAGGGATTAAAGGAAGTACACTGAATCTACCGCGGAAATAGTTTGACTAGTATGGAAGAATGAAAGTTTATTAATTTTGAAAACTTGCTTTTAATTTGGAGGAGGAATAGGAAAAATGCAGAAGAAATTAGCCGCAGCAGTACTTGGAACTGCCCTAACATTTAGCTCAATCGCAACAGGAGCATCAGCAGCGATGGCAAACACCTCAGAAAAAGATCTTATGAATAAAATGGATCTTGTTCAAAAGCAATGGGATAAAGATAAAGGAACTCCTTCTTTTCTTTCAGGAAAATTATCTCATAATAAGGTAAAAAATGATCAGCAAGTTCGAGAATTTCTTAAAGCGAATGAAACGCTTTATAAAGTGAATGCAAATACAGACTTAAAACTTGAGAGTGTTGAAACTGATAAGCTAGGAATGAAACATTATAAGTATTCACAAGTCGTTAATCACGTTCCAGTTGAAGGAGCAACGTTCTTAGTGCATACAGATCAAGATGGAAATGTAGTAGCGACAAACGGATCCCTTTATCCTGAAGCTGCGAAAAAAAATAAAAAAGAAACGAAAGCTGACATCAGCCAAGCATCTGCTACTGAATTAGCTTGGAAACATATAAACTTATCAAAAGCAGATACGGTTACTGTTAATGACTCAAGTAGTTTAAATGCTTCAAAAAAGAGTGATGCAAAAGATACAAATGTGAAAGGTGACCTTGTCATCCATGAGAAAGATGGATCCTATTACCTTACTTATAAAGTTCAACTTCAATTTATCGAACCATACGGTGCTAACTGGCAAATTTATGTAGATGCAAAAAATGGGAATGTTGTAGATTCTTATAATGCGGTGTCTGATGCTGGTACAACGGGTTCTGGATATGGTGTACTGGGTACTTATAAAACATTGAATACCTTTGCTCAAGATAATACTTACTATCTATTTGATGTGACAAAACCAATGAATGGTGTAATTGAAACATTTTCAGCAAAAAATAGAACGAGCTTACCGGGCAGCTATTCGACAGATGTAGATGATGCATGGAATGCGACATCACAAGGTGCGGATGTGGATGCTCACTATAACGCTGGCCTTGTATATGATTACTATAAAAATACGTTTAATCGCAATAGTTTTGATAATAACGGGGCGTCCATTCGCTCAACCGTTCATTACAGCAACCGATATAACAATGCTTTCTGGAATGGATCTCAAATGGTATATGGAGACGGTGATGGAAGTACGTTCATTCCATTATCGGGCGCACTAGATGTGGTTGCCCATGAGTTAACACATGCGGTGACAGAAAGAACAGCTGGATTACAATATTCTTATCAATCGGGAGCTTTGAATGAATCGATTTCTGATACATTTGGTTTCTTCTTAGACCCAGCCGATTATTTAGTTGGTGAAGATGTCTACACGCCAGGTATTTCTGGAGATGCTCTTCGCAGTATGTCTAACCCTGAGGCTTACGGACAGCCTAGTACCATGTCAGGATACGTGAACACATCATCCGATAATGGTGGCGTTCATACGAACAGTGGTATTCCAAATAAAGCGGCTTACTATACAATTCAAAGCATTGGAAAAGCAAAAGCAGAGCAAATTTACTATCGCGCGTTGACTGTCTATATGACACCAACGACTAACTTTAGTAATGCTAGAGCTTCATTATTGCAAGCTGCAGCAGATCTTTATGGTTCAGGAAGCACTACTTATAATGCTGTAAAATCGGCATGGACTCAAGTTGGAGTGAATTAAGATCAATATGGTTTTTCCTTTCTATTGACCCCCTTTCAATAGAAGTTAATAAGATGCTAGTTTTTTAATTGGCTTAGTCTGCAGAGAAAACTTCCCATTCTCTGCAGGCTTTTTTTGTTTTTATCAGTTATGAGTAATGAAAAAAAGATAGTAGAAATATTGAATATTCCTTTATAATAAATAAAGATTATTTAAAAGGAGAACCACAATGTATCGATTTGGAAAAACCATTTTGCATATCATGTTTACCCTTTTTGGTGGAGGGGTTCGTGCCCACCATAAAGAAAGACTACCATCTAATCAAAAGGGATATGTGATTATCTGTACACATGAAACATGGTTAGACATTATTTCTCTAGGCATTGCCGTATATCCTACTCCCATTCATTTCATGGCCAAAAAAGAATTATTTCGATTAAAACCAATCCAAAAGTTATTAGCTTCATTAAATGCTTTTCCGGTTGATCGAGATAATCCTGGACCTAGTTCGTTAAAGATTCCACAAAGACTCATCAAGCAAGGGAATGTCGTGGGTCTTTTTCCAAGTGGGACAAGGCAAACAGAAAACCTTGGTTTGAAAAGAGGAGCAGTCGTGATAGCAAAACGTGCGGGAGTTCCGGTGGCGCCAGCTGTTTACCATGGACCGCTGACATTTAAAGATTTTATTATGAGAAAAAAGATGCATATCAATTTTGGTGAAGCTGTGTACTTGGATGAAGTGGAGGGAAAAGAAGGAATTGAAGAAGTCCTTCGCGGAATACAAGGTAGTTTTCAAACTTTAAAGGAAGAGATTAATCGCAGCTGACAATTTTTGAACACAGATCCATTTCTTTTTATTCAGTCACTGCGATTTTAGATACAAATATTCAGAGATAGGTTTATAATGAGTAAGGATTCTTTCGCTCATAATCTTTGGAAGAGTTCAGTAGGAGAACGTTGAATGAAAAACAATATACTTAGAGGTACCGTCTTATTATCCTCCGCTTCCTTTTTATCCAAAATATTAGGGTTTATTTATATTATCCCGTTCACTGCTTTAGTTGGTTCAGGGGGATATGCTTTATACAAGTACGCTTATGGACCTTACACGATCATGTTGAGTATATCTACAATGGGCATTCCGCTCGCGATTTCTCAGATGGTCTCAAAGTATGACCATTTAGAACGAGATGACATTATACAGAAAATCTTAAAGTCTGGTCTCGTTTTTATGGTGATCTCAGGAATCATTAGTTTCATCTTTTTATATGCTGCTTCTCCTTTTTTAGCGGGAATCGTCGTCGATAAAAAAAGCTCAACAGGTAACTCGTTAGATAGTGTTATTTACACGATCAAAATGGTCAGCTTTGCTTTGATTATTGTCCCGCCAATGAGTTTTCTTCGTGGATTTTTTCAAGGATACCAATCAATGGGCCCATCAGCATTAAGTACAGTTTTGGAACAACTTGCCCGTGTCGTTTTTATCGTTGTCGGTGCTTATGTCGTTTTAAATTGGCTTGATATGTCAGTCACAACAGCTGTTGGAGTGGGTACATTTGGTGCGTTTGTAGGGGCATTATTCGGTTTGGCAGTACTCGTCTTTTATCTTTTAAAGAGGTTTAAACTTATCTTCCGCCATGTTGATGCTCTTGAAAGTCGCGAAAGTATTACGATTCCGCAAATATACAAAGAGGTATTTAAATATTCGATCCCATACGTTGTGATTGGGATGGGACTTCCTCTTTATCAAAATGCTGATACATTTACGATCAATGCTATTTTCATGAATTTAGGTTACAGTCAATCGGATGCTGAAACCGTCAATTCAGTCATCGGTTTAGCTCAAATATTAGTTTTAATCCCAGTATCAATTACAACAGGATTAAGTGTCTCAATTATTCCAAGTATGACGAAAGCGTTTGTGGATCAAAATGTAGCAGTCATGAGGAATCAATTTAACCAATCCTTACTTGTTTTAATGACGATAATATTGCCAGCGGCTTTCGGTATGATGTTGTTAGCAGATCCACTGTATTTCTTATTATTCGGAAAAGACAACTTTCCGGAGCTTGGTGGTCAAATGTTAAAACTCTATGCACCGGTTGCCATTTTAATGGCTTTTTATGGGACGACATCATCTGTTCTACAGTCGATTAATGAACACAAGAAAGTGATTTTAGGCTTATTGATTGGATTGCTTGTGAAGATAATATTAAATGCTGTGTTACCAAGATTTTTACAAGAAGATGGATTTATTTGGGCAACTTACGGTGGCTATTTTGTTTCGCTTGTTTACAACTTATTTTTAATCAAAAAATTGGTTGGTTTCAATCTGAAAAGTATTAAACATCGTTTAATAAGTGTAGGGATCGCAGCGATCGCCATGATCATCGTTTTGTCCATCGCCTTGATCGGTCTTCGTTCAGCGATTCATCTACCTGGTGAAAAACTTAGTGATTTGATCATTGTTCTAATAACTGTATTTCTTGGAATGATCGTCTACGGAGGAACGATCTTTGCCATGAATCGTAAAGGATTCTTGAACAAGTCTTCTGAATGAAAAATGGGGCTGTCCAGAAAGTCAGTGAAAACGAACTGACTTTCTGGACAGCCCTTTTGTTGTGTTCATTTTTCCTTCTTTTCCGTGGGCGAGTGCCGGTTCTCCTCGTCGCTTGCGCTTAAGAGCAATGAAAAAGTCCTCTTGGAATATCAATGCGAGTATGAGTCATTGATTTCCGTTCAAGGCAGACGCGTTCCGCGGGCACGCAAACCTAATGTACTGCAAGTAATTCTTAGGAATGATCGTACAAATGATCTGAAATAGGAATGATGAAATTGATTCACCTGAATAAAAAATAAAACTTATGTAAATCTCATCTTACGATGTCGCCACCCAATATCGTTGAAAGATGTTTCCACTTTCATCCTCAACCTCAGATTCAAGTTGCCCGCCATTTTTTTGGATTGCTTTTGCGGATCCGATATTCTCTTTATTACAAGTGACGAGTGCTTTTTCGATCCCTAATTGATTCGCTTTCTCTAAGGATAGTCTTAGTATTTCAGTGGCGTATCCTTTTTTTCTTTCACTTGGGCGGATGCCATAGCCAATGTGTCCTCCAATGTGGATGGTCCGATCCGTTAATCCATGGCGAATGTTAACAACTCCAACAACCTTGTCTTCATCGTTCACTAACCAATAGGTCGAGTGGTTGATAAATGTATCGGGAATGTCAATCCCTTTAGGATATCCTTCAAGTTTTTCAATCATCGCGTCAAAAGGAGAAGGATCCAATTCTAAAACAAAGGGAACCTTCTTTTCGTTTGTTTGTGCCCAATCTTGCAGCATTTCTAAATAAGTGTTTTCATAATGAATAGAAGGCTTTATTAAGACATGACTCATAAAAAATCACCACCAATAAGTTTACTATATTCTACTTCAGATTCATTTCGGAGTAAATGAATCAATTCATCATTCGTAATCAGCTCTTATAAGATGAATATTTTATTCGGTTGAAGTGGAGGTTGGCGGCACTTGCGGGATTAGCGCGAGCTGATAGCCCCGTAAGAACACGTCCGTCGAGAACGGAAACCGAATGTCATGCAAAGATTTTTTAGAAACACTCATATAAAATAGCGGAAATAGGAAATAGGAAATTGATTCAAATAATAGGTGAGAAGGAAATGTTTTGGAAAGAGAGTAGTGAATAAAATGATTCGAACATTATGGTTATTTATAATAGCGGGGTTAGCAGAGATTGGCGGTGGTTATTTAGTATGGCTTTGGCTTCGAGAGTCAAAGCCGGTGTGGTATGGAATATGTAGGAAGTTTAGTCTTAATTATTTATGGTGTTATCCCAACACTTCAATCATTTCCAAGCTTCGGAAGAGTATACGCAGCTTACGGTGGAGTTTTTATTGTACTAGCAGTCATTTGGGGATGGTTAGTAGATAAAAATACTCCAGATCGTTATGACCATGTCGGTGCATTCATCTGTCTTGTCGGAGTTAGCGTCATGTTATGGGCCCCAAGACAGTAATGGAATAAAAGGATTTGGAGAACATATAGAGAATAAACTTATCAAGTCCTCAACTATTCAAAAGAAAAGATGAACGTTTTTTGAAATGGAATTAGGGGTATTTGTGAAGAAAAGCGAAAAGGTGCTGAGTAGATGAAAGCAATGCTGATAGTGAATCCATCTTCTGGAAAAGAAGCTGCAGTAGAGAACTTACCGATGGTAGAAGAGCTATTAAAAAATAAAGGCTATGATATAGAAGTGAAAATGACGGAAAAGGAAAAAGACGCCACTTTGTTTGCGGAAGAAGCGTGTGAAAAAGGATATGACGTTGTTGTTTCGATGGGTGGCGATGGAACATTGAATGAAACGATTAATGGCTTAAGTGAAAAAGAACATCGACCTAAATTAGGTATCATTCCATTAGGAACAGTGAACGATTTTGCTCGTGCATTAGAAATTCCGCTAGAGTGTGAAGAAGCAATAAAAATATTGGATCACGATCATACACGACAAGTCGATATTGGAAAAATTAACGATACTTATTATATGAACATTGTAGCAGTCGGTAAAATTGCGGAAGCGACCTTTAATACGTCAGTCAAACAAAAAACGTTATTAGGGCCTTTTGCTTATTTTATTGAAGGATTAAAGACACTAACATCAGATTCTTCATTCGAAATCGAAATTAAACACGACCATGGTGTCTGGGAAGGAAAGGCATTCATTGTTTTGGCAACATTAACAAATTCAGTGGGTGGGTTTGAGAAGATCGCTCCTGGAGCTAAAGTAGATGACGGTAAATTCAGGTGCATCGTCGTGAAAGATGTATCAATCGGAAAATTAGCGAAAATCGCAACTGGAATCTTTAAAGGAAATCATATTGATGAAGAGGATGTCGATTATTTTAGTAGCTCAAAATTAGTTATTTCTTCTGATGACGGCCTTACAGCAAATGTCGATGGTGATGAAGGACCAAATCTGCCCATTGAACTTGAAGTCTTGCCTCGTCATCTTGATATTTTCGTACCATAATAAGTAAATGTAAATAAGGAGTGGGAGAATGAGTGATAGGCGTTTGAGTCCTTTAGAAGCAGCCCATTTATTTGTAAAAGCTCATTTTCCTCATTGTTTGGCAGCGATATTAAGTGGCAGTGTCGTAAGGAATGAAGCAACGGAAACGTCAGACCTTGATATTGTTATTTTTGATCAAGAAATCAGGGAAGCTTATCGAGAATCGATCATCGAATTTGGTTGGCCAATTGAAGTTTTTGTTCATAATATCAGCTCGTATAAAGCTTTTTTTGAAAGTGATGTAAAAAGGGGAAGACCTTCGCTTCCGAGAATGGTTTCAGAAGGTTTGGTATTATTAGACAATGGTTTGATTCCTGAAATAAAAAAAGAAGCTAGGGCTTTGTTAGTAAAAGGGCCTGAAGAGTGGTCTAATGAGACGATTGAATTAAAACGATATTTCATTACTGATGTACTCGATGATTTTATTGGAAGTAGAAATCGCTCTGAAGGGATTTTTATTGCGGGTACTCTAGCAGAGAATCTTCATGAGTTCTATTTGCGGACGAAGCAAAAATGGACGGGATCTTCCAAATGGATCATGCGGTCATTAATGGAACATAACAAAGAATTTGCTCATCAGTTTGCAGAGGCTTTTGAAGCCTTTTATCAAAAAAATGATAAAGAACCCGTAATCATATTGGCAGACGAAATACTAGCTCCTTATGGTGGAAGGCTATTCAATGGATTTTCATTAGGTAAAAAAGCAAAAGGAAAAAACGTGTCTCTGTGAAAGAGGCACGTTTTTACTGTTCATTCTATTTACTTGGTTCAGCAACTTTCACTAATTGTTTCCCAACATTTGTTCCTTTGAATAATCCTAAGAAAGCATCAGGAATTTGATCAAATCCGTCTATGATTGATTCTTCATATTTCAGCTTACCTTCTTGAACCCATTTGCCTAAATCTTTCGCGCCTTCAGGAAAACGAGCTGAATAGTCTCCAACAATGAACCCTTTCATAAGAGAACTTGTCTTAATCAAAGTTCCTTGCACACGAGGGCCAAGGTCTACTTCAGTGTTGTTGTAAGTTGAAATCGCTCCACAAACAGGGATGCGGGCAAATTGATTAAGTAACTGCATCACAGCATCAGAAATTTCTCCGCCAACGTTATCAAAATAAACATCGACACCATCTGGACAAGCATTTTCTAAATCTTTGCGAATGTCTGTTGTCGTTTTGTAGTTAATGGCCTCATCAAAGCCTAACGTTTCTTTAAGATATTGAACTTTTTCATCTGTACCAGCAATACCTACAACGCGTGCGCCTTTAATTTTAGCGATTTGTCCTACCGCAGAACCAACCGCTCCTGCCGCACCTGAAACGACAACGGTTTCTCCAGGCTGAGGATTTGCGATGTCAAGAAGTCCGAAATAAGCTGTAAGCCCCGTCATTCCTAGAATTCCTAATGAAGTTGTAATAGGCGCTACATCCGGATCGATTTTACGGATCATTTTTTCATTGGCAACAGAATATTCCTGCCAGCCTAATGCCCCAACAATTTTATCTCCGGTTTGGAAAGTAGATGATTTAGACTCAACAACTTCACCAACGACACCACCCTCAATTACCTCATTAAGAGGGAAGGGGGCTGAGTATGATTTCGCATCAATCATTCTACCTCTCATGTATGGATCAACAGATACGTAAAGGGTCTTTACTAAAACTTCACCTTCAGAAATTTCAGCGATCGGCTCTTCAGTGAAGGCGAATGTTTCTTTATCAGGTAGTCCGTGTGGACGTTTTGCTAAACGGATTTGGCGATTTAATTGTTTGCTCATTATAAGTGCCTCCTAATAGGTTCTAATGAATATGCGGTTAACTGTAGCACCAAGTTTAAGAGAAATCAAAGAACTCGTTTCAGCTTTTCATTTCGAATGTTTATGTGAAGGAATTGAATCGTTCCTAAGAACCATATCAACATGAGGAATTCCATCTTCTAAATAAACTTCTGATATAGGTTGGAAACCAAAGGATCCGTAGAAATGAATTAAATATTCCTGGGCTTGTATTTTGATCGATTGTTCGCCCCATTCTTCTCGTAAAACTATGAGAGCTTCTTTGAGCAAATCTTTAGCGAGTCCATTTCCACGATGGGACTTCGCAACTAATACGCGTCCAAGTGACGCGTCTTCATATTTCACTCCAGATGGGAATAACCGACTGTAGGCTACGACTTCGTTCCCTTCCTCTAAAAATAAATGAACAGCTCTTTGATCGAAGTTGTCAATTTCGGGATATGGGCATGTTTGTTCAATGACAAAAACATCTACGCGCGCCTTTAAAATAGCGTAAAGTTCGTTTGTGGATAATTCATTAAACGCTTTCTTCTTCCAATTCATCTAAAACCCTCGCTTTATAAATAGCTAATCTTGATTTGTTCATTGTATCATTGTGCGAAAGAGGTAGTTTGGGGCAAAGGTAGATTCGTGCTATTATAAAGACAATTGTTAATTGATAAATGAGGGATACTATGCCACTTTCACCTGAACAGATGAAAGCAATGGAAGAAAAAAAAACAAGGATATTAGAGCAAGCTGTCGTTTTGTTTTCAGAGCTTGGATACAATGAAACGACGATTGCTAAAGTTGCTAAAGCATCAAATGTTAGCTTCGGTAGCGTATTTACTTACTATAAAAATAAAGATGAGCTTTTCCATTATGCCATCGCTGATCCACTTGAAACCATTAAATTAAAAATGCTTGCTTTCAATGATGACCCAAGTAATCCACTTGAAGAAATTGAAAGCATGGTAACTGCTCATGTTCAGCTCTTTGCTTCTATTAGTAAATACCTCCGTCTTGTCCAACAAGTGATTGGGCAAAACAATCGTTTTCCAGAGCAATTTGAAATTCTAGAAGAATTTCATCAAGTGTTAAAAGGGAAATTATGTAGTTCTCTATGCATTTGGCTATACGGTGATTAGTTATTCTTCTACTCCATGGGTATTGCTCGTTTTTATGTTTCTTGCTACTTTTGGTGAAATGGCGCACATTCCAGTGAAACAAGCGATGCTGGCTAAAATGATACCAGATTCGTTGAGAAGTTCTTATTTTGCTTTTTATGGTTTGACTGGTTATACAGCGAGTATGTTCGCAGGTATGATCATTGTTTTAGGTCATTATGTATCTCCTCTAATCGTAACGGGTCTTTTCTTTAGTATGGGACTAGTGAGTGTCACTATTTTTTCTAAATTAACGAAAGAAGAAAGTCTGGAAGAGAACGAGCGATCATTTCAAAGGGGTCATCCCCCTAAATATAAAGGAGTGTTGGAAATGTACCAAAAAACACTATATTTTCTTGGCACAGAAAATACGTGTCTAACCCAAATGGCTGAAGGATGGGGAAAGCATTATTTAGGTACAGGTTGGAGAGTCATTAGCGGGGGAGTTGAAACAAGTAGGATCAATCCAATGACGATTGAAGTTATGAACGAAGTCGGAATTGATATCTCCCAACAAACGTCTAAAAAAATGGATCCAAGTCTTATTAAAGAAGCGGACATAATCATAACTTTAACAGTTGAAGCTGACCGAAGATGCCCTCGAACCCCTCCATCTGTTGCAAAAGTGCATTGGGGATTTGATCATCCTGAGAAAACGAGAAGATCAGGTGAAGAAAAACGAAAAGCATTTCAACGTGTTCGTGACGAGATTAGGGCAAGAATCAAGCAATTTGCCGAAACGGGTAAATGAAGGAGCTCTTTGTGTGCGCAGCGGCTTCCATTTTTATATGAGGCTATGTTAGCGGATGATGTTGGTAGGAAGCAAAAAGTGATGAGACTCCTGCGGGAAAACGAGGACTGCGTTGAAGAAGACCTCTTGTAATGTCAATGTGTGGATAAGCCGTTGATTTCCGTTCTAGGCAGACGCGTTCCGAGGGCACGGCTTCAATCTACTCCGACAAACAGGAAGTTTTAGCGCAGTCGTTGCAACAGGATGTTGCGCTCTTAGACTGTGATCCTTTCTCTGTGGGGCTTTCAGCTCGCGCTATTCCCGCTGGAGTCGCTGCCTTCCACTACCATTCAGTAACAGTGTAAAAAGAACGGTCTTATCCAATTTCACTTTAAAGATGAAGACAAAAATGTAGACCAGTCTAAAATTCGTGGCTTAGAAGCGAATCTGAGGGCTCGTTTTTCATTTGCAGATTTTCAATCTATAAAAATTGGACATTTTCAGTGGCCTCAAAACGTGCGAGTCGAGATCCCGCAGTTTGGTTTTTCACGAGGAGGCTCTACCGTTCGTCCGCGGAAAGCGAGTTGTTTTGCTGAATGTAGAAAAATCAACATGATCATTTAACAAGATCATAAATTAAATAGTTGAATGTAAATATGAAAGCTTCTAACTCTCTATTAGAAAATCCCTCAATATTCCCTTTTTTGTTGCGCCTTTATTGACAACATAACAAAATGTCGATAATATTAACAAAAGTTAACTATTAATGAAAGTTAAAAGTAGGGAGATCTCCATGGAAAGAAAATATTTAATGATTGAATTAATGAACAATTATTCGTCTGCAATGAAACAAATGAGAAAAGAATTAGAAACGGTTCTTTCTGAATCACTGCCTATGCATGAATTTGTTGTGCTACGTTTGTTAGCTGAGCAAGATTCTTATACAGTTTCTAATTTAGCCAAAAAATTAGATGTATCGAACAGCCATATTACGGCTGTATCTGAGCGTTTAATCCAAAAAGAGTTAATAAATAGAACAAGAAGTGAAACGGATCGACGAATTGTAAACCTATCCTTAACCACGCTTGGAAAAGAACGAGTGAATGAAGTCCAAGAGGAGATGTACCTCTTGTTCGAGGGGAAGTTAAATCAAAATAATGAAGATCAATTATCACAGTTTAATGAACTGCTAAAATCGCTGGCAGGATAGGACATGATTCTTGATTTATTACTTCGCATTCCTTTTTCCAGTTTAAATCATTTGCACTTTTAAACTGTCATGTTAAGATGACTTTAAATTAAATAATTTCATGTAACACTAGGGGGGCCATTTCGAGGCTGAGACTGAACTGCGGTTCTAGACCCTTTGAACCTGATCTGGATTATACCAGCGTAGGGAAGTGAGAGCGTCTGAATGTATGATTCTAACTGCGCAAACCACTCTTTATGTAAACCAGAAGAGTGGTTTTTTTGCGTTTAATCGAGTAAACCGTGTTGGAAAGAAATCGTAAACGAAGACACTTCAATTAACTAAATTATGGACCCAATGATTAGTGAAGATGAATGACTGCAATCGTTCAATTAAAAGGAGGAGACATATTGACAGTTACAACTACAGAAAGTTTCTCCAAACGATTATTTAGAAATGTTGGCCCCATATGGTCAAAGATACACGATCACCCCTTTGTTAAAGGAGTTGGAAGAGGTGATTTGCCGAATAATGTATTTGCTTATTATATGAAGCAAGACTATGTCTTTTTAATCGATTATGCCAAGCTCTTTGCCTTAGGTTCTATTAAATCTACTAATCTAGAGGTAATGGCGAAATTTGCTGAACTTCTTCACGACACCTTGAATTTTGAGATGAATCTACATAGAGAGTATGCAAAGGAGTTTGGTATTTCCATACGAGAGTTAGAACAAACAAAGCCAACACCAAACAATTTAGCTTACACGAGATACATGATGAATGTAGGACAAAATGGTTCACTTGTTGAACTTGTTTCCTGTTTATTACCTTGTATGTGGAGTTACTGGGAAATTGGAAAAGAGTTAAAGGAATTATCCGGAGAAGTACTAAACTCTCACCCATATAAAGAATGGATCAATATGTACAGTTCACAGGAATTCGGAGAGCTTACAACATGGCTAATCGATTTGCTGGACGAATTAACTGTTGGAAAAAACGAACATGAACTAGAAGTGTTAGAAGACCATTTTCTAGTTACATCACGCTATGAATATTTATTTTGGAATATGGTCTACCAACAGCTAGATTGGCCGTTGTGAGAAAGGAGGTAACAGCATGTCACTCAGTCTTGAAAAAGTTACCTATGCATTTAACAAAAAGAAGAAAAATGAAAAAAGTGTCATTTCTAATTTGAGCTTTAGTGTTGGAAAAGGGGAGTTCGTTTCCATAATTGGTAAAAGTGGAACAGGTAAAAGCACGATTTTAAAGTTAATTGCAGGACTTCTTCCAGCTGACTCTGGACGCATCCTGGTGAATGGGGAAACAATCTCTCTAGGGAGTACAGGTTATATGCCACAACGAGATCTCCTTTTACCTTGGAGAACCGTACTAGAGAATATAATGTTGTCTTCGGAAATTCAAGACCAATCAAAGGTGACTAAAGAAATCGCCAAGACCTGGTTAATGAAAATTGGACTATCTGACAATGAAAAGGATTATCCGCAACAACTTTCCGGTGGAATGCGACAACGGGTGGCTTTTTTAAGAACGATTTTGACAGGCAAGGAAATTTTATTATTAGATGAACCTTTTGGAGCACTCGATGCCCTAACCAAAAAAGAGATGCATAAATGGCTCCTTTCACTGTGGCAAGAACTTGATAAAACCATTCTCTTTATCACGCATGATTTAGAAGAAGCGATCCTTTTAAGCGATAAAATCATTCTTTTACACCCGGACCAAACAGTGGAAGAAATCTCTATTAATCTACCGAGACCAAGAAATTCTGAGATGGTCCTTACATTAGAGATGCTCGAGTACCGAGCAAAGTTGGAGAAGATGATATCAAATGGATAAACTAAAGCGTTTTTTTAAAGATTACTTTTTATTTATCATTTTTTCACTCTTTCTCCTTTTCGTATGGGAATGGGTGGTTAGATCAGGCGAGGTTCCATCCTTTATTGTTCCAACACCAACATCAATCTTTCAAATGATGATCGAAAATAAGCAAGCTCTTTTTCAAGAGCACCTGCCTGCGACTCTTCTAGAAGTAATGATCGGATTTGTAATCGCTGTGATTGGTGGAGTGAGCCTTGGAGTGGCGATGTTTTTCTCCGGATTTTTGAAAAAAATGATTTATCCTGCGGTCTTAATCTCCCAAACCGTGCCAATCATTGCTTTATCTCCAGTATTTGTCCTTTGGTTCGGTTATACGATCTGGAGCAAAGTGGCAGTAACGGTCCTTATCGCTTTTTTTCCGATTGTAGTTAGTACTTATGATGGGTTAAAAAGTTGTGATCCTGAATATGGAGAACTTTTAAGATCAATGGGAGCAACAAAAAAACAATTATTCATGAAAGTCCAAGTTCCGATGGCTCTCCCTTCTTTTTTCTCAGGATTAAAGCTTGCGATCGTCTTTTCAGTTGTAGGTGCAACAATTGGTGAATGGCTCGGTGCTAGTGAAGGATTAGGATATTACAGTAGACGTATGTCAGGAAGCATGAACGCTGAAGGTGTGTTTGCTGCTGTTGTGATTTTATCAGCGATAGGTATGGTGTTGTTTTGTATCGTCTTGCTCATTGAACATCGAGTCATGAGTTGGAATTCAGAAAAGAAAAGGGGAAGATTATGAAACGGAAATGGTTAACAAGTATTTTGATAGGGAGTTTGACACTGTCTTTAATTGGTTGTGCTCCTGAGGAGAAAAAAGATCCAAGAAATAAAAATTCTGATCTAAAAAAAGTATCCATTATGCTTGATTGGTACCCAAATGCCGTTCACTCCGCTATTTATATGGCTGAGTCAAAAGGTTATTTTAAGGATGAAGGACTAGATGTAGATATTAAAATGCCAGCTGACACGAACGATCCAATTAAACTCGTTGCTGCGGGAAAAGTGGATCTTGCACTTAGTTATGAGCCTCAAATCATCGAATCAAGGGCTATGGGTATTCCTGTTATCTCCTTAGCAGCACTTGTCAGACATCCATTAGATACAGTCATGGTTCCGAAAAAGAGTGGAATAACAAGTCCGAGAGAGCTAGAAGGAAAGAATATTGGGTACCCATCAACCGAGATTAGCGAAGCGATTCTTCAGACCATGGTGGATCATGATGGAGGAAATATGAACAAAGTAAAAATGACAGACGTCGGTTGGGATCTTATTCCGGCGATCGCAACGAATAGAGTGGACGGGATTATTGGAGGATACATTAACCACGAAAAAATATTGCTAGAGAAGCAGGGGCAACAAATTGAGACAATGAGTCCAACCGATTATGGCGTACCTGATTATTATGAATTAGTACTAGCCGCTAGTGAATCGGGAGTCAAAAACAAGAAAGCAGAATACCAAAAGTTTTGGAAGGCTGTATCAAAAGGACAAAGAGATGTTGAGAAAAACCCGGACAACGGATTAAAAACGTTATTGGATCATGAAAATAAAAGCTTTCCTCTTGATCAAAAAGTGGAAGCAAAAAGTTTGGAAATTCTTCTCCCCCTTATGAATAGTGGTGAAAAACCTTTTGGTTATCAAGAAGAAGAGACGTGGAAGAAAGTAGCGGATTGGATGTATGAGACAAAAGTCATAAAACAAAAAGTAGATGTATCCAAGGCCTACATGAATATTACAGAGTAAAGCAAATGGGTTGTCTTAAAAGTCCCTAAATAAGAAAAGCATTCGGAAAAATCCATCGATTTTCCGAATGCTTTTTTCTTTCTATAAGAAGGAACATTTTAGAGGGGATTTACAATGAATATGAGGGCAATGATTAATTGATTAGTAAGTGTGGTTGATAAAAATTTTCTATTCAATCGATTCATTTATAAAACCACTTTATATGATGAAAGTCACCTTTTTGGTATTAAGATTTAATAAAAAGGAGTATTTTTTAGGTTCGCTCGGATCAGAGAAACCCATTATGCTTTGTATAAGCGCTGCCCTCACGTGTATAACCGGATTTTGCGATTGGAAGGACAAGAAATTTAAGTATATGAGCGAGTTTTGAACTTTTATGAGCGAGTTTTGAACTTTTATGAGCAAGTTTCGAACTTTTATGAGCAACTATGAGAATATATGAGCATTTCGCATTAGGGAGACCATCTTTGCTAATCCAATTCGGATTTAAGAGATATAGGGTTACTTAATAAATAGTATTGTGCCACTATTCCGTACTAGAGTTAGAGATGCTGTATCCGCACGATCTTTTTTAGTACACTAATATGCTACTATGGTAGTTTGTTAAAATATGGAATATTTTCATTGACATTTATTGCATCAAGACCATAGACTATAGGTAGTTATACAATTAATTGAATTTTCATAAAGTTAGACTTCGTTCAGTCAATTTTAGGAGGTTCCAAGAGGAATTTTTCAGTGGCCACACCAAAGTGACAAGGAGATTGACGATGTGCCCGCGGAAAGCGTCCGTCGAAAACGAAAATCGAATGATTAAATCATACTCAAATGAAATGTTCGCATTTAAGATTGAGGATTTAAATCATGAAATTGAATCATTCTTAGAAGAAAGAGACGAAATTTGAAAGTGAAAAAAGGTGATGGGAATGCTTAAGCCAATAGAAGATCGAATAGGACGCAATGCCATTCTCGTTGCTTTTATGGAAGATGGAGAGGAAGAGTCTTTTCTTCAACATTTAAATGATTTAGGTTGTCGCGTTTGCAAAGGAAAAGCGGGATCAATGAGCCTGCAAAAAATTGTTGCGGCAATTGAGACAGCAGCGAAGAGAGAAAACGTCATTCAAGAAGGTGTTTATCGTGAAATGCATGCTCTTTATCATGCCATCATGGAAGCAATGCATGGGATTACAAGAGGAGAGGCTCAGCTTGGCGAAGTATTGAGAACGGTCGGGCTAAGATTTGCTGTTGTACGTGGAAGACCTTATGACAATAAAGATGAAGGTGAATGGATTGCCGTAGCATTATACGGAACCATCGGTGCTCCAATCAAAGGATTGGAACATGAAGCCATCGGACTTGGAATTAATCACATCTGAATAAAACCGCCCATAGTCGATAGAAACGAGGGGGCACACCATTATGCTTATATTGGTGTGCCCTTTTTTATATGAAAAAAAATGCATTTGCTCGTATTCGAAAACCTTAGTTGGAATCCTTTAGCTTTCATATCATTTAAAAATAGGAGTGAGTCACGTGGTTGAATTAACAGGTAGTTCGTTGACGATGAAAGACATGAAGGAAATTTTATATCAAAAAGTGTTTGTCACGATCTCAGCAGAAAGCATGCAAAAAGTGATTCGAAGCCGTCAAGCGGTAGAACGAATTGTTGAGAGTGAAAAAGTGATCTATGGGATCAATACAGGATTTGGGAAGTTTAGCGATGTTCGAATTGAATCAGAAGATGTGCAGGAACTCCAAACCAACTTGATTCATTCACATGCATGTGGAGTTGGAGATCCTTTTCCGGAAGCTGTTTCAAGAGCGATGTTAGTCCTACGGGCAAATGCTTTAGTCAAGGGATATTCTGGAGTACGTCCTCTCTTAATCGAAAAATTAGTTGAACTAGTCAATAAAGAAATTCATCCCGTCATTCCACAGCAAGGCTCACTTGGCGCAAGTGGAGATTTAGCTCCTCTGTCTCACCTCGCACTTGTCTTAATGGGTGAAGGGGAGGTGTTTTATAAAGGAGAAAGAGTTCCGACAGAAAAAGTATTTGCTAACGAATCGATCCAGCCAATTGTATTAGAAGCAAAAGAAGGATTGGCTTTAATTAATGGAACGCAAGCGATGACGGGGATGGGTGTGGTTACTTATTTAGAGGCAGAATCACTTGGCTATCAAAGTGAAAAAATCGCTTCACTTACAATGGAAGGTTTACGTGGAATCATAGATGCTTTTGATGAAGATATTCATTTGGCAAGAGGATATAAACAACAAGTAGATGTAGCCAGTCGGATCCGATCCTATTTACTCGATAGTGACCTAGTAACGAAACAAGGAGATCTGCGCGTTCAGGATGCTTACTCATTAAGATGCATTCCCCAGGTTCATGGAGCCTCTTGGCAGGCTTTTGATTACGTAAAAGAAAAACTTGAAATCGAAATGAATGCAGCAACGGATAACCCTTTGATTTTTGATGATGGAGAAAAAATCATTTCGGGCGGCAATTTTCATGGTCAACCGATTGCCATCGCAATGGATTTTATTAAGATCGCCATTGCAGAATTAGCTAATATTTCTGAAAGGCGAGTAGAACGTTTAGTCAATCCACAATTAAATGATCTCCCTCCATTTTTAAGTGTGCAGCCAGGGCTGCAATCAGGAGCGATGATCATGCAGTATGTGGCAGCGGCGCTCGTTTCTGAAAACAAAACGCTTGCTCATCCTGCAAGTGTGGACTCAATTCCATCTTCAGCGAATCAAGAAGATCATGTCAGTATGGGAACAATTGGTGCCAGGCACGCGTATCAAATTTTGCAAAATGCGAGAAGAGTATTAGCGATTGAAATGATTTGTGCGATGCAGGCTGTTGAATACCGTGGCATTGATCGCATGGCAACACAAACGAGAAATTTCTATCAAGAAGGTAGAAAAACGGTTCCTTCAATCGAAAAGGATCGTGTATTTGCGAACGATATTGAAGCTTTACAACATGCACTTAAAAAACTGGGCGAACAAACGGAAGCCTCTAACCAAGAACGAGTAGAAAATCAAAATTAAGGGGGAGTAGGAAATGGAGCAGTCAACAAAGAGAAATATTCGAGCGAAAAAAGGTTTAGAAATGGAGTGTAAGGGCTGGGAACAAGAAGCTGTTCTCCGTATGCTTTATAACAATTTAGATCCTGAGGTTGCTGAAAAACCAGAAGAGTTGATTGTGTATGGAGGGATTGGCAAAGCTGCACGGAATTGGGCTTCATTTGATGCAATTGTGCGTACGCTTCGAACGCTTGAAAATGACGAAACGATGCTGATCCAATCAGGTAAGCCAGTAGGTGTTTTTAAAACACATCGCCATGCCCCTCGTGTGTTGTTATCCAATTCTGTTCTCGTTCCAAAATGGGCAAATTGGGAACATTTCCACGAATTGGATAAGCAAGGTCTGATGATGTATGGACAGATGACAGCAGGAAGCTGGATTTACATTGGAACACAAGGGATCTTACAAGGAACTTACGAAACATTTGGTTCTTTGGCGAAAAAGCATTTTAACGGCTCGCTAAAAGGGACTCTCACACTTACTGCTGGTCTAGGAGGAATGGGAGGAGCGCAGCCGCTCGCTGTTACGATGAATGAAGGAGTCGTTTTAGCTGTAGATGTCGATGAAACACGAATTCAAAAAAGATTGGAAACGAATTACTTAGATGTAATGGTCCATTCACTTGATGAAGCCTTAAAAATCGTACAAGAAGCGAAACAAAAAGGAGAAGCGTTGTCCGTT
The DNA here is from genome assembly GCA_963728315.1 of uncultured Caryophanales bacterium. GTDB lineage: Bacteria > Bacillota > Bacilli > Bacillales > CAVSKA01 > CAVSKA01. The sequence continues at coordinate 206,713 of CAVSKA010000017.1, forward strand.
GGTTTACTAGGGAATGCTGCTGAAGTCCATCATGAAATTTTAAAAAGAGGAATAGAAATTGATATTGTGACGGACCAAACGTCTGCTCATGATCCTCTTAACGGATATATTCCAGTAGGTTATTCGGTTGAAGAAGCAAATATATACCGTGAGAATTACCCAGAGGAATACGTTCGAAAATCGAAAGCAAGCATGGCTCAACACGTGTTAGCAATGGTTGAATTTCAAAAGAAAGGCTCGATTGTTTTTGACTACGGAAATAACATTCGTCAAGTTGCAAAGGATGAAGGAGTAAATGAAGCGTTTGATTTCCCTGGATTTGTCCCTGCTTACATTCGACCTTTGTTCTGTGAAGGGAAAGGACCTTTCCGCTGGGTAGCTTTATCCGGTGATCCTGAAGATATTTACCGTACTGATCGCTTAATTAAAGAGCTTTTCCCAGATAATGAGCCATTAAATAGATGGATTGATATGGCCCAGAAAAAGGTTTCATTTCAAGGTCTTCCTTCAAGAATTTGCTGGCTAGGTTATGGAGAAAGAGTGAAAATGGGGCTGGCTATTAATGAACTCGTTCGAAATGGAGAACTAAAAGCACCGATCGTAATTGGTCGTGATCATCTGGATTGTGGTTCAGTCGCTTCTCCAAATCGTGAAACAGAAGCGATGAAAGATGGAAGTGATGCAGTTGGAGATTGGGCGATTCTCAATGCATTAATTAATACAGCTGCAGGTGGATCATGGATTTCGTTTCACCATGGTGGCGGCGTAGGGATGGGCTATTCTCTTCATGCGGGTATGGTCATTGTGGCAGATGGAACGGATCTTGCGCGTGAACGTTTAGAACGAGTATTAACCACAGATCCTGGAATGGGTGTAATCCGACATGTGGACGCTGGTTATGAAGAAGCAGAAGAAGTGGCTGTCGCCAAAGGAATAAGAATTCCGATGAAAGAATAAAAGGTCATTTGGACAATGAAATAACAGAAGGAGGAACAATCAATGACTAGAAAATGTGATTTACTCATTTATAATATAGGACAGCTCATAACAATGGATGTTGGCGAAGGGCCAGTTCGTGGAGAAGCACTGAAAAATTTTCCGATTTTTGAAAACGCTGCCTTGGCTATTACCGATGGCCAAATTGAGTGGATAGGTTTATCGAATGACAATGACTGGAATGCTGAATACGTAATCAACGCACACGGCAGGTTGGTAACTCCGGGACTAGTTGATCCGCATACACATTTGGTCTTCGGTGGATCGAGAGAGAAAGAAATGTCCTTGAAACAACAAGGGAAATCCTATTTAGAGATCTTACAGGCTGGTGGCGGTATTCACTCAACGGTTAAGGCAACAAGAGAGACTTCAGAAGAAGATCTTTTCACAAAAGCACTTCATCATGCTGATCGTTTTTTACAACACGGGATTACCACAATGGAAGCGAAAAGTGGGTATGGTCTCGATCGAGAAACAGAGTTAAAACAGCTTCGTGTTGTGAAAAAATTAAATGAAGTTCATGATATTGATTTTGTTTCGACTTTTTTAGGCGCCCATGCTGTGGAGGCCACTAATAAAGGAAATGAAGAAGTCTTTTTAGAAAAAATGGCAGAACTTTTTGATGACATTAAAAAGGAAGAGCTAGCAGAATTCGTTGATATTTTTTGTGAAACTGGTGTTTTTTCCGTTGACCAATCAAGAACTTTTTTGCAAAAAGCGAAAGAAGAAGGATTCTCTTTGAAAATTCACGCAGATGAAATCGATCCTTTAGGTGGCACAGAGCTTGCCGTCCAACTTCATGCAACAAGTGGCGATCATTTAGTAGGTGCATCAGACGAAGGCATTCGTCAATTGGCTCATGCAAATACAATCGCTGTTCTTTTGCCAGGTACTTCTTTTTACTTAGCGAAAGAAAAGCATGCGCGCGCACGAGAAATGATCGACCAAGGTGTGGCGGTAGCACTGTCTACTGATTTCAATCCAGGGAGCTCACCGACAGAAAACCTTCAATTTATTATGACGCTCGCAGCATTACAATTAAAAATGACGCCAGAAGAAATCTGGTTTGCTGTTACAACCAATGCCGCTCATGCAATTAATCGTGGTCAAATAGCTGGGAAAATAAAAGTAGGCAGACAAGCGGATATCGTAATATGGGATGCACCAAATTATATGTACATTCCGTATCATTATGGAGTGAACCACGTTCATTCGGTCATCAAAAAAGGAAAAATCGTTGTAGAGAAAGAGGAAAATTATGAAACCATCTCCTTATCTTAAACGAGCGGGGCAGGCTATATTTAAAGATCGCTATGTTAATAAGTTGTCAGATTTGCTGACGGAATGGGAAAATGGCGAATCTGGGAGTGTAGGGATTATCGGAGCTCCGTTGTCTAAGCCCTCTATTAGCCATTCAGGAGCTTTAATGGCGCCTGCTGCAATCAGAAGGTGTCTTCAGTCGTTTACAACCTACTCAATAGAAAAAAATCTTGATTTAAAAAATGAAAAATGGCTAGATTTCGGAGACATTTTAATGCATCCCACTGATATTCATGCATGCCATAATCGAATTTATGACAGTATTTCTTATGTTCTTGAACAAGATGCTGCACCATTGACTGTGGTACTTGGTGGCGATCATTCAATTAGTTTTCCATCCATTAAAGCTTTTTCAAAAAAAAGAGGCACGATCGGTGTGATTCAATTTGATGCACATCATGACTTAAGAAACCTGGAGGATGGGGGGCCATCAAATGGAACGCCATTTCGAAGCCTTATTGAAAACGGTGTAATTAAAGGAGAACATTTAGTTCAAATTGGGATTCGTGATTTTATGAACAGCCCTGAATATAAAAAATATGCAGGTGAACAAGGTGTGACCGTATATACAATGGAGGAAGTTAGAGTGAAAGGAATTTTCTCTATTGTGAAAGAAGCATATGAACAGATAATAAAGAAAGTCGATATGGTGTACTTGTCAGTAGACTTAGACGTGTTAGATCAAGCCTTCGCACCGGGATGTCCAGCCATTGGTCCTGGGGGAATGGATAGTGAAACGCTCATTAAAGGAGTCGAATGGTTAGCCTCGAAAGAGAATGTAAAAGCAATGGACCTTGTTGAAATCGATCCAACGCTGGATTATCGCGACATGACGAGTCGAGTAGCAGCACACCTTATTGCAAGTTTCATGAAGGCAAAACAATCATTGAATTAAATGAAGGGCCATCCCCCCTGTTCATTCAGGAAAAAATAGGGGGTGGCCCTTAAATAATTGAAACCTTTATCCTTTTCACTCGTAGTATAAAGGGAGGACAAGAAAATATCTTGATCCTTGTTAATAATGAATCACTTTGGGGTAAAGTATATAGATGTGCAGCAACTCCATTTAAAGGTAAGAAAATTTTATATTATTCTAAATAGTTGGAAAATGTAAAAAAATGTGATATGGTATGAATGTGATAATCACGATGTCGTGATCAATTATGTAGGATGGAGAGTGGAATCATGGCAATTTCTTTGCAAAAAGGTCAAAGGATTGATTTAACAAAAGGGAAACCTGGTTTATCAGGACTCCTAGTAGGCTTAGGATGGGATCCCGTTAAGAAAAGCGGTGGTATTCTGGGCGGTCTTTTTGGCGCTGCCTCAGCGGATATTGATTGTGATGCTTCAGTCTTACTCTTAAATGACCAAAATAAATTAGAGGATATTGTTTATTTCGGTAAGAAAAAAAGTAAATGTGGCAGTATCAATCATTCTGGTGACAACTTAACAGGAGAAGGCGACGGAGATGATGAACAAATTCAAGTAAATCTTAATGAAATTCCATCTCATGTACATAAGCTTGTTTTTGTTGTGAATATCTATCATTGTGTTCAACGGAAACAAGACTTCGGTATGATTCAAAACGCCTACATTCGAATTGAAGATTCGAGTAATCATACGGAGCTAGTTAAGTACAATTTATCAGATGATTATAATGAATTAACGACGATCTACCCGGGAGAACTCTATCGCCAAGAAGAGGAATGGAAATTCTCTGCTGTTGGAGAGGGAACTTCTGAAACGTCGATTGATCAAATTGTAAATAAATATCGTGCATAAGATTTCTTTCACATAAAGGGTAAAGATTATTTAATAAACAATACAAAAAAGAACAGGAGATGTTTATTCATGGCTATTAATCTATCTAAAGGGCAAAAAGTTGATTTAACGAAATCGAATCCGGGACTAGAACATATCGTTGTAGGACTTGGTTGGGATACGAATAAATATGATGGCGGAAATGACTTTGATTTAGATTCTTCTGTATTCTTATTAAACGATGCTGGAAAATGCCAATCTGAAGCCGATTTTGTTTTCTATAACAATACAAAAGGAGCAAATGGTTCTGTTGAACATACTGGTGATAACCGTACTGGTGAGGGAGAAGGCGACGACGAGCAAGTAAAAGTCAATCTTCCTGGCGTTCCTGCAGAAATTACTCGCATCGCTTTTACAATTACGATTCATGATGCAGAAGCACGCAGCCAAAACTTTGGTCAAGTTTCAAATGCTTATGCACGTATTTTAAATCCTGATACGAATGAAGAGTTAATTCGCTATGATCTTGGAGAAGACTTCTCTGTAGAAACAGCTTTAGTGGTTGGTGAATTGTATCGTAATGCAGGAGAGTGGAAATTCAACGCGATTGGCAGTGGCTATCAAGGTGGATTAAGCTCACTCGTACGTGATTACGGATTAGAAGCATAATATTTAGATAGAGAATGATGGATTAAGGAGGCGGATTAATTGTCAATTTCATTATCAAAGGGAGAACGGATTGATCTTACTAAGACAAATCCAGGCTTAACGAAAGTGATTATCGGACTTGGTTGGGATACAAATAAATACTCTGGTGGAGCTGAATTCGATTTAGATGCATCGGCTTTCTTAGCCAATGCTCAAGGGAAAGTAGAAAACGACTCAGAATTTATTTTCTATAATCAATTGAAAAGTCCATCTGGTGCTGTAGAGCATACGGGAGACAATCGGACTGGAGAAGGAGAAGGAGACGATGAACAAATCAACGTCGATTTTTCTTTAATGCCTGGTCATATTGACAAGATCGGCATTGCCGTTACAATTCATGATGCGGAAGCACGCAGTCAAAACTTTGGTCAAGTCTCCAATGCTTTTGTTCGTGTAGTCAACGCAAGCGACAATCAAGAAATTCTTCGTTATGATTTAGGAGAAGATTTCTCTGTAGAAACAGCTGTCATTGTTTGTGAACTTTATAGACATGCAGGAGACTGGAAATTTAATGCGATTGGCAGTGGATTTTCTGGTGGTTTAGGTGCGCTTTGTCGCAATTATGGTTTAGACGTATAACAATTAAAACGAAATATTTAGAAATACGAGAACGAAGGTTTAATGGGGAGAGAAGGGTCTAATGTCTTTCCCTTTTTCTAATGGAAGAATTTTTGTACATAGAAAACAATCTTTCTATTCTAATTGACTAAATGTGAAAGGTGGATACTATTTGAAGCATTTTTCTTATTTAACTGGAACACAAATTGAAGAGGTATTTCACATTCCACCAGGCGAATTCACCAGAAGATCCGATCGTGAACTTCTAGCCTACTCGTTAGGGGCAACTCTCTATATGCCGGGTACTCGAACAGAAATGGCTAGCGATATCCGAAGTGGTAAATTTCTGGATGGTAAATTTGCTGGGTTGATTTCGATGGTGATGTGTTTAGAAGATTCGATTTCGGATGGTGAAGTAGCTGAAGCCACAGACAATGTAGTTGCTCAGGTTAAGCAATTAAATAGTTGGTTAGCGCGAGGGGAGTTAAGAGAAGAACAATTACCATTGATATTTATACGAGTAAGACACCCCCACCAAATGAACGAGCTTTTTCTTAAATTAGGCGAAGCGATTACGCTACTAAGTGGATTTGTGTTTCCGAAGTTTTCTGCTGAGAATGGGAGAGTCTACTTTGAAACATTGCAACTCTTGAATCAGTCTTTAGAAGTACCTTTATACGGGATGCCTATTTTAGAAACTGCTGATGTGATGTATAAAGAAACCCGTTTATCATCGATGCTTGCTATAAAAGAAGTAATTGACGGTTTTCATACGATTGTCTTGAATGTCCGAATGGGTGCAACTGATTTTTCGGGGTTGTTTGGTATTAGGCGGAGTAATGACACAACGATATATGATATTGAAGTATTAAGAGATTGTATCTCTGATTTAATAAATGTTTTTGGACGAAGTGAGAAAGAGTATGTCATGTCAGGCCCTGTATGGGAATACTTCGAGGGGGCAACACGAGTATTGAAACCGCAAATAAGGCGTACACCGTTTCAACAAGTATTTGGGCGCAATGGATTAGAATACCGAATGGATATGATTGATAAATATGAAGATGGTCTTATTCATGAAATATTGTTAGATAAAACGAACGGATTAGTCGGTAAAACCATTATTCATCCTTCTCATATTGTCGCTGTTCACTCAATGAATGTTGTCAGCTATGAAGAATATTTAGATGCTCGTTCCATTATTGAAAAAGCGGAAGACTTTAATGGTGTTATTCGAAGTGAATTTGCAAACAAAATGAATGAAATCAAGCCACACATAAACTGGGCGAAAAAAATTATGCTCAAATCTAAACTATACGGGGTGTTCCATGAACAACAAAGTTTTATCGACATACTCTCCATCAACCAAGAACGCCACTTACAGTTATAACATTTTAAACGGCCTTACCGTTGATGTAGATGTAACGAATAATCCCTACGATCTTCCGTTAGATCGTTTATTTCAAATGGCAGCAAGAATAAATAAGAAACGATCATTTCTGTTTGTTAGTAAAGTACTGGGAAAACATTTACCAATTTCACCTTCACTCTCATTGTTAACAGGACAGTTATTAGCAGCAAGATACATGAAAACCATCTTTCATTTTACCCATCCCTACGAAGAAGTGATGGTACAAGCCATTTTAAATGGTCAAGTTGAAGAACAAGAGTTCAAAACAATGAATCAATTTTCCTATCGACTACCAAATAAAACGGTTTGGATCGGTTTTGCGGAAACTGCAACGGCATTAGGACATTCCGTCTTCCATTCATTTAAGAATGCTGTCTATTACCATACAACAAGAGAAGAAATTGCAGAGTTGAATTCTTTAATAAATTTTGAAGAGGAACATTCCCATGCAACATCTCATCGTTCCTATATTTCTGAAGAATTGTTAAACAACGACCATTCAGTTGTCTTAGTAGATGATGAAATGACGACAGGGAAAACATCGTTAAATATCATTGAGTCGATTCAATCTCGCTTTCCTCGAAAAAGCTATACTATTATGTCTTTACTTGATTGGCGTTCTGATGAACATAAAGAGGCCTATTTTCAAATGGAAGAAAAATGGGGAATAAAAATTGACGTCATTTCACTTGTTTCTGGGCTCATTGATGTGACAGATGAAGCCATTCTTCCTTTAGAAAACGAAGTAAAAAGAGATGAAGAAGCTGTCTATGGAGAAGTTGTCACGATTTTACCGGAAGTAAGCGCAGAAGGACATATGTATACAACGGTAGTAGAAGAAGAATCACGATCTTATCCTTCACGTTATTTAACCGGGACAGGGAGATTCGGAATTGAAGACGATGAAGAGGAGAAACAGTCTGTTTTTATTGAACGACTAGGAACCCAATTAAAGTCCATTCGTAAGGGAAAGAATGTGCTGTGTTTAGGGACTGGTGAATTTATGTATATTCCGATGAGAGTCGCTGCTGAAATGGGAGATGGAGTTGTTTTTCAATCAACGACGAGAAGTCCTATTTTTCCTGCGAATAAAGAAGACTATGCCATTCATTCGAAGTTTGCATTTTTGAATCCGGAACACCCAAATCAAAAGAATTTTTTCTATAATATTTCCCCTGCCCAATACGATGAAATTTTCTTGTTTTTTGAACGCCCACTTCCAACAGAGCAAAGTGAAGAGTTCGTTAAATTATTGTCAACCTTAGCGAGTAAAGTATTTGTTGTTTACACGAGTAAAGTGGGAATATCTCATCAGAAGTCCATTCCTGATTATGAAGAAGAAGGGTATATGGTAAAAGGAAGTTACTCTGAAAGAGATGCGGTTTTTTTACTAAAAGACATCAGTCATGTGGCTTTGGAAAGTTCGAACGAGGTAAGGGAGAATGCCATTCAATCTGGCACGCACTATTCTGAAATGCTTCCAATTGAATATAAACCTTCAGATTCCTATTTGAAGCTGTTTCACGCTTCACTTCTTGAATATAAAGAGAAAATTGCTCTTTCCGTAGCTGTGGTCGCGGAACAAATATTGAAAAACCGAGGAGAAAAAGTCATTCTTGCTTCATTAGCAAGAGCTGGCACGCCGATCGGGATTTTAATAAAAAGATACTTAGCTTTTCAATACGGATTAGATGTCCCGCATTATAGTATCTCCATCATTCGTGGAAGGGGTCTTGATCAAAATGCATTGGCCTATATTTCAAAAAGACATCCAGGAGGCGTTCTTCAGTTTGTTGATGGATGGACTGGGAAAGGGGCCATTAAAAAAGAATTGATTCGTTCAACTGAATTATTGGATGAAAGATATTCGATTGAGATTGATGACCATTTAGCTGTGTTAGCAGATCCAGGATACTGTGCAGATGTATATGGAACACGAGAGGATTTCATGATTCCCAGCGCCTGCTTAAATTCAACTGTTTCTGGTCTTGTAAGTCGTACGGTCCTTAATGATCGATGGATTAAAGAATCAGACTTCCATGGTGCAAAGTACTATGATGAACTTGAGAAAGATGATCTCTCAAACTATTATATTGAACAAATTACGAATGAATTTTCAATCATCTCTGATCTAGTTCCTCAAACATTGAACTCGCTAGCAGCAGGCTATGAAGAGATGGACTGGCGTGGGCTCGAACAAATTAAATCGATTCAGATCGATTTTGGCATCACAGACATCAATATGGTAAAACCGGGAGTAGGGGAAACGACTAGGGTCTTACTCCGAAGAATTCCTTGGAAGATTCTTGTTAAGGATCTTCAAGATCCGAACTTAAAACATATCTTTCATTTAGCAAAAGAAAGAAATGTTCCTGTTGAACTGTATGAAGACATGTCCTATTCGTGTTGTGGACTTATTAAAACAATCGAACAAGAGCCTAGCCAATGATCTTTGCGAGCGATTTAGACAGGACACTTATTTATTCAAAAAGAGCGATGATGGTGGACATGAATGATCAGGATTTTGTTGTTGTCGAGTACAAAAATGGTGATCCTCTTTCATACATGTCTGCCACTGCAATTGAAACATTAACTAGATTAGCAGAAACCACTCTTTTTATTCCGGTGACGACAAGATCAATTGAACAGTATAAGCGGATTCATCTTTTCCACGAATCGATCAAGCCTGAGTATGCAGTTATGAGCAATGGTGGCACCGTATTAAGAAACGGAAAGATGGATGAAGAGTGGGCATCTCACATCCAAACTCAATTGAAAATTTCAGCGTACAAAGAAGATGTTTTGAAAAAATTCAAAGAAATTGCTTCCGATGATTGGGTCTTATCAACAAGAATGGCAGATGATACTTTTTATTTTATGGTCATTGAACCGAACAAAATACCACTGATTGAATTTGACATTTTTTGTAGTTGGCTTGTAAAGCAAGGATGGACGCATTCCGTTCAAGGGAGAAAGCTTTACTTGGTACCAGAATGTGTCAATAAATGGTCAGCTGTTGACTATCTGAAACAAAAATCAGGTCAATCATTTGTTTACGCTGCAGGGGATTCATTGCTTGATTTGTGTCTACTTGAAAAAGCGGACGTATCTATGAGACCAGCACATGGGGAATTGCAAGTTGTTGATCGTAAAAACATTCATACAACGGAAGTCGCAGGAATTTATGCTGCAAACGAAATTTTAGAGAGAGGATTGGAATTAGCGGGTATCTCAATGTGCTCTTCGATAAGAGATACGAACGCATCCACATTGAAAGGTTGATATAAAAACCTGAAGTCCTCCTTAGTGACTAAAATAAAAAATAGAGTGAATGATCTAAAATCTCCCTAATAATGGGAGGTTCACTTTATTTAACGTTACATAACATGGTAATCTAAAGAGGTAACTCTTTTCCTCTGTTAGACAGTATTTAATAAGAAAGTTTACGGTCTCGAGGTGAAGAATATGAATTCAGATAAGAACGAATCAGTGAACTTACTAGACGAGAATATATTAAGTTCGAGTCAAGCATGCGAGGAATGGGGAATTGATGATTCAACTCTTCGAAAACGGGTTCATGATTTTCCCGTTGGATCGATACGAAAATTTGGACGATCATGGGTCGTGACTCGTTCAGGTATGGAATCAGTCTTTGGTGAAATAAAAAAAAGTGACTAGCATACACTCAGTTGCTAAGATCATTCGATTTTGTGTGAATTTTTTGGTTGAAAAACGATATTGTGAGATTAGATGAACACTGATATAAAGACTCATATAACCTTCTAGAATCGTGCAAGGAAGGAGTTGAAACAATACAATGGACAAAGCGATTCAAACGAATTCCGTTCCTTTTTCATTAAATGATTGGAAAAGTATATTAAGTACACCTTTGTCATCTAGACAAGGATATGAAGATAGCGAACAAAGAATAACGATTCCTCACATGACGGGCAGACTATTAGGTACGACACTTTCAGAAGACGAATATTATGAGACCCTATTTGATGCCATCCATCAAGAGGATTCCAACATCCACTTTTTAAGTGAAGAATTAGATAAAACCATTGAAGGTGAACGATTTCAATCGATTCAAAAAATCTTTATGATTCATCAAGAAGAAAAAGGACTTTCCGTCAATCGATTTGTTGCATTTATGGATGGGGAGCACCTCATACCTCAGTTTAAGGGAGATCCGATCCATCGTCATATTCGCACTCATTTTATGAATTTATTAAAGCAATTCGAACAAAACCATAAAAATGGGTTGTTGGATCCGGATTTTCGTAGATTTATAGTAGATATGACGAAGTGGATGTGGAACCACCTGGATCATTGGCTCAAAAACAAACCGTTTTTTCAAGAAGTTCCGAGGGTTTTGTGGTATGGCGATGCCAATAAGAGTGAATCATACTTCTTGTACTTTTTAATGATACTAGGTTGCGATGTCCTTGTCTTTCACCCTGATGGAAAAGATGTTCTCGCCGAATTAGATCCAAATGAAGAGGTAGCTAGAGTAGTGAAATATCCTACCCAATCTGCCATGATTCCTTTTCCAAAGACAAGACCTGTGCGAAAGTCGACGGTTGCATTTCGTGCATCACAAGAAATGGATAAAGTATTACATTCGGACGATTCAATGCTTTATAAGAATTGGCAGTTTCGAAAATACACACCCGTCTCCATGACATTAAAAACGACCTATGACGAACTTTTTTTAATGGCACGAGAGAAGGCATTTATTCGACCGAATTTCTTAGTAAAAGACCATTCTGTACAAATTCCATCACTCTTTTCTAAAATTTGTGGACTGTCCAAAAACAGAAAGCAATATTGGGATCGCTTACACGAAATTTCAGAGGGTGAGTTTGCTTATACAATTAAGCAGTTTCCTTTTACACAAGAGTTAAAAGGGAATTTGCAGTTTCATTATAAAAGTGCCTTAGATTCTAAAGGAAAACTAATTCCGGAGAAAATATTAAAAAGTAATTGGTGGAAATACGATCAGTTACCAGAAGGACTTCAGTTAGGTTTAGCAGCTGCAGTTTCAAGATACTGTGCAGCACCTAGACTTGAACGTTTAGAACATGAGACAGAAGAACAACTTAAAATTTATTTGTTTGCCCAAGCTATGGATATACCTGTAGATGTTTTACGGCTCTTGCAAAAATTTGACTACTCTCAAGATGTGCCAAAACTTACTTTGTACCATACTGAATCAAATGGTACCTTTTCGCGCTCAGATGCCGCGTTGCTTTTGTTGTTAAATGAAATCGGGGTTGATATCATTGTTTATAATCCACCTGGTCTCAGAGATATTGAAATGTTTATTGACGAATCATTTTTCGATAAGCATTGGCTGGAAGATGTGAGTTTTGGTGAAGTCTATCGAGAATCATCAGCCATAAAAAAATGGATGAAAAAAATGTTCTAACTAGAATATGAATTGGGGGATGAAATGATGGCAGATTCATCAGTAAATGTAGATAAGTTACAATTACTTAAACAAGAAGAAAAAGAAAATGTGCTCGAAAATAAAACAGTAGAAGTACGTGAACAACTTCGTAAAGAACCTGAAGTAATTCGACTCGCTCAAAACATTGATCATCGTAATCAACTATCTTTGTTAGAATTTGGGAAAGAACCTGCAACTGAAATTTCAAATTTTTCTGGACGAATTTTAAATACAGTTAAATCAAGTAGTATGGAAGAATCAAGTGTATTGCTAAAACAACTCGGAAAAATCATGGACAAATTTGATAGTAAAGATTTTGCAGAGGAAAAGGGATTATTCTCGAAGATCTTTAACCGTGGCAAAAATATGATGGAAAAAGTATTTTCGAAATATCAAACGATGGGATCAGAAATTGATAAAGTGTATGTAGAGATTTCAAAGTATGAAACGGAAATGAAAAATTCAACGACGACGTTAGAACAATTGTACGAGCAGAATTTCAAATACTATATGGAATTAGAAAAATATGTAGTGGCTGGGCAAGTAAAAGGGGAAGAACTAAAGGCTCAGCTTGCTCCACTTGAAGCTCGTGCAACGAATGGAGATCAATTGGCATCAATGGATTTAGACTCCCTGAAAAATGCAATTGAATTACTTGAACAACGAGTATATGATCTTGAAATGGCGAAGCAAGTTGCTTATCAAGCTGCACCGCAAATTCGGTTACTCCAACGAAGCAACACCAAATTAATAACAAAAATTAACTCTGCATTCATTACAACGATCCCGATTTTTAAAACGGGCCTAATTAATGCAATTGCCGCAAAACGTCAAAATCTAGTTGCGGAATCGATGAGTGAACTGGACAAACGAACAAACGAAATGCTTCTCCGTAATGCTCAACAAATCTCTCAACAAAGTGTTGAGATAACGAAACTAGCGGGTACTCCAAGTATTAAAATCGAAACGATGGAAGAAACATGGAGTATCATTATGAAGGGTATGGAAGAAACAAAAGCGCTAGAAGAAGAAAATAAACGTGTCCGAGCAGATGGTTTGAAACGCCTTGAAGAGCTGCAAGGAAACTTTGAGACGTATAAACGCAACAACTGAATCAACAAGAAGAGGGGGCTGTCCCAAAAGTCATTTAAAAGGACTTTTAAGGGCAACCCCCTTTTTTGTTTTGTATTGGCTTTGTTAAATGATCATGTTGATTTTTCAATATTCAGCAAAACAACTCGCTTTCCGCGGACGAACGGTCGAGCCTCCTCGTGAAAAACCACACTGCGATTTTTCGACTCGCACGTCTTTGAAGGAATCACTGCATATACTCGCTTTGATGTCTCAAGAGTACTTTTCATTACCTTCGGGCTTACCCTGGGATTGCTTTTATAAATGATCATAATCATTCACAATCGTATTAGAGGATTTATTAAACAGAGCAACCTTTTTATTGATTATTTTGACAGAAGAAAATGAAACTTGAAATGAAACAGAGAAAAACGGTACCAACATCTGTGAAAACACTACCATCTTATTGTCAAAAAGAGGTATAATAAGCTTCGTTTACTAAAATTGTGGATTTTAATCTACCTCGCAATTGAGGAGAAGGAGATTGCACTGATTTTCCGTATAAGTTTTCGGGATTTCATTGTAAAACGTTATGCCAAAAATTAGACATATGAGAAAGCATCACTTAATCGAGTTGAATCCTCCTAGATTTTTATTAATATCATTCGTACTTCTTTTTACATTCGGAGCTTTATTACTTAAACTTCAAATCGCGACCATTGATCATATTTCATGGACGGATGCTTTTTTTATGGCAGCTTCAGCAGCTACTGTAACAGGATTAGGAACAGTAGACTTAAGTACAACTTTCACCTTATTTGGACAATCAGTCATGTTGTTTCTTATTGAGGTAGGGGGACTAGGGATCATGACTTTCGCGATCCTGGTTTTTATCATGCTCGGAAGAAGAATTGGAATTAAACAAAGGCTAATTATGCAAGAAGCTCTAAATCAGCCTTCTGTCGGTGGGGTCATTAAGCTTGTTCTTCACATATTAACTTTCACTATTATTATTGAATTAGTCGCTATCATTTTACTTGCCATAAGATGGGTACCTATATATGGGTGGAGTGAAGGGCTCTTCTATAGTGTTTTTCATACGATAGCAGCCTTTAATAATGCAGGATTTGCCTTGTGGCCAGATAATCTTACACGCTTTGCATTAGATCCTGTGGTGAATTTAGTGATATCTACGCTAATCATATTAGGTGGGCTGGGTTTTACGGTTATTATCGATTTCTATCATAAGAAAAATGCTCATCAATTGAGCTTGCACACAAAAGTCATGCTGTTAGGTACGCTTATCATGAATGTTGTTGGTTTTATTTTTATTTTTGCACTTGAGTATCACAATCCAAAAACACTTGGAGATCTACCTCTATTTGGAAAGATTATGGCAGCTTACTTCCAATCTGTGACAACAAGAACAGCTGGGTTTAATACGATTGATATCTCTGCTCTTGAGCCGAGTACCGCCTTTTTCATGATCTTCTTTATGTTTGTTGGAGCTGGAAGTACATCGACCGGCGGAGGGATTAAACTTACTACTTTTGTGGTGATCGTTGCTGTTGTCATCACCTTTATTCGAGGAAATCGAGATATTAACATTTTTAATAGAAGAATCAAAGGAGAAATCATCTATCGTTCATTAACGATCATGACAATTAGTACACTATTTGTTTTTGCTGCAGCCTTTATTCTGATGATTACAGAAAAGGGGAGTTTTCTTCAAATAATCTTTGAAACAGTTTCAGCATTTGGAACGGTTGGATTAACAATGAATTTTACACCGTCTCTCACTTCTGCTGGGAAAATCATTTTAATCGTTGTTATGGTTTTTGGTAAGATCGGTCCATTAACACTTATGTATTCCATTACAAAAAAACAGAAAGAAAAAATTCGTTACCCTGAAGGAAATATATTTACAGGATGAAAACAACAGGAGTGTTTCTGTTGTTTTTTCTATGATCATTCTATGTGTTGGAATGAACGTTTACATAAACCTAGTAGACTATTAAAATTAAGATGAATTGCTTTTCTGAAAAAGAGCAAAGCGGAGGTATTATACATGAATCAAATAGCTAGTCGTCAAATCAAATTGCTTCAAAGTTTTTATTTATTTGCGTTTTTCGGGACAGGTAGCATCGCACCTCTTCTCAGTCTGTACTTAAGTGATGTAGAGAAGCTGAATGGGTATGAAATTGGAACAATTCTTTCCATCGGTCCTATTATGATGATTTTCTTCCAACCATTGTGGGGAATGATTTGTGATGTTACAAATGCACCAACGAGAATCTTGTCATTGACCACTTTTTTAGCTGGTATATGTGGATTAGGATACATTCTATTCAATGGATATAGCACGATTCTTATTGTCGCCGTTTTTGTAGCTATTTTTCAGAGTGCGATCATTCCAGTTTCAGATAGTATTTCATTAAAATACACAAGTAAAGTCAAGTATAATTATGGCAACATTCGTTTATTCGGGTCACTTGGCTTCGGGTTAGCTGTTTTCATTATGGGAAGGTTAGCTGAAGGGAAGATCGGTCCAGGAGTCATTTTTTATTCATTCTTTTTATCTTGCTTATTTGCTTCGATTCTTGCTTTAAAAGCACCAAAGGAAAGAGCATCTACCAAAATTTCAATTAAGTCAGGGTTAAAGGAACTTTTAACCTATAAAAAGTTTTTAATCTTTCTTGCTATCACGTTTT
This sequence comes from uncultured Caryophanales bacterium, assembly GCA_963728315.1. Taxonomy (GTDB): domain Bacteria; phylum Bacillota; class Bacilli; order Bacillales; family CAVSKA01; genus CAVSKA01. The sequence continues at coordinate 222,701 of CAVSKA010000017.1, forward strand.
TAATTTTCGGTCCTAATCTAGCAAACAACTTTTTCTTTGGTTTATTTGTAGAAGCAAGGGGAGGAACTTATGCAGGAATTGGAACCGCGTTTCTAGTTGCCGTCTTATCTGAAATTCCCTTCATGCGTATTGCGCAGAAATGGATCGAACGCTTTGGATTGCTGAAGGTAGTCGCAATCGCAGGTTGTGTCTCTTTGATCAGATGGGTGTTTTATTTTACACAGCCCGATTTATGGCTCGTGTATACGTCAGCTGTTATTCAAGGTTTTTCAATCGGATTATTTATTCCAGCAGGGCTTCAATACATTCGCGATATTACTCCGACCCACATTGCTGCTACAGCTGTAACACTTTATGCAGCCATTGGGAATGGGTTAGGAAACTGGTTTAGTACATTTTGCAGCGGAATCTTGTATGAACGATATTCGATCTATGCTGTTTACTCTTTCTATGCGATATTAGCGGCTTTAGGGGTATTATTAACCGTATGGCTCATTCGAATGGATAAGGGATCGAGTAACAAGAAGGAGCTTCAAACAGGCATAGAATAATAGAAAAGAAGCTGGGACAGAAGTATTTTAGGTAAAGAAAAATCCGAACGATATAGCGAAATTCTAAGTGGAATTTTCGTATTCGTTCGGATTTTTCACTTTATTTTTTTCTTCGTTTAAATCAATTCCATCATTAGAAATCGGTTCTTAAAAGTCAAACATTTTATTCGATTGAAGTGGCAGACGGCGACTCCTGGGGAATAGCGAAGACGGCGAAATCCACTTAAGCTTTAGCTTAAGTTAGTTCGACGCGAGCCCCCGGAAAGCGTCCGTCGAAAACGAGAATCGAATGATGAAAGAATAGTCACCTGTAAGGTTGGCATTTCAGATTGAGGAAATAAAGCATGAAATGGACTCAGTTAAGAAATGATTCGACTTTAAACTTGGGCATTTTAGTTCTGTCCCAGCCTTTTTTTTGAGTATTAATTTTGTACGGTTATGGGTCTTTTTAATAGTCCAACCAGAACGCCAGTTACTATCGCTCCAATGATAATAGCGAGTGCGTAAGCAAGCGGATTTCCTTGCACTAAAGGAATCACCACGATTCCTCCATGAGGAGCAGGTAAACCGATATGAAACATCATTGACAGTCCGCCTGCTACAGCTGCCCCAATGACAGCTGACGGAATCACTCTTGCTGGATCAGCTGCAGCGAAAGGAATGGCTCCTTCTGTAATAAATGTTGCTCCTAAAACGTAACAAGTCATCCCGGCGTCTCGTTCCGTTTTCGTGAATTTTTTTCTGAAAAGTGTTGTTGCAATGGCCATACCCAATGGAGGGACCATTCCACCTGCCATTATGGCTGCGTGTGGGGCGAAGTTTCCAGCATCAATCATCGCAATTCCAAATGTAAATGCTGCTTTGTTAATAGGGCCACCCATATCGATCGCCATCATTCCACCTAATATAATACCTAATAAGACAAGGTTTCCAGTACCTAAATTTTGTAACCATCCTTCAAGTGCAACATTGAATGCCTTCACAGGTTCTACAACAACGAATAACATGATCATTCCCGTAAAGAAAATACCGAGTAATGGATAAATTAAGACTGGTTTGAGGCCGTCTAAAGATTGCGGTAATCCGCTAAATAGTTTCTTTATCAATAAGACGAGGTAACCAGCCAAGAATCCGGCAATGAGTCCTCCTAGGAAACCTGCACCACCTGTAGAAGCAATGAGTCCTCCCACCATACCGGGTGCAAATCCTGGCCGATCTGCAATGCTCATCGCAATGAATCCAGCTAAAACAGGAACAAGTAAGTAGAAGGCATTTCCGCCGCCAATGGTATTAATCGCAGCGGCAAAAGCGTTATAAGAAGGATCTGCTTTGTCGGCTGAGTGAATACCAAAGAAGAAAGAAATGGCAATTAATATACCACCACCAACGACAAATGGAAGCATATTCGATACGCCGCTCATCAAGTGTTTATAAAACCCTGATCGTTGAGGCGTATTAGATTTAGACTTATCGGATCCCGTTCCTTTAAAGATCGGTACATCATCACCCACAGCTTGATCGAGTAATTCTTTCGGACGGCGAATACCGTCTGCAACAGGAACTTGAATCACTTTTTTTCCAGCAAAGCGTTCCAGTTCAACTTGTTTATCTGCTGCCACGATAATGGCATCCGCTTTTGCGATATCTTCAACTGTTAATTCATTTTTTACACCACTAGACCCATTTGTTTCGACTTTGAAAGAAATATTCAATTCTTTTGCTTTCGCTTTTAAGCTATCAGCAGCCATATAAGTATGAGCAATTCCAGTAGGACAAGCTGTTACGGCAAGGATGTAGCGTTCATTTGAAGAGTTTGTAGATGGCTCTTCATTCCTTTCATCGCCGTTTTCTTCTCGTTCTTTTGCATCGATGATGGCTAACACATCATCTTCCGTGCTCGCTTGTAAAAGTTGTTCTCTGAAATCTGTATCCATTAATAGAGATGAGAGACGAGAAAGTGTTTCTAAATGGGTTTGATTCGCTCCTTCGGTTGCTGCAATCATGAAGAACAGGTGAGAAGGTTGGCCATCCAGGGAATCGTAATCTACTCCTTGTGTAGAACGCCCGAAAGCAATCGCTGGAGTGCGCACAGAAGCCGTCTTAGCGTGTGGAATGGCAATGCCTTCACCAATGCCGGTTGTACTTTCCCCCTCACGTTTTAAAATAGCTGCTTTAAAGTCTTGTTTATTCTTTAATCGACCAGCACGGTCCAATAAATCGGTTAATTCATCAATCACAGGCTCTTTTGTTCGACTCGTTAATTCTAGTAAAATCGTATCTTTTTTTAGTAAGTCAGTAATCTTCATGATTTAGATCCTCCTATTCTATTGTTGAGATTGTGAGTTGATGTTCTAACTCTTCAACCAACTCTTTTTTACATAGATCCTTTGAAAAAGCAGTAGCGCTTCCACTGGCTGCTCCTTTTTTGAATGAGCGAATTAAATCTTTGTTTCGCGTCCACTCACTTAAGAATCCGGCGACTAATGAATCCCCAGCACCCACTGTGTTGAGCGCTTCTCCTTTAGGTACATCTAGAAAAAGAACTTGATCGTTGGTGACAAGAAGAGAGCCTTTTTCAGCCATCGAAACAATCACGTGTTGAGCACCTTGTTCAATAAGTTGTTTCGCAAAAGGAATCGCTTCTTCTCGAGATGTTATAACAGTATTAAAAAACTCACCTAACTCGTGGTGGTTGGGTTTAATGAGAAATGGCTTATATGGTAAAACTTCTAATAAATTTTTCCCACTTGTGTCGATTACAAAAGGAATATTGCGGCCGTGAGCTTTTTTTGCAAATTCTGTGTACAGTTCACTGGGAAGAGATGAAGGAATACTCCCTGCTAAGACGAGTAAATCATCTTCGTTCATCTGGTCGAGATGCATAAATAATTCTTTTAAGTGAGAAACGGTAATTCTTGGTCCATTTCCATTAATTTCGGTTTCATCGCCAGTGTTTAATTTAATATTAATGCGGGTGTCTCCATCTACTTGTACAAAGCGCGATTCGATGTTTTCAGAAGTAAGCCAATCCTCAATAAACTGTCCAGTGAAACCGCCAAGAAATCCTAATGCAATTGATTCTGTGCCTAGCCTTTTTAAAACACGAGAAACATTAATCCCTTTGCCGCCTGGATATTTAGCTTCCTGTTCTGCACGATTCAATGATCCTAAATGGAATGCAGGAACTTGAACCATATAATCAATCGATGGATTGAGTGTGCATGTATAAATCATAATTTCGTCACAACCTTTACTATTGTTTTCAATTTGATTGGTTTTAAGATAGCGGGTTTATCTAAATCGGTAATAATGGTGGCATCTTCTATGTTTGCAAATTTTGAAAAAGTAGTTTGAGCGAATTTTGAAGCGTCTGCTAGGACAAAAGCCTGATCAGAGTATTCGATCGCTTTTTGTTTCACATAGGCTTCATCTGGATCAGGAGTAGAATATCCTAATGAATCATGGATTCCATTTGTACCGATAAAGCATTTGTCGAAACGAAATTGTTCGAGCGCTTTTAGTGCTGTTCCGCCGATTAACGCACTTGTTTTGACTTTGACTTCTCCGCCGAGGATATAAAGTTTCGCTTTTGTTTGCAACAAGGCATCAATATGAGTCAGACCATTCGTCACGACGGTAATTACTTTATCTTTTATAAATGGAATAATCTCATAGACGGTCGTTCCTGCATCCAGATAAATACTGTCTCCTTCTTCAATCAAAGAAGAAGCATACTGAGCAATGGCTCGTTTAGAATCTACAAATTTTGAGGCTTTTTCTTTTATACTTAACTCTTCACGTGTGGTTTTTGGAAGCGAAGCACCGCCATGAACACGGTGCAATTGGTTTGATTCTTCCATTTGACTTAAATCTCTACGAATGGTCGATTCAGAGGAGTTTGTCAATTCAACAAGTTCTTGTAATTTGGCAATCCCTTTTTCTTCTAAAAGGTTCATGATCATTTTCTGTCGTTCAGGAGTTAGCATTCGAATGGCTCCTTTGTATTTTCTTGATATAAAACGCTTACAATTTTCTAATATAAATAAAATAGCACATTAATCAGTCAATAACAATCATAAACAACCAAAAACGATCAATAACGTTCAAAAGGAATATATTTTGTGAAATGGCCATGTTAAACGTGCACGTTGATTTTTCTACATTCAGCAAAGTAACTCGCTTTCCATAGACGAATGATCAAGCCTCCTCATAAAAAAGCCCGAGGGTACTGAAAAAGTTCTCTTGGAACATCGATGAGAGTATAAGCTGCGGATTTCCGTTCCAGGCAGACGCTTTTTTACCATTAGTCAAGAGTTTTCCCATTTATTTTTCAGAAAAAAATAGTGATTTTGGTGTATGAAACGGTTGCTTTTCGTTCCAGCGCTCGCTTTCCGCGGGCATGACTTGAGCCTCCTCGGTCGCGAAAAGCGTGCTCCCTGTGGGGTCTCAAGGCTCATGCTATTCCCGCAGGAGTCGAGCGTCTGCACTCCAAGCAACAGGTGCAGCTAAATAAAAATATGTATGCCAAATAGACCTGGCGAATATTTTTTTCGCAGAGACTAGTGTGCGATAGTGAGAGGAATCCTGTCACGAAACTTTGCCTGATTCGTACCGGTACAGGAGGCCATGTTGGATAAGATATGACATGCAACTTTCAAAAACTTATTCACACAGGTAATCACCGCAACCTTATGGAGCTTTCCATTTGGTTGCTTTTTTCATTTATCGTAATCATCAACAATCGTATTTTGGGTCTTTGCCCGCCAGGAGTAGCTGCCTTCCACTGCCATTGAAGTAACGTTTAAAAAAGAACGATCATATCTGAAAATGCTATTTTAACGAAGTCCAATCATGGTTGTTTAAAGATGAAGACAAAAATACGTGTCTTTTGAGTACTTCTTTTTCATTTGTAGCTTTTCAATCTTTAAAATTTGGACTTTTTTAGCGGCTTAAAAAACCACACTGCATGGTATCGACTCGCTCGTTTTTCCACTAGTGAGAGTTTTTCCTTCCTATCAACAACATCCACTAACATAGCCTATAAAATAAGAAATCACTATTTACATGAAACCAATTATTAGGTAAAATGAAATCAAATAATTCGGTTAACTTCATATTGTGCGATGATAAAGAATAGTAAATCAGGAAAACTCTAAAGAGAGCTGATGATTGGTGCGAATCAGTGAGAGATCTTGATTGAATGGGCTTTTGAGCTTCTGAACCGAAACGAAAGTAGGCTTCAGCGGAACGTTCCACCGTTAAAAGGAACAAGTATCAAAACCGTAATGGTTTTCGTACTGTTGAGCAGCTTGTTTTATGACAAGTAAAAAAAGGTGGCACCACGAGTCCTCGTCCTTATTGGATGGGGATTTTTTGCGTTTTATAGGAGTTTGGCTCATCAAAGGGAGGAAGATTTATATGAAGAACCTAACGTATGTCACAGGAATAAAATCTACAGGCGAACTACACTTGGGGAATTATATTGGAGCAATTAAACCAGCGCTTCATATGGCAAAGGAGAAGGGGAGTCATTATTACTTTATCGCCGATTACCACAGTCTAAATGCTGTCCATGATGCCGCGGAGTTGAGAAAAAGCCGATCTCAGATTGCTGCTGCTTGGATTGCTCTCGGCTTAAATCCTGAAGAAGTCGTCTTCTACAATCAGTCCGATGTTCCTGAGATTTTAGAATTGCAGTGGATCTTATCCTGTGTAGCACCCAAAGGTTTGCTTAACCGGGCTCATGCTTACAAAGCACAAGTTTCCGAAAATAGCCTAAACGGGATCGATATAGATACAGGGGTTAATATGGGCTTATTCAATTATCCGATATTGATGGCTGCAGATATTCTTCTTTTCAAAGCAAATAAAGTTCCAGTTGGAAAAGATCAAGTTCAGCATATTGAAATTGCCCGCGATATTGCGGAATCTTTTAATCGACTATACGGAGATACATTTCGACTACCAGAGTATGTGATTGAAGAAGAAGGCACTCTCTTACCTGGTTTGGATGGTAGGAAGATGAGTAAGAGTTACGGCAATACAATTCCGTTGTTTTGTGAAGAATCCGAGCTGCGAAAGAAAATCAACCGAATTAAAACAGACTCAACTTCACCTAATGAACCCAAGGATCCAAATGAATCCGTTCTTTATCAACTGTATCGTGAGTTCTCCTCCTTTCAAGAAAGGCAGGAAATGCAACGACTATTTCGAAGTGGTATAGGGTGGGGAGAGGTTAAAAAATTGCTTTTCGCTGTCATTAACCGAGAACTAAGCGAATCTCGTAAGAAATACCATGAATTAATGGCTAATCCAGAATATATGGATCGAATATTAATTGATGGGGCAGCAAAAGCGCGCTCATTTGCCAAACCTATGCTGAAGGAAATTAAAAAGAAAATAGGGTACTAATCGTTGCTAGGTTAAAACATTTTGAAATGAAATAATTTTTGATCGTTAGGTGAGAAGGGCACTGCTAAATAAGAAAAAATGGCAATAGAGATTAAGGGAGAAAATGGACCATGCACGTTGAAAAGTCACCCATATTGATTTAATGAACAAGTCAAAGCACAAAAAAAGATTACGAGAAGAAATGCGCTCGTAATCTTTTTCCCTTGTAGAAGTGTAATCATAAAATGGGACTTAATAATCTAGAAATAGACTCTTTAAAGCGAATCATTTTAGTTCGATTTAAATAAGCATCCATCGTCAACTCGGTTGAAAGTTCGATGTCTTTGTTATACGAAATGACCAGCTTCTCAGCTGTTTCACGATGGTAAATGAATGCATTGACCTCGAAATTAAGGCGGAAGCTTCGAACATCAATATTTGCTGTACCAACGGAAGCAATTTTATCATCAACAACGATCGTTTTGGCATGAATAAATCCATTTTCATACAGATAAACGCGAGCTCCAGCCTTGAGAATTTCTCCTACGTAAGAATACGTCGACCAATAAACAAACATGTGATCAGGTTTGTTTGGAATCATGACTTTTACTTCCACACCTGATAGTGCAGCGATGCGAATGGCATCTAGCACACTTTCATCCGGGATAAAATAAGGAGTTTGTATTAAAATGTTTTTCTTTGCAGACATGATCATTTTTATATACCCATTTTTAATCTGTTCCCATTCGGAGTCAGGACCGCTCGTGACAATTTGCATGGCAACATCACCTGCAGGGAGGTTCTCAATGAAATAGCGATGCGAAAATTCAACATCATGTTTATGAGAGGCTTGGTTCCAATCTAAAATAAAGCGAGCTTGAATCGCATTTACCGCTTTCCCTCTTATACGAAGATGTGTATCTCGCCAATACCCAAATTTTGAATCTAAGCCTAAATATTCGTTTCCAATATTAAATCCACCGACAAACCCAATCTTCCCGTCAATAATAACCAATTTCCGATGATTTCTGTAGTTTAGTCGAAGGTTAATAAAAGGAATTCTTGATGGAAAGAAAGCTTCCACTTCTCCTCCATGCTCAATTAATTCACGGAAGAAGCGTTTAGATAAGTCTCTAGAACCCATATCATCATAGAGAACCCTTACTTCGACTCCCTCTTTCGCTTTTTTAATTAATGCATCACGAACACGTTTTCCAAGATCATCTTTGGCGAAAATATAGTATTGAAGATGAATGTGATCCTCAGCCTGATCAATATCTTCCAATAAAGCATCAAATTTGTCTTGACCGTCTGTATAGATTGATACTTCATTGTCTTGTGTCAGTACGGCATCGTTATTTATAAGCTGCATAAAAATCAAGTCATTATATGCTTCAGTTTCAGGGTGGTGGAAAGAAAAGGTGTGACTTTTCACAGCTTGCATTTGTTGGCTAATTAAATCTTCAATCCCAATTTTCTTAATGTCGTCCCAGTTGAATAAACGTTTACGGCTTAAGTTCTGTCCGAATATAAGATAAAGAATAAATCCTACAAAAGGGATGAACAGCAAAACCATTAGCCAAGCCCATGTTGAACTGGGATCGCGTCTTTCCAAAAAGATGACAACAGCAGCAAATATGAGATTTAAAAGAAATAGTAAACTAAGTAAGATTGCTAGAATACTCATCTATAAATCCCTTTCTAGTAATGTATTTGTATCTCCCTAAGTATAATCAAAAAGCAGGGAATTTACATACAATTCTTCATAAATAAGAAATAATAGTTTATTTACGATAGGAAACAATTTCATCATTCATTCAATCATTTGTAAATAAGGAAGTTTTAAAAAGCACTAGCCAATAATATAAAACCTATTGATTTTCGTTCCAGTTGAAAGCTTTCCACGGGCGAGCACCGGGTCTCCTCCGGCAAACAGGAGAGGCCACTGAAAATGTCCAATTTTTATAGATTGAAAATCTGCAAATGAAAAACGAGCCCTCAGATTCGCTTCTAGCCACGAATTTTAGACTGGGCGACATTTTTGTCTTCATCTATAAAGTGAAATTGGATAAGATCGTTCTTTTTACACCGTTACTGAATGGTAGTGGAAGGCAGCGACTCCTGCGGGAAAAGCACGAGCTGAAAGCCCCGCAGGAACGCAGTGACGAGGAGATTGAAGCCGTGCCCGCGGAAAGCGTCTGCCTGGAACGGAAAACCACGGTTTATAAGAGAAAAATGCGAGTATGGGAACGAAATCGTTCCCACACTCGTATTGACGTTCCAATAGAACTTTTTCAGTGCCCTCAAACAGGATGTTGTAGCGCAGTCGTTGCTGTCTAGTTCTGCATCCGACCAAAGTTCAAATGTTCTTGTTTCACCAATAAACAAGCGATTAGAAAATGGATTCATAATTCTTATTATTGTTAATCATCATGTTAAAAGAATAAGGAACGGACGAATTGATAACTTAATTGAACGAGCAATAGAACGGTAAGAGTGTTAATAATATAGATGGCAAACCTAGGTTTCATTTTTTGCGCCACTCGAACGGCAATTTGGGCACCAACAATCGCTCCGATAGCATAGGAAATGCCAAAGTGAAATGGAAAATGGCCGCCGGCAGCATAAATAGAAAACGCTCCAATTGACCCGATAAAAGTTTGAAAGCGGGTGAATGCCATTGACCGCAAGTAAGAATAACCATTTTGTAAATAGACAAGCATTAAAAGGGTTGCTTGACCTGGACCAAAAGCTCCGTCATAAATACTAATTCCGAACAAAGGAGGAAGCAGTATTCTCATTTTCGATTCTTTTATTTCTTTTTCTTTTTTCCATTTTTTCTTTGTGAACTGGATAAATAATGCGCCAGATAAGAGGGTGATTGCAATGGCATGTGTATAATTTTGTGGAATACTAGATGAAATAAATGCACCGATCATCCCTCCTATTACGCTAATAGGGATGAGGGGAAGAACTTCCTTCCATTTAATTTCCTTTTTCTTGACTAAATAAAAAAAAGTTGAAAATGAGCTGATCATATTTGAAAATTTTGCAATCGAGATTGCAGAAATAACTGGTAGTCCCATAAGTAGCATCACAGGTAAGCCAATTAAACCGCCACTTCCGCCAAAGGTTCCAACAAATGAAACGAATAGACCAAGCAATAGAGCTGTATACATCATCTGAATCCCTCCCCATAATTTTAAGATATCCCTTCACCATCGATAAGTAAAATACATAAAAATTATGAATTAACATAACGATTAGTTATACATCTAAGGGTTAACTTGATTTAAATGGGGGAGAAATTCTCTGCCATTAAAAAAACGTGTCTCTTCCATGGAGGAGAACACGTTTACTTATGATTTAAATTTATGAAGTAAATGGTGTATCAGCAGACCAATAATTAAGTAAGAAAACTAAAATACCTGTAATGATGACAATTCCTGCTAACATAAAGAATAATTCCATTAATCCTTCTGTGAATCGTTGATTTCTTTGGCTTCGCCGGTAGTTCCGTACTTCAATTCGATGCTCACGAATGGTTCTCAATGAAACATAGCCTCCTTCAGTCTAGAAATGAAGAGAATAAAAAGAAAGAATATTCCTTTAGACATTCAAACGGACGAATGGATAGCCTAAATGAAGATTTTGCGAAATATTCTGATACTTAATCATAAAATATTTAATTAAAAGAAACAACCTAATTTAGGAAAATATTGTCATTTTAAGGATGGTTTTCGTAAAGATTGTTGTTTTTTATAAAAAAAACTTTATTTCCTATTTATTACAGATTGCTTTTCTTAAATCACTTTGTAATGAGCCGGAAGACGTGCCCGCTGAAAGCGATCGCTGGAACGGAAATTCATACTTATACACGCATTGATGTGCCAACAAGACTTTTTCAGTGGACTCGTGTTTTTTCACAAAAAGATCGAACGTTCATCCGTAGAAGCGAGTTGTTTTATTGAATATAGAGAAATCAAAATGATTATTTAAACTGCTTAATATTTACTCAAACAAATAAAAAACTTACCTTGCTCTCATCATTTCTTAATGTTTAGTGTTTATAGTAATACCTAAGATCCCTTCATTCAAAAACAAATCGGATTATTTCTTAAATCGAGGAGTATTTATTGGAGTGTGGTGGTAATATATAAGAAAGACAATCAATGATTTGATGATTTATGAAACTTTCTATTAACTTAATCGTATGTATAGATATTCATTCCATAAAAAAGAAGGTGCATGCTTTGAACAGGGAAAGTGAACGGTTAAAAAAAGTCATTTCTAATTTAGCGAAGGTCGGTGTGAAGATTTCTAAGACTAAATCTCGCCTTGAAGTGCTGCAGTCCGTTAATCAATTATCTTCTGTGATCAAATCATAAATATCTCCTAATGGACAAGAGCTACACCTTTTAAACATCTAACGATTGTTGGATGTTTTTTTGTATGGAACGATCAAGATTGTGTTTGTAAAGATTCGATTAAAGGTATAAAAACTTTATATGACTGGAGGAGAATCTCTATGAAAAAATATGATAATGCGCTTCTTTTAATAAATGGAAATGCAGGTAAGAAAGATATTAATCAAACGATTGGACAGATAATGGGTACTTTGTTAAATGTAATTAAACAGCTTACTATTATGCAAACCGAAGAGCAAGGGGATGCGGAGAGGTTGTGTGAAGAATTTGGTCAAGACTATGATTTAGTCATCATTCATGGGGGAGATGGAACCGTCCATGAATGCATTAATGGGTTAGCCAAATTAGAAAGAAGACCAATTGTAGCTATTTTGCCTGGGGGGACTTGCAACGACTTCAGTAGAAGTATAGGTATACCCCAAAACTTTCAAAAGGCTGCGGATGCGATTAAAAAAGGAGTAACGGAAGGGATCGACATCATAAAAGCAAACGACCGTTATTATTCTAACTTTTTAGGGATTGGACTTATTGTAGATACTTCAGAGAATATTGATTCAAATTCTAAAGGAGTACTTGGTAAATTGAGTTATTACATAAGCGCTTTGAAGACGGTGAATTCTAAGCAACCCTTTCCTTTCAAAGTAACAGTCGACAGTGGCGTGATAGAAGATGAAGCAGTTATGATTCTAGCAGTCAATGGGAAATCGCTTGGTGCAAGCAGACTTCCTATTTCGTCAATCAAGTTAAACGATGGTCTTCTTGATTTATTCATAATAAAAGAAGCTGGAATGAAGTTGTTAAAAGAGGTATTAACGGCGAAGAGTACAGAAAGTTGGGAAGATAACCAAACGGAAATAGAACATATTCAAACAAAATCGGTTAAACTTTCGACTTATCCGTCCACTGAAATTGATATGGATGGCGAAGTTTATACTGAAACGCCAGTGGAATTATGCGTTCTCTCCAAACACATGCGTTTTATAGTAGGAGATGAAGAGTAGGAATGAGGATTATGTCATTATTTCCCGAGAAATAATGACATTTGTTGAAAGATCGTCTAAATAAATCGAATATAAACAAAAGTCCGCCTTAAAGGCGGACTTTTGTTTATATTCATCGGTAGTCATTGCAACAGGACGTTGCGAACTTAGACTGTAATCCTTTAGTTTTCACTGTTCTCAGAACGCGTCGCTTCCACATTTCGTGATGTCTAGTTCCAATCGCTAACCTCTCCTTTCATTTTTGACTTTCTCCGGTGGGTGAAAACAACCCTCCTTGAAAGTAAGCAAATGACAGTCGAGGCTGAGCACGCGATTTCCACATTTCTTATGACATTGCTTCAGAGTTTGAGAAGGGGGTAGTAGAATCTTTTGTATTGGGACTTTCGATTTCTACAATGACCTCGTCACTATTTTGAGTGGTTTTTTTAACTTCAACATATCTGATGTGATGCTCTTCCATATCTAAAATTGTAAACTCATAAAGTTCATGCAAAAGCCGGTCTCCTTGTTTTGCATCATAATTTTCAGTTAAGACCCATCCACCGATTGTATCAATGTCTTCATCATTAATATGGGTACCTAAGAGTTCATTAACCTCAGGAACTAATACTTTTGCATCTAGAATGTAATGTTCTTCTTTAATTTTGCGGATTAAAGGGACTTCATCAAGGTCAAACTCATCTCTGATTTCCCCGACAATTTCTTCTAAGATATCTTCAACCGTTACTAATCCAGAAGTACCTCCATACTCATCAATTAAGATCGCCATATGAATACGTTCTTTTTGCATTTTAAGAAGTAATGCATGGATTGGAATGGATTCAATAACACGAATAATTGGGCGGATATAACTTTCAAGTGAATAAGTAACATGACCATGATCTTTAAGAAGATCGGTGAAAACTTCTTTTGCATTAACTAGACCAAGAATATGATCTTTATCGCCATCCATTACTGGGTAACGTGTAAATTGTTCTTCTTTTGCGATCGTTAGAAAGGAATCAAGGTCGTCTTCTAAAGAAAGTGAGACCATTTCCGTTCGAGGTACCATGATTTCTTTTGCAATTCGGTTATCAAATTCAAATATTTTATTCACATAGCTAAATTCAGATTGATTGATTTCTCCACTTTTGTAGCTTTCTGATAGAATTAGGCGAAGTTCTTCTTCTGAATGAGCCATTTCATTTTCAGATGCCAATTTCAAGCCGAAAAGACCAGTGAAAACTCTTGCTGAATTGTTAAGTAACCAAATAAATGGATATAAAATTTTGTAATAGGTAATAAGAGGTTTAGAAAAATAAAGTGCAATCATTTCAGCTTTTTGAATCGCTACTGTTTTTGGTGCCAACTCACCAATCACCACATGCAAAAAGGTGATCAGTGTAAATGAAATAATGACGGCAAGAATATGAGTAAACGAGCCCGGAATGTGTAAGTAACTTAAAGAGTGGGTTCAACAAACGTGCAATCGTTGGTTCCCCTAACCACCCTAAACCTAGAGCTGTAATAGTGATTCCTAACTGACAAGCGGAAAGGTACTCATCCAAATGACTAATAACGTGTTTAGCGTTTAAAGCTTTAGGATGCCCTTCTTCAACTAACTGATCAATACGTGTACCTCTGACTTTGACTATGGCAAATTCAGAAGCAACGAAAAAGGCGGTTAACGCGATTAATACTGCGACAAGCACCAAATTCAATATGTCCAAATACGGTTCCTTTGCTCGCTGTTAAACGAGAAAGGAGTCACCTCCTATAGTGTGAAAAAAGATTTTTAGATTGATTACATCGAGAATTGAGGGATGATAAGTTGCATTGCACAAAGGTGTCTGCTTTTTTATTCATCTGATGGTCCATCTCGGTACTATTCAGTAATGTAAAAAGCTTCACTGCCCCATGCGATCACCCCTCTCCGTTCAATAAGATTATGAATATTATAAGGAAATTACGAATCAACGTCAAACAAATAGCCGTGAATTCGGAGAGCGAAATCACATGAAAAAGCCTATCCATCATAGGAAATCAAGTGATAAAAATAAAAATGGTCAATATTCAAATAGGAATGAGTAAATAAACAAGTATAATTGAAAAGCGCTAACATCTAATTTGATATAAAAGAGACTACTGCATGACAATTGGTATCAAGACAATATTTATGTTTCCATTCAATTAGTACAAAAGATAAGTCGACAAGTTCATTCATTTGAAGAAGCATTCTCTTTTGGCACAAAAATATCGCAAATCACCATAAATGGCTAAAGGTTTAAAGATTCTTGATTGGAAATCACCTGAAAACCTGATATTAGTATACTTGTATACAATTCAGAGATAATTATCTTTTCTTCAAAGGAGAATGGATGATTTAATTAGATTGGAAAGCCGGCACATTCTGTTAGGTTTTGAATAGCAAAGGAACCATATTATTTTTAGATGAAAGAAAATCGAATGAATAAATAATAGACAAATGAAAGGTTCGCATTTAAGATTGAGGATTTAAATCATGTAATGGACTCAGTTAAGAAATGATGAATAGACTTTTTTGTGCCCTTAGAAAAAAGAGTCGTTTTTCTCCACCTGTTTTATTTTAGGAACTTAGTAGACAGCCCCTTTTTTGTCAATAACACTTCGGTGATTATATTGAGTTATTTGAGCTTCATCTTTTTCAAAAGGTTGAACTTCAATATAAGAAATGTGATGCCCATCAATTTCAATGACAGTAAAAATGTAGTCATCTTCTATTATCGTATCACCTTGTACCAATTCATACTTCTGAGTAAGCATCCAACCGCCAATAGTGTCTACTTCTTCGTCGGAAAGGTTCAGGTGTAGAAGGTGGTTTACTTGCTCAATTAATACTTTTGAATCAAGCAAATAATGATTTTCACCTTTTTTACGAATAAGAGGTAATTCATCTGCGTCAAACTCATCCCTAATTTCTCCAACAATTTCTTCGAGGATATCCTCAACAGTAACAAGTCCTGCTGTTCCGCCGTATTCATCCATTAAGATGGCCATATGAGTGCGTTCTTTCTGCATTTTTACTAGTAGGTCTTGAATCGGAATGTTCTCAATAACAAGAATGATTGGATTAATATAATCAGAAAGAGGACGATCTAATTTAAAGTCATTTTGCACACAATCCGTTAATACTTCCTTCATATTGATCATTCCAATAATGTTGTCTTTATCCCCATCTTCAGTAACTGGATAACGTGTATATTTTTCTTCCTGAATGAGTCCAGTGATATCTTCAAGGGTAGCGTTTTTCTCTAAACTCATAATTTCCATTCGAGGGACCATGATTTCTTTCGCTACCCGGTTATCAAATTCAAATATCCGATTGACATAACGATATTCGGATTGATTAATCTCTCCATTTTTGTAGCTATCAGACAAGATAATACGCAACTCTTCTTCTGAATGAGCGACTTCACTTTCTGAAGCTGGCTTTAACCCAAATATCCCGGTAACTAAGCGAGCAGAGTGATTAAGAATCCAAATAAAAGGATACATGATTCGATTAAACCAAATGAGAGGTTTTGCAATCATTAAAGCAATCTCGTCTGTCTTCTGAATCGCCAGTGTCTTTGGTGAAAGCTCTCCTATTACAACATGTAAGAAAGTAATAAAACAAAAAGCTAAAACAAAAGAAAGAATGTGGGAAACAGAACCAGGAACATGCATCGTGTGGAACAATGGGTTCAATAAATCCTCAATGGTAGGCTCACCTAACCACCCAAGTCCTAGAGAGGTGATTGTAATACCTAACTGACAAGCAGATAAGTAACCGTCTAAATCTGAAACGACTTCTTTTGCTGCAATTGCTTTCTTGTTCCCTTCTGCAATTAACTGATCAATTCGTGAGGTTCTAATTTTGACGATCGCAAATTCGGAAGCAACAAAAAATGCCGTCATTGCAATGAGGATCGCAACGATAATAATATTGATAATGGTCAAATGGCTGTCTTATTCCTTTCTATTTAAGAAATAAGACAAACACCTCCTAAGTAAAAGAATGTCTGTACTAAAGAAACTATACCAAATTTTATGGCTGATAGCGAAGAAATGACTTTCTATACAAGCATATGGAGAAACCAAGATGCGATTGTAAAGTAGGTGACTAAAGAAAAGATATCATTAATCGTAGTAATAAGAGGTCCAGAAGCAACCGCAGGGTCAATCTTCAATTTATAGAGTATAAGTGGAATAACCGTGCCAGCGAGTGTTCCTATAATGAGTGTAAGGATCAGAGAACTTCCTACAACGAATCCTAAAACCAAACTTCCTTGCCATAAATAGGCGATAGCAGCGATTAAAACACCACAGATAAGCCCGATAATGATTCCAACTTTAAATTCTCTGAGAATCAATTTCAACACTGTTTTCGTATCAATATCTTTGGAGGCAAGCCCTCTGACCACAACCGCGAGTGACTGGGTTCCAGTATTTCCTGTCATTCCCGCAATCATAGGCATGAAAAAAGCTAAAGCTACAAATTTTTGTAAGGTGTCTTGAAATGAGGCAATAATACTGCCCGAAAACAGTCCGATGAAGAGGAGCAAAATAAGCCAAGGTAATCTTCGATAAGCAGAAACGATCGCTGTCGTATCAAAATCAATTGATTTCCCCGACGCGGATAATTTTTCTATGTCTTCATTTGCTTCTTGGATGACGACGTCTAAAATATCATCAAAAGTTACAATCCCCGTTAAGATTTCATGATCATCCACAACTGGAATGGCTAAAAAATCGTATCTTTCAATTAATCGTGCCACTTCTTCCTGATCGGTATACATGGAGACGGAAATAACTCTTTCATACATGATATCGGTTATTTTTTCATGCACTTCTGCGATGAGGAGGTCCCGATACGAAACAACTCCCACCAATTTTCGGTTTTCATCAATTACGTAAAGATAGTTAATGGTTTCAGCTAGTTCAGCGAAGCTCTTTAATTTATCGACTGATTCCTTCACAGTATAGTAACTTCGAATCCAAACGAATCGATTTGTCATAAGGCGTCCAGCCGTTTTAGGCGGATACGTCATTAAATTCTCAACAATCGTTGACTCTGACTTCTTCATTCCAGAAAGTAAATCTTTCACAGATTCAGGTGACATCTCTTCAAGTAAGGCAGCGATGTCATCATTATCCATGTCATCTAGAACTTTCCCGGATGTATCGTTTCCTAGTCGCTCAAGAACTTCAATCTGAGTTTCTCGATCCAATTCCTGAATCATATCCGCTATAACAGGAATGCTTAAATGATAGAGGAAACGATCTTTGTGTTTCTTAGGGAGATTAAGATAGAGAGTCGCCATATCGTAAGGCTGCAGTTCCTCTAGAATGTTATTTAATTCTCTTTTTTTGTTGTCTTTCAGCGCTTTGATAATGAGCAAGGCTAATTGGTTTTCATTTAGCTCCCTAATCATTGGAATCCCCCCTTATATATAAATTCGATGAGTATCATGAGTCATGTTTGTAACTTCTGCTTTTCATATTATAGTAGCTTGGCTTGCAAATGGGAATGAATGTTTTAGATAAACAATTGGAAAAAGTGGAAAGAGAAGAAAAATGAGAGTGAAAGGGTGCATTTTGTCTGGTTTTTGATAAAATAAAGATAGAAGAAATGTTACGATCAATGGAGAGTTCCGAAGAGCTTGAAAAGGTCGTTATGTGAAGAGGGGGATATAATGAAGAACACCAATTTAGTACGAGATTTGATTTATGTACATATCCATCCTGACGACCATTTTGTTATGTCCTACGGAATCGAATTCCACGATTTTGTGAATAGTCTTCCGCAGCCACTTCAACATGTATTGATGTTAAAGCATCAGTTTGATAATGGAGACTTTAATATGCACACGTTACTCGATTATGTTCATCATGATGATTTGAAGAAATTGATTAAGGACGACGTTTATTCTTATGGCGATTTTTGTTGGATTGACTTTGATGACTCTGAAGGCCTAAATGAACTTAGCGGGGAAGAAATTGCTGAGCTTTTATATTTAGGTCATATAAAAAAACATTTAAATCTCCCATTTTATAAAAAGATGAATAACCAGTACGTTTACTTGTCTCATGATGATGGTTGGTTTAATAAAACGTATTATCGAGACTTTGATGATTTTTATACGATGCTAGGAAACGTCATTGCGATAAAAATGAATTCCTTTAAAGGCGAAAAGGTATTCTTTGGTTTGAGAAAAGGGAAAACTTACCCTTCCGTGCCGAAAGAGGTTATTTCATTTTTAATCCAAAAAATGAATGAAGGAATCGCAATCTCATTAGAAAAGGCTGTACAAACAAGAGCGAAAATAGAAATTCCTATTTGGGTTGTTGGTGATTTCTATAATATGGACGAAATGTATGAAGACTACGAAATGAGGACACATGAACCTCCACATGGAAAGTTTGTTTATGATCGTAAGAGTAGAGAGTGGAGCATCGTCATTCGATAAGCGATCCAGCTGGAATCTTTGTATAACGAAGTCGGTGATGCTTCAGGTTGCGGGTAGAAGCAATTAAACGTAACAATTTTATCAAATAAATTGATATGTTATTCCCTATCACTTTAAAGTTTAGATAGGGGATTTTTTATACCATTTTTACACTGGGAGACATTTTTGTTCCCCGAAAAAATCACTTTTTTTGCAAATCAACACTTTTCAGCGGCCACCTAAATGCTTCCGAGGGGGCAGTCTTCTTACAATGATCCTTTTGTCGCTGCAAAACTTGTGATTTAAGATTTTCCTACTAAGATGATGTCGGAAAACATCCAAAATCGAAATTCTAACGTTTACTGATTAAAATGATTTAAATAATAGGCTTTTTTCGCATAGATGGTTGTTTTTCCTAAAAGGGCTTCATTTCCTCTTTACAGCAGCTTGTTCATCTTAAATCACTGAATCATGAACGAAAATATGAAAATAAAAAATAAACACTCAGATTTGTCTCTAAAATACGTATTTTACACTGCGATCCTTTTTTGAATATCAACACGTTTTAAGTGGGATTTGTGAGACCCAACAGTAAGCGTCCGACTCGAAACGAAATCAACAAACTTATTTTTGTATTCATTTTTAATGCGATTTTGGATATGACTTTTTATTTTAAAACTATACATGGATTGCAGTGGAGGGCAGCGACTCCTGCGGGAATAGCACGAGCTGAAAGCCCCGCAGAGAAAGGATCACAGTCTAAGAGCGCAACATCCTGTTGCAACGACTGCGCTAAAACTTCCTGTTTGTCGGAGTAGATGGAAGCCGTGCCCGCGGAAAGCGTCTGCCTGGAACGAAATCAACGATTTATACTCGCATGAATGTTCCAAAAGGCTTTTTTAGTGGCCTCGCACTGAGCGAGGAGGGCTTGGGGTTCGTCCACGGAAAGTGAGCGGATTTTTGCGAAATGACAAAGAGCAACAAAGTTTACGAAAAGAGCGAAATAAAAAGGAGGTAGAAGAATTGAAGAGACTGGGATTACTTTTCATAATCGTAACCATTTTTCTTGCGGCTTGTGGTCAAAAAAGTGCTGACCCCAAAAAAGTAATTCAACAGTCGTGGACAACCACTGTTAAACAATCGAAAGGTAAAGAAGTTCGTTTATATATGTGGGGTGGAGATCAAGGAATTAATCGCTACATAGATGATTGGGTTAAACCAAAATTAGAAGAGAAATATAGCATTCATTTAAAGCGTGTACCAATGGACACTCCCGATATTCTTAAAAAAATTGATGCCGAGAAAAGAGCAGGGAAGAAGAATGGAACGGTCGATATCATTTGGTTAAACGGAGAAAATTTCAAAAATGCAAAAAAAAGAAATCTTCTTGTCGGTGATTTCACCAATAATCTCCCGAATTATCGTGATTATTATGATACGGATAGCCTGGCATTAAATTCAGATTTTGGTCAGAAAGTAGAGGGCTTAGAAGCTCCTTGGGGTAAAGTGCAATTCGTTTTTAACTATGACGCTGCCAAAATAAAGAATCCCCCTCACACATTAAAAGAATTGGATGAATGGATTCAATCAAACCCAGGGAAATTCACTTATCCAGAGGCTGAAGATTTCACAGGGAATGCATTTCTAAGACATCTTTTCTATGCATCTGCTGGTGATCCAAAGAAATGGATCGATCAACCTTTTAATGAGGAATTTGCAGATGAAAAGGGAAAGAAAGTCTGGTCCAGATTAAAAAACTGGGAAAAGGATCTTTGGAGACAAGGAGAGACGTATCCACGTTCTTTAACTGAATTAGACCGTCTTTATAGTAAAGGTGATATTTTAATGACAATGGGTTATAACGAAGCACGAGCTGAGCATTTAATGGATGAAAAGGTCTTTCCAAAGACCACTAAGTCGTTTGTTCTTGATGATGTAGGTTCGATTGGCAACACTCATTTCTTAACGATTCCTTTTAATAGTCCTAATCCTGCTGCAGCAATGATGGCTATTAATTTCATGCTGTCTCCCCAAGCGCAATTGGAGAAACTAAAACCGACATTTTGGGGAGAAAGTTCTCCGATTGATTACAACAAGTTGACGCCAAAGTGGAAAGAGAAGTTTGCTCAGGTTAAACGAGGGATGAGTGTACCGACTGATCAACAATTAACATCTTCTTTTGTTCCAGAAGCTAGTTCAAAGTATGTGGAATGGATGCAAGCGAATTGGAGAAGTGAGTTTATTAATCAATGAAAAAAGCACCTGTCATACTTATCCTTCCGTCCATTTTATTTTTAACCATAGCCTTATACGGCATCTTAGCGGCATTTTATGAGAGCGTGGGTGCAGGAAACTGGACGATTAGTCACTATGAAACCCTTTTCTCTCAACCTGTTTTTTGGCGGTCATTAGGCGCGAGTGTAGCGATTTCACTTGCAGCAACCATCTTATCACTCTTTCTAGGTCTTTCCATTGTGCGAAGTTGTTTTGGATTCATGGAAAGCTTAAGTGGAAAACTCGTTGTATGGCTTCCTATGCTATTTCCTCACTTTGTTTGGGGTTATTTTGTTCTATTGTTGTTAGGACAATCTGGCGTTCTCGCACAATTTCTAGACCATCTCGGACTTATTCAAAATTTATCAGCATTTCCGCTTCTCGTACAAGATACGAACGGAATCGGTATCATCATAACCTACGTGTGGAAAGAGACACCTTTTGTCATACTCATGCTTCTTCCAGGTTATATAAGTCGCGGTCGTTCGCTAAAAGAAGCTGTTTGGATGCTCGGTGGAGGAAAATGGGAATCGTTCAAAATAGCAGAATGGCCATGGGTCTATCCGATCTTAACGGAATCCGGCCTCATTCTATTTTCTTTCATCCTAACTGCCTTTGAAGTGCCTTACTTGTTAGGTGTTACCTCCAAGCAAACGATCTCGGTTCTTGTATACCAATGGTTTTATAGTGGGAATTGGGAAGAACTTCCCCTTGCTTACGCTGCTTTATCTTTTTTATCCCTTTCATTAGGAATGATTTCTTGGGTGCTGTATCGTACCACTCATCAAAGAGAATGGATGAAAGTGAGAGTGATGAACGAGAAAGGAAGGGTTTGATCATGAAAAAAATCGTTTTTATTGTCCTTGCCTTCATCATGATGGTTTTTCCTCTTCTTTTGTTTATCCTCAAAAGTTTTACAGGTGTGTGGCGTTCGAATGAACCTTTTCAATGGGAATGGACAACAACAGGATGGAATGTCTTATTGACCGAACCGAATGTGATTGGGTCGATTCAAACCTCTTTTCTCTTATCTATCATCGTTCTTCTCTTAAATTTGTTTCTAGGAATTTTAACAGGACGGGCATTATCCTTCTATCTATTTAAAGGGAAAAAGGTTTTGGAATCTCTTTTACTTTTGCCGCTTTTTCTTCCAACGATGGCAGTTGCATTAGGACTGCAGCTGCTCATGATTCGTCTTCAATTAGCTGATCATATAATCGGTGTGGCGCTTGTGCACCTCATTCCAACTGTTCCCTATTCCATTAAGATGTTAAGAGCGGGATATGATCAAATGGGGTACAAGATAGTGGAACAAGCTAGACTATTAGGAGCAAACCGAGCGCATGTTTTTTGGACAGTAGAACTTCCATCACTGCTCCCGAGTGTGAGAAGTGTTATTTTCTTAACCGTTATTATTAGCCTCGGACAATATCTATTGACGGCCATTATCGGAGGAGGAAATGTTTCAACGCTAGCAATCATTTATTATCCTTATTCCCAGTCTGCAAATGACAACGTTATGGCTGCTTTTTCGATCGTATTTGCTCTTGTTCCTCTTGTTCTTTTCATCATAATCGAGTTTTTTCTTCGTCTATTCGTTCCTTTAAGAAAAACGATTTTAGGAGGAACAAAATGAATTCATTTATCCAAATAAAACAAGTCTCAAAAAAATTCACAAAAAAAGTGGTTTTTTCAGATTTGAATTTAATGCTTGATAAAGGGGAAATTGTTGCATTAGTTGGCCCTTCTGGAACGGGTAAATCAACTTTGCTAAGGTGTTTGGCTGGACTGGAGACCTTTGCCGAAGGGGATTTTCTTATTGATAACAAAGATATGAATGACATCCCTCCACATAAAAGATCGATAGGGATGGTCTTTCAACAGCCTCTTTTGTTTCCGAATATGAATGTATTGCAAAATGTAATGTATGGACTTCGCTTAAAGGAAGGAAAGAAAGAAGCGAAAGAAAAAGCTCAACAATATTTAAACAAGGTCGGTCTATCAGAATACGAAAAAGCTTTTCCTGATGAGCTTTCAGGAGGGCAACAACAACGCGTGGCCCTCATTCGATCCTTAATCTTAAATCCTAGTCTGCTTCTACTTGATGAGCCCTTTAGTAGCTTAGACCCGTTGTTAAGAAATGAACTTAGAGATTGGATCAAGTTGCATTTGAAAGAAGAGGGTGTGACCGCATTATTCGTTACACATGATAAAGAAGAAGCGTTGATGATAGGAGATCGAGTAGCGCTTTTAAACAATGGCGGGATTGAACAGTTTAGTACACCGCATGAATTGTATTATTCACCATTAACTCCTTTTGCCGCTTCTTTTTTTGGCAGTGCCATCGTATTAAATGATCATGCGTACATCCTGATTCGCGATTTAAAAATAGAAAGAGCTTACACTTATGATTTTACACAGGATGAAGTTTATTGCTTAGAAGGGAAAGTCATGGCTTCATCTTATTCCAATGGCCACCCGCTAATTCGAATTCATCTTTCTTCCATCTCCCAAACGGTTCAATTAAATGTCTCCTCAGAATCAGAATGGGAACCAGGTCAATTGTTGACTCTCTTTGTAGAGAAGAGGAAGATTCGTTCTTTTAAAAAATGAGTCGGCAATAAAGTTCGATCAGAAAACAAATAGGAATGAAGGTTAGCTCCACAGTCTTTCTTAATCTTCGTTCGTTTGATTGTCATAGAGGGTAATAGAAAAAGAAGCTTAGACAACTTTGAGGTGATAGGGAATGCTTGATACACATGGAAGAAAATATGTTCAGCCTTCAATTGATAAAACAGCTGAACAGTTCCTGAAATGGCGATTGTCGGCCAACCAAGTAACCATAGGGGCTTTTATTATCGGTTGTTCATCAGGATTCATCTATTTCTTTGGTCATCCATATTTATCGATTTTCTTATTATGGTTATCTGGTTATTTAGATGCAGTTGATGGGACAATGGCGAGAAAGACAAAGCCATCACCATTCGGGACAGTAATGGATGTTACATTTGATCGGATTGTTGAAATTAGTCTTATATTAGGTATTTCTTTTCTTCATCCAGAGGTCATGTGGGCAACTCTTTTGTTAAGCGTTTCAATTATTATTTCGATGACGATCTTCTTAACAGTAGGTGCGCTTACTGAAAAAGAAGGGATGAAGTCGTTTTATTATCAAGCAGGTTTAGCAGAAAGGACGGAAGGGTTTATTCTATTTAGTATCATGCTTGCTTTCCCTTCTATTCTGCTTTGGGTAACTTTACTGTTTGTGGTGATAGAATTGTTTACAGGAATCCAACGCTTTATCGAGGCGAAAAAAATCTTAACCTGAAGCGGAGGAAAATGAAATGAAAGAATACGATGTCATAGTCATCGGTGGAGGATCAGGTGGCCTTACGGTTGCGTCCGGTGCAGCATCCCTTGGAGCGAAAACGGCGCTCATTGAAAAGAGCGGGAAATTAGGAGGGGACTGCCTTCATTATGGATGTATTCCTTCAAAAGCGCTTATCGCAGCAGCAAATGAAGTATATCAAGTACGACAAGCGGATAAATGGGGATTGTCTTCTTCAGGAGAAGTCGATTTGTCTAAAGTCATGGATCGAGTGAAAATGGCGATTGATCATATCCAAGAACATGACAGTACGGACCGTTTTGAAGGTTTAGGTGTTGATGTCTATATGGGCAAAGCAAGATTTGAAGATCAGCATACGCTATCCATTGCTGGAAAGGAAAAAATCAAAGGGAAAAGAGTGATTATTTCTACGGGATCAAGACCATTTATTCCGGAAATCGAGGGAATGGAAGCGGGGGATTACGAAACAAATGAAACGATTTTTAATCTTCAAAAACTCCCAAAGACCATGGTGATCATCGGTGGTGGATCGATTGGTTTAGAAATCGCCCAAGCTTTTTCACGATTAGGAACCAAAGTAACCGTGTTAGAAAGAAGTACAACCCTATTAGCGAAAGAAGACAAAGAGATTAGTGAGATTGCCCAATCCTTTTTGGAAAAAGAAATTCACTTTATCTTCCATTCATCTGCTGAAAAAGTTGAAAAAGAGGGCTCTCGAAAGAAAATTCATTATCGAGTAGGGAATGAGGTTCAGGTAATTGAGGCAGAATGTTTATTTGTCGCGACAGGAAGAGTGGCCAATACAGATGGCCTTGGGTTGGAAAACGTGGGATTAAAGGTTAATGAAAACGGCTCAATCCCTGTTTCAAATACACTGCAAACATCGGTTAAACATATTTATGCAATTGGTGATGTGAATGGACAGTATCCATTTACGCATGCTGCAGGAATGGAAGGGAAGCTAGTTATCCAAAATGCGGTTTTTGGTTTAAAACGAAGTATTTCGTATGAAAACTTCCCGTGGACAACGTACACGACTCCAGAAATTTTTCATTGTGGACTGACAGAGGAAGAAGCACGAGAAAAAGAGAAAGATGTGAAAACCTATTACGCCCATTTAGACAAAGTCGATCGATTCATTACGGATGATCGGATGACTGGTTTTGTGAAAATCGTAACTGATCAGAAAGGGAAAATGATCGGTGCTCATGCAATCGGACACGGAGCTGGCGATTGGATGCAGACAGTCATTTATGCAATGGAGAAAGGGGAGAAAATAAGTGCTCTCTCGAATATGACCTATCCATATCCTAATCACACTGCAGCCATTCAACAAACTGCAGATCTTTATTGGAGAGAGAAGTTATTTGATGGCATCGTACCAAAATTAACGAAAAGATACCTGAAAGTTTTTCGTTAATTTTTATCCGAATTAAATCGTTGATGCTTTTTCATAAACCTTCGATCAATGTGATCCTTAAGTTTCCATGCCCATTTTGATAGAATTTTAATTCGTCCATATACGAGCATTCCTGTTTGATTACCAATGGAAAGAATAATCAAATGTCTTTTTTTAGGTTTAAATGAAAGGAGGGGTTCATTCTGAATGAATGCATTCAGATTTTTCCATAGGACAGGCCCTTGCCGAACAGCATTTACACCATCTTTTAATAAGTGATGATGGGAGGCTAGTGCGATGCAGTCACCAGCGCCAAACATCGAGAGGTATTTAGTAGACTGGAGAAAATCGGTCACGAGCATGAAACCTTCTTCATCAGTTGGAATGTTGGAGTCGTTAAAAAGGCTGGATGACCGTGCTCCTCCTAAAAATAAAAGTTGATCATATAAAACCTCTTGTCTATTATCAAGGAAGATTTTGTCTTTGCTTATTTTTACTACTCTTCGTCCATTTAAAAGGTGTATTTGTTTTTGGCTCATTCGGTTGGCGTTCACTAAAGGCTGTTCAGAGGATTGAATCAGCTTAAGAGGCATAGCAGAAGGTGTATGTTTATTTCTCCAAGCTTGGAGTGAAAGAGCCATCTCCGTTCCAGCTGCTCCCCCGCCGACTACAACCAAATTTAAGCTATTACGCAAAGCGTCTACTCGCTTTGTAAATAAATAATTGGGTTTAATCCCAGTTTTCCATTCATTCACACCTTCAATATTTTCATCCCCATCCAAGGATCCAATATCGAATGAGATGACGTCAAATGGTAGCTCATTTCCGGTTGATGTATAAAGAATTTTGTTTTCTGGATCAACCATTTGAGCACGCGCGATGATCAAGTTTACTCCGCCGGCCTTTGAGAGAGGCTTGAGGTCGATGCGAATGTCTGATTCATGATATAGGCCTTCAGCAAACCCGGAAAACATCCCTGAATAATATTGATAACGTGAAGGAGATAATAGAATCCATTGGTTTGATGAGTCATTATTTTCTGCCAACTGCTTTAAGCAGTGTAAATGACTATGTCCTGCACCAACAAGCAAGATTGTTTTCAAATTTCTCATCTCCCCCGTTAAGCTTTGTTTTTAAAATCTAGGAAGGAAAGTATGGAAGCAACGATCTTCCAGATTGCCATTCCTCTCGTAGAACGCCCATTCTAATGGTATCGTAATATTCGCCATTGTAAAATCGACATTTCCGCAGACGTCCTTCAAGTTGCATGCCGATTTTTTCTGCACTGCGAATCATTCGCTTGTTTCCAGACCAGGTTGTTAAACCAACACGTGGAATATGTTGAAAACGATAAAACAGTTCTTCCACCCAAAGAGCAAGTGCTTCCGTACCATAACCTCCATTCCAGTAATGAGGATGAAAGATCAAAATTCCGGCTTCTAACCAATGAGATGGTTCGTGTTCCCAATAAAAATGAACTGTTCCAATAAGTTCTTCATCTATTTTTATAGCCAGAAATTCAGGTGAAGGATCTTTCAATCTTTCCATCCATTTTTCTTTGAATTCTTTATAACTTATTAATTCTTGCTTCAAATAGGGGGCATCCCATTTTTTCCACTCGGGATTTTTAACTTGATAAAGTGCGTCATACAGATATTTTAGCTCACTTTCATTCATTTGTTGAAGGGAAAGGGTTAACCCATTAATCATTATACTCATTAAACTGATCACTCCCTGTGTATAAGGTGCTGAGTATAAAGTTCGATAAGAGATGACAAAATCCTTTTAGAAATTGGTATTCGCTATTTTTGATAGAGTATGTTAAATTTACTAACGATCATTAGTTAGATGAGGTGAATAAATGAAAGCAGATCAAATTAAGCAAATCGCTTTAGCTGTTTTCTCTGAAAATGGCTATGAAGGAGCTTCTTTATCACAAATTGCGAAACAAGTGGGACTTAAAACGCCCTCTCTTTATGCTCACTTTGAATCAAAAGAAGCGCTTTTTTTATCGATTTATCAGGATGTGGTGGAGAAGGAAATGGCTGATATCCACCATTCATTATTGTTACATGACAGTGAAACACCGAGGGAAAAAATAAAGAAAATGTTTTTCTTCCTTACTCAGTTTGAAAGAAGGAGTGTAGAAAAGAAATTTCTTCAGCGGTTTTTATTTTTCCCGCCTGTTCATCTTAAAAACAAATTACAAAAGACGTTTTTGAACAGTGAATTCCTTTCTTCTGAAATGATTATGGACATTTTGTCGGAAATGAATGATTTTACTTGTCATGAAGATCAGCTGTATACCTTTTATTGCTTACTTGACGGACTCTTGCTTGAACAGTCGATATATGATGAGAAAGAATATCGAAAACGTCAACAAGCAGTTTGGAGGGTTTTTGAGTGTAGCTTAAGAAATGGAGTGAGCACAGAATGAGCTGGTATTTACTCATGATTGCTGGGTTAATGGAAATTGTGTGGGCGATCGGTTTGAAATATTCAGATGGATTAACGAATGTAGGACCATCTTTCATCACAGTCGTTTTTATTGTGGGAAGTTTTCTTCTCTTTTCAAAATCCGTTAAGTCGATTCCGATTGGAACCGCTTATGCCGTCTTTACTGGAATTGGAGCAGCTGGAACGGCCATAGTAGGGATCTTCTTTTTACATGAGGGCTTTAGTGTAATGAAAGGGCTTTTTCTTATTTTATTGCTGAGTGGAATACTTGGATTGAAGCTAATTGAAGGTAAAGAGGAGGAGAAAGCGGATGGCTTGGGTTAGTCTGATCATCGCCGGACTCGGAGAAGTTGGATTTGTGACATTTATGAAACTCTCAGATGGATTTAAAAAACTCCCCTATACGTTTCTTACAGCATTTTTTATTTTTTTGAGCCTATTCTTTCTAGCAAAGGCCCTCGTTAGTCTCCCTGTAGGAACTGCTTATGGGATATGGACTGGAATTGGGGCAGCGGGTAGTGTACTTGTGGGAATGTTCTATTTTAAAGAGAGCAAGGATTGGAAGAAGCTTTTGTTTATTCTTATGATCGTACTAGGTGTTATAGGATTAAAGCTTTCTTCTTAACGTTAAAAGGGGAAATTTCAGAAAGTGAATGAGAATAAACAGACTGTTTTTTTTTTTTATTTTCTTGTTTTTTTATCGATTTTAGCGGACGTTGGCCAACTCTCATCGATGGCCAATTTATGTTGGATGTGGACGCTTGCTGCAGATTGCGTCGAGTCTTCACAAGCGCCGAGGCAATTGAAGAAGTCCGTTCGTTAACAAAAGCCACCCTATCTCGTTTGATTGAGATAGGGTGGCTTTTGTTAATGGCTCTTTTTAAACGATGTTTTGGCTTTTTGTTACAAATGGTATCTTTTTATTAAGGCTATGTTAGCGGATGGAGGTTGCTGAATGTTGAAAAATCAACATGATCATTTAACAAAGCCTTTATTAAAAAGGTTATCGAGGTAAATTTTTTCTACCTTCTTGTATAGTTGCTTTTGGAACAAGAGCTGGTTTTTTATTAAAGTGACGGCTGAGGCGATCTACAATCGCTGAAATCGCTCCATCACCCGTGACATTACAAGCAGTTCCAAAACTATCTTGTGCTAAGTATAATGCAATCATGAGCGATGTCATTGTTGAATCAAATCCAAGCATGGAGTCTAAAAGTCCAAGAGCAGCCATAACTGCCCCGCCAGGAACTCCTGGAGCCGCGATCATCGTAATTCCTAACATTAGAATGAATGGAAACATCATCGAGAAGGAATAAGATGCCCCTTGCAAAGTTAACACGGCAATGGAGCAGCTAACGAGCGTAATCGTACTTCCAGACAAATGAATGGTAGCGAATAAAGGAACAGAAAAATCAGCAATCTCTTCGCGAACGCCCATTTTTTTTGTTCTGCCTAAAGTAACGGGAATAGTGGAAGCTGATGATTGTGTTCCAATCGCTGTAAAGTAAGCGGGAATCATCGTTTTTAACATGTTAAATGGATTTTGTTTTTGAGCAGACCCCGCTATAATGAACTGCGAAATCAGATAGAGAAGATGTAAGAGAATGATCATGACAAACACTTTTGAAAATACGCTTAGTATCGCAGTAACTTGTCCAGCATGCGTCATATTAGCGAAAATTCCTAAAATATGAATAGGAAGTAATGGAATAATGATTTTTTCAATCAATTTTTCAACAATTTCTCGGAACTCTTCAAATGCGTTTTGTAACGTTTTTCCCTTTATTGATGCCATACCCAGTCCAACAGTGAAGGCAATCAGAAGAGCGGTCATCACTCCCATTATGGGGGGCATCTCTACTTGGAAAAAAGGTTTTAACAAAGCTTCTTCTGGATTCTGAAAAGTTTTCGAAGCAGAAGGTTCTAAAATGAAGGGATAAATGAATTTAGCAGACAAAAAAGCAAGAAGACCAGCACCGACTGTGGAAAGATAAGCAATCGCGGTTGAGAGACCTAATAACTTTCCTGCACCTTTTCCCATTGCACCAATGCTTGGTGCAATAAAACCAATGATAATAAGAGGGATGGCAAAGCCAAGAAACTGACTAAAGAGTCCGTTAAAGGTAGCGAACAATTGAACGATTTTTGAAGGCAAAAACGTTCCTACTAACACTCCTAATAGAATACCGACAATGATACGAGGTAAAAGTCCAAATTTCATCTTCTTGTCCACTCCTTGTATACAAATGTATTTATTAGATGGAATTATACACAGGCACACTAATGAATGATAGGGTATTTAGAATACACGGAATAATAAATTAATTGGAAAGGGATACATCTAAAAAGTGGGAATCTGTACCAGTCGTATTCTTTTTTGCGTTTTTTTATTAAAATAGTAGGGAAGGTATGTAGAGACAACAATGACCCACCTTTTCTTTAGTGGAGAGAATCAGATAAAGTCTATTTGTGAATCTGCTAAGACAATAAGGAGATTTCGTTAAACGATCGTATTCCTAATTTGAATAGGAGTATAGTGTATCGACATCCTTTTATAATGATAAATTTGTGATTGTATTTTTCACTTATCTTCCTTGCCGAGAATGACTGGAGAGAAAAAAGTTTTATTAATGTCATTGTTGGAGCAGGAGAAGGGCAAAATGGCAATTTTATTATGATAAAATGAATAAATAAAGAGTACTTACTAAAAACATTCATAACCAACACGGAGGAACACAAATGAAAACAAAGTTATGTTTATTATATGGTGGCAAATCTGCTGAGCATCAAGTATCTTTACAAACAGCAAAAGCAGTCATTCAAGCGTTAGATTTATCTAAATTCGAAATTCATCCTATCTATATTTCCACTGACGGCAAGTGGATAAAGGGTCCTATGCTGCAAGGACCTGTAGAAACGGTGAAGGAATTAGCATACTCACCAAATGAGAAAACCCATTCGATCTTAAATCAAGATTTATTTATGGTGGATGGAGAAGAGAATAGCGGCGGCACTTACGATGTTGTTTTTCCCCTTCTTCATGGACCGAACGGAGAAGATGGGACTGTTCAAGGGATGCTTGAATTAATGAACCTACCTTACGTAGGAAATGGTGTATTGTCTTCAGCAGCGGGTATGGATAAAGTGATCATGAAAAACTTGTTCGCACAGGCTGGTCTGAAACAAGTTCGATACAACTGGTTCATTCGTAGTCAGTGGGAAGCAAATCGAGAAGAAGCGTATTCTCGCGTTGAACAGGAACTTGGTTATCCATGTTTTGTAAAACCCGCTAATTTAGGGTCAAGTGTCGGGATAAGTAAATGTACGAATAAGGAAGAACTTGAAAGAGCTTTTGAAGAAGCCTTTCAATTTGACCGAAAAATCATCGTCGAAGAAGGCTTAAAAGCAAGGGAAGTTGAAATCGGTGTGATGGGGAATGATCATCCGAAATGTTCTGTTGCAGGTGAGATTGTTCCAAAGAAAGCCTTTTATGATTATAAAGCAAAATATGAAGATGGAGACACAGCACTCATTATTCCTGCCGACCTTTCAGAAGCTACTTATAACAAAATGAGAGAAGAAGCGGTGTTAGCGTATCAAGCACTTGATTGCTCAGGGCTTGTGCGTGCGGATTTCTTTTTAACAGATGAAATGGAACTTGTCATTAATGAAGTGAATACGATGCCTGGATTCACCCCTTTCAGTATGTTCCCTCTATTATGGAAACACACTGGAATGGATTATCCAGTGCTCATTCAAGAACTAATTGACTACGCAATTGAACGTCATACAGAGAAACAAAAAATAAAGCATACGGTTTAATCGTAAAGAAACGGAGAATGGATTATGATCCAACGGAGTATCGCTCAGATTGCGACAATGATTGAAATTGAAAATGATTGGAAAGCTTTTGAGCAAGTTCAGGTAAACGGCGTGGCAATCGATTCGAGAAAAGCAGAGGATGGCTGTTTGTTTATTCCTTTTGTAGGAGAGCGAGTGGATGGGCATCAATACGTACGTAGTGCAATTGAGAGCGGAAGGGCATCTGCTTCATTGTGGGATAAAAAAATTCCAAACCCTCCTCTAGACCTGCCAATTTTACTTGTAGAAGATGTGCTTTTAGCTTTTCAAGCACTCGCAGCATCCTACCGCCAGCAATTATCGGTTAAAGTAATCGGTGTAACAGGGAGCAATGGCAAAACAACCATGAAAGATATGCTGACCAATCTTCTAGGCACAGTGTATCGCGTTCAAAAGACAGAAGGTAATTATAATAATCAGATTGGTCTTCCTTATACCATTTTATCTCTAAGAGAAGACACCGAAATATCCGTTCTTGAAATGGGGATGAGTGGAAAAGGTGAAATTGAACTTCTTTCTACTATTTCAAAACCTGATGCGACAATCATAACGAATATCGGTGAATCTCATCTGTTGGATCTAGGTTCTAGAGAAGGGATTGCAGATGCAAAGCTTGAAATCATAGCTGGACTTAAAGAAGAAGGGTTTTTAGCCTATTACGGACAAGAGCCATTACTTGAAGAACGAATCAAAGGGAATTCAACGATCCGTGCTCTTACATTTGGATTGACAGAAAATATGGATCTTTATCCGACTAAGCTTGAACAAACAGAAACAGGCAGTGTGTTTGAAGTAAACCAAGCAGAAGGAATTCGTTTTGAACTGCCTGTTTTAGGTATGCATAATGTAACTAATGCATTAGGCGCGATGCTTGTTTCAAATATTATGGGTGTTCCTTTTGATCAGATGAAGACAGGGTTTAAAAACTTAGTGCTCACTTCAATGAGAATGGAACGATCTAAAGGTCCTAAAAACTCTACACTCATTAATGACGCCTATAATGCATCTCCTACTTCGATGACTGCAGCGATTCAATTATTATCGGAGCTAAAGGGTTATGAACAAAAAATTCTTGTCGTCGGTGATATGCTTGAATTAGGGGAAGATGAAGAAGATTTTCATCGACAAGTTGGTCAAACCATTAAGAAAGAGAAAATAGATGCTGTTTTCTCCTATGGTTCATTAAGTAAGCTAATTGCTGATGAGGCCATGAAAAACGGGTTGTCAAAATCATTTTTCTTTACGGACAAAAAAGAACTGGCGAACGCATTCTTGCCACTGCTCAACATCCAAGACGGTAGTTTTATTCAAAGCGTCACGTGGAATGGCATTAGAAGAAGTTATTCAAGAATTGATGGCGTTAATATTGATTGAAGGATAATTCGTAAGCTTCGTGGTTATTTGTCTGTTCGCTGAAATTCGCTCGATTTCCGCAGGGTCTATGTCTGTTCGCTGTTTGGGCCGCTGAAAAAGTCCTTTTGGATCATCAATACTCGTAATTTTTCTTAGAAGCTGTGAATTTTCCTTCCAGGCAGACGCGTTCCGCGGGCAAGGCTTCAATCTCCTCCGACAAACAGGAAGTTTTAGCGCAGTCGTTGCAACAGGATGTTGCGCTCTTAGACTGTGATCCTTTCGCAGCGGGGCTTTCAGCTCGTGCTGTTCCCGCAGGAGTCGCTGCCTTTCACTTACACTGATAGTAAAGGAATAAAAAGGATCATCTAATTCAACTTTTCTTTAAAGGATGAAGACAAAAATCGGTTTGTTGATTTCGTTGCGAGTCTGGCGCTCACTACGGGTCTCAAAAATAGCCGCTAAAAAAGTGTTGATGTGCAAAAAAGGATCGCCGTGTAAAATACGTATCTTGGAAGCGAATTTGAGTGCTCCTTATTCATTTTAAAGTTTTCAATCTTCAAATGCTGGACTTTTTCCCGCTATTTGTTTTATAATGATATCAATGTTAAAAAGAAGTATCGAAATGATTTCAAACCAATAAACATTCCATCTCAGTCGATTCATGACAATGATGATATTGAAGTGCCAAAAGAAAAGCCTCTCTATGTCGATCAAAAAAAATAGGAAGGCTGTGGTAAACAAAGCGAACTTTTTCAGTCGCCCCTTTTTTTCACGAGGAGACTCGACCGTTTGTCCATGGAAAAAGAACTGTTCACATTGATTGTTGATTTATTAAAAAGGTGAATAGGCTCCTTTATGATTAAAACTAGTTGTATTAGTTTTAGAAAAAAGTGGTTAAAAATGAAAAGGGTAGAGGAGGAGCAGAGATGAAAACAGGATGTTTACTTATACATGGATTCACTGGTGCTCCTTATGAAGTAAACCCCTTGGCAGAATTTTTGCGAGAAAGAACAGATTGGGACATAGTTGTTCCTACACTGCCTGGTCATGGAGAAAATTTGCAATTAAAAGGAATTCAATCCGATCAATGGATGAATTGCGCAGAAGAAGAATTACAATCCTTAATGAAACGAAATAATGAAATCGTTGTTATTGGCTTTTCGATGGGAGGTTTAATTGCGAGTGATTTGTCTGTTCGCTATTCAGTAAAAAAATTAGTCTTATTAAGTGCTGCTTATAAATACATTCACTTGCCACAAATTTTAATCGAAATTCGGTCCATGATCAAAGCTGGTATAACTGGAAAATTACTTAGGAATGAATGGTTTTTGCATTATCAGAGAAAAATAAATCAAACCCCCATAAGTGCAACAAGGCAATTCAGAAAAGTGGTTAAAGGAACCAGGCCATCATTTAATAAAATAACCATTCCTACATTCATTGCACAAGGTGAAAAAGATGGAATTGTGCCGCCAAACAGTGCCCGTCTTATTTACAAGCAGATCCCCTCGGAAGAGAAAGAATTGTATTTTGACCCGAATTCCAGGCATCTGATTTGCCATGCGGATGCCAATGAAATGTTATTTAATCGAATATTGACATTTTTACAAAAATAAGCATTAACACGCTTCTCATTGAATTTGGATGGGATAAGTGGTATGATATGTTTAACATTGTTTACAAGCTGTACGGAAGCTCTTCACAAGAAGGGTGTCTTTTTTTGTTTGCTAAGCGTTCCCTCTCATGGGTTTTAGCGTCCTCTGAAGCGACATAAAAGCGGATGAATTAAGAGTACGACTCAATTTCATTTGATAAAGATTAAATAGATGAAAAGTTGACAATGTCATCCTATATCTCATATAGATAACAACACAATTAAAGGAGAATGAGCAGATTGACAAAGTTTTCAGAATTAGGTATTAGTCCAAACACATTAAAATCTATTCACAAAATGGGTTTTGAAGAAGCAACTCCGATCCAAGCAGGAACGATTCCTCTAGGATTAGCAGGAAAAGATATTATTGGCCAGGCACAAACAGGTACAGGGAAAACCGCCGCATTCGGAATTCCATTAGTTGAAAAGATCGATGTAAAATCTTCTGCTATTCAAGGGATCATTATTGCTCCGACACGTGAATTAGCAATCCAAGTATCAGAAGAATTATACAAAATCGGTTCTGCTCTTCATATTCGTGTACTTGCGGTATACGGTGGACAAGAAATCTCTCGTCAAATCCGTGCAATGAAAAAATATCCACATATCATTGTTGGTACGCCAGGACGTATTTTGGACCACATTAACCGTCGTACACTGAAATTGGATCAAGTAAATACATTGATCTTAGATGAAGCAGACGAAATGTTAAACATGGGCTTCATTGATGATATTGAAACGATTTTGAGTAACGTTCCATCAGAACGCCAAACATTATTGTTCTCTGCAACAATGCCGGCTCCAATTCGTAAGATTGCTGAGCGTTTCATGAAAAACCCTGAAATGGTTGCAATGAAGTCGAAGGAAATGACGGTTCCACATATCGAGCAATACTATGTGAAATCTCAAGAGAGAGAGAAGTTTGATATTCTTTCCCGCTTATTAGACGTTCAATCGCCAGAATTAGCAATCGTATTTGGTCGTACAAAACGCCGCGTTGATGAGCTAGCAAAAGCGTTAAATATTCGCGGATATTTGGCTGAAGGAATTCATGGGGATCTTAGCCAAGCGAAACGTATGCAAGTACTAAAGAAATTTAAAGATGGAAAAATCGATGTTCTTGTTGCAACAGACGTAGCAGCACGTGGACTTGATATTTCTGGAGTTACACATGTATACAACTACGATATTCCTCAAGATCCGGAAAGTTATGTTCATCGTATTGGACGTACTGGACGTGCAGGTAAAGAAGGAAAAGCGATGACTTTTGTTTCTTCTCGTGAGATGGGTTATTTGAGAGACGTAGAAAACATGACAAAAAAACGCATGACACTTATGACACCTCCTACTTCAACAGAAGCATTAGAAGGTCAACAACGTGCAGTTGTAGACAGCATTGTTGCTGAACTGCAAAAGAATGATCTTTCTGGTTTCAACGTAGTAGCTCGTGAGTTACTTGAAGATCGTGATCCTGTAGACGTAGTTGCAGCGGTTGTGAAACTTCTTACAAAAGAATCAGACAAAACACCTGTAGATATTACAGAAGAAAGACCATTGCCACAAAAACGCGGGCATTTCGACAGAAAATCATCATCATCTTCTTATAAAGGAAATGGTAGTAGAGGCAAAGGGAAACCTAGCCAAGGTGGAAGCAGTAACGGATACCGTGGTAAGCCACGCGCTCCCCGTGCTAAAAAACGCGAATTTTAATAGCAAATGAAGTGAAAGGACTGATCATTGATCAGTCCTTTTTTCATAAAGGCTATGTTAGCGGATGATAAATAGCAACAAATTGGTTTAAAAAGAGTTAGGCATATGGAAATTTGTCAAATGCCTAAATTTTTTAGTGTCTTTTAGTTATTACAGTTCGAAGATCTATAGAGATTACACGATATAAATAAAAGGGTTAGCTAGATTTTGTTATACTGAGATAGAAGATGTCAAATAAATGAGAAATCCATGGAACTTAAAAACAGAATTTCAAAAAAAGCATTAATTGTTTGGAAAATATCTGGACTATTCAATTCATTATTATTCATTATTTTGATCGCAGTAGCCGTATCATTATCGATTTTTACGAATTTTTCTTGGTGGTACACCATTTTGGTTATCCTCGCTTGTTTTTTCATTAGTCTATTTCTAATATTCATTGTCCCATCTCTTCGTTGGAAACGATGGAGTTATGAAGTAAGAGAACAAGAGATTGAGCTAAGACATGGATTTTGGATTATCAAGCAAACCCTCATACCGATGGTGCGTGTCCAACACGTCGATACCGAACAGGGACCGATCTTTAGAAAGTATGACTTGGCTTCATTGAAAATTGCATCTGCTGCTACCACACATGAAATACCGGCAATTGATATGAATGAGGCAGATAGTTTAAGAATGGCGATTTCTAAATTGGCTAGAGTGGCTGATGATGATGTCTGAAAAAAAGAAACTTCACCCGGTTATTATTCTTACTCAATTTATTAAGCAGTTAAAAAGTTTAGCGTTCCCATTAATCATTGCTTTATTTGTAGGAGGGGGAAATGATCAAGAGGGAATTTGGGGATTGGTGCCAATTGCTATTTTTGGCTTGTCTGTTCTTTTTGGTTTAATGAGCGGGGCAATGATGTGGTTAAGTTTTCGTTATTGGATAGAAGAAAAAGAACTAAGAGTAGAGTATGGTCTGTTATGGAAGAAGAAAAGATATATTCCATTTGAACGAATTCAAACGCTACAAACAACAGAAGGGCTGATTCAACGATTTTTTGGACTCGTTAAAGTAAGTGTTGAAACTGCTGGTTCTAATGCAGGGAAAAAAGCAGAGGTAGAACTATTTGCGATTTCCAAAAAAGAAGCAGATTGTTTGAAAAAGTCGCTAGAAGATTCAAAGATTCAAACGAATGTTTATGAAAATGAAAAGTATGAAGATTACGATCCTTTATCCAAAAAAGAAAGAGAGGATTCAAAGTGGCAAACTTGCTACAAAATGTCTTTTCACGATCTTCTTATTATGGGTACTACTTCAGGTGGGATAGGAGTAATATTATCAGCGATGCTGGCTTTGCTCGCACAATTCAATCAGTTTATTCCGTATGAGAAGGTTTGGAATGATGTTCAACTCTTTGTGCAAAATGGGATCGTGCTCGTTTTTATCGTCGTAATTCTAATACTGTTTTTAACTTGGATCGTCGCAATAATAAATACAATATTTAAATATGCCTTTTATCAAGTAGAACGAAGAGCTGATGAATTAAGAATTACGCGAGGTCTATTTGAGAAAAGGCAAATAATCATTTCACTTAAGAAAATACAAGGGGTAACGATCATTGAAAATGTTCTTCGACAGCCGTTAGGATATGCGGTAATTCAGCTAGATGTAGCGAGTGGAACACTAATGGAGAAGGACAGCGCACGCATCCTTATTTTCCCACTGATTAAAAGAAGTTTAGTAGAAAATACATTACGTGAAATCTTGCCTCATTATCAAATGAATGTGGGAATGAATCGGGCTCCTCTGCGATCAAGAATAAAATATATTTTTGTACAATTGCTCTTAACAATTGCGATTATTATTGTATTAAGTATCTTTCTATGGCCATATGGTTTATTTAGTTTGATGATTCTAGGTGTGATTGCTCTTGTTGGTCAATTAAAATATCGCTCTGCTGGATGGGGTTTGGACCATGATCAATTGACTCTTCAATATCGAAAAATAACGAAGGTTACAGTCATCTTGAAGAAAAGCAGAATTCAGAGCTTAACATACAAAGAAAGCTTTAGACAAAAGAGAAAAGAGCTTGCAACAGTCGAAACGATTAACAAATCCGGTGATTTATTTGCAGATCCACAGTGTTAAGCATTTAGAAAAAGAGGATGTCCAGTCGATTTATAATTGGTTTCGACCAACAAGTTTAGAATATACAAAGAAAAGGAAGGACCTCAGATGATTAGTGGAATTGGACTAGATATCGTTGAAATCTCCCGCGTAAGAAAGATGGCTGAACGGCAGTCAAAGTTCGCGAGAAGAATACTAACTGAATCAGAATGGAATCAATATGAACAATTGAGTGGAGATAGAAGATGTGAATTTTTGGCGGGCCGATTTTCAGCTAAAGAAGCGTTTTCAAAAGCGGTAGGAACTGGGATTGGGAAAGGATTATCTTTTCAAGATATTGAAATAGCCAAAGATGAAAATGGAAAACCTTTTTTTTCTATGCCTCAGCCAATTCATGCCCACTTGAGTATTACACATACGAAGGAATACGCAGCGGCTCAAGTCATTATCGAAAAGGAATAGTGCCAGTTCATTCTCAATCTAATGATCACGAATAATCCGAGAGGTTGTCTCATATAGTTAACGGAAACAAGAACTTTCAGGACAAAGAGTCCCGTGCTTATCTTGTTCTTATAAATGAGACGAAGGGGTTGACAGAGTGATGAGAAGGTTATGGATGGTAATGGCACTTACAGCTACAATCCTGCTTCTGGCAGCTTGTGGTTCCAAATCCCAAGAACAAGTTGTTCGTGATCTGCAAAGTAAATTAACAGAGGTTGAAAATTATAAAACCTCGGCAGACATGACATTAACAAATGGGGAAAGAAAAAGTATGTACCACGTGGATGTGTGGAAGAATGAAAAAGATTTTTATCGCATTCATCTTAAACCTTCCGATGATCAACACAGCCAAATGATTATTCGCAACAAAGAAGGCGTATTTCTTTTATCCCCAAGTATGAATAAAAGCTATCGTTTTCAAAGTGACTGGCCAGGAAATGGTAGTCAGGCTTACTTGTTTGAAGCGCTCGTAGCAGACGTTGTGCAAGATAAAACGGCCGTATTTAAAAAAACAAAGAACCAGTACGTATTTGAAACCAAAACGCGCTACGCGAATAAACAATTTTTGGCAAAACAAACAATTACATTTGACAAGAAAACGTTATTTCCAACTTCCGTGACTATACTAGATGATAGTGACAAAGAAGTAATGAAAGTTAAATTTACGAAAACACAGTTCAATCCAACATTTGCTAAAACCGATTTTGAAGTGAAAAAGAACCTGAGTGGGGCAAAACTTGAACAGCCGACTATGGCTAGTAAAGAAGATAAAGATGATTCGTTTAGCGTCATGTATCCAACCGCTAAATTAAAAGGAGTCTCACTTGCGGAAGAAAAGACGGTATCAACTGAAACTGGAAAAAGATCGATTCTAGTTTACGATGGAGATAAATCGTATACGTTGATCCAAGAAAAGGACGAAGTGATACCGACCGCGGACATGGATGCTGTGGTACCAGCAAGCGGTGAACTAGTCGACTTAGGATACTCTTTTGGAGAGTTGGACAATAAATCAATTACATGGATGGTTGATGGAGTAAATTACTGGTTAGCATCAAATGATCTTTCAAAAGAAGAATTATTGGATGTGGCTCGCTCGGTTCAAGGAAATATAGTAAAATAATGATTGAAGAGAACAGGCTCTTGTTAATTGAGCCTGTTTTTACTCGTAAAATTAGGGAGAAAAAGTTTCTTCACTTAGTTTTCTAGTGCTCATCTCCAATCTTCAAGTGG
The DNA here is from genome assembly GCA_963728315.1 of uncultured Caryophanales bacterium. Taxonomy (GTDB): domain Bacteria; phylum Bacillota; class Bacilli; order Bacillales; family CAVSKA01; genus CAVSKA01. The sequence continues at coordinate 263,423 of CAVSKA010000017.1, forward strand.
ATCTATACACTTCATGTAAGTGGATTCATCATTCCAGCATGTATGATTGGAAACGGGAACAATGCGAAATAATGAGTAAATTTACTGCAAAAAAGTTGTTTCTCACATTTAATCTTATCGCAGCTAAATGAACTCTTTACACTTTACTTGTAATGGAGTAACAAAGGACGTGGAATAAATTGAACAGGAATTCTTCCTATCATCGGGATACTTGGGCTGAAATTCATTTAGATCATATCAGTGAAAATATTAATCATATGATTGAATTCCTCCCTAAAGAAGTTGATATTATGGCAGTTGTAAAAGCGAATGCTTATGGACATGGCTATATTCAAGTAGCAGAAACAGCCATTAAAGCCGGTGCAAAGTCATTAGCGGTTGCTTTTTTAGACGAAGCTTTATTATTAAGAGAAAAGGGCGTTTCAGTTCCTATTCTAGTGTTAGGGGCAACGAGAGCGGAAGATGCAACACTAGCTGCAAAGTTTCATATTTCTTTAACGGTTTTTCAAAAAGAATGGCTTGAAGAAGCTGTGCTAAATTTAACACCAAACGATTCATTACTTGTTCATATAAAATGTGATACAGGTATGGGGAGAATCGGTGTCAGAAATAAAGAAGAGTTAAAAGAAATCGAACAATTAATCTTCGAAAATTCATCCCTCGTTTTCGATGGGATTTATACTCATTTTGCCACGGCAGATGAACTAAATAATGAGTACTTCCAAGAACAACTCACAACATTTCAGAGTATGATTCAATCCTTGGACGAACATCCACCCATGATTCATTCGGCGAATAGTGCAGCCTCACTTAGATACCCAGCATCTTTCTTTAATATAGTTCGGATGGGGATCGCCATGTACGGTCTTTCTCCTTCTGAAGAAATACGAGAATTATTACCTTTTCCTTTAAAACCAGCTTTATCTCTCAAAACACGCTTAATTCACGTGAAGAAGGTAACTCGAGGAGAGAAAATCAGTTATGGGTCCGTCTATCAAGCTAGTGGGAATGAATGGATTGGGACAATTCCAATTGGTTATGCAGATGGTTGGATCCGGAAATTGCAAGGACAAGAAGTTTTAGTAAATGGTATAAGAGTTCCGATTGTTGGGAAGATATGTATGGACCAATGTATGGTTCGTTTGCCATATGATATGAAATCTGGCACAGAAATCGTTCTAATTGGTCATCAAAAAAACGATATTATTTCTGCGGATGAAATCGCTTCCAATTTGGACACGATTAACTATGAAATTACGTGCATGATTGCAGAAAGAGTTCCGCGCATTTATTTAGAGAATGGCGTCATAATGGGGGTTAAAAACCCTTTGTTGAAAAATGTCGAAACGAAAAAGAGTCCATAAATATGTGAAAGTACCCTTTCTTTATATGTCAATTGATGGTATCATTATTTTTGGTAGTATTGAACGGCTTACTGTGATTGGTGGAGGTGTAGTTGGTGGCTGAATACAGCACGACGTCAGAAATCTTAATTCGCTTACCAAAACAAATGCTTAAGGAATTGGATGGCTTTGTTGAACAAGAGAACATGAATCGCAATGAATTTATCTATCGTGCAACACGCATGTATCTTCGTGATCGAAAGAATAGGCTTCTACAAGAAAGCATGAGACGCGGATACATGGAAATGGCTAAGATTAATTTAGCGATTTCTTGTGAGGCTTGTCAGGCTGAGTATGAAGCGGCTGATACTGTTGAACGATTAGTTAGCGGAGGATAATCCTTTGAATGTTAAACGTGGTGATGTGTATTTCGCTGACCTCTCTCCGGTGGTTGGCTCGGAGCAGGGCGGAGTGCGACCAGTTTTAGTAATTCAAAACGATATTGGGAATCGTTTTAGTCCCACTGTCATAGTAGCTGCTATAACAGCTCAAATTCAAAAAGCAAAGTTGCCAACTCATGTGGAAATTGATGCAAAACGATATGGTTTTGAGAGAGATTCTGTGATTCTTTTGGAACAAGTTCGCACCATCGATAAGCAGCGCTTAACAGATAAGATCACACAATTAGATGAAGAAATGATGGAGAAGGTTGATGACGCCTTGCAAATTAGCGTCGGACTGATCCAGTTTTAAGTAAAGTGCTCATAGGGAAACCGTGGGCGCTTTTTATTTGTTTAACGATGAAAAGTTCTACAAATAGTGACCCTATTTTATCGATTAGAATGATAAAATGGAAATAAACGATCAGATGTTTTATAATTAAATTTGATAACAGAGTCGAATTTAAACGATTGAGTAGAAATCATGTCATTATATTCGTGGTTTAAAATTTAATAGAAGAAACAAATAGATTTAAGAGCTTAATTTCTTATATGAATGGAGAGCGTTAAATGCCAAAGAAAATGATTGTTGACTACTTATCAAATCACCAAGATGAAGTGATAGAGAAATGGACAAAAGAAATGAGAACACAGCTTGATGAGCGATCATTAAGCATTTCAATGGATAGTGTTTATATCGAAACAGGGAAGGAATTTGTTGGACTCGTTCTTTCGAATTTAACACAAATTGAAAAACAATATAAATTAAAGCTGCAAGATTTTTCTGATAAGGTTGTTCAATTAGGATGGCCACTAACAGCCGTGTTAGCGGGATTAAGAACACTTGGACGTATTTTATTTGAGGGCATGCAAGAAGAAGGAACAGTTACTGAACGAAATAATATGGAAGTTGTTTATAGTTTTGATACATGGATGACTCCGATGCAAGATGAGATTGTAAATAATTACGCATCCTCTTGGGAAAGAACGGTTTCTATACAGAAAATTGCTCTTCAAGAACTTTCAGCTCCACTTATTCCTGTATTTGAAAAAATTTCTGTTATGCCGCTTGTTGGAACAATTGATACGGAAAGAGCAAAGCAAATTATGGAGAATCTTCTAAACGGAATTGTGCAGCACCGATCTGAAGTTGTACTAATCGATATAACAGGTGTTCCTGTTGTAGATACGATGGTCGCTCATCATATTATCCAAGCGGCTGAAGCTGTTCGTTTAGTTGGAGCAAAATGTATGATTGTGGGGATTCGTCCCGAAATTGCTCAAACAATCGTCAGTCTGGGGATTGACTTAACGCAAATTTTGACAACAAGTACACTTCAAAAAGGAATTCAAAAAGCTTTGGCGAATACAAATAGAAAAATCGTTGAATTGGAGGTAGAAGAGTGAGAATACCTATTTTAAAACTAGCAGATTGTTTATTGGTTTCAATCCAATGGGAACTCGATGATCAAACGGCGTTACAATTTCAAGAAGACCTCCTACAAAAAATTCACGAAACTAGTGCAAGAGGAGTAGTAATCGATATTACATCGATTGACTTTATGGACTCGTTCATAGCGAAAGTTCTTGGAGACGTCATTAATATGTCCAAATTAATGGGGGCAATGGTGGTGATCACTGGTATTCAACCGGCTGTAGCCATCACGCTGATCGAACTTGGGATTCGTCTTGAAGATGTCTTAACCGCTCTTGATTTAGAAAAAGGCCTGGAGACTCTTCAACAGGAATTGGGGGACTGATGAATGGAATTCCAATCCTGCGTTAAAATAATAAATGAATGGGACATTGTCGCAGCACGACAGATGGGTCGCAACGAAGCGAAAGAACTCGGTTTCGGGACAGTTGACCAAGCACGAATCACAACTGCGATTAGCGAGTTAGCCCGTAATATCTATCTATACGCTGGTCAAGGAAAAATTTGTATTGAACGATTGAGTGAGAATGGTAAACGAGGGCTAAGAATTATCGCCGTCGATGAAGGACCGGGCATTACAGATTTAAGAAAAGTGATGGAAGACGGATTTTCTACATCTGGAGGATTGGGTGCAGGACTACCAGGAGTTAAAAGACTAATGGATGATTTCAACATTGAATCTACGCCTGGTGAAGGTACAGATATTCGAGCGACGAAATGGCTCCGTTAAGGAGGGTCTAAATGGATTTTTTGACAACGATGGATGAAAAGTACAGAGAGATACTTGAGAAATACCTTAAAGAACAAAGCGAGCAATCTTTATACCAAAGTCAAATTTTCAGCCGTGAATCACTTGAACATAGTGTATCACCTGAAGATATTATCAGTATCCATCGGAATTTGATGCTTCAGTTAGATCCTGATATGTCAAAAGAAATGAACGATTCTTTTGATATATTATTAGAAGTAATGATAGGTTATGGTTTAGCTTATCGCGAGCATCAAATTTTAAGAAGTAAACAAAAAGAGCTAAATAATGAAATGGACATTGCGGCAACGATGCAGCAAACTTTGTTAGGTACTAAAGTTCCGATTCTAGACTCTTTGGATATAGGTGCGATCAGTGTCCCCGCTAAGAAAATGAGTGGGGACTACTATCATTTCGTTCAAGATGAATTTGGATCGGTCAGCGTAGCGATTGCGGATATTATTGGCAAAGGGATTCCAGCTGCACTTTGTATGTCGATGATTAAATATGCGATGGACAGTCTTCCTGAAAATCGACATGATCCGAGATCGGTTTTGGAAAGCTTAAATCGAGTAGTGGAACAGAACGTAGATGCAAGCATGTTCATTACCATGTTTTATGGCATCTATAATATTGCTTCTCATACCTTCTCCTATTCTTCAGCTGGCCACGAACCCGGTTATTATTACCATGCAGATAAAGATGAGTTTGAAGAACTACCGGCCAAAGGTCTTTTGCTTGGGATTGAAAAAAAGACAAGGTATAAACAATTTGAAAGAGAAGTTCGAGTAGGAGATATGATCTTTCTGATGTCTGATGGAGTGACTGAATGCAGAACGGAAGAAGGGTTTGTCGAAAGTGACTTTTTGATGGATTACATTAGAAAATACATTTCTCTTCCAGCTCAAGAAATCGTAAATAATATCTTCAAAGATTTAGAAAAACTTCAAAATTTTCAGCTTAGAGATGACTTCACTTTAATTATTATGAAGAGAAAACTATAAAAGACGTTTCGCAATGAATGAAATGGGTAAATGAGTATTATGCTTAATTGTATTTTTTATAGCCATAGAAAAGGTGGTCAATCATGAATTTAACAGTAAACGTTGACGAAGGAAATGAACGTAATATAAATGTTTCACTTAGTGGAGAAATTGACGCATATACAGCACCGAAAATTAGAGATTCTCTTGTCCCGGCTTCTGAAATTATGGGAACAAGAATGACCATTGACTTAACGGAAGTATCTTACATGGATAGTACCGGTTTAGGAGTTTTTGTCGGTCTTTTCAAAACGCTTCGTGCAAATGAAGGAGATCTGCAGTTAGTGGGATTATCGGACCGCTTGCAAAGGTTATTTGAAATTACCGGATTGTCTGAAATCATGAACATAAATACCGAAGTAGAGGGTGGAGTAGAATGAATCAAATTTTTGATTACATCGAGATGAAGATCCCTGCTAAGCCTGAGTTTGTCGGTGTGATTCGTTTGACTTTATCTGGAGTTGCAAGTCGTATGGGCTTTGACTATGATGCAATTGAGGATTTGAAAATTGCAGCTAGTGAAGCTATTACGAATGCAGTGCAGCATGCTTATAATGGAGAAAACGGAGAAGTTGTCATTGGTTTTGCTGTGCATAAAGATCGCCTTGAATTAATGGTTGCAGATAGTGGTGCAAGCTTTGATTTCCATAAGACCCGTAGCGAACTCGGACCTTACGCTCAAGATGAATCGGTTGAGTTTTTGCGTGAAGGAGGGCTGGGACTTTATTTAATCGAGAGCCTTATGGATGAAGTTAAAATTCAACATAAGGAAGGTGTCACTGTTATGATGACTAAATTCCTTGAGGGAGAGCAGGTGGAGACGAATGCCGAAACTGTCTCAACCTAATCAGTCGAAAGAGCAAATTCATGAATGGATTAAGGCGTGCCAAGAGAGACAAGATGAATATGCTCAGGAACAACTCGTTCTTCATTATAAAAAATTAGTCGAATCGATTGCTCGTAAGTATTCTAGAGGGAAATCCTATCACGAAGATATTGTTCAAGTTGGAATGATCGGTCTTTTAGGTGCGATCAAACGATATGATGAATCTTTTGGAAAAAGCTTTGAAGCATTTGCGATTCCTACAACAATCGGTGAAATCAAACGGTTCCTTCGGGATAAGACATGGAGTGTGCATGTACCGAGACGAATTAAAGAATTAGGACCTAAGATTAAAGCGACAGTGGAAGAACTGACTTCAGAACTGCAAAGGTCACCTCTCGTTTATGAAATTGCTGACCGAATCGGTGTATCAGAAGAAGAAGTGCTCGAAGCGATGGAAATGGGTAAAAGTTATCAAGCTCTGTCCGTAGATCATTCGATCGAAGCAGATTCCGATGGTAGTACGGTTACGCTATTAGATATAGTCGGAAGTGAAGACGATGGTTTTGAACGAGTAAATCAACGATTAGTGCTTGATCGGGTATTACATGTACTTACAGAACGAGAACGTTTGATCATTCAGCACACTTTCTTAGAAAATTTAAGTCAAAAAGAAGCTGGAGATCAGCTTGGAATATCACAAATGCATGTTTCACGCCTTCAGCGTAGAGCGATTAAGAAGCTAAGAGAAGCTATTCATGCTGAAGCTGAACAGTCGGAGCCTACTTTGTGATGGATCACTTAAAACACAAAGACGTAGAAGCTTTTGCTCATCAACATTCAAAAGGTGGAAATCCTTTTTGTGGAGATAGTTTCTTTTTTCATGCTACAGAAGATTATTTCCTATGTGTATTAGCGGACGGCCTAGGAAGTGGTCAGTTTGCATTTGAATCGTCTTCAGCTGTTACTCATATCGTGAAAGAGTACGCAGATGAAGACGTGGAAAGTTTGATGAAACGTTGCAATTCTGTGTTGTTACATAAACGAGGAGCAGCGGTTGGGATTGTTAAAGCTTATTTTAAGGAAAGAGAATTCGTATACAGTTGCGTTGGGAATATTCGATTTTATGCCTATTCTCCTGTAGGGAAAATGATGTATCCACTACCTGTAACGGGATATTTATCTGGCAAAAGTCAAGTATACCGTACGCAACGATTTCCTTATCTAGCAGATACACATTTCTTAATTCATTCAGATGGAATCGAAATAAGGGAAACGAAATCTCTCCTTCAAGAGCGACTGAGTGTCCTTCAAATGGCCTCTTCGATTCAACGACTTCATCAAAATATTGATGATGACGCTACTTTTATTGTTGGAAGCTTACTCTAAACGGAGTGAGCTTTTTTGTGTTCCTTATATGAATTGTTGTTAACATGTGGATTTTCTACATTCAGCAAATCAACTCGCTTTCCGTGGACAATCGTGCCTTCTCATGAAAAACCAAGAGGGTACTAAAAGCCCAACTTTCAAAGATGGAAATCTGCAAATGAAAATGGAACACTTAGATTCGTTTCTAGGCACGCATTTTAAACTGGGAGACGTTTTTGTCTTCATCTTTAAAGCAAAGCAGCTGGATTAGACACGTTCTTTTTAATTCGTTACTGAATGGTAGTGGAAGAACGCTGTGACGAGGAGATTGAAGCCATGCTCGCGGAACGCATCTGCCTGAAATAGAAATCAACGGCTTGTACTCGCATTGACGTTCCAAGAGAACTTCTTCAGTGCCCTCAAAAACCACACTGCTGAGTCTCGACTCGCTCATATTTCCGGAGAAGTCCGTCTTTTTTGCTTGCTTTCAACATCATCCGCTAACATAGTATTTTGAAAAGTGGTATTGATATCCTTCCATTTGTCGGTAACTCTAAAACCATCTATGCTAAAATAATAGATGAAGAAGGTGAGGGAACAAAAATGACAATCACTCAAAAAGATCCTAAACAATTAATGCAAATGATCAGTGTAGAATTACAATTGAAATTACATCAAGTAGAACAAGTCATTCAATTATTAGAAGACGGAAATACGGTTCCTTTTATTGCGCGGTATCGGAAAGAAGTAACGGGAGCCCTTGACGAAGTACAAATTAAAACGATTATGGAGCGTTGGCAGTACATACAGAATCTTGAACAAAGAAAATCAGAAGTTGTTCGATTGATTTCTGAACAAGGGAAGCTGACCGAAGAATTAGAAGCGTCCATTGTACAATCGACGAAACTCCAAATGATTGAAGATATCTATAGACCCTATAAGCAAAAAAGAAGAACGAAAGCGACAATCGCAAAAGAGAAAGGTTTGGAGCCGCTAGCCCAGTGGATGCTAACACTTCCGAGAGAAGGGTCGCTCGAAACGAAAGCTTCTGATTACCTATCAGAGGAAAATCAAGTGATAAGTGTAGAAGAAGCTCTTGAGGGAGCGAAAGAAATTTTAGCAGAAACATTTTCTGATGATGCTTCAGTGAGAGATTGGATCAGACGTGAAACGTTTAATCATGGTCGGATGAAGTCTGTAGTCAAAAATAAAGAAAAAGATGAAAAAGGCGTTTTTGAAATGTATTACGAATACGAAGAAGCCATTAAGAAAATAGTCCCTCATCGTGTACTTGCATTAAATCGTGGAGAAAAAGAAGAAATTCTTCGGGTAAGTGTTCAGGTAGATGCTGAGAAAATTCTTCAATATATGGCGCGAAAATGGATCAAACAGAAAGAAACCATCGTCCAGGATTTTATGATAGAAGCAATGGCGGAAGCCTACAAACGTTTCATTCAGACCTCAATCGAAAGAGAAATACGAAATGAATTAACCGACAAAGGTGAAGATCAAGCCATTCATATCTTTTCTGAGAATCTGAAGAACTTATTACTTCAACCACCGCTAAAAGGAAGAATGGTTTTAGGTGTAGACCCAGCCTACAGAACGGGATGTAAACTAGCAATCGTTGAAGAGACCGGGAAAATGACGTATATTGGGGTGATTTATCCCCATGCACCTCGTGGGAAGTGGGATGAAGGAAAGCGCCAGATCGCAGAATTATTGCGTCAACATCCTATTGAAGTGATTGCGATAGGAAACGGGACAGCTTCTCGAGAAACCGAACAGTTTATTGCTGAAGTCATTCAAGATTCAAAGAGTGACGCATCCTATTTAATTGTGAATGAAGCTGGAGCGAGCGTTTACTCTGCCTCAGATTTAGCGAGAGAAGAGTTCCCGGATTTACAAGTCGAAGAACGCAGTGCCGTCTCAATCGCTCGCAGGTTGCAGGATCCGCTCTCTGAGTTGGTGAAAATTGATCCTAAATCAGTAGGTGTAGGTCAATATCAGCATGATGTCTCACAAAAAAAGCTGAACGATTCGCTATCATTTGTCGTTGAAACAGTAGTAAACCGAGTGGGAGTAAATGTGAACACAGCGAGTGTTTCTTTGTTGCAGTATGTAGCTGGATTATCGAAAACGGTTGCTCAAAATGTTGTGAAGGAAAGAGAATCAAGCGGGAAGTTCCTATCACGCCAACAATTAAAAACGATCCCAAGATTAGGCGCGAAGACATATGAACAGTGCATTGGATTCTTGAGGATTGTAGATGGTAAAGATCCACTCGATCGCACACCTATTCATCCTGAAAATTATAAAAAGGTGAATCAATTATTAAGTTTATTAGGTCATTCCTCAAAAGATCTAGGTTCAGAAGCTTTGAAAGAATCTTTAAATCGTGCGTCCACTAGTGAGCTTGCGCTTCAAGTCGAACTTGGTGAATTAACAGTTCGAGATATTGTCGATGCTTTAAAAATGCCAAGTAGAGACCCACGGGATGATCATTCAAAACCGCTTTTGAAAAAGGATGTTCTTAAAATAGAAGATTTAAAAGAAGGTATGGAGCTGCAAGGCACAGTGCGAAATGTTGTTGATTTCGGAGCCTTTGTTGACATTGGTGTTAAACAAGACGGTCTTGTGCACATTTCTAAACTGAAAAATGGCTTTGTTAAACATCCATTAGACGTTGTTGCGTTAGGGGATGTTGTTACTGTTTGGGTTGATCAAGTTGATCAGAAAAAAGGGAGAATATCCCTGACTATGGTACCTGCTACCTGATGCAACAATCGTATTAAGTAAAGGAGTCAATAGAAGGGGGGAGTGAGGTGATCGTAGCCTTCCTTCTCCTATTTTGTTGACCATTAAGAATGGTATCTCTCTTGATAAAAAAACCAACATTGATTAAGTAATTTTATTTGATGATGATTTTTATCTTGAAAAGCTTTGAGTAGCTTCAACTGAAACCAATCGGGCATTTGATTACCTCCTCGTATCTGCTGAATCATTACAGTATATGCTTAAGGAAATTGTTTGCTCACAAGAGGAGTATCGAAATGAAAAAAGAAGAACTGCAAAATCTTACTGAAGACTTGTCTCTGCGATATTTCCAAAAACCCTTTTTACATGTAGCAAAATTTAACCCCCGTCTTAGAACGACTGGCGGGAGGTACCTTTTGGAAAGTCACGATATCGAACTAAATGAAAAGTATTTAGAAGAACACGGATTAGAAGAACTAGTTGGAATTATTAAGCATGAACTCTGTCACTATCATTTACATATTGAGGGAAAAGGCTATCAGCATCGAGATCGTGATTTTAAAGAATGGATAATAAAAATCGGTGCACCTCGCTTTTGTTCTCCACTACCATCTGAAGATAAGAAAAGGAAAGTGAAACATACATATGAATGTGTATCATGTAAGACACTCTATTATCGAAAAAAGCAGATGGATACATCTAAGTATGTATGCGGGGGTTGTAAAGGTAAATTAATAAAAATTCCTTCCGCACAATGACTAATTTTTGCATACTCTCTATTGCTTTAAAAAGGTGATAAGAACGGAATGGGATTTTATTAGAGTCGTGAAAAAACGAATCCTCTATTGACAGAAGGTATGCCGATCTTTATAATAAAAAAAGTCGACAAAAAAGAACACATTTATTCCGCAGTAGCTCAGTGGTAGAGCAATCGACTGTTAATCGATTGGTCGCAGGTTCGAGTCCTGCCTGCGGAGCCAATGGGGAAGTACTCAAGTGGCTGAAGAGGCGCCCCTGCTAAGGGTGTAGGTCGCGTAAGCGGCGCGAGGGTTCAAATCCCTCCTTCTCCGCCATCATTTATGGCCCGTTGGTCAAGCGGTTAAGACACCGCCCTTTCACGGCGGTATCACGGGTTCGATTCCCGTACGGGTCATTTTTCTTTTTGTCGCTTAACTCTTTTAAGATGGTGTTTTCTTACATAGTAAGAATTCTTTTAAAGATTGAGATATTGAATATTTATGGTCCCGTGGTGTAGCGGTTAACATGCCTGCCTGTCACGCAGGAGATCGCCGGTTCGATCCCGGTCGGGACCGCCATTTTATTGGGCTATAGCCAAGCGGTAAGGCAACGGACTTTGACTCCGTCATGCGCCGGTTCGAATCCAGCTAGCCCAGCCATTTTTTTGAGCCATTAGCTCAGTTGGTAGAGCATCTGACTTTTAATCAGAGGGTCGAAGGTTCGAATCCTTCATGGCTCACCATTTTCTTAGCGGGTGTGGCGGAATTGGCAGACGCACCAGACTTAGGATCTGGCGCCGCAGGGCGTGGGGGTTCAAGTCCCTTCACCCGCACTTTTCATTATTTTTTAAAAAAAGCTTGCAATTATTTTTTAAATAAGATAA
>CAVSKA010000018.1:0-672421 GCA_963728315.1 uncultured Caryophanales bacterium
AGAATCCCTTCCACCGAATGCCTAAGGTTTCCTGGGGAAGGCTCGTCCGCCCAGGGTTAGTCGGGACCTAAGCTGAGGCCGAAAGGCGTAGGCGATGGACAACAGGTTGATATTCCTGTACCACCACTTCATCATTTGAGCAATGGGGGGACGCAGGAGGATAAGGAAGCGCACGGCTGGATATGTGCGTTTAAGCAGAATGGCGGTAGATGAGGCAAATCCCATCTACAATACGCGAAGCTGTGATGACGAGGGAAATTTAGTACCGAAGTTTCTGATTCCACACTGCCAAGAAAAGCCTCTAGCGAGATGAACGGTGCCCGTACCGCAAACCGACACAGGTAGGCGAGAAGAGAATTCTAAGGTGAGCGAGCGAACTCTCGTTAAGGAACTCGGCAAAATGACCCCGTAACTTCGGGAGAAGGGGTGCTCTGGTAGGGTGCAAGCCCGAGAGAGCCGCAGTGAATAGGCCCAGGCGACTGTTTAGCAAAAACACAGGTCTCTGCAAAGCCGCAAGGCGAAGTATAGGGGCTGACGCCTGCCCGGTGCTGGAAGGTTAAGGGGAGTGCTTAGCGCAAGCGAAGGTGCGAACCGAAGCCCCAGTAAACGGCGGCCGTAACTATAACGGTCCTAAGGTAGCGAAATTCCTTGTCGGGTAAGTTCCGACCCGCACGAAAGGCGTAACGATCTGGGCACTGTCTCAACGAGAGACTCGGTGAAATTATAGTACCTGTGAAGATGCAGGTTACCCGCGACAGGACGGAAAGACCCCGTGGAGCTTTACTGCAGCCTGATATTGAATTTTGGCACAGCTTGTACAGGATAGGTAGGAGCCTTTGAAACCGGAGCGCTAGCTTCGGTGGAGGCGTTGGTGGGATACTACCCTGGCTGTGTTGAACTTCTAACCCACATCCCTGATCGGGATGGGAGACAGTGTCAGGCAGGCAGTTTGACTGGGGCGGTCGCCTCCTAAAGAGTAACGGAGGCGCCCAAAGGTTCCCTCAGAATGGTTGGAAATCATTCGTAGAGTGTAAAGGCACAAGGGAGCTTGACTGCGAGACCTACAAGTCGAGCAGGGACGAAAGTCGGGCTTAGTGATCCGGTGGTTCCGCATGGAAGGGCCATCGCTCAACGGATAAAAGCTACCCCGGGGATAACAGGCTTATCTCCCCCAAGAGTCCACATCGACGGGGAGGTTTGGCACCTCGATGTCGGCTCATCGCATCCTGGGGCTGTAGTCGGTCCCAAGGGTTGGGCTGTTCGCCCATTAAAGCGGTACGCGAGCTGGGTTCAGAACGTCGTGAGACAGTTCGGTCCCTATCCGTCGTGGGCGTTGGAAATTTGAGAGGAGCTGTCCTTAGTACGAGAGGACCGGGATGGACGCACCGCTGGTGTACCAGTTGTTCTGCCAAGAGCATCGCTGGGTAGCTATGTGCGGAAGGGATAAGTGCTGAAAGCATCTAAGCATGAAGCCCCCCTCAAGATGAGATTTCCCATCACTTTAAGTGAGTAAGATCCCTGAAAGATGATCAGGTAGATAGGTTCGAGGTGGAAGTGTGGCGACACATGGAGCTGACGAATACTAATCGATCGAGGACTTAACCATGATGAAAAAACGGCATACTTCGGCCTTGTCTTATATCAGCCTGCTTTATCCAGTTTTGAGAGAATAATTTTATTTTTCTCTTGAAATTACTTAGAAATTAAGTATAATTATATTTGTCTGGTGGCATTGGCGAAGAGGTCACACCCGTTCCCATCTCGAACACGGCAGTTAAGCTCTTCAGCGTCGATGGTAGTGAGGGGTCTCCCCTTGTGAGAGTAGAACGTTGCCAGGCAATACATAATGAAAAATGTAGATTGTTAATTAACAATAACATTGGAGGATTAGCTCAGCTGGGAGAGCATCTGCCTTACAAGCAGAGGGTCGGCGGTTCGATCCCGTCATCCTCCACCATATGTATTTTTCTTACGTGCCGGTGTAGCTCAACTGGTAGAGCAACTGACTTGTAATCAGTAGGTTGGGGGTTCAAGTCCTCTTGCCGGCACCATGTAAGAGCCATTAGCTCAGTTGGTAGAGCATCTGACTTTTAATCAGAGGGTCGAAGGTTCGAATCCTTCATGGCTCACCATTTTTTAGCGGGTGTGGCGGAATTGGCAGACGCACCAGACTTAGGATCTGGCGCCGCAAGGCGTGGGGGTTCAAGTCCCTTCACCCGCACTTTAAGCGGAAGTAGTTCAGTGGTAGAACATCACCTTGCCAAGGTGGGGGTCGCGAGTTCGAACCTCGTCTTCCGCTCCAAACTCTTTAATACTGCCTTGCCGGGGTGGCGGAATTGGCAGACGCACAGGACTTAAAATCCTGCGGGGGGTTTCCCCCGTGCCGGTTCGAGTCCGGCCCTCGGTACCATAATATAATAGGATGCGCCCGTAGCTCAATTGGATAGAGTATCTGACTACGGATCAGAAGGTTGGGGATTCGAATTCTCCCGGGCGCGCCATTTACGGGAAGTAGCTCAGCTTGGTAGAGCACTTGGTTTGGGACCAAGGGGTCGCAGGTTCGAATCCTGTCTTCCCGACCATTATTTCCTGAAAATGGGGCCTTAGCTCAGCTGGGAGAGCGCCTGCCTTGCACGCAGGAGGTCAGCGGTTCGATCCCGCTAGGCTCCACCAATTTTATTAAAGATTTGTTCTCATTGTGGCGGTGTAGCTCAGCTGGCTAGAGCGTACGGTTCATACCCGTGAGGTCGTGGGTTCGACTCCCTCCGCCGCTATTTAAAAGGACCTTTAGCTCAGCTGGTTAGAGCAGACGGCTCATAACCGTCCGGTCGTAGGTTCGAGTCCTACAAGGTCCACCATTTTCATACATTTGGAGGAATACCCAAGTTTGGCTGAAGGGATCGGTCTTGAAAACCGACAGGCGGGTAACACCGCGCGGGGGTTCGAATCCCTCTTCCTCCTCCATTTTTTATAAAACATAATATCGTCGCGGGGTGGAGCAGTTCGGTAGCTCGTCGGGCTCATAACCCGAAGGTCGCAGGTTCAAATCCTGCCCCCGCAATTAACATGGTCCCGTGGTGTAGCGGTTAACATGCCTGCCTGTCACGCAGGAGATCGCCGGTTCGATCCCGGTCGGGACCGCCATTTTAATTAAGCTTATACATAAGATATAGCTTAACAAATACCGAATTTATATTGGCTCAGTAGCTCAGTCGGTAGAGCAAAGGACTGAAAATCCTTGTGTCGGCGGTTCGATTCCGTCCTGAGCCACCATTTTTTTATTCATTTTAATAGTGGCGATTGTGGCGAAGTGGTTAACGCACCGGATTGTGGTTCCGGCATTCGTGGGTTCGATTCCCATCAGTCGCCCCATTTTTATATGCGGGTGTAGTTTAGTGGTAAAACCTCAGCCTTCCAAGCTGATGATGTGAGTTCGATTCTCATCACCCGCTCCAATTCTAACTTGGGCCTATAGCTCAGCTGGTTAGAGCGCACGCCTGATAAGCGTGAGGTCGATGGTTCGAGTCCATTTAGGCCCACCATCATTCCGCAGTAGCTCAGTGGTAGAGCAATCGACTGTTAATCGATTGGTCGCAGGTTCGAGTCCTGCCTGCGGAGCCATTTTTTTTGTATATGGGGAAGTACTCAAGTGGCTGAAGAGGCGCCCCTGCTAAGGGTGTAGATCGCGTAAGCGGTGCGAGGGTTCAAATCCCTCCTTCTCCGCCATACAAATTAGGCCCGTTGGTCAAGCGGTTAAGACACCGCCCTTTCACGGCGGTATCACGGGTTCGATTCCCGTACGGGTCATCTTATTAAAAAAGAATGAACAGAGGGTATCCTTTGTTCATTCTTTTTTTTGCGTTGTTAAACAATAATAATGGTTCTATACTAAATGTTGGGGTTCTCACTCAACTTTGAAGAAATAAAAAATGCACGACATCATCCATTCTTTTACACTTGAGTAGTCGAGACAAAAGTATAGAGCGGAGATGCGTGCATTGGTACGTTACTATCAGGACATCAGATAACACTCTAATCGGTTACATGCTTTTCAACAGTTAAGCTTTCCGCTGCCGGGAAAAGTATTTTCGAAGACCTTTTTTGTTTTTGGCAATGTTAGCGGATGTTGTTGATAGGAAGCAAAAATAATGAGACTCCTGCGGAAAAGACCCCGCAATGTGGTTTTTGAGGCCGCTGAAAAAGTCCAAATTTTAAAGATTGAAAAGCTGCAAATGAAAAGGGAGCACTCAAAAGACACGTATTTTTGTCTTCATCTTTAAACAACCATCCTTGGACATCGTTAAAATAGCATTTTCAGATAGGATCGTTCTTTTTAAAACGTTATTCCAATGGCAGTGGAAGGCAGCGACTCCTGCGGGAACAGCGCGAGCTGAAAGCCCCGCAGGAACGCAGTGACGAGGAGATTGAAGCCGTGCCCGCGGAAAGCGTCTGCCTAGAACGTAAATCCATGCCTATACTCACTTGGATGTTCAAATAGGACTTTATCAGTGGCCTCGTGGTTTTTCAAGTGGAGGCTCGACCGTTCGTCCAGGGAAAGTCAATTGTTTTGCTGAATGTTAAATAATAAACATGATCATTTAAAAATGCCTTGTTTTTAAATATCGTGCAACTCTTCCACTAGGCCACTTTAAAAGGACTGTCAAAAGATCAGTTACGCGATCAAATCGAGCAACGAACCACGAGAAAAAACTTATCCACCAAGCAAGCGACTCTACTGATCTCAGCTGTAGAAAATTCTTACTCGGCTATTGGACACAATGATATGCGCTGTAAACATTTTAAGCAATTTGCCAAACGCATCCATGAACTACGGGATCAAAAAAGAAATCATTAAACAGATGGCTGACCTAAATAGAATAGATATTGTAAATACAGTACCCTCATACCTAAGAATTCTTATGAAGAATATGAACAAAACGCATAGACTTCGATATGTAATCTTAGGAGGAGAAGTACTACCAAGGAACCTCTATGAAGAATTGCTGAAGACAGTAGAGGTTGAGCAAGTTATAAATCTTTATGGCCCAACAGAAACCACAATCAATGCAACTTACCATATCTGGAGTTTACTTACTACGTGATTTATTGGTTTACTCCGAAGGTAATGTCCATCTCCTTATAAGAAGTGATAGCCATGAATCAGCTATAAAACGCATCAAAGATAAAGTTAGTTCTTACTTTGGGGAGGCATTTTACAACATGTACTGTAACAGATTGTTTGTACATGTAGTAGATCATTTACGAAAGACAGTTAATTTTTCTAAAGGATTGAGCCGATTTCGGAAAAGAAGACGATGGTATTAGCGAGGAAGAAATACAGAAATGGTCTGAATTTACTTGTACTGATTTAAAATAGTACGTTTCATAAGTTGTATTACTAGCCCTTAACTCTATCTGGCCCTTACTCCATTGGTTCATATTAAATCCAAATTGTTTTAAAGGATACGAAAGGCCCTGACCAATGGTTTTGACAAATGCTTCCTTCAGCGTCCAGATTCTAAAAAAGAACATCATCGCTTCATCTAAGGAAAGCTGATCATAGTAGTAATGCTCTTCTGAAGTAAAGCAATGATGAGTTATTGACATATCTATAGGATTAATTCTCTCTATATCAACGCCGATTTTACCAGTTTTTGAAATTCCAGCGAGAATCCTTTCTCCTGAATGTGACATATTAAAATCACCTTCCCAACCAAAGGACGGGCATAAATAAGGACGTCCTTTCTCGGTCCTCATGAAAGATATGTATTTGTGTTCACCTACATTAAGTATTTCTTTTAATCTACCTCTAATGAATAAATGAGCTAATAGAGTACGTTGTTGGTCCTCCCATCTATGATAACTTTTAATTCGCTTTTGCTCAGAGGCTGATAAGCTTTTAATCTTTTTATCCATTATTTGCGCTGGCAATTTCGTCCCCATTTCAAATGAAATTATTTCCAGTTCATTGTCCATAACACTAATGTACTCCAATCTACACGAATAACAAATGATGAATAAGTTACTCAATTAACCTTTTAGGGAGTTAGTCTTTATTCCCATATGCTATTAGAGTGGTTTTATATTAGTAATATTAAACTATATTTTTAAATTTTTTAAATTTTTTAAATTTTCTTGCTAAATAATAGAAATAAGTATAACATTAATTTTACTGAAATGTAAATTTTTATAAGATTTTGTAAATAAAGAGAGGATGTTGTAAGTGAATATTTCTGAGGAAATCAAAAAAGCCGTATTAAATTGTGAAGAAAAACTCTCATTTTCTGGTTCAATCTTAGTACAGGAAGACCACGAAATTCATTTTAAAGAAGGATTTGGTTACTCCAATAGAAGTGAAAAGCTAAGGGTTACGCCCACTACAAGATTTGGGATGGCATCAGGATGTAAAATATTCACCGCAGTCTCCATTTGTCAATTAGTTCAAAATAAAAAGTTGAGCTTTGATGCAAAATTAAAAGACGTTTTGCAAGTTCCACTGCCTAATTTCCACCCGGAAATTACCATACACCAGTTATTAACACATACATCAGGCATACCTGATTACTTTGATGAAGAAATAATGGATGACTTTGAAGATCTTTGGAAACAAGTACCTATGTATTCTATTACAACTCCAAAAGATTTTTTACCAATGTTCCAAAAAGAAAATATGAAGTTTAGTCCTGGGAGTAAATTCGCTTATAACAACTCAGGATTTATATTACTAGGTTTAGTTGTTGAAGAAGTAACTGGACAGGCCTTCCCTGAATATGTACAAAAACATATATTTGACGTTTGTGGGATGACTGATTCTGGATACTATCGTATGGATCAACTCCCGGAACATACTGCACTAGGTTATATAGATGATGTGGATATGAAGACGTGGAAAACTAACATATATTCCGTACCTGTCATAGGAGGACCGGATGGGGGCGCATTTACGACCGTAATAGATTTAGCAAAGTTCTGGAATGGTTTAATGAATATGAAACTTCTTAGCAAAGATTACCGTGACAAGTTATTATTTCCTCACGTTGAAAGTGGAGAAGAAATGGCTTATGGTTACGGCGTTTGGGTTTCAAAAGAACAAGGGGAAGTACTTAAGTATTTTATTTTTGGTTTTGATCCTGGAGTTAGGATGCACTCTTCCATAAATGCAAAAACAAATATTCAAACACACATTTTGTCCAATATCAATCAAAGTGTATACCCCATTGTATCGAAAGTAGATGAACTTTTCGCTGGTAAAAGCTTTTAACGAATGTCCACCAATTTCAAAAAAGTTTTCCTCTGACCCAATTTTCTCGACTCCTAGGATTTCCTCCCACAAGTTAGCAAGCTTAATTTCTGTTTCCGTTTTCGGTGCTACATGAATACTTCGAATATTTTTATTTAAATCAGGAGTAGGTAGTGCTTTTCGATCTATTTTCCCATTTTGATTGAGTGGCATCTTTTCCAACTGACTAATGTTGTGCAAGAAAATTATAAATATTGTATTCAAAGAGAAAAGGAATACTTATCATCAAAACGGTTCGAAAAAAACAAAAATTTCTGGAATGAAAAATTCAGCACTTTAACTGATAAACCTGAAAAGACAGAACTTGAGTGTGCATCAGGAAGACGCAAAGCTTACCAATTAACTAAACGACTTACAGAAGAAATCAAGCAATTTGCTGTAGACCAAAATATTTCTGTATATTCTTGCTTCGTAGCCCTATATTATCTTTATTTAAACAAAACAACGAAAAATAATGATTTTGTAGTAGGGATGCCCTTACTAAACCGATCTGGGAAAATAGAAAAAAGTATAGTAGGAATGCTAACAAGTACAATGCCCTTTCGACATTGTATAAATGAAAACATGACTATCAAAGAAGTTATGAAGAGTATCAATAGTGAGTTGTTGAAGTGTTATTTTCATCAAAAATATGTACACAGGAATCTATATTCAGCGGCATCAATCTGGCAAACTTCAACATCAGGATAAAATCAATAAAAAGAGGAAATATAAGATTGAGTAAAATCTTGTTCCAAGTGGATAAGAACATGATTTCCTGGGGGGTAAAGACTCAAAATACGATTGTAGATGATTAAGACAAATTTAAAAAGCAACCCAATGGAAAGCTCCATAAGGTTGCGCGGATTGACTCTATGAATAAGTTCTTAAAAGTTGCATTTTATCCTTATCCAAAAGGGCATCCTATACCGGTATGAATCAGGCGAAGTTTCGTGACATATAGCACACTAGTCCCTGCGAAAAGCGAGCACTGGAATGAAAATCTACCGTTTCGTACATCGAAATCACTATTTTTTTCTGGGAAATAAAATGGAGAACTCTTGACTAATGGTAAGAAAGAGTCCGCCCGCAATTGTAATCACATTGAACCTTAATTTCATAAAAAAATTCGTTTAAGAATGTTCTTTTCCATCATTTATAAATAACATAAACACTGGCTTCATAGTACCTCACAATTTTATTCTTTCTTAAAAGAACAAACCGGCCATACAGCTACGACACAATGAAAAGTGAAAGCGTCTAAGTCCTGTGTCCTAAAGCAGCTGCCGATTTTAGACTAGACCAAAATAAAAGGGTGGAAAATATCTACTTTCTCTTCTATCCCAAAAAAAAAAACGCCTTTCAAGACGTCTTTAGTAAAAATTATTTCTTCTTTTTATTCTTCTCCTTATCTTCATCCACATAAGAGTCTTTTTCTTTATATGGAATATCACCAAGAGGAGATTCGATGCCGTGGTCATCAAGTTGTTCTTCGTATTCTTCTGCTTCTTTTGAAGCATATACTTTTCGGTTCTTTCCATCCATATCATTTCCAGTGAAGCTTTCAAATTCTTCAGTCGTTCCTTCTTCCGTTTCATCATTGTAGAGGTCATCATAACTTTCTACTCCTTTAGCCATATCGGAGGGAGTCTCTGAAGTACCATAACGGGCGACTTCTTGAAAGCTGTCTTCGTAATCTTTTACTTCCGAAGGATTTTTATGTTCAAAAGAATCCGGATGAGGCGGTTCTAGCACTTGTTCTTCTACAGGGCGATCTGACTCCACCGTGCCGGATTGGGCATGCTTAGAACATACATCTGTTGTAGGCACTGCCTCAAGGCGTTCGTATTCAATGTCTTCCGCACATACCGAACAGACACCATATGTACCTTGACCCATTGCATCTAACGCTTTATTAATTTTATCCAGCTGTTCTTGAGCATGATCTTCAAGTGCCATGTCTTTTTCTCGCTCATAAAGTTCCGTACCCATATCAGCAGGATGGTTGTCATACATGGATAGTTCTCCGGTCGATTCTTGTTCACTTAATGGTTGTTCAGACTTTGAGCTATGTTGGTCCATTATTGTTTGCTTCTCATCCAATAATAACTTTTTTAAAGTATTTTTTTCTTCATTGCTTAGCATACAAAACACTTCCTTTTTTTGAATTAGAGTTAAAATCAATGGAGAGAATAGGGAGGAGTGAAGAAAAATGATTCATTACTTCCATTCTTTCCTTTTATCTTCTTCTTTAACTATATCCAAAAAAAAGATCCTCAAACAAAAAAAGCACTCGTCAATGGAGACAAGTGCTTTTTTGTTAATGAATTAAATAGCTAATGAAAATTCCGATAGACATTAAAAATCCAAAGATTGTCGTGGTTTGTGCAGTTGCTTTCATAGCGGGTAGCATTTGTATTGGCATCGTTTTTCCAATAAAGCCTTTTGTGGCTTTAATGGCTTTAGGTATACTTAAAAAGGTAAGAAGTAAAAATGGGGAGGAAACACCCATTAAAACTAATATCAGGACAAAGAGATAGGATGTGATAAACATTGCAGCTAATACACCAATCGCTTTATTCCGTCCAACCAATATAGCCAATGTTTTACGACCATTTATTTTATCCCCATCTAAATCGCGAATGTTGTTGGCAAGTAAAATAGAGCCGACTAAAATCGAAATAGGGATGGAAACCAAAACGCTCGTTGTTGACACCGTTCCTGTTTGAATATAAAACGAGATCAAAATAATAACAAAACCCATAAAGAATCCTGACACGATTTCTCCAAAAGGAGTGTATGCAATTGGATGCGGTCCACCAGTATAGAAGTAGCCTGCAGACATGGAGATAAGACCAATCAATGCAATCCACCAAGTACTTGTAGCAGAAATATAAATTCCTAACAAAGCAGCTAAGAATAATAATGTAAACGCAAGGTTTAACACAGTCTTTGGTTTTACACCGTTACGAACAATCGCACCGCCAATTCCTACAGACTCCTCCGTATCCAAACCTCGTACAAAATCGTAATATTCGTTAAATAAATTGGTCGCAATTTGAATAAATAAACAAGCAAGTAACATTGATAAAAATAACGACCAATGAATGGACCCTTGTTTTAATGATAATGCGGTTCCGATGAAAACAGGAATAAATGCCGCTGTTAAAGTATGCGGACGTGTTAGTTGCCACCAAACTCTCCAACCTCTGTCGGGTTTCAGAGTGGTTGACGATTGTTGCTCCATGGTTGTCTCTCCCTTTACTTAATTCAACACAAAAAAAATGTCGATTTCTTTACAATTTAAAGTTTAGGGAAAGCAAGAGGTGGTGTCAATGAATTTCTCATATTTAAGGTGCTTCTCAAGTTGTTTTACAACTTCTCTAATGGGGTTTAGTATATAATAAGGATGCACCAAAGGCCTCGTCTTAATGGACAAACCTAATTTTTCTAAAAGTGAATGGATGTCATTCTTCATTTTTAATGGAGGGGAATCAGAGATGATTACTCAGCAATCTCAACTTGATGATTATTTTAAACAAGCTGTCGAAAAAGCACGTCAGATTGATCAATCTGTCTTATTTAGCTATGTGCAAAAAATCGACAAAATCGATCCTATATATATTTACGAACAGACTGCCCACTCTTTCAGAGGAGAGCGTTTTTTCTGGAAAAATCGAAATCAGACAACTGAGATGGTAGGAGCAGGTTCGGCATTTATGATTCGTAGTGATGAGAAAACAAGCCGTTTTAAGTCTGTTGAAAATACATGGAATCGAATGATTAACGATGCATTTGTCATGGGGATTGAAAAGACTGCCGGAACCGGTCCACTATTGTTTGGAGGATTTTCGTTTGATCCAAGTCAAGAAACGGATCAAGAATGGTTAAATTTCACTCATGCAACTTTTCAGGTTCCATCCTATTTGTTTACTCAAAATGATGAAGGAACTTTTGCAACGATGAATATTTTGTGCACACCAACGACGACCATGGATCATTTAAGAAAAATGAATGAAGAAATGTCAAAATGGCTCTTCTCTTCAAAAACTCAAATAAACACGGTCACAGAAAAGGCAAAACTTCTTCGTACAGAAGATATTGATGTCGAAGGATGGAAACGGTCGCTAGAAAGTGCAATAAAGATATTGAATACACCAAAACTTGATAAAGTTGTTTTAGCTAGAAAGCTGCTTGCTGAATTTGATCGCCCTCTTTATTCTGAGAACGTGATTCGATCTCTGCAAGAGCAGCAGAAAGAAAGTTATATTTTCTCTCTTGAAATTTTGGATCATTGTTTTATTGGGGCTACACCTGAAAGGTTGATTTTAAAAGAAGGAGATCATATACTCTCAACCTGTTTAGCCGGCTCAACCGCTCGAGATGGTGATGCAGAAAAGGATAATCAACTTGGTCAAGAACTTCTTAATGATCCAAAAAATTTACATGAGCATCAACTTGTCGTTGATATGATTGCATCATCATTAAATAAACATGCAATCGATTTGAAGGTGCCCAAAAAACCTGAATTAATGAAAATGAAGGATATTCAGCATTTATATACCCCTGTAACAGGAATTGCCAATCCGGGTTCAAGTATATTAGATTTTGTTGAACTACTTCACCCTACTCCCGCTTTAGGCGGGGTACCTAGAGATAAAGCCATGGAACATATTCGCACATTAGAACATATGGATCGTGGTTTCTATGCGGGACCGATTGGGTGGTTTGACTATAACGGAAACGGAGAATTTGCGGTTGCCATTCGCTCTGGTCTCTTATTTCAGAATCAGGCTTTATTATACGCCGGATGTGGTGTCGTTAAAGATTCAAATGTTGAGAGTGAGTATGAAGAAACGAAAATCAAGTTTCGCCCAATGCTTAGAGCAATAGGAGGATTAAACGAATGACTTTTCAGCAAGAAGCATTAACGGATTATTTAAATTCATTTATTAATGAACTGATCGATTCTGGCGTTCGTCATGTCGTAATTTCACCAGGCTCAAGGTCTACTCCTATGGCTTTATTGATGGTCGAACATCCCGCTATCGATTGTACGATCCACGTCGATGAACGTTCTGCAGCTTTCTTTGCATTAGGCATTGCCAAGACAACCTTACATGCTGTAGCGCTTCTCTGTACTTCTGGTACAGCTGCTGCTAATTACTATCCAGCCATAATCGAAGCGACCCTTTCTCGTGTACCTCTGGTTGTACTTACAGCTGATCGTCCACATGAACTGAGAGATGTCGGTGCTCCACAAACGATTGATCAAATAAATCTCTATGGAAATCATGTGAAATGGTTTGTAGAAATGGCTTTGCCTGAAAACACTCCTTCGATGCTTCAATATGTGAAAAAAGCAGCGACCAGAGCAGTCATGACAGCAGAAAAAGCACCAGCTGGACCTGTTCATCTTAATTTTCCATTTCGCGAGCCATTAGTTCCGAAAATGAATCAGGCAAGTAATCAAACTTTTACTGCTGACCAGAACCTTTTTTCCTTTTACCAAGGAAAGAAAACGCTCGATCCATCTGCGTTTGAATCGATTGCCACTACATTAAGAAATCATGAAAAGGGAATTATTGTTTGTGGGTATATGGAGGATGAAAACTTCAAACAAGAAGTGATCGCTCTTTCTAAAAAAACAGGGTACCCTATTTTGGCGGATCCTTTATCGGGTTTAAGAACTGCACCTTTTTACACAGAGGACATCATTTCCTCCTATGATAGCTTTCTAAGAGGGGAGGAAATTGTGGATCAGTTAGAAGAAGTAGACATCATTCTTCGATTCGGTCCAATGCCTGTATCGAAAGCACTCACACTGTACATAAAATCTCTTCATAAAGCCACTCAAATTGTAGTGGACGGTGGCGGAGGATGGAGAGACCCTCTCTCTATGCATGCGACTATGATTTATTGTGATGAAAACGAATTTTGTCAACAAATCTTAATTCGATTAGATTCAAATAGCGATCAAGAATGGAAGAAATGTTGGAAACGTATTGATAAGCAAACAAAAGACCTCCTTAGCACAATTGGTGATGTGGATGAGTTAGATGAGGGAAAGCTATTCTATCAGCTTAGTAAGTGGCTTCCTGATCATAGTACGATGTTTGTAGGGAACAGTATGCCGATCCGTGATTTAGACACTTTCTTTTTAAATACAGAAAAGGAAGTTCGTTTAGTTGCTAATAGAGGGGCAAATGGAATCGATGGTGTCGTTTCTACTGCACTTGGAGGGGCTCTCGTTTCTTCTCCCTTTTTTCTTGTGATTGGTGATCTTTCCTTTTTTCATGATTTAAACGGATTAGTAGTGGCTAAATTAAGAAAGTTAAATGTCACCATTATTATATTAAATAATAATGGTGGGGGAATTTTTTCATATTTACCTCAGGCAAATGAACCTAAACATTTTGAAACTCTCTTTGGAACACCGATCGATTTAGATTATTCCCATGCTGCAAAGCTGTATAGTGCTGATTTTATCCGTGCTAAAAATTGGGAGGAAGTCAAAGTTGTCATTCATGAGGCACCCACTTACAAAGGACTTCGGATATTAGAGATTCCTACAGTACGAGAGAAGAATGTAGAAATTCACCGTTCTTTGTGGAAACGTGTTTCCCAGGAAATAATAGTCGGATGATGATAGAACAAATCATGACAGTCAATGAAGCTTCCTATTTTCTAAAACGAAGTGGGATAGGTGAACCTATCTTGTTTTTACACGGATTCACTGGTGACCAAAGTACGTGGAATGACATCATTCCAACGTTACAAAGTCAATATGAATGTTTTTCGATCGATTTATTAGGACATGGAAAAACAACGCTAACAAATGGTGATATTCGTCGTTATCACATAACTGAACAAGCGAAAGATATCCGTGATCTCATCACACAACTTGGTTTAGAAAAAGTCCATCTTATCGGCTACTCCATGGGTGGAAGATTGGCTTTAACCATTTCAATTTTGTATCCTGAGATAGTAAAAACACTTTTACTCGAGAGTGCTTCTCCTGGATTGAAAACAAAACAAGAACGAGCAGTTCGACAATCTAATGATGAAAAATTAGCACGAATGATTGAAGAAGACCTAAGTTCATTTGTTGAATACTGGGAGAACATTCCTTTGTTTCACTCTCAAAAAAGACTGCCGGCTTATTTGAGAGAAAGGATAAGAAGTAAGCGATTACAATCGGATCGCAGGGGTCTTGCTTTAAGTTTGAAAGGGATGGGAACAGGAAGCCAGCCATCATGGTGGAGTAACCTTAACGATCTTCAATGCCCTGTATGTTTCATAGTAGGATCATTGGATAAGAAATTCGTTATGATTGCAAATGATATGAAATTACTCATTAAAAATGCTATTATTGAAATTGTAGAAGAAACGGGACATGCTATTCATGTGGAACAACCTGAAAAGTTTGGTACAATAGTAATGAGGTTTTTAAGTGAGAGAAATTAAAGGAGGAAAACAAAATGTCATTTGATTGGAAAAAAGGTAGAGATTATGAAGATATTATTTATGAAACGTACAATGGAATTGCGAAAATAACGATTAATCGACCAGAAATACATAATGCGTTCCGCCCGAAAACAGTGATGGAATTAATTACTGCTTTTACCATTGCTCGTGATGATTCTGATGTAGGTGTTATTATTTTAACAGGTGCAGGTGAAAAAGCCTTCTGTTCAGGTGGAGACCAAACTGTACGTGGACACGGTGGATACGTTGGAGATGATCAAGTTCCCCGTTTGAATGTTTTGGACTTGCAACGATTGATTCGAGTGATTCCTAAACCGGTTATTGCGATGGTGGCAGGATACGCGATTGGTGGAGGACACGTTCTTCACGTTGTTTGTGATTTAACGATTGCAGCAGACAATGCTGTATTTGGCCAAACAGGACCAAAAGTAGGAAGCTTTGATGGCGGATATGGTGCTGGTTATTTAGCACGTATTGTTGGTCATAAAAAAGCTAGAGAAATTTGGTACCTTTGCCGCCAATATAGTGCCCAAGAAGCTTTTGATATGGGACTCGTTAATACAATCGTTCCTTTGGAGCAACTGGAAAAAGAAACCGTTCAATGGTGTGAAGAAATTCTACAAAATAGCCCAACCGCTCTTCGTTTCTTAAAAGCTTCTCTTAATGCAGATACAGATGGTCTTGCAGGAATTCAACAATTTGCTGGAGACGCTACATTACTTTATTACACAACAGACGAAGCAAAAGAAGGAAGAGACGCTTTTAAAGAAAAAAGAAAGCCTGATTTCGGACAGTTTCCACGTTTTCCATGATTTTTTGTTTCAAATAAGCTAATTAGATCACGTTTTAAACTCGCCTTGTCAAATGAAACTGTTTGGCAGGGTATTTTTGATTTTATTGAACTTTGATCGCAAATTAGAAAAAACATGACTGAGTGGAATGGTTTAAACTCTGCGGGATCAGTGGGAATAATTGATTCAAAAGGCGCAAAGGACTGAGGTGACAACGACATGCCCCTCGGAAAGAGATCGATTTGAAAGAGAAATCAACCATTCAAAAGCAAGAATATATAGGAAAACGAGCTTTTATGAAACGGATTATCATCCATTATCGATTGAGGAGGGAAAAGAAATAAATGGGAACGATTATACCCAATTGGTTGATGCAGAGGGCTTCTCTAACACCTTCACGTATCGCTATACATTCAGAAAAAGGTACTTTCACATTTGGAGAACTCAATGAAATTGTACAGCAGTATGCAAAGAAATTAACAACGTTGAATGTGAAGAAGGGTACGTTTGTTGGCGTATTAATGACGAATAGCATCGAAATGTGTTATTTCATTTATGCTCTTCAACAAGTAGGGGCAATTACGGTATTATTAAATCCTAAATTAACGGAAAAGGAATTGGCTTTTCAAATGAATGATGCAGGAGTTTCATTGATTGTTTATTCTGAAAATCTGGCTAGCCAGCTTCCAAAGAATGGGTCAGTCGTGAATATGAATGTGGAATCTTTCCTTATGCTAAAAGAAAAGGACTTTGAGAGCGTTCCAGAATGGGCCTTAGACGATATTTGTTCCATCATGTACACATCAGGTACAACGGGTCAGCCCAAAGGTGTTATGCAATCCTACGGAAATCATTGGTGGAGTGCGACAGGTTCTGCTTTAAACCTTGGCTTAAATGATTCAGATACTTGGATTTGTGCAGTGCCCCTTTTTCATATTAGCGGTTATTCTATATTAATGAAGAGCTTGATTTATGGGATGAGCATTCGACTCTACCATGTATTCAACGAATTTGCTATTAATCAAGATTTAATTGAAGGTCGTG
Source organism: uncultured Caryophanales bacterium (assembly GCA_963728315.1). GTDB lineage: Bacteria > Bacillota > Bacilli > Bacillales > CAVSKA01 > CAVSKA01. The sequence continues at coordinate 16,603 of CAVSKA010000018.1, forward strand.
CTACACATATATCTGTAGTGTCCACGATGCTTCAAAGAATGGTTGAAAACTTGGGTGAGAAGAAATATGATTCGAAATTTCGTTGTATGTTATTAGGTGGTGGACCTGCACCACTACCACTCTTAAAAGTTTGTTCAGAAAAAAACATCCCCGTCTTTCAAACATATGGGATGACTGAAACGTCATCTCAAATTGTGACCCTGCCACCTGAATATAGTTTTTCGAAATTAGGTTCTGCAGGAAAGCCTCTCTTTCCAGCTCAAGTAAAAATTATTTCTGAAAACGCAATAGCTGATTCTATGGTCCATGGAGAAATTATCGTGAAAGGACCAAATGTGACATCGGGTTACTATAAACGGGAAGCTGCAAATAAAAAAAGTTTTCAGGACCAGTGGCTCTACACAGGAGATCAAGGATATATGGATAAAGAAGGATTTTTATATGTGCTGGATCGACGTTCAGATTTGATTATTTCTGGAGGAGAAAATGTGTATCCTGCTGAAATTGAATCGGTCCTCCTTGGATTTGAGGGGATAAAAGAAGCGGGCGTAGTAGGTGTTAAAGATGAGAAGTGGGGTCAAGTCCCTATCGCTTTTATCGTCAGCGAGCGTGAGATTGATGAGGAAAAGTACTTTTCTTTTTGTGAAAAACAATTGGCCAAATACAAAATTCCTAAACGATTCATTCAAGTACAGTCGCTTCCAAGAAATGCCTCGAACAAATTACTTAGAAGAAAATTAAAAGAGAACTACCCACAATTATCTAATAGCTTGAATGATCATAAGGAGTGAGATGCAATGAAGATTGTTCATGTAAGCCTTAGAGTAATCGAATTGCCTTTGAAAACTCCTTTCGTGACTCATTTAGAGCATGTATCCAATAGAAGAAGCATCATCGTAGAATTAATGGATGAGCAAGGGAACAAAGGTTACGGGGAAGGGGTTGCGTTCACAACTCCTTGGTATACAGAAGAAACCGTCCAATCGAGCTATGATGTGATGAAAGCTACGCTTATTCCTTTGCTAATGAGCAGAGAATTTTCCCATCCAAGAGAAGTCGATCAAATGTTCTTGAGTGTTAGAAGAAACAATATGGCAAAAGCTGCCCTAGAAACAGCTGTATGGGATTTATATGCGAAAAAACTAGATCAACCACTATGGAAAGTAATTGGCGGTACAAGATCCGAAGTCCTTTCTGGTACAGTCGTTGGTGCGAAAACGATTGCTGAAACAATGAATCAAATACATGAAGCAGTAAATGCAGGGTATAAAAGAGTGAAGTTAAAAGTTCAGCCGGGAAAAGATCTATCCGTTCTTGAGAAAGTGCGAAAACAATTTCCGGATTTAATCCTATTTGTTGATGCTAATTCAGCTTATACAGTTGGAGATGTTGAACATCTGCAAAAATTTGACTCCTTTCATCTACAAATGATTGAACAACCTTTGGCAGAAGACGACCTTTATGATCATAGTGTCTTACAAAAAAAGCTTAACACGCCTATTTGTTTAGATGAAAGCATTGTGACGATGCAAAACTTAAAAAACGCCCTGGAACTTAAAAGCTGTCAAATCGTCAATATAAAAATTGGACGTGTTGGCGGATTGAGTCAGGCGATAGAGATGACAAAGCTCTGTTCATCTTTTGGAGTGAAAGTATGGTGCGGAGGAATGATTGAGTTTGGGATCTCACGTGCTTTTAATTTGGCCTTGGCCTCTCTTGCAGAATTTGATATTCCAAATGATATATCAGGCTCAGATCGTTATTGGGAAAAAGACATCATTAAACCTGAAATTGTCGTTGGAAATGGTAGAGTAGTGTTATCGAAAGGACCTGGAATCGGATACGAAATTGATCACGAATGGCTTCAGAAAATTACGTTGAAAGAAGAAGATTTTTATAATCAATCTTCCAAATGAATTTCTCTTAAAAAAACCAAGGACACACGTCAAAGTGTCCTTGGTTTTTTTACAAAGATGCTTTTCTTATTTTGATAATGCTGTTTTCAACGTCGAGAGGTCATGGTGCATGAGACTGAAGTAATCTTCGTGATTAGCGATGTCTTCATCCGTCAAAACAGCTAAATTATGCAAGGTTAATCGTTTAGCTCCCAACTCTCTTTGAATAACGTCATCAAGTTTCGTTTGAGAATTTTGTTCTACTAAGAAATAAGAAAGGTTTTGATTCTTTGCTTCTTCAACGAGTTTGAGCAGCTGTTTCTGTGATGGCTCATTTGAAGTAGAAAAACCACTGACGGATAGTTGTTTTAATCCATATCGACTTTCCCAGTATCCATATGCAGCGTGAGACACGATAAATTCTTTCTTCGGTTCTTTACTTAATGTGGCTTGAAATTCATTGTTTAAGCCATCAAGATCTTTAGAAAGGGCTAAATAATTCTTTTTAAACTCTTTCTCATGATCAGGCATTGCTTTGATTAATGATTTTTCAATCGTCAATGCTAATTGCTTAGCATAGACAGGATCTAACCATACATGAGGATTGATATCACCAAGATGATGTTCACTTTCTCCTTCTTCATGAGGAGCTGGAGAACTCTTTTTCAATTCATCTAGATTTAAGGAGTCTGCTGTAGCCACCATTGTAACATTTTCATCTTTTAAAGTTTGTTTAGATTTTTCAACAAAACCTTCCAGTCCGAGTCCAATATAAAAAAATAGGTCAGAATCAGCAAGATTCATCATATCCTTCTGTGTAGGTTCAAATGTATGCTCATCTGATCCAGGAGGATAAACAGTATGAACTTCGACGTAATCTCCACCTATTTTTTTTGCGAAATCTTGTAGGGGGTATACAGTTGTAAAAATGTTCACTTTCCCTTGTGATTTTGAAGTGGAGTTCGTTTGTGAGCCACAAGCGGTTAAGAATAGAGAAATGACGATCATAATGAGCAGGATGTACCGTTTCAAGCTTTAAAACCTACCTTCCAAATAAATGAAATTATTTAGTAATCATTCCGATTTACAAATAGTAATGATTACGATTTAACAGCAAAACTCATTTTACTATTGATAAAGGGATAAAGCAAGAGACCCATTAAGATTTTTTTTCCTTTGATGTCCACTCGTCAGGAACTGGATCGAAGCCACCCGGGTGAAATGGATGGCATTTACCTATTCTCTTTATAGCCAGCCATCCTCCTTTTAGAGCGCCATGTTTTTGAACAGCCTCTAAACCATAGTGGCTACATGTTGGATAAAATCGACAACTAGGCGGAGTTAAGGGAGAAATTATTTTTTGATAAAATCGGATCAGTCCGATGAATAGATACTTCATTGTAGGTGTCCTCCAACTGCTTTACTTTAACAAGATTAGAAAGCATATAGTTATTTTCTGAATTTTCTTGGCCCATTTCCTAGTGCTGACTGCTCCAGCTACTCAGAAAATGTCTAACGAAACCATTGCAGCATGTTGTTGCTTATTTAGGGTTTGCAGGTTAATGGTTTTGCAACTTTCAAAAGGTTTAAGCTTACCTTTAACTATAACAGTTTTCTAATTCAGCACCCAATTTAGTGTTTTCTGTTTAATTCAGATTAAATAGATGAAATAAATCGGAATTAGCGTTATGATAGAAAAAGATACTAATGAAAAGGAGTGACATTTATGCCTTCAGTTGAAAGTTTTGAATTAGATCATAATGCAGTCAAAGCACCATATGTACGTCATTGCGGGGTTCATAAAGTAGGAAGCGATGGGCTTGTTAATAAATTTGATATCCGCTTTTGCCAACCGAATAAACAAGCGATGTCACCAGATGCCATTCATACACTTGAGCATCTTTTAGCCTTTAATATTCGTACACATTCAGAAAAATATGACCATTTTGATATCATTGATATTTCTCCAATGGGATGCCAGACAGGCTACTATTTGGTTGTAAGTGGTGAACCTACAGTAGAAGAAATTATTGAGTTACTAGAAGATACAATGAAAGAAGCTGTTCAAATTGAGGACATTCCCGCTGCAAACGAAAAGCAATGTGGTCAAGCAAAATTGCATGATCTTAATGGAGCAAAAAAATTAATGAATTTTTGGCTGAAACAAAGTCGTGAAGAACTGAAACAAGTTTTTGCTTAAAAAGCGAGTAAATCATATTCCCTTATAGTTGTTACGAAGAAAAAGCATCGTTCTTCTCTGAAGAGCGGTGCTTTTTTCTCATGCTATAAGAAATGAATTCATTTCATAAATGATCCTTCGTTCAATAAAAAGTTCACATTTAAGATTTCTCATTTAAATCATGAAAATGACTCAAGTGAGAAACCTTTTCGCTTAAGACGTGGTCAATGTTGTTCTTATTGAAGCAAATATCACATTTAAGATCATTGGAAGAGCAATGTTTATTCTTCTTTTCTCTCTGCTGACCGAGAATCATTCACATTGGTTTCCTCTTCGTTTTCATGAGGATGAGGAATATGAGGATCCACTGTATGTTTATATCCATAAGCCTTATTAGTCGTAATGACTGCCATGAGTAAGACGATAAAAATAATAATAAATCCTAGGACAATAATAAATGTAATCATGTTCAATCCTCCTTATACGATCAGTTTAACACGTTTTTCCTTTGATTTTTAATTTACTCAAAAAGGTAGAAAAATTGTCGATTTTTAGATATCTAAACTAATAGAGTAGTTTATTGTTTCCCCCTTCAGGGAAAGATAATGTAGTAGAAGAAATAAAAAAGCAGGAGTGTGAGTTATATGAGTCAAAAATTAAATAATGCTGTTAATAAACAAGTAGCGAACTGGACTGTGCTTTACACAAAATTGCACAACTTCCATTGGTTTGTAAAAGGTGAACAATTTTTTGTCCTTCATGAAAAATTTGAAGAACTTTATAATGAAGCAGGTGTTAACATCGATGAGCTAGCTGAGCGTTTACTGGCTTTAGGTGGTAAACCCGTTGCCACGATGAAAGAGAGTTTGGAAAAAGCGACGATTAAAGAAGCAAAAGGCGGAGAAACGGCTAATCAAATGGTGAATGCCGTAGTTGATGACTTTAGTACATTAACGACAGAGCTTAAAGAAGGCATGGAACTCGCAGATGAAGTCGGTGATGAAACAACTGGAGATATGTTATTATCCATTCACCAATCACTCGAAAAACATTTATGGATGCTAAATGCATTTTTAAATAAGTAACTTATAGAGGATAGTAACCAGATAGACGATTTTTTCGTTTGTCTGGTTTTTTCATATTAAAGGAATTTCTATTGAACTTTCAAGCTGCATGATAAAAATAAGGCATTCGTAACCACTTTATATGTGGAAATACGAAGACCTTATTTTTTAAGAAATGGGGTTTGAGGATCCACTTCAACCACCATCCTTTCTAAAGCTATTACTGGAATTCCTTAATGGACAAATTTATTAGATGAGAAAAGATTTTTTTTCTTATCAGAAAACTTTGTCTTAAGATTTTCTGAAATACACAGTTGTATGTAATATTTTAATTCATTTTCATCCATTTCTTCTACGAGCTGCATTAAATCTTCTCGGTTAAATTGCTCAAGAATTGTAAGGGTAATAATGGCTAGTTCTTCTTCTGTACCGCTAACTTTCCCTTTATACATTTCAAATAGTTCATCTGCAATCTTCATAATTTTTTCCTCCTTTACTTTTCGAATCAATCATGTGATTTCGTACATACTACCCTTAACAAACTTTTTTTTCAAGTCATTAAGAGCCCTTGGCTACTTTTTACCCTCTTTCCACTTATTTAATCATAATAGGTGTAAAGACACCAGAATATTTAGAAAGGAGAATGAAGATGGACGAACAAACGACCAAAAAGACATATTATGTTGGGATTGCAGATGGGATGATTGCAAGAAGAAAGACAGATTCCCCATGGGATTTTACAATTGAGGCAAATGACGAGGAAATCATAAAATTGAGAGAACTATTTGATTGGAGAAATGATCAAGATGGACAATCATTTACGAGAGCACAAATGCCCGCTCTTCCTTACCATTTTGATCGAGAAAATGATGCCGTAGATCTTACACTGAAAAATATATATGCTTTGATTTATCACTTAGGAGATGAAGAAGCTAAGCAACATATTGAACAAATTGGGATGTCTCACCTAAGTGAAGAAGATAAAGCGACTGCTTATATAAATAGGGAGCACCATGATCGCGATTTAGACGAGTATTAAAGTATAGATAAAAGTTTGAGAAAGAAAAAATGAAGGAGAGGCGGTATAATAAAGTAAAAAGTAAAGAGATGTGATCTTTGTGGAATTCTTTCAAGATGAAAAAGGGATTAATGTGCAAATCAGCTTTGATCCAAAAGAATTTATGCTTGAGAGCAAGCACGTATTGATTTTACCCCGCTACAAAGATAAATGGCTGCTAACTTCTCATCCTAGTAGAGGTCTAGAGTTTCCTGGAGGAAAAGTAGAAAGCGGCGAATCATTAGAAGAAGCGGTTAAAAGAGAACTATTCGAAGAAACAGGCGGGATCGCTGGGATTTGTTTTTGGGTCTGTCATTACTTCGTTCAGGATGTGAGCCCTTTTGTGAAGACTGTTTACTTTTGCCAAGTAGATAAGATTGAAAAAAAGCAAAACTATTTAGAAACGGATGGACCTGTTTTACTTGATGGTGATATTCTGTCCCAAGTCTCCCGTTCAGATTTCAGTTTTTTGATGAAGGATCGTGTCATTGAACTCGCTATGAAAGAGTTGGAAAATCTGGAATTAATCTAAAAAAGGAAACGGCAATAGGAGCCATCTCCTTTATTTTCCATGTTTCTTCAACATTCCTTTTTCGATCCAACTTACGATTTTATACATGATTGTTGCAACAATCGCAATGAGAATAAGTGAAAGAAGAACCAAAGTGAAGTTAAATACTTGAAATCCATACATAATGTAGTAACCAAGTCCGCGAGATGACGCAAGAAATTCACCAACGATGACGCCAACCCAGGAAAGCCCTACATTTACTTTTAAAGTTGAAAGAAGGACAGGAGTACAAGCGGGTAAGACTACTCCCTTAAAAATTTGAAATTTTGTTGCGCCAAATGATTTCATAATTTTGAGAAATTGTTGGTCTACTTCTACAAAAGCTGTATAAATGACGGATGAAGTGATGATGACCGAGATGATAATCCCCATCGCCATAATGGCTAGAAATCCTGGGCCAAAAAGGACAATAATCAGTGGCCCAAGTGCAACTTTGGGCATGGCATTTAAAATGACAAGAAAGGGGTCTGCGACTTTAGCAAAGCGTGGGAACCACCATAAAGAAGTGGCTAGAATTGTCCCTAAGAGAGTACCGAAAATGAACCCTGCTATCGTTTCTACAACCGTAATAAATAGGTCAAACAGAAGAGAACCTTCGATCCATTTTTGAATACCGAGATCTAAAATCTTCGTTGGGGAACTAAATAGTAGCGGATCAATGAGTTCGTAGCGGCTGAGGAGTTCCCAAGAACCGAAAAAGAATAGGCAAATCAATAGCTGATAGAGGAAAATAAGTCTACGTTCTTTCTTTAAATTGAGCTGGTATTGGTGAAACTGTTTGATCATGGATGGTTGACTCATGATTGGTAAGCTCCTTCCATATTTGTTGAAAAAGCGGGAGATAGGAAGGGTGTTGTCTCGTTTCCATCGGTTGTAGATTTCTGAGATCTTTTGGAACTTCGAATATATGAACGATTCTTCCAGGGCTCGGTGCCATCATAAAGATGCGGTCACTCATCGCAATCGCCTCTCCAATGTCATGGGTAACGAGTATAGTCGTTTGGTTTAATGATTTTAGTGTCTTTAATATAAGTTGTTCAAGACTAAGCTTTGTTTGATAATCCAATGCTGAAAAAGGCTCATCAAGTAACAGTAAGGACGGTTGAATCGCCATTGTTCGTACGAGTGCTGCGCGTTGCCGCATACCGCCTGAAAATTGGGAAGGGAAATAATTTTCCGTTCCCTCTAGACCCATTTCCTTTAACAAGTGGAGTGCATGAGCAATACTTTGATCAGTCAGCCTTTTTTGAATAGATAAGCCTAATAAGATGTTATCTTGGATGTTTTTCCAAGGAAAGAGCCCATCGACCTGAAGCATATAGCCAATTTTATCCTTTTGGGATGCCAATGTTTGATTGCCAAGAAACAAATCGCCATCAGTAGGAGTCAGAAGACCAGACATTAAAGAAAGCAGAGTGGTTTTTCCACAGCCACTTGGTCCAACGATCGAGATGAATTCACCTTGTTCCACAGTTAAATGGATATGTGAAAGTATGGGGTGGATTTCTTTTTTTGTGAAAAAGGAATGGGAAACGTCCTTTAACTCTAAGAAACTCATGTGAATCGGTCCTTCCTAATTGTTCATCGCTTTTTTTGCTATAGAAGTATTAACGAGCGCAGAATAATCGATGCGGGCAGGTAATTCTCCTGCTTCTTCCATAATATCTTGTAATTGAGTCCATTCTGCTTGATCAAGAATTGGATCATGGGCGAACGAATCTTGGTCCTGGTATCGTTTAATGGAGGAGATTAAGATTTCTTTATCGGTATCTTTAAAATATGGAGCAATCATATCGGCTACTTCTTCTGCACTGTGGTTTTGAACCCATTTTTGTGCTTCGTAAATTGCTTTTGTGAAATGAAGTAAGGCAGCAGATTCTTTTTTCATGTAGCTGCTTTTTGACATATACGTTGTATAGGGAACGTGACCAGATTCTTTTCCGAAAGACGCAACGATATAACCGGTTCCTTGCTTTTCAAAAATAGAAGCGGTTGGTTCGAAAAGCTGCACATAGTCCCCTGTGCCTGCTGCAAAAGCATTAGGAAGGTTTGCGAAATCAACGTTTTGAATTACATCTAAATCATTCTTTGGATCAATATGATTTTTTTTGAGGACATACTCACCAACCATTTGTGGCATACCACCTTTACGCTGACCTAAGTAATGCTTGCCTTTTAGATCAGCCCATTCAAAATGATCGCTTGGTTTACGAGCAAGAAGGAAAGTACCGTCCGTTTGTGTTAGTTGCGCAAAATTGACGACAGGATCATTCGTTCCTTGACCCTTCACATAAATCGATGTTTCTGAACCCACTAGAGCGATGTCCGCTCCGTTTGAAAGTAAGGCAGTCATCGTTTTATCCCCACCCCAAGTGGTTGTTAATTTGACTTTGATCCCCTCATTTTTAAAAAAGCCTTTTTCTAAAGCTACATATTGAGGAGCGTAAAAAACGGATCGGGTTACTTCTGCGACTCGAAGCGTTTGGAGAGATTGATGTTTCTTCATTTCATTCGTTGTGCACCCTGTAATGGCAAATAAGAGTAGAATAGAGAGCAAAGAGAGAAACCAGCTTTTGTGTTTCATAATGAACCTCCTTAAATGTTTCATCTTTTACCAATAGATAATTTGCTACACTATTTTATGAGCCCAAACAAAATTGGTGCTAAAAGTAAAGAAAGGAAGAGGTGGTATGTTGATAAATAGAAGAATGCTCGAAAAGATTCCCTTTCCATCTCCTAATCCTCATGTGAATTTGTATACAGTAACTTATGTTTCAGGAAACATAAGAGTGAAGGGATGGCTGGCTGAGCCAATAAATAATCAAGTATACGATGGATTTCTGTATTTAAGAGGAGGAATTAAAAGAGTAGGGATGGTCAGACCTGCTAGAATCGCTCAGTTCGCGTCAGAAGGATTTATTGTTTTTGCTCCTTTCTATCGTGGAAATAGAGGGGGGGAAGGGAACGAGGATTTTGGTGGAGAAGATCGAGAAGATGCTTATTCTGGATTTGACCTATTAGCGGAGTACTCACGTGTAAAGGACAAACGTGTTCATATCTTTGGATTCTCTAGAGGAGGTGTGATGGCGATATGGACGGCAATAGAAAGGCGTTCAGCGGTCTCTCTTGTCACTTGGGGAGGCGTGTCAGACATGTTCCTAACGTATGAGGAGCGAGTTGATTTAAGACGAATGATGAAACGTGTAATTGGTGGCACACCTACTCGCTATCCTGAGAAATATTATGAACGGACACCTTTATCTTTTTTAGAAAAAATGACATGTCCTACACTGATTATTCATGGAGTTCATGATAAAAACGTTTCAATTGATCATGCCAAAAAGTTAGAAGATGCGCTAAAAAAGGAATCAAAGACAGTGAAGACGAAATACTTCTCAGAGTATACACATTACTTTCCGCCAGCTGTTAATCGACAAATGGTACAATACTTATCAAATTGGATGAAAGAAAATTAGAAGGAGGACTAGTAAATGGGCATGCCACTTGAATTGAATACAATGATTGTTACAAAGGGGAATGAAAATAGAAAAGAAGAGAATGAATTTGAATTAGTGAAAGAAGGGTATCGTTTATATCCAATTAACATTCCAATTGAAGTGAAGAAGACGATGCAGGGTGAAGTGAACGGAATGGCCAAAATTATTAAGCTTACTTGGGAAAATGATCAAACAATCCTTACATACAAATTATTTGCATTAAATTCGACGAATTAACAGATGGTGTAAAATATTTTATTAGAAGGCGATCGTTCGTGAACGTTTGGATTGTCGTCTATTTATTCTGACGCGGTGAAACATACATGTTTATTCGTAACTTTAAAGAGTGTTATTGGCGAATAGAAGAAAAGGGGCTGTCCCAAAAGTTATTTATAAGGACTCTTAGGGCAAGCTACTTTCGAGGAAAATAAAATAAAACAGGTGGAGAAAAATGACTCATTTTTCTCCACCTGTTTTATTATTGGGACTTATTAGACAGTCCCTTTCTTCTGTAACTAGTATTCTTTATACAAGGGGTCCGCCTAATTCGATAATAGTTGGATGGTACATTATTAAATTTGTTGAAATTTGTATTAAATTCTGTAGCAAGTTCATTTGCTTTTCGGTCATATGCCTCTGAATCAGCCCATGCGCGACGTGGGAAAAGAACGTCATCAGGAACCCCTGGTACATGATGCGGCACATGCAATCCGAAAATAGGATCAATAGAAGTTTCGACTTTATTCAATTCTCCTTCTAGTGCGGCTTGAACCATAGAACGGGTATAACTTAATTTCATACGGCTACCCACGCCATATTCACCGCCAGTCCATCCAGTGTTTACAAGGTAAACTTGAACATCATGCTCATCAATTTTCTTTCCGAGCATCTCTGCGTATCGAGTTGCCGGTAAAGGAAGGAAAGGGTGAACCGAAACAAGTGGAGAAAGTGGCTTCAGGAGAAGTGATCCCACGCTCTGTGCCTGCAAGTTTCGATGTATAACCACTTAAGAAATGATACATGGCTTGTTCTTTTGTTAATTTACTAATTGGAGGCAATACGCCAAACGCATCCGCAGTTAAAAAAATAATCGTATTCGGATGTCCAGCTACACTAGGGTCCACTATATTATCAATGGCTTGAAGGGGATAGGCAGCACGCGTATTTTCAGTTAAAGAACTATCTTCGTAGTCAGCAATTCTCGACTCGGAATCAATCATAACGTTTTCTAACACAGATCCAAAGCGAATGGCATCAAAAATTTGGGGTTCTTTCTCTCTTGTTAAGCTAATGCACTTAGCATAACAACCGCCTTCGATATTAAAGACACCATTGGGAGACCAACCGTGTTCATCATCACCAATTAAACGGCGATTGGGATCCGCTGAAAGAGTCGTTTTTCCAGTTCCAGACAAACCAAAGAAAAGAGCAACGTCACTTTCAAGCCCAACGTTTGCTGAACAATGCATTGGAAGAATTCCTGCTTCTGGTAAGACGTAATTCATAACAGAGAAAATTGATTTTTTCATTTCACCCGCATACTCTGTTCCACCAATCAAAACAATTTTCTTTTCAAACGAAGTAATAATGAACGTTTCTGAGTTCGTGCCATCTACTGAAGGATCAGCGAAGAAACTTGGAGCAGAAATAATTGTAAATCCTGCTACATGCGTTGCTAACTCCTCTTCAGTCGGGCGAATAAAAAGCTGATGAGCAAACAGGTTGTGCCAAGCATATTCATTTATAACTTGAATAGGCAAACGATATTTTTGGTCTGCTCCTGCGAAACCGTTGAATACAAAGAGTTCATCTTTTTCTTTAAGAAAAGCCATTACTTTCTTGTAAAGTTGTTCAAAACGTTCAGGGGAGATCGGTTGATTCACTTTACCCCATTCGATTTTATCTTTCGAGGTTGGTTCTTCAACAGTAAATTTATCTTTAGGTGAACGACCAGTGTATTTACCAGTTTCAGCTTTGACAGCTCCCGTAGAAGTAAGAACACCTTCTTTGCGTGTTAAAACTTTTTCTACAAGTTGAGACACAGAAAGTTGCTGACGAATATTAGCTCCGTTCAATAATTCGATCATTTCAGATGATTGGCTTACAGAATTCATATTTGAATAACCTACCTTTATTTGAAATTTAAATGATTTGATTAGGTTCTCAAATAGTATAACACATTAGGTTCAATAGTCTATACTATTGAAAGGGTTTTTTTCTATGTTTATATTTTGTCACATCCGATCAAATATTACTATTTTTTTGCATTATGAATTATAATGATGGAAGTAGTTTTGAAAGGTGAAGGGAGTCCTTAATATGAAGTATATAGCCTTATTCGATCGGGGTTGTGCACTTTGTCAATCCTCTAAGCGGCTCAGTATGAAATTTGATTGGCTGAATCGAGTGGATTGGATGCCTTTACAAGAATCAAAGAATGAAGAATGGAAAAGTCTGTATCCTCTTATTGAATTAAGAAGAGAACTTCATTTATTTGATCATAATCAACGCGTATGGAAAGGTTTTTTTGCCATTAGGAAGTTAATGTTGCAGTTTCCACTCACTTTTTTATTGGGATTGATTTGTTACATTCCCTTTATGTCGAAAATAGGTGTACCTCTTTATAGTTGGGTCGCTAAAAATCGTCATCGCTTTTTAAAGAAGAAATGTGAGAATGGTTCATGTTCTATTTGACAATTGATTGAAACAAATCATTTAAATTAGTTGACATTTAAGGAGTATTTACGTTAATATTCAACTTTGAACGGATACTCTTATCCTGAGATGGTGGAGGGACAGGCCCTATGAAACCCAGCAACCTCCGAGAAAATTGTCGGAAAAGGTGCTAACCTGATGCAAGGGCAAACCTTGTAAGATAAGAGTGAAAGGCGAGCGACCGAATTTACAACCTTTCCTCATATTAATGATGAAGGGTTTTTTTGTGTCTTCAAGAGCTTTGAATCTCCATTAGGTTTGTAATTTCATCAATTATGTCACCAGTGATCTCAAAGATCTTACAATACCAGGGGAACGAGTACCGTTAAATGATAGGTAGCAGTCCAAGAAATTGGTTGCTTATTATAAGGAGGAAACAAGATGTCAACGCAAAGAAGATTGTTTACGTCTGAGTCAGTAACAGAGGGTCATCCAGATAAAATTTGTGACCAAATATCAGATTCTATTTTAGATGCAATACTTGCGAAGGATGCAAATGCGCGTGTAGCGTGTGAAACGTCTGTTACAACTGGCTTAGTATTAGTAGCTGGAGAGATTACAACGAGTACCTATGTGGACATTCCACGAATTGTTCGCGATACGATTAAAGAAATCGGCTACACGCGAGCTAAATACGGATTCGATGCAGAAACTTGCGCCGTTCTAACTTCAATCGATGAGCAATCAGCTGATATCGCGATGGGAGTCGACCAAGCGCTTGAATCACGTGAAGGAAAAATGTCTGATGAAGAGATTGATGCAATTGGAGCAGGCGACCAAGGTCTGATGTTCGGATTTGCATGTAACGAAACGGCCGAATTAATGCCACTTCCCATTTCTCTTGCTCATAAAATTGCGCGTCGTTTAACAGAAGTCCGTAAAGAAGATATTCTTCCTTACTTACGTCCAGATGGTAAAACGCAAGTAACAGTGGAATATGACGAAAACAATCGTCCAGTACGTATTGATACGATTGTTATTTCGACACAGCACCATCCTGAAGTAAGTTTAGATCGCATTCAACGCAACTTAAAAGAGCACGTTATTAATCCAGTCGTTCCTCATGAGTTAATCGATGAGAACACAAAATATTTCATTAATCCAACAGGGCGTTTCGTTATTGGAGGACCTCAAGGAGATGCTGGTTTAACTGGCCGGAAAATTATCGTCGATACTTACGGTGGATATGCCCGTCATGGCGGCGGTGCATTCTCAGGTAAAGATGCAACAAAAGTAGACCGATCTGCAGCTTATGCAGCTCGTTATGTAGCGAAAAATATTGTTGCAGCGAAATTAGCTGACAAATGTGAAGTTCAATTAGCCTATGCAATTGGTGTTGCGAAACCTGTTTCTATCGCGATTGATACATTTGGAACAGGAACAGTTTCAGAAGAAACGCTTGTAGGTTTGGTTGAAAAGAACTTTGACTTGCGTCCTGCTGGAATCATTAAGATGCTTGATCTTCGTCGTCCAATTTATAAACAAACAGCGGCGTACGGTCACTTTGGCCGTAACGATTTAGACCTTCCTTGGGAGCGCACTGATAAAGCAGCGATCCTCAGTGAAGAATCAAAAAATGCCTAATAGAAATTTTTCCCAGAAAATCCCTAAGGGCCTATAGCCCTTAGGGATTTTCTAGGAATACAAATAGGGTCTGGCCCATTCTTCAGAAATGAACAATAGGCCAGACCCTATTTTATTAACGTGACTTTGTTTCTTCCTTTTGTAAGGCTTTATAGTATTCGCCTTTTTCTGCGTATTCTTTATAAATCCGATCCATTTCTTTTAGATCGTGGTCATTCAATTCGCGAATCACTTTTGCAGGTCGACCGAAAGCAAGTGTATTTGGAGGGATTTTTTTACCTGGGGGAATTAAACTGCCAGCACCAATAAATGCCCCTTCTCCAATTTCTGCACCATCTAAAATGATTGAACCCATACCTATTAATGCCTTTTTTCGGATGATGCAACTGTGAAGCGTTACTTGATGGCCAATTGTCACGCAATCCTCGAGTATAAGAGGATTTTCAGGACTTTGATGAAGTACACAATTATCTTGGACATTCACGTAGTTTCCAATGATTGTTGGAGCGACATCACCCCTGATGACACTATTAAACCAAATGCTTGAATGTGGCCCGATTTCAACATCTCCCGATACCGTAACAAAATCAGCTAAAAAAACAGAATCATGTATATTTGGATATTTCCCTTTAAATGGATAGATCATATCATTTCTCCTTTTCAGATGATTTGCTATAATAAAATTTTAGCAGAATCTGTCCAAAAGAGCATTGAAATTTCCTATAAAGGATTTTATTCGACAGAGTTTACACGGATTGGAAGGATGATTGGTATGTGGAAATGGGAAGCAGAGCATGATGCGAAAGGGGTTATTGTCCTCGTTCCGAGTGTAATGGAACAATATCAGAAGTATAGTTGGGTCATTGAGATGTGGAGAAGTTCAGGTTACCACGTGATCATGGGCGACTTACCAGGACAAGAAGGAAATACCCGCTCTCAAAAAGCTCAAATTGATTCGTTTGAAGCGTATACGAAGGAAATACGTGATTGGATTCAAACGGCTTACCAATTTGATTTACCTATTTTTTTAATGGGGCATGGTCTAGGAGGATTAATCGTTGCTCGTATTATGGAAGAGGAAGACGCAAATCTTGCAGGTGTAATTTTAACTTCTCCATTTATAAAATTTGACTCTCAATCATCAAAAAAACTAAATAAATTAACGGCAGGCTTAAATAAAGTAGCGCCAAAAATGAAAGTCACCCATGGAATAACAGCTGAAATGGCCACAAGAAATGAAACGATTCGAAAAAATAATACGAAAGATTCGTTTTACGATTCAAAAATCACTGTACGCTGGATAAGTGAAATCTTTCAAGCAATGAAGCAAACCTATATCGATTTAGATAAAATGTCAGACGTTCCAACTTTGTTGATTCAACCAGGAAATGATAAAATTGTGGATGTCCCTACTATAAGAGACTGGTTTAATCGGATGCCATTATCCGAAAAGCACTATAAAGAATGGAAAGATAGCTATCATGAATGGTTCACTGAATCCGATCGTGATGAAATTTTTCAATTTGCAAAGGGCTTTGTTGAAACAAGACTTAGAACAATTGGGTATGTCATTTAAACGAGGTGTTTTTTTTTGAAGGTCCCAAGTCATCCGATTACGCTCATGAGCAAAGTGTATCGAAAGGTATTTCCTTCTGTTCATCGAGAATTAAAATATTGGAAGCAACAAGCAGACGCAATTCCAAATCCAGAATTACGAAATCAAGCTTTAGCCAGTATAGAAGACAAACAATTTCATTGTGAAGGTGGAGGCATTTTTGCCTTATTGTCTGAAGAAAAAAGAGACGAAGCGATACGTTTTATCGTGGCATATCAAACCATTAGTGATTACTTAGATAACTTGTGTGACCGCAGTACTTCATTAGATCCAAAGGATTTTGAATCGCTGCATGATTCCATGATGACAGCGCTCACGATTGGCATGCCCCATCAGCCTTACTATCGGTTCCGTAAAGATCAAAACGATGGCGGATATCTGGAAAATTTAGTCGAAACATGTCAACAGTCGCTTGAGAAATTGGCACATTATCAAGATATCCAACCTTATCTTTTGAAATTATGTCAATATTATAGTGATCTTCAAATACATAAACATGTCATTCAAGACCAACGGGTTGATCGACTAATGGATTGGCATGAGCTCCATCGTAAGGATATACCGAAGATGGAATGGTATGAATTCTCCGCATGCTCCGGTTCTACATTAGGTATTTTTTGTCTTGTTTCCTATGCTTTTAGAAAAGATTTTTTGCCGGAACATGCAACCATGATTTTCCAAGGGTATTTTCCATATATACAAGGTTTACATATTTTACTCGATTATTTCATTGACCAGGAAGAAGATTTGCTGGAGGGAGACCTTAATTTTTGCTCATACTATTTGACTCCAGAAGATTTATTCAAGCGTCTTCAACACTTTCTTGAAGAAGCTGATAGACACACTAAAAATTTGCCGAATGAGAATTTTCATCGAATGATCAATAGAGGTTTACTTGGTGTTTATTTGTCAGATGAAAAAGTCAATCGCCAAAAAGAAGTGAGGAAACTTGCACGTAAGGTGATGAAATTTGGAGGGAAAATTAGTCTGTTTTTCTATATGAATGGTAGAGCTTACAGGGGCATTCAGAAAAACTGGTCTAGAGTAAAAGTGAAGAGAGAAGCGAGTATATAACATTAAGTATCAACAGAAAGAAGCCAGTTTATTTAATGGCTTCTTTTTTGTTTAAAAATTAATATCGGCAAATGTAAAAGGAGCACTCAAATTTGTCTTCTAAGACACATATTTTAAACTGGGAGATTAAAGTCGTGCCCGCGGAAAGCGAGCGGATTTTAGTAACAGGAAAAGTAGCAGCAAAGTTTACGAAAAGAGCAAAAAAGATAAATAGGCTAAAAGGCTTATCATAAAATAAAAACACAAGACTTTATATTCATTTTAGTTGTAATATAGTGATTTTTCAGAATACTTAAGTTTATAATGTGGAAGTACAATAATTTGGAATTGGAGGAATCAATTTGAAAGCAACCAAAGTTTTGTCTATGGCTATGACTGCTGCATTAGCACTTGGAGCATTTGCGGGTGCAAGTGGCGGAGTTGCATCTGCAAAATCTGTACAGGCTCCGACACAAGAACAAAATCCAAAGGTTCAATCATCATCAGTAGGTGGACCTGTTGATTTTGCAATCGCGAATGAAGATCGATTGATTAAAATGTTAAAGCAAGACGGAACAATTTCAAAAAATGCAACTGCTGCACAAGCACAAAAAGCAGTTCAAAATTATATTACAAAAAAACAAGCTGGTCTTCAAAGACAGCAAGAGAGTAAAGGGCAATTAGATAAGAACGAAGAAAAAGAAAAGAAAAAAACGATGGACAAGCTGAAAAAAGGCAAGAAAGACAAAGGGAAAGATAAGTTTCATAGTAAAGTAGCAAACGTAAAAGAAGAAAAATATAAAGGTGAGCTGAATACGGA
This sequence comes from uncultured Caryophanales bacterium, assembly GCA_963728315.1. Classification (GTDB taxonomy): domain Bacteria; phylum Bacillota; class Bacilli; order Bacillales; family CAVSKA01; genus CAVSKA01. Next base: position 34,653 of record CAVSKA010000018.1, read on the forward strand.
CAAAGTTCTTACGCTTCTAATTGAGTTCCCGGATGCGCCACATAATGAGATTAAACCAACTGAAACGGATATGTTCTACAGTGACTATACAAAACAGCATTATCGTGACATGATTTTTGGAAACAAAGGATACGCAGGACCTAATGATGAAAAATTAGTTTCTGTGAAGCAATATTATGAGCAGCAATCAGGTGAAAGTTACACGGTAGAAGGTGATGTTGGAGGATGGTACATGGCTCAACACCCAGCAGCTTACTACGGTGGTAATTCGCCAACCCCAGATGGTAGCGATCGAAATGCAAGAGGACTTGTGAAAGAAGCACTTGCAGCAGCTGCAAAAGATCCCAATATTAACTTGGCTGACTATGATGAAGAAGATCGATATGATTTAGATGGAGACGGCAATTACAACGAACCAGATGGATTAGTCGATCATTTAATGGTTGTCCATTCATCAGTAGGTGAAGAAGCAGGCGGCGGGTCTCTTGGAGGAGATGCAATTTGGTCTCATCGTTGGAACCTGGGTGGAGTATATGCAATTCCTGGTACAACAACGGACAACGAAAACTGGGGAGGACAACTTGCTGCCTATGATTACACGATTGAGCCTGCAGATGGAGCAGCAGGAGTGTTCGCTCATGAATACGGTCATGATTTAGGCTTACCCGATGAATACGATACTCAATATTCTGGATCAGGTGAAACAGTTGGTTATTGGTCAATAATGGCTTCTGGAAGCTGGGCCGGAACGATTCCAGGGACAGAACCTTCAGGATTCTCTGCATGGTCGAAAGAATATTTACAAGCTGCTCATGGCGGCAACTGGCAAAAAGCGGAAGAAATTGACTTTAATGATATTGGGAAAAAAGGATTTAACGCTCTATTAGACCAAGCAAATACAAAAGGAACAAACTTGGATTCATTACGTGTGAATCTACCTGATAAACAAAAAGTAATTAACAAACCTTCTGCAGGAACAAAAGAATATTTCAGTGGATCTGCAGACAATTTAAATAATTCGATGACTTTTGATGCAGACTTAACGAAGGGTACTCAAGCTTCTTTAAATTTCAAAGCATGGTATGAAATTGAAGAAGGCTATGACTATGGCTATGTGCAGGTTCGTGAAAAAGGAACGTCTACTTGGACCTCAGTTGCTGGTAATATTACAACAACAGATAATCCATATGATGCGAATCAAGGTAATGGAATTACAGGACATTCAAATGGATGGGTAGATGCTTCCTTTGACCTTTCAGCTTTTGCTGGTAAAAATGTAGAAGTACGTGTTGCTTATATCTCAGATGCTGGGGTTTCTGAAGCGGGATTATACGTTGATGAACTTGCATTAAATGTTGATGGCCAAACTGTCTTTACAGATGGTGCTGAAGGTGCTTCTAAAGCAACATTGAATGGATTCAGTGTTTCAACTGGAGTTTCAACTACTCAACACTATTACTTGCTAGAATGGAGAAACCATGAAGGCGTAGATAAAGGACTCGATCACCTTAAACGTGGAGATAGTTTAATGTCTTATGATCCAGGTTTAGTAGTATGGTATGTGGATGACAGCTTTACTGAAAACTGGACAGGAATCCATCCAGGAGACGGATTCTTAGGAGTTGTGGATGCCGACCAAACTCCAGTTAAATGGAGCGACGGAACTTTTGGTTCTACTCGTTATCAAATTCATGATGCTGCATTTAGTTTAAGAAGCTCTAAAAATATGTTCCTTGATTATAGTAAATTACTAGGAATCACAATGGAAGATAAGCATACAGAAGCTAACTCTATCTTTGATGATAGCCGTAGCTATTTAAACCCATCAGTAGCCGATAGTGGACGTAAAGTTCCTCAATATGGCTTGAAATTCATGGTAACTGGTGAAAGTAAAGATCGCTCTGTTGGACAAGTACGCTTATTCCGTTAAAAGAAAAAAGAGGCCTCGGCCTCTTTTTTTGACTCTAAAAATGAATTGTTTCATATCTAAAATCTAATAAAATGGGAAGGAAAATGGCTCTATCGAATGAATAGTGTAAAGCCTGTAAGGTAGATCATCGACCATTAGATGATTTTCGCTTATTCGGATAGATGAGCTACTATCAAAAAAAAAGCGACGCCAAATTGGCGCGCTTTTTCTATTGTCATTTTTTTTCAAGTGCAAGCACAAATGGTGGATGGTTTTCTAAATTCATAAACTGGTATCGAAGAACAGCTACAAGAGAGGAATCTAGTTGTTGAACATAGCGTAAAAGATCGTCTCTCTCGACAGCACCTTCTGGATGTCCGTGGTAAACAACGAGTACGATTATTCCACCTGAAGGCATCATTTCAAGGAGTTGTCCGATCGCAAAAATGGTTGTTTTTGGTCTAGTCACAATCGATTTATCTCCACCGGGGAGATAGCCAAGATTGAAAATGGCCGCTTTAATTTGCATCAAATGAACAGTGGGAATAGCCTCACTTAAGTGTTGATGACCTAATTGAAAAAGTGTGGCCCGTTTAGAAAAATCATGTTCTGCTAATTGTTTTAAAGTAGTGTCAATGGCTTCTTTCTGAATATCAAATCCATACACTCTTCCAGTCGACCCTACTAATTGTGATAGGAAAAGTGTATCCTTCCCATTTCCTACCGTGGCATCGACTACAACATCGCCTTCTTGTACGTTTTTTTTCAAGAGCGTGCGAGCAAATGGTAAGATTCGTTCTAAACTCATTGACTGGGTCTCTTCTTTAACAACACCTGCATATTTCCCTTGCCAGCTGTTTCTTCTCTTCAGCTCATCATCAATCGCATTCAACACTTCCCACTTATTCACGCTCCACATTGGACCAACCATAAGTTCAATTGGACCGTCACCTGTAATACGATGAATAATCATTTCCTTTGGGATAATTTCAAGTTGATCACAAACGAGTTGTACGTAATGATCAAATGAAAGGAATTCAAGCATACCTTTTTCATATTGCTTAACCATTGGAGTCCCTTTTAACAAATGAAGAAGATGAATTTTTATTCCTTGGACATCTAGCTTTGCGACTTCCCGGGCGGTTTCCATCATCATTTCATTGTCTTCAAGGGGAAGTCCATTGATGATATGGGTACAAACACGAATGCCATGTTTTCGGAGTTTCTTTACTCCTTCCACGTAAGAGGGATAGTCGTGTGCACGATTAATCATATTGGCTGTTCTTTCGTGAACGGTTTGTAGTCCGAGCTCTACCCACAAATATGTCCGTTCATTAAGCTCTGCTAAATATTCAACCACATCGTCAGGAAGACAATCGGGACGAGTAGCAATTGAAAGACCAACAACCCCCTCTTCGTTAAGAACGGTTTCATATTTTTCACGCAGGACTTCTACCGGGGCATGCGTATTCGTAAAGGCTTGGAAATAGGCCATGTATTTCCCATCTTTCCACTTTTCGTGCATGCGGTCTTTTATTTCAACAAATTGAGTTTTTAAGTCATCAACTCGATTTCCGGCAAAATCACCAGATCCTGCTGCACTGCAGAAAGTACATCCACCGTGAGCAACAGTGCCATCACGATTAGGGCAGTCAAATCCCCCATCTAGGGCCACCTTAAATACTTTGTGACCAAAATGGTTTCTTAAATGATAGTTCCATGTATGGTATCTTTTTTCATCTGTAGCGTATGGGAAAGGATTCGCCGTTTTCATGGACAAATACCTCCTCTATTATTGATTTTGAATTTCTATTTTTTCGGTGCATAAAAGAAATTTTAACATGAAATGACCGTTCCTACCAATTACCATTCTTGTAGAGAAAATCTTTTCTTGCCGACAGAAAATAAAAAGAATAAAATGATAAAGCAAATAATTCATTTTAAGGGGAACAAAAATGCCGAAACAAGTATGGTGGTTGATTATTGGGATGGCAGTGAATGTAACTGGCTCCTCTTTTTTATGGCCGCTTAATGCGATCTATATACACGATCATTTAGATAAGTCATTGTCGATTGCTGGCGTCGTGTTAATGGGCAATTCAGCAGCGAGTGTTGTAGGAAATTTATTTGGGGGCTCACTTTTTGATAAAATGGGAGGCTATCGTTCTATTTTAATAGGAATAGGAATAACGGTCTTTGCCTTAGGAGGGATGGTTTGGAATCATGAGTGGCCATATTATGTGCTATTCCTTATCATTACTGGTTTTGGATCCGGCATTATCTTTCCAGCCATGTATGCCATGGCTGGATCTGCTTGGAAAGAGGGAGGTCGTCGAGCATTTAATGCTATTTACGTTGCACAAAATGTAGGTGTGGCATTAGGTTCAGCACTTGGTGGCTTCGTGGCTTCTTTTTCATTTAATTATATTTTTATAGCAAACTTGTCTATGTATCTCGTTTTCTTTGTGATTGCCTTTACGAAATACAAAGTTTTTTCAAACCATGTAGGGGCTTCTACTTCTGTGTTAAAAGAAAGCGGAATCGTTCGGAATAAGTCTCATTTAATGACCCTTCTCGTACTGTGCAGCAGTTATTTACTTTGCTGGATGGCCTATGTACAGTGGCAAACAACTATTGCAAGCTACACACAACAACTATCCATTCGCTTAGAACAATACAGCTTGTTATGGGCAATAAATGGGGCGTTAATTGTGTTAGCACAACCCTTTTTAGGGAAAATTTTAAAAAAAATGAAAGAGAACTTAAAAACGCAAATTTTGATTGGAATTATGATTTTCATGATTTCTAATTTAGTCGCAGCTTATGCCACAGAATTCAGTGGATTTGTAGTGGCAATGGTGATTTTAACTTTAGGAGAAATGTTGATTTGGCCAGCTGTTCCGAGCTTTGCTAATCAAATAGCCCCGAAAGGACGCGAGGGATTTTATCAAGGTTTGGTAAACAGTACCGCGACTGGAGGAAGAATGCTTGGACCGGTACTAGGAGGACTTGTTGTGGATGCTTTTCACATGGAGGCTTTATTTTACTCCATTGTCGGTTTGCTTGTTATTGCCTTTATTATTGCGAGCATTTTTGACTTACCGTTAAAAAAAGAAGAAAAATCTCAAACAAATAACCATACTCTAAGTTGAAATTGTAATATGCTCCTTGCAGAATTAATGTATAAGAAACATCGAGAGACTTGATTAAATTCTTATAAATTGAATCAATTTCATTATTCCTATTTCAGCTCATTCATACGAACATTCCTAATAATTATTTGCAATACATTCGGTTTCTGTTTTCGACGGACGCTTTCCGCGGACTTGGCTTCAGCCTTCTCCGACAAACAGGAAGATTTAGCGTAGTCTTTGCACCAGGATGTGGCGCTCTTAGACTGTAATCCTTTCTCTGCGGTGCGCAGGAGTCGACTTCTCCACTTCAAGCGAATAAGATGTTCGTCTTTTAAGATCTGATTTCTAATTATGAAATTGATTTAATTGAATGAATTATAAAAGAGAGAGGAGGATACTGAAAAGGCTGATGTTAATATTTTTTCCTATCATTGGAGCATTTTTCTTCTTATTTTTATTAGACCACCGGTCCCTCCAACCTCCAATTTTAATACGATTAAAATAACCTCTCCGAACCAAAAAGCGGCAGATATCAATGATTAGTACTTCATACAATAGTCATTTTGATGTTACCATATTTTCTCGTACCATTCGTTTTATAACATGGAGACTATATAGTATAAATGAATCGATTTCGACAACAATTGGAAATCTTATTGTCCCATTGGCGGATTTTGTAAACTATTTACAAGGATCGCTTACCGAAATAGGAATAGATTCTTACCTCTTATAATTAACGTATCTTGCAAACAAGGTTATGATAAAATAAAAATGAAAAAAGGGTGATTCAATTGTCTAATTCGATCTATCCTTCGATTAATCCAATTATTGAAACGATATTAGAAAATGCGTTTGAGTGGTTTGTCGTTGTTGATCACAAAGGAATCATTACCTATATGAATCGTAACTATTGTGATTTTTTAGAAACTGAGCGAGATGTTGCCGTTGGAAGACACGTTTCGGAAGTGATTGAAAATAGTAGAATGCATATTGTAGCTGCAACGGGAATAGAAGAAATTGCAGATCTTCATTACATAAGAGGTAATTATATGATCGCCAATCGTATTCCTATTTTTTCAGAGGGAGAGATCGTCGGTGCGTTCGGATCTGTTATTTTTAGAGATATTAGTGAATGGATGAAGATGAATAGTCATGTGAAACACTCCATCTCTAAGTTTCAAGGGTCTATTCAAGATCTCGATACGGGTGTGAAATACACACTAAAGGATATCCTCGGAAACTCTCAATCAATTACTGCATTGAAAGAGCAAGTGAAAATGGTCGCTTCAAGCGATATTTCTGTACTGCTTCGAGGCGAAAGTGGAACAGGAAAAGAACTAATTGCCCATAGTCTTCATCATTTAAGTCAAAGAAGTGGTAAGCCTTTCGTCAAAGTAAACTGTGCCGCAATACCTGAGCATTTACTTGAATCTGAATTATTTGGATATGAGGACGGTGCCTTTACTGGGGCGAAAAAAGGTGGAAAGAAAGGGAAATTTCAATTAGCGAATGGTGGAACGTTGTTTTTAGATGAAATTGGTGATATGCCACTAAATATGCAGTCTAAGCTATTAAGGGTACTTCAAGAAGGCGAAATCGAGATAATCGGGTCATCAAAAACAATCGATGTAGATGTGAGAATAGTTGCGGCAACAAATCGACCACTTGAAAAATTAATGGAAGAAAATCGTTTTCGCGAGGACTTATATTATCGAATTAGTGTGATCCCTTTTCTGATCCCACCACTGAGAGAAAGAATAAATGATATTGAAATATTAACGAATTTCTTTGTAAAAAAAATCACTAATAAATCTGGAAGAAGAATTGTTTCAATCGATGAAGAAGTCTTCCGTCTTTTTAAAACGTACAATTGGCCAGGGAATATTCGTGAGCTAGAACATACGCTAGAAGCGAGCATTTATCTTTCAAATCAAGAAACCATTACGTTAACTAGTTTACCAGACTATATTAAACATTCTGCAGGAATTCAAAAAGAAAAAAAGACTTTAAAAAATCGGTTAGATGAAACAGAAAAAAAAATCTTAATCCAGTCTTTAGAATTTCATAATGGGAATAAGAAAGAAGCAGCTAGAACACTAGGGATCAGTAAAACTTCTATGTATGACAAATGTATGAAATATGATTTATCTTAATCCGGAATTAAGGAATTATTTCCGAATTTCCGGAATGGTGAAAAGCGGATGATGAATGAATAATATCGTATAAAATGAAGATGATTCCGTATTTTCGGAATCATCTTCATTTTATCTCTTTATTAATAAGAGATTGAAAAATTGGCACGCATCTTGCATGTATTTAGAAGAGCTGTTATTTTTTAAAAGGTAAGAGAAAAGAATAGCTTATATGTAAGCGCTTACCGAACAGGTGCAGTTCTAAAAAAACGATTGAGAAAAAAGGGGGATATTTGTGGATATCGTTATTATTTTATTGTCATTAGGTTTATTGATGTTTGTTGCTTATCGGGGATACTCAGTTATTTTATTTGCTCCGATTTGTGCAATGTTAGCTGTGTTGCTAACCGATCCAAGTTTTGTACTGCCGTTTTTCACGAATGTGTTTATGGAGAAAATGGTCGGATTCATTAAACTTTATTTTGCTGTTTTCTTACTTGGTGCCATTTTTGGTAAGGTGGTTGAAATGTCCGGTCTTGCTGAAAGCATTGCCAAAACAATCGTGAAATTAGTAGGTGCAAAAAGGGCTATTCTTGCAATCGTCCTAATGGGTGCAATCCTTACCTACAGCGGTGTAAGTTTATTCGTTGTCGTATTCGCGGTTTACCCATTCGCAAAAAATCTGTTTATCGAAGCAGATATTCCAAAACGTTTGATTCCTGGAACGATTGCGCTTGGTGCTTTTACTTTTACAATGGATGCACTGCCAGGCACACCACAAATACAAAATGTTATTCCAACAACGTTCTTTAAAACAGATATTTATGCAGCTCCTACGCTCGGAATTATCGGTGCTGTTATTGTACTTGCACTTGGGATGTGGTATTTAGAAACACGACGGAAAAACGCTGCAAAAGCGGGAGAAGGATATGCTGGTTTTCATTCAGAGACTGGCTGCTGGAAAAGAGTCCGCTCTTGCTCTTGAAAAAGAAGTTTCTTCTGCTTCGCTTGAAAATGAAGAAAGCGTAACACGTCAGATTTTGGCCTTCGTTCCATTAGTATTGGTTGGAGTCATGAATAAATTCTTCACTGTCTTTTTCCCAAAATGGTATCCAGAAGGTTTTGATTTTTCTTCGATTGGCCTTGACGCGTTTGGAAAAATTGAACTTCCATCTGTTGTTGCTATATGGTCTGTAGAACTGGCGCTGTTAATTGGGATCATCGCCACATTTGCATATAACTGGAGGGGTGTAACCGTTAACCTTAAAGAAGGATTGAATGTGGGGATCGGCGGTGCTCTTTTAGCAACGATGAACACAGGAGCAGAATATGGTTTTGGGGGAGTAATTTCTTCTCTTCCTGGATTTAAAACAGTCAGCAGTGGAATTTCTTCCACATTTGCAGACCCACTTGTGAATGGTGCTGTAACGACCACTACTCTTGCAGGAATAACAGGTTCCGCATCGGGTGGAATGGGTATTGCACTTAGCGCGATGTCTGACAAATATTTAGAGGCGATTCATAAATACAATATTCCGCCAGAAGTCATGCATAGAGTTATTTCTATGTCATCAGGTGGGATGGATACACTTCCGCATAATGGAGCAGTCATAACGTTATTAGCTGTTACAGGGCTTACTCACCGTCAGTCTTACCGTGATATTTTTGCGATTACAATTATTAAGACAGTTGCTGTATTTGCAATTATTACGATTTACAGCCTATTTGGTATCGTTTAATTAAGATTCATAGAATGAGGGATTGCTAATCTCTTAATCGAGAAACGCGACTCTATCCTTTTTAAAAAGGCTATGTTAGTGGATGTTGTTGATAGGAAGCAAAAACAATGAGACTCCTGCGGGAAAACGAGCGAGTCGAGACCCCGTAGTATGGTATTTCACGAGGAGGCTCGACCGTTCGTCCGCGGAAAGCGAGTTGTTTTGCTGAATGTTGAAAAATCAAAATGGTCATTTAACAAAGCCTATTAAAAAAAGATATTAAGTGCAGGATGCCTAGCCATTCAATGGTTAAGCATCCTGCAACCAATTATTGTTCGTTTGAATGAAAGAATGATTACAATGATTGTAGCCTCTATGGATCTGACAATTAAGAAAGGAGCTTAATCATGTTAAAAAACAAAGTCTTATTCGTAACAGGTGCAGCACAAGGAATTGGTTATGAAATTGCCAAGGAGTTTGCAGCAAATGGAGCGAAGGTCGCTCTTAGTGATTTGCAAGAAGATAAAGTAAAAGAAGCAGCAGAAAAATTGAAAAGTGAAGGTTACGATGCGATAGGGATTAAATGCAACGTGACATCTGAGACTGAAATGGAAGCGGCTTTGAATGAAACATACGATCACTTTGGTCGAATTGATATTTTGATTAACAATGCAGGAATGCAGCATGTCGATCTTATTGAAGATTTTCCAACTGAAAAATTCGAAAAACTAGTATCAATTATGCTAACAGCACCATTTATTGCGATGAAGCATGTTCTTCCATTTATGAAGAAGCAGAAGACAGGAACGATATTAAATATGGCATCGATAAATGGACTCATTGGGTTTGCAGGGAAAGCTGCTTACAATAGTGCTAAGCATGGAGTTATAGGTCTGACGAAAGTAGCTGCACTAGAAACAGCGGAATATGGCATAACGGTAAATGCGATTTGTCCTGGCTATGTAGATACACCACTTGTCCAAAATCAAATGAAAGATTTAGCAAAGACAAGAAATGTTCCCATTGAAAATGTCGTTAAAGAAGTGCTGCTTCCACTTGTTCCTCAAAAACGATTATTAACGGTTCAAGAAATTGCTGACTATGCAGTTTTCTTAGCGAGCGATAAAGCAAGAGGAGTTACAGGGCAAGCCATTGTTATTGATGGTGGTTATACCGCACAGTAAAGGATCTTGGACATTTTTTTTTTTGCACTTGTAAATTGTTAAAGAGTTGGCTACAATTATGAATACAATAACAAGAATAAATAACGAAGATAAGGATCAGTAATGAGTGTCCTAGAACTAGAGAGCTGACGGTTGGTGAAAGTTAGCCTAGAAACTCATGAACTCACCTTTGAGTTGCAAATGTGAATGAAGTAATGTTTGCCGTATGCCGCGTTAAGGTGTTTGAAGCGGGTGGACAGTTTGTGTTCATCAAACCGGGTGGTACCGCGGGAGTATATAGAGCTCTCGTCCCTTTTTACAGGGGACGAGAGCTCTTTTTGTTATTCAATAAGAAAATGAATTTTTTTCATCCAGTTTTTTGGATCTGGTCTTTAAGTGCAAATTAATTTGGTACACAGAGTTACTGTTTTGGTGATCATTACCAGTCAGACACATTGATAGGTCATTTCAACATCATCGTAGCTAAATAGGCACTTTTCTACAAATAAGGAGGAATTTTAATGAGTTTTGGACATCGTAAAGTTGAGGAAAAATGGCAAAAAAAATGGGAGCAAAATAATACATTTAAAGTAAAAGATGAAAAAGGGCAACCAAAGTTTTATGCACTTGATATGTTCCCTTATCCGTCAGGGGCAGGACTTCATGTCGGTCATCCAGAAGGTTATACGGCTACAGATATCCTTTCTCGTTTCAAACGGATGCAAGGCTTTGATGTATTACACCCTATGGGTTGGGATGCTTTTGGTCTACCAGCTGAACAATATGCACTTGATACTGGGAATGACCCAGCAGAATTCACGAAAAAAAATATCGATACATTTCGTCGTCAAATCAAATCTCTTGGCTTTTCTTACGATTGGGATCGTGAAATCAATACGACAGATCCAGAGTATTACAAATGGACACAGTGGATATTTATCCAACTTTACAATAAAGGTCTTGCTTATGTGGATGAAGTGGCGGTTAACTGGTGCCCGGCACTTGGAACGGTTCTTGCCAATGAAGAAATTATTGATGGAAAAAGTGAGCGTGGCGGACATCCGGTCGAAAGAAGACCGATGAAACAATGGATGCTTAGAATTACAGCTTACGCAGATCGTTTGTTAGAGGATCTTGAAGACGTTGATTGGCCTGAAAGTATTAAAGAAATGCAACGAAATTGGATTGGCCGTTCTGAAGGAGCGGAAGTTCAATTTGATATCGAAAATAGTGACCAATCTTTCAAAGTGTTTACTACACGCCCAGATACACTTTTCGGGGCAACTTATGCCGTTCTTGCACCTGAACATTCGCTTGTGAAAAAAATAACGACAGATGAACAAATGAAAGAGGTTGAATCCTATTTAGATCAAGTGAAACTAAAAAGCGATCTAGAAAGAACAGACTTAGCAAAAGAAAAATCGGGGGTTTTCACTGGAGCCTATGCTGTGAACCCTGTTAATAATGAAAAAATGCCCATTTGGATTGCTGATTATGTCTTAATGTCCTATGGAACGGGTTCCATTATGGCCGTACCAGCACACGATGAACGCGATTACGAATTTGCTCAAACCTTTAACTTACCGATCCAAGAAGTTGTTGAAGGTGGAGATCTTTCGAAAGAAGCATATACAGGTGAAGGAAAGCACATTCATTCTGATTTCTTAAATGGTCTTAATAAAGAAGAAGCAATCGCCAATATGATTAAATGGCTTGAAGAAAAGCAAATTGGTAAGAAAAAAGTAACTTTCCGTTTAAGAGACTGGTTGTTCAGCCGTCAACGATACTGGGGTGAGCCAATTCCGATGATTCACTGGGAAGATGGGACGATGACACCTGTTTCCGAAAGCGAACTACCACTTGCACTTCCGAAAACCACCGATATCAAACCTTCTGGAACAGGTGAATCTCCACTTGCGAATATTAAGGAATGGGTGGAAGTAACAGATCCTGAGACGGGCAAAAAAGGACGAAGAGAAACGAATACGATGCCACAATGGGCAGGTAGTTGCTGGTATTACCTTCGTTTTATTGATCCAGATAATGCAGATAATTTGGCAGATCCAGAAAAATTAAAAGAATGGTTACCAGTTGATATGTATATTGGCGGAGCCGAGCACGCGGTTCTTCATTTGTTATACGCGCGTTTTTGGCACAAGTTTTTATACGACATTGGCATTGTTCCAACAAAAGAGCCATTTGAAAAGCTTTTCAATCAAGGAATGATCCTTGGAGAAAATAACGAAAAAATGAGCAAATCTAAAGGAAACGTTGTCAATCCTGATGAAATCGTTCAATCTCATGGAGCGGATACACTTCGTCTTTACGAAATGTTCATGGGTCCTTTGGAGTCCGCAATTGCATGGAGTACAACTGGTCTTGACGGTTCAAGAAGATTCCTTGATCGCATTTGGCGTTTACTCGTTCAAGAAGACGGGACGCTTTCTCCACTTGTGAAAAAGAGTGGGAACACTGATCTAGAAAAAACCTACCACCAAACAGTTAAAAAAGTAACGGAGGATTACGAAGGACTTCGCTTTAATACAGCGATCTCACAAATGATGGTTTTCATTAATGATGCATATAAAGCAAGCGAGCTACCAGTAGAGTATATTGAAGGCTTTGTTAAACTTCTATCTCCAATTGTTCCTCACATTGCAGAAGAACTTTGGGAGAAACTTGGTCACGCCGAAACCATTTCTTATGAAAAATGGCCAACATTTGATGAAAGCAAACTAGTAGACGACGAAATTGAAGTCGTATTCCAAGTAAACGGAAAAGTGAAAACGAAAGCTTTTGTTTCCAAAGATGCTACAAGACAAGAGCTAGAAGAACTAGCGAAACAAGATTCTATTATTCAAGAACAAATTGCAGGCAAAACCATTCGTAAAGTCATTGCTGTTCCTGGCAAGCTTGTAAATATCGTAGCAAATTAATAAGAAAAGTATCAATCGGGCGAACAGCCTCGACTACATGAAAAGTGCAAAATGTTTGTTTAGTTATGACAAATAGAAATGATGTGCAATTAATTGGAGAGTGGCGCAATGTGCGCTCACTCTCCTTTTTTGACTCAATGAACGTGTCGATGGTTAATGGAAGTGTTCTTTTTTATCTTTTGATATAATAGTGTGAGAATGAATGGGAAGGATGATTATTGTGGAAGAAATCAAAACGATCTCAACAGATGAATTAAAGAAACGCTTAGAAGCAGGAGAAACATTACAACTGGTCGATGTTCGAGAAGACGAAGAAGTAGCAGAAGGAATGATTCCAGAGGCTGTCCATATTAAAATGGGTACAATTCCAGATTCTCTTGATTTTTTTGATAAAGATAAAGAATATATTTTTATTTGCCGTTCAGGCAGACGTAGTGAAAATGTTAGTCATTTCATGGAAGAGCAAGGCTTTAAAGTTGTGAACATGGAAGGCGGCATGCTTGAGTGGACTGGAGAAACTCAACCAAAGAAATAATGAGATGGGGCTGTCCCAAAAGTCATTTAATTAGACTTTTAAGGGCAGCCCTCTTTCTTATTAAAAATGTCGGAGCTGGTTTGCGTTACAAGGCACACACTTTCCGCGGGCGGTCCGTGAGTCTCCTCGTCGCAAGCGCAGAAGCAACTGAAAAGTCCTTTTGGAACATCAATGTGAGTATAAGCCGTTGATTTTTAGTTTCAGGAAGACGCGTTCCGCGGGCACGGCTTCAATCTCCTCCGACAAACAGGAAGTTTTAGCGCAGTCGTTGCAACAGGATGTTGCGCTCTTAGACTGTGCTCCTTTCTATGCGTGGCTTTCAGCTCGCGCTTATCCCGCAGGAGTCGCTGCCTTCCACGACAATCACCTACTAAATAGATAGTGAAAAGATATTTGGGTCCTAGCTTTAGCGCAATAATAGGACTTAATTCAGGTGGTGTCTTTCAGGCTTTCAAATCAACAGTCTCATTCGCTAAGTCCATTTATAGCCATTTATGATAGGGTGGCATATAAAGATAGAGCTTATCAAAAGTAAATGAATAATTGTAGAGGCCACACTTACAAAATCTTGTTATAAAATTGAAACAAAAACAGGGATTTAACATATAGACATTGTTACGATGAATCATCATATGCAGGTCTAAGTGGTATGCGAATGCAAGAACCACAGCCGCATTCGCAGAAAAAGTAATAGGAATTTTACCCTAAATGATGGAATCGAAGGAATTCTATCCTTTTTTAATTGGCTGTGTTAGCGGATGTTGATAATTGGAAACAAAAACGAAGAGACTCCTGCTTAAAAACGAACGAGTCGAGATCCCGCAGTGTTGTTTTTGAGGGCATTGAAAAATTTGCATTTTTAAAATTCGTATCGGTTTTTTTGATCTTTTTTATCCTTTTTCTTTTCGTCATGTGAGTATTCGCTTGAGATTGTCCGCATAAATGCTGAGGCACCTTGTATTTCCATGCTAAATAGACCAAGCAGACTATGCTGGATCCTACCCATGTTTCTGTTTCCGTTCGCTCTTCTTCGCTTCCATTTTATTACGGGATTTGGCGATTACTTTCCATTTTTTAGAAATTTGGACAATTGACGAGTTCCTATATTACTAACTCTTCTCAAATCAAACTCTATTCCCTCTTTTTAGCTTAAATCTGCTCTATTTCTTGAGAACATCTTTGTTTATATGTGAAAAGTTCTTTTTGTCCCGGATTTCTGGGATCGGTTTTGCTGAAGATGAGCACTCTAGTATAGTTATCTCGCCTTACAGCCTGGATTACTCGCGTTACAAGCTCATTTACTCGCCTTACAGCCTGGATTACTCGCGTTACAAGCTCATTTACTCGCCGATGGCCATAATCACTTCTAAGTACCTGCTAAAATTAGTCCTTTTATTATGCAAAAGCTATGACCAAAATGAAAATGCTATTTTAACTATGTCCAATCATGATTGTTTAAAGATGTACAATTTGTCTCATTGCCATCGAGCAACTTTGCATGGAGAAATGGGCATATTAGCCTCATCAGACGGAGCCAGGTATTGAAATTGCTGGATTCTGGGCACGAGATCATGCTCGAAGAGGCTCCATGTCAAGTTATTACGATCCGCCTCTTAAATGGAATCATGATCCTTACAATCATTTTTGTACATCACTATATCATCATATATGTACAATCTTATTTTGACATTTACAACCGAGTCAACATCCGATAAATCCGATCGATTATAGGAGTAAGTATTTGAACATACGGATGGGAGGGATTGCGTAATAAAGTTGTAAAAACCTTTTTTACGTGATGCGTTCATACGAGTGGATGGGCACGTCTCTCCCTGGAACGGAAATCCACGGCTTACAAGAGAAAAGTGCGCGTATGGGAACGAAATCGTTCCCATACGCGCACTGATGTTCCAAGAGGAGTTTTTCAGTGACCACCACTAATAGGAGGTGGATTTCTTTGTTTACGTCTTGATTAATGTAGACTCTTTGCGTTTTCGGCAGCATTCGTTCCAGCAAGACGTCCTGTAACAAAAGCAGATGTAATATTATATCCTCCCGTGTATCCATGAATATCAAGGATTTCACCACAGAAATATAATCCGTTCATGAATTTAGAAGACATTGTTTTGGGATCGACTTCTTTAACGGAGATACCTCCACCCGTGACAAAAGCTTTATCTAATGGTAGCGTACCATTCACCGTAAACGTAAACCCTTTGCACAGATTTGCAAAATTCATTAATTGATCATTTGTGAGTTGGGATCCTTGGGTGTCTTCCGCAATTCCTGCTTTTTCAAGCAGAAAATAGCAAATATCTTTCTGGGATCATTCCTTTGAATAAATTCTTTACGACTTTTTTTCCTTCTTCTCTTACTTTCTGTTGTAAAGATTGATGGAAATCGTGCAACTTCACTTCTGGTAAGGCATCGATATGAACCTTCACTTCATCTAAAGACCATTTTTTAAATGCTTTTACGGCATATTGACTACACCTTAAAGCAGCGGGTCCCGAGATACCGAAATGTGTAAACAGCATGTCCATCTTGTGTGTAATCAATGGCTTACCTTTCGGATTTAGTACAGAAAGAGCGACATCACGTAATGCCAGACCTTGAAGCTGTTTATTAACGATAAAAGGTTCGTCCGATGTCATAGGCACTTCTGTAGGAAATAGTTCTGTAATCGTATGACCCGCTTTTTCAGCCCAAGGATAACCGTCACCAGTTGAGCCAGTGTGAGGAACCGATTTTCCTCCAACAGCGATCACAAGTGATTTTGTTTCAATTTTTTCCCCATTTTCAAGAAGAACTGCAACTACTTTTCCATTTTCGTAAATCACGTCTTTCACAACAGTTTCCGTTCTTGTTTTCACTTTTAATTCGTCAAGTCTTTGGAGTAATGCATTCACCACTGACTGTGCCTTATCACTTACAGGAAACATTCTCCCGTGATCTTCTTCTTTTAATTCAATACCCAAGTTTTCAAAAAAACGAATAATATCCTCGTTGTTAAAAATCGAAAAGGCACTATATAGGAAACGTCCGTTTCCAGGGATGTGTTTAATGATTTCATCTATTGGCAAGCGGTTCGTGACATTACATCTTCCTCCGCCTGATATGGCTAACTTTCTTCCTAATTTATTTCCTTTGTCCAGGAGGAGGACGCGGGCTCCATTTTCGCCAGCAGCAATGCTTGCCATTAAGCCAGATGGTCCGCCTCCAATTACGATAACATCTACGATCATTTCAATCACCATCATTTCTCTTCAATGAAGCCTATTTCTTTCATTGTCTATTTTATCATAATTTATTTTTAAAAAGAGGATGATCTTTTTTTCGAAAAAATTGTCAAGCTATGTCGTAAAAAGGTACACTACCTTATAGTATATAAAAAGAAACATAGTCTAAACGCAAGGTGTGGAAAAAATCGATGTCTTCAAAATTAATTCGAGGTACTTTTATTCTTACCCTCGGAACCATTATTTCAAAGTTTATCGGATTATTTTATGTGATCCCGTTTTATCAAATTATTGGGGGCAGTGAACCTGCAGCGTTATATCAATATGGTTACGTTCCATATACGATCTTCTTAAGTGTAGCCACTGCTGGTGTGCCGTTAGCCGTTTCAAAATTTATAGCAAAGTATAATGCATTAGAAGAATATGCGGTTGGTAGAAAGCTATTTAAATCAGGCTTGTTTTTAATGATAATAACAGGAATCATTTCTTTCTTGCTTATGTTTTGGTTTGCACCTGTATTTGCAAAAATGACGATTCCAGCTAAAGAACAGGTTTATTCCATTGCTGATGTGACAATCGTGATTCGAGCCGTTAGTTTTGCATTGATTATCATTCCCTTTATGAGCCTCATAAGAGGGTTCTTTCAAGGTCATCAGTCGATGGGACCATCTGCTGTATCACAAGTTGTTGAGCAAATCGTCCGGATTGTCTTTTTATTAGGTGGTGTATACGTTGTACTGAATATGATGCATGGATCAATCATTACCGCGATCAGTGTTGCGACATTTGCTGCTTTCATTGGAGGGATAGCTAGTTTAGCCGTTTTAGGTTGGTATTGGATGAAGAGAAAGCCGAATTTAGACAGGCTATTGCTTAAAGACAAAGGAACCCTTAAAATTTCTCTGTTTTCTATGTATAAAGAAATCATTTTATACTCGATTCCATTTGTTTTAGTAGGGGTAATTAATCCGTTATATCAGCTAGTCGATCAAATTACGTTTAATCGAGCAATGGATGAAATCGGGAAGGCAGCCCAATCCGATCTAGCCTTTTCAATTTTAAACTTCAGCTCACAAAAAATTGTCATCATTCCGGTTTCACTGGCGACTGCCTTTGCGATGACACTCGTTCCTCTTATCACCTCATCTTTTGTTTCAGATAAGCCACAAGAATTGAAACGACAGTTGGATCAAACTTTTCAAGTTCTCTTATTTTTAACCATTCCTGCTGCACTAGGCATTTCGCTTTTAGCTGAACCAGCCTATTCCTTCTTTTATGGACATAGTGGGTTCGGAACAGAAGTGCTAAGAGCTTATGCGCCTGTCGCCATTCTTTTCGCTCTATATGCAGTTACAGCAGCCATTTTACAAGGAATTAATGAGCAAAGATTTACGATGTTAAGTCTACTGGTGGGGTTATTAATTAAATTAAGTTTAAATATACCGCTTATCAAGTGGATGGAAACAGAAGGAGCCATTTTAGCTACTTCATTAGGCTATGTAGCATCAATTGTGATAAATATTGGAGTTATTCGTCATTTTACAAATTATTCATTTAAAAAAGTATCGAGAAAAATTCTCTTAATGGTTGGATTTAACCTTGTAATGGGGGCTGTGGTCGTATCTGTATATTTCTTACTTAGATTATTTTTGAACGATGAAAATCGTATTCAAGCGCTGCTAATTGTTCTCATTTGTGGTGGAATTGGTGGGGCAACGTACTTCTACTTAAGTTTGCGGAGCGGTCTTGCAGTATCGGTTTTCGGAGAAAGAGCGAATAAATGGAGGAAGCGGATTAGAGCTTAAGGAAAGAGGAGATCAAATGAGAATAGATAAATTACTCTCCAATATGGGGTATGGCAGCCGTAAAGAAGTAAAAACATTGCTTAAAAAAGGGTTAATTAAAATAGAAGATAAGATTATAAAAGATGCAAAGTATCATGTGGACCCGTTAAAACAGCAAGTCTTTGTTGGTGACGACCTTGTTGAATACCGAGAGTTTGTTTATTTAATGATGAACAAACCGCCTGGTGTCATTTCAGCAACCGAAGATAAACATGATGAAACGGTCATCGATTTATTGGAGTGGAATGATTCAGCGCTTGAACCATTTCCGGTCGGTCGTTTAGACAAGGATACAGAAGGTCTTCTATTGATAACGAATGATGGGCATCTTGCTCATCAGCTTCTTTCACCAAAAAAACATGTTCCTAAGACGTACTATGCACACATCCAAGGTGAAGTGACGGAAAAGGATCAAGAGATTTTTTCTAAAGGTGTTTTATTAGATGATGGCTATCATACGAAGCCAGGTGTTTTAGAAATCCTTCAATGCGGTGAAGAGTCTGAGATTGAATTAACAATCATGGAAGGTAAGTTTCATCAGGTGAAGAGAATGTTTGAAGCTGTGGGGAAAAAAGTGACCTATTTAAAACGTATTTCAATGGGGACACTTCCTTTAGATGAAACGCTGGAACTCGGGGAATATCGAGAACTTTCGGAAGAAGAACTTCAACTTCTAAAAGGGTTTGAAAGAGAAGAATAAGGAGAAAGATCTTGTTGGCGATTAGGCTGGCAAGATCTTTTTTATAAGGTGCTTTCGAATAGATCGTTGTGATTATTAAAAATAGTCAGTCAGCATCTACACCTATCACTAGAGAGTGTAATGGAATAAATCTTTATTTATTAGGCCACGTTAAATGATCGTATTGATTTTTTGCATACAGCAATACAACACGTTTTAATTGCATTTGTGAGACCACGCACGAGATTGAAGCCGTGCCCGCGGAAAGCGACTGCTTGAAGCGAAATCGTTCTCATACACGCATTGACGATCCAAAAGACGTTTCAAGGCTCATTCTTTAAGACCCTGCACGAGCTTGCGACGAGAAGGCGGACCGCCATCAGAAAGTGTCCGTCTCTATATACGAAAACACTAATAGGTCCACTTTTGTTGAAATAAGGCTATATTTTAATACCGTTACTGAATGTAGTAGAAGGCAGCGACTCCTGCGGGAAAAGCACGAGCTGAAAGCCCCACAGGAACGCAGTGACGAGGAGATTTAAGCCGTGCCCGCGGAAAGCGACTGCCTGAAGCGAAATCGTTCTCATACTCGCATGGACGTTCCGAAAGAACTTTTTCTGTGACCTCAAAAACCACTCTGCGGGGTCTCAATTCACTCGTTTTTACTCAGGAGTCTCATCGTTTTTGCTTCTTATCAACAACATTCGCTAACATCGCCACTTATTAAAAAAAGTTCCCTCCGAACAAATCGGAAGGAACGAGATATTAAAGATAAAGACAACGATTGTTGTTAATAAGAGCTTGTATCCTATTGTTTAGGATGTCATTTTGACTCTTCGGGGAGTTGTGGTCCATTTGCCTCTCGTCTTACTTGTAACCAAATCATTGTATTCCAGCACGTTCAAATCTCTTTGAATCGTGCGAGGAGTAATGCCAAATTCTTCAACTAAATCCTGGGTCGTAACTGTTCCATTTTCTTGAATAAACATGTAGACGGATTTGACGCGCGTTAGCATCCGATTCGTAGTTGGTTTCAAAAAACCACTCCTTCATCTATTTTCCATCGACCATACTCTCCCATTGCATTGACAGACATCCTACTTACTTGGTACACGATTGGCGGCAAACAGCTCCTCTTCAAGAAAATTGTCCTTTAAACTATCTGACAATTTAATTGTACTCTTCTTTTAATGAAATTTCCAGAAAAAGAGTTATATTTAACATAAATGAAATCATCGTTTATAATTTGCAACAAGTTAAAGCTTGTCATTTTCCTTTTAAGATAAAAAGGGTAAAATGACAGTATTCATATTAAATAGATAGAGGAGCTGATCGAATGTCTTCAATAAATTGGATGCAAGAAGTCGAAAATAGAAAAGAAGCGTTTATAAAAGACGCTCAATCCTTTCTGAAAATAAAAAGTGTCATGAATGAATCTGAAGGAACAGCAGTGGCACCACTTGGGTTAGAAGTAAAAGAAGCGCTAACCTTCATGCTAAATCTCGGAGAAAAAGATGGATTTATTCCCAAAAATGTGGACCATTTAGCTGGTCACTTAGAATTCGGTGAAGGACAAGACTTGCTTGGTATACTTTGTCACGTCGATGTTGTGCCGGAAGGAGAAGGGTGGACATACCCTCCATTTGGCGCGGAAATTCACGATGGAAAAATTTATGCTCGTGGAGCACTAGATGATAAAGGACCGACAATGGCTGCATACTATGCGATGAAGATTGTGAAGGAATTAGGCTTACCTCTTAACAAAAGAGTGCGAATGATCATTGGTACTGATGAAGAAAGTGACTGGCGCTGTGTAGAACGTTATTTTGAAACAGAAGAAATGCCGACGATGGCTTTTGCGCCTGATGCAGATTTTCCAATTATTCATGCTGAAAAAGGTATTGCCGACTTTGATTTTGTTTTACAAAAGGGAGAAGAAAGCCAAGCGGATGATTTAAGCATTCGAGTGGTAGAATTTCAGTCAGGCAAACGATACAATATGGTTCCTGATTATGCAAAAGTGGTTTTAGAAGTTGATAATGGCATGGCCTATCTTACACAGCAATGGACTGATTTCCTAGAACAAATGAAAGTGACTGGTTCTTCTTATGTTGAAAATGGTTTATTAATCCTTGAAGCTAAAGGTGTTTCTGCACATGGCATGGAGCCTAAAAATGGTGTAAATGCTGGGTTACACCTTGCTGAATTTTTGGCAAGCCAGCCGTTAGATTCCACAAGTAAACCTTATTTTTCTTTTATTTCAGGCTATTTGTTTGAGGCTTCGAGAGCTGAAAAATTTGGTGAGGACTTTACAGAAAAAATTATGGGTGATTTAACGATTAATGTTGGAACAATGGTTTATTCTGAGAAAGAGGGTAGAATTGGCATTAATATGCGCTATCCAAGTAAATATGATCGAGAAACTGGTAAATCGAATGTTGAAAAGATTGCCTCTGAAAATGGATTTCACGTAGAACTGATATCGGATTCATCTCCTCATTACGTAGACGAAAAGAGTCCGCTGATTCAAACACTTTCACATGTATATGAAGAGCAAATGGGTATGAAAGCAGAACTAATTGCAATCGGTGGGGGGACTTATGCACGCTCACTTGAAGAAGGTGTTGCATTCGGACCATTATTTCCTGGGAGAGAAGATAGTGCCCATCAAAAAGATGAATATATGTATGTGGAAGATTTGTTAAAAGCAACCGCTCTTTATGCACAAGCTATATATGAACTTGCATCTAAATAAAAGGAGGCCAACATATGGATAAAATAATTTTCAATGGAATCATTACCGATCGTTCTGAAGCAAAAGTTGATATTGAAGATCGGGGATACCAGTTCGGTGATGGAATTTATGAGGTTATTCGCATCTATAATGGAAAAATGTTTACGGAACAAGAACATTTAAATCGATTGTTTGAAAGTGCAGAAAAAATCCAGTTAGATTTAGGCTACAGTCTTTCAGAGGTTTCAGCAATGCTAACGGATCTCATTCACATAAATAAGATTGAAGATGGAAGTGTCTATCTTCAATTTTCAAGAGGAGTCTCTACGCGGCAACATCAATTCCCTGTTGAAAAAATTCCCGCTACATTTGTTGCTTATGCCAAAGAAGTGGAAAGACCGATTGAAATGATGAGAAAAGGTGTCAAAGCGAAGTTGGTTGAAGATGTACGTTGGCTTCGTTGTGATATTAAAAGTTTAAATCTACTTGGAAATTTGTTAGCCAAACAAGAGGCTCACTCGACTGGTTGCTACGAAGCAATTCTTCATCGAGGAGATATCGTAACAGAAGGTTCTTCGTCGAATGTCATGATGATTCGAGATGGTATACTATTGACACATCCAGCGACAAATCTCATTCTAAATGGGATTACACGAAGAAAAGTTTTTGAAGTAGCGAAACGTCTTTCCTTACCTATTGTTGAAGAAACATTTACCGTCACAGATTTATTATCTGCAGACGAAGTGATCATGACGAGTACGACGGCTGAAGTTATGCCAATCGTTCAAATCGATGATGTTTTATTCAATGAAGGTGCTCCAGGAAAATGGACCAATAAATTACAAATCGCATTTGAAGAAGAAATTACGTTACAGTGCTCCTCTATTTCGGTTAAATAATAACAAATCCCCTGTTGCTTAACAATATGTTAAGCAACAGGGGATTTGTTCAGTCTTCTAGTCTAAATAAATCACTTGATAAATAACGCTCTCCAGTGTCGCAGGCAATGCAAATCAAAACATCCCCTTTTTTTAATGTTTCCGCTACTTTTAAAGCGGTAAAACAAGCAGCACCTGAAGAAGGTCCAACTAAAATCCCTTCATCACGAGCTAATTTCCGGGTCATTTCATATGCTTCTTCATCCAAAATTTGATGGATTTCATTATAAACTTCTTGATTAAGAATAGAAGGAATAAAACCAGGACTTGTCCCAACTAATTTGTGTTTTCCAGGTTTTCCACCAGATAAAACAGGTGAACCTGCGGGCTCAGCTACATGAATTTGAACGTCAGGAAAAGCCTTTCTCAATTCTTCGCCTGTACCAGTAATGGTTCCACCCGTACCCGCTGTGGCCACGAATGCAGCTAATGGCTTGTTCAGTTGGCTCATTGCTTCAACAATTTCAGGAGCAGTTGATTTCCGATGAGCATCGGGGTTAGCTGTGTTTTCAAATTGCATAGGTATAAAACTTCCTGGAATTTCGTTAGCTAGTTCATTAGCCAATTGAATCGCCCCAGGCATTTTATCTGCTGCTGGTGACAAAACGACTTTTGCACCATAAGCTTTTAACAGATTAATTCTTTCCTGAGTCGCATTGTCTGGCATAACCAAAATCGATTTATAACCTCTTGCAGCCGCGTTCATTGCAATTCCAATTCCCGTATTTCCACTCGTCGGTTCTATAATGGTTGAATCTTTATGAAGAAAGCCAGCTTTCTCGGCTTCCAATATCATATTCAGTGCAGCCCGATCTTTAACGCTTTTACTAGGATTATAAAACTCCAATTTAAGATAAACGTCTGCTCCACTTTTAGGTGCAAGACGATTTAATTTCAATAGCGGTGTGTCTCCAATTAAATCAGCAATGTTATTTACGGTTTTCATCCTACTCATCCTTTCAAAAAGTTGCTTTCTTAACACTATACCGATTTAAAATTAATGGTGCAAATTAAGGAACTGGGGGCAAAGAAGATTCTTTACTTTGTAGAGATTTGGTAAAGTATAAGGAAGGAAAACAAAATGATAAAATACAGGAATGAATTTATAGATGAAAGGAGTAAAAACAATGTGGTCTCCTCATCATTTTTTAGCAATCCCACTAGATTCGTTTACAAAAAATGAACTTTATACACAAACGATTCCTTTTCAACAAGAAGCATACTTTTCTAAATGGGTCCATCACTCTGATTATCATCTAACCTTGCTTTTTCTTGGAGAGGTCGATAACGAAATACGTTCATCTTTTCTTGATAACGTTCAGAAAGAGATGAACGAATTCCCACCTTTTTCATTAGTAATGGATCGGTTTGGAGTATTTGGCTCACAAGATAGCCCCCGCATTTTTTGGAGTGGAGTTCAAAAATCTGTCTTATTAAATGAGTTAAGAGAAAAGGTGTACCAAATAGGTCGCGCTGCCGATATATCTATTGAAACAACTCCTTTTTGTCCACATGTAACGATCGCAAGAAAATGGGCGAAAGAAGGATCTTTTCAAAACGACTATTCTCATTTTCATACCCTTCAGTGGAAAAATGAAATGAAATGGGATGTAAAAGAAATTGTGCTCTATGAAACGAAAGAAAGTACAGTGCCAAAATATCATCCAGTTTCAAGCATCAGGTTAATGGGCAAATGAATTAAACAACAGTGTAGAAAGAGGAAAATCAATGGCTCAACTGATAAAATTACAAGATTACATCTCACGATACGAACAGGACATTTACCGGTATCCATCTCAATTTGTTCGATTAAAAAAACAACAGTGGGAAGGCATGGTAGAAAAGTGGGAAGATAAAGATTGGGAAATGACTCAAAAACGACAGCAAGATCAATTTAGAGCTGAAATTGAAGGTTCTAGACCTATTTTTGAGAAGATTAAAGATATGTTTAAAAAAAACGATGAGGATCTATCAGAAGTGGAATCGCACTTTGAGAATTCTCGATCTGAATCGGGTATATTCTTTAGCCCTTCTCTCCATTACAAGCCAGAAAGCCTAGAAGAGCTTAAACAATTGTTTTTGGATCAAGTATTAAAATTTCAGTTGAAATGGGCAAGTTCAACTGTGTCAGAAATGTCCTATTTACAAAGCAATTATGGACGTAACGAGCATCTTCGTTATTTATTACAACGCTTCCCTGACAGTTTTCTTATCTTATACAAGCCCATTTTGCGTGTGAATAAAGCACCTGTCGAATTAGAAATTATTCTATTGACGCCAACAGATTGTTGGTGTTTGACTTGGTTAGAGGCTGAGAAAGATGCTGCTTTTATCGGTTCTAAAGAACGATTTTGGACAAAAAAAACAGGTTCACTTGAATCCAAAGTACTTAATCCAGCAATTGCATTAAATCGAATGGAACAACTCATTCATCCGATTTTTCAAGCAAATGATATTAATCTACCTATAAAAAAAGCAATTTTATCAAGAAATGGCTACATCGATTATCCTGGTGGAAGCCATGATATTCAATTTATTGACAAAAGAAGATATAATGATTGGTTTATTCACATGAGATCACTTCGATCGCCCATTAAACATATAGAGCTGAAGGCTGCACAATCCATTTTAGATTACTGTCAAACATCATCATTTACAAGACCAGAGTGGCAGCAAGAAACAAAAGGAGAGTTTGAAGAGTGAAGCAATTCATTTTTATTGTTAATCCAAAAGCAAAAAATGGATACTCGCTTTGCGTATGGAATAAAATCAAACACAAACTCAAATCCATTCCTCATGAGGTTTTTTTCACAGAAAGAGCAGGACATGCAACGGAAATCGTGAAACAAATAGGGATGAGGCATCCATTAGAAACAGAACATTTGATAATCGTTGTAGTTGGTGGAGATGGAACCATTCATGAAGTGATAAATGGATTAATCGATTATCCACATATACCATGTACGTTCATACCCGCAGGATCTGGAAATGATTTTGCAAAAGGATTTGCCATTAAAGGAAATCCGGCTCAAGTACTTGAATCGATTATTCAGGACTCAGCTCATTCAGGTACAAGATATGATATTGGCTCCTATGAGTTAGAAGTTGGTTCACCGGGTTATTTTGTTAACAATTTAGGAGCGGGATTCGATGCACTAGTGGCCTTAGCTGCAAATCGTTCTTCTGTAAAAAAATGGTTGAATCGTTTAGGCTTAGGTAAGCTTGTCTATGTTATTTTCTTGATTAAAGAGATGATTCCATTTCAGCCCCAGAATGTCGAAGTAGAGGTTGATGGAGAAAAAAAACTCTTTAAAAATAGTTGGTTTGTAACTGTATCGAATCAAATTTTTTACGGAGGCGGGATGAAGATTGCTCCACAAGCCTCACCCTCTGACGGTTTCCTTGATGTGACAATTGTTCATGACCTTTCAAAAGCAAAGCTATTATTCGTTTTTCTCTTCGTGTTCTTTGGGAAACATACGCATTTGAAAGAAGTTACTGTATTAAGAGGAAAGCAAGTTGAATTACTGCCTCAATTACCATGGCTGGTTCATACAGATGGTGAAATTATCGGTTATACACCTACCCGTATTCATATTAAACAAAATAGTTGGACACTGTTTCAATGAGCTCGGTTCTTGAAGCCTTGACGAAATGTGTCATAAGGCGATAATATGTATAGATGCGACAATGACTACTAGGATACTGAGGGTGAAAAAGGTTGGAACATTTATTTGATCAAAGTTGGGAAATCTCCTCGGCTGGAGGAGCGACTGGTGAAGCTTATATTGCTAAACATGACGGTCAAAAACTGTTCTTAAAACGCAATTCATCGCCATTTCTAGCTGTATTGTCAGCGGAAGGAATTGTACCAAAACTGGTTTGGACAAAAAGAATTGAAAACGGCGATGTCATCTCTGCTCAGCATTGGCTAAATGGAAGAGAATTAACTTCTGCTGAAATGAAAGAAGACAGAGTAGCTTCTTTACTAAATAAAATTCATACATCCAAAGCGCTATTAAATATGTTAACAAGGCTTGGAAAAGAACCTGAGAGACCTGAATCGATTTTAGAAAAAATGAGTAATGAAGTGAATACTGAAATATTACCATTACGAATAATACAAACATCACTTCAATATTTACAAACCCACTTACCAACGTATAGATTAGAAGACTATGTAGTTTGTCATGGTGATGTCAATCATAATAATTGGCTCCTATCAGATGATCAACAGTTGTATTTAATCGATTGGGACGGCGCAATGATTGCAGATCCCGCTTTGGATCTCGGTGCCCTATTGTATTGGTATATCCCGGAAAGCGAATGGGGAAGCTGGCTAGATTCATACGGTATTTCGTATACGGAAGAATTAAAGCAGCGATTGCGGTGGTATGTAGTTGCACAAACAATCAATTCTATTTTATGGCATAAAACAAAAAATCGTTTTCACGAAATGAATGACTGGATTCATTATCTGCACTCATTAACTTTTATTAATGAATAATATAGGCATACGCTTGGACAGAAATCATTGTCCAGGCGTTTTTTTTTGATTCTGATTCCTCTTCCTTTGATAAGAAATAGAGATACGGTTCTCACACCATTCTCAAAAGGATAAATGTATAGATTGTAAGGAAGTGATCCTTTTTAAACCGATAATGCCAAGAAAGGTATTGATTAAGTTTTATAGTCATGGTATGTTTTGAACGAATCTAACGGGTACAGAGGTGGCATGATGAGATTAAGAAACAAGCCGTGGGCTGAGGAGAAAATACGAGACAATTCGAAGTATATTGTTCCAGAACCTGCTTCACAAAAAGGTAAATGGAAAGAAGTTTTTGGTAATGATCTTCCTCTTCATATTGAAATCGGTACAGGAAAAGGCCGGTTTGTTACTGAAATGGCGAGAGCAAATCCTGGTATTAATTACATGGGGATTGAAATGTATGAAAGTGTGATTGTTGTCGCACTTGATCGCTTGATCGAGGCGGACTTGCCAAATTTAAAACTATTAAATATTGATGCACAGCATCTAGAAGATATTTTCGAACCGAAAGAAGTCGCTAGAATTTATTTGAATTTCTCTGATCCTTGGCCAAAGAAACGACATGAAAAAAGAAGGCTGACTTATTCTTCCTTCTTGAGTATGTATGAGAAAGTTCTTGGCAAAGGCGGACAAATTCATTTTAAAACCGATAATCAAGGTTTATTTGAATATTCATTAATGAGTTTTTCTAAATACGGATTGCTTTTAAACTTTTTAAGTTTGGATCTTCATAATAGTGATTTTGAAGGAAACATTATGACTGAATATGAAGAAAAATTTTCGAGCAAAGGCAATCGGATTTATCGGTCTGAAGTGACTTTTCAATAAAAAATGGCTTTCTCTTCTGCTTTTATGAGGAGGGAGTTTTTTTTTTTTGAAAAAGAAGGCCTTGTGAAATGATCATGTTGATTTTTCTAAATTCAGCAAAACAACTCGCTTTCCGCGGACGAACGGTAGAGTGAGCTCGTGAAAAATCACGAGCTCACTGAAAAAATCCTCTTTGAACATCAATATTCGTGTTTTTCTTTTAGAATCCGTGGATTTCTGTTCCAGGCAGACGCTTTCCGCGGGCACGGCTTTAATCTACTCCGACAAACAGGAAGTTTTAGCGCAGTCGTTGCAACAGGATGTTGCGCTCTTAGACTGTGATCCTTTCTCAGCGGGGCTTTCAGCTCGTGCTGTTCCCGCTGGAGTCGCTGCCTTTCACGACAATCCATGAACGGTATAATCTAACATCCCTCTAAAAATAAGACTAGGTGAAAGTTTAAAGTTGATTTTACACATAAAAATAGAACTTCCAATTTTATCGAAGTTCTAAACTGTTTATTGGAATTATGTAACTAGGGATCGGCTAATTCAGTATAAATTTATAATGATGTAGGACGATCTATCATCGTATTAGCAAGAATTAAATATATAATTAGATTCGCAGGTAAAAAGATAAATATTAGTCTTACCGCAAAAGAAGATATACCGAGATACTCACCTATACCTCCACAAACACCGTGTAAAGATCTATCTGTTGGAGATTTTCTTAATTTATTATTCAAATTAATCCACCCTTTA
Source organism: uncultured Caryophanales bacterium (assembly GCA_963728315.1). GTDB lineage: Bacteria > Bacillota > Bacilli > Bacillales > CAVSKA01 > CAVSKA01. The sequence continues at coordinate 63,729 of CAVSKA010000018.1, forward strand.
ATTAAAAATTTCATTTTATATGGATTTCACCATATAAAATTATTATCGTTATTGCAGATTACTGCTCCGTTAGATGAAAAACAAATAATGTTTATACCGTAAATATGGAAAATCTAATTGTATCATAAGTTTCCATAATTGGAATTTAATTTCCTCTTATTATATCTTTTATTGGGACTTCATTTTGCTGAAGATGAATGCTCTCTAACTCTTGAAACCGAGTGCATTAATTCTTTAGATACTTCGTTGCAACAACGTTAAATCGTTTTATCTATCTCTTATTTTGTTTTGTCGCAACTTAATGGAAGTATTGCACATTTAATATTTTAAAAAAGGCTCTGTGGATTTCTGTTCCAGGCAGACGCTTTCCGCGGGCACGGCTTTAATCTACTCCGACAAACAGGAAGTTTTAGCGCAGTCGTTGCAACAGGATGTTGCGCTCTTAGACTGTGATCCTTTCTCAGCGGGGCTTTCAGCTCGTGCTGTTCCCGCAGGAGTCGTGATACGCTCACACTCAATTTAGAATGAAAAGAGAACTCAAATCATGAGATCAATAGTGTTTAGTGGGAAATCAGATTAGCCTTTGATGATGAGAGGTGTTGTCAGGATGCCAACCCTTCTACTATGATTTGAGACTGAAAGCACCAAGACTCATTGTGTTTTTTTATTTATGATAAAATGAGTATGAAAAAATAAAAAAGGAGATGACAATAATGGAAACGCTTCAATTAGGATCAATTACTTTGTACTGGTTGAATGGTGGCGATACGTACATGGATGGCGGGGCTATGTTTGGAGTTGTGCCGAAACCATTATGGACAAAAAAATATCCAAGTAATGATTTAAATCAAATTGAGCTTCGAACAGATCCTATTTATTTTCAACTAGCAGGAAAGCATTTCTTAATCGAAGCTGGAATAGGGAATGGAAGACTTTCTGAAAAACAAAAACGCAACTATGGCGTAACGGAAGAATCAAAAGTAATCGAATCATTAGCGCAACTTTCTCTTACTCCTGAGGATATCGATTACGTCCTTATGACGCATATGCATTTCGATCATGTGTTAGGACTTACGAAACGAGAGAATGATGAATACGCTTCTGTCTTCCCAAATGCTAAAATCATCACATCAAATGTAGAGTGGGAAGAAATGCGAAACCCGAATATTCGTTCGAAAAATACATATTGGAAAGAAAACTGGGAATCAATTGAAGAACAGGTGGAAACCTTCTCAGAAGAGATAGTGATTGAAGAAACAATAAGAATGATTCATACGGGGGGACATAGTAATGGCCATAGCATTATAAAAATTGAAAACGATGGTGAGACGTTGATTCATATGGCTGATTTGATGCCAACGCATGCACATAAAAATGTTCTATGGGTGTTAGCGTATGATGATTACCCAATGACTTCCATTCGCTCAAAAGAAAAATGGATTTTACCACACTTAAAAGAAGAAGCGTGGTTCAGTTTTTACCATGATGGATTTTATCGAGCGATTAAATGGAATCAGGAAGGAAAAGAAATTGATGCAGTAAAACGAGTTAGACCTTAATAACAGTTTGTCCCATTGCCTATTACCTGGCAATGGGACTTTTCTTCACGATGAAGGTTTAATATCAATAATGGCACCAGTGAAGGCATCAGCAATAAATTCGTACTGCTGTCTTTTACCATCATGTAAGCGTGAAACGCCACCTCTATAAATTTTTGTTTCAAGTGGTTTAATATCGTATGTTTCAGGTTTCATATGTACCCATGAGCCATCGATTGATCCGTTTCTTTTGAATGCATGTTTAACTTGTTGAAGAACTTTCTCAGCTGGAACAAAAGTTCGGCTACTTATCTCTTCTTTGAAGAAATACCCAGCGGCCATTCCTGAAATAGCACCAACGATAAATGACTTCCAGTTCATTGACTTTCACCTCCGCATAGATTTACTTCTTTAGTATACAGAAAATTCACCATTGATTCATCTTTTCAAAACCTCTTTTAATCACTCTGCTGGAAAGCTTTAAGAAAGTTCTGTAAAATAGTAGATGTACATAATAAGAACGTAGAAATGAGGAAAAGTCCATGAATAAAGAAACATTGGAATTATTCCGTACACTAACGGAGCTGCCAGGTGCGCCTGGAAATGAACACGCGGTACGCAAATTCATGCGATCGGAGTTGGAAAAATATTCTGATGAAATCATTCAAGATAATTTAGGAAGTATTTTTGCTGTGAAAAGAGGAAATGCTGAAGGACCTAAAATTATGGTGGCAGGTCACATGGATGAAGTAGCTTTTATGGTCACCTCCATTACTGAAAATGGTATGTTACGCTTTCAACCACTCGGAGGCTGGTGGAGTCAAGTTTTGTTGGCGCAACGTGTTGAAGTCCTTACGAACAATGGGCCAGTAATAGGGGTAGTGGGATCCATTCCTCCACATTTATTGAGTGATAACGAACGCAAAAAACCAATGGACATAAAAAATATGCTGATTGATATTGGGGCAGACAACAAAGAGGATGCAATAAAAATCGGGATTAAACCGGGGCAATCCATTATGCCTATATGTCCGTTCACGCCCATGGCGAATGAAAAGAAAATTCTTGCGAAAGCATGGGATAATCGCTATGGTTGTGGCCTTGCAATTGAACTTCTTAAAGAGACAAAAGAGATTGTCCTTCCAAATACACTTTATTCAGGGGCTACTGTTCAAGAAGAAGTTGGACTTAGAGGTGCTCAGACCGCTGCTTCTATGATTCAGCCCGATCTCTTTTTTGCGCTTGATGCTTCGCCTGCAAATGATATGTCAGGTGATAAAAACGAATTCGGTCAGCTTGGGAACGGTGCACTACTTAGAATTTTAGATCGTTCAATGGTGACGCATAAAGGAATGAGAGAATTTGTTTTAGATACGGCAGAAACCAACAAAATTCCATATCAATACTTTGTATCTCAAGGGGGAACGGATGCTGGCCGGGTTCATATGACAAATGACGGTGTTCCAAGTGCGGTCATCGGTATATGCTCACGATACATCCATACCCATGCCTCAATGATTCACATCGATGATTATGCAGCGGCGAAAGAACTGATTGTCACTTTGATAAAATCATGTGATCGATCCACATTTGAATCGATACGTCATGATCATGCTTATTCAAAATAAAAGAAGGTGTTCATGTGCAAATTGCTATAGGATCACTTAATCCGGCAAAGATAAAAGCTGTTCAAACAGCTTTCGAAAAAAATGGGTATCAATGCCTGATTACTGGGGTGGACGTGCCGAGTGGCGTTAGTGAGATGCCATTCAATGATGACGAAACGATAGCAGGGGCAATTGGAAGAGCGAAACAAGCACTCATTGAATCAAAATTTAACATAGCGATCGGCCTGGAGGGGGGCGTCATGGAAAGCGAGAATGGGCTTCTTCTCACAAATTGGGGTGCACTTGTTGTAGAAGGAAAGAACCCAATTATAGCTGGAGGAGCTAGAATCATTCTTCCCGATGAAATAAGCGATCGTCTTAGATCTGGGGAAGAACTTGGCCCAGTGATGAACGACTTTGCTAATCGCCTGGATGTGCGTTCAACAGATGGAGCGATCGGTGTATTCTCTTCAGGAAGAGTTAAGAGAGAGGACATGTTCGCACATATCGTTCACCTATTAATCGGTCAATGGGAGTATCAACGTACATGAATAATGGTTCATTTTGAAATAATAATTGTGAATGTCCACAGGAGGAAAACGAATATGAGATCGTTAAGAAATGTAGAAGAATTTCACGAATTGAAAAATGAAGGCAAACATATTTTCTTATTTTCTGCTGATTGGTGTCCTGATTGCCGTTTTATTGATCCCTTTATGCCAGAGGTAGAAGAAGCACATCACGAAGTAGCGTTTATTTATGTTGATCGTGATCAATTTATCGATTTATGTATTGAGCAAGACGTATATGGGATTCCGAGTTTTCTTGCATTTGACCAAGGAAAAGAAACGGGTCGATTTGTGAGCAAAGATCGAAAAACTCAAGAAGAAATTGAGTCTTTCATTAAAGAATCATTTTCCGCGTAAATGACTTACCTTACAAGTTTCTAAATAAGAAAAGCATTCGGAAAATCTACGGATTTACCGAATGCTTTTCTCTTTCTATCTAAGAAATATACTTTCTGTATAGATCGTTCAAGAGGTTTAAAGAAATTCTATCTGTCATCAATTGTGTTCATTTTCTCCGGGGAAAGGGTGGAGAAATAAACAAAACCAATGGTCTTCCCAGAAAGTCCGTTCATTTTCACGGACTTTCTGGGAAGACTCTTTTTAAATATTTGGCTATGTTAGCGGATATTGTTGATAGGAAGCAAAAACAATGAGACTCCTGCGGAAAAACGAGCGAGTCGAGACCCCGCAGTGTGGTTTTTGAGGAGACTGAAGAAGTCCACCTTTTAAAGATTAAAATCTACAAATGAAAAAGAAGTACTCAAATTCGCTTCTAAGAAAAGTGTTTTACACTGTGATTCTTTTTGCACATCCATACGTTTTAAGAGGTATATGTGAGAACCATCAGTAAGCGTACGAATTGAAACGAAATCAACAAAACGATTTTTTCTTCATCTTTAAAGCGAAGTTGGATCAGGTCCTTCTTTTTATTCCGTTACTAAGTTGGAGTGAAAGCAGCGACTCCTGCGGGAACAGCGCGAGCTGAAAGCCCCGCAAAGAAAGGAGCACAGTCTTAGAGCGCAACATCCTGTTGCAACGACTGTGCTAATACATCCTGTTTGTCGGAGGAGATTGAAGACGTGCCCGCGGAAAGCGTCTGCCTGGAACGGAAATCCATGGCCTTTACTCACATTGATGTTCCAGAGGGATTTTTCAGTGGCCTCGTGATTTTTCATGAGGAGGCTCGACCGTTCATCCGCGGAAAGCGAGTTGTTTTGCTGAATGTTGAAAAACAACATGATCATTTAACAAAGCCAAATATTTATTTAATAACGCTCTCAACGTAAGACCACTTTTGATCTAATTCATTAGAAAAGTCCTATATGGCTGAAATATATGACAGGTTGAGTTAGAATAATAAGGATGAATCTGTATGAGTAGAAAAGAGGTAGTTATGAATACTAAATCGATAAAAAAATTACTGGAACAGCGATTACAAGATGACAATCGAACTTTTTCTTTTGATCAAGAGAAAGACGAATTAAGGATAGTAAATACAACAACAAAAAAAGGAATTACTGTTTCAATCCCACCGATTGTTGCTAAATGGGAAGTCCAAAAAGAAAAAGCAGTAGACGAAGTCGTCTATTATGTGGAAAATGCGTTAAGTGTAATGGGAACGAAGCAGACTTTAAATCAAAAAGAGAAGCAAATTTTCCCTGTCATCCGAGCAACTTCATTCCCGTCTGAATCATCTGAAGGTGTTCCGTTCTTAACGGAAGAACATACAGCCGAAACACGAATCTATTTTGCCTTAGATTTGGGTAACACCTATCGATTAATTGATGTGCCTTTAGCGGAAAAAGAAGGATGGACGAAAGAAAAAATAAAAGAAATCGCATTATTTAATGTAAGATCTTTACCTACATCCTATAAAAAAGATGAAGTTGCAGGAAACATTTTTTATTTTTTAAATTCGAATGATGGCTATGATGCAAGCAGAGTGTTGAACGAATCTTTTTTGAAAACCATGAGTGAAGAAATAGAAGGCGATTTTCTTATAGCCATTCCCCACCAAGATGTATTAATATTAGCAGATGTACGTAATGAAACAGGATATGACGTGATGGCGCAAATGGCGATGAGCTTTTTCACAAATGGACTCGTCCCTGTAACAGCACTTTCCTTCATTTATGAAGAAGGAGAATTAGAGCCAGTCTTTATCTTAGGTAAAAATAAAAAACGAGTAGAGGAGTAAACAAATGAACGCTTTTTATAATCATAACGGGATTGGAGATGTCCTACTGATCTCCCTAAAAGAAGCCCCTAAAGAAGTAATTAAATCTGAAAGAAAAGAAGATGCCGTACGTATTTTCAATAGCAAAACGGGCGAAACAATTGGATACAATTTGTTTAATGCGTCAGAATATATGCCGCTAAGTGAAAAAGGAAATGTTCCAATGAATCAAGACCGTTTGGACCTTATTAATGAAGTGCTAAACAAAAATGGTTTTTCAACTCCGATTGAAGCCGATTTTTCTCCTAAATTCGTGGTAGGATTTGTAGAAAAAAAAGAAAAGCATCCAAATGCGGATAAATTGAATATTTGCCAAGTGCGAGTTGGGGATCAGACCCTTCAAATCGTATGTGGTGCGCCAAATGTGGATGAAAATCAAAAAGTTGTTGTAGCAAAAGTTGGTGCTGTTATGCCAAGCGGGATGGTCATCAAGGATGCTGAATTACGTGGTACCCCTTCAAGTGGTATGATTTGTTCAGCCAAAGAATTAGCTTTACCTGATGCTCCACAAGAAAAAGGTATCTTAGTGTTATCAGATGAGTATGAAGTAGGCCAGGAATTTCCGATTGGCCAATAAAAAATAGGGGTTGTTTAGAACGTCAGTGAATGCGAACTGACTTTCTAAACAGCCCTTTTGTTTGGATGAACATGCTTTATTAGCAAACGTGAAAATTACAAATACTTTATTAGTTTTCGTTTATGAATCAATTTCCATGTGATCCATAATCCTTTCTTTCCCTTACTTCGTACACTCCTTTTTGCATAGCTAAAAGGTCTCTCTTATTTAATCCATTGAAGAAAAATGCAAAATTTAACCAGGTGAATCAGATGTATGTTGATCAACTGATTCAAATCCCAGCTTAAATCATAAACAAATTTTCATAATAAGGGTGATTTAGGCAAAAAGTGTGTCATATGCACGATTTTTAGCTTTTCTATCGTATTTTCTATGTATTTTATTCGATATTTTCTCTATTGCTGTTACAATAGAAAAAGATTCTTAAGAAGTGAGTGATTATAATGAACTGGATGCAAAAAATGATCCGTTACTTTCGTGCAGATGACATTGAGGAAATGTACATAGATAAACTAAAAGAGATAGAAGAAAAGGAAAAAAGAAAAAAGAAACCTACTTATAAACAAGATATACCATTGTCTAAATTAGAAGTAAAAAGCGATTTGCAAGCAAAAATGTCCTATCAATATCCAAAAGGTGAGTTTCGCTTCCCCCTAATTAAGGATGGATCGAAACCAACAAAATCATCGAGAAGTAAACCAAATGTTAAAAAAACAAATTCGAATACGAATGAAGTGAAAAAGTCACCGCCAAAATCCGTTGTCTCTTTGAATAACAGAGAGCCTCGGAAAAGAGTTAAACAAAAAGAACCCATTGAAACATTGAAGGCAAGAACGATTATTGAAAAACAGACAAAGATGCCTTTTCAGCCAACCAATATTCCTTCACCTATATATGGTTTTCAGAAGGTACCAAATTTAAAAGAAATAGAGTTTGAATTAGGAAGCCATACGATCGACGCAAATCGACCGATAAGAAATATGAAAGAGAAGTTAGCGGTGGCAAATCAAGAAGAACAACCAAAAGTAGAAGTGAACTTGTCGCCGGAGATCCTTGCTGAAATAGATGTACCAACTAATGATTTGGAAATTAAATCGGACACAAAGGAAAAAAGTGAACAAGCAGGGTTAAGTAATTTGAAAAGAGAATCATCCCTATCTTTTGAAGAATCAGTTGAGGTAGGAAACATAAAGGACCCCATCAAAGTGGAAAATGAAGAAATGATGATGGAAGAATTCATAATGAGTAGTCCTGTAAATGAGAATTCATATGCTGACGATCCATTAAAAGACGAGTCATTCATGCAAGAGAAAACAGGGAATGTAGCTACACTTGAACCGAAAGTGGAAGATCAACCGAGTGTAGAACAAATGGCAGAACCCGTGTTAGTGAAAAAAATCGTTGAAGACAAAATCATTCTTTCTGAACAACCCCAATCGGTAGTTGTCGACGAATCTTTAGAGCACCAAGGGTTAGTTTCAAATACGGTTGCAGAAAAAGAAGTCATTATCGAAGTTGCAGAACAGGTATTAATCAATCATCCAATTGAAGAAACAGCGAATGATGATCATTTAGATAAACTCATTGTTCCAAGTGAATCCGAAGGTTTAGAAAAGATCGAAGTAGAAAGTGTTCATGAAGTAGAAAGTGATCATGAAGTAGAAAATGATCATGAAGTAGATGACGATTTTGTTGAACCGACTATACCTCGTCGTACGCATCTACCTTTTAATGTCATGATGCTGAAGCAAGATAAAAAAAAGTTAGAGAAGAATAGAGTCATTTCTTCTTTGAAAAAAAGGAATGAAGAAGTTCAACTTTCTTCTACTATTCAATCTCATACAGTCGTTAGCGACACGATACCAAACGATTCTGGGGATGAATATCAATTACCCCCTATTGATTTTTTAACGCCTCCCGTTAAACATTCGAAAGATGAAGAATGGTTAATTGGGCAAGCGGATTGGTTAGATGAAACGCTTCTTAATTTTGGTGTGCGTGCCAAAGTAGTCCATGTTACACAAGGTCCATCTGTGACAAGGTTTGAAGTTCAACCTGAGCCAGGTGTAAAAGTAAATAAAATAACGAATTTAAGTGATGACATTAAATTGAGCCTTGCCGCGAAAGACATTCGAATTGAGGCCCCTATTCCTGGTAAACATACAATTGGAATTGAGGTGCCAAATCCGGTAAGTCGTCCAGTGTTTATACGTGAAATTATTGAACACGAAACATTTGTGGGGAAAGATTCACCATTAACGGCTGTCCTTGGTCTAGATATCTCTGGTCAACCGATTGTTACGGATTTACAGAAAATGCCCCATGGCTTAATTGCTGGTGCCACTGGCTCTGGGAAGAGTGTATGCATTAACTCAATATTGGTAAGTTTGCTTTATAAATCGAGACCAGATGAATTAAAGCTTCTTCTCATCGATCCAAAGATGGTTGAATTAGCGCCGTATAATCATATTGCCCATCTAGTAAGTCCCGTGATTACAGATGTAAAAGCAGCTACAGCCGCACTAAAATGGGCAGTGGAGGAAATGGAAAGAAGATATGAACTTTTTGCTCATGCAGGAGTTCGTGACATTCATCGTTTTAATGATCGTGCAGAGAAAAGCAGATCCTTTAGTGAAAAACTACCATATATTGTGATTGTGATCGATGAATTAGCTGACTTAATGATGATGTCACCAGCCGATGTTGAAGAAGCAATTTGCCGAATTGCTCAGAAAGCACGAGCTTGTGGAATTCATTTAATCATTGCTACACAACGTCCATCTGTAGACGTCATAACAGGTCTAATAAAGGCAAACGTTCCTACTCGTATTGCATTTTCAGTGTCTTCCCAAGTTGATTCAAGGACGATCATTGATATGGGAGGAGCAGAGCGATTGCTTGGAAGAGGAGATATGTTGTTCCTCGAAAATGGAGCATCAAAGCCGGTACGTTTACAAGGAACGTTTGTAACGGATGATGAAATTGATGAAGTTGTCCAATTTATTCGTGATCAGAAAGAACCAGAGTATTTATTTCAGCAGGAAGAACTTTTAAAAAAAGCTGCTGTTGCTGAAGAAGAAGATGACCTTTTTTACGAGGCATGCGAGTTTCTTATTAATCAAGGTGGGGCATCTACATCCCTTTTACAAAGAAGATTTAGAGTAGGCTACAATCGTGCGGCAAGACTTATTGAAATGATGGAGAAACAAGGAATTGTTTCAGAATCTAGAGGAACTAGACCAAGGGATGTATTAATCACTGAATCAGATCTAGAAGCTTTGCAAACGACTAACTAAAATAAAGAAAATGACATAACAGAATCAATGAAAATAAATTCTGACTATTCGATGGAATAGTCACTCATACTAATAAGTGATATAATGTAAAATGATTATGACATGGAGTACTTGAATGGTATCTAAATAACCAAACAATTTACCCATCATATACTGCTATCAGAACGATCATTGTTGGAGGTTCTATTATGACGTTATACCATTTTGTCGGAATAAAAGGCTCAGGAATGAGTGCCCTTGCACAAATCCTTCACGACATGGATTTCCAAGTTCAAGGATCTGACATCGATAAATATTTTTTTACTCAAAAATTATTAGAAGAGTCTAATATCCCGATTATGACATTTAATAAAGAAAACATTCAACCGGGATTAACGGTTATTGCTGGTAATGCTTTTCCGGATAGTCATGAAGAAATTGTAGAAGCAACGAGACTGGGACTCCCAGTCATTCGCTATCACAAATTCCTTGGTGATTTCATGCAGAATTACACAAGTGTTGCCGTAACAGGAGCTCACGGAAAAACTTCAACTACCGGATTACTTGCTCATGTTCTTGGCGGTGCCAAACCCACTTCATTTTTAATCGGGGACGGAACAGGTAAAGGTGTAATCGATCCTGAATATTTTGTGTTTGAAGCTTGTGAATATAGAAGGCATTTTCTTTCATATTCACCTGACTATGCCATTATGACAAATATCGATTTCGATCATCCTGATTATTTTGCAAACATTGATGATGTTTTCTCTGCTTTTCAAGAGATGGCATTGAAAGTGAAGAAAGGGATCATTGCCTGTGGCGATGATGAACAGCTGCAAAAGATTCAAGCTAAAGTTCCCGTCTTGTTTTACGGATTTGCTGAGGAAAATGATTTTCAGGCGCGTAATGTGAATGTTGAGCCAAGTGGGACTACTTTTGATGTGTATGTTCGTAACACATTATATTCAACCTTCAAAATACCGACATTTGGCGATCATAGTATCTTAAATGCATTATCCGTTATCGCGATTTGTCATTACGAAGAAGTAGATACGGAAGTGATTCAATCTCATCTTCTTACTTTTACAGGAGTGAAGAGACGTTTTACAGAGAAAGTAGTAGGTGAACAAATCCTAATTGATGACTATGCACATCATCCTACTGAAATAAATGCAACCATTGATTCAGCCCGTCAGAAATATCCAGAGCGTGAGATTGTTGCAGTTTTTCAGCCGCATACTTTTACGAGAACACAAACTTTCTTGCAAGAATTTGCCGATAGTTTACTCCAAGCAGACAAGGTGTATTTGTGTGATATTTTTGGATCTGCTCGAGAAAATCATGGTAAATTAACGATCCAAGATTTACAAGATAAAATTGATCAAGCAGAAATATTAGACGAAGATAATACAAACTTGTTGTTAAATCATCAAAATGCTGTCCTCATTTTTATGGGTGCGGGAGATATTCAAAAAGTTCAAGATGCTTATGAAAAATTAGCTATAGAAGCGTAAATAAAAGCCCATCAGAAGTGAAAATCCTTCTTGATGGGCTTTTATTTTTGAAGAACAGAAAAAAAGGCGAGATTTCATTCATAATCGAACGAAATCTCGCCTTTTTCCAATCTGAAGCCACAGGTTTTGCTTCATCTCTCTTATGAAAGGAAGTTATTAGTCAACCCTAATCGCTTATCTTAAGAATTCCGGGTTTAATCCAGCAAGAGATTCATGAACGAAACGTCCATCTTTACGAATTAGTACACCATCAAAGTAAATTTCTCCGCCGCCGTACTCAGGACGTTGAATGTTTACCATATCCCAATGGATATCTGAATGGTTGTCATTAAACGCGTCGTCGTAACATTGTCCTGGAGTAAAATGAAAACTTCCATCAATTTTTTCATCAAATAGGATATCTTGCATTGGATGCTGGATGAAAGGGTTTACTCCGATTGCAAATTCACCTACATATCTTGCCCCTTCGTCTGTATCAAATATTTTATTAATACGTTCTGAGTCATTTGATTCAGCGTTCACAATTTTCCCATTTTCGAAAGTCAATTTCACATTTTCAAATGTAAATCCTTGATAAGGAGAAGGGGTATTGTAAGTGATCGTCCCATTTACAGAATTACGAACGGGTGCAGAATAAACCTCACCATCAGGTATATTTAGATGGCCAGAACATTTAATCGCTGGGATATCTTTAATTGAGAATGTCAAATCAGTTCCTGGTCCAGTGATTTTCACTTCATCTGTTTTGTCCATCAACGCTACAAGACTATCCATCGCCTTATCCATTTTCCCATAATCTAAATTACAGACATTGAAATAGAAATCTTCAAATGCTTCTGTGCTCATTTTTGCTAATTGTGCCATTGAAGAGTTAGGGTAACGGAGTACAACCCATTTTGTTTTAGGTACACGAATATCTCTGTGAACTTTACGCCCAATCGTTTGAGCATCAATTTTCATTTTGTCTTCGGGCACGTCTGATAGTTCATTAATGTTATCCCCAGAACGTAGTCCAATGTAAGCATCCATCTCTTTCATAACATTAGCCTCAAATTCAGCGATCATTTTAAATTGTTCTTCTTGTGCACCTAAAAGCATCGAACGTGTCACACGATTGTCTTTCAATGAAACGAAGGGGTACCCCCCAGCTTCGTAAGCTTCTTTTACTAAAGCAGAAACAAGTTCTTGTTGTAAACCGAAGTTCTCTATTAATACTTTCTCACCAGGTTGAAGCTTAACGGAATAATTAATTAAATTTTTGGCAAGTTTTTCAATTCTTAAATCTTTCATTATGTAATGACCTCCACAATCATAATTTTTACCTCTTTTATTTTACCCTAAAAATGCTCAATACCCAAAACTTTCTGATAATCATGTTCAGCTCATTTTGATAGGTATGATTAAAAAGACACTGACCAATCCCATTTATGAAAGCGTTAACATATTTTGAATAAGTTAGCTTTCTCTTATATTCTAAAAATAGAATGGAATAGAACTTTGGAAATATGGAAATCTAAGAAGGAATTTCAATTTTTAAATCGAACTATTAAAAAGAGTTTAGCCATTTTTTATTTGGGGTATTATGCAGTTATGCAGGAGGTGGAGGATGAAATGATAATAATTTTATATTTAAGTGCGGCGGTAATTGCGATTGCTTTTTTCATACTCGTGATTTACTTAGTCAAGACACTGAAATCTTTACAAGGAACATTAGATAGTGTCGCACACACATTGGATGGATTAGAAGGACAACTTCAAGGTGTAACCGGAGAAACAACCGAATTGCTACATAAGACAAATTCATTAGCTGAAGATATTCAGCATAAGTCTGAACAGTTGAATACGGTAGTATACGCTGTCAAAGATGTAGGTACTACTCTACAGAAGTTAACTGGCTCTTTTAAAAAAATGAGTCATTCTGTTTCAAATGAAATGGACAAAAATCAAGATAAAGTTGCTCAAGTCGTGCAATGGAGTAATGTAGTAATGGAAGTTCGAAATAAGTGGAAATCAAAAAAAACGCCTGAAACATCGGGTCTGCCTGCTGTTCAGTCAGATCAACTAGTTGAACGTGATATTGTTACTGAACGCGTTAAATCATAATTAACTATTCCAAAGGAGGATTTTCTTATGCCATACAATGACTTTAATCAATCTACTCAAGATCGTCAGGATCAAAACATTAATTCAAAAGATTTTATCATCGGGGCTTTAATCGGTGGTATCGTTGGTGCAGCAGCTGCTTATTTGACAGCTCCTAAATCCGGTAAAGAATTGAGAAGTGATTTAAATGAACAAGCAGGTATGTTGAAAGATAAATCTTCTCAATGGAAAGACACTGCAATGGAAAAAGGAACGGAATTAGCTAACGCTGCTAAAGAAAAAAGCGGTGATTTTGCTTCAGTTGCTAAAGAAAAATCAGCTACATTATCACAAACGCTTCAAACTCAATCATCAGATATTATGAATAAAGTAAAGACGATGAAAAAGGACGGAGATGCAAAATCTGATGCTGCTTTAGATGAGCTTGATAATAAAGTTCAAAAACATGCAGAAGATGCATCTTCAAAATTAGAGGAAGCAAAAAAGGCTTTTGAACAAACAGAGCAAAATTTTAAAAAAGATTCAAATGATTCAAATTCTGTAAATACTCCAAAACAGTTTTAATGAACAAAACAAAAAAGTGAAGCAGTAGCTTCACTTTTTTCATTTAAAGATAAAAAGATTCATTTCAATCATGATCCATACATCAGGATCGTCTATGTTGAATCGACAAACGGCTAACGTATGGTAACATTTTTAATTCGCTTTTCTAAAAAATTGAAAGGGTGTTTAGATGAAAAAAATTGAGAATGAAAGAGAATTTGATGAGCTTGTCAGCCAAAATAAACCATTCTTTTTCATGAAACACAGTTTAACTTGTCCAATTAGTGCCAAAGCTTTTAGCGAATATGAAAAATTCGATCGTGAACACGAGGAACAACACTATTTTTTAGCCATACAAGATGCAAGACCTTTATCACAATATGTGACTGATTTTTCAGGGGTCAAACATGAGTCTCCTCAGGTCATTCAATTTAATGGTAAGGAACCGGTTTGGCATGCGTCTCATTTTGACATCACTTCAAAGAATCTATCTGAGCAATTGGGATAACAATAAACACAGAAGAGCTGAAGGTAATCTTCAGCTCTTTTCATTTGGCTATTTTAGCAGATGTTGTTTTGCTGAATGTTGAAAAATCAACATGATCATTTAACAAAGCCTTTCATTTAAAGACGAGAACGTCTCTATTTTTTCACCAAGTTATTTTGATCTAGTCTCCAAGCGCCAGCTGCTTCGGAACAACACACATAGGATGGTGCATAAATAAACTGTGATCCTTTGTTTTTCACTCGTATCAGTACTCTTCACTTTTCCCTTTACTGATGATTCATGATTTCAAACATCCAATTAGAAGCTTGATTGGTTGATTTTATTCATCGGTTTTTAGCACTGGCCATTTTAATTCTAATCGGTCCCCCATTTGAATCTCCTCATAAAAGGTACTTTTTATTCCATTTTTTAATAAGAAAAAAGTTCCGCTTGTATGGGATGATGTCTCAATTTCTACATGTAGAAATACATCTTGAAAGATGAAAGGTTGAGTAGAAATTTTTTCAGCAACTAATTCGTCCCCAGAATGAATAATGGAATCAGCTGATAAATGATTACCAGAGTTTGTGACTTCAAGCGCTTTTTTCACTAAACGAAGCTTCTCTCCATTAAAGAATACAGTGATCGAGTAATCAAGCTGTATTTCAAGATATTCTGCCATTTCTTGCAGCGTAAGAGGTGACCCATCTACCCAAGTAATCTGATCTTTATTTTGAAGCAAATGATCAAGTGATACAACCTGTTTATTCACCATCCATTTACCTTGTTTTTGTGGGAATGAATATTCTTGATCGTTCCATTTAATGATAAAGTGATCTTCTGTTCGAAAATGTATGTTCATTATTACTAATACTTCTCGAAGGGTTCTTGGGATGGAGACTACTATCTCGTCACGATCTTCAATTTTTGTATGAGGTGTTGCTGGATTTTGATTAATATAGGGAAGAACATCCACATTATACTCTTTACCGTTGATATTTAATTGCAAAGAAGATGATTCTTCCATGAGCTCCTGAACGGTCAGCGTGGCTTGTCCTCCATCTATTCCTTTCTTTGCAATAAGCCTGTCTCCATTAGAAACAGGGGTATCTAGTGAGCAAGGAAGGTCGTTCAAAGTTAGATGAGGGGGTTGACCATATTCCCCGGGTAGTGTAATCGTTTTTCCATTAAAAGAAATGATTTTTGCCATACCTGGTCTGCCGTATAATTTACCGATTTTAATGCCCGCAGCTAATAAACAATCACCGACTGAAAGCTTTTTTAATTCAAATAATCGAATTGGTTGCTCATTCACATAAACAGTACGGTAATGAACAGGGTTTTGGTAGGCAGCAATCGCAATACCAATTGGCGTAACCAACTCTGGTCCTTTAGGAATTCGCTCATGAATATCCAGTGATTGAATGGCTTCTATTCCGCGGATCGCTACACGGTTTTCAGGCAGTGATAGATCTTCTGCCAATCGTGCAGAAAGACCAGGTGTTTGACTACCACCACCTACTAACATCACAGCTTTTGGAGAACGATGATTGTTTAGGCGGAAAATTTCTTCTGTAATTTTTAAAGAGAGGTGTTTAATGGAAGAGCTAAGTTTTTGTTCGATTTCTTCCTTTGGAATCCTTTGTTCAAAGCCAAGAATATCGGTAAAGTGAATCACTTCATTTAATGACAACTCTCTTTTGGCTTGTTCGGCTTGGGGGAAGTCTAGTAAATATTCATCGCTAAATGCTTCTGTAATTTCGTCTCCGGCAGTTGGCACCATTCCATACGCAATTACGGTCCCTTGGTCTGTTAATGCAATATCGGATGTACCTGCTCCAATGTCAACTAACGCCACATTGAGTCGTCTCATGGAGGGGGGGATCAAAACGTTAATGGCAGCAATCGGTTCTAAAGTCAATGCTTCCATTTCAAGACTAGAGCGATTTAAGGCTGCAAGTAGAGATTCCACAACAACGCGGGGTAAAAATGTGGCGATGATTTCAACGGATGCTTCATCACCTTGTTGATCGATCAAGCTCCCGATTTCTTGATTATCCAGATGATATTTCAAAACAGAATAGCCTACACAGTAATAATGGACATCATGATCAAGTTGTAATTTTTGAGCAGTACTACTTTGAGCTTGTTGGACTGCTGTAAGCTCCATATGTAAAATATCATCTTTTGTCATCATTGGTTTTCCTTTGATGGGAATAGAAATTAGTGCTTTCTCTGTTTTTAAGGCTCTGCCGGCAGCAGCAACACAAACCTTTTTTAATGGGCCGTATTCAGTTTCTAATTGATTTTTAATCGAACTGATTACTTTTGATACGGCTGGTACATCATGAATTTGCCCATCTAACATCGCTCTTTCTTGATGTTCTTCAGAAAGCATATCTAAAACCCGGTATTGATTTTCGTGTTCTTCTAAAATAATTCCTACAACAGATCTTGTACCTATATCAAGTGCAAATATCTTTTTTGCGGTGTGCATAAAGTCACCTTCCATTCGTGTCAATTGATCTATTTTTACTTTAGCGCTTAAAAGCGTTTAATTAATAAAGCTTATCTCGTGACTTTTTGATATCATTGGATTATAATAATCGCTATCATAAAGAAAAATGTATCATAGTTGAGGATCACATGAAATACACAAAAAAAGTTTGACTGCAAATTTGAGAGGATGATTAAGAGTGAGCAACCTAGAACTAGATCAATTACGTAATAAAGTAGATGAAAAAAACGTTCAAATTTTGAATCTTATTAATGAACGAGCTCGATTGGTTCAAGAAATCGGGAAAATTAAAGAAAAACAGGGTGTAAATCGATACGATCCTGTTCGTGAGCGTGCAATGCTCAATCACATCCTTGAACATAATGATGGTCCGTTTGAAAAATCGACCATTCAACATATTTTTAAAGAGATTTTTAAAACTGGACTTGAATTACAAAAAGATGATCACCGTAAAGCTTTACTTGTTTCAAGAAAGAAAAAACCCGAAAATACAATTGTAAATGTAAAAGGCGAAATGATTGGTGATGGAAAACAACGATTCATTTTCGGTCCTTGTTCTGTTGAATCATACGAACAAGTTGCTGAAGTAGCAAAAGCCATGCAGGCAAAAGGCTTACGACTTCTTCGTGGCGGTGCATTTAAACCGAGAACATCTCCATACGATTTTCAAGGACTTGGCTTGGAAGGGTTAAAAATTCTAAAACGAGTTGCTGATGAATATGACATGGCTGTGATTAGTGAAATTGTTAACCCGGCTGATATTGAAATGGCTTTAGAATACATTGATGTCATTCAAATTGGTGCAAGAAACATGCAAAACTTTGAGCTGCTAAAGGCCGCAGGAGCGGTTAAAAAGCCTGTCCTACTGAAAAGAGGAATTGCTGCAACGATTGATGAATTCATTAATGCAGCTGAGTATATTATGTCAGAAGGGAATGATCAAATTATTCTCTGTGAACGAGGCATTCGTACTTATGAAAGAGCAACAAGAAATACATTAGATATTTCAGCTGTACCCATCTTAAAACAAGAAACACACTTACCTGTCATGGTTGATGTGACTCATTCAACAGGAAGAAGAGACCTTTTACTTCCAACAGCTAAAGCCGCATTAGCAATTGGAGCAGATGGGGTTATGGCTGAAGTTCACCCGGATCCTGCAGTTGCTTTATCTGACTCAGCCCAACAAATGGATTTAGATCAATTTGACGACTTCTATAAAAACATTCAGGAAACGTACTTTCAACGCACATTTTAATAAGTGCGTGTAAAGTTAGAAAGAGAAATCCTTTGCTTAAGTAACTTTAGGCAAAGGATTTTGTTTTGCTTAATGCGGAGGATTGAATGTACTAAATTTTGATTATGAGAGTGAAACAGATAGGAGAACAAGTCCTCAAGATTTACGTGAGAAAGATGAAATTTGGCGTCCTCAGAGTACCCTATGATATGAATAAGAGATGAGATCTTTGTGCGTCAAATGCGAGTAGAAGGTGAAATTTCACGTGCGCTTTTTCATCTTTCATGGTCAAGGTGAAATTTTTTCTTTTCTTTTTAGAATTAATATGTATTGAACAATGCACTGTAAGCGTGATCATGTTATGATAAAAATAATATGAAAAACTGCACGGATGATGTGTGATGGAATGATGAAGGAGTGAATGATAGATGAATATAACGATTTATGATGTAGCAAGAGAAGCAAACGTTTCAATGGCGACGGTTTCACGAGTCGTTAACGGAAATCCAAACGTTAAGCCAGCGACTAGAAAAAAAGTTTTAGATGTGATTGACCGTTTAGGATATCGTCCAAATGCAGTTGCTCGTGGGTTAGCGAGTAAAAAAACAACGACGGTCGGTGTCATTATCCCTGATATTGCGAACATCTTTTTTGCTGAATTAGCCAGGGGAATTGAAGACATTGCCACAATGTATAACTATAATATTATATTAAGTAATACAGATCAAAATAAGGAAAAAGAGATGCACTTATTTAATACGATGCTTGGAAAACAAGTAGACGGAATTGTATATATGGGCGGCGATATCTCAGATGAACATGTTGCTGAATTTGATCGATCTCCTGTTCCAGTCGTTTTAGCTGGTTCAATCGATCCTTCAGAAAAACACCCATCTGTTAACATTGATTATTTTGCTGCTTCTAAAGACGCCGTCTCTATGTTCATTAAAAAAGGTCACGAAAGAATTGCTTTTGTAAGTGGTCCTTTACATGATCGAATCACAAGAGAGTATAAATTAGAAGGATATAAACAAGCGCTAAATGAAGCGGATATTAAGTTTGACGAAGAGCTTGTCGTTGAAGGTGACTATACGTATGATTCGGGTTTAGACGCATGGTCAAAGCTTTCTTCTTTAGGACAAACGCCTACCGCGATTTTCGTTGGAAATGATGAAATGGCACTCGGTGTCGTCCATGGAGCTCAAGATAATGGTGTAAAGATCCCAACAGACGTAGAAATCATTAGCTTTGATAACACTCGTCTAGCCCTAATGGTTCGACCACAGCTAACATCCGTTGTTCAACCGCTTTATGATATTGGTGCAGTTGCCATGCGTCTCTTAACAAAACTAATGAATAAAGAAAAGGTAGAAGATGTGACTGTAGTCCTGCCGCATCGGTTAGAAATGAGAGAAAGCACGAAGTAAGATCAGCAAAAAAAGAGGCTGGGACAAATATATATTTTGTCCTGGCCCTTTTTCATTTTGTCGAAAGTGTGGCAGGCGACGCTTTCCTGGCGGCACGAACTCAACTAATTCGCTTAGACCTTGGTCTAAGCGAATGGATTTTCGTTTCGTGCTGATCGCCCAGGAGTCGCACCTGCCCTACACTTTCGACTTTTTTGATCTTGAACCAGATGAAGACCTCTCCATTTAGTCCCAGCTCTCCTTTCAAAAAACCAACCGAAACAGTAGTGGCCCGTGCGCATTCGACTTCATGAATGCGCACGGGCCACTATTTTGACTCCATAAAAAAGGACACTTCTGATAGAATTAAGTTACCACACAAAATCCAAATTGAAAGAAGTGTCCTTATGTTTAAAGATTATACCATGTATCAACTGAACCTTCCTCTAGATCTCGAAGTCAAACTCCAAGAAGCGGAAAGACGAAGGTGAAAAACGAGATCGGCCTCGCATTGATGGTCGTCAACCTTCGAAAATAGATGCGTAGAATGGGGGGATTCTAAGGAAATCAGTCCCTCTATATACCAAGATGAGCGCGTCCGTTAAAACGGACGCGCTCATCTTGGGTTAGAGACTAGTTTTGTCCCAGCATCTTTTTTTGTTTTGGCTATGTTAGCGGATGTTGTTGATAGAAAGTAAAATCTCTCACTAGTGGAATATTGAGCGAGTCGAGACCCACAGTGTGGTTTTTGAGGCAGCTGAAAAAGTCCAAATTTTAAAGATTGAAAAACTGCAAATGAAAAAGGAGCACTCAAAAGACACGTATTTTTGTCTTCATCTTTAAACAACCATCCTTGGACATCGTTAAAATAGCATTTTCAGATAGGATCGTTCTTTTTAAAACGTTATTCCAATGGCAGTGGAAGGCAGCGACTCCTGCGGGAATAGCGCGAGCTGAAAGCCCCGCAAAGAAAGGATCACAGTCTAAGAGCGCAACATCCTGTTGCAACGAATGCGCTAAAACTTCCTGTTTGTCGGAGTAGATTGAAGCCGTGCCCGCGGAAAGCGTCTGCCTAGAACGTAAGTCCATGCCTATACTCACTTGGATGTTCAAATAGGACTTTTTCAGAGGCCTAGTGGTTTTTCACGAGAAGGCTCGACCGTTCGTCTACGGATAGCGTGTTGTTTTGCTGAATGTAGAAAAATCAACATGATCATTTAACAAAGTCTTTGCTTCAAATGGATTGTGAATGAGATGATTCTCCTCTTAAAGGATACAATGCCTTTTCGACTGTTTGTTCATTTTTTTCATGAATCTCTTGTTTTCGTGGAATAGGTTTATAAAATCCATCAGGATCTTCCCAGGTAGTCGGTAAAGGAACAGGTGATTTTAGTTGCCATTTCTCAACCCATTCAATTGGCAGAGCAGATTGTATTGGTCTTTGGTTAGTCATTTCAAGCCAAAGATAAGACCAAGCTCTTGGAACCACTCTCCAAATATCGTAACCGCCGCCACCCACTGCAATCCATCTACCTTTACAATACTCATGAGCAATTTTATGCGCAAGCTCAGGGATTTTTCGATAGATATGTGTGCTACATGAGAGATGAGTAAGAGGATCATAGTAATGGGCATCAGCACCATTTTGCGTTAAGATGATGTCTGGTTTAAAGAAAGCTGCAACTTCTCTTAATGATGTCTCATAGGCGTGTAAAAAGGATTCATCCTCTGTAAAGGCATCGAGAGGCACATTAAATGTATAGCCATAGCCTTTTCCACTTCCACGCTCATTAACGTTTCCGGTGCCGGGGAATAAATAACGACCGGTTTCATGTAAAGATAAAGTACAAACATTAGGATCGTCATAAAAAGACCATTGCACCCCATCACCGTGGTGTGCATCTGTATCTACATAAAGAACCCTAGCATTGTATTTTTTCTGCAAGTATTTAATAGCAACTGCACTGTCGTTATACACACAGAAACCTGAGGCTTTTCCTCTAAAGCCGTGATGAAGTCCACCGCCTAAATGAAGAGCGTGATCAGCTTCTCCCTCCATGACCATGTCTACAGCTGTTAATGCCCCACCGACCATAAGAGCGCTTGCCTCATGCATCCCATTAAAAATAGGTGTATCTTCCGTTCCCAAGCCATAGTTTTCTGCTTTATCAAGATTGAGTTTGCCTGCCCCTGCATCTTTTACTGCTTGAACGTAAGAAGGGTCATGGAGAAGAAATAACTCTTCATCACTTGCCATCCGTGGAGACACAATGTCGCTATCTTTAATCATAAGTCCTTTTTTTAACAAATCGAGTGTGAGTGTAAGTCTAAACTGGTTAAACGGATGATTCTCAGAAAAACGATAGGAAAGAAGTTCATCTGAATAAATAAAAACAGCATCCTTTTTCATGCGTTTATTCCAGGCGAGTTCGGCCATCTAACTTCAAGTCCTTCTTTTTTTAGGTCTTCGATTACGTTTAAAGGATTCATCGTTTGCACTCGAAATGTTAGAATTTTATATTGTTCATTTTCACGATCTGGATAAACGAGCACACTATGAATATTGACATTGTTTTTTCTGAGGATACCTGTCACTTCATACAATGCACCTGCTTTATTTCGAACTCTTACCTCAATTTGCGAGCCTGGTTGAAGCGCACCGGTAAGTTCGACTAATGTATATAACAGATCTGTCTCAGAAATGATGCCTACAAGCTTGTTTTCTTTCACAATCGGTAAACAGCCAATATTTCGATCATAGAACAAAGCAGCCGTTTCTTCGACGAAATCTAACGGGTGTCCAACGATGACATCTTTACTCATGATTAATTCAAGGGGTTTTAATAATTCATGATCACGATCTTCTTGTTGGAAGATGGAGGGAGCAGCGTCTTTAACATCTCTGTCCGATATAATTCCCACTACTTCTTTTTGGGCATTGGTAATTGGTATGTGCCGAATTCGATGACCTCTCATGATCTTTATTGCATCAAGTATGGTGTCAGTGGGTTTCAGAGTGACGACATTCTTGTTCATTATCTCTTCTACGATCATCTAATCATCCCCTATTTTTGTTTGTCATCTTCGTTTAGTACATAAAACGATTCATAAATCTTAACTGATCAAATTGTTGAATGGAATCTTGATCAACTCGTTTCCCGATTCTCGCCATTAAACAATTAGCAGGATGGGAACTGATTTCGGGATCATCCGTTGCATACCATTCGAGACCACCAGCATTCATCATTTTTTCCATCACTTTTCGATATTCCCACACATTTAATCCAGATCCTTTTAGATCCCAATGCCAGTAATATTCTGTGGTGAGGATAATATAATCATCCATCGCATCGTCCATCATAGAAACGCGGAGAAGACTTTTTCCCACACCAGCTCCTCTGAATTTTGGAATGACTTCGATCGCACCTAATTCAATTAAATTCACCATTTTCCCATGCGACCATCTTTCAAGTGGATCGGGGTATAAATATGTAACATATCCGACAATCATATTTTGATCACGTGCAATGAGAATACGACCTTCCTCTAGATCAGCAATTTCAATAAGCGCTTTATGCTGTTGAGGACTAGGACGGAAAGAAGTTAAATCTTCATGGAATTCCATACCCGCTAATTGATCCATACGGATAGGGCCTTCAATTACAAGGTTTCCTTTTGTTGTTTTAAGTTCCATTGCGTTGTAAGTTTTGTTATGTTTCACATATCCACCACCTTGAATGAGTACCTTCTTCTATTATACATAATTCACTTAATGAAACGCTTACAATTTTAAGATTATTGCAGTCAGAATTAGCATACGAATATTCCAGATAATTTTCAACTGAAGATCTTTAATATTTTAAAAATTGAGAATATAAAAGTTTTGTACTATAATAATAAGTATTATTTATCCTAACACATATACATGAGGGGGATTCAAGCGATGAAAGTGGAAGCGTTACCAGTCACTCACGGAAACTTCAATATGAAAAATTATCAGGAAGAATATGATTCTTTTAAATGGAAAGATGCAGAGAAAAACTTCAGCTGGTATGAAACAGGAAGAGTGAACTTGGCATATGAGTCAGTTGATCGACATGCAGAGTCTTTTAGAAAAAATAAGATTGCTTTATATTATCGAGACGCTCAGCGAAACGAGAAATTTACTTACAAAGAAATGAAAGACTACTCAAATAAAGCAGGGAACGTATTAAAAGCCTATGCCGATGTTGAGAAAGGCGATCGAGTGTTTATCTTTATGCCTAGATCCCCAGAACTTTACTTTGTTACACTAGGTGCTATCAAGTTAGGAGCGGTTGTGGGGCCACTTTTCGAAGCGTTTATGGAAGGTGCAGTCAAAGATCGTTTAGAAGACAGTGGAGCCAAAGTTCTTGTTACGACTCCTGAATTATTAGAACGAGTTCCATTGGAACAATTACCGAACTTAAAACACGTTCTCCTAGTTGGGAAAGATGTTCAAGAACAAGGAAAGGTGATTGATTTTCAATCGCGTTTTGAAGATGCGAATAAAGAATTAGAAATCGAGTGGGTGGATCGTCAAGACGGACTAATCCTGCATTACACATCGGGTTCTACAGGGAAACCTAAAGGAGTTCTGCATGTTCACAACGCAATGATTCAGCACTACCAAACAGCCAAATGGGTTTTAGACCTTCAAGAAGAAGACGTCTATTGGTGTACAGCTGATCCCGGATGGGTTACGGGTACGTCTTATGGCATCTTCGGACCTTGGCTTGTAGGGGCATCTAATGTCGTTGTAGGTGGAAGATTTTCTCCTGAAAACTGGTATAAGACGATCGAAGAATATGGAGTGACGGTGTGGTATAGTGCACCAACTGCTTTTAGAATGCTAATGGGAGCAGGCGACGAGATTGTTAAGAAATTTGATTTGAGCTCTCTTCGACATATTTTAAGTGTTGGAGAACCACTCAATCCTGAAGTTATTAGATGGGGTATGAAAGTATTCCAACTACGTATTCATGATACGTGGTGGATGACAGAGACAGGTGCACAAGTCATCTGTAACTATCCATCTCTTAAAATAAAACCAGGTTCAATGGGGAAACCAATCCCCGGTATAGAAGCCGCAATTGTCGATGATCAAGGGAATGCTCTCCCTCCTCATCGAATGGGAAATCTAGCCATCAAAAAAGGCTGGCCGTCTATGATGAAAACAATTTGGAACAATGAACAAAAATTTGAATCATACTTCATGCCAGGAGACTGGTATGTTTCTGGAGATTCTGCTTATATGGATGAAGAAGGATACTTTTGGTTTCAGGGTCGAGTGGACGATGTGATTATGACTTCAGGTGAACGTGTGGGCCCATTTGAAGTGGAAAGCAAACTGGTTGAACATCCGGCTGTTGCAGAAGCGGGTGTAATTGGAAAACCGGATCCTGTTAGAGGAGAAATCATAAAAGCATTTATCGCTCTCAGAGATGGATTTGAAGAGTCTGAGGAATTAATTGAAGAAATTCGACTATTTGTTAAAAAAGGATTGGCCGCGCATGCCGCTCCTAGAGAAATCGAATTTAGAGAAAAGTTACCAAAAACAAGAAGTGGAAAAATTATGAGACGCGTATTAAAAGCTTGGGAGCTTGACCTACCAACAGGTGACCTCTCATCAATGGAAGACTGATTATTTAAAGACCCCGCTCGAAGCCTGATCGCTTCGAGCGGGGTCTTTGCATTTCTTAATGATCATATCTATGCATTAAGTTGTTGGCTTAGTTGGCGGTGGATCAGTTGGCTTAGTCGGTTTAGTCGGTTTTGTTGGCTTTGGATCTGGTACAGGCGGCTTAGGCTTAGGCTTAGGTTTTGGTTGAACAACAGGCGGTTTAGGCTTTGGCTTGGATCCTGTATTTGGAGTAGAAGGATCTTCAACTGGTGGTACGATAACAGGTGGAGTGTAACCACCGATTGTTACTGCATTAGAAGAACCTGATTCCCGACCTGCTACATCTACAGCAACGACAAGATACGTACCAGAACCGACAGCTATAGAGTGAGAAGAATCTGCTTTTCTACTGCTCGTTAGCTGTAGTCCTCCGGCTCCTATGCGATAGACACGATAACCAACCACGTCCTCGCTTGTGGAATTTGTCCAAGATAAAGAATTGGAGGAACTAAAGGCTCGAACACTTCCTGGAGACTGTCCGTCATCCGCAATTTTAGACTGTGTTACAAGAATGTTTTTCCACTTTGGATTATCATCAGGCACAACATCTCTCGGATCCTCATAAATGCCGCCAGTTATTTTCTCAACAAAGTCTGGATTTAATAGGACTCCTGACTCAGAAAATTCAGCTGGTGTTGAAGGAAGGGCAGCATATTTTTTCCCGTTCAAAACGACATAACGACTAGAGATTAAACTGTCGTCCTGCTCGGTAGGAAGTTGCTTTTCATTAAATAAATCTGTACTGAGTAGTCCAGCTTGGCTACATTCAGGAGAAGGAAGCATTCCAGAAACGGAACAAAATGATTTAGATACAATGCCGGTGGGCTTAGCAAATCGTTCCTTTGGAGCAACTAGAGAAGGCTCTAAAGCATATGCAGCATTCATCATTTTTGTCCAAAGAATAATATTTCTGAGACTGTATCGATCATACCCAGGTGTATTCAAAGGGCGAGGATTGTCATAACCTAGCCAAGTTGTGAACGTGATATTTGGATTGGAGGCAACGAACCAAGTGTCGTGCCAGTCTTGGGATGTTCCAGATTTTCCAGCCCAATCGGATGAAAAATTCAAGCGGCTTGGTGCATCAGCACCCGTTCCATATTTTAACGTGTCTCTCATCATATCAATGGTCAAATAAGCTGTTTGCGGACTAAATACTTTTTCAGGTTTAACTTGATGTTGAAAAATAACTTTACCATGCTTATCGACAATTTTGTCAATCATATAGGCATCTATAAACTTTCCTCCATTAGCAAAAGTCGTGTAAGCACTCGTATTTTCTTCAATGGTTACATCGCCTCCAATGGAGAGAGAATAGTTCGCATAATTTTTCGTTAATGATTTAATACCCATCTTTTCTAAAAATTGATAAGGTTTTTTATTATAAATTTTAATATATTCTCGGATGACCGGAAGGTTAATCGATTTGGCTAAAGCATAACGAGCAGGTACGATGCCTTCAAACTTGCCGTTCGTATAGTTTACTGGAGCCCATCCTTTTGCAGATCCATCATTAAATGTTCCTTTGGCATCAAGCATAGGACTTCCCGGTGCAAGGTCACCAAATTCAATCGCAGGACCGTATAGAATAAGTGGCTTCATTGTAGAACCATTCGATCGATAAGCTTGTGTTGCGTGATTTAATTGTTGGAGTTTAAAGTCTCTTCCCCCAATAAAACTTACTATCCGGCCAGTCTTATTTTCAATCATCATTCCACCCGTTTGTACTGGCTGCTTAACTTGCTTGACCTCTTTTGTTTCTGGATCAATGGCTTCAGAATAATAAGTTTTCCCGTAATTTTGATAGTTTTTTGCGACTTCTTGCATACGATCATACAAGTCTTTATGAATAGTAGAATAAATTTGATAGCCATTTTGACGGATATCTCTCGCTGCTAACTCGGTATATTCTTCTTTTAATTTCTTCGATTTATTCAGATCATTCTCTGAAATGCCATCTTTTTTTGCAAGAATAACTGAAATGATATCTTCAGAACGTTGTTCAACTTCTGTTGTCACCCAAGGGTATTGTTCTCTGACACTCGGCTTTGATTTAATAAAGTCTTTCTTAATGTCATATTTAAGCGCGGTTTCATATTGAGAACTTGTAATATATCCTTCTCGATGCATTCGAAACAAGACGGTTTTCATACGGTCTAACCCAAGTCCTAAATTTTGTTTTAGCTCCCCGCCATTTGTGAAGGGGGTGTAAGCATAAGGTGATTGGGGTAAACCAGCAATAAAGGCTGATTGAGGCAAAGACAATGATTTCGCATCGACACCGAATATCCCTTTTGCGGCGGTCTGTACACCAGCAATATTTTGACCAGATGAATTTCGACCTAAAGGGGTCATGTTTAAATAGGACTGAAGAATTTCATCTTTTGTAAAAAACTTTTCAATCCTCATCGCCAAAATAATTTCCTTTGCTTTTCGTTCAAATGATACTTCATTAGTTAATACACGATTCTTGATCAATTGTTGTGTAATCGTACTCCCGCCTGTTTGGATAGGAGCATTTGTGAATTCTTGATACAAAGCGCGGAAAACAGCTTTTGGTACCACTCCTTTATGTACTTTAAAGTATTCATCTTCTGTCGCAATAATGGCGTTTTTTAAATAAGGCGACACATCTTGAATTTTCACTTCTTCGCGTTCAAGATCGGATCGTACCTTTCCTAAATAGACGTTGTTTGCAAAATACATTTTTGAAGTAGAATCAAAATTTGAAATATCATCTTTCATTTTAGCGTAACTTCGAATTGGTTCATCTTTTACAAGTGAGGCAAAATATCCTGCACCTACACCAGCGGCAAAAAAGATCCCTACTGCGAATAGCAATGAAAGGATTAACAAAAGATTCCAAGTCACCCCGTAAAACAATCGAAACTTTCGTTGTATGCGTTCATTCTTTGATGATTGATATAAGTGCTGAAGCTGATCTTTCCACCGATCCATTAGAGCTTTCATTAAATAACATCCCCCCAAAAAATCAATCCTATTATAGCACAATTAAGATGACGTTTTTAGATGATAATATTTGGATAGTTGATTGACTTTATGAAAGACTTATGGTAAAAATGGCATATGAACACAATTGGAAACGACAGTTAAATAAAAAGCTTTGATGAGATTAAGTAGCAGACGATCCCTGTTTTATAGAGAGTCGGTGGATGGTGAAAACCGACACAAATTGTCTTGTGAATTACGTCTTGGAGCTTTTGTTGTGAATTTAAGTAGCAACAAACGGATGACCCGTTATCACATTAGAGTGGAGAGAAATCTCAAGTTTGGGTGGTACCGCGCATAAGGCGTCCCTGCATATTTTTGCAGAGACGTCTTTTTTTGCATTATTCATTCAGTACATGAATGACGTTCGCAGGATAATTTTCTTAAATTTAAGGAGGAAATAAACGATGGAATTGTTAAAGGATTTAGCATGGAGAGGGATCATTTATCAACAAACCGATGAAACTGGATTAGAGGAGCTTGTAAAGAAGGAGTCTGTTTCTGTCTATTGTGGAATCGACCCTACAGGTGATAGTATGCACATTGGCCACTTACTACCGTTTTTAACTCTAAGACGTTTTCAAGAAAGTGGACACCGACCGCTATTGTTAGTAGGAGGAGCAACTGGATTAATCGGTGATCCAAGTGGAAAGAATGAAGAGCGTAAGTTACAAACACTTGAAACTGTATTAGACAATGCGCATTCGTTGCAAAAACAATTAGAACGTATTTTTGATTTTAACGGACCTAATGGTGCGAAAATGTTAAATAACTATGATTGGATCGGCAAGATTGACATGGTTACGTTCCTTCGTGATTTCGGTAAGCACATTGGAATTAATTATATGCTGGGAAAAGACACGATTGCGTCCCGACTAGAAACGGGTATTTCTTTCACTGAATTCACCTATACCATCTTGCAAGGAATTGATTTTCAAAAGCTTTATGAAAATGAAAACTGTAAACTTCAGATTGGTGGAAGTGATCAATGGGGAAATATTACAACTGGCCTTGAGATGATAAGAAAAAATCATGGCGATGGAGAAAAAGCTTTCGGGATGACAATTCCACTTGTGACAAAATCAGATGGAACGAAATTTGGTAAGACGGAAAGCGGAGCTGTCTGGTTAGACAAAGAAAAGACGACTCCGTATGAATTTTACCAATTTTGGTTCAATACTGCTGATGCAGATGTCATTCAATACATGAAATACTTTACTTTTTTATCTAAAGAAGAAATAGAATCATTAGAATTGACAGTGGAAAATGAACCGCATTTACGAAAAGCACAACGTACACTTGCTGAAGAAATGACTCGGCTTATTCATGGTCAAGCTTCTTTAGACCAAGCAATAAGAATTACAGAAGCACTTTTCAGTGGAGAATTAAAGAAGCTTACAGTTGAAGAAATTGAACAAGGATTTAAGGATGTTCCAACATTTGAACAAAATTTGAGTGAAGCGATTTCTCTTGTTGATTTACTGGTAGCTGCGAAAATTGCTTCTTCTAAAAGACAAGCGAGAGAAGACATACAAAACGGTGCCATTTATATAAATGGCGATCGTCAAACGGATTCGATGCATGAAGTAAATGAAAAAGATCGCTTAGACAATCGTTTCACCATCATTCGTCGAGGAAAGAAAAAATATACGATGATTCAATATCGTTAAACGAAAAGAGTCCTGTTGAAGTAAGTAGTTTCGATAATGTGGAGAAAACATAAAATAACATTATAATTTTGATGTTAAAACAATTCCATTTTAGAGATTGAATGAACAAAGTATTTAGCATACTAAAAAAACGCTTGGGTAAGATTCCCCAAGCGTTATTTACTAATTTAATAGGTGATTTGTCTCATTTACAAATGAATTATTCAAATGACTTTGCAGTTTCTATTAAATCTTCTTTTGTGATTTCTGTATCAGACTGTTTCCCATAATAGGTCAATCCATAGAAAATATCGTCTTCGGTCCAATTTAACATCATAGCTTCTGAATCATTAACTGCATATTTAGCCTTTATGTCGCCTATTTTAACGTCTTCAAATTTCACACCAGAATGTTGAACATTTCCACCATCTTTATGATTAAATATCAATAATTCTAAATGGTCTCCATTCCCATTTCTTGAACTTAAAAAATGAATGGTAACAGGCATATAGTCTTTAGGTGGTGGGGTAAACTCAGCCTGTTCTACCTCGAAAGGTAACTTTGAAGGAAGTTTCGGTTGAAATGCTTGGTCTTCTAATTTAGTTTTTAGGTCACTATTATCAAATTCACTTAATTGACTATTTTTACTTAAGTTACTACATCCTAACAACAAAAATGGTATTGCGATTAAAATAAATAACATCTTTCTCACAGTAATCCCCCTTTTTATATCGATTTTCAAATAAAAATATTCAATTAAACTCCATTTGAATCCATATCTCTTTATAATACCATAATATGTAAATAACACCTTATTATACTCGAAAAAACTTTCAAAAAAAAAGCCTTCCACGAGGGAAGACTTTCCAAAGATTAACGAGAGTAGAACTCAACGATAAGAGCTTCGTTAATTTCAGCTGGTAATTCAGAACGCTCAGGTAAGCGAGAGAAAGTACCTTCTAATTTATCTGCATCAAATGTTACAAACTCAGGAACATAGTTACTTACTTCTAAAGCTTCCTTAACGATATCAAGGTTGCGTGATTTCTCACGAAGAGTAACAGTTTGTCCTGATTGTAAACGGTAAGATGGGATATCAACGCGGCTACCATCAACTAGAATGTGACCGTGGTTGACAAGCTGACGAGCTTGACGACGAGTACGAGCCAATCCTAAACGATAAACAACGTTGTCAAGGCGAGTTTCAAGTAAAGCCATGAAGTTTTCACCTTGTTTACCAGGCATTTTTGCGGCTTTGTCAAATAATGTACGGAATTGACGTTCGTTTACTCCATACATGTGACGAAGCTTTTGTTTCTCTTGCAATTGTAAACCATACTCGGAAAGCTTTCTACGTTGGTTAGGACCGTGTTGTCCTGGAGCGTATGGGCGTTTTTCCAATTCTTTACCTGTTCCACTAAGTGAGATACCTAGACGACGGGATAATTTCCAACTTGGACCTGTATAACGAGCCATGAATGACTCCTCCTTTAAATATGTTTTTATTTGGTAAAATAAAAACAGTTGTAGCAACGACCATTTAGGATATTTTATTTTCATGTACCTTCGCCCTAGCAGCAGAGGGTTACAAGATACAACTCAAGTGAGAGCTATAAAATAAACGCTAAACGTGACCTACAAAGGCTGCACTATTTTACACAAATTCCATTATATAATGAAAAGATAAAAAAAGTCAACTTCAATTGTTATATTCTATTATCTTTTTATTTGTAACAACACTGAAATGAAAAATCATGACTTTAGTATGATATAATCAATAGAGTGATATATGGGAATTTATAGAAAAGCAGCCATTTTCGAAAAGTTGTTTTTTGATACTAGAGTGGACATTATACCGGATGTAGGTGAATCGAATATGTCAGTAGGATTAAAGGAGAACCTTATTACATTAAAAGCAAACCTTTTAGATCTTCTTCTATCAACATCAACTTCATTAGAACCAAGAGAAGGAATAAGGCTTTGGTGTGACTTGATTGCAAAACACTTAGGAAGTGACAAAGTGTTTTTTAAACACGGAATATTTAATGATCAAATTTTTCCAACTTCAATTATTACAAAAGTGACCAGCCGCTCGTTCACATTATCGTTTAGCTCCTCCACTCAAAAACAAATAACACTTTTAACAGATTTTCAAATGATAAGTGAGAAAAATAAGATAGAAATCTTCCTTTTTACATACGATGATCAACCCTATGGATATTTAATCATTGAGGATGCCCATCAACTTTTTGAGTGCCTTGAATTCCGAGAAGAATTTTCTGAATTCAATCAATTATTTGTCAGTCAATTGTTAAAGAAATATACATTCACTTCAAACAATGAAAAGCTGTCTCGTTTGTTTGAAGTGACAGAAACTTTTCATTCCACTCTTCAGATGGATAAGCTCCTCCAAAAAATTGATTATTCCTTGCAACACTTTTTTAATGAATGGCAGAGTGAGATTTTATTATCAAGTGATCCCCAACAGTTGCTAACTAAGAGGGTGAGAATGTTTGATTTTAACCAAGCAGATGAGCTCGCAATGAAATCATTTCTGAATGGGACCACAGAACGCAAGGAATCACTTGGACATGAACTTCACACATTATACGTTCCCCTTAAAGGTTCTCAAGGAGTATATGGTCTAATTGTTGTGCGATCACCTTGGTCTTTTTTAGAAAAAGAAGTTTCGTATATTCATTTGTTCGCGTCAGCCATTAGCCGCTCGTTTGAAAATGCAAAGTTATACCAACAGTCACAAAAATGGGTGAATGATCTTCAAACGATCAATGATATGTCACAAAAATTGAATACCAATTTGCGAATAGATGATATTGTCATTTTACTTAAAGAAAAAATGAAAGAATTATTCAGTCCAACTTCGATTGGTTTTATGTTAATGAATGAAAAAGGTACTGAAGTATTAACTGAAAGTGATCCAATCTTTCAAGAATCTGAGGGAGAACTTATTCAAGATTTTGTTTCGACTCAGATGTTAAATGAGAAAGAGCCATTATTTATTGGTGATTTGCGCTCTAAACTAAATAGAGAAACTTTTTACCGTTCGTTAATCGCTGCACCGGTAATGCAACAAAATGACGTTAAAGGTTTTGTTATTTGTTTACATGAATCTGCATATGCTTTTACTTTTGAAATGTTTAAGCTCTTGCAATCATTCATTCAGCACTCGTCGCTTGCAGTTGTTAATAGTTTACTGAGGGCAGAACTAGAACATACAGTCATTACAGATCAGCTCACTCACTTGTATACAAGATATTACATAAATAAAATGATGAATCATTCATTTGAATCTGATAATAACGGAGTCTTTATTTTACTTGATTTGGATAATTTCAAAAAAGTGAACGATACATTTGGTCATCAAACTGGTGACGAGGTGTTAATCAAAGTTTCAGAGCTAATAAAGTCATGTATCCCAAAAGAAGGAATCAGCGCAAGGTGGGGAGGGGAAGAGCTCTCCGTGTATTTGCCAGAGCATTCAATTGAAGAAGGACTAGCGATAGCAAGAGAGATTGGAGCATTGGTCAGTGAAGAGACAATGCCCCCGATTACAGTCTCTTCTGGAGTCTCTTATTGGGAAAAAGGGGATCAATTAGAAGTGAAAACTCTATTCAAAGCTGCTGACAAAGCACTTTATCGAGCGAAGGAAGATGGAAAAAATCAAGTTGTTGCTCAAGATGGGTATTCAATGGTTCTTTAACGATTTTGCGATATAAATTTTTGAGGAGACGAGGCCATTTGCTTCTCTCCTCTTTTCAAAATTAAAAAAGTATCATATGATTAAGAGGAATATGTATTTTATCATCATAAAATGTAAGCGTTTACAAAAAGGGGATGTCGTGATGAAAAAACAATATGACCGATTTGAAACAAAAGTTATTCATGAAGGCTATGATTCAAATTTAAATAATGGAAGTTTGACTCCACCGCTTTTTCAAACTTCTACTTATACGTTCGAATCGGCGGAAGTGGGAGAAAAAAGGTTTGCCGGGGAATCAGATGGTTATATTTATTCGAGATTAGGTAATCCTACGGTAAGAATTCTAGAGGAACGGATGGCCGCTCTAGAAGATGGCGAATCCGCCTTAGCATTTGGTTCTGGAATGGCTGCCGTTTCAGCCGTTCTTATTTCTTTAACAAAAGCAAATGATCATATCCTTTGTTCTAAAGGGGTATACGGGTGTACGTTTGGATTATTAGAGATGATGAAAGAAAAATATGCAATTGATCATGATTTTTCTTCTATGGATAGCGAAGAAACGATAAGAAAGGCCATTCAACCTAATACGGTCTGTATCTATGTAGAAACACCGATCAATCCTACAATGAGATTAATAGACTTAGAGTTAGTAGCAAGGATAGGGAATGAGTTAAACATACCAGTCGTTGTAGATAACACTTTTTGTTCACCTTATTTGCAAAAACCACTTAAATTTGGTTGTGATATCGTCATACACAGTGCGACAAAATATATTGGAGGTCACGGGGATGTAATAGCCGGAATTGCTGTAGGGAAGAGCGATCGTATGAATGAAATTAGAATGACGACACAAAAAGACATTGGAGGAATCATTTCGCCTTTTGATGCATGGCTATTATTAAGAGGATTAAAGACTCTCCCTGTTCGTTTAGATCGCCATTGTAACAACGCAGAAAAATTAGCTGTTTTTTTGAAAAATCATGACATGATTGATCGACTATATTTCCCGGGAGATATCGATCATCCAGATTATTCGATTATGAAGAAACAAATGAAAAAAGCTGGCGGGTTGATTTCTTTTACCATTAAAGGAACAAAAGAAACGGCTCAGCAATTTTTGAATGAATTAAAGATGATTAAGATTGCGGTAAGCTTAGGAGATGCAGAAACGCTTATTCAACATCCAGCTACGATGACCCATTCAGTCATTCCACAGGAAATTAGAGAACAAATGGGAATTGAAGATACGCTTATTCGCCTTTCAGTAGGTCTTGAAGCGTGGGAAGACATCCAAAGTGATTTAGAACAAGCCTTTACAAAAATTCGTTCGACACAAAAAGCGACTCCTATCATTTAAAAATAGGGGTGTCTTATAAGTCCCCAAAATGAAACAGGTGGAGAAAAATGAGTCGTTTTTCTCCACCTGTTTTTATGTTTTCATTTATTTTTCTCGAAAGGAACTGCCGGACGTCCAATCCCAAATTCTGTGTAGACTTTATTCATGTTCAGCAAGTACAAAATCTGCTCGACTGATGTGATCAAATAACGCGATCATCCGACAAAAGGATACTGCACTATTAGACTGTCATCCTTTGGTTTTCACAGGACTCAGAACTTAGTCGCCTTCACGTTTCTGTTGTCACAGCTGAAAGATCGCCATTAGCAGACTTATTATACAATTTCGAGTTTTGGCATAAATTTGCTTAATTCGTTTACGAATTCGACTAGCTTCATCTCATCAATGACATCAAAACGACCTATTTCTGGACTATCAATATCAAGAACTCCGATTACTTTTTCGTTTTTAATAATCGGTACGACAATTTCTGATCGTGATGCCGCATCACAAGCAATATGTCCTGGGAATTGGTGAACATCTTCTACACGAATGGGTCTTTTTTCAGCTACTGCCGTCCCGCATACTCCACTACCTACTTTAATTCGGACACAAGCAGGTAAACCTTGGAACGGGCCTAATACTAATTCTTCTGTTCCGTCAATCAAGTAGAATCCTACCCAGTTAATGCGTTCCATAAATTGATTAAGCAATGCAGATGCATTGCTTAAATTGGCAATTACATTTGGCTCGTCTTCAATTAGAGATGTTAGTTGTTTAATCACTAAATTATATTGTTCTTCTTTTGAACCAGAGTAAGCTTGACTCCCAAACATCCATATCGCATCCTTTTTCGGCATAATTTTTCATTGCTAGACGATTCTCGACGACACCTAAAAGATATGTCGAGAACTTCTTGAAGGTATTTTCTCTTTTTTCCCGAAAATAAGAGAAAAGATGATTATATTCTAGCTTTCTTTTTATCATAAATCCTTGAGTGATACAAATGATTGAGCAGAAAATGAGGAGGTTTTAGCATGAAACAAGCTTTTTCAACGAAAGAAAGCATAATGGAATCAGCTGTCTATTTGTTCAATGTCAAAGGATATACTGGATCATCTGTTAGAGATATTGCAAAAAGAGCAAATGTTAATCCTGCAAATATTTCTTATTACTTCAATGGAAAACAAGGCCTGCTAGAGGAATGTCTCATCTATTTTTTTGAAAAGTACTTATTGCTCATTGAAAAAGAAACATTGTTGTTAGAAGAGAGTTCAAGTTCAGTAACAGAATGTCTATTAAGAGCGATCCGGTCGATTTTAATTTTTCAAACAGAGCATCACCTTTTAGCTGGATTAGCATGGAGAGAAGTTTCAATTGATTCACAAACAATTCGTGAAGTCATATCGAGCTATTTAACGAAAGAAAAATACTTGTGGAAATTATTCCTGAAAAAAGGTGTGCAAAGTGGAGAATTTAATAAGATTCCAATGGACTATTTTATTATTCAAATGAAATCAATGTTAACGATGCCCTATTTAAGTAGTCATTATATAAGAGAAGTTTGGCATATCTTACCGCAAGAGGCATACTTCGCGAGAATTTATGGTCTTCAACTTGAGGATTGGGTGCAATCGATCTTACTAAAAAAAGATCTCCCACACTATTTGTAAAGGATTAATAGGATGCTTTTTAAAGACAAATGTAAATGAAAACAATCGTGCTTGCTTTTTCTTAAGTGATTTTCAGAGCTAGCTCGTGCCACACCTCCTACACTTCAACTTATCAAATAAAGACTCTTCTTTACGAGAATAGTCTCTACTAAGATGGTGGAAAAGAATAAAGCATAACTATTTTCACTACGTTTTATTAATTTCGTCTTAAACATATATGTTTCTCTTAGATGAAAGGAACTTTGTTCAATCGTTCTTCATTTATGGAACATCTAATTAGGCCGTGCGCACTTTCATTCATTAAAGGGTATGAAAGCCTTGAGCTAAATCTTTTGCCTGATGAGCATCTGAACCAGGAATAAGTGGAATTCCCATAGTAAGGGCTTTTTCTGCGATCACTCGAGGTGGATAAGTTTCTTGGCAATATTCTTTGAATAACCCAGCACTATTGTAATCAAGTTCTACATTCTTTTCTTTCATTTCATATAAAATACGATCCGTGTTCAAAGTAAAGTCATGAGAACAAGGGAAGAGCGTTTGAAATTTATGAACAAGTGTCATATGACCAATTCGATTCGGTTTGTATGGGCCTAAATCCGAGTGAATTGAATCGAGTAATATTTGATAGTAAAGAGCATACAAACGTTCGATACTGCCTATTTGAATAACCATTTCTTCAAACATTTTTGGACTATAATCGAGACAAAACCATTTATTTCGTATGGAAAGAAAATGAACAGATAAGATAGAATCATCAAGTGATGGACCATATTCATTTAATAAAGAAGCGGTTTCTTCTTCAAAACCTCCGATATAATCTACTTCTAACCCCACATTAATTTTTATCATAGGGGAAAATTCTTTCTTCAAAGCTTGTATTTGTTTAATATAAATAGGAAGATCTTTCATTTTCATAGCACTGTCACCCGTAGGTGCAGGATCAGCGAATTTAGTCGGTAGTGGTGCGTGTTCAGTAAAGGTAATTTCTTTCAAACCAAGCTCAATAGCGGTTTCTACATATTTTACTAAAGAGTCTTTAGTACCATGAGGGCAAAAAGGGGAATGGATATGTCCGTCTCTCATAAAATAAAACTCCTTTCGATCTCCATTTATTAAGATAAATGTTCCATTATTTGTAGTGAAATTCTCCCAAAAATCTGAATCGAATGCAAGGATAAGGAGATTATCCAAAAAAAATCAAGATAATAGTCAATAAATGTCGTTAAACATGATATTATAGTAGCATCATAACATTGATCGCATAGTACCTATCTAATATTGATTACGGCCGGGGTGCGGACTGAACAGGGGGATTACGATGGAGTTAGTCATCGGTGGAATTATACTCATTATACTAGTGTTCGTAGCTGGGTTTGTAGTAAGAAAAAAATATTACCGCGAAGTGGACACACTAGAATCTTGGAAAATTGATATTATGAACCGACCAGTATTAGAAGAAATGTCAAAAGTAAAACAATTAAACATGACTGGTCAGACGGAAGAACTTTTTGAAGAATGGCGCAGATCTTGGGATGAGATTGTGACTGTGAAGTTTCCTGATGTGGAAGAAATGTTATTTGATGCGGAAGAATATGTAGACAAATTTCGCTTCAACAAATCAAAAGAAACGTTTCGTCAGATTAAAGATACATTAACAAAAATAGATAAGGAAATTGACACTATTTTACAAGAATTATCTGAAGTTGTAGGTAGCGAAGAGAAAAATCGTTCGGAAATTGATGAAACACGTATTGAATATCGAGAAGCAAAAAAAGAATTGCTTGCTCATCGCCATCAATATGGAAAAGCGGCCCCGGTTTTAGAATTAAGACTTGAAGTAGTAAGTGCCCAGCTAGAGAAATTTGATGATCTTACTGAAAATGGAAATTATATTAGAAGCTAGAAAAATATTATTAACGCTCAAACATGAAATGGATCTTCTCGTAAATAAAATGAGTAAAATCCCTCACTTAATGACTGAATGTTTAACGTTATTGCCTTCTCAATTAGAAGAAGTAACAGACGGTTATGAACAGATGACTGGGGCTGGTTTTGGTCTTAGCCATTTACAGATGGACAAAGAACTAGAGCGTTTAAAGAAAGAACTTAATGCTTATAAAGAATTAGTAGAAAAACTAGAAGTGCAAGAAGCTGAAAACGGAATGAATGACATGAAAGAAAGTTTAGAAGTACTCTATGATTTACTTGAAAAGGAAGTTCACTCTAAGCATTATGTAATTAAGAATCGAACGTCGACAAAAGATCTTCTATTCGAATTAGAAACAACAAACGATAAGCTAATAGAAGAAACAGAATTTGTGGAAAAAGGCTATCATTTACAAGAAGAAGAATCGGAAATCCCTTCTCAACTTGAAAAAAACCTTAGCTTATTAGCAAAAAGATATGAACATTTAGAAGTGAATATGGATAAAGAGAATGGTTCCTATTCATTACTTAGCACTGAATTGAAAAATATTAAAGAAGAATTAGAAAATACGAAAAATGAACAACATCGATTTAAAGAAAAATTATTAGCATTG
The DNA here is from genome assembly GCA_963728315.1 of uncultured Caryophanales bacterium. Lineage (GTDB taxonomy): Bacteria > Bacillota > Bacilli > Bacillales > CAVSKA01 > CAVSKA01. The sequence continues at coordinate 102,968 of CAVSKA010000018.1, forward strand.
CGTAAAGATGAAATGGCATCGCGAGAAGCGATTGAAGAATTGCTGAAGAAACTGAAGGAAAGTTCAAGAATGCTTGACAAGAGCAAGATTCCTGGAATTCCCGAAGTTCATTTTAGTTATTTAGAAGAAGCGAATGAACGTGTAATGAAAGTTCAAGAGTGCCTTCAAGACAAACCATTAAATATGCAGTGGATCCAAAAACAGTTGGATGCAGCGGAATCGAGTGTTGAACAATTTTATGTAAAAACGGAAGAATTAATTGAAAATGTAATGCTCGTAGAAAAAGTCATTCAATATGGGAATCGGTATAGAAGAAATTCTGCACAACTCGATCAAGCCTTAAATGAAGCTGAAATTGCTTTTCGTAACTACAGATATGAAACAGCGCTTGAAATTGCGGTCACATCCATCGAAAAAATTGAACCAGGCGCGATTAAGCGCATCGAAAAAATAATCAATGAAGAGCAACTTCAAAGTTAAAAGAATAAAAGGAGTTTACGCCAATGCGTAAACTCCTTTTATTGTATCTAGCTATTGTGGATCCGAAAGTTTTTTTATTCGTTCTCCTTGATTTCTCACTTGAATCAATTTCATCATTAGAAATCAGCTCTTAAAAGACGAACAATTTATTCGGTTGAAGTGGAAAGCGTCTGCTTGGGACGGAAACCGAATGTCATGCTAAATTCCTTAGAAATGTTCGTATAAATGATCTGAAATAGGAATGATGAAAATGATTCACTTATTAAAACTAATTTGATTGGTTTTTTGTCGCAATGAGAGAGCCACTAGCAGCCCAACGAGTGCGCCGATGAAACTTGGGAGCACCCAACCAATTCCTGATGTGTATAGTGGAAGGTATTGTAGGTTGTGATCAAGAATTGGGAAAACAATATTAGCAGCTTTTAATCCATCAATGATACTGATGATTACAGTCGGTATAAGCGCACCGATATAAACAGAAGAATATCCTTTGAAAAAATTGTGAAAGAAAGACAACGCAATTAAGACGATTGCGAGTGGGTAGATTACGACAAGAGCAGGTAATGAAAATTTGAGTAGAGCATTAAGACCAACGTTTGCAATGAGCATACTAAAAACAGAAAAAAGAATAACAAATACTTTATAGGGTATATTGTGTATCCATTTCGTAAAAAATTGAGCACAAGAGGTTATCAATCCAATGGATGTTGTTAAGCAGGCAAAAAAGATTGCTAATCCTAAAAACATGGCACCAAACTGTCCATACAAAGCACTTGCAGCAGCCGATAAGATCGAACCGCCATTATCTTGATGACCAATCGTCGAAACACTCGTGACACCAATATAAGATAAAGAAAGATAAACAAGTACTAATCCGCTAGCGGCGATCATTCCTGCATAAGTACACGCTTTCGTAATCACTTTAGGATCACTTGTACCCTGCGATTTAATAGATGATATGATTAAGATCCCAAACACAAGTGAACCAAGGGTATCCATTGTCTGATACCCTTGCAGGAAACCAGTACTAAAAGGTTTCGTAACATAATCTCCATGTGGTTCTTGAGCATGTCCTAAAGGAAACAAAAGGCTTTTAACTACAATCACAGCCAAGATCATAAAAAGAGCAGGTGTTAAGTATTTTCCGATTCGATCGACTAATTTAGAAGGGTTTAGAGAAAGCCATGCAGTTAAGCCAAAAAAGACGATCGTATAGAAAAAGAGTGAAATTCCAGAATGAGACCAAGATTCAGGTAAAAAAGGTGCTACGCTAATTTCATAAGATACGGTACCCGTGCGAGGGATTCCGAAAAAAGGTCCAATTGTTAAATAAATAACAACCGTAAAGATTAAGCCGAATAAAGGATGTACACGACTAGCGAGATCTTGGAGATCGCCACCAGATTTTGCAATGGCAATCACACCAATTAAGGGAAGGCTCACACCAGTTATTAGAAAGCCGATAGTAGCTAACCAAGCGTGCGTTCCTGATTCTTGTCCGAGAAAAGGTGGAAATATCATGTTTCCAGCCCCTAAAAAAAGCGCAAACAACATGAATCCAATAACCATAATTTTTTTTGGAGACAATATATGTGTATTCATGACGATCACCTCTAATTGATTTGATTTTTTTGAATATTGAACATAATAGCATAGGTTTGACGAAACTTGTCGAAAAAACAAAAAGTCTTAAAATTTTGAATAATTAAAAAAGAAAGAAAGAGTCAATATTCTTCTAGGTCATCATTTAAATAAATGTAGATTTACTTTCTGAAAACCCTTTTAATTTATGTTAAGATTGATTGTCAGTTTAAACCTCAATAGAAAGAAAATATAAGATTGAAGGGATCTAAATGATATATTTTGATAATAGTGCAACGACAAAACCTTTTAGCGAAGTATTAGATACATTCGTAAAGGTGAACCAGAATTATTATGCGAATCCATCGTCGCTTCATTATCTAGGTGGTCAAGTTGAAAACCTCATAGAGGCTGCAAGGAAACAACTCTCAGAAATATTGTGCACAAAACCAAATGAATTATTTTTCACCTCAGGAGGTACAGAAAGCAACAACATAGCCATAAAAGGGGTTGTGAACCAGTACTTACATCGAGGGAATCACCTGATTACAACTCAGATTGAGCATCCTTCTGTTCTAGAAACGTTCAAGAGTCTGCAAGAACAAGGTTTTGAAGTCACTTACTTACCTGTAGATTCAACGGGGAGAGTCTGTCCAATAGAATTAAAAAATGCACTAACAGATCGAACCATTCTTGTATCCATTATGCATGTGAATAATGAAGTGGGGATCATTCAACCATTAGAGGAAATAGGTCTTATTTTAAAAAGGTATCCTAAAATATATTTTCATGTTGATCATGTCCAGGGTTTTGGAAAGATTCCAATTGATTTTCATAAGTTTAATATCGATTTGGCTACCATGTCCGGTCACAAAATTAATGGATTAAAAGGAACCGGGTTGCTTTTTAAGCGGGATGGACTGGTTCTTTCTCCCTTAATTAAGGGAGGATCTCAAGAAAAACTTGTTAGAAGCGGGACGGAGAACACAGGCGGTATCGTCTCTCTTGCTAAAGCAGTTCGAATCACATTTGAAAAAAAAGCAGAGACCATTAATGAGATGAATCAAATTATGGATTATCTTCGTGAAGAACTACTAAAAGAACCAGAAGTTATTTTTCATACAAATGCAGTAAACTCAGCCCCTCATATTTTGAATGTATCAGTAAAAGGATATAAGGGAGAGGTGTTGGTACATGCACTAGCAAAGGAAGGTGTGTGTGTATCAACGACGAGTGCTTGTTCTTCAAAACAAACAACGGTGAGTCATACTTTAATCGCTATGGGTGTAAGTGAAGAAATTGCAAATTCTTCAATTCGTATAAGTTTAGGAGCTTTTAATACATTGGGAGAAGCTGAGCATTTTGTACGAGCATTAAAAGCAATCAAGAATCAGTTAGTGGAAGTAGGGAAAAGAAAATCATGAATGAATACTTATTATTAGTTCGATATGGAGAAATTTCAACAAAAGGGAAAAATAGAGGGAAGTTTACAGAAAAACTTAAAAAGCATATCCACAGCGTATTAAGAAATGAAGAGAACGTCAGAATTTCTGCTGGAAGAGATCGGATGTATATAAAAATTAATGAAGAGCATTCTTCTCAAATCATGGCTAAACTTTCAAATGTATTTGGGATTCAATCATTTAGCCCAGTTGTCAAAACACCTCAAGAATTAGATCTAATAAAAGAAGCTGCATTAAAATTATTTCAAAAATCCTTTGTGGAGGGACAAACATTTAAAGTATCTGCACGAAGAGCAGACAAGTCGTTTCCGCTCGATACAAATGAACTTAATCATGCGATTGGTTCTCATATTTTATCCCACTATGAAGGCTTAAAGGTGAGCATGAAGCAACCTGATATTGATATTAAAGTAGAAGTACGCTCTGAAGGTGTATTTCTGTCTTCCGAGACCATTCAAGGTGCAGGTGGAATGCCACCAGGTACTAGTGGAAAAGCAATGTTGATGCTTTCAGGTGGGTTAGATAGTCCCGTTGCAGGATATATGATGATGAAACGTGGAGTCGAAATTGAGGCGATTCACTTTTTCAGCCCTCCTTATACAAGCGAGCGTGCCAAGCAAAAAGTAGTTGATTTAACAAAAAAATTGACTCAGTTTGGCGGTAAAGTGAATTTACACATTGTTCCGTTTACTTCGATCCAAGAAGCGATTCAACAACAAATTCCTGAAAATTATACCATGACATCGACCAGAAGAATGATGTTGATCATTGCTGATCGAATTCGAGCAAAACAAAGTGCATTAGCAATCGTAACAGGAGAAAGCTTAGGGCAGGTCGCAAGTCAGACACTTGAAAGTATGTTTGCCATAAATGATGTGACGAATACACCTGTTCTCCGACCATTAATTTCGACTGATAAAACAGAAATTATTGAAATAGCAAAAACAATTGATACGTATGATCTTTCCATCTTACCTTATGAAGACTGTTGTACAATATTTACTCCTGCAGCACCAAAAACAAAACCACAAAAAGATAAGGTTCAATTTTATGAAAGTTTTATCGACTTTGAAAAATTGTTACAGCATGCGATAGAAGGAACTGAGAAGATTGTTATTGAAGGAGCAGAGGATTCAGCGAACGATGAATTTTCTAAACTGCTCTAAAAAAATTAGGAACAATTACCAATATAAATAATGAATGAAGTCATGTGGTTTCGCACAATCTATACTCACAAGGAGGTGATACCACATGGCAAATCAAAGTTCAAATCAATTATTAGTTCCAGGTGTACAACAAGCGATCGACCAAATGAAATATGAAATCGCTACTGAGTTTGGCGTTCAACTTGGACCAGATGCAACATCTCGTTCAAACGGTTCTGTTGGTGGAGAAATTACAAAACGTCTTGTACAAATGGCACAACAACAATTAAACGGTTATGCAAAATAATAAAAACCTAATATGATGGCTACAAAGAAGCGGGGATTCGTCCTCGCTTCTTTTATTATTGTGTAAATTTTGCCGATCATTCAAAATTATATTTCAATTTAAAATATTTTAATATTTCTGTATAATGATGAGAGAACTTAAAATATATTGGAGGAACGATCATGAACAGAGAAGAATTGTTAGCGCCAGGTACATACAATGTAGTGATGGAAATTGAAAAATACGCAAATGATTCTCAAAGGTTGGCGATTATTTGGCAAAATGAAGAAGGAAGGAAGATAAAGCTTTCCTATAAAGAGCTCATGCATCAGGCGAATAAAAGTGCCAATGTTTTTAAAGAAGCAGGGCTGCAAAAAGGGGACGTTGTTTTAGTGATGATTCCGAGATTGGTTGAAGCTTACCAAACATACGTGGCTGCTTTAAAATCAGGTATCGTCGTTATCCCTTGTTCTGAGCTATTAAGAACGAAAGATTTACAATACCGCATACAGCATGCGGAGGTAAAAGGTATCGTTTCATACTTCCCTTATATTGATCAGTTTGATGGTATTGAAGAAATGAAGGGTATAAAGAAATTTATCGTTGGCGGGGAAGCAGAAGAGTGGCTTTCACTTGAAGATGAAATGAAAATGGCGTCATCAGAATTTGAAATGGCTGATACGAAACAAGAAGATATGGCTTTTCTTTCTTATACTTCAGGTACTACAGGGAATCCGAAGGGTGTGGTTCATACACACGGATGGGGCTTTGCACATTTGAGGACTGCTGCTCCTCACTGGCTCGCCATCAAAGAAAATGATGTCGTATGGGCTACTGCAGGACCAGGATGGCAGAAATGGATCTGGAGTCCTTTCCTTTCTGTCTTAGGGTCAGGCGCAACTGGATTCGTTTATAATGGGAAATTTGAACCGAAAAAATATCTATCGTTAATGGATGAATATGAAGTAAATGTTTTATGTTGCACGCCAACTGAATATCGTTTAATGGCAAAAGTGGACGATCTCCAAGAATTTAAGTTAACTTCCTTACACAGTGCCGTCTCTGCTGGGGAGCCCTTAAACAGAGAAGTCATTGAAATTTTTCAAAAACATTTCAATCTTGCGGTTCGTGATGGATACGGACAAACGGAAAATACACTTCTTGTCGGCATTATGAAAGGAATGGATTTAAAACCTGGTTCTATGGGTAAACCTACACCAGGGAACCAAGTCATGATTGTAAATGAAGAAGGTCAGGAGTGTTTGGTTGGAGAAGTAGGAGACATAGCTGTACATGTCGATACCCCTGCTTTATTTAAAGAATATTATAAGGATCCTGAAAGAACATCCATGCAGTTCCGCGGAGACTATTATATTACAGGAGATAAGGCAAAAAGAGATGAAGAGGGTTACTTTTGGTTTGAAGGCCGTGGAGACGACATTATCATAAGTTCGGGTTATACAATTGGACCTTTTGAAGTAGAAGACGCACTTGTTAAACATGCATTTGTTAAAGAATGTGCAGTAGTTGCAAGTCCCGATGAAGTTAGAGGACATGTTGTGAAGGCCTTTATCGTTTTACAGGACCATATCGATCCAAATGAAGCGACGATTAAAGTTCTTCAAGATCATGTCAAACAATTAACAGCACCATATAAGTATCCGCGTAAAGTAGAATTTTTAAAAGATCTCCCGAAAACAGCTTCAGGTAAAATCAGAAGAGTTGAATTAAGAAAGCAAGAAGAAATGATTCGTAAATCTTAAACGATCACTCAATCAAATAGAGAAACAGACGGTTCACGTTGTCTGTTTCTCTATTTCTTTTGTGAAATGATGGATAAGAAAGAAGGGCGAAACAACATGGGTACGATTTGGACAAACGGAACAATTTATACAATGAAAGAAGAAGGCGAAGTCGTTGAAAGTCTTTACACTGAAAATGGAATCATTAAAGAAACCGGTTCATTACAAATGATTAAAAAGAAGTATTTGAGAGGTGACACGAATGAAATCGATTTAAACGGGGCTACGATGTTCCCTGGATTCATTGATAGTCATATGCACTTAATTGGTCACGGAGAAAAATTACAGCGTTTAGACCTTTCTCAGTGTAGCTCTAAAGAAGCCACACTTGAGGCAGTTCGACAAAAATTAAAGCAAACAGATCCAGGACAATGGGTAATCGGTGAAGGTTGGAATGAGAACTTGTGGGATGACATGTCAATGATCACCCGTGATGAATTAGATCAGCTAAGCAGTGAGCATCCTATTTTGTTAAAAAGGATCTGTCGTCACGCGGTTGTAGTCAATTCATTAGCCCTTGATCGTTCAGGAATTACAGAACTTACCCAATCGCCGGACGGTGGAGTTATGGAGCGAAATGAAGCGGGAGAACTTAACGGATTGTTAAAAGATAAAGCACAAGACTTAGTGTTAGAATCACTTCCAGTCGTATCAGGCGCATACTTAGAAAAAGCATTGAACCAAGCGATTGAAGATGCATGGAAGAAAGGGATTGTAGGCAGTCATACGGAAGATTTAAGTTATTACGGAAATTTGGAAACCGTGATTAAGGCATTTCAAGAAGTGATTGGAAAAGATAAAAAACCATATAGAGCACATTTACTTGTACACCATCTGGTTTTTGACGAGTGGAGAGGTTTCGGCCATTCTTTCTTATCGGGAGATGAGTTTGTCGAATTTGGGGCTATGAAAATTTTCTCAGATGGTGCATTAGGTGGAAGAACAGCCTTGCTATCGTCGCCTTATGCAGACGATCAATCGACAAATGGTGTGGCTATTCATCATCAAGATGAACTCAACATGCTTGTAGAAAAGGCTCGAAAAGCGGGGTCACCGGTGGCTGTACATGCAATCGGGGATTTAGCTGCAGAAATGGTGTTGCGTGCCATCGAGAAACATCCTAGTTTAGGTGGACAAAGGGATCGACTTATTCATGCTCAACTTCTTCAAGATTCGTTAATTCCTTCACTTAAAAAAGATGAAATTGTTCTAGACATCCAACCGAGATTTATCGCCTCTGATTTTCCATGGGTGTTAGACAGAGTGAAGCCCGACCAAGTAGGTTGTTATTATGGGTTTAAAACTTTATTGGACGAGGGTGTCCATTGTTCAGGTGGATCAGATGCACCCATTGAGGATATCGACCCGTTATTTGGAATTCATGCAGCAGTTACACGTAAAATTCCAGGTGATTCCAAACAAGAAGTTTATATCGAGAAAGAATGTTTAACAATGTACGAAGCGATCTCTTTATTTACGAAAGGCAGTGCTTATGCATCTCATCATGAGCACAACCAAGGAATGATTGAAGAGGGCTATTATGCTGATTTCACTATTTTAAAAGATGATCCATTTCATTCTAATGCAGATGATCTTTTGCATAACTCGGTTAAGATGACAGTCGTTTCAGAAAAAATTGTCTATCATCAAGACCTATCCATTTAATAAAGCGATAACATTTGCCATTCTTTCGTGAGCCACTTATAATAAATGAGTTTGTAAAGAGAAGAAAGAGTGGGGGAAATCTCATGAAACAACAAGAGCGAATAGGGATTTTAAATACGGGATTTTCATATTTTTTATGGGGAATTCTTCCAATCTATTGGAAATTTCTCCAATCAGTTGGTTCAGATGAGATATTAGCCAATCGTATCTTTTGGTCTTTTTGGTTTATGGTTCTTCTCTTAATCATAACGGGAAAGTGGCGTGTTTTTAATAAGACATTTCAACAATTGAAACAAACTCCACGCCGACTAATCTTGCTAATGATTGCTTCGATTCTTATTAGCATTAATTGGTTTATCTATACATGGGCTGTTAATTCTAATCAAATGATAGAGGCTAGTTTAGGGTATTACATAAATCCTCTTATTAGCGTGCTTTTGGGAGTATTTATTTTAAAAGAAACGTTGTCGAAAGCACAAATCATTTCTTTTGGATTAGCGGCAATTGGTGTGATGATCATGACTGTAAATTACGGTCAATTTCCTTGGGTTTCTTTTAGTTTAGCGTTGTCTTTCGGTCTTTATGGACTAGCCAAAAAAGTGATTCTTGTCGATCCTGAGATCGGATTAACGTTAGAAACGATGGCCATGACCCCTGTTGCATTTATTTACATGCTTTATTTAATGGTTCATCATCAAGCTTCACTCTTTGTAAGTGATCTTCCAACAACCTTATTGTTAATGGGTGCTGGTATTGTCACATCGATTCCTTTATTGCTTTTTGCAAAAGGAGCTCAGAAAATTCCACTTTTCATGGTAGGATTTCTCCAATATATCGCACCGACATTAACTTTATTACTTGGTATCCTTGTTTATAAAGAGCCATTTTCATTCATTCAACTTATCGCTTTCTTGTTTATTTGGAGTGCACTTATTCTTGTAACATACGCCCACATAAAAACGGCTAGAAAAAATGCAAGAATGAAAAACCTAGTAAAGAAGAACGCATAACCATCCTTTCAATAAAATCCCCATTGACGATTAAACAGTCAGTGGGGATTTTGTCTAATAACGATTTTCAGATCCAATATTTTTGAGGTGTTCCACATTCAACTATAAAAATGTACGTTTCACTTTCTGCCAAAAAGAATTGTCTTTCAGTTTAACGGTTTTGATAAACGTATTACTTAACTCCACTTCGACATTTTCAACGTGTTGAATACTTAAAGCTTCATTATCCATTCCCATTGTCGGATGGTCATTTCCTCCATCTGACAGCGTGAAACGTAGTTTTCGATTACCTCCGAGAATAAAGGAAGAGCCTAATGTACGATACCTGTTATTATTAATAGAAGCGAGTTCACTGACTTGTAAACAATGCAGAAGAGGATCCACGACAGCCCCATTCACTGATTTATTATAAGCAGTGCTCCCAGTCGGAGTGGCAATTAACATACCATCACCACGAAATGTTTCAAAATGAAGATCATCAATAAATACATCCATGACAAAAGTTTTTATGACACCTGAGCGAATACTGAATTCGTTTAAACATTGGAATGATGTTTGATTGTCTACGGTCACTTTTATCGTTGGATAGCGTCTTACCTCGATCTGTTCATTCGTCATAGCATCAATCATAGCGGAAGTATCATCTATGTGAAAATCACAATACATGCTTGGTTTCCCTTTTGTCGTCACACCAGCATATAAACAATTTTCTCGAAAACCGGTTTGCCTTACTGCTTGCAAGAAAGCTCCATCACCGCCAATACTAACGATAATGTTCGCATCAATTGAATGGTCTACGACAGTAAATCCATAGCGATTTGCCATTTCATGTAGCATTTCAATATATTGAAGCGATTCTTCATCTAACCTATGATAGAAAAAAATATTTTTTCTTTCGTTCAATCTATACGCCTCCTAAAAGTGAATGTTCATTAAAGCATGTTAAAAAAGTATAACATGGTTTTTTGAGAGAATAAAACGGTGACAAGTTGTACGCTCATAAACCTGGCACCTTCACCGTTTAAATTTCGGCCATGGGTTGTTCAGGCATGTAATTTGATCAATTGCCTACCTATTCGTTAAGATAGAGGGAGTACTTATACGAAGGAGGAATTATCCATGGCATCGATTACATTTAAACAAAATCCTGTAACATTAGTCGGACAAGAAGTGAAAGTGGGAGACAAAGCACCGAACTTTACGGTACTTGCAAATGATCTTTCTGAAAAAAGCCTGAACGACTATCAGGGAAAAGTTCGAATCATTAGTGTTATTCCATCCATCGACACAGGTGTTTGTGATGCACAGACTCGCAAATTCAACGAAGAAGCTTCAAAACTAGATAATATTACCGTTTTAACCATTTCGATGGATCTTCCATTTGCACAAAAGCGCTGGTGTGCAGCGAACGGAATTGAAAACGTTGTTACGTTATCCGATCACCGTGATCTTTCATTCGGAGAAGCATATGGGGTAGCGATAAAAGAACTAAGACTACTTGCTCGTGCAGTATTTGTTGTAGACTCTAATGATCAAGTTACATACGTAGAATATGTAAGTGAAGCAACCGATCATCCTGAATATAGAGAAGCAATTGAAGCAGCAAAAGCAGCTAAATAATTTCAATATATAAAGATAGCCTTGCCAAATTGAATTGGCGAGGCTATCTTTATGTAAATAAACATTAAATTAAAAACATGATCTTTTTCCTTGGTATCTGCCAATAATAAAGGTACAATATGGATCGAATTCAAAAGCAGGAGGCAATTAAATGTCACAGCCATCTCAAACAGAAAAATTATTTACTTTGTTTAATGAAACAGCTGAACTTCTTCAAGAAGATTTAGCTTGCACTTATTTAGAAGCGATCGCGGAAACTGGAGAAAATTTATTTCAAAATCAAGTTTTACAAAAAGAATTAACGGAAATAGCTAAAAAAAGATTAGAAAAAAAGTACAACGATTTCTCTATTGAAAAATACTCAAGTGAGGAACTTCGAAAAGGCTATCAACTTGCCATTTTAAAAGGAATGCAAGAAAATATTCAACCAAATCATCAAATGACTCCTGATAGCATCGGAATTTTTATTGGTTACCTTGCTCAAAAGTGGATGGCAAACAAAAAAACAATAACTGTACTTGACCCCGCGATAGGAACAGGGAATTTACTAGCCACTCTTCTAAATTCATTTGCACCTGAAAAAATCGAAAAAGCAGTAGGCGTAGACATCGACGAAGTCTTAATTAAGCTTGCTTATGTGGGAGCAAACTTACAAAAACATCCTCTTGAGCTTTTTACTCAGGATAGTTTAGAACCTCTATTTATCGATCCAGTTGATCTAGTGGTTTCTGATCTCCCTGTGGGTTACTATCCCAATGATTTACGAGCAAATGATTACACGTTAAAGGCAAATGAAGGAATGTCTTATTCTCATCACCTTTTCATTGAACAAAGCATCAATCATCTTAAACCAGGAGGAAATGCTATTTTCCTTGTTCCTAATGGATTATTTGAATCACCGGAAGCGAACAAACTACAAGAATATTTAAAGAATCATACTTATATACATGCATTCCTTAAACTTTCCCCTGCGCTCTTTAAGAACAAGGATGCTGGAAAGAGCATTTTGATTGTTCAAAAGAAAAAACCTGAGATACGTGGACCTAAACAAGTCTTGTTAGCAGAACTACCGAAATTTTCAAATCAACAGGCTTTATCTGAAATTCTCGTTAAAATTGATCGCTGGTATGAAGAACAAAAATAAAGTAAGAAACCTTGCTCACTTTCCTTTTAACGATGAGGTGGGACAAGGTTTTTTGTTTAAAAGATAAGAAGATATAAAATTTTTCATCGAGTTCTTTTGGAACATAAATGCAAGTTTAGGCCATGAATTTCCGATCCAGGCAGACGCTTTCCGCTGGCACGGCTTCAATCTACTCCGACAAACAGGAAGTTTTAGCGCAGTTGTTGCAACAGGATGTTGCGCTCTTAGACTGTGATCCTTTCTCAGCGGGGCTTTCAGCTCGTGCTGTTCCCGCAGGAGTCGCTGCCTTTCACTTCCATTCAGTAATGATGGAAAATGAACAGTCTTATCCTAGCAAAAGTGCACATAGTAGTGATGGCATGTATAGAGGTGTACTTGTTCTGATGGTGGTCCGCCTTCTCGTCGCAAGTTCGTGTAGGGTCTTACAAATGCCCAATTGAAAAAGTGTTGATTTGCAGAAAAAAGCTTCTTTTTTTGGGGGATAATAAAGTATCCGAGTCTAAAATGCGTGTTTTAGAAGCGAATCTGATTACTCCTTTTTCATTACAAATTTTCAATCTTTAAAAGTTGGACTACTTCAGCGGACTAATTGATTTTTCACTATCTAGGATCGACCGTACGTCCGACGAAAGGGAGTTGTTTTGCAGAACGTAGAAAAAAGCAACATGATCATTTAACAATGCCAAATTTTTAAATAACGAAAATTTTAGAAAACACTTAATTTTAGATGTAACCGATCCCAAACCATGCTTGGTCTTGAAAAGAATATAGACGAATGTTTTAATAAAAGAGTGATACGATCGGTATTTTTGAGTTCATTCGAAATGATGCTCGAAAAACGACGAATAAAGGAGCGAGCAGTCGATGTCAAAAGTAATTGCAATCAACGCGGGTAGCTCTTCACTAAAATTTCAACTATTTGAAATGCCAGAAGAAGAAGTTATTACTAAAGGATTAATTGAACGAATCGGTATGAATGATTCGATTTTTACTATATCAGTAAACGATAAAAAAATAACAGAGATATTGGATATCCAAAACCATGAAGTTGCAGTAACGATGCTATTAGAAAAGCTTACAGGGCTAGGAATAGTAGGTTCTTTGGATGAAATAGAAGGTGTTGGTCACCGTGTTGTACATGGTGGAGAAGTATTCGACGATTCTGTTCGAATTACTGACGATGTGTTAAAAGAGATCGAAAGATTATCTGATTTGGCACCTCTTCATAATCCTGCTAATTTAACAGGGATTATCGCTTTTCAAAAGGTTCTGCCTGAAGTTACAGCAGTCGCTGTTTTTGACACAGCATTCCATCAAACGATGCCTGAAAACTCCTTTTTATATAGTTTGCCGTATGACTACTATAAAGATTATGGGATTAGAAAGTATGGATTCCATGGTACTTCTCATAAATATGTCTCTCAAAGAGCGGCAGCGATGCTTGGTCGACCTGTTGAGCAGCTTCGATTAATCTCTTGTCATCTTGGGAATGGAGCAAGTATCGCAGCGATTGAAGGAGGAAAATCATTAGATACTTCGATGGGATTCACTCCGCTAGCTGGTGTTGCGATGGGTACACGTTCAGGGAATATTGATCCCGCACTTATTCCGTTTATTATGGATAAGACCGATCAAACGGCAGAGGAAGTTCTGTCCACTTTGAACAAGAAATCGGGGATATTAGGTATTTCTGGTTTTTCAAGTGACTTGCGTGACATTGAGCAACAAGCTTCACAAGGCAATGAAAGAGCGGAGTTAGCATTGCAAGTGTTTGCAAACCGTATCCATAAATACATTGGATCTTATGCCGCTCGAATGAGTGGAGTCGATGCGATTATTTTCACAGCTGGTATTGGTGAAAATAGTGATGTGATCCGTGATCGTGTTCTGCATGGTCTTGAATTCATGGGCATTTATTGGGATCCAGCTTTAAACAAAGTAAGAGGGAAAGAAGCTTTCATTAACTACCCTCATTCTCCAGTTAAAGTGATGGTGATTCCAACGAACGAGGAAGTTATGATCGCGCGTGACGTAGTGAAACTTGCTTAACAGCAATGTAAGAGATCCTTTGCACGTCCGATTTATTAATGTGAAGTTCAACAGAAATTTCAGCAAACAGAGTTCTCAACCTTTTTGTGCGTTTGTCTTAACACATAAAAAGGTTGTTTTTTTTGTTGAAAAAATGTGGAAGTGGGTATCTGCCGTATCTACAAATGATTAGATCTGTGTTTTTCTTTTTATCCAAAATGGACTGTAAAGAATGTAAAAACTTACTATCATCATAAGTTCCATTGAGAGAAGATACAAAGGCCAAGATCCAAAATAATCTAGTAGGGAAGCGTTCTTTGGCTTTTTCATTAAATATAAATAATTCGATCCAAGCAACTTGTTCAAGAAAAAGATACAAGCTGCATAGAGATTGATAAGAAGAATTGTCACCCACATTGATCGAATAGTCGGCCTGTAGTTGAAAGCAATAACCATAAACAAACAAGCGATCACAACTCCACCATGTGAAATAAAAAATTCAATGTATCGAAAGTGAGGAAATGAAAATCGCCCTAGGTCAGGTGTCAAAATGGCTTGGAGGGAACTCCCTAAAGCCGAAAAATACATGAATTGAAAAAGTTTATCACTTTTCGTAAACAGCATTAAAATGCCAATAATAACAACAAGATCACTAAGCTGAAGCGGAAGATCATTTTTCACTGACCATGCATTCTCATACACAAGCCAAAAGTGTTGAGATAACACAGCAATCAATAAGAGATATGCCAGAGAGAAACGGAAAAAAGTTTCAATGTTGCTTTTCATCCATTGCCTTTTCAATGCAAATAAGAGAAAACAAAGAAGCATGATCATGCCGATGGTTAAAAGGTGTTCCATCGAAAAAAGATGAAACGCATGTAATTTGGGATGGAATTGAAAAAATCTTTGCATTTGAATAACCCCATTATGTAAGTTGGTTTTTATAAAGGCTTCTTAGTTTATGGCGAGTTCTGCGTAGTCTATACCTTTTTGTTTAGGAATTTCCATTAAGGTACGGAATATCTCAAATAAAGTGGAGAGAAAATGAAAATGTAATTAAAAACGAATCCCAATTGAAACGAATAATCGCAAACAAAAGACTATTTTATTTTCCTCGAAAGCAGCTGGTGGGTACACCCGCCCCTGATTCCGAGTGGACCTTATTGTGGGAGTGTCAAAATGTTTCTGGATGAAAGCAGAAATACTTCAAAACAAAAGGGAAGCTTTATTTATAACGACAAACAAAGAACGTTTTTTCTATAAACACTGCCATGCTAAGGACATCACTTTGAGGTTGAAAATTCAATGAGAATATTTAGGATATGCTATAATTTTTAATAAAAGGGGGCCAATCTATGTTAACGAGTCGAGAACAAAAAATATGGTCTGATATTGAAGAGTGGGAGCAACATTTATATAACTATGAACCCAATGATTTAGAAAATACATACCATAAGTGGTTAGAGATTGGCTTTGCTAGTTTGCCGGAAAATCTAAAAGATCGATTCTTTGAACAACTGGATACGAGCATGTTTCACCTTCATTCGTTGTTAAACAATTCACAAATGCAATCTGATGCACGGGATCGTCTTCTTGCTTCTGCTCGAGTATTTGATTCGTCGATCAATCAAATAGAAGAAATTAATCGGCTGTCAATCGACCAGCTTCATTACATGGCTTCTCAATTTGTTACGAGACATCGCCTGTATTCTTTTGTTCAAGGCGGGGCTTCTGGCAGTGGTGGCCTGGTGGCGGTAGGAGCTGATGTTCCTGCTATGGCGGTGATAAATATTCGATCCGTGCAATTAATTAGTTTATCTTACGGTTATGACGTTATGACTCCAAGTAACATGATGATTGCCTTGAAAGTGTTTCATGCAGCTACATTACCAACAAGACTTCGAGCAGAAGCATGGGGAAATCTTTTGGAAGAACTCCACTCAAAAGAAGAATATTTCTATATTGGATCAGAACAACTGACAAATGAATTATGGTTGCAAGAACCCTTAAATCAGTTGGTAAAAGGATTGATGATTCAATTATTTAGAAAGAAAGAAGTTTCAGGAATTCCGCTTATCTCAATGACAATTGGAGCCATGACAAATTATCAATTAACAAGAAAAGTTACGACTTTTGCTGAAAAATTTTATCAATATCGATTTTTACATGATAAGAGAGAAGGTCAAAATGAGTTTAGAGGAGCATAAATCATCCCCAAATAAAAGTATTTCTGTTGCAGTCATTACTGTCAGTGATACACGAACAAAAGAGACAGATAAGAGTGGTTCGAAAATGAAAGTGCTTTTAACTGAAGAATCACACCAAGTTAAGTTCCAAGCCATTGTGCCTGATGAAAAAGAAGCAATTCGTGAAATTGTTAAAAAAACAGTGGAAAATGAAGATGTTCAAATTATCTTACTCAATGGTGGAACAGGTATTGCGAAAAGAGATGTGACGATTGAAACGGTCACACCTTTATTTGAAAAAGAAATGCCTGGCTTTGGAGAGCTTTTCCGTGTGTTAAGTTATTACGAAGACATTGGTTCCGCGACTATTCTTTCAAGAGCGACAGCAGGAATCATAAAAGGGAAAGCGATTTTTGTTACACCAGGGTCTACAGCTGCAGTAGATCTTGCGATGAGGAAGTTGATTCTTCCTGAGTTGAACCATATTGTAAGAGAACTATCGAAATAATGGAAAAAGAAGCTGATATTAATCTCAGCTTCTTTTTATTGCGACTGATCATTTATGAATGTCAGGGTAGTTTGAGTCTACTCATTATTTGTCACTCGGTTGAGTAGACTTAGCTTCGATTTCAATCGGCCAAGAGATAATTGTAGTACTATCTCTAACACCTTTCGTTTGAATTTCCTCAAGCATCTTTCGTATTTTCACTTCTTCAGCATCATTTGAATTCATATGGTTGTATATGTTACTTGGCTGATCAAATTGTGTATTTGGACATTCCAATAAGCCATCCGTCGTAAGAAAAATTCGATTTACTCCATTGCGAAGCTCTTTTCTGCCTATACTATAGCAAGGAACGGGAGAATCAAATGTATTGACTTCACCAATCCATTCATAGAAATTCCGTTGATTGAGTTGATATTGACCCAATGCAATAAGTTCGTGATGAAAGTGATAAAGCACACAATCTCCAACGGAAAACCACCATAAATAATGGTCTTTTCTCAAGACAAATAAACAAGCTGTTTCGCCGGTGATTTTTCTACACTCTTCGATAAAAGATTTTTTATGAAATAATTTAAGAATTGCTTCTTCCACTTCTATAAAACATTCCTTTGCTGGTAAAGCAAAAATGTTTTTCCACGTACTTTTTTCTCGTTCAACAGCACGGAGGATAAGTTCTGCACTTTCAGCTGTATTGTGGGCATCCATGAGTAAAACAAATTCCCAGTCCGAGTTTTCGTTGACCCAAACTAGGCATCCGTCTTCATTTTTATATTGTCCTGCGGTAGAATTTCCACCAAATCGACCCACTTGAATAGATCCAAATGTACTTATATCAATTTGATCGACGAAATTCTCCTTACTCCCTATCCAATTAAGCACCATAAGAGATCTCATTCTCGATCTCTTTTTTTAAACGCTCACAGACTTCCACAATTTCTTGTTTATCACCAAAAGGGGCCTCTGGCCAGCCATACACATCCATCGGTCCCCAAAACTCTTCAGGTGTATTGGGATAACGAGGAATAACATGCATGTGAAGATGAGGAACTGAATTGCCAGATACCAATGCATATACATGCTCCGCCTTTTCACTTTGCTTAAGAGCCTTACTTACTTTTGCCAAAGTGATACCAAATGTGCTTGCTTCTCTTTCAGTCATGTCCCCCAAAGAAGGAGCGTGTC
Organism: uncultured Caryophanales bacterium; assembly: GCA_963728315.1. GTDB lineage: Bacteria > Bacillota > Bacilli > Bacillales > CAVSKA01 > CAVSKA01. The sequence goes on from CAVSKA010000018.1 coordinate 121,068, forward strand.
GCTTTAGGTCAATCATAATATGTCCTAAATAAGTAGGCTTTTCTCCTTTATCAATATGCCCTACATAGATATATTTGTCTTCGTATATGGTTGTTCCCGTTGTTTTTATCATTCCCAGATGCTTTTCGCAAATAAAACACGTTTCACCCAAAATCATTTCACTCCTTGTTTGTTTTAAAAAGTATAAATCATTCATCCAGCTAATGGAATGTTTTTCCTGACTAAAAATAGAAAATTTAAACATTATGTATTTTTAATTATATTAGTTGATAAATATTCAGTAGAATGATAGTATCAATTTTATGATAAATGAATAAATACTTATTTATATGTATAAATATACTTTTTCAGGAGGAATAATTTATGAAGCAATCAAAAGTGGTACTTGCTTATTCGGGTGGATTAGATACATCAGTAGCCATTCAGTGGTTAGCAGAACAAGGATATGATGTTATTGCGTGCTGTTTAGATGTTGGGGAAGGCAAAGACCTCGAATTCATACAACAAAAAGCCCTTCAAGTTGGAGCTTCAAAAAGTATTGTCATTAATGCGACAAAGGAATTTGCAGAAGAATATGCATTAATAGCTTTGCAAACACACGCTCTTTATGAAGAAAAATACCCTCTGATTTCTGCTCTATCAAGACCGCTCATTGCAAAAAAATTAGTCGAAGTAGCAGAACAAGAAGGAGCTATAGCTGTTGCACATGGATGTACTGGAAAAGGGAATGATCAAGTTCGCTTTGAAGTGTCGATCCAAGCATTGAATCCTCATTTACAAGTCATCGCACCTGTTCGTGAGTGGAGATGGTCAAGAGAAGAAGAGATTGCTTATGCAAAAGAAAAAGGTATTCCGATTCCAATTAATCTTGAAAGTCCTTACTCCATTGACCAAAATTTATGGGGAAGAAGCAATGAGTGTGGTGTGCTTGAAAATCCATGGACGACTCCTCCAAGTGGAGCCTATGAATTAACAGCAGAATTGGAAGATACACCAGATGTTGCAGAAGTGATCGAAATAGAATTTGAGAAAGGAGTGCCGATCTCTTTAGATGGACAACTACTACCATTAGACGAATTAATCTTAACGTTAAATCGAATGGCTGGAAAACACGGAATTGGTCGTATTGATCATGTGGAAAATCGATTAATTGGGATTAAATCAAGAGAAGTATATGAGTGTCCAGCAGCAATGACTCTGATGAAAGCTCATAAGGAACTTGAAGATTTAACATTGGTAAAAGAAGTTGCTCACTTTAAACCAGTGATCGGAACGAAGTTAACGGAATTAATCTATAATGGGCTTTGGTTTTCACCACTACGCCAGTCTCTAATCGCTTTTTTGAAAGATACACAATCAGTGGTAAATGGGACGGCTCGTGTCAAGTTATTTAAAGGACATGCCATTGTGGAGGGGAGAAAATCGCCAAATTCTTTATACAACGAAAAACTTGCGACTTATACAGCGGATGACGAGTTTCAACATGATTCATCTGTCGGGTTTATTCAGTTATTTGGTTTGCCAACGAAAGTAAATGCTATGGTGAATAAAAAAGAGGAGGTCTCTTCATGAGCAAACTGTGGGGAGGTCGTTTTCAAAAAACAGCAGAAGAATGGGTGGACGAATTTGGAGCTTCGATTCCTTTTGATCAACAGTTGGTGATGCAAGATCTTGAGGGGAGTATCGCCCATGTCACCATGCTAGCTGAACAAGGAATATTGTCCAAAGAAGAAGAAAAGGAAATTAAAGTGGGATTGCAATCACTTGTCGTAAAAGCAGAGAATGGAGAGTTAGAATTCTCTATTGACCAAGAAGACATTCATCTAAATATCGAACATCTCCTAATTGAAGAAATAGGCGAAGTCGGTGGGAAAGTTACATACCGGCAGAAGTCGTAATGATCAAGTTGCTACAGATATGCATTTGTACCTTAAGAAAAAAATACAGCTGATCCTATTGTTAATCGATGAGGTGCAAGAAGCTCTCATCCAACAAAGTGAAAACCATATCCATACGATTGTTCCTGGATACACTCATCTTCAAAGAGCTCAGCCCATTTCTTTTGGCCATCACCTAATGGCATACTTTTGGATGCTTCAACGTGATAAGGAAAGAATGGAAGAAGGATTGAGTCGAACGGACTGCAGTCCACTTGGAGCTGGAGCATTGGCTGGGACGACTTTTCCATTGAATCGTCATCGAACAGCTGAATTATTATCCTTTCGTGCTATTTATGAAAATAGTTTAGATGCAGTAAGCGATCGTGATTTTATTATAGAGTTTTTGAGCAGCTCTTCCATTTTGATGATGCACTTATCTCGCTTAGCAGAAGAAATGATCTTTTGGTCAAGTCAGGAATTTCAGTTTATTGAATTGGATGATGCCTTTTCAACAGGAAGCAGTATCATGCCGCAAAAGAAAAATCCTGATATGGCTGAACTAATCCGAGGCAAAACGGGTCGTGCTTATGGTCATTTAATCGGCTTACTGACGGTAATGAAAGGGTTACCTCTCGCTTACAATAAAGATATGCAGGAAGATAAGGAAGGCATGTTTGACATGGTTAAAACTGTCACTGGGTCGTTAAAAATTTTCGCAGGCATGATTCAATCGATGAAAGTAAAAGAAGAATCGATGAGTCAAGCCGTTCAAAATGATTTCTCTAATGCGACGGAGTTAGCAGATTACTTGGCTAGTAAAGGGATGCCGTTTAGACAAGCGCATGAAGTTGTAGGGAAGCTTGTTCTTTTCTGTATTCAAAATCAGAAATTCTTGCTTGATCTCACATTAGAAGAGTTTCAGGATGCATCAACATTGATTGAAAAAGATGTATACCAAATCTTATCTCCTTATTCAGCTGTAGAAAGAAGAAACACCTATGGTGGAACTGGATTTGAACAAGTTAAACAGCAGATTGAAAAAGCCAAAACCTTTATTCATAAACATGTCCCTTCAAAATAAGAAAAGGGCAGTCCTCTTCTAAAATTAAAAACGAATGGGTTGATTTCTATTGAAGGCGGACGCTTTCTTATTTGTAGTCAAGTGCTCTCTTTCATAGTGATGTCAACGGGCTGTTGATTTCTGTTCCAGCGCTCGCTTTCCTCGGGCATGTCTTGGTGGTTCGTCCACGAAAAGAGAGCCGATTTTAGCGAAACAACAAATAGCAACAAAGTTTACGAAATGGGCTAAAAATAAAGAAAAAAATCGTCCGATCTTGTGAAAGGAAAGGGACTGCACGAACATTTAAAGAAGACGATTTATTAGATTAAAAATGACTGTTTTTTTCGTTTAATGGTGTCCTTTAACAACAGGACACTCATTAGTAAAGGGTTTAAAAGCTGATATAGTCATTTATCGATCCTTGATACTAAGAGAAGCATGCGCCACGATTAACAAAGGAAATCCTGTAACAGGCATGCTCTATACAATATGTAAAGAAAAAAGCCATCAAAAGGATAGCTTTTCTACTAAAAGATGATTAGATGATTTTTGAGCTTATGCGGTATCGCTGAAGATCAATTTAGCATCCTTCTTTAAAGAGGGAATGGTACCTGTCGCTAATTTCAATCGTGCTGTGCTCGATGTGAGTCATTTCGCAAAGCATCACTGGTGTTGTTTTGTAAAAGAGGTTCTAAATAACATTTGTTGTGCAAAATACTTGGATGATCGGGTAAATATTTACGGGCAATCTCGTTATGAGCATAGGCTAAAACATTGTTGCCTAATTGTGAATAACAAACACACAACTGTAAATGCGGTAGCCATGTCCAGCAAGCATGATTAATCATTCCCAATTTCTCACTGGGTTTTTCGAGTTCTGTAGCAAGTTTATACCAATAGAGAGCCTGGTGGAGCTGTTTGTTTTGGAGGAAACGGTAACCCAATCTGCAGCAAAACTCAGCTCGAGGAATGTCGTATTCAAACGCTTTTAGAGTAAAATGAAGTTCTCTTTCACTGTCACCTAATATATTAAAACAGTCTGCAAGCTTTGCACATGTGGAAATATAATCTTCTACCCATCCGTTTTTTGTAATTAAAAATTGCTTATAGTAATCGACTGCAAGCTCTATCTTTTGATGTTCAAGCAATTCGTTTGCAAAATAATACAAATCTCTTGGCGAAAAAATTTCACCTTTGGAAAGTCGATTTTCATAGATCCGAAGATTTCGGTCTGAATCATGATGAATACTACGATGGGTTATAGCAACATCGCTGTGAAGAATATTGCCTCTCACCTCTATGTACTCATGCACGAACCCGTACCACTGAAAGTTGTTTTGCCTTTTTACTAGGCGATTACGCCTTAAGCTTGAAATCACATTTTCTTTTTCATCAATTTCGAGATTATAATGCATTGTGATTGAATCAATGGAAGGATCTACTTTTTCCTTTAACTTTAAAAATTTTTTTTGATCTCTCTCCATAACAACATCATCGGCGTCTAGCCAAAAAATGTAGTCCATTGTAGCGTGACTAAAAGCATGATTACGAGCTGCGGCGAAGTCATCAATCCAGATAAAATCGATGATACGATCGGTGAATTGAGATGCAATTTCTTTTGTTCTATCAGAAGAACCTGTGTCGACAATGATAATTTCATCAACGAGATTTTTCACCGCTTCTAGGCATCTTGCAATTGTTTCTTCCTCATTTTTTACAATCATGCAAAGACTAACTGTAATCAAATGGGTAAGCTCCTTTCGAGATTTTCTATCTTTTAATTTATGAAATAAGTACATAGGTGGTGAGTATAAATTATTAAATTGTTTATATTTGAAAAATAAACCACTATTCAATTAGATGCAGTACTTATTATTGTTGAACCGACAGTTAAATGATTGCTTAAACAATTCTCCATTAAGAATCGATCAGTAATCATAATATTGAATCCAATTACAAACCAAATTGCTATGATAAATAGAGACAGTAAAACTGTCTCTATAAATTTTTATGAAATTTTTAAATTTATTCAAAACTAATTTAATTTTTTAATGACAATAGAAGCATTTACGTTTGTTTGTGTGCCTCCTGCCAAAGTCTGTAATGTAACAGCAGCAGCAGAAGAACGATTTCGTAGGGTAAGAACATCGCCAGCTGATACGGCAATTATAGCCTGACCGGTGTTTTGCTGAGTGCCGGCTCCTGAACCATAGACTGTTCCCACAATTTGCACGCCATTTAAAAATAAGGCGAATTGGTTGGGTTCAACACCCGAAACGGAGAACGTAACCTCGTAATCTCCTGGATTGGTTATTTGAATTTGCGTTGTTCCTGGGGCATGCGTTATTCCAGTTGTAGTTATTCCATTTGAATCAAAAATGACATCATCGTCTATAGGTACCACTTCAGCACCTAGGTTGTAGATATACGCATATTGAGATAATCCACCTGCTGCACCAGTAGCGCCAGTAGCACCAGTAGCGCCCATAATACCCATAGCACCCCTAGCACCCATAGGACCCCTAGGACCAGCAGGACCAGCAGGACCAGTAGCACCAGTAGCACCAGTAGCACCAGTAGCACCAGTAGCGCCAGTAGCACCAGTAGCACCAGTAGCACCAGTAGCACCAGCAGGACCAGTAGCACCAGTAGCACCAGTAGCACCAGTAGCACCAGTAGGACCAGTAGCACCAGTAGCACCAGTAGGTCCAGTAGGACCGGTAGCGCCAGTAGCACCAGTAGGTCCAGCAGGACCAGTAGCACCAGTAGCACCAGTAGCACCAGTAGCACCAGTAGCACCAGTAGCACCAGCAGGACCAGTAGCACCAGTAGCACCAGTAGCACCAGTAGCACCAGTAGCACCAGTAGCACCAGTAGCACCAGTAGCACCAGTAGCGCCAGTAGCACCAGTAGCACCAGTAGCACCAGTAGCGCCAGTAGCACCAGTAGCACCAGTAGCGCCAGTAGCACCAGTAGCACCAGTAGCACCGGTAGCGCCAGTAGCACCGGTAGCGCCAGTAGCACCAGTAGCACCAGTAGCGCCAGTAGCGCCAGTAGCACCGGTACCACCAGCAGGTACACAAACATTTACTTTTACATTTTGTTGCACTCTGCATTGGCAATTACGATGCCCACAATCTGGACATTTTGGGATCTTGCACTGACAAGAACTGTGTCCACATTTTGAGTATTCTTCGTAATGATCTCTGCAACTGTTATTTTCACATTCTTTACAATCGAGATCGCTGCATTTGCCTTCCGTACATCCGTAATCTTCAAATTCATAATCTGAGCATTGGCAACTACAATGCCCGCATTTCCAACATTTTTTATGTTTATCCAATTTCCTTTTCTCCTCCTTTTCTCAAACTACTTATAGTATATGAAAGAGAAATTAAGGTGTTTGTACAAGTCATTCTAATCTTGAATAAAATGTAATAATAGATGTAACTGTAACTGAAAACTTATCTTCCAATGTCAATCACAATAAAAATAATGGCGACTTTCAAATGCTATGCAGAAATGTTTTAAAGTTTAGAGCGAAATTCTGATACAACTGTAGAGAATCAACGGAATTTTTTATCACAAGGACGTGGCGATTTATATTAAAAGTTATACATTCAGTTTTCTAGATTAAAACGACTTTGTTGATTTCGGTTGCAGGTGGTCGTTTTCCACGGGCGGTCCGTGAGTCTCCTCGTGAGCTGCGATCCTGCGAGATCTCACCTGGACACACTTTTCTCTCAGGAGTCGCCGCCTTTCACTCCAATTCATTAAATGTGCAACAATGAACAGGCATAGACCACAACGTTTTAAAAATTAAGGCTGTTTTCGCATCGATTGTTGTTTTTTCATAAAAGGTCTTCCTATCCACTGTAGTTGCCTCATTTAAATCACTGTGTGTTGTGCGTAAATCCGCAGTGAGGCACGAGCGAGGAGACGTGGTGGTTCGTCCACGAAAAGAGAGCCGATTTTAGCGAAACAACAAATAGCAACATAGTTTACGAAATGAGCTAAAAATAAAAAAATCGTCCGATCTTGTGAAATGAAATGGAATACACAGTGTTTGGTTGGTGGGATTCGACAGCAATCTATTGAAAGAAGAGACCATCCTTCCAGCTGCTTTCAAGAGAAACAAGTAAAAAATAAAACAGATGAACAAAAACGGCTCGTTTTTGTTCATCTGTTTTATTTAAAAAAAATATTGGAAAGCTCTTTTCCCAAGATAGTAAAGGACAAATTCATTAAATAGGACCTCGTGCAAGTCTTCTGGATTCAATTGCTTTCAGAGCTGAATGGGCTCCATGCGTTGTCTCACCTATTAAATCGTTCCATATCATCGGTACGAACTACGAGAACATCGCATTTAGCTGCTCTCGTGATATGTTCGGATACACTGCCGATTAAAAAACGCTCCATTGCATTAAGTCCTGTAGCTCCGCAAACGATCAGATCCACTGCTAATTTTTTTGCAATTTGTTTTGGAATCATCACTTTAGGTGATCCGTATTCTATAAAAGTATTTACAGTTTGTACACCCGCTTTTAATGCTTCTTGCTTATATTTCCCCATTAATTCTTCTGCGTATTTTTCGGCACGTTCCTCTACTTTTCGATCGTAGGCTTCAAGTGCCATGTAAGAGCGAGTATCGATGATGTGGACTAAATTAAGTGTTGCTTGATTACGTTCAGCAATACTAATTGATTTTTTAAAAGCCCATTCAGCCTCTTTAGAACCGTCAACTGCCACTAAAATATTATGATATTTAAGTGTCATAACGCATTCCTCCTCTTCTCTTTATTTTACAGCAATTTAGAAGAAAATGCTCGTATTAATCAGAATATTCAATCGTTTTCATTTTGTTCATTCCTTTGAATAAGATAGTAGGTTACTCCAGCTGCCAAGAACATAATAAATCCTGGGGACCATTCGGCCGGAATGACAAAATAAAGAGGTGTTGAAAGGATGAAAACGATAGAAGCACTACGATTAAATCGGAAAGTGCCGAGTGCAATCTTTTTGATATCAGGATCTGAGATTACTTTTTTCTTTAGAAAATAAAAATCGACAAAAATAATTGCCGATAAAGGAATGACAAACGCTCCTAATAATCGGATATAAGTACTCGCCTGATCAACAACAATTGGAAAACAGCTTAGAAGAATTCCGATCGTACCAAATAAAAGAGCACTCTTCACTCTTCCTAATTGCGGAAAAATATTTAGTGTACTGAAGCCACCGGTATAAGCGTTACTTAAATTAATGGAGATCATCGAAACCATTGCGCAGAGTGTAATTAAAACGATTAATAGAGAAGAATGTGCAATCTGGCTCGATGCAACAAACGGATTCATTTGGTGAAAAAGGGAAGCAGACATCGTTCCTAATAGTGCAGTCATGAAAAAACCACTGACATTGCCAACAAATAATCCCCAATAGGCATGATTAGGTGTTCTTGAATAGCGAGCAACATCCGCAGAAGAACTGACACCTGAAACGTATTGTACAAAGGCTAAACTAGCGAATAAAAGAAAGGAACCAGGATGAAATCCTTCTGTGATTCGGAAGTTTGACCAATCATTATTCTGTATTTGATGATGAAAAAATAGAGATAAAATAACGATTTGACCGACAATTAAAACAGGCATAAAAACTTTCGTCGCTTTTTTAACAGCATCAAAACCAATTAAAGCTAACAAAGCCATAATAAAAGCCAAGATCATTGAAACAGGTAAAAAAGAGATCCTGTGCCCAGTGGAGCTATTAATAAGAGCAACAATAACAGTCGTGCCACCAACCGTTTGAACGCTAAACCAGTATAACGACGTAATCGAACGTATCGGAGAGGCAGCAAAACGGGAAAGTACTGTACCAATAATCGATCGAATGGCATATTGAGCAGGTAAACCATATGTAGAGCCAGGTATCGTTAATACGGAAACCATCCAAAAAGCGAGAAGTGAACCTAAAACTGTACTCATTATGGCATACGGAATAGAAAGGTGACCCTCGATTACAGCTAAAGCGGGCACGATAAAATTACCGGAGTTTACGGAAAAAGCTAATTGTATAATGGCGAATTCAAATGCAGTTGTTTTTCTTTCTTTTAATGGAACCGATTCCAATCCATATCTTTCCACTGGAATAGAATGAGTGGATATTTGTTTATGTGTCATATCAAAATCCTCCAACCTTGATCTACTATCACTATTGTAGATAAGAATGGAGGAATTGGAAACATATTATCGGTTAAAAAGGGAACAATAGTAGTAGTTATCGCATTCTACATGATTCAGAAATAGCGTTCTGTTTTTAGAGATGATAGAATTAAGTTAACAGTTTATTCAGAAAATATTAAGCGGAGGTATGCATGATGCGTATCGGAGTACCGAAAGAAATTAAAAATAACGAAAACAGAGTAGCAATGACACCTGCTGGCGTCGTTCATCTAGTTCATTCGGGTCATGAAGTATACATTGAAGACCAAGCTGGAAGCGGTTCAGGTTTTTCAAATGATCAATATGAAACAGCTGGAGCTAAAATTCTATCCACAGCTAAAGAGATTTGGGAAATGGATATGGTAATGAAAGTGAAAGAACCGATTGAAAGTGAGTATCAGTATTTTCGAGAGGGGCTCATTTTATTCACATATTTACACCTTGCACCAGAGCCTGAATTAACAAAAGCATTGACCGAGAAAAAGGTAATTGGGATTGCCTATGAAACGGTTGAATTGCCAAATCGTTCTTTACCCCTGCTAACACCAATGAGCGAAGTGGCTGGTCGAATGGCTACACAGGTCGGCGCTCAATTTTTAGAAAAAAATCATGGTGGAAAAGGTATTTTACTCTCAAGTGTGCCTGGTGTTCAGCGTGGTAAGGTGACGATTATTGGAGGGGGAGTAGCGGGAACAAATGCGGCAAAAATGGCTGTAGGACTGGGAGCGTTAGTGACAATTATTGACTTGAATCCCGACCGACTACGGCAATTAGATGATATTTTTGGAAGAGATGTTACAACTTTAATATCGAATCCATTAAACATTGCAGAAGCTGTAAAAGAATCCGATCTTGTGATTGGAGCGGTTTTAATTCCGGGTGCAAAAGCCCCTAAATTAGTATCTGAAGAAATGATTAAATCAATGAATCCAGGTTCTGTTGTTGTGGATATTGCGATTGATCAAGGTGGAATATTTGAAACAACGGATCGGGTTACGACTCATGATGATCCAACTTATATTAAACACGGCGTTGTTCATTATGCAGTAGCGAACATGCCAGGAGCGGTTCCGCGTACCTCAACGATGGCTTTGACGAATGTAACAGTTCCTTATGCTCTTCAAATTGCAAACAAGGGATACAAAGATTCTTGTTTGAGTAATCCTGCACTCTTAAAAGGCATCAATACATTAGATGGATATGTAACGTATGAAGCGGTTGCAGAAGCACTTGGACTCGAATATTCTGATGCAAAAACGTTATTAGAGAAATAAATAAAACACCGCATTCCGACTGAATCATCGTTGGATGCGGTGTTTTCTCATTGTTCAAAAGATCTGTGTAAAAGGACTAACCTTTTGTAAAGATTGAATCCCTATCACTGAGAGCTTGGATAAACGAATCTGAAGAATGATTCTGTTCTTATTCGCCTGCGTATACCCACTCTTTAGGATACTTTGTTAAAGTTTCTACACCGTCTGCGGTGATATATAAATCGTCTTCGATTCTTACCCCTGCTACTCCAGGTACATAAATGCCAGGTTCAATTGTAAAGACCATTCCTTCTTCTAATACAAGATCATTTGTTTCAGTCAATGAAGGATACTCATGAACACTTATGCCAAGTCCATGACCCAGTCTGTGAGGGAAATAATCACCGTATCCGGCATCTGCAATGATTTTACGCGCAGTCATATCGATCTCTTTTGCTGTAACGCCAGGTTTAACAGCCGCAACAGCCGCTTTTTGAGCTTTTAAAACCGTTTCATAAATACGGATTTGCTCTTCATTAAGCGTTCCAAATGCAACCGTTCTGGTGATATCAGAGCAATAACCTTTGTAAACAACGCCAAGGTCAAAAAGGACTAAATCTCCTTTTTTAACGGTTGTTGAACCTGGATTTCCATGTGGAGAAGCCCCGTTTTTCCCAGTGAGAACCATTGTAGAGAAAGACATTTCAGAGATCCCTTTTTTCTTCAATTCAAATTCAATAGTCGCTAAAATCTCAAGTTCAGATTTTCCTTCAGCGATTTCTTTTACGCCTATTTCAATCGCATAATCTGCAAACTCACATGCCGTGCGAATAATCTCAAGTTCAGCTTCACTTTTGATCATACGAAGTTGTTGTAGTTTTTCTTCAGCATTGTGGAAAACGGCATTTGGATAATAATGTTGCAACTGTTCAAGGCGCTCTACATTTAGATGCGTTTTTTCCACAGCCCAAGAGTCAATCTTTTTTACGCGTTCTGAAAGGGATTGAGAAATCAATTCCCATGGATTTTGAATATCTGAGTATCCGATTATTTCATGTTTCCATCCAGATTGTTTGGCATCTTCTTTTTCCATCGAAGGGCATACTAATATTGGTTCTTCATTTGGAAGTACAATTACAGCGATTAATCTTTCGTGTGGATCGCTACGATATCCGCTTAAGTAAAAGACATTATCCATTGAAGTAATTAGACCCGCATCGATCTTTCGATCAGTAAACCATTCTTTTAACTTCTTTAATCTCAATTCCAATCTATTTACCTCCTACTATTCGTACTATTTTAAGGGTAGCAAGAATAAGAAAATCTGTAAACTCTCTGCTCGATGCTCTTTTTAAGCATAGTTTAATTAAAAAAGGGTAATAAAGAAGGAGTCATTCAATTGAAAGTAAAAAAAATCGAAAAAGGGGTTATGAAATATGAAAGTATCTTTTCACGGACATTCGATTGTAAAAGTAGAAACGAACGGTAAAACCATTCTATTTGATCCATTTATTAATGGAAACGAATTGACTGATTTAAAAGTAGAACAAGAAAAACCAGATGTTATTATATTGACACATGGTCATAATGACCACGTTGGCGATACTTTAGAATTAGCAAAAAAAAATGATGCACTTGTGATTGGCATTGCAGAAATTGCTACATACTTTGGTTGGCAAGGAGTCAAAACGCATGGAATGAGTATTGGAGGTGGATATGACTTTGATTTCGGTCGAGTGAAATTCACACAGGCTTTTCATGGTTCAAGCTTTAACACAGAAGATCAACAAATTATTTATATGGGTATGCCAGCAGGTATTTTGCTAACGATTGAAGGTAAAACCATCTATCATGCTGGAGATACTGGGCTGTTTTCTGATATGAAGCTCATCGGAGAAAGAAATGAAATCGATCTTGCGTTTTTACCAATTGGCGATAATTTCACGATGGGACCAGATGATGCTTTACTTGCAGCTGAATATATCAATGCGAAACAAGTGGTTCCTATGCATTACAATACTTTCCCGCCTATTAAACAAGATCCGCAAAACTTTGTAGATCGTTTAGCTAAAAAGAATGGTGTAGTCCTTCATCCAGGAGAATCGATCGAATTATAGGAATGAGTGTGAAAACGAACGCAGGCGATGGTAGAAGCGTTCTCTTCATACTAATGGAGAATGGACACGAGAAATGGTCAATCTTATAGATGAAAAACGAGTATGGGGCTGTTCCATAAGTCATTTGAATGGAATTATAAGGGCAGTCCCATTTTTAATTGAAGGCCGTATTAAACAATCATGTTGATTTTTCTGCATTTAGCAAAACAACTCTCTTTCCTCTGATGAACGGTCGAGGATCCTCGTGAAAAACCTCGAGGAAACTGAACAAGGATTTTTGGAACGTTAATGCGAGTATGGGAACGAAATCGTTCCCATACTCGCATTTTTCTCTTATAAGCCGTTGATTGCCGTTCCAGGCGGAAGCGTTCCGCGAATGCGGCTTCAATCTCCTCCGACAAAGAGGAAGTTTTAGCGCAGTCGTAGCAACAGGATGTTGCGCTCTTAGACTGTGATCCTTTCTCAGCGAGGCTTTCAGCTCACGCTGTTCTCGCAGGAGTCTCGTCCATTTTTCTTCCTAATCAAGATCATCGGCTAGCATATCCTTTTTCCAAAAGATTCATTTATAAGCTAGGTAATATTTCTTCGTACTAAAAGTAAAACAAGCAGAAAGGGAGAGAAATTGAATAGCAAACTCATTCCGACTATAATAATAAAGAAGAGCGAATGAGGTAACTAAAAAAGGATGAATAGAATGACAACAAAGCATGAACAGATATTAATTCATATAGATGGACTCGAAGTTGGAGAGAAGATTTCAGTACGTCAAATCGCTAAATCTTTATCCGTTAGTGAAGGTACCGCTTATCGTGCGATAAAAGAGGCTGAAAACAAAGGATATGTGAGTACGATTGAGCGGGTAGGTACAATTCGCATCGAACAGAAGAAAAAAGAGAATATTGAAAAATTAACGTTTGCAGAAGTGGTAAATATTATAGATGGACAAGTTTTAGGAGGAAAATCGGGCCTTTATAAAACGTTAAACAAATTTGTTATTGGTGCTATGAAACTTGAAGCGATGATGAGATACACAGGGGCTGGCAACCTCTTAATTATCGGTAACCGTACAAATGCCCACGAGTTAGCATTGCAAGCGGGAGCGGCAGTTCTTATTACGGGGGGATTCGACACTGACGATCAGGTTAAGAAATTAGCAGACGAGTTGGAACTTCCAATCATCTCTACAAGTTATGACACATTTACAGTTGCCACAATGATCAATCGGGCAATTTATGACCAGTTAATAAAAAAAGATATTGTTCTCGTAGAAGATATTTTAATTCCTACAGATGATACGGTTTATCTTTCTCCGCAAGACAAGATTGTCCATTGGTTTGAACGCAATCGTGACACACTTCACAGTCGTTATCCCGTTGTTGATAGCCAAATGAAAATACTAGGAATGGTTACTTCGAAAGACGTAATGGGAAAAGAACAGGATTTACAAATTGAAAAAGCAATGACGAAAAATCCGATAACTGTTAATCCTAATACGAGTGTCGCTTCTGCTGCTCATCGCATGATTTGGGAAGGAATCGAACTCTTGCCAGTAGTGAATGAACAGAATCGATTGGTCGGGATTATTAGCAGGCAAGATGTATTAAAAGCTTTACAAATGATTCAAAGGCAACCTCAAGTAGGAGAAACCATTGATGATACCGTTACCAACCAGTTAGAGGGAAATTGGAGTAAAACCCAAGATCCAGTTTCTTATCGATTCGTCGTGACCCCACAAATGACAAACCAGTTAGGTGCAATCTCTTATGGTGTATTCACCACGATTCTTACAGAGGCTGCAGGAAGAACATTAAAAGGATTAAAAAGAGGGGATCTTGTTGTAGAAAATATGACGATCTATTTTTTGAAACCTGTACAAATGGACAATATTTTGGAGATCGTTCCAAAAGTGTTAGAAGTAGGCAGGAAGGTTGCAAAAGTGGACATTGATGTTTTTCACGATGGGAAAATAGTAGGTAAAGCAATGATGATGTGTCAAATGATCGACCGCCATTAACCCAAAATGGAAATCGCGCGAACAGCTACGAAAAGCTTCCGGTAGTAGTGAAAATTGAGTTGTTTTGCTAAATGTTGAAAAATCAACATGATCATTTAACAAAGCCTTAAAAAAAGAAAAGCCGCCTTATCGCATTAAATCGAGATAAGGCGGCTTTGATAAACGATGGTACTTCGCTAGGCAAGGCTGTTTTTTTATACTTTCAATTGGTTGAATTCTTCCGCTTCTCTTCGGGCGAAAGGGAGATTATGTTTATAGGATTTGTATCCTCCCCATATACTAGTTCCGCCTAAGAAAATAAAAATAGCAGCGATAATGTAGGTAGAAGTAGTATGATAAAGGAATAACTGATTGATACCGTATAAAAAGACGAACAAGCCTAATGCTATGCTTGCTTTTGAAGAAAGCCATTTTTTCTCCATTGGTCGATTGCTTCTTACTTGCTTAATTTTGTAAAATACATAGAAAGATATGGATAAAACAATAAAAACGACTAATATAGGCATGCGGGACTTTCCTCCATTTCTAAATCCTCTTTATTGTAACGATATTCAAAAAAAAATGCTAGAACCAATAGAATATGAGGAGAGATGACAATGAAACAACAAATTATTGATGCAATTATCAAATACGACACCATCATTATTCATAGGCATGTACGTCCAGATCCGGATGCTTATGGATCACAAGGCGGCCTCGCTGAATTAATCATGGCCACGTTCCCTGATAAACAAGTCTATACTGTAGGACAAGAAGAACCTACATTAAGATTTTTAAGAGAATTGGATACAATTGATAGCGACGTATATAAAGGAGCACTTGTCATTGTTTGTGATACGGCTAATCAAGAACGTGTTTGTGACAAACGATATACACTAGGTGATCTACTCATCAAGATCGATCATCATCCTAATGAAGACGCATATGGGGACATTCTGTGGGTTGACACAAATGCAAGTTCTGTAAGCGAAATGATTTATGAGCTTTATCTATTTGCAAAGGACAAAGGGTTTGTCATGAATGATCAAGCTGCCCGGTTAATGTTTGCCGGGATTGTTGGAGATACAGGAAGGTTTCTTTATCCAAGTACGACGCAGAAGACATTTGATTATGCTGGCGAGTTAATAAAATACCAGTTTGATCGAAACGAGTTATTTAACCAAATGTATGAAGTGGAGGATAAAGTCCTGAAGCTTCATGGGTATGTGCTCCAGAATTTCCAAATGGATGAGTTAGGTGCGGCTCATATTAAATTAACGAAAAAGACGTTGTCTGATTTTGAGGTCGTACCATCTGAAGCTTCTTTGCTTGTCAGTTCATTAGGCAATGTGAAAGGTATTAAAGCTTGGGTATTTTTTATTGAAGAGGACGATCAAATTCGTGTAAGACTTCGTTCGAAAGGACCAATTATTAACAAAATCGCCCAAAAATATAACGGTGGCGGACATCCGATGGCAGCAGGTGCTTCCATTTATTCGTGGGAAGAAGCGGAAGCAGTCCTCGAAGATATACGTTCTGTTTGCTAGCTGTTCAAAAGGAGGCCGTGTGCAATTAGGTCTCTTTTTCTATTATAGGGAAATCGAACGATAGAAAGGTGTGATTGCGATGTCATTCGTTCATTTGCAAGTAGCGAGTGCCTACTCATTGTTAATGAGCACTTCAACAATTAATGGATTAGTAAGGAAAGCACAGATTGAGGGATTTGAAGCGTTAGCATTGACTGATCATAACGTAATGTACGGAGCAATCCCTTTTTATAAAGAATGCAAAAAGAATGGCATTAAGCCCATTATTGGATTAACAGTCCAAGTGGAGACCGATGTTGAAGGTTCTACTTATCCGCTTGTACTATTAGCGAAGTCAAATAGAGGATATCAACAGCTCATGAAAATTTCGAGTGTCGTTCAAACCCATTCAAATCGTTCGATTTCAGCTAAATGGCTAAAAGGTTATTCAAGTGACCTGTATGCCATTACTCCGGGAATCGAAGGTGAAGTCGAACAATTATTGATCAATGGAAAAGTAGAAGAAGCTCTTGAGAAAGCGAATTTTTTAAAGTCACTCTTTGATGTAGATTCCTTTTACTTAGGAATTCAAAATCATGGAACGGATTTAGATAAACGACTAGAAGAAGGACTTATTCACGCCAGCAATGAACTTTCCATTCCACTGGTTGCAACAAACGATTCTGTATATGTAGAGAAAGATGATGCATTTGCTCAGGAATGTTTATTGGCTTTGAAAGACGGACATAAGCTCTCAGATGAAGCTCGGAGGAAAATGAAAGGGAAGCATTATGATCTCCGTCCTAAAAAAGAGATGATCGAATTATTTTCAAGTTTTCCAGAATGGATAGAAAATAGCCTGATCATTGCGAGAAATTGTCATGTTGACCTTCATTTTAATGATAAGTTGTTGCCAAAATATCCATTGAATGAAGATGAAACGGCATTTTCTTATTTATTGGAAAAGTGCAACGAAGGACTTCATGAGCGTGGACTCGAAGGCAAGAGAAATTACCTTGATCGAATGAATTATGAATTAGAAGTCATCCAAACAATGAATTTCGAAGATTATTTTTTAATTGTATGGGATTTTATGAAGTATGCAAGAGAAAAAGGGATCTTAACAGGTCCGGGTAGAGGATCAGCTGCTGGTTCACTTGTTGCCTATTTGTTGAAAATTACAGAAGTAGATCCGATTGCTTTTGATTTGTTATTTGAACGCTTTTTAAATCCAGCTCGTGTGACGATGCCTGATATTGATATTGACTTTCCAGATAACAGAAGAGATGAAGTTATCGCATATGTAGCAAAAAAATATGGACCCCTTCAAGTTGCTCAAATTATCACTTTCGGTACTTTTGGAACGAAAGCGGCATTAAGAGATGCTGCTCGTATTTTCGGACTTAATAGTAAAGAATTAGAGCAGTTATCGAAAGCTGTTCCTTCAAGAATAGGAATCACACTTAAAGAAGCCTATGAAGAATCTGCTGACATTACGCGAATTCCTTCATCAATCTGAAATTTTCGAATCGATCTATACGATCGCGTTAAAATGGGAGGGACTCCCAAGACATACTTCTACCCATGCGGCAGGAATTGTCATCGCGGATCGTCCACTGGTAAATAACGTTCCTTTACAAGGAGACCCTAGTTCCATTTTTTTAACCCAGTATCCTATGGATGTGTTAGAAGAATTAGGTTTGTTAAAAATGGACTTTTTAGGCCTCAGGAATTTGACTATTATCGATCGCATATTAAAACAAATCAGAAAAAATAGGAACGGAAGTATACTTCTCTCAGATATTCCCTTACAAGATGATCAGACTTTTCAAATGTTAAGCAAAGGAGATACTTTAGGGGTATTTCAGTTGGAATCATCCGGAATGGTTAGTGTGTTGAAACGACTGAAACCTACTGAATTTGAAGATATTGTTGCTGTGAATGCGCTCTACCGGCCAGGTCCAATGGAACAGATCCCAACTTATATCGAAAGAAAACACAATCGTCAATCCGTGGATTTACTCCATCCAGATTTAAATAGTATTCTTGAAAAAACTTATGGGGTCATCGTATATCAAGAACAGATTATCCAAATTGCATCCAAATTTGCGGGCTTTACACTCGGTGAAGCGGATTTGTTAAGAAGGGCAGTCAGTAAAAAGAAAAAAGAAGTTCTTGATCAAGAAAGAGACCATTTTGTGGGAGGAGCCATTCAAAATGGTTATGAGGAACAAATAGCCCATCGATTGTATGATTTAATCGTCAACTTTGCAAATTATGGATTTAATCGAAGTCACGCGGTTGCCTACAGCTTGATTGCTTATCAATTAGCCTATTTGAAAACTCATTTTCCAACTGAGTTTCTTGCTTCCTTATTGAGTTCAGCAATAGGGAATGAAGACAAACTAGCTGCTTATGTTCAAGAAGCCTCAAAAAGAGGAATTTCGATTTTGCCCCCATCGATTCAGCAAAGCGAATTTGGTTTTACTGCAAAGGAAAATGGGATTCAATTGAGTTTAGCGATTATAAAAGGCATTGGAATGTCGGCTTTGCGAGAAATTATACAGACTCGCCAAAATAAGCCATTCAAAGATCTCTTCGATTTATGCATTCGATTACCTGAAAAATTGTTAAATCGTAAAATGTTGGAAAATCTTATTTTTGCTGGAGCGTTAGATAGTTTTGGTCAGGATCGTGCTATTCTACTCGCTAGTTTGGATGTTGCTCTTGATCACGCGGAACTGGTTCGACCCGTTGAAGGAGAACTCGGTTTATTTAGTGACGAAGACATTTTAATGCCAAAGCCAATGTATATTCAAGTGGATAAAATGAGGTCAATTGACAAGTTATCCTACGAAAAAGAAACAACAGGGTTGTTTTTATCCGATCATCCGGTATCTTCTTATCAGGAATATTGGGATAGAATGAAGCTGCCTTCATTAGCAAGCAGTCTTCTTCAAAAAGGGAGAGTAAAGGTAGCCGTGTACGTGAACCAATCGAAGGTGATTCGTACAAAAAAAGGCGATGCCATGGCTTTCCTCATTATAAGTGACTCAACGAAGGAAATAGAAGCAACTTGCTTTCCAACCATCTATAAACGTTATACGAAGTTGTGCAAAGAAGGTGAAATATTGATTGTTGAAGGGAAAATAGAAGAGAGACAAGGGAAACAACAATTGATTGTCGAACAGATGACTTCAGTAGAAGAAGCGGTTGCTCTAACAAAAAATGGGGACAAAAAACTTTATATTAAAATACCTATTGAGCTGCACTCTAATGAATTTTTAAATTCTTTAAGATGGATATTAAAAAAACATCGTGGGTATTCATGGGTTATTTTAGCCTATGAAAGAGATCACAAAACGGTTCAGTTAAGTGAAGATGACCGGGTTTTAGCGAATGAAGAGTTAATTTCAGAGCTTCGAAAGTTGGTTGGAGAGACAAACGTTGTTCTCAAATAATTTTCTTTCACTCATTTTTTCCATATGGTATAGTGAAGAGTAGCTTTTGTGGTCAGACCACTATTTAGATTAAAAAATCCACTTAATATGATTAAAGGAAAATCCTGAACGTTAAGGGAGTGACGACGTTGACTTTAAGAGAAGAAGCATTACATATGCATCGCGTCCATCAAGGAAAGTTAGAAACTACTTCAAAAGTTGAAGTGAGAAATGCCAAAGAGTTAAGTCTTGCCTACTCACCAGGAGTAGCAGAGCCTTGTAAAGTCATTTACGACAAACCGGAAAGCGTGTATGAATATACAATGAAAGGCAATATGGTCGCAGTAGTTACGGATGGAACAGCCGTACTGGGCTTAGGTAATATTGGACCAGAAGCTTCTCTACCTGTAATGGAAGGAAAAGCGGTTTTGTTCAAAAGCTTTGCTGGAGTGGATGCTTTTCCCATCTGTTTAAATTCTTCTGATGTTGATAAAATTGTCGAGACAGTAAAGATGCTTGAACCAACTTTTGGCGGTGTAAATCTTGAGGATATCGCTGCTCCTAATTGTTTTATTATTGAAGAACGTTTAAAGAAAGAAACCAATATTCCTGTTTTTCATGATGATCAACATGGTACAGCAATCGTTACAGTAGCAGGTTTATTAAATGCGCTTAAGCTGAATGGCAAAAAAATCTCTGAGATTAAGGTTGTCGCCAATGGCGCTGGAGCTGCAGGTATCGCCATTATTAAACTTCTTTATACATATGGTGTGAGAGACATTATCATGTGTGATACGCGAGGAGCCATTTACGAAGGTCGTCCTGAAGGAATGAACGCAGTAAAACACGAAGTAGCTAAATTCACAAATCGTGGTCGAGTGACGGGAACTTTAATGAACGCACTTGTAGATGCAGACGTATTTATTGGTGTATCGGCAGCAGGAGCTCTTACTAAAGAAATGGTTGCTTCTATGAATCAAAACTCAATTATTTTTGCGATGGCTAATCCGATACCTGAAATTATGCCGAGTGATGCTAAAGAAGCTGGAGCAGCTGTCATTGGAACAGGAAGATCAGATTTTCCGAATCAAGTAAATAATGTGCTCGCTTTCCCTGGAATATTTAGAGGAGCATTAGATGTCCGTGCTACTCATATTAATGAAAAAATGAAACAAGCTGCTGTAGAAGCAATAGCGGGTCTCATTTCTCTAGAGGAATTGAATGCAGATTATGTGATACCAGGCCCTTTTGATCCTCGTGTAGCACCGGCAGTAGCTGCTGCGGTAGCAAAAGCAGCAATGGAAACAGGCGTAGCACGAATCAAAGTAGATCCCGAAGAGATTAGAAGAAAAACGATGGAATTGTCGATGATCGGAAAAGGTGAGTGAACTATAGGTGACGAATGACCGCTCTGGAACGAAAGTGTATGTGGAAATTGTCCATCAACTTCAAAGTATCATTGCAGATGATCGGCTGAAAACAGGTGATAAACTCCCATCAGAACGTGAACTGTCTGAGCGGTTAAAAGTTGGTAGATCCTCGGTACGTGAAGCTCTTCGTGCCTTAGAATTATTAGGTCTCATTGAGACAAGGCGAGGCGAAGGAACTTTTTTGCGGGATTTTCAAAATCATCAACTTATTGATTTGTTAGGTGCTTTCATCTTACAAGACCCTAAATCAAAAGCCGATTTAATTGAAACAAAAAAGTGGATTGAAATGCAGGCTATGCAAAAACTGTCTCAAAATATAGAAGAGTTTCGCCAAAAATGGCCTGCTTGGATCCTTGAATTTGGGGCTCTACCAGATTCAAATGTGATCATGGCAGCGATTATCGCTTCTACTCATAATCAACTTTTATCTCGAATATGGCTCATTTTAAATGAATTTTCTCAACTGCCTACTCAGAAGCTAACAACAGAGCACGAATTGCACAACCAACTCTGTAGTTGGCTAGAGTATGTAGATGTTAAAGAAAAAGAAATCGTTCGAAATGCGGTTGACGACTTTATTCATCATTTATTTATTTCGAAAGTGAACAACGAAAAGCTCTAAGAAAGAAGGGAAAGATGTTGCTAAAAGGAATGGGAATGTTCGCTAAAACCAAGAAAAAAAAATATGCAACGATTCCATCAGAACTAGCGAAACAAGATGTGCCAGAAGGAATTATGACAAAATGTCCAAAATGCAGAAAAATTATGTATACGAAAGAAATAAAGAAAAATTTAATGGTCTGTATACATTGTGGACATCATCACCAACTTAAAGCATACGATCGGATCGATAGTTTGCTTGATAATGGTTCATTTATCGAAATTCATTCCGATCTTATTTCTAAAAACCCGTTGAATTTCCCAGGTTACTTAGAAAAAGTAGAGAAGGATCGGAAAGAAACGACTTTAAATGAAGCGATTGTGACAGGGTATGGAACGATTGAATCTTTTCCAATTGTCATTGCCGTAATGGATTCTAGCTTCCGTATGGGCAGTATGGGCTCTGTTGTAGGTGAAAAAATCGCATTAGCAGTTGAAGAAGCAGACAGAAGAAAGTGTCCATTCCTAATCTTTACTGCTTCTGGAGGAGCTCGAATGCAAGAGGGAGTTCTTTCATTAATGCAAATGGCTAAAACAAGCGCTGCTCTTAAGAGATTAAGTGAAAATGGTGGTCTTTTTATATCAGTCATGACCCATCCAACAACTGGAGGAGTCTCTGCAAGCTTTGCTTCTTTAGGGGATTATAATTTTGCTGAACCAAAAGCATTAATTGGTTTTGCAGGCCGTCGTATTATTGAACAAACGATTCGTGAAGAATTACCAGAGGATTTTCAAACCTCAGAATTTTTATTAAAACACGGGCAATTGGATCGAGTGATTTCTCGTTTAGAATTAAGAGATACATTGATTACGTTGCTTGAAATTCACCAGCCAGGAGATGAAATTCCATGGTAAACGAATTAGAATTTGAGAAACCTATTTTAGATTTAAGAGGAAAAATTAATGAATTAAAAGAATTTACAGAGCATTCTGATGTTGATCTTTCATCTGAAATTAATAAATTAGAGAAACGACTATTAAAACTTGAAGATGATATTTATACCAACATGCTTCCTTGGGATCGTGTTCAAGTAGCAAGACATCCACAAAGACCGACAACACTGGATTATATTGAGCATCTTTTCACTGATTTTTTAGAAATGCATGGCGATCGTTTTTACGGTGACGATGAAGCGATTGTTGGAGGGATTGCTAAGTTTCATGGACTCCCTGTCACAGTGATTGGTCACCAACGTGGTAAAGACACCAAAGAGAATATCCGCCGAAATTTTGGTATGCCCCATCCAGAAGGATACCGTAAAGCACTTCGTTTAATGAAACAAGCTGAAAAATTTAATCGTCCTATTATTTGTTTTATTGACACGAAGGGTGCATATCCTGGTAAAGCTGCAGAAGAACGCGGTCAAAGTGAAGCAATTGCTAAGAATATCTTTGAAATGGCTGGACTTCGAGTACCGGTTACTTGTGTAGTTATAGGTGAAGGCGGAAGCGGTGGAGCACTTGCACTAGGAGTGGGTAACCACCTTTATATGCTTGAAAATTCAACTTATTCTGTCATTTCTCCTGAAGGAGCTGCCTCGATTTTATGGAAAGATGCTTCTCAATCAAAACGTGCGGCAGAGTCTATGAAAATTACAGCACCGGACCTTTTACAACTAGGTATTATTGATGAAATGATACCCGAAGTTAAAGGAGGAGCTCATCGCGACCTCATTAAACAAGCAGATTCGATTAATGCAGTCTTAAAAAAATCATTGGCAACATTATTCGAAATGACACCGGATGAATTAGTTGATCATCGTTACGAGAAATTCAAAAAAATGGGTGAATTTGGTTCAGTTAAACAATCCGAGAAGGTTCATTTATAACGTGCATCCCTTTGGGGAGCACGTTTTTTATTTAAGCGCTTACATTTTTTATCTCATGATTTTCGTTTCTCTAATTAATTGAGGTGCTTCATTTTTCGTGGTATGGTTAGGAATAAAGAGATCCTATTCTTGGGGATGATGAGAGAAGTACTCATGATGAAATGGATTGTACTCACATCTCAATGTAAAGTTGAAAAATAGAATGATTTAAAAAGATTAAACGATTATTCTAAATGAATTTCTTTTAATAAAAATTTATTTTTATCGTGAAATAACACATACATGAAAATATACGAGGTGAACAATTTTGAAACGTATTGGTGTTCTAACAAGTGGTGGAGATGCTCCAGGAATGAATGCGGCTGTTCGAGCAGTAGTCAGAAAGGCGATCTATCATAATCTTGAAGTTTATGGAATTTATCAAGGATACACGGGATTAATAACAGGGAATATTAAAAAATTGGAACTTGGTTCAGTAGGGGATATTATTCATCGTGGTGGAACGACTCTTTATTCTTCTAGATGTGAAGAGTTTAAGACTAAAGAAGGACAACAAAAAGGGATCGAGCAATTAAAAAAACATGGGATTGAAGCTTTAGTTGTGATTGGTGGAGACGGGTCATATCGAGGCGCGAAAGCTTTAACAGAACAAGGTTTTCCTTGTATTGGTGTTCCTGGAACGATTGACAATGATATTCCGGGTACTGATTTCACCATTGGATTTGACACGGCGCTTAATACCGTTATTGATGCAATTGATAAGATTAGAGATACCGCAACTTCCCATGAACGAACGTTTATTGTTGAAGTGATGGGACGTGATGCAGGAGATTTAGCTTTATGGGCGGGTCTAGCAGGCGGAGCCGAAACGATTTTAATACCAGAAGAGCCATTTACGATGAAAGAAATTGCAGAAAGAATCGAACGTGGGCATCAACGTGGAAAACGGCATACCATCATTATTGTCGCTGAAGGCGTTATGAGTGGTACGGAGTTTGCAAACCGTTTACATGAAGTATCGAGTTTTGAAACACGCGTTTCTGTTCTTGGTCATATTCAAAGAGGTGGGACACCAACGGGATTAGATCGAGTATTGGCGAGCAGACTGGGTGCTCATGCTATAGAACTACTTTTAGAAGGTAAAGGCGGAAGAGCTGTAGGGATTCAGAAGAACGTATTGGTTGATCATGATATTATAGAGGTATTAAGTAGACCACATGAACTAGATCAGAAGATGTACAACTTATCTAAAGAATTATCTATTTAATCGATACTTGAATCAGTTTCATAATTAGAAATCAGCTCTTAAAAGACGAACATCCTATTTGGTTGAAGTAGCAGACGGCGACTCCTGCGGGATTAGCTTGAGCAGAAGACCGCAGAGAAAGGATCACAGTCTAAGAACGCAACATCCTGTCCTGTTGCAACGACTGCGCTAAAACTTCCTGTTTGTCGGAGTAGGCTGAAGCCAAGCCCGCGGAAAGTGTCCGTCGAGAACAGAGACCGAAAGTCATGCAAAGATTTCTTAGAAATGTTCGTAAATATGATCTGAAATAGGAATTATGAAATGAACTCACTTAATAAGAAAAATAATGGAGGCTGAAATTTAGAATGAGAAAAACAAAAATTGTGTGTACAATTGGTCCTGCAAGTGAACAACCTATGATGCTTGAAAAACTGATCGATGCGGGTATGAACGTGTCCCGTCTTAACTTTTCACATGGTGATCACGAAGAACATGGAGCTCGAATCGAAAATATCCGTAAAGCTGCTAGGTTAACTGGAAAAACAGTTGCCATTCTTTTAGATACTAAAGGTCCTGAAATTCGAACACATCAAATGAAAGATGGTGCGATCGAACTTGTAAGTGGTGAGAATATTATTGTTTCGATGAGAGAAGTAGAAGGTACTTCAGAACGATTCTCGATTTCATATGAAGGACTGATTGATGATGTCCACATCGGTTCTATCATCCTTTTAGACGATGGCTTAATTGAATTAGAAGTAACTCATTGTGACAAAGATAACGGAGAAATTCATACCATTATCCACAACAGTGGTACTTTGAAAAATAAAAAAGGTGTCAACGTACCTGGTGTATCAGTCAAACTTCCTGGTATTACTGAAAAAGATACACAAGATATTCTTTTTGGTATTGAGCAGGGTGTAGACTTCATTGCTGCATCTTTCGTGCGTAGAGCTTCGGATGTACTAGAAATTCGCCATTTGTTGGAAAAGAACGATGCTGGTCATATTCAAATAATCCCTAAGATTGAAAACCAAGAAGGGGTCGACAATATTGACGAAATTTTAGAAGTCTCTGATGGATTAATGGTTGCTCGAGGGGATCTTGGGGTTGAAATTCCAGCTGAAGAAGTTCCGCTTGTTCAAAAAGAATTAATCAAAAAATGTAATCGATTAGGAAAGCCGGTTATCACAGCTACTCAAATGCTTGATTCGATGCAACGAAATCCTCGTCCAACAAGAGCGGAAGCAAGTGACGTGGCGAATGCAATCTTTGATGGGACAGATGCGATCATGCTATCAGGAGAAACTGCAGCAGGTCTCTATCCAGTAGAAGCGGTTGATACGATGAATCGGATTGCTTATCGAGCAGAACAAGCTTTGGATTATAATATGATTCTTTCGAATAGAAGTAAAGATAGCGACCATAATATGACGAATGCAATTGGACAAGCGGTGGCTCATACCGCCATTAATTTAGATGTAGATGCTATCATTGCACCTACTGAAAGTGGACATACTGCGAGAATGATTTCAAAATTCCGCCCGAAAGCTCCAATTATTGCAGTAACTTCAAACGAATCTGTTTCTAGAAAATTATCACTAGTATGGGGTGTTCAACCGTTAATTGGATCACGTGTGGAAACAACGGATGAAATGCTTGAAATGGCAGTAGGGGAAAGTTTGGACAGTGGTTTAGTGAAACATGGTAACTTGGTTGTCATCACAGCAGGTGTTCCTGTAGGAGAGTCCGGAACGACGAACCTTATGAAGATTCATGTTGTGGGAGATGTTTTAGTAAAGGGGCAAGGAATCGGCCGAAAATCAACATGTGGGAAAGCGGTAGTAGCAAAAAATGCTGAAGAAGCTCTTGCGAAGATGCAACCAGGAAACATTCTCGTTACAGTGGGATCGGATAAAGAAATGATGCCAGCCATTGAAAAATGTAGTGCGTTGATTACGGAAGAAGGCGGTTTAACAAGTCATGCTGCTGTGGTAGGCATTAGTTTAGGCATTCCTGTCATTGTTGGTGTAGATGGTGCAACATCACTCATTAAAGATGGCCAAGAATTGACAGTGGATTCTTCACATGGTGTTATTTATAACGGGCATGCAAGCGTCCTATAAGCTCAAATAAAAGAGGGGAAATGAAAATGAAACTTCTTATTCCATTAATCATGATTCCGACAATTGAAGTGGGCTTGTTTTTCTTATCAAGTAAAAGCTTAGGGATTTTTCCTACGCTATTATTCATTCTTGCCACGGGGTTAATTGGTGCCTTTCTTGCTAAAAAACAAGGATTGTCTGTGCTTAACCAAGCGAAGGAACGTATGGCGCGTGGTGAAGCACCTGGTCAAGAAGTATTAGATGGTTTATGTATTTTAATCGGAGCAATTTTTCTTCTCTCACCAGGTTTTTTAACTGACTTGATGGGTTTCACCTTGTTAATTCCATTCACAAGAAGAATATTGCAACCAATACTCTTTAAAATGATTCAAAGAATGGTGAAGAAGAAAAAAGCAGTCGTGATTTATCGATAATGATTTCGATTTTCTTTCTCTTTTATTAAAAGAAAGGGACTTGTTTTCAATGTCCTTGAATAAGAAAAAATAGGGCTGTCCCAAAAGTCATTTAAATGGACTTTTTAGGGCAGCCTTTTTAATATTTGTATGGTTCTATCATCATGTTGATTTTCTACATTCAGCAAATCAACACGTTTTAAGTGACGTCTATGAGACCCTACTGGAGCTTGCAAAGAAAAGGCACACGAATCATCTGCGGAACGCATCTGCCTGGGACGAAAATCCACAGCTTCTAAGAGAAAAATACGAGTACTGATGTTCCAAAATGACTTTTTCTGTGCCATCAAAAACCACACTGCGGAGTCTCGATTGGCTCGTTTTCCGCAGGAGTCGCTACCTTTCCCGGCAATCACCAACTAAATTTTGAATGAACAGCTATTTAGGTCCTCGCTTTTACATCAGTTAAAGATGCAATCTAGCAGGTAGCTTCAGTGATGTAGATCAAAAGTCTCTTTCGCTAACTTTATAGACAGTGCCTGCCGGTTAATTATTCTTTCTCATTTCATTCTTTGCCTTTTATGAAGTAAAACAGGTCGTGAAACACTCCTGCATTGATTAAAGTGTTAATGATGACAAGTGAAACTGGACCAAGGATTAAACCTAAAAAACCGAAAAGTTTAAATCCAACAAAGAGTGCGACTAATGTCGCCAGAGGATCTACCCCTATGTTTGAAGATAAAACTTTTGGTTCCATTACTTGTCTTTGTACAACAACGACAACATATAATATGCTCAATCCAATCCCTAAACTCACATCGCCCGTAATAAACGTATAGACGATCCAAGGAACAAACACCACTCCTGTTCCTAAATAGGGTAGTAAATCCACAAGTCCAGAAATAAGTGCGATTGTAATGGCATAATTAACACGTAAGATGAGAAGACCAATTAATACGATAACTGTCGTAATAGAAATCAATGTAAGATGGGCTTTTGCAAAACCAAATAGTGCTTTTTTAAGATCGACAAAAACTCGAGTAGTACTTGTTTTTGCTTTAGTTGGCATGAAATTAGTAAGATAACCAGATAATCGTGGCCAATCTTTACTAATAAAAAAGGTGGCCAAAATGGAAAATACAAGAACCGTTGCGGCATTGGGGATCCAAGAAATCAGCCCAGGAAGCTTTTGGAAAAAACTTTGCAGGAAATTTGCTAATGTAGTGGTGATTTTTTGTCCTGCTGTTTGTATATTTGTCATAACTGTATTCTGTTGATCTGCTCCTAAATCCTTAAAAATATTAGACGCCTGGTGATATATTGGAAGAATCTGTGAGGCAATAAAGTCTTGAACATACTGGACAATGGTTTCAACATGAGAAGGGACAACATTAGCAAGATAGTTAGCACCAGATACAATTTCAGCAATGAGTAAAGTTATCAACCCGATGAAAATAACAACGAGTAAAATTAGACTAAGAATGGAGGCCCAACCTCGTGGTAATCTCAGCTTTTTCTCAAAGATTCTGACGATAGGATTAATGAATAGTGCAATGGCAAACCCAATGATAAATGGGTAGGTGTACTTTGCAACATAAAAAAGAGCAATAAAAGAAAAAACAATGATACCAATGACGATCATAAGACGTATAAAGCGATATAAATAAACTGGATTCATGGGCAATCCCCCCAACTGAGATAACTTTATTTTACATCTAGAAGCGTATAATAGAAAGAAGTTAATGAGGGGATAAAAAAATAGAATGAGGTTATGGAAGGATGAAAATATTGTTTACGCAACCAATGGTGTTTTTAGCTTTGCTGCTCATAATCGGGCTGCTTGCAAAGAATCAATCATTAATGATTGCGGTTGGTTTTTTAATTATTTTGAAGTTGTTTGGAAATAGCGCACATATTTTTCAAATGATCGGTGATAAAGGGATTAATTGGGGAGTCACGATCATAACGATTGCTGTTCTGGCTCCTATTGCAAGTGGGAAAATAGGATTTACTGAATTAACGGAGGCGGTAAAGTCAGTCTATGCCTGGATCGCATTAGGAGCGGGAATTGCCGTAGCATTAATCGCCAAAAAAGGCCTTATTTTGCTAACAGATGACCCACATATCACAGCCGCTTTAGTGATCGGGACAATACTTGCGGTGGCTCTCTTTAACGGGGTTGCTGTAGGACCGCTTATTGGAGCGGGAATTGCCTACATGGCGATGAAAATATTTGAATGGTTTACGTAATAATAAAAGGTGGAATCATTTTATTGAAAAAATATTTTGTCTAAATTAAGCCGTTTTCGTTCACAAAGATTCGAAACTTATATATAATGAGTTCTGAAAGCGTATCCCTTCTTTAGCGAATGAACATGCTGGTCAGTTTGTTTCATTTTAAAGATTTCGGAAGACGTTTGGTTCCTGAGCGATCGTTCATTTGGATCTGGTCGTCGTTCATTTATTTATTTTAAACCAAGAAAGCTTATTCCATCAGATTTAGATTCAATTTTAGAATTAAAAGGAGAGATTTATATGACATCCACTCGTGGACTAGAGGGAGTTGTCGCAACGACTTCAGCTGTAAGCTCTATTATCGATGATACACTTACATATTCTGGTTATAACATCGACGATTTAGCTGATCATGCAAGTTTTGAAGAAGTAATTTACTTGCTTTGGCATGGGAAATTACCTACGTCTTCTGAATTAGATGAGCTCAAAAAAGAACTTGCTGAGAGCGCTAGTGTGCCTCAAGAAGTATTGGATTCAATTAAACAATACCCACTAAAAGACGTACATCCAATGGGTGTTCTACGTACAGCCGTTTCGATGCTTGGTCTTTTCGATACAGAAGCAGATGTAATGGAAGAGAAAGCGAACTACCGTAAAGCTGTTCGTTTGCAAGCTCAAATGTCTACATTAGTAACAGCATTTGCCCGAATTCGTAAAGGACAAGATCCAATTGCGCCGAACACAAAACTTAGCTTCGCAGCTAATTTCTTATACATGCTCAATGGTAAAGAACCAGAGGCGATTGAAGAAGAAGCGTTTAATAAAGCGTTAGTTCTTCATGCAGATCATGAACTAAATGCATCTACATTTACTGCTCGTGTCTGTGTAGCTACACTATCTGATGTTTATTCTGGTGTAACTGCCGCAATCGGTGCTCTTAAGGGTCCGTTACATGGTGGAGCGAATGAGCAAGTAATGAAAATGCTTACTGAAATTGGTTCTGTTGATCGTGTTGAAGAAGTCATCAATGAAAAATTACACAACAAAGAAAAAATTATGGGCTTTGGCCACCGAGTATATCGTCAAGGAGACCCTCGTGCTAAACACTTGAAAGAAATGTCTAAGAAGTTAACAGAACTTCGAGGAGAAGCAAAATACTATGAAATGTCTGTTAAAATAGAAGAGATTGTGACTTCTGAGAAGAAACTTCCACCAAATGTGGATTTCTACTCTGCATCGGTCTATCATAGTCTTGGAATTGATCATGATTTATTTACACCAATCTTCGCAGTAAGCCGTGTTTCTGGTTGGTTAGCACATATTTTGGAACAATATGCGGACAACCGTTTGATCCGTCCTCGTGCTGATTATACAGGTCCTGGTATGCAAACTTACGTTCCAATCGAAAAACGTAGCTAAGCGCGTCTATTTACAAATCATTTTTAAAAGTTGTAATATCAATTATGAAAATAGAATAGACAAGGGTTAGAAGTCTTATTCTTCTAACCTTTGATCTTGAATTTGGAGGTAATTTTATGTCTGAAGCAAAAATTTCTGTTAAAGATGGTGTACTACAAGTACCGAATGAACCTATTATTCCATTTATCGAAGGTGACGGAATTGGACCTGATATTTGGGCTGCTTCTTCTAGAGTTTTAGATGCTGCAGTGGAAAAAGCATATAACGGAGAGCGTAAGATTTCTTGGAAAGAAGTATATGCAGGGCAAAAAGCATTTGATAAAACTGGCGAGTGGTTACCAGAAGCTACACTTGAAGCAATTCGTGAATATTTTATTGCGATTAAAGGACCACTTACGACTCCAGTTGGTGGAGGAATTCGTTCATTAAACGTAGCTCTTCGTCAAGAATTGGATCTATTTGTATGTTTACGTCCAGTTCGTTATTTTGAAGGAGTACCTTCTCCAGTTAAGCGCCCTGAAGATACAGATATGGTTATTTTCCGTGAGAACACTGAAGATATTTATGCAGGTATTGAATATGCTGAAGGATCCGAAGAAGTGAAAAAATTAATAAACTTCTTACAAAATGAAATGGGTGTTAATAAAATTCGTTTCCCTGAAACTTCAGGAATTGGAATTAAACCCGTATCAAAAGAAGGGACGGAGCGCTTAGTTCGTGCAGCTCTTACTTATGCAATAAAAGAAGGCCGTAAATCACTTACGCTCGTTCATAAAGGTAATATTATGAAATTTACTGAAGGTGCTTTTAAAAACTGGGGCTATGAATTAGCTGAAAAAGAATTTGGCGATCAAGTATTCACTTGGGCACAATATGATAAAATTACTGAAGAGCAAGGATCAGATGCTGCAAACAAAGCACAATCTGATGCTGAAGCTGCTGGTAAATTAATTGTAAAAGATTCAATTGCAGACATCTTCTTACAACAAATTCTTACTCGTCCAAATGAGTTCGATGTTGTTGCAACAATGAACTTGAACGGTGATTATATTTCTGATGCTCTTGCTGCTCAAGTTGGAGGAATTGGAATTGCTCCAGGAGCAAACATTAACTATGAATCTGGCCATGCGATCTTTGAAGCTACTCACGGTACAGCACCAAAGTATGCAGGTTTAGATAAAGTGAATCCTTCATCCGTTATTTTGTCTGGTGTAT
The DNA here is from genome assembly GCA_963728315.1 of uncultured Caryophanales bacterium. GTDB lineage: Bacteria > Bacillota > Bacilli > Bacillales > CAVSKA01 > CAVSKA01. Next base: position 153,107 of record CAVSKA010000018.1, read on the forward strand.
TAATGCTTGAGCACTTAGGTTGGAGTGAAGCTGCTAATCTAATCACTGCTTCAATGGAAAAATCAATTAAAAGTAAAGTAGTCACTTATGATTTTGCTCGTCTGATGGACGGCGCAAAAGAAGTGAAATGTTCTGAGTTCGGTGACGAGTTAATTAAAAATATGTAATTCATTAAGGGTCTGACTTAGGTCAGATCCTTAATTTATCAGTCATCTAAAAGGGAGTGACGAATATGTCTTTTTCTCGCAGAAAAGTTTCCGTTATTGGTGGAGGATTTACAGGAGCTACAACCGCTTTTTTACTTGCTCAAAAAGAACTTGCGGATGTTGTATTAGTTGATATTCCTGAAATGGAAAATCCTACTAAAGGGAAAGCACTAGATATGCTTGAAGCGAGTCCGGTACTAGGATTCGATTCAAATATTACTGGTACTTCTGATTATGCAGATACAGCTGATTCTGATATCGTTGTTATTACAGCTGGTATCGCTCGTAAACCTGGGATGAGCCGTGATGACTTAGTACAGACAAATCAAAAAATAATGCAATCTGTAACAAAAGAAATTGTAAAGCATTCTCCGAATTGTATAATCATCGTGCTAACGAATCCAGTTGATGCTATGACATATACGGTTTTCCAAGAATCTGGTTTCCCTAAACATCGCGTTATTGGGCAATCGGGAGTGCTTGATACCGCACGTTTTCGTACATTTGTGGCACAAGAGCTAAACCTTTCAGTGAAAGATGTAACTGGATTCGTTCTTGGCGGTCACGGAGATGATATGGTCCCTCTTGTACGTTTTTCTTATGCTGGAGGAATCCCTCTAGAAACACTTATCCCTAAAGATCGCCTTGATCAAATCGTTGAGCGTACGAGAAAAGGGGGCGGTGAAATCGTGAACCTTTTAGGTAATGGCAGTGCTTATTACGCACCTGCAGCGTCTCTCGTTGAAATGTGTGAAGCGATTTTAAAAGATCAAAGACGTGTTCTTCCAGCAATCGTTTACCTTGAAGGGGAATATGGCTACACTGGAATTTACTTAGGTGTGCCAACCGTACTTGGAGCAAATGGTTTAGAAAAAATTATGGAACTTCAGTTAACACATGAAGAACAAGCTGCGCTTGACCAGTCTGTTGAATCCGTAAAAAGCGTAATGGACGTATTAGCTTAATTTTTAAAGAAAGCACCTCAATTTGGGGTGCTTTTATTTAAAATATGTGAGTCGTGAGTCGTGCTGTCCATTTCTATTTATTAGATACTCTCACTTGAAAAGTGGAAATAATCAATCGTTTGGTGATAAGATAAATAGACATATACTTTTTATAAAATGAAAACGCTTACGATTGTGAGGGATTCTTATGTTGTTAGGTAAAAAGAGAAAGTTAGGTAGAAAGATAGATGAAATGAAAGTGGGAGAAAAATTAACACTCACTGAAAAGATTGAAGACAGAGATCTTATTATTATTTTTAGGATTAACGAATGATTCAAATCCACTTTATATTCAGCATGATTATGCTTCACAAACGCCTTATAAGAAGCCAATCGTTCCTTCTATCATGCTGACGGGTATTGTGACCTCGGCCATTTCTAAATATTTACCTGGACCGGGTTCTCATATTTTAAAACAAGAACTTGAGTTTTTAAAACCGGTTTTCCATTATGCAACTATTCAATTTCTATTTGAAGTGACAGAAGTAAATCATTCTATACATTCCATTCAAATCTCAGTTCATGCAACAGATGAACAGAATCAAAAAGTACTCCAAGGAATATTTCAGGTTTGTCCTCCTCATCATTTAGACAAAATTTCAGGACAAACACTCGATAACTTTTAACAAAAGGAGATCTTGATTCATATTGTTGATATTTCTATGATAATAAAAAGGACCAAATTCCAGGTCCTTTTTATTGTATTTATCTTCAATTTAAACATCAGGTAATTGAAGAAGGAAATGGTCATATACGAGTAATTCGAAACCTTTTAGATTACTTCCAAAGTTAGATTCTTTTTTTGTAAATAAATATTGTCGTACCTTGCATGATAAAGCTAAGTAAAATCAGAATCCAAATCGTATCACGATAAAGTGTAAATGAAACATCATAAAATTCTAGATACATCTCCATAAGGAGCCATCCTATTGGTATTATAGGACCTGAAAGCATCAGTGATCTATTTAATATTTTTTGCCCACGTTCATCCTTTCCTTCCTCACCCCAACTAAATTTAAGGAAGATGTAAAGTGAAAGTATAAAGAAAGGCAGTAATACAATTCCTAGTATCAACATTTGAAATCCTCCTTTTTATACTGAAAAACTTCGTTAATATCTCTTTCAAATAATGCGGAAATTTCAAATGCTAAGCGAAGGGAGGGACTATAACGGTTATTCTCTAATGAAACAATGGTTTGTCTACTCACCCCTAACTTTAAAGCTACATCTTGCTGAGACCATTTCTGTTCTGCACGTAGAACTGAAAGACGATTCTTTATACACCCAGTTTCTTTCAAAGCCATAAACTCAACTCCTCATTAACAATATTGTAATATTTTTTTTACAAAAAGTAAAATAAATATTACAATAAGAGTGCGAATTTAGATTTAGTATAGAGTGATTTTCTATAGGTATCTAAAGGCTATATAAAATTTTTTTTGTGTTGTTTTTTGGAGATCCAACCTGATTGATTTCTGCTAATCATTTACTTAAAGTCATTATCACTGTATGAACAAAGTTCTAGTGGTTATATTAGAACTTTCATTTGACTTATTTCATTTTTTCAACAGAGCTAATTGGCAATATTTAATAAAGTAAGGGCTATGTTAGCGAATGTTGTTGATAGGAAGCAAAAATGAAGAGACTCCTGCGGAGAACGAGCCAATCGAGACCACACCGTATAGTTTTTGAGGCTACTGAAAAAGTTCTTTTGGAATTTCAATGTGCGTATAAGCCATTGATTTTCGTTTCAAGCAGACGCTTTCTTACCATTAGTCAAGAGTTTCCCCATTTATTTTTTAGAAAAAAATAGTGATTTCGGTGTACCAAGCGGTTATTTTCCGTTTCAGCGCTCGCTTTCCGCGGGCATGGCTTGAGTCTCCTCGGTCGCGAAAATCGTGCTCCCTGTGGGGTCTCAAGGCTCATGCTATTCCCGCAGGAGTCGAGCGCCTGCACTCCAAGCAACAGGTGCAGTAAACTAAATAAATAAAAAGGTGTATGCCAAATAGACCTGGCGAATATTTTTTTTCGCAGGGACTAGTGTGCGATCGTTAGAGGAATCCTGTCACGAAACTTTGCCTGATTCGTACCGGTACAGGAGGCCATGTTGGATAAGATGAAAGGCACCTTTCAAAAACTTATTCACCCAGGCAATCACCGCGACCTTATGTAGTTTTTCATTTGGTTGCTTTTTTCATTTATCGTAATCATCCACAATCGAATTTTGGGTCTTTTCCCGCCAGGAGAGCATAGACATGACCATGTCGTATAGAATCTTCCGCAGCTTCCTATTTCCTCTTTTATTGATTTTATCTTGATGTTGGAGTTTGCCTGATTCGGATGCAAAGATCCCAGCGTCTGCTCGACTTCCCTTCACTTCTACAAAAGAATAGTCGCACAAACCGTGGCCTTGGTCTGTGCGACTAATGTTAGTATGTTTCCGCAGGTGATCCGTGTGCCTTCTCTTTGCAAGGTCCATTGGGGTCTCATAGAGGCCACTGAAAACGTGTTGATTTCAAAAAAAGGACTACTTGTACTGGGATAAAAATGTCTCCCACTCTAAAATACGTATCTTATTATGCGAATCTGAGTGGTCCTTTTTTATTTGCCTATTTTTCATTTTTAGTAGATGATATCCCTATAAAGCATGAGAAAGCTTTATAATGATAGAGGAAATGTGTTCTTGGATGAAGAGGTTCGAAACCGATAGTATATGGAGGATTGTATGGAAAAAACCATTCTGATCGTAGACGATGAACCCTCAATTGTTACTTTGCTTGCCTACAATTTAAAGCAAGCAGGTTACAAGACAATTACTGCCGAAGATGGCAAAGAAGGATTAGAAACAGCGTTAGAGAAAAAGCCTGATCTAATCATTCTAGACTTAATGTTACCCTATCTTGATGGATTAGAAGTATGTAAAGCGCTGCGTCAAGAAAAAGTGGAGATCCCAATCTTAATGTTAACAGCTAAAGATGATGAATTCGATAAAGTATTAGGACTAGAATTAGGTGCAGATGATTATTTAACGAAACCATTTAGTCCAAGAGAAGTTGTAGCTAGAGTGAAGGCAATTTTGCGACGGTCACAAGTATCTTTAGATCAATCTGTCAATGAGAAAAAAGAAACTTGCACGAGTGTCGGTGAATTGAAAGTATTTACCGAACAATATGAAGCTTATTTTAAAGAAGAGTTGCTCGATTTAACACCCAAAGAATTTGAATTGCTGCAGTACTTGGCAGAAAATAAAGGACGAGTATTAACGCGCGATCAACTATTAAGTTCCGTTTGGAAATACGACTTTGCGGGAGATACAAGAATCGTGGATGTTCATATTAGTCACCTTAGAGAAAAGTTAGAAGAGGATACAAAAAAACCAGTGTATATTAAAACCATCCGTGGAATGGGCTATAAATTAGAGGAACCTAAAATTTGATGACTCGATTTCGCACGAAGTTGATGATGGTGTTGATCTTAAGTATGTTAACGATTTTACTAGGTTTAGGTATACTTCTTGGTCAACTTTTCCATGCGCAGTATTTAAAAAATTTCAATGAACGGTTATTAAATGAAACAATCCTGATCGCGCAAAATGTTCCCTCTGGATCAATGACGAAGAGCGCGCATTCAAAGTTAAATCAAATGAGTGAAGCGCTAGGAGTTCGGATCACTGTTTTGACGAAAGATGGAGTCATCGTTGATGACATTGGAAATAATCTTTACTCTCCAAACGAGGAGACAAAAATGATATTAAGAGATTTAGCAGCACAGAAAAACAATGGAGAATTTCCAATTCTAGTAACGGAAAAAGATAATGGAATGTTATATTATTCCACATTGTTAGTTTCATCACCAGAACAGCCGGAGCGCCATTTAGTTGTTAGTACGCATTCAAAACAGTGGTTTGTTATTCAAAATCAAATCTGGGTCTTGCTTTTCGTCACGTTAGGTTTATCGCTTCTCGTTATCTTGTGGCTGGCCTCACGTATGACGAATCGTTATACGAGACCCATTGAATCTGCAACAAAAGTTGCCATTGATCTTGCGAGTGGTGATTATCATGCAAGAACCTATGAAACAACTCAAGAAGAAACAAGTAAATTAAATTCATCAATCAATATTCTTGCTAGAAATTTACAAGAAATGATGAAAGTGAATGAAATTCAACAGGAACGATTAATGACATTAATTGAAAATATGGGTAGCGGTCTGGTTCTAATTGACCAAAAAGGCAGAGTTATCATCCTAAATCGTACGTTTCGAGAATTGTTTAAAATACCAGAATTAGAAAAAGAAAAAATAATCTATTACGAAATCATTCCTTTTACTGAAATTCAATCTGTCGTTGAGGAGATTTTTGTAACAGAAAAGAAAATCAAAAAACAAATCACTTTGCCTTTTAAAAGTGGAAATAAATATTTTGAACTATATGCCACTCCAATATTTGGGAATCAGAATGAGTGGAATGGAGTAGTCCTTGTATTTCACGACATTACAGAACTTAAGAAATTGGAGCAAACAAGAAAAGATTTCGTTGCGAATGTATCACACGAACTTCGTACTCCCATCACTTCGATTAAAGGTTTTTCAGAAACGTTACTTGACGGAGCCATGTCGGACGAAGAAACATTAAAAACATTTTTAGAAATTATTTTAAAAGAAAGTGATCGTGTGCAATCTCTTGTTAAGGATCTGCTTGACTTATCCAAAATTGAACAAACGGGTTTTCAGTTGTATCAACGAGAGTTTAATGCTCATGACTTATTGAATGAAGTTAAAACTATCCTTACTGGTAGAGCAAAGAGTAAGTCGATTGAGATTGTCATTGAAGGGCCAGAAAGATTCCCGTTGTATGGGGATCCAGATCGATTAAAACAAGTTCTAATCAATCTTGTAAATAACTCTATTTCCTATACGCATGAAGATGGAACGGTTATTCTAAGTGTTGTAAAAAGAAAGAAAATAGCTGAAATTCGAGTGAATGATAATGGGGTAGGAATGAATGCAAATGAACTACCACGTATTTTTGAACGCTTCTATCGAGTCGATAAAGATCGAAGCAGAAACTCAGGTGGAACTGGACTCGGATTAGCAATTGTTAAACATATTGTTGAAGCTCATAATGGATATGTGAATATTGAAAGTGAGGTAGGGAAAGGGACTACAGTTATCGTCTCCCTTCCTCTAGAGAAGGATCAAAACGAATGAAAATTTACGAAGTATTTACAATTACTTCATATGCAGTTCATACTTCTCTGTTACATTTAGTTTGTAACCCTTCATCCAGGGAGCCGGAAAAGTCGAATACTCATGTATTCGACTTTTTTTCGTTATGATTAAGCGAATTGAATGGAATAAAGGATTGTCATTCGCTCTTATACAAGTAAATTTCATGGATCAGTGTTCGCTTTTTTCTTTTCCTAACTGCCCGTGATAGAATGTAAGTAATCGTACGATGAACTATATGGATGGAGGAATAGTATTGAGTGAGAAATTAATATTGATTGATGGGAACAGCGTTGCCTATCGTGCTTTCTTTGCCCTTCCATTATTAAATAATGATCAAGGCATACATACAAACGCCATTTATGGTTTTGCGACGATGTTAAATAAAATATTAGAAGAAGAGAAGCCATCACATATTCTAGTAGCATTTGATGCAGGGAAAACAACCTTTCGCCATTCAACATATAAAGATTACAAAGGGGGGCGTCAAAAGACTCCACCTGAGTTGTCCGAGCAATTTCCATACGTTCGTTTACTATTAGAAGGCTATGGTATTCAGTGGTATGAACGAGAAAATTATGAAGCAGACGATATTATCGGTACCTATTCAAAAATCGCAGAAGAGAAAAAAATGCCTGTGACCATTGTTTCAGGAGATAAAGACTTAACTCAATTAAGCACCCCATTAACAACGGTTCGGATAACTAAAAAAGGTATGACAGATATGGAAGACTACACACCGGATCATATTATGTCTAAATATGGTTTAACGCCTTTACAAATTATTGATATGAAAGGGCTAATGGGAGATGCTTCAGATAATATTCCTGGGGTACCCGGTGTAGGCGAAAAGACGGCAATCAAACTTCTTAAAGAGCATGGATCTGTCGAAAAAATACTGAATTCAATCGATGAAATAAGTGGAAAGAAGTTAAAAGAGAAGCTGGAAGAAAATAAAGAACAAGCAATCATGAGCAAAGAACTGGCGACGATTTATCGTGAAGTACCATTAGAGACAGAAGTCGATCAGCTTAAATACAATGGCATTGATCAATCGAAGCTTACGGCTTTATTTAAAGAGTTAAAATTCCAATCTTTACTCGATAAAATGGGAGTAGAGAGTGAAGATACTGTCATTGAAGACTCGAAACCAATCACTTTTGAAACGCTTAATGAAGTTCCTGATGAGATTCTTATTTCAAACACCTCCCTTCACCTCGAAATGTTAGAAGATAATTATCATACCGGAACCATTCTAGGATTTGGTTTGGTGAACAATCAAGGGCAGTATTTCATTCCAACACACGTTGCATTATCTTCTTCCTCATTTAAAAAATGGGCAGAAAATAATGCTCTTGTAAAATCAGTCTTTGACGCGAAGAAAACAAAGGTAGCACTTTATCATCATGGGATCGAATTAATGGGCATTGATTTTGACTTATTAATTGCTTCCTACATTTTGAATCCTTCAGAGTCAGGTGAAGATTTTGCTGAGCTCGTTCTTCGACATGGTTTTAAAGGTTTGCAAAAGAACGAAACAGTGTATGGAAAAGGAGCAAAGCTTTCCATTCCTGAAGAATCGATTTATGCTGAACATGTGGTCCGCAAAGCGATGGCGATCCACTCATTGAAAGAAAAATGCATGAATGAACTGGAAGATAAATGATCAGGTGGCACTGTTTACGGATCTTGAACTTCCTTTAGCCGTTATTTTAGGTGAAATGGAAGCAATGGGAGTGAGAGTAGACACCCAGCGTTTAGAGGAAACGGGTCAAATGCTATTAGGAAGACTTGCTGAAATTGAGAAGAAAATTCATGAGTATGCAGGCGAAACCTTTAATGTGAATTCACCCAAACAACTTGGAACCATTTTATTTGAAAAATTAAATCTTCCTGCGTTAAAGAAAACAAAAACAGGATATTCTACATCTGCGGACGTATTAGAAAAATTAGCACCACAGCATGAAATTGTTGAACATATTCTTCTATACAGACAGCTTTCGAAACTACAGTCTACTTATATTGAAGGTCTTCTAAAAGTCGTCAATAAAAATGATAGCAAAGTTCATACTCGTTTTAATCAAGCGCTCACACAAACAGGCAGACTGAGTTCTACTGACCCTAACCTGCAAAATATTCCGATTCGACTTGAGGAAGGACGAAAAATCAGACAAGCATTCATTCCATCAGAACAAGGATGGCTCATTTTTGCTTCTGACTACTCACAAATTGAACTACGTGTTCTTGCTCATATTGCGAAAGACGAAGGTTTAATGAAAGCATTCAGAGAAGATATGGACATTCATACAAAAACAGCGATGGACGTTTTTCATGTGGAAAAAGAAGAGGTCACTTCGAATATGAGACGTCAAGCCAAAGCGGTAAACTTTGGTATTGTTTATGGAATTAGTGATTATGGTTTATCACAGAGTTTAGATATTCCAAGAAAAGAAGCAGCAGAATTTATTAAACGCTATTTAGATAGCTATCCTGGCGTTCAGGCTTACATGGAAGACATCATCCATGAGGCAAAACAAAAGGGATATGTGACAACACTGCTTCAAAGAAGACGTTATATACCGGAGATCACAAGCAGAAACTTTAATTTAAGAGGTTTTGCTGAGCGAACTGCGATGAATACTCCTATTCAAGGAAGCGCAGCAGACATAATAAAAAAAGCGATGATTGATATGGCAGATCGATTAAAAAAAGAAAATCTGCAAGCTAGAATGCTGCTTCAAGTTCATGATGAATTGATTTTTGAAGCACCAGAAGAAGAAATTAAAATTCTGCAAAAAATTGTTCCGGAAGTAATGGAAAATGCAATCGAGCTCGAAGTTCCTTTAAAAGTGGATTCTTCATTTGGACCCACATGGTTTGATGCCAAATAAGTAAAAAGAGGAGGAGATTGAATGCCGGAATTACCAGAAGTAGAAGCGGTCAGGCAGTCACTGCAACCCCTCATTTTAAATAAAGAAATTAAAAATGTAGAAGTGCATTGGTCAAATATTATTAAATTTCCATTAGATCTTGACCTTTTCAAACTGAATTTGATTGGTGAAAAAGTAAACCAAATGACAAGAAGAGGGAAATTTCTCCTCTTTCACTTAGACCATTATGTTCTCGTTTCACATCTTCGCATGGAAGGGAAATATCGAGTCAATCCGAAAGAGGATCCAAAAGAACTTCATACACATGTAGTCTTTGAATTTACAGATGGGACAGAACTACGCTACCTTGACGTTAGGAAATTTGGTACGATGCATTTATTTACAAAAGGAACAGAGATGGAAGTCTTACCTTTATCGCATCTTGGGCCAGAACCTTTCGATTCGGATTTCACTATTTCTTTTTTAAAGAAAAAACTCTCTAAAACAAATCGTCTCATTAAGTCAGCATTGCTAGATCAAAGAATAGTAGTTGGTTTAGGAAATATTTATGTAGATGAGGCTTTATTTCGAGCAGGAATTAGACCAGATCGCATTGCTTCTTCCCTTTCTGATCAAGAGAATGCCGCTTTACATCACGCCATTCAGTCTACTTTACAAGAAGCAGTTGAAAAAGGAGGCAGCACGATTCGTTCTTACGAAAACTCAATGGGGAAGCAAGGTGAATATCAAGAGGATCTGATGGTCTATGGAAGAAAGGGTCTTCCTTGCAAAGTATGTGGAGTGGAAATTGAAAAGACGATATTGTCTGGCCGTGGTACGCATATCTGTCCGAATTGCCAGCAATAATAGGAGGGGTATAATGTCAGTGATTATCGGACTTACGGGTGGAATTGCAAGCGGGAAAAGCACCATCGCCCAAATACTCGTTCATAAAGGGTTTACCATTGTTGATGCGGATGTCGCAGCTAGAAGAGTCGTGGAGAAGGGTCAAGAAGCCTATAAAGGGATTGTACAAACGTTTGGTGAAGAAGTTTTGCTTGATGATCAATCAATTGATCGTGCTAAGCTTGGTTCCATTGTTTTCAACGACGAGAGTAAACGAAAACAATTAAATTCAATCGTCCATCCTGCAGTTCGTACATTTATGCTAAGAGAGAAAGAAGCAGCGACTTGAGTTAGGAAAGCAAACGATTATTATGGATATTCCTCTCTTGTTTGAAAGTAAGCTTTCTTGGATGGTCGAAAAGACAATTGTCGTTAGTGTGAATCCAGAGGTTCAAATCAAGCGATTAATGGAGCGAAATCACTTTTCAGAAGAAGAAGCGTTAGCGAGAATTCATTCTCAGCTTCCCCTGGCTGAAAAAGAGTCAAAAGCAGATGGAGTTATTTGGAATAATGATACAATTGAAAAAAGCAAAGAACAATTAGAGCAATTGATTGAAAAATGGCACCTTGTTCCTTAGGTGTTATTTTTTTTGACTATAAATAAAAGGCTATGTTACGGATGTTGTTGATAGGAAGCAAAAACAATGAGACTCCAGCGGAAAAACGAGTGAGGTTCGACCGTTCGTATGCGGAAAGCGAGTTGTTTTACTGAATGTTGAAAAAGCAACATGATCATTTAGCAAAGCCAAATAAAAAATAAGATAGAAGTAAGAAGGGGTAATTATCAGAAAAATGAAACATTTATCAAATGAATAATTGGGTATTTAAAAGCGTTTTCAATATGTTATACTATTAGAAGATAATAACACTTAAAGTATAACCTTTATGGTTAGGAGGAACCGGATGATGAAAACAAATGTGGCAATCAACGGATTTGGTAGAATTGGAAGAATGGTATTTCGTCAAGCAGTTCTTGAGGAAAAAATAAATATTGTAGCGATAAATGCAAGTTATCCAGCTGAGACTTTAGCCCATTTAATTAAGTATGACACAAATCATGGCATTTTTAAGGCAGAAGTAATGGTCCAAAATCAGGATCTTGTGGTAAATGGGAAAGTTGTGAAATTAATTAATCAAAGAAATCCTAGAGAATTACCTTGGGAAGAGTTGAATATTGACATTGTCATTGAAGCAACAGGTAAATTCAATTCAAGAGAGATGGCTGCATTACATTTAGAAGCTGGCGCTAAAAAAGTGATATTAACAGCACCAGGAAAAAATGAAGATGTCACAATCGTGATGGGCGTAAACGAGCATGCTCTACAAATCGATCACCACGACATTATTTCAAATGCTTCTTGTACGACAAATTGTTTGGCTCCTGTAGCGAAAGTACTCGATGAGAAATTTGGTATTATTAACGGATTAATGACGACTGTCCATGCCTATACGAATGACCAAAAAAACATTGATAATCCACATAAAGATTTGCGACGTGCTCGAGCATGTGGTCAATCGATTATTCCGACTTCAACGGGTGCGGCTAAAGCTTTATCTCTTGTTTTGCCACAATTAAAAGGAAAAATACATGGAATGGCTTTAAGAGTTCCTACGCCAAATGTTTCATTAGTTGATCTCGTAGTCGACGTTAAAAAGTCGGTATCGGTGGAAGAAATTAATCAAGTATTTAAAGATGCAGCTAAAAATGAATTATTAGGCATTCTTGATTTCACGATAGAACCACTTGTATCGATCGATTTTAATACGAATCCACACTCTGCAATTATTGATGGATTATCAACAATTGTAATGGGAGAAAACAAAGTGAAAGTTCTTGCTTGGTATGACAACGAGTGGGGATATTCAAGTCGAGTGGTTGATTTAGTTAAATATGTATCAGAAGCCATGATAAAAAAAACAGAAATAGCGGTTTAATATAAAATCTTTATCGCTTTTATTTGGTTAATAAGTAGTTTGTAAATTGGACGAAAATCCAAACTCAACCAAATGAGACAAATGAATGAGCAAAATAAATGGTCCTCTATCTTACACTCTAATAGGCAAACAAAAAACACTTGGGTTAAACCAAGTGTTTTTTTGACTATGCAATAACCAATTTTTCTCCTCCTTTGCAGTTCTCCTGTAATGGTCACGAGTATAATGATTACTTTCCTATGAGATCTAATCAGCCTCTTACAAATAAATAGGAAGTTACACCATTTTCATGTTTGTTTTAACATAGAATGAAAACAATCTTACTGCTTATGAAACAAACAATAACTACATCAAAGCCATTTACATGATCATTTACTCGATGAAAATGGCTGTTGTCAGGCCATTACTTAGTATTTGATTTACATCTCTATCGAACCTCTCCTACTTTCGTCGTGTTTTCGTTCGATCGTACAGAAATTTTTATTCATAGAGGATGCTTGTAAAAACTAAAATAATATATTTTTATTGCAAAAAAAATACATAGGAAGTATACTATTTTTCGTGAACTTCTTGAACGCAAGTTATACCTGAATAGCTACTTAAAGGGTTAGGACCTCTTCGGACTAACTTTCCCCCGTGGTAGTTATGCTATTGCCGATTGAATCGTTCATTTTGACTAAAAAATCTATGTCAAAGGGGGAAACGATCAATGGAAACAATGGGTCGTCATGTCATTTCTGAATTGTGGGGTTGTGATTTTGAAAAATTGAACAACATGGAGTTAATTGAGCAAATATTTGTGGATGCTGCCTTGAAGTCTGGAGCAGAAATTCGCGAAGTTGCTTTCCATAAATTTGCACCTCAAGGTGTAAGTGGAGTTGTCATTATTTCAGAGTCTCATTTAACAATACACAGCTTTCCAGAACACGGCTATGCGAGCATCGATGTCTATACATGTGGAGAATTAGATCCTAATATATCTGCAGACTACATTGCTGAAGCATTGAACGCGCAAACACGAGAAACGATTGAGCTTCCACGTGGAATGGGTCCAGTACAAAGTAAACCATCAAAAGCTCAGGCTCTTTAATAAATGGATAGAAAAAAGGGATGTATGGAGACATGCATCCCTTTTTCCTATCTATTCTACATATCGATAAATACGTCCCTAACTCAAAGAGAACGTTCATAGAAAAAATAAATAAAAGCATTGCTAATAAATTGTACAAGGAGTGGACTGAAAATGGCGAAGTCACCCATGCTTCAACGTTTTGCACAAGTATGTGAAACAAGAGATCAACATGAAGTAGAAGCTTTACGCACACACTATTATCGATCTTCATTTGACAAAGTCTATCAAACAGTCGAGTCTTTACTTAAGGGTAAAAAAGGTGTTTTCATTGATCAATCAAAAGAGCGCGGTGAAATGGCTTTTGAAGTAAAAGGGAAGAATTCAATTCTCGCTATCGCGACCATTACTTCATTAGAACCTTTTAGAATCGCTGTCGATTTTACCCTTACTTCGGAACAGAAAAAAGTAACGGGAATTTATCCAGTTTTAAAAGAATTTACAATTGATTTATATAAAGAATTAGATCAAGTATTACTCAAGAAGATGTAAAGGCTTTCATTAAATTGCGCGCGAATCTTGTATAAATTAGAACTTTTTAATAAGATGAGAGTAAATAGGTGATCGGAACGGAGTTGATGAAATTGAAATGTCCTTCATGCGAATATAATGGAAGTCGAGTCATTGATTCACGTCCAGCAGACGAGAGTCGATCCATTCGAAGAAGAAGAGAATGTGAAGAGTGTAACTATCGTTTTACAACATTTGAAAAAGTAGAAGAATTCCCTCTAATTGTGGTCAAAAAAGGTGGGAATCGTGAAGAATTTAGTCGTGAAAAAATTCTGCGTGGACTGATTCGTGCTTGTGAAAAGCGTCCAGCAGTTGCATTAGAACAAATTCAAACAATCGCTTTTGAGGTAGAAAAAGATCTAAGAAATCAAGGTGTTTCTGAAATAAAGTCTGATCATGTAGGTGAAATGGTCATGGACCGCTTAGCTAAAGTTGACGAAGTAGCTTATGTTCGCTTCGCATCCGTGTATCGTCAGTTTAAAGACATCAATGTTTTTTTAGATGAATTAAAAGAAATTATGAAAAAAGACTCACCAGAAAAGAGCTAAAGAAGAGGTTCTCTTTAGCTCTTTTCTTATCGATCGTTTAAAATTGAATAAACGATGATAGATTTCTATCGATTGAATCACCCTATTTATGATTAGGGATTCCCATAATAAATTTTGCAATAAACAAGGAAGTGTAGGATGAAAAAACATTGGAATGAATTACAACCAGCAGATCATTATAGAGTGAGAATGAACGGAATGATTCAGGAATTCGACCGGAAAGTGATTACATTGTTGTATCAACCTCTAATGGGATCGGATAGCTTAAGTCTCTATTTGACACTGTGGGCAGAAATTGGCCATCAACGGATTTGGTCAGAGCCATCTCCTCATTATTTTTTAATGAATGCACTGGGGGAAAATTTGGAAAGTATTTTTCATGCAAGAAGCAAGCTAGAAGGGATGGGCCTTTTAAAGACATTTAAAAGACAACAAAAAGAAGGACGATTATTCGTTTATGAGTTACAGCCCCCGCTGTCTCCTTCTCAATATTTCTCTGATGGACTACTTAATATCTATTTGTATAGAAAAATTGGTCAAAAACAATTCCAACAATACAAAGCCTTTTTTTCTGATGAAAGTTTTGATGAAAAAGAATATCAAGATATTACGAAAGGTTTCGAAGACGTTTATGGATCTAAACATATGATTTCACCAACGCAAATTGCCGAATTGACGGAGGAAATTGAAAAGAATCAAGACAAGCAATGGATATCGAAATCTAATCCTAATGAGATTGAAATTGAAAATGAGGAATTTGATTTCGAATTTTTAGCAGCTTCACTAAGTGATTCATTTGTCTCAAAAAAAATTTTCACACCTCAAGTAAGAAAAACCATCGCAAAATTGGCCTTTTTATATGGGATTTCTCCACTACCCATGAAAAATTTAATTCTATCTTCAGTTGATGAGAATGGAGAATTAGATATTGAACTCGTTCGAAGAGAGGCAAGAGAATGGTTCCAATTAGAAAAAGGTGAAGACCTTCCAACGCTATCTTTAAAAACTTTGTCTCCGGTCCTTCGTACAGTTTCTTCAGCACCACAGACGAAAGAAGAAGAATTGATTCGGTATTTAGAAACGATTTCACCCATTCAATTGCTGACTGACTTGGGAAATGGTTCTAGTCCATCTGACAAAGATATGAAAATTGTTGAAGATGTGATGTTTAAACAAAAATTGAATCCAGGCGTTACAAATGTATTAATTCAATACGTCATGATTCGAACAGATAAAAAATTGAATAAAAACTTTATAGAAACGATTGCTTCTCATTGGTCTCGTAAAAATATTCAAACCGTTCCAGAAGCGATGACTGTAGCAAAGGAAGAACATAAACAATATCTTTCTTGGACAAGTGGAAAAGCGAAAGAAACCATTCGTACCCGTCGGAATGTGACAAGAACGGAAAAATTACCTAAATGGTATAATGATAAAAATAATCCTACTCCGAAAGAAACCAAAGTGGATGAAGTGGATAACTTAGATGACGAAAGAAAAAAATTAGAAGAAGACTTAAAAAAATATCGAAAATAGGAGGTGAACGAATATGGAAAATATTAATAACACCTTAAAACGGCTAACTCATTCTGAGTCCTTTCAGAAAAGATATGAAGATATGAAAAGAGAGATTCTAGAGAATAAAGATATTCGTGCTTTTCTTCAAATGAATGAGTCAGAAATGCAACCAGGTGTGTTTGATAGAGGACTTGGAAAACTTTATGAGTACAAATCACAGACCACAAAGTGTGAACAATGTCCATCTCTTAAAGGATGTATCAATTTAATGAAAGGGTACGAACCATCCCTTGTTCTTCAGAATGGAAACATTGCACTTGAATATCATCGTTGTAAAAAAGGACGACAAGAAGATGAAAGAAGAAACAAGGAGGGGTTAATCCAATCTCTCTATGTTCCGCGAGAAATTCTAGAGGCATCATTTGGGACTGTGGTATCTGATCATGATTCAAGAATAGCAGCTGTTCGTTCTAGCCTTTCTTTTGTTGAAGGATACGAGCCAGGTGTGAAGATGAAAGGATTATATATCCATGGGAAATTTGGAGTGGGTAAATCCTTTCTATTAGGGGCGATCGCTAATCAATTAGCGGAACGAAACATCTCTAGTTATATGGTCTATGTTCCGGAGTTTTTCAGAGAGATGAAGAACTCATTAAGTGATAATTCTCTTCACGGAAAAATAGAAACGATTAAAAAAGCACCTGTATTAATGTTAGATGATATTGGAGCAGAAACGATGTCCAGTTGGGCAAGAGATGAGATATTAGGAACGATTCTTCAATTCCGAATGCTTGAAAATTTACCGACTTTCTTTACATCGAATTTTGACTATGACGAGTTGCAGCATCATCTGACATACTCTCAGCGGGGTGAAGAAGAAAAAATTAAAGCAGCCAGAATGATGGAACGAATTCGTTATTTAACGAAGCCTATTGAACTTGATGGGAAAAACCGCCGTTTTTGACCGATAAAAGCGAAGAATGTGTGTACATTCTCGAGCACTATTTGCCCTCGTAAGGTTCACGGCATAAGAGCACAACATACTGTTCGATCTTGGACAATAAAGAGCCATCAGTTTTTAGATGAAAGAAAATCTATTTACAAGTGATTGACTTGGAAAGCATACACCAGTAACCGATAAACTACTTAAATCATATTAACAGGGTCATATTTAAAAAAAGCCGCCGATTCTTGAATTATTGAGAATGGGCGGCTTTAATTAAAGAATTGTATTTTTCAGTGTCTTCTTGTCAGGCTATGGCGTCTATTTATCTTCGTCGGTCGGGCAGGATTTATCACCTGGACGCAAGGAACTGAAACTAGACACCAATACAAAAAAGAAGAGAGAAGCTTGCGTTTGAATGAATCATCCGATATTTCCTACTATTGTTCGTAACTTAAACATGCAAATTTGTTTCGAATTCGATTTTTGTTTTTCAGTCGAAGCATATAAATAAAATGAATGGGAATATTACTTGATTTTCCAACTCAATCCTTTTATAATACCAACATAATGAAAAAAGTAATGATGAGGACAACAGATTTCCTGTACGGATTTCAGAGAGGGAAGTAATGCTGAGAGCTTCCTATCACGATTGGAAAGATGACCACCTCTAAACTTCAACAATAAAAAGCCCTTCGCTGAGTATTTGTTGACGGATGCAGCCGTTATCTGAACCGGAGTCATTTATCTTATGTTTCTTCTTAGATAAATGAAAACGAGGGTGGAACCACGATAGCAAACAAATGATAAGCTTCGTCCCTTTTGGGATGAGGCTTTTTTATATACTTTTTTAAGAGGAGTGGGACAAATGTCTGAACAATTAATCATTACTTTTCCTGATGGAGCAAGCAAGGAATACAACAAAGGCATTACAACGGAAGAGATCGCATCTTCCATTAGTCCTGGACTAAAGAAGAAAGCTTTAGCAGGTAAAGTAAACGGACAATTATTCGATTTAAGAAGACCGATCGAAGAAAATGCAAGTTTTGAAATTGTGACACCAGATCATTCAGATGCACTTGAAATCCTTCGTCACAGTACGGCGCATTTGATGGCTCAAGCAATAAAAAGACTTTATAAAAATGTGAAGTTGGGTGTAGGCCCGGTCATCGAAAATGGTTTTTATTATGATATCGACATGGAAGAATCACTTTCTCCAGAAGATTTAGTAAAGATTGAAAAAGAAATGACTAAAATTGTCGGTGAAAACCTAGACGTCGTTCGTAAAGAAGTTTCAAGAAATGAAGCGAAAGAAATTTTTGAAGGAATCGGTGACGAATATAAGCTAGAATTGATTGAAGCCATTCCAGAAGACGAAACGGTTACACTGTATGAACAAGGTGAATTTTTTGACTTATGTAGAGGTGTTCATGTTCCTTCAACAAGCAAAATTAAGGAATTTAAACTTCTGAGTATTGCAGGCGCTTATTGGAGAGGGAATAGTGACAACAAAATGCTTCAACGTATCTATGGGACAGCATTCTTCAAAAAAGAAGATTTAGCTCAACATTTAAAGTTTCTTGAAGAAGCGAAAGAAAGAGATCACCGCAAACTAGGAAAAGAACTAAGCTTGTTCATGAATTCTCAAAAAGTAGGTCAAGGCTTACCAATGTGGCTGCCAAAAGGGGCAACAATCCGTCGAATCATTGAGCGTTACATTGTCGATAAAGAAGAGCGATTAGGTTACGATCACGTTTATACTCCAATTATGGGAAGTGTAGACTTATACAAAACGAGCGGACATTGGGATCACTATCAAGAAAGTATGTTCCCGGTCATGGACATGGATAATGAACAGCTCGTCCTTCGCCCAATGAACTGTCCACATCATATGATGATTTATAAAAATGACATTCATAGCTATCGTGAATTACCGATTCGTATTGCGGAACTCGGAACGATGCACCGTTATGAAATGTCAGGAGCTCTTGCAGGATTACAGCGTGTACGCGGAATGACATTGAACGATGCACATATCTTCGTTCGCCCTGATCAAATTAAAGAAGAATTCATCCGTGTCGTAAATTTGGTTCTTGAAGTATACAAAGATTTTGAAATTGAAGATTTTTCTTTCCGACTATCTTATCGGGATCCTGAAGATTCGGAGAAATATTTCCAAGATGATGAAATGTGGGATAAAGCTCAAGGTATGTTAAAAGAAGCAATGGATGACATGGGCTTAGATTATATCGAAGCAGATGGAGAAGCTGCATTTTATGGTCCAAAACTTGATGTTCTAGTCCGAACTGCTATTGGTAAAGATGAAACACTATCGACCGTTCAACTAGACTTCTTATTGCCTGAACGCTTTGACTTAACGTATGTAGGAGAAGATGGGAAACCACATCGTCCAGTCGTGATTCATCGCGGTGTTGTGTCAACGATGGAACGATTTGTTGCTTACTTGATTGAAGAATACAAAGGTGCATTCCCAACTTGGCTTGCCCCGGTTCAAGTAAAAGTTATTCCGGTATCACCTGATGCTCATCATGATTATGCTAAAAAAGTTCTTGAAGATTTAAAATTAGCCGGACTTCGAGTAGAAATGGACGAGCGTGACGAAAAAATGGGTTACAAAATTCGCGAAGCTCAAGTTTTAAAGATCCCTTACATGCTCGTTGTAGGAGATCAAGAAGTGGAAGATGGAGCCGTTAACGTTCGCCGTTATGGTCAACAAAAATCAGAAACGATGCCACTTGCTGAATTTATTAACCACATTTCTAAAGAATCAAAGAAATAATAGATGAACGAAAATCCCGCTGACGTGCACTGCAGTTTAGCGGGATTTTTTTATGCGTTAAAGTTTTTGGAAAATAAATGTCGAAAAAGGATTGCGCCAAAGTGAAATGTTTGTTATGATAAATTCTGTTGTGATGCTTCCTTGAAAAGAGAAGTATTGACATTGACAGTTCATATGCGATATAATACCTTAGGTATTTGAATACTTGTTTGTGGAAAGAAGAAGCTACCCGCTTCTCACCTGATTAACGCCAAGCAGCAGTTAGCAGGTTATCATTCTAGATAGTTACGCCATATAGGGCGTTTACGAGATGCGGGTGTGTAAATTGCACACTGCATCTTTTTTTTATGTACAGCACTTCAGAATGATGATTCGTGCTGTAGAAGCAATCAGGCTGTATGATGATAGCCTTGTTGCCCAAACCTAGTATTCGGTAAAAAACCTTGGAGGTGTTTCATTATTAGCAAAGACATGATGTTAAACGATGGTATTCGTTCACGTGAAGTCCGATTAATTGATCAAAATGGCGAACAGCTTGGAATTAAAACCAAGACTGAAGCTTTGGAGATTGCGGCTCGTGTGAATCTTGATCTAGTACTAGTTGCTCCTCAAGCTAAACCACCTGTAGCTCGTATAATGGACTATGGAAAGTTTAAATTTGAGCAACAAAAGAAAGACAAGGAAGCTCGTAAAAATCAAAAAGTCATCAATTTAAAAGAAGTTCGTCTAAGTCCTACAATTGATGAACATGACTTTAATACGAAACTTCGTAATGCGATTAAGTTCCTTGAAA
Organism: uncultured Caryophanales bacterium; assembly: GCA_963728315.1. Taxonomy (GTDB): domain Bacteria; phylum Bacillota; class Bacilli; order Bacillales; family CAVSKA01; genus CAVSKA01. The sequence goes on from CAVSKA010000018.1 coordinate 173,495, forward strand.
AAGGAGACAAAGTCAAAGCAAGCATTCGTTTCAAAGGACGTGCGATTACTCACAAAGAAATCGGTCAACGCGTTTTAGACCGTTTTGCTGTAGCTTGTGAGGAAGTTTCGACAATTGAGTCCAAGCCTAAAATGGACGGACGAAGCATGTTCTTAGTTTTAGCACCTAAAAACGAAAAGTAATTGATTGAGGAGGAACATCCAATGCCAAAAATGAAAACACACCGCGGATCAGCAAAGCGTTTTAAGAAAACAGGTAGCGGAAAACTTAAACGTTCTCACGCTTACACTAGTCACTTATTCGCAAACAAGTCAACTAAAGCTAAACGTAAACTACGTAAATCAGCAGTTGTCTCTAAAGGCGATTTCAAACGTATCCGTCACATGCTAGACAACATTAAATAATTCAGAACGGTTCATGATTGAACGATAATAGGAGGGAATTTTATGCCACGCGTTAAAGGCGGTACTGTAACACGCAAACGTCGTAAAAAAGTTATAAAGTTAGCTAAAGGATATTATGGTGCCAAACATATTTTATTCAAGGTAGCTAATCAGCAAGTAATGAAATCTTATATGTATGCATTCCGAGATCGTCGTCAGAAGAAACGTGACTTCCGTAAACTATGGATTACACGAATCAATGCGGCTGCTCGTATCAACGGCCTTTCTTATAGCCGTTTAATGCACGGATTGAAATTAGCTGGTATCGAAGTTAACCGTAAAATGCTTGCTGAGTTAGCAGTAGTTGACGAACAAGCTTTTGCACAATTAGCTAATGCAGCTAAAGAACAATTAAACAAATAATTTTCATTTTTAAACCTATCCTGCTTGCAGGGTGGGTTTTTTTAAAAGATAAAAAAGTATCCATATTTTTGACTCTAGTCTCCAAGCCCCAACTGCTTATTGCATCTGAAGCGTCCATAGAAAAGTCTTCTTAGAACATCCATGCCCGTATAAGATATGGATTTCTGTTTCAGGCAGACGCTTTCCGCGGGCACGGCTTCAATCTCCTCCGACAAACAGGAAGTTTTAGCGCAGTCGTTGCAACAGGGTGTTGCGCTCTTAGACTGTGATCCTATCACTGCGGGGCTTTCAGCTCGCGCTGTTCCCGAAGGAGTCGCTGCTATTGACAACAATCAGCTTTTGAATTTTAAAATGCATTGCTGTTAAGTTCCTCGCTTTTCCATCATTTAAAGACTCAATTGAGCTGGTATCTTAGATTATTTCATTCAATCGTCACTTTACAGCAAATGTACATCGAGACTTAACGCACGATTTCCACTCTTATTAAAGCAAATCGAATCGGATGAAGTATAGGAGAGTCAATCATTTAGTCTGAAATAATTTCCAGTAAATAACAAACGTAAATCCAACCAAAAAACAGGCATGTTATCAATAAATATGGCACAATCAATAGAAAGTGATAGAGGTCGGGAATGAGGAGGAACCATCCAAGTGTATTCAGTTTTATTTATTTATATGGGAGTCATTAACTTAATTGCATTCCTCTTGATGGGTATCGATAAAAGAAAAGCCATACACCACCGTTATCGTATTCCGGAATCAAGACTGTGGTTATTCGCTTGGATTGGCGGAGCAATAGGAGCCACATTCGGCATGGAACTGTTTAGACACAAAACGAAACGCAAGCTATTTAAGATAGGCTTTCCATTACTAGCATGTATTGAATTAGTAGCATTCATGCTTTTTTATTTGTATAGTAATGGATCAATTTTACGATAAATACAAGGAGGATTTATATGGATATTAATAAATTATTTCAGATGCAAAAAGAATTGGATGAGTATATTGAGAAAGAAAATGGTTTAGAAAGTGTTCCGTTATTCGATAGGAAAATACTTGCCCTATTAGTAGAAGTGGGAGAATTGGCGAATGAAACACGATGTTTTAAATTTTGGAGCAAAAAAGGTCCTTCTGAAAAGAAAGTAATAGTAGAAGAGTTTGTGGATGGTCTTCATTTCATACTCTCACTTGGAATTGAAAAAGGACTAGAAGAATTAGAGTGGTCTGGATACGATTACTCTCATCAAGACATAACAAAGCAGTTTTTAGATTTATATGAGTCCATTTCTCATTTCGAAAAAGAGCAATCTATTCCTAACTACGAGCATGTACTCACTCATTATTTCTACTTAGGAAAGCTGCTTGATTTTAGTAAAGAAGAAATTACGCAAGCTTACATCGAAAAAAATAAAATTAATTTTGAAAGGCAAAAAAACGGTTATTAGTTGAAAATTTGCACTTTTCCCATCATTTCTAGTATAATCTTTTTGAATGAATATTAATTAGAGGGGCGAAATATTATGACGAAATTAGATCCAACTCTCGAAATGCTGAAGGAATTAACAGATGCGAACGGAATCGCTGGAAACGAAGGCGAAGTTAGAAAAGTAATGCAAAAATACATAGAACCATTTGCTGATGAAATCTCGACGGATGGTTTGGGCAGTTTGATCGCTCGGAAAGCAGGCGATGAAAACGGTCCGAAAATTATGGTAGCAGGGCACCTTGATGAAGTAGGATTCATGATTACGCAGATCGACGATAAAGGCTTTCTTCGTTTTCAAACGATTGGTGGCTGGTGGTCTCAAGTTATGCTTGCTCAACGCGTGACTATCGTAACAAGAAAAGGGAATGTGACAGGGATTATCGGATCAAAGCCTCCACATGTCGTTTCGGCTGAAGTTCGAAATAAGCCTGTTGATATTAAAGATATGTTCATCGATATTGGTGCTTCTAGCAAAGAAGAAGTGGCAGAATGGGGCGTTCGTCCAGGAGATATGGTTGTCCCATATTTCGAATTTACGGTCATGAATAATGAAAAAATGTTGTTAGCAAAAGCATGGGATAATCGCATCGGTTGTGCCATCGCGATTGACGTGTTGAAACAACTGAAAGATGTTCATCATCCTAACATTGTATATGGTGTAGGAACCGTTCAAGAAGAAGTAGGATTACGGGGAGCAAAAACGTCTGCTAACCAAATTAAGCCAGACATTGCCTTTGGTGTAGATGTTGGAATCGCTGGTGACACACCTGGAATCACAGCGAAAGAAGCGACAAGTAAAATGGGTGAAGGTCCACAAATTATTTTATATGATGCATCGATGGTTTCTCATAAAGGTCTAAGGGATTTCGTTACAGATGTAGCAGATGAGATGAAAATTCCTTATCAGTATGACGCAATCGTAGGTGGAGGTACTGATTCTGGCGCTATTCACTTATCAATGAATGGAGTGCCTGCATTGTCTATCACGATCGCTACTCGTTATATCCATTCTCATGCTGCCATGCTTCATCGTGATGACTATGAAAATACCGTTAAACTGATAGTAGAGGTAATTAAAAAATTAGATCGAAAAGCAATTAATGAAATTACTTTCGGTTAATTGAAAGTAGGCTATCCTTCATGTCGTTTTCGACATAGGGATAGCCTTTTTGAATGCAATAAAAGAGTGAGTGCTCACTAGGTTGTTTAAGAACAAAGCGAGATAAGTTTAGTCAATGGAGACCTGTTCTCTCTAAATGCTCATTTATTTCGGAAGTGGCTCATAAAAATCGAAAAGTCGCTCATAAAAATCGAAAAAAAATCGAAAAGTGGCTCATAAAATTATATAATGGACAATTTTTTTTGAATAAGCTTCACTTTTTAATAAATATTTAGTTTTGAATAATATGGATTAAGTGGTTTTTAATCCTGCTTCTAATGAACCTAACATTTCAGTTTTTTCGCTTTCATCGGCCTGTTGCCAGATCACTTCAAATAATACACCTAAACCTGGCAACATTTTCTCTTCTCCTCTTTCAATCGCGTCCACAATGACATTTTGCAGTTCTTCTTTTGACTGACCTGTTACGTTTTCCAGTACGGCATTTCTCAAATTTAAATTCATCATGATTCCTCCTTCATTCGTATAATCTCTATCATTCCGCTAAGATTCATTTCTTATGTATACAATCTCTTGTATAATGAGAAAATCGAACAATAAAGGAGTCTATGAGGATGAATTGGATTCAATCCACTCAAAATACAAAAGTGAAAAATTGGAGAAAACTTTCGACGAAAAAAGAACGTGAGAAAACGAAAACATATCTTGTTGAAAGCTTTCACTTAGTAGAAGAAGCATTAAAAAATAAAAACGTTGTTAGAGAGATCATTCTTTCTGAAGGAGTGGATCTGCCTTCGCATATCGATCTATCAAATGTTGACATGTATATGGTATCAGAAGAAATTGCAAAATCCTTAGCGGAAACAGAAACTACTCAAGGAATTTTTGCGGTTTGCGAATTCGGCCCGAATTTTGATCAAATACCTGAGAGCAATCGTTATCTTCTATTAGATCGTTTACAAGATCCAGGGAATGTAGGAACCATTATTCGAACGGCGGATGCAGCTGGAATTGATACAGTGGTTTTAGGTGATGGCTGTGCAGATTTATTTAATAGTAAGGTTATACGATCAGCTCAAGGAAGCCACTTTCGTGTAAAGATCGTAAGGGCATCGTTATTGACCACGATCCAGACATTAAAAGACCGCGGAGTCAAAGTATTTGGGACTGCTTTAGAAAATGGCATCGACTATCGAAGTATAGAACGACCAGCTGCTTATGCTCTTTTGGTTGGAAATGAAGGACAAGGAGTTTCAAAGGAGATATTAGATCTGACAGATCAGAATCTTTTTATTCCGATTTATGGCGGAAGTGAGTCGTTAAATGTAGCAGTTGCAACAGGAATATTAGTGTATCATTTTCAACATCTTCTTGTTAAAAATAAAAACAATTGATCAAAACCATTTATTTGTACTATAATAAGATGATACTTTACTCATATGAATATAAGTGTGAAGAAAATAAATAATTGAAAAACGATGACAGAGAAAAGTAACACGGGAAAGTGATTATGAGGGAGATGGGCCTTAGACTGAAAGCCTATTAATTAACTACCGTGCGAAGTTCACCTCTAGAGTTGGCATTTAGACCATTTAAGAATGTAAAGATGCCCCGGCATTTAGCCGTTACGTAAACTGAGTGAGTTCTTATTCTCATGAATTAAGAGCTAACAAGGGTGGTACCGCGATGATATCCTCGTCCCTTTTTTGGGATGGGGTTTTTATTTTGTCTAAAAAGAGGAGGAAGTTTAATGGAAAGTAGACTAAAAGAACTGCAAGAAGAAGCTTTACATAAAATTGATCAAGCAACAGACCTGAAAGCATTAAATGAAGTGAGAGTCGCTTACTTAGGTAAAAAAGGTCCTATCACAGAAGTATTAAGAGGGATGGGGAAACTTTCAGCTGAGGAAAGACCAAAAATGGGTGCTCTTGTCAACGAGGTACGAGGTCATATCGAAAACCATATGTCTGTGAAACAAGAGGAATTAGAATCGCTAGCGGTTAAAAAACAATTAGAAAATGAAAAAATTGATGTGACACTTCCAGGGAATCCGATTACAGTTGGCAATCATCATCCTCTTACTCGTATTGTTGAGGAAATAGAGGACTTATTTATTGGGATGGGTTATACGGTTGAAGAAGGGCCGGAAGTTGAAAAGGACTATTACAACTTTGAAGCATTGAATCTTCCAAAGGGACACCCAGCCCGTGATATGCAGGATTCTTTCTATATTACAGAAGAGCTTCTTCTTCGAACACATACATCACCTGTTCAAGCTCGTACGATGGAATCAAAAAACGGTAAAGGTCCAGTCAAAATTATTTGTCCTGGTAAAGTATATCGTCGTGATAACGATGATGCGACTCATTCACATCAATTTATGCAAATAGAAGGTTTAGTAGTAGATGAAAATATTCGAATGAGTGATTTAAAAGGAACTTTGCAGGTATTTGCAAAGAGAATCTTTGGTGAAGATCGTGAAATTCGCTTACGTCCGAGCTTCTTCCCATTCACAGAACCTTCTGTTGAAATGGATATTTCATGCAAAATCTGTGGTGGAAAAGGGTGTAGTGTTTGTAAGAAAACTGGTTGGATCGAAATTTTAGGTGCAGGAATGGTTCATCCAAACGTACTTGAAATGGCTGGTTATGATTCAGAGCGTTACACTGGATTCGCTTTTGGTATGGGACCAGAAAGAATTGCAATGTTGAAATACGGCGTCGATGATATTCGTCATTATTATGCAAATGATCTAAGATTCTTAAAACAATTTGGAATAGAAGAATAGGACGGAGGGTGATTAAATGTTTGTATCTTATAATTGGTTGAAAGAATACGTAGATCTTACCAGTACAAATCCAGAAGAACTTGCAGAAAAAATTACGCGTAGTGGAATAGAGGTAGAAGGCGTAGAGATTCCTGGTGAAGGAATGAAAGGAGTGGTCATTGGTCACGTTCTCGAATGTGATCAACATCCAGATGCTGACAAATTGAATAAGTGTCTCGTTGATATCGGTCAAGAGTCGCCTGTCCAAATTATTTGTGGTGCTCCAAATGTAGCGAAAGGGCAATATGTTGCTGTGGCAACAGTAGGTGCTGTTCTACCAGGTAATTTTAAAATTAAAAAAGCGAAACTTCGTGGAGAAGAATCGTTCGGAATGATTTGTTCTCTACAAGAACTTGGAATAGATAGCAAGATGGTTTCAAAAGAATTTGTGGATGGTATATTTGTTTTCTCAGATCAAGTAAAAGCTGGTGACGATGCACTTGCTGCTCTAAATCTCGATGATGCGATTCTTGAGCTGGGATTAACACCGAATCGCTCTGATTGTTTAAGCATGATCGGTGTTGCTTATGAAGTGGCAGCGATTCTCTCTGAAGAAGTAAAACGACAAGAAGTGGAAGCCATTGCACCTAGTCAAGCCAATGGAGAAGTGACAATTAAAATAGAAAATAGTGAAGATAATCCACATTATGTAGCAAAAGTTATTAAAGGAATCAAAGTAAGTTCGTCTCCAATGTGGTTACAAACAAGATTAATTGCGGGTGGAATTCGACCGATTAACAATATTGTCGATATTACAAACTATGTTTTATTAGAATATGGTCAACCTTTGCATGCGTTTGATTTCGATCGATTTGGATCAAAAGAAATCGTTGTTAGAAGAGCCAATCATGAAGAAAAAATTACAACATTAGATGATACAGAAAGAGTGTTAACTTCTGATCACTTAGTGATTACAAATGGCCAAGAACCTGTAGCGATTGCAGGAGTAATGGGTGGAGCTAACTCAGAAGTAGTGAAACAAACAAATACCGTTTTATTAGAATCTGCTTATTTTGCTGGTCATTGCGTGCGAAAGGCATCAAAAGACTTTGGTTTAAGAAGTGAAGCTAGTGCTCGTTTCGAAAAAGGAGTCGATCCAAATCGAGTGTATGCAGCAGCAAATCGTGCGGCTAATTTAATGGTAGAACTTGCAGGGGGCGTCATCGTTTCTGAAACTGTTGCAGGTCATCCGGTTGCTAATGATCGAATCGTTTCCATTACGATGGAAAAAATCAACCGAGTGTTAGGTACGAACATTGAAGTGAAAGATGTGGCATCGGTTTTCAATGATTTGAAATTCGATTATCAGGTAGAAGGTGAAAGGTTTACCGTGCATGCACCTTCTAGACGTGGAGATATACAGATCGAAGAGGATCTATTAGAAGAAATCGCGCGTATTTATGGATACGATCTTCTTCCTATGACGCTGCCTGAAGGTGAAGCGACTCCAGGTGGGCTAAATAAATATCAAGCTCAACGCCGAATAAGTAGAAGATTATTTGAAGGAGCAGGTCTATATCAAGCGATTACTTACTCCCTCACTTCTGAGAAAAAAGCAACTCAATTTGCATTGGATAAAAGAGAGCCGATTCGATTGTTAATGCCAATGAGTGAAGAGAGAAGTTACTTACGACTTAGCATTCTTCCACAATTGCTGGAATCAGTCTCTTACAATGTTGCAAGACAAATGGATCGAATCGCTTACTACGAAATGGGTTCTGTTTTCTTAAAAGAAGACGGTCAAGAATTACCGAAAGAAGAAGAGCATGTTGCAGGTGCAGTGACAGGTTTATGGCATGCACAACTATGGCAGGGTGAAAAGAAACCAGTAGACTTCTATGTCGTAAAAGGGATCATCGATGCTTGGGCAACGAAGCTAGGAGTTATTGAATCCATTTCATACAAAGCGGCTGAAATAGATGGGATGCACCCTGGAAGAACGGCGGCTGTATTATTAAATGGAGAATCAATTGGTTTTGTCGGTCAACTTCATCCAAATATTCAAAAAGAGTTAGACCTTAAAGAAACATTTGTTTTCGAAATAAAAGCTAGTCCACTCTTTTTAGCAGATTTAGAGCCTTTACATTATACTGCGATTCCGCGTTATCCTTCGATCACTCGAGACATTGCACTCGTTGTGGAAAAAGAAGTGTCAGCAGGCAACATCCAAAATGTCATTAAAGCTGCAGCTGGAAAATTATTAAAACAAGTTCATGTATTTGACCTTTATGAAGGCGATCGTATGGAAGAAGGGAAGAAATCTGTAGCCTTTTCATTAATTTACGCAGATCCAGAGAAAACGCTGACAGATGATGAAGTCGTTCGCGTTCACACGAAAGTGTTGGAGGCTGTAAAAGAGCAAATTGGAGCAGAATTACGAAACTAAACAGTTTACGTGAAAAATCTCAGCCTGAAATTTTTTGGGCTGGGATTTTTCATGTAAAATAAAATAAAGAATGGAAGAAAAATCTAAAATTGACTGAAAGAAATCTATCATTTTAAACGTATTCGTCCTTATGATTATCCATATTTCTTTTTGGAAGCGAGTCTTTTTGCTTTTTCTGTATTCGCAAAATGAGCTTTCGTCATGTTGGTTAAAGCCTGTTCCCCTTGTAGATAAAAGAATGTTTGCTGCTGCCAGATCCACTTTTGGACCAGCTCCTTTCGGTATGACAATGCCGCTGGCTTCGCTAAGTTGGTCCATAGCTTTGACAAAAGCATATCTAGCGATGATCGATGCGGCAGCAACTGCTAAATGAATACTTTCTCCTTTTGTACTAAAATAAACATTGTTTTTTACAATCTCAGTCTGGTTTGCCAAATAACGATAATAGGTTTCTTTTTGAGCAAATTGATCAATTAGAATTCCATCTGGAACTGCTGGAGCAATTTTGGTCATTAATTTTAGAATCGCTTGATTATGAAGAATGGCCTTTATTTTCCCTTGACTCATGCCACTTTGTTGAAGTTGATTGTACTTTGGATTATGTAATGTCAATAAACTATAGGGAATGATTTTAATTAGATCTTTTGCAATTTTTATAATTTGAGGATCTTTTAAGTTTTTAGAATCTTTCACGCCAATTTCTTTTAGTAGAGCTAGTTGTTCTTTTTGTACATAGGCAGCAACAACCGTAATCGGTCCAAAAAAGTCCCCCGTTCCTACTTCGTCTGAACCAATCATCGACCAATTTACGAGGCCGTCTGGTAAAGGACTAATGATCTTTTCTTTTTTTTGAATAGGCTGTTTTAGTAAAGCTGAATTCACCCATTTTTGCGACTCACTTTCAGAAGATGCGCCTTGGAATAATACTTTACCGGATTTATAACCTGTAATCGAACAAGAAGCTGGCTTGGCTGAGAACACTGCTCCTTGTGGGATGGGAGAACGAGAATCTTTCTGATAATAGTCTTTCATTTTTTTCATCGTAATCGAGTCAACTTGAATCACGATGTTTGTCATAATGGATCGAACTCCTTTCATAAAAACAGATGAAACAATGATGCTTTTCATTCTTAATCTGTTCATGGTATGATATTGTGTAGGATTTTGTAGATTGGAGGCATGAACTTGTCTGGAGAAAAAAAACGTACGACTGTAGATATATATGGTCAGCAATATGTGATGGTAGGAACGGAACCAACGAGTCATATGCGTCTAGTTGCCTCCACTGTAGACGACATGATGCGTGAGATCAGTTCTAAAAACCATTCACTTGATACTGGAAAACTTGCTGTACTGACAGCAGTGAATGCAGTACATGACTATCTTAAACTAAAAGAAGAATTAGAAAAAGCGGAGTCTGAATTAGACCGACTAAAGGATTGAATTATATATGTTAGATATTGGTATTTTGTTGTTATTTATTATAGGCTTACTTGTAGGAATAAAAAGAGGATTTATCCTACAGCTTATCCATATGGTAGGATTCATTGTGGCAATGATTATTGCTTCTCTTTACTTCGATGAGTTGGCCCCAAAACTGACACTTTGGATCCCTTTTCCTTCCTTGGATCAAAAGTCTACGTTCCCACTGATTTTTCAAACGACCCACCTTGATACTGCTTTTTACCGAGCTATCGCTTATGCGATCATATTTTTTGCCGTAATCATTGTATTCAAATTAATTGGTTCAGCGCTAGATTTCTTAGCTCAAATTCCAATCGTTAAACAATTGAACACAATTGGTGGGGGTCTATTAGGACTGATTGAAATGTATTTGATTATTTTTGTTTTAATTTACGTAGCGGCATTGATTCCAATTGAATCTATCCAAAATGCATTAAATCGGTCATTTTTAGCAAACACTATTATTCATTATACACCCATTTTTTCTGATCAAGTACAACACTGGTGGATTGAATACAACAAGAACTAACTTCTCTTCACGAAAGAGGAGTTTTTCTTTGTAAAAACAGAATATGAATAGAGTAATTTCTTTTTTAACATTTATGCGACAATCTATTTTTTTGAAAAGGTGTGTTTATAGAGATGAACAAAAATCATGTGATTCAATTATTAGAAAAAATAGCCTTGTATTTAGAGTTGAAAGCCGAAAATCCGTTTAAAATTAGCGCATTTCGTAAAGCTGCCGCAGCGCTTGAATATGACAACAGAAGCTTAAGTGAAATAGATGATATTACAGCGATTTCTGGAATTGGGAAAGGAACTGCAAGTGTCATTGAAGAATTTCTACAGACAGGAAAATCAACTGTACTTGAACAATTAGAGGACGAAGTACCAAAGGGACTATTGCCTTTACTAAAACTTCCAGGTCTTGGCGGTAAAAAGATTGCGAAACTATATCATGAGTTAGGAGTCGAGTCGAAAGAAGACTTAACAAAAGCTTGTGAAGAACATCAAGTTCAATCTCTTAGTGGATTCGGGAAAAAGACAGAAGAAAATATATTAAAGGCATTGAAAGAAGCCGGAGACCGACCTGATCGCTTACCAATTGCTTTTGTTTTGCCAATCGCTAAGCAAATTGAGGAACAACTAAAATCGATAAAAGAAATTAAAGAGTTTTCCTTGGCTGGAAGTCTAAGAAGAATGAAAGAGACGGTCAAAGATTTGGACTTTATCCTTTCAACCGATCAACCTACTGTTGTAAAGGAGAAACTCTTAAATATTGAAAACAAAAAAGACGTAATTGCTGCAGGAGAGACAAAGGTTTCTTTGACTTTATCCTACGAATATGACATTTCGATTGATTTCAGAATGGTTGAACCTCATCAATTTACAACGACTCTCCATCATTTTACAGGGTCAAAAGATCATAATGTTCGTATGAGACAAATCGCTAAAGAACGCGGTGAAAAAATCAGTGAATACGGCGTAGAAATGAAAAATGGAGAGATGAAGAATTTTTCATCAGAAAAGGACTTTTACCATCACTTTAATCTTCCATTCATTCCACCCCCAATGCGAGAAGATGGCCAAGAAATTGATTTTATAAAAAAGAATGCAGTAATTTCTCTTGGGAGACATTAAAGGGGATTTACACATGCATACAACGGCATCAGATGGAGCGTACTCAATTGAAGAGATGGTTGAAGCCTGCCGGGCTAAAGGCTACAAATACATGGCCATTACAGATCATTCTCAATATTTAAAAGTCGCAAACGGTTTAACGCCAGAGAGGCTGAGAGAACAAATGAACGAAATTAAAAGAATCAATCAAAAATATGAGGATATCGAAGTCTTAGCCGGAGTAGAGATGGATATACTGCCAGACGGTCGCTTAGACTATGAAGATGACTTATTAAGTGAATTAGATCTAGTTATAGCATCGATTCACTCTAGCTTTTCACAATCGGAAGAAGAAATTATGAAGAGATTAAATGTCGCTCTTGAAAATCCACATGTGGATATCATTGCTCATCCGACAGGAAGACTTATAGGACGACGAAAAGGGTATGAAGTAAATATTGAACAATTAATCGATAAGGCATCAAAAACTGGAACCGTGTTAGAATTAAATGCAAATCCACAAAGATTAGACCTATCGGCAGAGCACATTAAAATGGCTCAGGAAAAAGGGGTCAAAATAGTCATTAATACAGATGCTCATTCCATTGATCATCTAGAATTTATGAAATACGGCGTTGGAACGGCAATAAAAGGGTGGATTAAACCAGAATCGTGTATAAATACATGGGATTTACCAGATTTGCTTTCTTTTATTAATAAATCGAACGAAATATGAGATATAAGCATCGTAAGGGGGAATCGATCCATGCAACAAAAAGCTTTAAAAACATTAGAGTTCGATAAAATTAAAGAATGGGTGATGAAATTTGCATCTTCTTCTTTAGGTAAAGAAAAAATTGAGAAATTACTCCCATCGGTCGAATTGTCTCAAGTGTCTGAATGGCAAGATGAAACAGATGAAGGTTCAAATGTCTTACGATTACGTGGTAATATTCCGTTAAGTGGAATATTTAATGTAAATCCTCATGTCAAAAGAGCCGAAATAGGTGGAATGTTAAATGCAACGGAACTCACTCAAATTGCATCTACATTGCATGCTAGTCGAGTGATGACGAAATTCATTGACAGTGTCGTTCAAAGCGAAGTTGAACTGCCGATATTGGTACAATTAACGTCAGAAATGTCAATTTTAACGCCACTTGAACATGAAATAAAAGAAGCGATTGATGAAAGTGGAGAAGTATTGGATTCAGCAAGTGATCCTTTAAGAACCATTCGTCAGCAACTAAGACGAACAGAAGGTCGAGTAAGAGAGAAGTTAGAAAGCATGATACGATCAAATTCTGCCCAAACCAGGCTGTCTGATGCGATCATAACGATCCGGAACGATCGATATGTCATCCCAGTGAAACAGGAGTACCGTGGACATTATGGTGGAATTGTCCATGATCAATCCTCATCTGGACAAACGTTATTTATCGAACCCGAATCAGTTGTGCAATTAAATAATCAAGTAAGAGAAATGAAAGCAAACGAACAAGAAGAAATTGAGCGAATTCTTTTAGAACTCTCTGGAAAGGTAAGCGGGTTTGGCACAGAAATTCGCTTGATCGTTCACACGTTGGGTAAAATCGACTTTATTTTTTCAAAGGCGAAGTTCGGACAAGCCATTAAAGGGACTCGTCCAACGATGAATGGAAAAGGAATCATTCGTCTTCAAAAAGCGAGACACCCCTTTATACCGATCGAAGAAGCGGTTGCTAATGACATCCAACTAGGAGAGGATTTTACATCGATCGTGATTACTGGTCCAAATACAGGGGGGAAAACAGTCACACTTAAAACCGTAGGGCTATGTACACTCATGGCTCAAGCGGGTCTTCCAATTCCAGCTCTCGATGGATCAGAAATGGCTGTTTTCGAACAAGTTTTCGCGGATATTGGTGACGAACAATCAATTGAGCAAAGTTTAAGTACTTTTTCTTCTCATATGGTTAATATTGTCCAAATTTTAAAGCAAGTAACGGAAAATAGTCTCGTTTTATTTGATGAACTGGGTGCAGGAACGGATCCGCAAGAAGGAGCGGCACTAGCGATTTCGATTCTTGATGAAGTTCATTTAAGTGGAGCACGAGTGATCGCAACGACTCACTATCCTGAATTAAAAGCCTATGGATACAACCGTAATCAAGTGGTGAATGCAAGTGTAGAATTTAATGTTGAAACATTGAGCCCTACTTACAAATTGCTTATCGGGGTACCAGGGAGAAGCAATGCATTTGAAATTTCGAAAAGATTAGGCTTAAGTGAGAGCACAATTCAAAATGCAAGAGCTCATATTGGAGTGGACAGCCACGAAGTCGAGACTATGATTGCGTCTTTAGAAGATAGTCGTAGAGCTCAGCAAAAAGAAGAACAAGAAGCAAATGATTATCTTCGCCAAGCAGAGAAATTATTTCAAGATATGCAAAAACAAATGCAGGAATTTTATGATAAGAAAGATCGACTTTATGAAAAGGCGCAAGAAAAAGCGGATAAAGTGCTAGATACGGCTAAATCAGAATCAGAGGAAATCATTCGAGAGCTTCGCCGCATGAGAATCGAAAAGAAAACGGACGTTAAAGAACATGAGCTCATTAACGTAAAAGATCGTCTCAATAAAGCAACTCCGACGCTCGTCAAAGGAGTAAAAGGTGCAAAGAAAGCACCTGAGAAAAAAAAGGAAAGACCCCTCATGCCTGGAGACGAAGTCAATGTATTAACTTTTAATCAAAAAGGGCATCTTGTCGAGAAAGTTTCGGATACGGAATGGCAAGTACAAATAGGAATTATGAAAATGAAAGTAAGTGAAAATAGCTTGGAACTTGTTAAAGGACAAAAGCAAGTGGAAACAAAACCAATTGCGACCGTTCGTGGTAATGATCATCATGTTTCTTTGGAGTTAGATTTGCGTGGAGAAAGATATGAGAGTGCACTCCTAAGAGTAGAAAAATACATTGATGATGCCCTTTTAGCAGGTTATCCAAGAGTCTCGATTATACATGGAAAAGGCACAGGTGCGTTGAGACAAGGTGTTCAAGAGTACTTAAAGAAACACCGTTCGGTTAAACGATCTGGTTTTGGCGAAGCGAGTGAAGGCGGATCAGGTGTGACAATTGTTGAATTCAAGTAAGAAAAAAGGATGGGGGAAGTCATGAATCCGTTTTGGGGAAATGAGTTTGTGCAAACTGCAGGGTATTTTAGTGTTGTTGTGCTTTGCATGGTGTTGTTTTTAGCCATATTTGAATTGGTAACAAAGTATCGAAATTGGGCTGAAATTCAAAAAGGGAATCTATCCGTTGCAATGGCTACGGGAGGAAAAATATTTGGGATTGCCAATGTGTTTCGCTTCTCCATCTCTCATAATGATAATCTTTTAATTATGATTAGTTGGGGTGTCTTTGGATTTATTCTTTTATTAATTGGCTATTTTATATTTGAATTTCTAACGCCAAAATTTAGAATTGATGACGAAATTGAACAAGACAACAGGGCAGTTGGCTTGATTTCAATGATGATTTCGATTGGACTGTCATATATTATAGGAGCAAGCATTGCTTAAGGAGTCGGGTGTTCGTGGAGAAATTAGCTAAAATACTCTTTGCTGTTTGTGGAGTGTTTATTATTATAGGCATTATTTACGTAATCTTTTTTGCATAAAGTAGAAACAGGTCTAATTCGACCTGTTTTTTTCTTTTTGCTTTGTTAAATGATTATGTTGATTTTTCAACGTTCAGCAAAACAACTCGCTTTCCGCGGACGAACGGTCGAGCCTCCTCGTGAAAAACCACACTGCGGGGTCTCGACTCGCTCGTTTTTCCGCAGGAGTCTCATTGTTTTTGCTTCGTATCAATAACATCTGCTAACATAGTTTTTTTAAAATGGCCTTGTTAATTGTTCATATTGATATTTCTCATTCAACAAAACAACTCGCTTTCCGCGGATAACAATCAAGTCTCCTCCTGAAAAACCCCAAGACCACTGAAAAGTCTACTTATTAAAGATTGAAAATCGGCAAATGAATTAGGATCATTCAAATTCGCTGCGAAGATTCATTTTTTACCAAGAGACATTGATTTTTCTCTTCCTCTTTAAAGTTAAGTTGAATCAGGCCGTTTTTTTAACACCGTTAATGAATAGTAGTTGAAGGCAGCGACTCATGCGGGAACAGCACGAGCTGAAACCCCAGAAGAAACGCGTCTGCAAGAAACGGGTGCATTTCGCTTTTCTCCTAAAGATTTTGGATAATGGTCAGTGGAATGAAGAATCGAATGAAATCAAATTGTGTCGGATCAAATGTTATATTATAATAATGGAAAGAATGTAAATATTCTTATAATTAAGGGGGGAGCTTATGACTCAAAAGCTTTGGCTTGATCAATACCCATCCGAGATTCCACATCATCTTGATTACAGAGAAATGCCGCTCCAAGCTTATTTAACAGAATCGGCAAAGAATTATTCTCAGAAAACAGCGATTCAGTTCTTAGGGTATGAAATGAATTTTGAAAAACTACATCAATCTGCCCTGAAGTTTGCCTCATACCTGCAACATTCATTAAATCTTGCGCACGGTGATCGAGTAGCCATTATGTTACCTAATTCACCTCAATCTGTCATTGCTTATTATGGCGTCTTGTATGCAGGAGGGGTCGTTGTCCAAGTAAACCCATTATATATGGAAAGAGAAATTGAGTATCAAATGAAAGATTCTGGAGCAAAAGTTATCCTTACAATGGATATTTTGTTTCCGAGAGTTTCTAAAGTTATGAAAAATACAGATCTTGAACATATTATTGTAACCGCTATCAAAGACTATTTACCGTTTCCTAAGAATGTAGTTTATCCCTTTATTCAAAAGAAACAATATGGACTCGTCGTGAATGTCCACCCTTCAGATTCTGTTCATCTTTTTAAGAAAGTGATGAAGAAAACAATGGTGCCATTAATTCATTATCCATTTGATTTTGAAAATGATTTGGCCATCCTTCAATACACAGGTGGAACGACTGGTTTTCCAAAAGGAGTTATGTTAACTCATAAAAATCTTGTTGCAAATGCCTCGATGTGTGATGCTTGGATGTATCAGTGCAAAAAAGGTGAAGAAAAAATACTAGGTATTCTTCCTTTCTTCCACGTGTATGGAATGACGACAGTCATGATTTTGGCAGTCATGCAAGGCTACAAAATGATTCTTATGCCAAAGTTTGATGCAGTATCCACACTAAAAACTATTCAAAAAGAAAAACCAACTTTATTTCCAGGTGCGCCTACGATTTATATTGGTCTGCTAAATGAACCTACTTTAAAAAATTACGATCTTTCTTCCATTGATTCTTGTATAAGTGGATCGGCACCACTTCCTGTAGAAGTACAAGAGCAATTCGAAAAGATAACAGGTGGTAAATTAGTCGAGGGATACGGATTAACAGAGTCTTCTCCAGTGACTCATGCCAACTTTTTATGGGATCGTGAAAGACTGAAAGGAAGTATTGGCGTACCTTGGCCAGATACAGATTCAGCAATATTATCACTCGAAACAGGAGAACCTCTTCCTGTAGGTGAAATAGGAGAAATTGCCGCCAAAGGTCCACAAGTGATGAAAGGCTATTGGAATAGACCGGACGATACAGAACAAACATTCAAAGATGGATGGTTGCTCACAGGAGATCTAGGGTATATGGATGAGAAAGGGTACTTCTATATTGTGGATCGTAAAAAAGACATGATCTTAGCTGGAGGATACAATATCTATCCGAGAGAAATAGAAGAAGTCTTCTACGAACACCCAGCTATCCAAGAAGTAGTGGCTGCTGGAGTTCCGGATCCTTATAGAGGAGAAACGGTGAAAGTTTACGTTGTTTTAAAAGAAGGCAAAACAGTCACTGAAGAAGAGCTTAATTTGTTTGCAAGGCAACATCTCGCAGCATATAAAGCACCGAGAAGATATGAATTTCGAGACGAACTTCCTAAGACAGCTGTCGGCAAAATTCTTCGAAGAGCATTAATTGATGAAGAAAAGAAAAAATTGGACGAAGCGCAATGAGAGCATGTCTCACTTGACACCAATTTGAATCCATTTTATTATAAGTTAATGAATGAATAATCATTCATTATTTATCTCGTGGAAGGTGATAAACTTTTGAAACGAAATAAACCAAAGTATAAACAAATTATTGAGGCTGCAGTGATTGTCATTGCTGAAAATGGTTACCACTATGCCCAGGTATCTAAAATTGCAAAAAAAGCTGGCGTAGCTGATGGAACCATCTATTTATACTTTAAGAATAAAGAAGATATATTGATTTCTCTCTTCCGTGAAAAGATGGGAATGTTTGTGGAAAAACTTCAAGAAGTCATTTCTGGAAAGAAAACGATTTCCGAAAAATTATTTGTCATGATTGAAAATCATTTTCGTCTCCTTTCAGATGACCCTTCCCTTGCGATTGTGACGCAAATTGAACTTCGTCAATCCAATAAAGAACTTAGACTTAAAATTAATGAAGTACTAAAGGAGTATTTACTTCTTATGGATCAAATCATTCAAGATGGGATTCAAGAAGGAAATTTTTATAAAAATCTAGATATTCGTTTAGCTCGTCAATTGATTTTTGGTACAATTGATGAGACGGTTACTACATGGGTTATGAATGAGCAAAAATATGACCTAGTCGCACAAACGAAGGAAGTCCATCAAATGATATTGTTTGGTTTTGGACCTAGAGGAGGATCTTAATGGAATATTTGTCTTTCAAGAAAGAAAATCACGTAGCGATCGCAACAATTAATCGTCCTCCTGCTAATGCATTGTCAGGAGCTTTAATTAACGAAGTAAATGAACTTCTTAATTTAATTGAACATGACGATGAAGTAAGAGTACTACTTCTTCATGGAGAAGGGAGATTCTTTTCGGCTGGTGCTGATATTAAAGAATTTACGACCGTAACTTCAGGAGAAGAATTTGCAGTACTTGCGAAAAGAGGTCAAGATGTATTTGAACGAATGGAACAATTCTCTAAACCGATTATTGCTTCTATTCATGGAGCGGCGTTAGGTGGGGGACTTGAACTTGCGATGGGATGTCACATTCGTCTCGTAAGTGAAAATGCAAAACTTGGTTTGCCGGAATTGTCTTTAGGCTTAGTACCAGGTTTTGGAGGGTCGCAGCGCCTTCCTCGTTATGTAGGAATGGCTAAGGCAGCTGAAATGCTTCTTACAAGTGAACCAATTACAGGAATTGAAGCTGTTAAATGTGGACTTGCAAACCATGCATATAAAGAAGAAGAATTGTATGAAAAATCACGATTAATGGCTAGTAAAATAGCAATGAAAAGTCCAGTTTCTGTTAAAGCGGCGATTTCTCTTTTGAATTATGCAAAACATGAGCAATTTTATGTTGGTGTTGAAAAAGAAGCGGAGTTTTTTGGAAACGTATTCATGTCAGAAGATGGAAAAGAAGGCATTCAAGCCTTTATTGAAAAACGAGAAGCTAACTTTAAAGGTCGGTAATCTTTAAAGGATAAAGAACCGCGTGAAATTAACAATCGAAGAAATTAAACCTACAGGAGGATCAATAAATGAATATTTTTGTATTATTAAAAAGAACGTTTGATACAGAAGAAAAAATCTCTCTATCTAATGGGAAAATTAATGATGATGGAGCGGAATTTATCATTAATCCTTATGATGAATATGCAGTTGAAGAAGCGATCAATGTAAGAGATCAACAAGGTGGAGAAGTAACGGTTGTAACCGTTGGTGGTGAAGAAGCAGAGAAACAACTTCGTACTGCTCTAGCAATGGGTGCAGACAAGGCCGTTTTAATTAATATTGAAGACGATGTTGAGAATGGCGATCAATTTACAACGTCTACTATTCTAGCTGAATATTTAAAAGATAAAGAAGCTGATTTAATCTTAGCCGGAAATGTTGCAATCGATGGTGCTACTGGTCAAGTAGGTCCGAGGGTAGCAGATAAATTAGGGATTGCCTATGTAACAACGATTACAAAACTTGAAATTAATGGTGAAACGGTAACGATTACACGTGATGTGGAAGGTGATTCTGAAGTGATTGAAACTTCTCTTCCTTTACTTGTCACTGCTCAACAAGGATTAAATGATCCAAGATATCCATCACTCCCAGGGATCATGAAGGCAAAGAAAAAGCCTCTTGAAGAACTAGAATTAGATGATCTTGATTTAGAAGAAGATGACGTTGAAGCAAAAACGAAAACAATTGAAATTTTTCTTCCTGCGAAAAAAGAAGCAGGCAAGGTTTTAGAAGGAGATTTAAACGATCAAGTGAAAGAATTGGTAACCCTTTTACGTTCTGAAGCAAAAGTAGTGTGAGTGTAAAGCAATTAGAATCATTGGACTTAATCAAACTGGAGGTAGATCACATATGGCTAGAAAAGTACTCGTATTAGGTGAAGTTCGTGATGGAGCATTAAGAAATGTCTCTTTCGAAGCATTAGCAGCAGGAAAGAAGATTGCGGATGGCGGAGAAGTTGTTGGTGTATTAATTGGAGACAGCGTTGGAAGTTATAGTAATGAATTCATTCATTATGGCGCTGACCGAGTCATTACAGTAGAACATGATAAATTAAATCACTACACATCAGACGGTTTTTCTCAAGCCTTTTTAGCAGTAAATGAAGCGGAAAATGCTGAAGGGATTATTTTTGGTCACACTGCATTGGGGAAAGATCTTTCTCCGAAAATTGCAGCTAAATTGAATACTGGTCTAATCTCTGATGTAACAGGTTTAGAGAACGAAGGTGGAGAATTAGTCTTTACTCGCCCGATTTATTCAGGAAAAGCTTTTGAGAAAAAAGTTGTGACGGATGGTGTCATTTTCGCAACGGTTCGTCCGAATAACATCGATCCGCTTGGAAAAGATGAATCAAGAGCAGGCTCTACTTCAAGTGTCTCAGTTGAGATTAAAGACTTACGAACAATTATTAAAGATGTCGTTCGTAAAGCTAGTGAAGGCGTAGATTTGTCTGAAGCAAAAGTGATTATTGCTGGCGGACGCGGTGTGAAAAGCACGGATGGATTCAATCCATTAAAAGAGTTAGCAGATGTTCTTGGTGGAGCGGTTGGGGCGTCACGTGGTGCTTGTGATGCGGACTACTGTGATTATTCACTGCAAATTGGTCAAACTGGTAAAGTGGTCACTCCAGATCTTTACATTGCTTGTGGGATTTCAGGAGCCATTCAGCATTTAGCTGGAATGTCGAATTCAAAAGTGATCGTTGCGATTAACAAAGATCCAGAAGCGAATATCTTCAAAGTTGCAGACTATGGAATTGTTGGAGATTTATTCGAAGTCGTTCCTATGTTGACTGAAGAGTTTAAAAAATTAAAAACAGTTTCTTCTTAAATAATGAAAATATTTAGGCAGGAGCAGGTTTATCTCTCCTGTCTTTCTTTTTGAAAGGCACTGTAATGATCTTGTTGATTTTTCGATATTCAGCAACTCAACTCGCTTACCGCGGAAGAACGATCGAGCTTCCTCGTGAAAACACCACAATGCGGGGGCACGAGCCGCTCGTTATTCGGCAAGAGTCTCTTCAATTTTGCTTCCTATCAACAACATTCGCTATCATTGCCTTTTGAAAAATTTCTGGATTATTATGTGTGTTTAACTGAATCATTCGCATTTATAGAGTCAAGCAAATTATTCGCTTACTAAAAAAAACGGTGATATACTGACTTTATCTTGGAAGTTAATAAGGAGGAAAATTAATATTATGGCTATTGTACATTCAACTGATCAATCATTTTCGAACGATACAACTAGTGGGTTAGTACTTGCAGATTTCTGGGCACCTTGGTGTGGACCTTGTAAAATGATCGCTCCAGTACTTGAAGAAATTGATGGTGAAATGAGCGAAAAAGTTAAAATCGTTAAACTTGATGTGGATGAAAATCAAGAAACAGCAAGTAAATTTGGCGTAATGAGCATTCCTACTCTTGTTTTATTTAAAGATGGAGAGCTTGTTGACAAAGTAATTGGCTACCAACCTAAAGAAGCACTTGTGGAATTGATTAAAAAACATTCTTAAGTTTTTAAACTTAATGAGTAAAGATTAAAATCCTGTTTTCTATTAAATAGAAAACGGGATTTTTTTATTCAATGCAGAAGAATAACACTTATTGGTGGTGAATCGAACACCAATTCGGTAAAATGAAAGGAGATGCATAATTGCATACATTTGAATCAGTTTCATAATTAGAAATCAGCTCTTAAAAGACGAACATCCAATTTGGTCGATGTAGCAGACGGCGACTCCTGCGGGATTAGCTTGAGCAGAAGACCCCGCAGAGAAAGGATCACAGTCTAAGAACGCAACATCCTGTTGCAACGACTGCACTAAAACTTCCTGTTTGTCGGAGTAGGCTGAAGCCAAGCCCGCGGAAAGCGTCCGTCTAGAACAGAGACCGAATATCATGCAAAAATTTCTTAGAAATGTTCGTAAATATTATCTGAAATAGGAATGATGAAATTAACTCATTTAATAAACTTCTCTATTAATCACATGTAAAGGGAAAATTCAGATCAATGGCAAATAAATCCACAACCTGACTAACAAAGGTGAGTTATGATGAATGACTTAATTAGAAAAAAATTAGAATTACTACCAGAGCATTCTGGATGCTATTTAATGAAGGATCGTCAAGGAACGATTATTTATGTTGGAAAAGCAAAAGTATTAAAGAATCGTGTAAGATCCTATTTTTCTGGATCACATGATGGGAAAACCCAAAGACTTGTTGGAGAAATAGAGGATTTTGAATATATAGTCACTTCCTCCGATCTCGAAGCATTGATTTTAGAATTAAACTTAATTAAAAAATATGATCCTAAATATAACGTGATGCTCAAAGATGATAAAAGTTATCCTTTTATTAAAATTACATCTGAAAGGCATCCAAGGTTGATCACAACGAGGAAAGTGAAAAAGGATAATGGGAAATACTTCGGTCCTTATCCAAATGCTCAAGCGGCAAGTGAAACGAAGAAGTTGCTGGATCGCCTATATCCGCTTAGAAAGTGTCAAACGATGCCTGATCGTGTTTGTCTTTATTATCATCTTGGACAATGTTTAGCACCTTGTGTAAAAAAAGTGGAAGGACAAGAATATAAGGAAATTATCGACCAAATTACTCGTTTTCTAAGTGGTGGTTATAAGGAGATTAAAGCAGAGCTTCAGTTGAAAATGGAGAAGGCTTCTGAAAACTTAGAATTTGAACGTGCAATGGAATACCGCGATCAAATGACCCATATCGAGGCGACAATGGAAAAACAAAAGATGACGATGACGGATTTAATTGATCGGGATGTATTTGGGTATTCAGTAGATAAAGGTTGGATGTGTGTACAGGTATTTTTTGTTAGACAAGGAAAGATCATTGAAAGGGATGTGTCACTATTTCCAATTTACAATGAACCTGAAGAAGACTTTCTTACCTTTCTTGCACAATTTTATTCAAAAGCAAACCATTTTAAGCCAAAAGAAATTTATCTACCAGATAACATCGATGATGATCTAATAAAACAATTACTTGAAGTAAAAGTGATTAAACCAAAAATAGGGCAAAAACGAGAGTTAGTCAGACTTGCAGAGAAAAATGCGAGTATTGCGCTTCATGAGAAATTTGCTTTGATCGAACGAGATGAAGACAGAACCATCCGTGCAATTGAAAATTTAGGACAGATTATGGGGATTTATACCCCATTTCGCATAGAAGCATTTGATAATTCGAATATTGGTGGAACAGATCCCGTTTCTGCAATGGTCGTTTTTATTGATGGAAAAGCTGATAAACGGGAGTATCGAAAGTACAAAATTAAGACGGTTGTGGGACCAGATGATTACGACTCTATGCGTGAAGTGATTCGAAGAAGATACAGCCGTGCCTTAAAAGATGGTTTACCACTACCAGATTTAATCGTGATTGATGGAGGGAAGGGACAAATCGAAGCTGCGAAAGAGATCTTACTTCATGAATTAAATCTTGAGATTCCTGTCGCAGGATTAGCGAAAGATGATAAACACAAAACATCTCAGCTTCTATTTGGAACCCCTCTTGAAATCATTCCACTTGGTCGAACTAGTCATGAATTTTATTTATTACAGCGAATTCAAGATGAAGTTCATCGTTTCGCCATTACGTTTCATCGTCAACTAAGAGGGAAGAATGCCTTCCAATCCTCTCTAGATGATATTGAAGGCATTGGTCCAAAAAGGAAGAGGCAGCTATTAAAGCACTTTGGCTCTTTGAAAAAGATGAAAGAAGCATCATTGGAAGAATTACTTGAAGCGGGTATTCCAAAAAAAGTTGCGGGTGAAATGCTTCTGAAATTCAAGGGAACTTCTTGAAGACTCTGCTTGGTTGTGCTACAATCACATTAATTTAATAGAAATCACTTTTTATTATTAAAGTGATGATAGAGGCGCGAATTTTATCAGTAACTCTTCTGAGGATGAAAGATCCTACGATGATGAGAGAAAGGAAAATTCGCCGAAGAAGGAACAAGCTTATCCTTGTTTCTTCTGGTTCTGTGTTTAAGAGATGCAGAATTGTCAGAACATTCAAAAGTTCTGGAGAGCTATCTCACCACCGTGCGAAGAAAAATCACACTCGTTTTGCACAGGCAATGAGATAATATTCTCATTGCCTTTTTTCGTGGTTTAATTTAATGGAATTACATAGAGAGTAGGGGAAATGTCGTGTCAATTGTGGTGCAGAAATTTGGTGGAACATCCGTTGGAACTGTTGAAAGAATTAGAAATGTCGTTAAGAGAGTGGTCGAAGAAAAGATTCGAGGGAACGATGTTGTCGTTGTCGTCTCAGCAATGGGGAAAACAACGGATGAATTAGTGAACAAAGCGATGCAATTATCAGATAATCCAAGTAAACGAGAAATGGATATGCTTTTATCTACAGGTGAGCAAGTGACGATCTCCCTTCTCACAATGGCACTTCAACAGTCAGGCTACGAAGCAATTTCTTTTACTGGATGGCAGGCTGGGATTCATACTGAAGAAATTCCAGGAAATGCCAGAATTACAAAAGTGGATGAAATGGCCATCCAATCTGCTTTCAAAAACAATAAAATTGTCGTGGTTGCTGGTTTTCAAGGTATCTCCCCCAGTGGCACGATTACCACACTTGGGAGAGGTGGATCGGATACTACAGCCGTTGCATTAGCGGCCACATTAAAAGCTGAACGATGCGATATATACACAGATGTCACAGGAGTATATACTTCAGATCCCCGATTTGTTGAGAGTGCTAGAAAATTGTCTTCGGTTTCGTATGATGAAATGCTTGAGTTGGCCAATTTAGGTGCAGGGGTGCTACATCCACGAGCAGTTGAGTTTGCAAAAAACTATCAAGTGCCACTTATTGTAAGGTCTAGTATGAATGCGGAAGAAGGAACAAGAATTGAGGAGGTTGTTACAGTGGAGCAAAATCTAATTGTAAGAGGAATTGCTTTTGAAGGAGAAATCACGAGAATGACAGTTGTAGGTTTAGAAAGCCAGCTAACTAGTCTCTCCTCCATTTTCACAACATTAGCAGATAATCAAGTCAATGTTGATATCATCATACAAAGTCAAACCGATGAAAACAAAACCAACCTTTCATTTTCTGTAAAGACAGAAGATTTAAATCGTGCAGTTCATGTGCTTGAAGGAAACCAAAACATTCTAGGGTTTGATCGTTTAGAGCATGAATCCAATCTAGCGAAGGTTTCGATCGTTGGTTCAGGGATGATTTCAAATCCAGGGGTTGCTGCGAACATGTTCCGTGTGCTTGCTGATGATGAAATTCAAATAAAAATGGTAAGTACATCAGAGATTAAAGTATCTGCAGTCATTGATCAG
Organism: uncultured Caryophanales bacterium; assembly: GCA_963728315.1. Classification (GTDB taxonomy): domain Bacteria; phylum Bacillota; class Bacilli; order Bacillales; family CAVSKA01; genus CAVSKA01. Next base: position 199,101 of record CAVSKA010000018.1, read on the forward strand.
GAAAATATGAAACAAGCGGCCAACGTATTACATGAGGCTTTCGGGTTGAGTTTGGAAAGCATTCCGGTTTCACAAAAGTAAATAGAGAAAAAACGACCTACAATCTAAAAGAGACTGTAGGTCGTTTTTTTCTATAGATGAGTTTGATTGTTAAAATGATAATTTATCTCTTTCATCCCACCGAATTGTAAATAAAACTTCAGAATGTCGTTTTCGAATTTCTTCGATCCCTTCAGTCAAAAATTGTTTTTGTTGTTCGATTTGCTGAGACAAAAAGCCTGCTTCTAATTTAAAATTAGCATCTGAACGAACGGCTAGTCTCTTCTCCACTGTTTTTCCTGATAGCAAATAAGTATTTTCTGTTTTACCCGTTTGTTTTAAGTATAAAGTTCCCCAGCCTGCTTCTTGAAAGAAAGAGACGATTTCTTCATGGCTTGCCAAAGGGAATTTACGCGCTAAATGTTTCCCGGCCCAGTAAAGAATATCATTCACATTTTTTCCTAACAGATCAGGAATGAGGTGATCTCTTAATAATTCATAAGCAAAAGTTGGCACCATTTCTTTATGATCCTTTTCAGGAAGAATTTCTTCTTCGTTCGGATTTAAATCTTTTGTCAAATTTATCCCCACTTTCTATTATTCTATTATAACTTGTCCGTGAATAATATTGAGCGATTTTTAGACATCAGTTCAATGTAATTTATTCCATAATGTGACAAGGAACAAATTAGCTAAAATAAATAATTCGTGTATACGTTTTCTTGACGCTTCAATAGGTTGGGAGTAAAATGGACATGTTGCATTAAAGTCAATTAACATTTAGTTGTCTATTTATTGTCGAATTTTTTCGTCAATAGTCAACAAAAGAAGACACATTTTCATCATTAGGGGGGATCTCATGGCTGGTAAGAGAGAATTTAATTTGCGGAGGCTTCATTCACTATTAGGTGTTATACCAGTAGGGTTATTTTTAACGCAGCATTTAGTCGTTAACCATTTTGCTACAGGTGGAGAAGAGTCGTTTAACAAAGCCGCAGCATTTATGGAACACTTGCCTTTCCGCAATTTACTTGAAATTTTTATTATTTTTCTACCATTGTATTTTCATGCAATCTACGGTTTATACATTGCGTTCACTGCGAAAAATAACGTAAACAAATTCGGATACTTCCGAAATTGGATGTTTACACTTCAACGTGTGTCAGGTGTTATTACACTGATATTTGTGACTTGGCATATTTATGAAACCCGGATTCAAGCTGCGCTTGGTGCCGCAGTCAACTACAACATGATGGAAGATATCTTGAGCAATCCTGTTATTCTTATTTTGTACATGATTGGGGTTGTATCAACAACATTCCATTTCGCTAATGGATTATGGTCATTTATGGTGACATGGGGAATTACCGTTTCACAAAAATCACAACGCATTTCTACATATATAACGTTGATCATCTTCGTTCTTCTTTCAATCGTAGGCGTTCGTGCTTTATTAGCATTCGTATATCCGGATCTATTCTTTTAATAGTATAAGACTTATAAATCGTTTTACGTAATGTGGTAAAAAAGGAGTGAGTCAAGATGAGTAAAGGAAAAATCATTGTTGTTGGTGGCGGTTTAGCCGGCTTAATGGCGACAATAAAAGCAGCTGAAGAAGGTTCACAGGTTGACCTTTTTTCTTTGGTCCCTGTTAAACGTTCTCACTCAGTTTGTGCACAAGGTGGCATAAATGGTGCCGTTAATACAAAAGGGGAAGGAGATTCTCCACTTATCCATTTTGATGATACGATTTATGGAGGAGACTTCTTAGCTAATCAAGCACCAGTGAAAGCAATGTGTGAAGCAGCACCTGGTATCATTCATTTGCTTGACCGCATGGGTGTTATGTTCAACCGTACACCAGAAGGTCTATTAGACTTCCGTCGTTTTGGTGGTACACAACACCATAGAACGGCTTATGCTGGAGCTACGACTGGGCAGCAACTGCTCTATGCTTTAGACGAACAAGTTCGTCGTTATGAAGTAGAGGGTCTTGTGACAAAGTATGAAGGTTGGGAATTTTTAGGTGCAGTGATTGACGAGGATGAAGTTGCACGCGGAATCGTCGGCCAAAATCTTTCTACTATGGAAATTCAATCTTTCCCTGGTGATGCTGTTATCATGGCTACTGGCGGACCTGGAATTATTTTTGGTAAATCGACGAACTCGATTATCAATACTGGTTCTGCAGCTTCGATCGTTTATCAACAAGGCGTAGCATATGCGAACGGTGAATTTATTCAAATTCATCCGACTGCTATCCCGGGTGATGATAAGCTTCGTTTAATGAGTGAATCAGCTCGTGGTGAAGGTGGCCGTATATGGACTTATAAAGATGGTAAACCTTGGTATTTCCTTGAAGAGAAATACCCTGCATATGGAAATCTAGTGCCACGTGACATTGCTACGCGTGAAATTTTTGACGTGTGTGTAAATCAAAAACTTGGTATTAATGGTGAAAACATGGTTTACCTTGATTTATCTCATAAAGATCCTCATGAGCTTGATGTTAAGCTTGGCGGTATCATTGAGATTTATGAGAAATTCATGGGTGACGATCCACATAAAGTTCCAATGAAGATCTTCCCTGCCGTTCATTATTCAATGGGTGGACTATGGGTAGATGTGAATCAAATGACGAATATTAAAGGATTATTTGCAGCAGGTGAGTGTGATTACTCTCAACATGGTGCTAACCGCCTTGGTGCAAACTCATTGCTTTCTGCTATATATGGTGGAATGATTGCAGGTCCAAACGCTGCAAAATACATCAAAGGACTAGAGAAGACAGCGGATTTAATGCCATCTTCACTATACGAACGTCATGTGAAAGAACAACAAGTGAAATGGGATAACATAATGAGCATGGACGGTACTGAAAATGCTTATGTCATCCACAAAGAACTTGGTGAGTGGATGACGGATAACGTTACAGTTGTTCGTGATAATGCACGCCTTCAACAAACAGATGATAAAATCGTCGAGTTAATGGAGCGATACAAGAATATCAATATTAACGACACAGCGCGTTGGAGCAATCAAGGGGCAATGTTTACACGCCAACTTCATAATATGCTTCAATTAGCTCGCGTCATCACCATTGGTGCCTTGAATCGAAATGAGAGCCGTGGAGCTCATTATAAACCGGAATTCCCGGAACGTAACGATGATGAATTTATGAAGACAACTATTGCACGATATAATCCAGTTGCGAATGCACCTGAGTTCTCATATGAAGAAATCGATATTTCTTTTATTCCGCCTCGTAAACGTGACTACTCGGTATCCCACTAAGGAGGAGACAAAAAAGGATGAATGAACAAAAAAGTATTCGTTTTATTATCACTCGTCAAGAAAATCCAGAAGCTACTCCTTACCAGGAAGAATTCGAGTTATCTTATCGCCCAAATATGAACGTCATTTCGGCTTTAATGGAAATTCGCCGTAACCCTGTTAATGTAAATGGAGAAGCGACTACCCCAATTAACTGGGATATGAACTGTCTGGAAGAGGTTTGTGGAGCTTGTTCGATGGTGATAAATGGTAAACCACGCCAATCTTGTACAGCTTTAGTAGATAAGTTAGAACAACCGATTCGATTAGAACCTATGCGCACTTTCCCTGTGGTACGTGATTTACAAGTAGATCGTAGTCGTATGTTTGATTCTTTGAAAAAAGTGAAAGCTTGGATCCCAATTGATGGCACGTATGATCTTGGACCTGGTCCACGTATGCCAGAGAAAAAACGTCAATGGGCATATGAGCTATCAAAATGTATGACTTGTGGAGTGTGTTTAGAGGCTTGTCCGAATGTAAATAGCAAGTCAGATTTCATTGGACCAGCACCAATTTCTCAAGTTCGTCTATTTAATGCCCATCCAACAGGAGCTTTAAACAAAGATGATCGCTTGAATGCGCTAATGGATGATGGCGGTCTAGGGGATTGTGGTAACTCACAAAACTGTGTACAGTCTTGTCCGAAAGGAATTCCGTTAACGACTTCCATTGCTGCATTAAATCGTGATACAAATGTTCAAATGTTCCGTAACTTCTTCGGAAGCGATAGTATGGTTTAATCTAACTCTTCTATTATTGTGCTTCATAACTTAAGTAAGTCATTGGAGTACATGATAAATGGATTATAGGCCCCGTTTCTAACGGTGGCACTGAAAAATACACTTTGGTGTACAAAGCCACCCGATCTCAATTTAATGAGATCGGGTGGCTTTTTTTTATGTCCCTATTGGTTTAGTCGATTTTCGTTACAGGCAAGAGCTTTCTTTGCTGCACTCAAGCAATAGGTGCAGCAAAGGAAATGAAAAGGTGTATGCCAAATAGAACTTCATGCTATCTAAAAACACGACTGATCCTTCGAAAGAACTTTTTCTAGTAATGGAAAACTTAACTGTAGGAAAACGTCCGTCGAGAATGGTAACCGAATGTCATGCAAAGAATTCTTAGAAACGTTCCTATAAATGAGCTGAAATAGGTAGGGTGAAAGTGATTTGGTTTTATAATAAATATAATTTCGGGTAGGAATTTTATAAAAGATTTAAATCATGTGCTTAGAAGGAGTATGAGTCACTATTGAGCATATTCTCAAAGTATATCGAATAATATGAATGGATAATAAAGAGGAAAGCGGGGTTCCAATGTGAAAATACATGTGGTCCGTGAAGGAGAATCATTATGGATTATTTCACAGCAATATCGTGTAAGCTGGAACCAAATTGTAAAGACGAATCGTCTTGAATATCCTGAAAAACTACTGATTGGCCAAGCTTTATTAATTCCAGATCAATCTCTTTCGTATAAAGTACAATCCGGAGATACATTGGCTAAAATTGCAATTGAACACGGAGTGAGCTTACAGACACTTTTGCAAACAAATCACTTACCGAAACCAATTAATATTTATCCAGGTTTAAAGATTAATATCCCTGTTAAGACCTATACAGTTAGAAATAGAGATACGCTAAACCATATCGCGCAAGCATACGGAACGTCGATTCAAGCTCTAATGAAATTGAATCAAATCACAAATTTGTCTCATTTATATCCCGGTCAGAAATTGAGAATTCCTCAGCATCCTAAACCTTTGATTGAGGTAAATGCTTTTACTAACGTTTATGGCGAAACAGGAGCATCTCAAGTCCGTGAAGTTGGGTATGACCTAACTTATGTAAGTCCTTTTGGTTATAGAATACGTGATGATGGTACGTTAGAGGCAATAAACGATGGCCCTACAATAAAAGCGGCTAAAGAAAATCGAGTCATTCCTATGATGGCCATCACCAATTTTTCTGCTACTCAAACAGGAACGCAACTAGCTCATTCCATTCTTTCCAATTCAAGTCTAGTTGAGAAGTTATTGACCACGATCATCCAAACGATGGAAGACAAAGGGTATCGAGGATTGAACATCGATTTCGAGAATGTGTTGCCTGAAGATCGCAATCTATACAATGATTTTCTCACTAAAGTAGTAGAAAAATTACATGAGAAAGGTTTTTTTGTTTCATCGTCTCTAGCTCCGAAAATAAACTCAGAACAAAAAGGATTATTAGTTGAAGCTCATGATTATGCTGCTCACGGCCGAATACTCGACTTCGTTGTGTTAATGACATATGAATGGGGTTATCGAAAAGGACCGCCTCAAGCTATTTCCCCTCTTAATCAAATCAAAAAGGTATTGGACTATGCGGTTACAGTCATTCCAAGCAATAAAATTTTCTTAGGTTTTCAAATTTATGCTCGTGACTGGCTTGTCCCACATGTAAAAGGGCAGGAAGCTGAGACGTTTGATATGCAAGAGGCAATACGCCGTGCAGTTAAGTATAATGTAGAAATTCTCTTTGACCAGGTATCGAAGTCCCCTCATTATTCGTATCAAGATGAGCAAGGGCGCACACATGAGGTGTGGTTTGAAGATGCACGAAGCGCCAAAGCAAAGTTTGATCTTGTCAGTTCATATAAACTAAGAGGGATCAGTTATTGGGTTTTAGGTTATCCTTTTCCTCAAAATTGGGAGCTCCTTTCCAATATGTTTACGATTAAAAAATAGTCGTGCAATCAAAATTTAAAATGTGAATGTCATTCGATTTGATTCGTGCTTCCTTTGTTTACTATTATGACTATGTAAGCGTATGTTGTAGGTTGGAAGCAAAAACGCTGAGACTCCTGCGGGAAAAAGAGCAAGCGAGACCTTGGAGGGTGGTTTTTGAGACCGCTGAAAAAGTTCTATTGGAATGTCCATGCGAGTATGTGGACGATTTCGTTTCAGGCAGACGCGTTCCGCGGGCACGGCTTCAATCTCCTCGTCACTGCGTTCCTGTGGGGCTTTCAGCTCGTGCTGTTCCCGCAGGAGTCGCTGCCTTCCACTGACCATTCAGTAACCGTTTAAAAGAACGGTCTGATCCAACTTCACTTTAAAGATGAAGATGAAAATCGTTTTGTTGATTTTGGTTTGAGGATGACGCTTTCTGCAGGTGCTCCGTGAGCTTACTCATCTGAAGCTTCTGCAGTGCCCCACAAATACCACTAAAACCGTGTTGATTGACAAAATAGGACTTCTTTTTGGTGCGCAAAAATGTCTCCCAGTTTAAAACACATGCTTAGAAGTGAATCTTAGGACCCGTTTTTCATTAACGGATATTCAATCTAAATAAGGTGGAATTTTTCAGTGGCCTAGCGGTTGACACGAGGAGCAACATTTGTAGTTGGAGGCTCGACCGTTCGTCCGCACAAAGCCAATCGTTTTGCTGAATGAAGCACTATCAACCTGATCATTTTACATGGCCAATTTAATAAGTATGACTCTTTATTGAGGACATTCATAATAGGGAGATAAGAAGCCAAGAACAGATTCATGTCTGCGCTTGGCTTTTTGAATTTGAGATCATCAATCAGTCATGTGGTTAAATAAGATTTCTTCACTCATAAATAACAAAGAAAGGTATAATAGAAAAAAAGAATGAATCAACATTCATAATTGGAGGGTCATCACGATGAGTCGCATAACGTATATTGAAAACATGGAAAAATGGAGAGAGGATTTTCATTTTAAAAATGAAGTGAGAGTCCGCTTTTCTGAAACGGACATGTTTGGACATCTAAATAATACAGTACCATTTATTTATTTTGAAGAAGCTAGAATTGAATATTTAAAGGAAATTGGTTTTATGCAAACATGGGTATCACCGGATAGTGAGAAAATTCCCGTGGTAGCGGATTTACAATGTGATTTTGTAAAACAAGTTTTCTTTGACGAGAATCTTTCTATTTTTGTGAAAGTAGAACGGATAGGGAAGTCTTCAGTTGATATCCATTATCTAGGTGAAAACGAGAACAATGAAGTCTGTTTCACAGGAAGAGGAACGATGGTTCAAATTTCAATAAAGACAGGTAAGGGTTATCCTTGGACTGAAGATGAAATCAAAATCATGACAGAAAAGAAAGAAATAAAGGCTACTATTTAAAAGTTTTTTTCAACTATAGTCACTCCATAGTTCCTTGATTCATAAAATAGCTTGACGAACATTCGATTCGTTTCGCGTTGGCATGTTTCTGGCAAGGAGGGGTATCTTGATTGAAGGAGCCAAATTTTTATCATAAACCATTATTGACAAAGCGTGAGAAAGAAGTGTTCGAACTACTTGTGCAAGATAAAACAACGAAAAACATTGCTGATGAATTGTTTATTAGTGAAAAGACGGTTAGAAATCACATTTCGAATGCAATGCAAAAATTAGGAGTTAAGGGTCGCTCCCAAGCAGTAGTTGAATTATTAAGGTTAGGAGAACTAACGCTTTAAAATAAAACCGACTCTTCTAAAAGAGTCGGTTTTTTTGAAAGATAATAAAGTGAGTCAATTTCATCTTCCCTATATCAGATCATTTATACGGATGTTTTAAGAAATTTTTGTAGGACATTCGGTTTCCGTTCTCTACGGACGCTTTTTAAGGGCTTTGCTTTATGCTCATCGTCACTTTGTTCAAAAGTCCTCGTGAACATCAATGTGAGTATAGGTTACGGATTTCAGTTTTAGTCAGCCGCGTTCCGAGGGGTTGTCCGTTCATGCTGTTCCCACAGAAGTCGCTGCCTTCCGCTTCATCCGGATAAAATGATCGTCTTATATGAGCTGATTTCTAATGATGAATTTGATTCAAGGATAAATTTTTTAATCCAGTTAGTTTGATCTAGTCTCAAAGCGCAAACTGCTTTCCGATAAAAAGGTGGGTGACAAAGGTGTTGCGGCAGAACGTTGCGTTTTTCATAAAATTAGCCTTCTTTTCTTTTCATTCATGACTACGTATCAGATAATGTAAAAAAGAGATGAGAGGTTCATTTTGAAAAAAGCAGTTCTTCAATGATGATTCAAACTCATAGATGAATGAATTCGATCAAAACAAACAAGGGGTGTTGATAAATGCGGGAGACAAATTCAGAAAAAAGATTAATTGTAGAAAAATTAGAAAAAAATCTTCGTTATATTGCAGAAATCATTAAGCAAAAAGGAAGAGAAATTTTAAATGATTATTCACTCACTCCCCCTCAATTTGTTGCCCTTCAATGGTTATACGAATCAGGTGATATGACAATAGGAGAACTATCAGGCAAAATGTATTTGGCATTTAGTACAACCACCGACTTGATGGATCGAATGGAGAAAAACGAATTAGTCCAACGTGTACGGGATCCACAAGATCGAAGAGTAGTACGCATTCAATTGTTAGATAAAGGTGGAAAAATCATTCAAGAAGTGATAAAAAAAAGACAAGATTATCTTTACTTAGTATTATCCGACTCCTTAGATCATGAAATAAGTTCACTAGGTGAAAGTTTATTCATGTTGCACCAAGAAATGATAAAAGAATGAGGGATTAAATTGAATCAAGCAATTGGAATTATGGATTCTGGCGTAGGCGGTCTGACTGTAGTAAAAGAAGTAATGCGGCAGCTACCGAATGAAATGATCTATTACATAGGGGACACGGCCAGGTGTCCATACGGCCCAAGAAGTGCGATGGAAGTAAAAAAATTCACTTGGGAAATGGCTCAATTTTTAGTAGCCAAAGGTGTGAAGATGCTTGTTATTGCGTGTAATACGGCAACAGCAGTTGCACTTGAAGAAATAGCAAATGAATTGCCGATCCCAGTACTTGGAGTGATTCAACCTGGAGCAAGAGCGGCATTAAAAGAATCTAGGAATCTGCATATAGGCATTATTGGAACAGAAGGCACGATAAAAAGTCACGCCTATGAGCAGGCCATACTATCTATTCATGCGAGCGTTACGCTTAATTCGTTAGCGTGTCCGAAGTTTGTTCCATTAGTAGAAAGTGCGGAATACCAAAGTCAAATCGCAAAAAAAGTTGTCGCAGAAACCTTACAACCACTAAAGGGAAAACAAATTGATACACTGATTCTTGGATGCACACATTACCCTTTATTAGGTCAGGTTATTTCTGATTTTATGGGAAAAGAAGTTCATGTCATTAGCTCTGGTGATGAGACGGCGAGTGAAGTGAGTGCGATCTTGGATTATAAACACTTACTACGGAATGAGAAGAAGAAACCAGTCCACCAATTCTTCACGACAGGCTCATCAGAAATTTTTATGAAAATTGCAATGGATTGGCTTAACCTTGAAACTATGATAGTAGAAAATGTTCAAATAAAAAAATAATGATCTAATTCATAATTATATTTAAAGTTTTGGTCTAATCTACCCCTACTTCTGTATAAGATAGTACAAACTATCAGTGGAGGGAAGAGGGAATGAAAAAAGGGACAATTGGTATGATCCTACTTGCAGCAATCACTGTAACAAGCGCTTGTAGTTCTAGAGACATTCTTGAAGGTAAAGATCCAAAAATAGTCGCTCACTTAAAAGATCAAACTGCTGAAGAAAAAAATAAGAAAAAAGTGACTGCGTCCATACCGGAAAAAACGGTCATGACAGACCTTTATGTCATAAATAAAGAAGGATACGTTGTTTCTAAACCATTAGCACTCCCTAAGACAGAAAGTATAGCGAAACAAGCATTAGAGTATTTAGTGGTAGATGGACCTGTTTCAAATATACTGCCAAATGGTTATCGAGCAACGCTTCCTCCAAATACAGAAATCAAGGGAATTAATATTGTTAATGGGACGGCACAAGTCGATTTTTCCTCTGAAGTCGAACATTACGATCGAAGAGATGAAGAGAAGATTGTCCAATCAGTTACGTGGACATTAACACAATTTCCAAGCATTCATAAAGTTGAATTTAAAGTGAATGGAAAATTGATCGATGCCATGCCTGTGGGTGGAATGCGCTTACTGAAAGATGGCGAGAGTAGACAAGTAGGAATTAATATAGAAACATCTGATTGGGCGGACATCACACAAACGAAATCAATGACGATCTATTATTTACAGCCTACTGCAAGTGGATTTGACGTCGTCCCGATCACTAAGCGGATTCCAAATTCTGAAAAGAATGAAGTTGAAGCAGTGATTAAAGAATTAAAGAAAGGCCCTTCAAAAGAATCATCCTTGATTTCTGTCTTGTTGCCTTCAGTTCAGTTGATTGATTCACCTGAGATTACAGATGGGGTCGCTCATTTAAATTTTAATGATGCATTATTTGGAAACAAAAAAAATCAAGTGGTTCCAAATGAAATTATGGCCCCGCTGGTTTTATCCTTGACGGAACAAAGTGGGATCGACAAAGTATCGATCACTGTAAATGGAAAAGAAGCTTTACTAGATGAGAAAGGAAAGCAATGGGTTCAACCAGTTATGCGACCAGAAAAAATTAACAATGATCATTATTAGTAAATGTTTTTGATATACTAATCTAGAGTATCGTTATGAAAAGAGGCTCATTCTCGAGTCTCTTCTTTGTTTTTTCTATGAATGAAGATGTTCGACAAAGAGAAGAAGAGGATATACTCTTTAAAGACATCATCTTCTACATGAATATCAAGGTTATCTACTGAATCATTCAATATTCGTTTTTATTATAGAAAGGAAGAAAATTTATGAGACATGATTTAAGAGAAAGAGCTGAATTACGGAATGTACAAATTGAAACAAATTATATTAAACATCCAGAGGGATCTGTCCTAATCACCGTTGGAGATACGAAAGTCATTTGTAATGCGACAATTGAAGAACGCGTACCGCCTTTTATGCGTGGACAAGGCAAAGGGTGGATTACGGCAGAGTATGCGATGTTACCTCGAGCGACCTCGACTCGAAATATTCGCGAATCATCGAAAGGAAAAGTGACCGGTCGAACGATGGAAATCCAGAGATTAATTGGCCGGGCTTTGCGATCGATCGTCGATTTAGACTCGTTAGGGGAACGGACAATTTGGATTGATTGCGATGTTATTCAAGCAGATGGCGGGACCAGAACTGCTTCAATAACAGGAGCATTTGTTGCCATGACCATCGCAATTGGGAAATTAGTGAAAAAACATAATATTGCTAAATTCCCGATTAAAAATTACCTGGCAGCAACGAGTGTGGGGATCATAGAGGAGCATGGTGCTGTTTTAGACTTGAATTATATAGAAGATAGTCAAGCGCTTGTAGATATGAATTTAGTAATGACGGGTACTGGGGAGTATGTGGAACTTCAAGGGACAGGCGAAGAAGCCACCTTTTCTCATAAAGAATTATTGGACATGTTGGAGCTTGGGGAAAAAGGGCTGAATGAATTGTTTGAAATTCAAAAAGAGGCTTTAGGAGATTTAGCCACTTTCATTTCACCTCCAATTAAGGGAGCGGATATAAAATGAAAGAAGTTGTAATCGCTACACAAAATAAAGGGAAAGCGAAGGATTTTGAAAGCATGCTTTCTCCTTTAGGCTTCAAAGTTCTTACGCTGGCTGACCTTGATCCTTTATTAGACATTGAAGAAACTGGTTTAACCTTTGAAGAGAATGCTGTTATAAAAGCAGAGGCCGTCTCAAAGAAATACAACCGAGTGGTTATTGCGGATGACTCTGGCTTAGAAATTGATGCGCTGGGTGGGAAACCTGGTGTGTTTTCAGCACGATATGCAGGCGAAGAAAAAGACGATGTTGCCAATATGGACAAAGTATTGTCTGAATTAAAAAAGGTAAGTTTTGAAGATAGGACGGCAAAATTCAGCTGTGCTTTAGCGGTCGCATCCCCTGGCAAAAAGACAATGACGGTCGTTGGAACTTGTAAAGGGAGCATTTTAAAAGAGAAAAGAGGAACAAATGGGTTTGGATATGATCCGATCTTTTATGTGCCTTCTTTAAACAAAACCATGGCAGAGCTCACTCCATCCGAGAAAAGTAAGATCAGTCATAGAGGACATGCATTAGAGTTGTTGGAGAAGCTGGCACCTCAGATTTTTTCATAAGCTCGTCCATGTAGAATTTTAACTGTTACTTTCTGTCTGGTGTATTTGTTACAGTTGCTGTCACCAATAGAATCATCTAAAAGGAAAAATTTGACTCTGCCATTTCACTCTGCGTAAGCTGAACAATCTTTCAATACGTTCATTCAGGTGCTGCCGCCTGTGTGAATTTTACTTTTTAAAAGGAGAGATTCATTTGAAACTACTAGTAGTCAGTGATAATCATGGTGATAGAGCATCACTTCAAGAATTAGTTGATCTTTATGATGAAAAAGTCGATGCGATGATTCACTGTGGTGATTCTGAATTTGATGCGGATGACAAAGTGATGCAATCCTTTTTATCGGCCCGTGGAAATTGCGATTATGATCTACGATATCCGATCGATTTGGTCGAAGAGATAAATAAAGAAAGAGTATTTATCACACATGGTCACGAATACGGTGTGAAAATGTCACTTGATCGACTTCGTTATAAAAGTGATGAATATCAAGCAGATTTCGTTTTTTTTGGTCATTCTCATCAGTTGGGGGTCTCGATGGAAGAAGGCAGACTGTATTTAAACCCAGGGAGTATTTTGCTTCCTAGAGGACGAAAAGAAAGAACATACGCTATCGTTGAGAAAGACGAAGAGATTACTACCGTACAATATTTTGATGAACAGCATCATGAATTGTCGGATTTAAAGAGTACTTTCATCAATAAAAAATAATTTGTTAAATTTTTTATAAAAAATCGGTTGACTTTTATATACTATAGAAATATAATAAATATTGTCCTGATACTGATTTTTTTGTCCCAGTAGCTCAGCTGGATAGAGCAACGCCCTTCTAAGGCGTCGGTCGGGAGTTCGAATCTCTCCTGGGACACCAATTTAACTCATACACGCTATACTTCGTCTGCATTGATCGGATTAGTTTCCGTTCATCCTTCAAAGTATAGCGTTTTTTCATGTATATGATTATGCCTGTAAATGCAACTCTTAATATATGGCTATATTTAGAGAGTGGAAACATTATTATTAAAACCTATTAATTGAATCAAGTTCAGATATGATCGTTCTTTTTAAAACGTTACTCCAATGCCCGCGGAACGCGTCTGCCTGGAACGGAAATCGATGTCTTATACTCTTATTAATGTTTCAAAAGGACTTTTTCAATGGCATCGTGATTGTTCACGAGGAGGCTCGACCGTTCATCCTCGGAAACCGAGTTGTTTTGCTGAATGTTGAAAAATCAACATGATCATTTAACAAAGCCTTTTTAAAAACTATCTTATTTGCAAATGAGCGTTATAGAAAGGAAGTACAGTGATGAATAATGAAAGGAAAAAGAATCAAGTAACGAATCTCATTCCATTTCCATTTCTAAAAGAACGTCTAGTAGAGAAAGGTCTCGATTTCATCAATCAACAAAAGTACGAAGAAGCGAGCGATTTCCTTTTACAGGCTTTTGATGGCAATGAATTATCTAATGAAATCCTTATGGCCCTTATGCTGTCGCTCTACGAATCACGACAATATGTAAAAGCCAGAGAAATATATGAGTCCATTCCCTACCCAACCATAGAACAATCGGAGCTCTATCTATTATCGTTAATCCAAATGAGTGATCACGGGAAAGTGATTGAAACAATCGAAACATTACTAGACAGTTGCGAGATTACGGGGGAAAAACGGCAACATTATAATAAGCTAATCCAATTTTCACAAAGGCAATGGAATACTTATAAATCTAAGAAACTAGATTCTGAAAATCAAATCAATGATGAAGAACAAGAGGCAACTAGAGAAAACTTAAGAGGAAAGTCGATTCAAGAACAAATATCTTTTATCAGTTCAATTCGTCTTCATCGTTTAAAACCCTACGAAGAGGAACTCGTTAAAGCTCTAGGTGAGTCCAAAACGAATCCTTTTATTCAAACGCTTATTCTCGAGTTACTTAGGGAACATGAACTTGATAAAGACATTGAATTGAATAAAATGAATAAACGAGAGATCCTTAACCCGGTGCAATTACTTAGTGTATTTGATGTTCCATATTTTTTAACTTTAGAAAAGGAGCTTGACGATTTATTGGGACATCATGACCCTGTTCAATTAGAGCAAGTCATTGAAGTAGCAAAGAGGCATGCCTTCCTTTGGTTTCCCATTCCTCCAATTGTAGAGCCAGTTATTCTTGCGAGAGGCTACGAAGTTCTTTTGCGCTCTTATTATGACCCGTCAATCGATTTAAATGTCCAGAAAGAGAACAATCCTGAGTTGAAAGAAGCACTAAATTTACTTCAAGAATGGGAACGCATAACGGAAACAATTAATTTATGAATGGTTTAAGTTGAAACCATGCCAACCTATGTTATAATGTAGTGGTTGTATTATGACTATTTATGAATTTAAAAGCGTTAAGAGATATCGAAGTACGATATCATACTACACTTAGACGCAATGAAAATTATAGATCATTTTGGAGGGAAACTACATGTCAGTAAAGTGGGAAAAACAAGAAGGAAATCAAGGAGTATTAACGGTAACCGTTGATGCAGAAACAGTTAAAAAAGGAATTGATTCCGCTTTTAATAAAGTGGTTAAAACGGTAAATGTTCCAGGATTCCGTAAAGGTAAAATTCCTCGTCCGATCTTTGAACAACGTTTTGGTATTGAATCACTATATCAAGACGCTTTAGATTTCATTTTGCCAGATGCGTATGCGTCTGCAGTGGAAGAAGCAGGAATTGATCCAATCGATCGTCCTGAAATCGACATTGAACAAATGGAAAAAGGGAAAGAACTTATTTTCACTGCTAAAGTCCAAGTGAAACCTGAAGTTAAATTAGGAGATTACAAAGGTCTTGAAGTAGAAAAAGTTGATACTGCTGTAACAGATGCAGACGTTGAAGAAGAATTGAAATCATTGCAAGAGCGTCATGCTGAACTGGTTGTTAAAGAAGATGGAGAAGCACAAGAAGGCGATACAGTCGTTATGGATTTCGAAGGATTTGCAAATGGTGAAGCATTTGAAGGCGGACAAGCTGATAATTACTCACTAGAAATTGGTTCTGGAAACTTCATTCCTGGCTTTGAAGAAGGCTTAGTTGGAGTGAAAACAGGAGATAAAAAAGACATTGAAGTCACTTTTCCTGAAGAATACCATGCAGCTGAACTTGCTGGTCAACCTGCTACATTCAAGGTAACCGTTCATGAAATTAAAGGAAAAGAACTTCCAGAATTAAATGATGACTTTGCAAAAGATACAGATGAAGCTGTTGAGACGTTGGATGCTTTGAAAGAAAAGATCCGTACTCGTCTTGAAGAATCAAAAAAAGCTGAATCAGAACAAGTTGTTCGTGATTCATTAGTTGAACAAGCTACTAAAGGTACAGAAGTAGTGATTCCTGAAGTAATGGTTGAAAGCGAATTGAATCGTATGATGCAAGAATTCGAACAACGTCTACAATCTCAAGGGATGAACTTAGAACTTTATTACCAGTTCTCAGGACAAGCTGAAAATGAACTTCGCGAACAAATGAAAGAAGATGCATCTGCCCGTGTCCATACAAACTTAACTTTAGAAGCAATTGCGACTGCCGAAAACATCGTCATTTCTGATGAAGAAGCAGATAAAGAACTTAATGATATGGCAACTGCTTACAACATGCCTGTTGATTCAATTAAACAAGCACTAGGTGGTTCTGATGTACTGAAAGCTGATTTGAGAATCCGTAAAGCTGTTGAGTTACTTGTTGAAAACAGCAAAGAAAAAGCACAAGCTTAATTTAATAGGATAACTGGGTAACTGAAACAAGGCGCGATGCGATTCGTGCCTTGTTTTATACCAAATAAGCAAATGAAATACATAAATATTTGCATAGAACGATCATTTTTTGGACATAGTTGTGGTAGTCACTAATATACATACTTATAATAGTTAACTCTTTTAGTAAGCTTTAAAATTTCCAGCTGAGATAAGAATATGATACAATTCATTCACAGCAGAAGATCCATGTTAATCGTCGTAAGAAGATCGTAGTAATCTGACTGTAGTAAGAATCGAAGTTTTCATTAAGGGGTGAAATTCATTGTTTAAATTCAACGATGAAAAAGGGCAGCTAAAATGTTCATTTTGTGGAAAAACACAAGATCAGGTTCGTAAATTAGTAGCAGGACCTGGGGTATATATATGTGACGAATGTATCGAGCTTTGCACGGAAATCGTGGAAGAAGAGTTGGGCACAGAAGAAGAAGTTGAGTTTAAAGATGTCCCAAAACCAGTTGATATTCGTGAAATTTTAAACGAATACGTTATTGGTCAAGATCAAGCGAAGAAATCACTTGCAGTAGCGGTTTATAATCACTACAAACGCATCAATTCTAACAATAAGGTAGACGATGTAGAACTATCAAAAAGTAACATTGCCTTAATTGGTCCTACCGGAAGCGGTAAAACGTTATTAGCACAAACCTTGGCAAGAATCTTGAATGTACCTTTTGCGATCGCTGATGCAACTTCTCTTACAGAGGCAGGGTATGTTGGTGAAGATGTAGAGAATATCTTATTAAAGTTGATTCAGTCTGCTGATTATGACGTTGAAAAAGCAGAAAAAGGAATTATTTACATTGATGAAATTGACAAAGTAGCTAGAAAATCTGAAAATCCTTCCATTACTCGTGATGTTTCAGGTGAAGGCGTGCAACAAGCGCTTCTTAAAATTCTTGAAGGGACAACTGCAAGTGTTCCTCCACAAGGCGGCCGTAAGCATCCACATCAGGAATTCATTCAAATTGACACGACAAATATTTTATTTATTTGTGGCGGTGCGTTTGATGGAATAGAACAAATTATTAAAAGAAGAATGGGAGCAAAAGTGATTGGTTTCGGTTCAGATGGTAAGAAAAATGAACTTGAAGACAAACAATTACTCTCAAAAGTTCTACCGGAAGATTTACTTCGTTTTGGATTAATCCCTGAATTCATCGGTCGTTTACCAGTGATTTCAAGCTTAACTCAATTAGACGAAGATGCTTTAGTTGAAATCTTAACGAAACCGAAAAATGCTTTAGTGAAGCAATATCAAAAAATGCTTGAATTGGACGATGTTACTCTTGAATTCACTGAAGATGCCCTACGGGAAATTGCAAAAAAAGCAATTGAACGTAAAACGGGTGCACGTGGTCTTCGTTCAATTATTGAGACGATTATGCTTGATGTTATGTTTGATCTACCTTCTAGAGAAGATATCAAAAAATGTGTCATTACGAAAGAAACAGTCATGGATAATGAATCACCAACTTTGATACTTGAAGATGGTAGTACTTTTAACCCGAATGAAGAAACGAAGACATCCGCTTAATCAATATCATTGGAATAAATTTAGTTAATGAAACGATGCAGTAGCTTATCAAAGTGATCATTCGACTTTGTTAAGCTACTGTTTTTTAGTTTATCTCTTACAGCAATCGACCATAATAATAAAGAATGTACTTAATGAATAAATCGAACGAATGGACACCCCTATTTAAATAGGATAGAATTGTACAAAGATTGGCTGTATTAGCCTAATTTGAGAACGTTTTATTACTTGGAGGTAATGAATATGGCAAAAAAAAGTGAAAGATTGGTTCCCCTCCTACCTCTGAGAGGTCTATTAGTTTATCCAACTATGGTCTTGCACTTAGATGTAGGAAGAGAACGTTCTATTCAAGCATTAGAAAAAGCGATGATGGATGATCAAATGATATTTTTATCTTCTCAGAAAGATATGAACATAGATGAACCTTCACAAGACGATATTTTCGAAATGGGTACATTGACGAAAGTGAAACAAATGCTCAAACTACCTAACGGAACCATTCGCGTACTAGTGGAAGGTATGGAAAGAGGAAGAATTCTTCACTTCGAAAAAGAAGAACTGTTTTTTTCGGCAGCTGTTGAACCCTTTAAAGATGACATGAATAAGGATGCTGAAAGTGAAGCGCTCATGCGCATGTTATTAGATGCTTTTGAGCAATACATAAAGCTTTCTAAAAAAGTTTCTGCTGAAACGCTTACGACTGTTACGGATATTGAAGAACCCGGCCGCCTTGCAGATTTAATTACTTCCCATTTGCCATTAAAATTAAAAGAAAAACAAGAAGTTCTAGAGGAAATCGATGTGAAGAAACGATTAAACCTTGTTCTTGCAAAAATTAATAATGAAAAAGAAGTGTTAAACTTAGAGAAAAAAATTGGCCAACACGTGAAAAGATCGATGGAACAAACTCAAAAAGAGTATTATTTACGTGAACAAATGAAAGCAATTCAAAAAGAATTAGGCGACAAAGAAGGGAAAACTGGAGAAGTTGCCGAGTTGACTGAAAAAATACAGTTAGCCCAAATGCCTGAATCAGTAGAAAAAACAGCTTTTAAAGAATTAGATCGTTACGAGAAGATCCCTGCCACATCTGCAGAAAGTTCAGTTATTCGCAATTACTTAGATTGGCTCATTTCACTACCTTGGTTGAAATCAACTGAAGATGATTTGAATATTCATAAAGCAGAGTCCATATTAAACCGTGATCACTTTGGACTTGAAAAAGTAAAAGAGCGTGTATTAGAGTACCTAGCCGTTCAACAACTCACCCAGTCGTTAAAAGGACCAATTCTTTGTTTAGCAGGTCCTCCGGGTGTAGGAAAGACCAGTCTGGCTAAATCCATTGCCGAGTCAATTGGCCGTAATTTTGTCCGCGTTTCACTGGGAGGCGTAAGAGATGAATCTGAAATTCGAGGACATCGCCGAACTTATGTTGGAGCAATGCCTGGACGAATTATTCAAGGTATAAAACGCGCAGGTACCTCTAATCCTGTCTTCTTATTAGATGAAATCGATAAAATGTCCAATGATTTTAGAGGAGATCCTTCTTCAGCTATGCTTGAAGTGTTGGATCCTGAACAAAATCACACTTTCAGTGATCATTATATTGAAGAAACGTACGATCTATCTCAAGTGATGTTCATCGCAACAGCAAATGATTTATCGACTATTCCTGGTCCTCTTAGAGACCGAATGGAGATCATTCATATCGCGGGTTACACGGAGTTAGAAAAGATAAATATTGCTCGTGATCATTTGCTTGAAAAACAACTAAAACAACATGGGTTAACAAAATCTAAGCTACAAGTACGTGACGATGCCATCCAAAAAATCGTTAGACTTTATACACGAGAAGCAGGTGTGAGAAGTCTGGAGAGACAATTAGCTACAATCTGTCGGAAAACGGCTAAGATCATCGTTTCTTCTGATAAAAAAAGAGTCATCATTTCTTCAAAAAATCTTGAGGAATTTTTAGGTAAGCCGATATTCCGTTATGGACAAGCAGAAACAGAGAATCAAATTGGAGTAGCCACAGGTCTTGCGTATACGACTGCTGGAGGAGACACTTTGCAAATTGAAGTTTCCTTATCACCTGGTAAAGGAAAGCTTGTACTAACAGGTAAACTTGGTGATGTGATGAAAGAGTCTGCTCAAACCGCTTTTAGTTATGTCCGTTCAATAGCTGATGAATTAAAGCTAGAAAAAGATTTTCATGAAAAAAATGATATACATGTCCATGTACCGGAAGGGGCTGTTCCAAAGGACGGTCCTTCCGCAGGAATAACAATGGCAACGGCTCTTATCTCAGCGTTGACAGGGGTTCCAATCAAAAAAGAAGTGGGAATGACTGGAGAAATCACACTTCGAGGTAGAGTCTTACCAATTGGCGGATTAAAAGAAAAAACGCTAAGTGCTCATCGAGCGGGGTTGACAACGATCCTACTTCCAAAGGACAATGAGAAGGACTTGGATGATATACCGGAATCAGTGAAAGCTGAATTGACATTCCATCCAGTTGCTACAATGGACGAAGTACTCAAAATTGCATTAGCAGGAGATCAAACATGAAGGTTAATCAAGCCGAACTCGTAATCAGTGCTGTAAAGCCTGAGCAATACCCAGAAGAAGCATTAGCTGAATTTGCATTGGCCGGAAGGTCTAATGTAGGGAAGTCCTCATTTATTAATAAAATGATTGGACGAAAAAAATTAGCGAGAACTTCTTCAAAACCAGGAAAAACCCAAACATTAAATTTTTATAAGATTGAGGAGAAATTATTTTTCGTCGATGTTCCTGGATATGGATACGCAAAAGTTTCAAAAACAGAACGTCAAGCATGGGGGCGAATGATTGAAAGATATATTGCTGAGAGAGAGACGTTAAATGCAGTCCTTTTAGTGGTAGATCTGAGACACGCCCCATCAAAAGATGACGTATCAATGTACGATTTCATTAAACATTTGGACTTGCCTTGCTTAATTATTGCAACAAAAGCCGATAAAATTCCTAAAGGGAAAATGGCTGAAGCATGAAAAAGTCGTTCGAGAAACATTGAAGCTCCGTCAAATGGATGAGATTATTCTTTTTTCTTCTGAAACAGGAAAAGGAAAAGAAGAAGCTTGGAAAGCACTATCTAAATGGATTCCAGAAAGTAAAAGCGAAGAGTAATCTCTTCGCTTTTACTTTTTCTTATTTAAAAGGAAATAAACTCCAACAATCATCATTAGTATGGGCCAAAAAGCCGTGATTCCGAACAAGCCATTTTCTAAATTATAAGGAAGTGGTTCCATTTTGCTATAAAACATTTGAAAAATGGCAATGATTAAAAAGACAATGCCTGGCAAATAACTTTGCTTCGATTTTTGAGATCTTAAGAGAAATCCTATAGCGAGCAAAAGAAATAGAATGGATAAGTCATCCGGCCAAAACTGAATCATTTTTTTTAAATGAAAATGAGCTCCAAGGCCAAACAAAAGAACGCCTGGTAAGATCGATTCAGGATCATTTCCTATGGAA
Organism: uncultured Caryophanales bacterium; assembly: GCA_963728315.1. GTDB lineage: Bacteria > Bacillota > Bacilli > Bacillales > CAVSKA01 > CAVSKA01. Next base: position 220,387 of record CAVSKA010000018.1, read on the forward strand.
AATTGAAGGATAAAAGCGATGCCGACAATAGCTAGTAAAGTAGGCCATGTATAAAATCCTTCAAACGGAATAATGGCAGATTTCATTAAATAAAAATAGATGCCAAACCCGATTAATGTAACAGCAGGTATATATTTTTTTTGTTTCATGATTTCCCCCTGTTCTAAGTAGGCTTACTTGAATAATAATGATTGATTTGATACGATTTCATAGGGAAAGATATCGTATTACGTAAAAAACTACGATTAAAAAGACGAAAGTAGTATTGTTGCTTTTATTTAGCAGACTACAGCTGTATCGACTTAAGTGAAAGTGAAGCATGATCGTCATCGTTTCTCCATCGCTTTTCTTTTTCATATCATAACACAATGAATTTCATTGTATGTTCACATATTTTCAAATAGGAAAGAGTCTAACATGATATAATAGCCATGATGTTTTTTTATATTTGTATTTATTTCTTTTAATTATAATGATTTTAAATGGGGGGATCGTCGTCATGCATATAGTCGTTGTCGGTATCAATCATAAAACAGCCCCTGTCGAAATAAGAGAGCGTTTATCTTTTCAAGAAACAGAGCTTAAAGAAGCGATGCAAGCATTGCAATTGAAGAAGAGTGTATTAGAGAATGTGATCCTCTCCACTTGCAATCGTACTGAAGTCTATGCTGTTGTCGATCAGTTGCATACTGGTCGTTATTATATTAAAGAATTTTTGTCTGAATGGTTTCAAATAGACAAAGAAGAGTTTTCTCCTTATTTATTTATCTACGAGCAGGATGGTGCGATTGAGCATTTGTTCAAAGTAACTTGCGGTTTGAGCTCAATGGTCCTTGGAGAAACTCAAATTCTTGGACAAGTACGTAGTAGCTTTTTAGATGGGCAATCCGTTCATTCGACAGGTACAATATTCAACCAATTATTTAAACAAGCTGTTACGGTTGCTAAAAAAGGTCACTCAGAAACTGAAATTGGCGCAAATGCTGTTTCAGTCAGTTATGCAGCTGTAGAATTAGCAAAAAAAATATTTGGTGAACTTCACAATAAGCATGTTCTTATCTTGGGTGCTGGCAAAATGGGTGAGCTTGCTATTCAAAATCTGCATGGCAGTGGGGCAACGAAAGTGACGGTTATCAATCGTACTTTTGAAAAAGCGGTTACGCTTGCTGAACGTTTTGAAGGTCAAGCAAAGTCATTGCAAGAGCTTCAAAGCGCATTAATGGAAGCAGATATTTTAATTAGTTCAACAGGTGCAAGTGAATTTGTCATTACAAAAAAGATGATGAAAGATGTCGAGCGCTTTCGCAAAGGAAAACCACTATTTATGGTGGACATTGCAGTGCCACGTGATATCGATCCTGCAATTGAAACGCTTGAAAGCGTGTTTTTATACGACATTGATGACCTTGAAGGGATTGTGCAAGCCAATCTTGTTGGACGTCAAAAATCAGCGGAAATGATTATGCTTATGATCGAAGCTGAAATTGTTCAATTTAATCAATGGGTGAATATGCTTGGGGTCGTTCCAATGATTACGGCTCTTCGTGATAAAGCACTCGCGATTCAAGAAGATACTATGACAAGCATTGAACGCAAAATGCCAGATTTAACGGATCGTGAAAGAAAAGTATTAAATAAGCACACGAAAAGTATTATCAATCAATTACTTAAAGATCCGATTCTTCAAGTAAAAGAGTTTGCTTCTATGCCTAATGCAGAGGAGAAATTGGCCTTATTTAAACAAATCTTTAACATAACCGAGGAAGATAAGAAACAAAACTGGAAGGAAGAAGACACAGTGAGTGTTTCAACTCCAGCTATTCAGCCTTCTTTGCAATCCTAAGGAGGTCGATGCTATTGTTCCTACAAGACATGTCGAAGCTACATGAATTTATGATCATTTTGTATGCTGCGAGTATATTGTTTTATTTCATCGATTTTCTTAATCAAAATCGGAAAGCGAATAAAATCGCTTTCTGGTTACTTGCAATTGTTTGGGTCCTCCAAACTGTTTTTTTAATTCTTTATATTGTGCATACCAAGCGATTTCCCGTCCTCACGATTTTTGAAGGACTTTATTTTTATGCATGGGTGCTGCTAACAATGTCACTAATCGTAAATCGATTGCTTCGCATGGATTTTACGATTTTTTTTATAAATGTAATCGGTTTTGTTATTATGACGATTCATACTTTTTTACCTGTTCAAGTGGATTCTCAAGCAGGAGCACAGAAACTTGTATCTGAGCTTTTAATGATACATATTACCATTGCCATTTTTTCTTATGTTGCTTTTTCGCTTTCGTTCGTATTCTCCCTTCTTTATCTCCTGCAATATCGTTTATTAAAGGAGAAAAAGTGGGGGCAGCGATTAAAAAGATTAAGTGATTTGTCTTCACTTGAAAGAATGTCTTATGTTTTAAACGCGATCGGTGTGCCGATGCTTTTACTAAGTCTAATTTTAGGCTTGCAATGGGCATATATAAAAGTGCCTGACTTTGCACTATATGATCCGAAAATCGTTGGTTCGTTCATTCTTTTAATTTTATATAGTGTTTTCCTTTATTTAAAAGTAAGGAAAGAAATGTATGGGAAATCTTTGGCACTTTGGAACGTTGCAGCATTTCTAATTGTCTTAATTAATTTCTTTTTAGCAAGTCGATTGTCCGCTTTTCATTTTTGGTATACGTAGGGTAGGAGGATATTACAATGAGAAAAATTATTGTCGGTTCACGGAGGAGTAAACTAGCCATTACTCAAACAAATTGGGTAATTGAACAGCTCAAAAAACTTGGCGGTCCTTTTGAATTCGAAGTAAAAGAAATTGTCACGAAAGGGGATCGCATTCAAGACGTAACTCTTTCAAAAGTTGGAGGTAAAGGCTTATTTGTTAAGGAAATTGAGCAAGCCATGGTTGATCATGAAATTGATTTAGCGATTCACAGTATGAAAGACATGCCTGCTGTATTACCTGAAGGTCTTACGATTGGGTGTATACCAGTTCGTGAAGATAGTCGAGACGCTTTAATATCGAAAAGTGGGAAGTCACTTATGGAACTCCCGGCAGGATCAGTAATAGGTACAAGTAGTCTTCGTAGAAGTTCTCAAATCTTAGCTAAACGTTCAGATATAGAAATTAAATGGATCCGGGGAAATATCGATACTCGTTTGTCGAAACTTGAAAATGAGGAGTACGATGCTATTGTCCTTGCAGCAGCAGGCTTAGCTCGTATGGGTTGGACAAAAGATGTTGTGACAGAATTTATCGATCCTGCTCTATCTCTCCCCGCAGTAGGCCAAGGAGCTTTATCTTTAGAATGCAGAGAAGATGATCATGAATTGCTTGCATTGTTAGCTGAATTTGAAGATCGTCATACTGCCTTAACAGTTAGAGCTGAAAGATCATTTCTCCATCTGATGGAAGGTGGATGCCAAGTGCCAATCGCTGGACTTGCAACCATGATAAATGAAGATGAAATTAAATTAAAAGGTCTTGTAGCTTCCGTTGATGGTAAAACGATTTATGAAGAAACATTAATCGGAAAAGATCCCATTGAATTAGGTAAACGGGTTGCGAATCGGTTAACTGAGCTTGGTGCTCGTGAATTAATTAAAGCGGCAGAATTGGACGCATCTCAACGATGAGTTTAGAAAACTCTCTAGAAGGGTTGGACGTTTTAATCACAAGAGGTAAGCTTCAATCTGAAGAGATGAAAAAAAAAGTGGAGAATATGGGGGGCAACCCTCATGTCATTCCACTACTCGATTATCGATACTGCCATGACTCAAATGAAGACGTTTATCTGAATAAGCTTCATACCTATGACTGGGTAATTTTCTCGAGTCAAAATGCCGTGAAGTTTTATTTTGATTTTTTAACGAGGGAAGGAATTTCTCCTCTTTCTCTGGACCAAAAATATGGAGTAGTTGGAACGAAGACAAAGAAAACTTTAGAAGCTTATGGAATGAAGGCTTCGTTTGTTCCCAATGTATTCACTGGTCAAAATCTGGCTAGAGAGTTAATCCGATTTGATTCCAAACCCCAAAATGCACTGTTTCCTATTGGGAATTTAGCGAAAAATGATGCGTCCATTCACCTTCAAAATAACGGTTGGAATTGTCAAAGTTGGGTCATATACGAAACCTATTTTCCTGAAAAAAGCCGCTCTTTGCTCACCAAGTTATTATTGAATCAAAAGGTAGATATCTTTACTTTTACCAGTTCTTCAGCTGTCGATTATTTCATGGATGTCGTGACTGAAAATCACTTAGAGAGTCAAATAACCGGTAAGGTAATCGCTACGATTGGTCCGGTTGCAAAACGAACGGCAGAAAATTATGGTTTAACTGTTCAGGTTTGTCCAAAGATTTTTACAGTGGAAAAAATGATGGAAGAATTATTAACCTATTTTAGTAGGAGGAAATAACATGGAATCTTTATCTTTTAAAAGACACCGCCGATTACGTCAATCTGCAGCTATGCGTTCTTTGGTTAGGGAAACACATCTTCACGTGGAAGATTTAATTTATCCTTTATTTATCGTTGAAGGAAAGAATATCAAACACGAAATTTCATCCATGCCTGGTGTGTATCAAGTTTCACTCGATCGTTTGAATGAAGAAATGGATGAAATCGTCGCACTAAAAATCCCAGGTGTATTATTGTTTGGTATCCCTCTTGAAAAAGATGAAGTCGGAACAGGCGCTTATCACAATCACGGAATCGTCCAAGAAGCGACTCGCCTCATCAAAAGAGACTACCCTTCGATGATGGTAATAGCTGATACATGCTTATGTGAATATACAAGTCATGGCCATTGTGGTGTCATCGAGCACGGAGATGTCTTAAATGACCCCTCACTTGAGCTGCTGGTTCAAACAGCGGTCAGTCAAGCTGAAGCCGGAGCAGACATTATTGCGCCTTCTAACATGATGGATGGATTTGTAGCCAGCCATTCGAAAAGGTTTAGACGACGCAGGTTATCTGCATATTCCAATCATGTCATATGCAGTTAAATATTCTTCTAGTTTTTATGGCCCTTTCCGAGAAGCTGCGGATAGCACGCCTCAATTTGGTGATCGTAAGTCTTATCAAATGGACCCTGCTAATCGTATAGAGGCTCTTCGAGAAGCTCAATCTGATATTGAAGAAGGAGCCGACTTTCTAATTGTGAAACCAGCACTTGCTTACTTAGATATTATGAGAGAAGTGAAGGATCGCTTTAACGCTCCTTTAGTTGCTTATAATGTCAGTGGGGAATACTCAATGGTGAAGGCAGCTGCAATGAACGGATGGATCGACGAGAAAGCTGTTACACTTGAAAAGCTAATTAGTATGAAACGTGCAGGAGCAGACATCATTATTACGTACCATGCAAAAGATGTGGCAGGCTGGTTAGCAGAATCTAAATAAGAAAAGGTGGGGAAGGTATGCGTTCTTATAAAAAATCGATACAAGCCTTTCAAGAAGCAAAGAAATTAATGCCCGGTGGAGTAAATAGTCCTGTCCGTGCTTTTAAATCGGTTGATATGGATCCTATTTTCATGGAAAGAGGAGAAGGGTCAAAAATCTATGATATTGATGGAAACTCATACATTGATTATGTCCTTTCATGGGGACCTCTGATTTTAGGTCATGCGCAAAAAGAAGTTGTTCAAGCGATTCAAAAAGTAGCAATTGGCGGAACAAGTTTTGGAGCACCAACACTGATGGAAAACAAGCTTGCTGAACTGGTGATGGACCGTGTACCATCCATTGAAATGATTCGAATGGTGTCTTCAGGAACAGAAGCGACAATGAGCGCGCTTCGATTAGCCCGTGGCTATACCAATCGGAATAAAATCCTTAAGTTTGAAGGGTGCTATCATGGACATGGAGATTCTCTTCTAATAAAAGCTGGTTCCGGTGTGGCAACGTTAGGGTTACCAGATAGTCCCGGCGTTCCAGAAGGAGTAGCAAAAAATACAATTACTGTCCCATATAATGATTTAGAAAGTGTGCGGTATGCATTTGAGCAATATGGTGATGATATCGCTGCAATTATTGTAGAGCCTGTAGCTGGAAACATGGGGGTTGTACCTCCTCAAGCAGGATTTCTTCAAGGCTTAAAAGAAATCACATCTAAAAACGGCTCCCTTTTAATTTTTGATGAAGTTATGACTGGGTTTAGAGTGGATTACGGCTGTGCACAAGGGTATTATGGTGTAACACCAGATCTTACTTGTCTTGGTAAAGTAATTGGTGGTGGTCTGCCAGTAGGAGCATACGGCGGGAAACGAGAAATTATGGAGAATATTGCTCCAAGTGGACCGATTTATCAAGCGGGTACATTATCAGGTAATCCCCTTGCAATGACTGCAGGGTATGAAACGTTACGTCAGTTAACACCTGAATCGTATAATCATTTTACAACCGTTGCAGATCAACTTGAAGAAGGATTAAGAGCTGCTGCAGAGGAATTTGAGATTCCTCATACAATTAATCGAGCTGGTTCGATGATTGGGATTTTCTTTACGAATGAAGAAGTTGTAAACTTTGAAACCGCAAAAACATCTGATTTAAACCTTTTTGCTAAATATTATCGTGAAATGGCTTTAGAAGGTGTCTTTTTACCACCTTCACAATTCGAGGGATTATTCTTATCGACGGCACATACACAAGACGATGTTGCTCATACGATTAAAGCAGCTAGACGAGCATTTGAACGGATTAGTTGAGTAAATTTCAAATACGAAAGACCTTAGTGAATGATCTTCACTAAGGTCTTTTTTTAATCGCTCATTTCGTAAAATTTGTTGCGATTTGTTGTTTCGCAAAAATCGGCTCGCTTTCCGTGAACGAATCACCCAGCCTCCCCGATTGGGTCTCGAGTACACTGAAAAAGTCCTCTTGGAACATCAATACAAGTATAGGAACGATTTCGTTCCTATACTCTTATTTTTCTCTAATAAGCATTGGATTTCTGTTCCAGGCAGACGCGTTCCGCGGGCACGGCTTCAATCTCCTCCTCACTGCGTTCCTGCGGGGCTTTCAGCTCGTGCTGTTCCCGCAGGAGTCGCTGCCTTTCACTCCCATTCAGTAACAGTGAAAAAAACCCGTCTGATCCAATTTCGCTTTAATGATGAAGACAAAAATTTTTTTGTTGAATTCGTTTCGCGGCGATCGCTTTCGCCAGATGGTCCGATCCTTCCTGTCGCAATCGAGGGCATTGAAGAAGATCTGTTGGAACATGAATACCCGTATCCCGTATCGTCCATGAATTTCTGTTTCAGGCAGACGCGTTCCGCGGGCACGGCTTCCACTTTTCAATTTTCTTAACGAAATAGAGGCTCTAGGTTTTCTTCTATGAAAAACTTATCACTCATAAAATAATACTTTCACACATATTGTGGTAGTGAACTTATTTTAATCTATTTAAGATAAAGGAGGAACTCTGTTGACATATGATGCGGATTGGCCGTTACGATTTGTCGTTGATGAGAAAATTAATTTTCCTTTGGAATACCCGTTGAAAGAGTTAGTAACACTTTCATTAGAACCGTTGGTTGATGTGGATGAAAAAGAATCTTATGTTTGTATTCGTGGAGAACTAGAATTAAGAGGTGAGTATAAAACAGGAGAGCCGGTCCAAGGCAGAGAGTCAAGCAATCAATATTTCCCGGTAAATATGGTACATGTCTATAGAGGCGAAGATGATTTTGCCGAATTTTCGTATTCGTTCCCAATTGATGTAACCATCCCAATTGCAAGAGTAAATAATCAAGAAGATATACAAGTATGTGTGGATTTGTTTGACTATGAACTTACGAAAGAAGGAACACTTCTTCTTCATACTGATTTGACCATTTTAGGAGTCAGAGGGGAAACAATTCGAACCGAAGATAGTCTAGACGTAGAAGAAGAACTTACACCTTTTCCAGCTTTTTATGAGATACCAGTAGAAGATGATCTATTACCTCCTGTTCCTTCTCGAAGTGAGCAAAACCAAGTAGTTGAAATTCAGCCAGCAGAATCTGCAGAGCAAAATCATGACCATCTAGAAATGAACGAATCGATGGACTTTGAAATGGACTTAACGGTTGAACATAAGGAAGAAGAAAGCTCCTCAAGCGGTAATGAAAGTGTAGAAATGGTTCAGGAGGAAAAAAACAAAAGCAAAAAAGACCCAACAAAAAAGAAAGGGAGTTTATCTTTAACTGAATTTTTTAATCGTTACGAAGAGGTTCCCGCTGTAAAGTGGAAAATGTGCATTGTACAAAAACAAGATTCTTTGGAAGATTTATCAATTAAATATAATGTGCCAGTTCAGCATTTAGCTAGAGTCAATCACTTAGATCCAACGAAAGATTTGCAAATGGGTCAATCGTTATACATTCCACAATAACATGTAGAATATGCAAGTTAAAACGGGTGGTTGGCTATGAAAGATCATAAATCATTTTGGGAAGAGTTTACAAAGGCTTACCAATTGAGACCGCTTAAATTTCAAACAATGGGAAAAATCACTAAAATTGAATCGCAATGAAGGAACGATGGCTTTAAAAGAGCGACCCATTTATAAAGGAATGGATTTTGTACAATATCAACAAATGTTATTTCAAAAAGGTTTCTTTCAAACGGTCCCCATCTACTCCACAGTAGATGGGAGATACGCAGTAGCTCATGGTTCTTCTCTTTATTATTTAATGCCGTGGGTAACAGATGAAGCACCTTACCAAGATGATCCGTATGCCTCATTATTTAGAGAGTGGGGTCGAATGCATTTTTTAAGTTCACAAAACGAAAAAAATACTGGAGATGATAGTGAATCAGAAGTGAAATTACTTGAAGACAAAATGAGCCATATGAAAGAGACGTTAGATTCCTACATGGATCATTGTGAAAGTATTTTTTATCTGTCTCCTTTCCAATGGTTATATGTAGACTCTTTTTCGCTCTTTAAACGGTCAATCTTATTCGCAGAATCTATTTTAAGTAAATATGCGGAAACATTAAAGGAGAACGATCAGCATAGAAGCGTGATTGTTCATGGGGATGTGTCATTAGAACACTACTTATTTAAAGATAAGGGGACGGGTTATTTTATCAATTTTGAAAAAGCGAAAAGAGGAAAATCGGTTGAGGATTTAAGTCATTTTTTAAATCATTTCGCATTAGGTTATCCTAAGCCGTATGGCAGAATTGGCCAATGGATGAAAGAATATGAAAGGTATTACCCTTTGACACAAATGGAATGGCACAGTCTTTATATCAATCTCTCCTTTCAGGATAAATGGTTAGAGGACTTTGAGATCAAAATCAGTGATCCAAGCTATGCAAAGTCCAAAAAAGCTCTGTCTCACTTGCAAAAGGGAATTTGGAAAATGAGAAACTTAGAAAAAATCGTGATGGAAATTCAACAGTATCAAAATACTCCAATTGTTTAACTCTAGACAAAAAAAGGGACTGCGCTTAAAAGTCATTTAAATGACTTTTAAGCGCAGTCCCTTTTCCATATGAAAGATAGGCTGTGTTGATTTCTGTTAGAGGTGGAACCTTTAAGCAGACGGCTCATTGAGTCTCCTCGTCGCACGATGCCTGGGCAACTGAAAAAGTCCAACTTTTAAAGATTGAAAATCTGCAAATGAAAAAGGAACACTCAAATACGCTTCTAAGAAATGTTTTTTACCCTTTTCTTATATCCAGTCGTTGCAAAGTGCAAGAGCTAAGCAAATTAATATGGATAAAAAAATGACATCGAATGTAGTGGGTAATAAAATGGTTCGAAGTCCTTGAAAGATACAAAATGGAATAATTAACTGGCGACAAATGAGCCGAAAACTTCTTAACCATGGTGGGAGACAATAGGGATTATACCGTTTTCTCATGTGAACACCTTCTTAATAAGAATCTCATTCATTTTTTACCATTGAAAAAGGTTTTATTATTCTTTAACTTATGAAGCAACAACCAAATAGGTGTATTTAATATTTTTTTTAATAAATATATTGACGAATCCCTTTTTAATTGGATAAGATAGAAGAAATAAAGTATATGCGAAGATCGGGAAGAGTAAAGTGCACGTGATGCTAAGAGAGGGAAATCATTTGGTGTAAGATTTCCTGCATTGAATCACTTGAATGTCGCCCGTGAGCAGCTTTCCTGAACGATGAGTAGGGAGAGCCGGTTCGAAGCCGTTATCCGAATGAAGTGCCAGGAGAACTTTTCTGTGCAAAAAGGTGGTACCGCGAAGCAAACCTCTTTCGTCCTTTTATGACGAGAGGGGTTTTTCTGTTTTTTTAGGGAAAAAGTTTACACGAAGATTGATTATACGATTGAAATAGGAGGAATTCAAAATGGATACGAAAGATTTAACAATGCCAACAAAGTACGATCCACAGACAATTGAAAAAGGGCGTTATCAATGGTGGTTAGACGGAAAGTTTTTTGAAGCAAAGCGTGATGATTCCAAAGAACCTTACACGATCGTGATTCCACCTCCAAACGTAACAGGAAAATTACACTTAGGGCATGCCTGGGATACAACATTGCAAGACATTTTAACAAGAATGAAGCGGATGCAAGGATATGATGTTCTTTGGTTGCCGGGGATGGACCATGCGGGGATTGCCACACAAGCAAAAGTAGAAGAAAAGCTTCGCCAAGAAGGAAAATCTCGTTATGACTTAGGTCGTGAAGCATTTCTAGAAGAATCGTGGAAGTGGAAAGAAGAATATGCTTCATTTATTCGTGAGCAATGGTCGAAATTAGGGTTAGGGCTAGACTATAGTCGTGAACGCTTTACATTAGACGCTGGATTGTCTGATGCGGTTAATAAAGTTTTCGTTTCTCTTTACAACAAAGGTTTGATTTACCGAGGAGAATACATCATAAACTGGGATCCAAAAACAAAAACAGCTTTATCTGATATTGAAGTTATCCATAAAGACGTTCAAGGTGCTTTTTACCATATGCGCTATCCATTGTCTGATGGAAGCGGGTCGATTGAAATTGCCACAACACGTCCTGAGACGATGCTTGGTGATACAGCAGTAGCTGTTCATCCGAAAGACGAGCGTTACAGTCACTTGATTGGCAAAAAAGTTGTATTACCAATCGTTGGTCGTGAAATATCCATTGTTGCTGATGATTATGTAGATATGGAATTTGGATCAGGTGCAGTTAAAATTACACCGGCCCATGACCCGAATGACTTTGAAATAGGGAACCGACATGACCTTGAGCGCGTACTCGTTATGAATGAAGATGGAACAATGAATGAGAATGCAGGCAAGTACCAAGGTATGGATCGCTTTGAATGTCGGAAACAGATCGTAAAAGATCTTCAAGAATCTGGCGTATTGTTCAATATTGAAGAACATATGCATTCAGTAGGACATTCTGAGCGAAGTGGAGCTGTCGTTGAACCATACCTATCTACACAATGGTTTGTGAAAATGCAGCCTCTTGCAGATAAAGCGATTGAATTACAAAAATCAGAAACGGGTGTTGAATTCGTTCCTGATCGCTTTGAAAAAACATACATGAATTGGATGGAAAATATTCGAGACTGGTGTATTTCGCGTCAGTTGTGGTGGGGACATCGTATTCCTGCATGGCATCATAAAGAAACTGGTGAAATTTACGTGAATGAAGAGCCGCCATGCAGATATCGAAAATTGGGAACAAGACAACGATGTACTAGACACTTGGTTTAGTTCTGCTTTATGGCCGTTTTCTACAATGGGTTGGCCAGATACGAATGCGGAAGACTTTAAACGATATTATCCAACTGCCGTTCTTGTAACAGGATATGATATTATCTTTTTCTGGGTATCACGAATGATTTTTCAAGGTCTTGAATTTACGGAACAAAAACCATTTAAAGACGTTTTGATCCACGGTCTTGTTCGTGCAGAAGATGGTCGGAAAATGAGTAAATCGTTTGGTAATGGTGTCGATCCAATGGAAGTTATCAGTCAATATGGAGCTGATGCTCTTCGTTATTTCTTAGCTACCGGGGGATCTCCAGGACAAGATTTACGTTTCAGCATGGAGAAAGTAGAGTCAGTTTGGAACTTTAATAATAAAATTTGGAATGCTTCTCGATTCGCTTTAATGAATATGGAGGGCATGACCTTTGATCAAATCGATTTGACAGGTAAAAAATCGGTTGCGGACGAATGGATTTTAACCAGATTAAATGAAACGATTGATCATGTGACCAAATTAGCGGATAGATACGAATTTGGTGAAGTTGGTCGAACATTGTATAACTTCATTTGGGACGATTTCTGCGATTGGTATATCGAAATGGCTAAAATTCCACTTTATGGCGATGACGAAGCAGCGAAGATCACAACTCGATCGATCTTAGCGCACGTGCTTGATCAAACGATGAGACTTTTACACCCATTCATGCCTTTCATTACAGAAGAAATTTGGCAAAACCTTCCTCATGAAGGGATTTCAATTACGGAAGCATCATGGCCGAAAGTAAACGATACGTTTACGAATCAAGAAGCAGCAAGCAGCATGAAACTTTTAGTGGAAATCATTCGTTCTGTTCGGAATATTCGTTCAGAAGTAAACACACCAATGAGTAAAGAGATTCCACTTTATTTGAAAGTGAAAGAAGAGAAACAATTATCTTTGATTGAAGCGAATCAATCATATCTTGAACGTTTTTGTAATCCAAGTGAGCTATACATCGGCTTACAACTGGCTACCCCGGAAAAAGTGATGAGTGCTGTGGTTACAGGTGTAGAAATCATCATTCCTCTAGAAGGGCTAATCAATGTGGAAGAAGAAATTGCCCGTCTAACACGTGAACTAGACAAATTAACAAAAGAAGTGGAGAGAGTTGAAAAGAAGCTGAGCAATGAAGGCTTCGTTAAGAAAGCACCAGCAAAAGTGATTGACGAAGAAAAAGCGAAGCAAGCAGATTATATGGAAAAAAGAAATCTTGTTCTCGCAAGAATTCAAGAAATGAAAGAACTTTAATAGAAAATAGGAAAGATAGCTGACCATAAGGAAATGCAAAGATCAACCTGTTGAAGTGGTGTAAAGAGGAAACTATTTTAAGTGAGAGATGAATGCCTTATACCTATGTTCAGCCTCTTTCTATGCATTAAAAAAGTTGGGGATGAAGGTATGTTTAAAACGTATGAAGAAGCTTTAAATTGGATTCATTCTAGGTTAAGACTTGGGATAAAACCTGGATTAGCAAGAATGGAATGGATGATGAAGAAACTAGACCATCCAGAGAAAAGGAAACCAAGCGTTCACGTTGCGGGAACAAATGGAAAAGGGTCGACCGTCACTTACTTAAGAAATATCCTGCAAGCAAGCGGACTTAAAGTTGGAACATTTACTTCGCCATATTTTGAGCGTTTTAATGAGCGAATTAGTATAAACGGTGAACCCATAGCGGATGAAGATTTAGTAAAAGGATTAAATGCTCTCTATCCTTTTGTTAAGGAGTTAGAAGAAACAGACCTAGGAAGTCCGACCGAATTTGAAATTATTACGATGCTTGCTTTTTACCACTTTGCTCATGCACAGGAGGTTGACATCGTAATTTTTGAAGTTGGTTTAGGGGGAAGGTTAGATTCTACCAATATCATTGAGCCTGTTTTATCCATTATTACAAATGTTGGCTATGATCACACGCAGCTGCTAGGGAATACATTAGCAGAAATCGCTTTTGAAAAAGCGGGAATTATGAAAGATCACACACCTGTCATTTGTGCAGTTCAACAACCAGAAGGCGTTAAGGTAATGAATGAACGTGCTGATGAACTGAATTGTGAGCTTTGGTGGTGGGGGAAGGATTTTAAATCAACTTGGATGAAGTCATTCGATCAAGGGGAAGTTTTTTCTTATCGCAGTACCGATGTAAATGAAGCTTGTTATACAATCAATATGATTGGAAAACACCAAGTGACGAATGCTTCTTTGGCCATAAGAGCAGCAGAGTTTCTTAAAAATCGGATGGAATGGTCAATTGACCATGAATCTATTCAAAAAGGGTTAACTAAGGCATTCTGGCCGGGTCGTTTAGAAATACTAAATGAAAATCCCGTCATTTTATTAGATGGAGCTCACAATGCAGAAGGAATGGCATCACTCACAGAAGTTATTAAACAACGCTATCCAAAGAAGGATAAAACGGTGTTTTATGCTTCGATGGCAGACAAGCCTTTAAATGACATGGTTCAACAAATTGGAGAGCTGGCAAATGAAATCTTTTTTGTTGAATTTGATTTTCCTAGAGCAGCTAAGTCTAAAGACCTATTTTCATTGCATCCTCATTCAAATAAAAAAATGTCACTTGATTGGAAAAGCGATTTAAGAAAAAAAATACTCAGTCAAAACGAAGAAGAAGTGATACTTATCACTGGTTCACTCTATTTTTTATCTGAAGTAAAACCTTATGTTTTGGAAATATTTAAAAAAACAGAATATTTAAATGGTAAGTAATGCCTATATTTGATAGAATAACAATATTGTATCAATTCGTTTGAAAAATGGGGAGGAATATAATGGCTATACAATCTTGGCGAATAAAAGTAATCTGGATTTTATGGTTAGCTATCGTACCAATTGGAACATGGCTTCTCTATACTATATACCCTCCCCAATCACTCACTATGGAATCAATTATTGCCTTTATTGTTATCTCTGCTGTCGCATCCTTACTCCCGATTATGGTGAATGGGACACCGGTATTTTTTGTCCAATGGATCACTCTGGCCGCTTTTTTAATGTACGGTTTGTTCTTTGAGATGATTCTTATGCAACTTTCTGCCGTTATTTTACTGATAGGCATTCGGATTCGACGAGATGAATGGTACAGATTTGCGACATCATCACTCATGTTTTTTATGATTTCGATTTTTAGTTCTTCCGCTTATTATTTGGCAGGAGGAAACACTGGAGAAGTAAATATTTCCCATATCCTCATTCCAATTATTGTCTATCAAGCTGTTAATTTTTCTCTCAATCAAGTCATCCTGCATTATTCAATTCATTTTGTCGGAAAGGATAAAAGCTTCTTTACAATCGACTTGTTATGGGATTTTTTCACGTTAATTTTAGTCATTCCATTGAGCTTGGCTTTTTATACTTTACAAGATACTGTGGGGAATTTATCATCACTTTTACTAGCGGTGCCTTTTCTATGCGTTTCATATGTTTTGAAGATGTACAATAATTCAGAGGTAATTAGTAAGGATTTACAAAAGATTACTGAAGTGGGTCATCAATTAACAGAGCGTTTAAATGTAGAGGAAGTATTGGACGTTTTTATTCAAAAAATCACCGATAGTTTCCATGTAGACTACGCATATATCCTGGATAGTGATAATGACCATTTCGAAGTGTTAAGAAGAATTGGTAATTATGAATCTCAAGCTTATGTCCCTGATGTTATTTCCAAAAAAGGAGGCGTAAGTGGCGTCATCTGGGAAACGAAAAAAGGAGTCATTTATCAAGAACGCAAAGAATGGCGTATGTTAGATGACCGACTTCTTCCCGATGATGCTCAAAGTGTTCTTGGAGTACCAATTGTTCGGAATAAACGAGTGGTTGGTGTTTTAATCCTTGTTTCAATCTCAAGATGTAAATATGTTAAACATCAGCTCATGATTACGGATATTCTGTGCTCCTATTTTGGAGTGGCGATAGAGAACGCCAGGCACTATGAACGAACAAAACAAAGCAGTGAGCGGTGCGGACTAACAAAGTTATACAATTATCGCTATTTTGACCAAGTCCTTTCTCAAAAATTTTTAGAGCTTGAAAAAGGAGTGAAATCTTGTTTATCGCTAATCATGTTAGATATTGATCATTTTAAATCGATTAATGATACATATGGGCATCAAAGTGGAAATGAGATCTTAATTGAACTCGCAAATTGTTTATCATGTCGAGTGGGACCGAATGGAACGTTAGCAAGATACGGGGGAGAAGAGTTTGTTATTCTTCTCGAAGACGTATCGAAGCAGGAAGCTTACGAGTTTGCAGAAGAAATTCGACATGCGATCTCCGTCTATCCATTTGTGCTTGAGAATTCGATTACAGAAAGTGAAAAACCAGTCATCGTTCAAATTACAGCAAGCATTGGAGTAGCTGTGGCACCAGATGACGCGGATGATGCAATGTCTTTAATTAGGCATGCAGATCGAGCGCTTTATATCGGTGCAAAACGGGCAGGAAGAAATCGTGTAGCAGAATATGCCAAAGTTTAAAATGAATGAACCATCATTTAGTCACCTAGTGTAACGAATGACGACGAAAGATGACGAAGAAAACGAAAGACAAGACGACAAGAGTCTTGTCTTTTTTTTGTGGAAAATTGTTACGATGATAAAAAGAAACGGGAGGGTATCAATGAGAGAACTTAATCCATTTAAAAAAATAATTATTATGAAAGTATCCAACCCTAATCGAAATAAACCGTTATTCAAGAAAAAAGTGGTGAGACCCGTTGTCAAACCGTTAACAAAAAGAAAAAATACATTTTCAAGAAGAAAACCGGTTATTGACTGGAGGAAAAAAACGAATCGAATCCAATTTTTTAAACTTCATTTTGTATGGGCAATTACCGCTGCCATCATCTTAGGTTCATTATTGGGGGCAACACTATTGTTTGCGATCAAACATTCAAAAGTGAGTACCCCTCCACAAGAACAAAACGTTTCATTACCCATCATAGAAGAAAAAAACCTCAATCAACAATTTTGGATTATTCAAGCAGGCGCTTTTAAACAAAAAGAATCTGCAAATCTTTCAAAAAAAGATTTAGAAGCAAAGGGGATCTTTTCTTACATTGACAATCAGAAGGACACGTACTACCTGTGGATAGGTGTAGCTGCTAATAAAGAAAAAGCACAAACATTAGCTGATTTTTATCAGAAACAAGGACAAGCAACCTTTCTTAAAGAATGGACTTTAGCGGATGCTAAGACCGATTTTGAAAAGAAACTTTACCCTTTCCTAACGGAATTAACAGATACAACAGCTACATCTATTCCTACCTCTTCTGAAATTAAATTAGATGACCAATCCTTTCAAGATTTACTAGCAATCAAAATAAACTCAGATACAGATGCACGCTTCCAAAAGAACATTTCTGAAATTCAAAAAATAGTCAAAGAAGGTTCATCACCATGGATTGCAGGAAGAATACAAGCCCAATTATTGCAAGCCATGACATCTAATAACCAGTGAAGGAAGTGGCTGGAATCTTATTTGTTCTCTAACAAATTATTTGCTAGGATAAAAAAGTCGATAATCTTAGGATTTATAATAGAAGGAGATGACATAATGAAAAATTTAGTCCTGGCATCCGGATCTCCTAGAAGAAAAGAACTTCTGGAGCAATTGAATTATCGCTTTGAGGTCGCTCGAAATATTGTTAGCGAGGAAGTAGAAGATAAGGTTACTCCAGATCAATACGTTGTTTTATTGGCAGAAAGAAAAGCGGAGTATGCTTCAAAAACTTTTCAAAACGCCGTCGTTATTGCTGCAGATACGGTTGTTGTTCTAAATAATACCATTCTTGAAAAACCTTCTTCGAAAGAGGAAGCGGCTGAAATGCTTTCTTCCCTTTCTGGAATGGTACACCATGTTTATACGGGTGTTGCAATCGTAAAGAAGAATCAAACACAATCATTTTTTGAGAAAACAGAAGTTGAATTTTGGACGCTCACAGCTGAAGAAATCCAAAGGTATATTGAAACAGGAGAGTGTTTTGATAAAGCAGGTGGTTACGGTATTCAAGGGAAAGGTGCTACGCTTGTTAAAAGGATTAACGGTGATTACTACACGGTTGTCGGTTTACCAATTGCAAGACTGTCAAGAGAATTGAGGAAATTAGGAATCGAACCTGATTGATTAGGTAGAAACCTTTTTATACGGAAAAACTCCCCAAGCTGAAGAATTTTTAGCATGGGGAGTTTTCTTATTATAAGGCTATGTTAGCGGATATTGTTGATAGGAATCAAAACTCTCACAAGTGGAATAACGAGCGAGTCGAGACCATGCAGTGTGGTTTTTTAGGCCGCTAAAAAAGTCCAACTTTTAAAGATTGAAAAGCTACATATGAAAAAGGAGCACTAAAAACGCACGTCTTTTTGTCTTCATCTTTAAACAACCATCCTTGGACATCGTTAAAATAGCATTTTCAGATAGGATCGTTCTTTTTTAAACGTTACTCCAATGGCAGTGGAAGGCAGCGACTCCTGCGGGAATAGCGCGAGCTGAAAGCCCCGCAAAGAAAGGATCACAGTCTAAGAGCGCAACATCCTGTTGCAACGACTGCGCTAAAACTTCCTGTTTGTCGGAGTAAATTGAAGCCGTGCCCGCGGAAACGAAAAGCAACCGCTTTGTACACCGAAATCACTATTTTTTTCTGAAAAATAAATGGGAAAACTCTTGACTAATGGTAAGAAAGCGTCTGCCTGGAACGGAAACCAACAGCTTATACGCGCGTTGATGTTTCAAAAGGAATTTCAGTGGCATCGTGATTTTTCACGAGGAGGCTCGACCGTTCATCCACGGAAAGCGAGTTATTTTGCTGAATATAGAAAAATGAACAGGATCATTTAACAAAGCTATTATTAAAGAAAAATGCTTCTAATTTTATTTTCTGAAAAAATAATAAATTTATAGGCATATAGTTCTATGTTATTAGAAAAAAGATTGGTATAATTGGTATAATTATTAAATAGATGAAGATTTTACAGTCAATCTAATAGTAGGAGGTACGATGTGAGAAATAAATTTTTTGCTATTATCATTCCAATGTTATTTATCTTTTTGATCATCCATACAGGTATTTCATATGCAGTAGACCAACCTAGAATCGATTTCTCCGTACAAGCCTCATCAAAAGAGTATGTAAAACCCACGAATGCTGATGCACAAGGCAAATTAGACTTTCAAATCATGCCTATAGGTAAAGCAACGAACGAAGAACGTAACCCCATTGATGTGACCTTTGTTCATGATACTTCTGGTTCAATGGCTGATAGTTATGGTGGAGTGAAAAAAGCAACTGCTGCAGAAAATGCTTTAAAAGAATCGATTAAATTTTTTGAACAAAATGCTCAAAGCAAAGACCATTATAATTTTGTTCCATTTGATAGTGATATTAGTTACAAGCAATATAAAGATAGAGTGGTAGAACCGACAACAGGTTTAAGTAATATTAAGAGCATGGCGGAAAATTTGGATTTTAGTGAGCAAAGTTGCTTTTGGTTTTATTGTGGTAAGAATTACGATTTTAGTTTAGGTGGAACCAATTATTCGCAATCATTAGGATACGCCTTAAGTCAATTTTCAGGGATGAATAAGAGTAAAAGGTATATTGTTTTTCTTACTGATGGAGAACCAACATCTTTGTTTTTGAATAACAAGGAGTATTCTTTGTATACAAATGGAACAGCGTCAATCGGGAATCGTTCATCTAATTATAAAGAAACGCAAAAAACCATTCAAGATCAATCATTATTAACTGCCGACTTACTTAGTAAAAATAACGTTACGATGTACAGCTTAGCTTTTGCGGATAAGGGCGACGTCAACTATCAACTTTTGGATTCAATGTCTAAAAAAACGGGTGGTTTTGCTGTACCAGCAAACTCCGAAAATTTAACAAACTTGTTTAAAGATATTTCTGAACAGTTTAATGCTCCTGCTATAGAAGGAGAGGTATTAATTGATCTAACAAAATTCAATCATAAAGTAAAACTAGCCGATAACGCCGATGCTTACATGGATGATCAGAATGTGGTTCATTTGAAGTACAACTTTAGTTATCCAATTGGCAAAGAACCTGTACCAAACATTAAACAACTTTCTCTTCCTTTACTGTTTACTGAAAAAGGCGATTACAATTTTGATAACATTACCTTAAAATATAAGAATTTTAAAGGCGTTGAGCAGGCTCCAATCGTTCATCCTCCAGTTAAAATTAAAATTGTGGATGAAGCTGCGCCTAAGTTCGAAAATACGGTCCAATTAATAGGAAATAAGTATCATAGTCCTGATAGTCTCGTGAAAGAAGGAATGGCAAACTCTGAAAGTAATCGTTTTTCCATTCAGTACAAACTTTCACCAACGGGAGTGATTCAAGCAAATAAGAGTGGAAGTTTACAAAATTTGAAAATCATTCAACCATTACCACCAGGAGTGAGTCTTTTAAATACATCCATCCAAACATCAGGTAGTGGTGCAACTGTAGAGCAAATCACATCAAACGGTGTTCGTTCACTTGCCATTAGCTTTTCACAGTCAATTGCTTACACAGGTAATAATTTCTCAATAAAGGACTTAAGTTTAACAGCTGATCTTCAAGCTGAATGGGCAATGTCATACGTCAATATGCCAAGGGCAACGATAAACTATACCGACTCGAACTTTCATGAACAGGCTCATACGTTAAATGTTCCAACAGAATTTATTGGACTGAAAGTAATGTTAAAAAGTTTATCCGATAACATGGTTTATATTGGTGATTATTCAGGTAAGATACAGAAAACGAATCAATCGTCAGGAGAACTGATCGCAGAAGTTTCACCAAGATCATTACCAGTTCAGGGACTTGCTCTCACAACTGATGGAAAAGCCATTAGCGTTCTCTACAATGATGGAACGCAATCACTTCTTCCACTTATGCCAGACTTTCAATTTATTAACCGTACAACAGGGGGAGAATTAAGTCCCGACAAAGAGACGAGTGGACCGGTAGATATTAAAGTGAATAAGCTAGTAGCAGGTCAAAATGTTATTTATGAATATCGAATAACCAATTCCGAGGCTACGAGCGAGTGGAAAACATTCAATCCGCAACAAAATATCTCGATTCCAGACAATTATATTGGAAATGTCGATGTTGAAGTTCGAACAAAAGGTGGCTTTACATTAAGTGAAACCCCAATAAAGAAATCGATTAAGATTGTCAAAAAAGTACAGTCATTTTCTGTGACTCCTAATCCAATTACAGTCGATATTGGGAAAAGTATACCGTTTAGTGTTAGTGTTTCACCGATTGATGCAACAAATAAAGGCTTTACCTTGTCAGTTGAAGGGAAAAATGCAAGTCTTCTTGAATCGAAAGATGGAGTCTTAGGGCTTACTGAAGGCGACGCTGTTCTAGTTGTCAATTCAACAGATGGCTCTGGTGTTAGCCTTCGCGTGCCGATAAAAGTGAAAAATCCTTATATTGCACTAGAAAACTTAAGGTTTAAGAAGGCAAAAGAAAGTATTCTTCTCCATTCAGATGATCTTCAAATTGATGATTACTTGATTTTTAATCCTTTTGAAGCGACGAATAAAAAGCTTGCTAGTGTTATATCTGGATCGAATAATATCATTGATATAAAAAAAGTTAATGGGAAATGGTATTTAGTCCCCAAAAAAATAGGCTTTACAACGATAACGGTTACATCAGATCAGGATCCGAAACTAACAGATACAGCCGTATTTGAGGTCGTTTCTACAACGGATAGCGGTTCAACTGATAACGGTTCAATCGATGGAAAGTGGTAAGAAGGAAAAATGAATAAAAGGGCAGTATAATAAGTTCCTAAAATAAAACGAGGATGGGACAAAAGTATTTTAGGGAAAGAAAAAACCGAACGATCAAGCAAAATTCTAAGTGGAATTTCGCTAAATCATTCGGTTTTTTTCTCTTTATTGTTTTCTTTGTTGAATCAATTTCAAAATAATGATCTTTTCAATGAAACTGAATATTGATTTCGATTGGAGTGTAAGACGGCGACTCCTGGGGATTAGCGAAGACGTCGAAATCCACTTAAGCTTTAGTTAAGTTAGTTCGACGCAAGCCCCCGGAAAGCGTCCGTCAAAAACGAAAATCGAATGATTAAATAAAAGTCAAGTGAAATGTTCGCTTTTAAACTTGGGTATTTTAATTCTGTCCCAGCCTCGTTTTTAGTATTTTTACTTATTTCACTCAACTATCATTTCATCACTGAACAATGAGAGATGCTCAACCCTAGGAAGTGAATCAATTTTTTGAAGCAGAACTTCTCGATTATAGTTAACATTAAAACGAGAATAATGACCGTCTTGAGCAGAAACGGAAGGTGGGCTCAAAATATCAGAAATATTTCCTCTAATCGCATTAATCACAAGGTTTCGATTCGCAAAAATACCACCATTGATATAAAAGAGAGAACCAACCCCATACAATTCAGCATCCTTATCTGTGTAAAAGAAAGCTTTCAACGGTTGAATATTTGTTGATTGTACAATGCCATTAAAATTTTCTGGTTCTTTATTGTCATCAAAATGATTAAATTCATTCATTCGGGTGATGGTAAGTTTTTCACCTGATAGAAGAATGAGTTGTTTTTCATTATTGTTAGCACCAAGGATATTCAGATTTGAAATAGAGGTTTCTCCTTTTGAGTAAACGACAGAATCAAAGATGATTTCATCGTTTTCTAAGTCGGCACCTTCATTACTATCACCCTTCATCATAATGTTTCCATTCGCAATCATATTTCCTGAGATTGAAAATGGAGAATCTAGTACTTGAAGTTGTAAGCTACCTCCGGTAAAAATATTCCCATTTAATTCGCTGCTTGCACGACTGTTTATTGATACATCTATTCCAGCCAGCATGCTTCCATTTACCACTAAATTTCCTGCGTTTTGAACTTCAATTGATTTTGAAGATAGAAGATCTCCAGTAACTTCCATGTTTCCTTGGCCATTAATCATATAAATGTTTCCTGTCGTCGTAATTTTATTAAAATGAACGTTATGATTGGCAAGGATATAAAGATCGCCATTAACAAATAAATCGGGAATATCCATCTCATTAAGAACATTATTTGTCACAATTAAATTGCCGGGTATATCAATTCTCCCTGTTGATCCATAGGAAGTATCGATTATTTTATAGCTATTGTCGATTGCCTTTTGAGGATTCGATACGCTAGCTGTTAATTTTGCTAAGTCTACTTCTGACGGGACGAGTGGTGCAACGACCCCCAGTGGAATAGGGGCAGAGGAATCGAATGTAGAAAGAGCATAACGATTTAAGTTGTTTTGAATATTTCCCACAGATATTTCAGATGGATAATTCATCTTCTTAAATAGTTGTTCCATTTGATCTCTGAAAGTTTCTGAGAAATCGACATTTACAAATTGACTATCATTTTTAATAGCTGGTACTTTCTGATGGTAAAATAATTCCGGTTTTAATAAATCAATGACCTTCGAATAGGCACTTGTCGTCGTGTAGAAGTCCCCGAAAATAGAAGGATAAGGTGTTCTAGTCGATCTCGTTTGTTTAGAAGTAAGTTGGTATTCGGCATCCTCTTGAATCTGAAGCTGATCAGCGAAAAGATTTCCAGAAATATTCGGCGAACCATTAAGAGAGAGTGTACCACGTGCACCAGCTGCATATTTTAAAAAGCTCGGCAGAGGAGAAAGAATGACTCTTTTTCTTACGGTTCTGGACACCAAACCTTTCTGATCATCGGCGGTTTTTCCGGTCACGACAATTTCATATACTCTTGTCAAATCATTATTTGTATCAATGTCGAATGTTTTTAAGTTTGCAAATGTGGTCGGATTTAAACAGGCAGCCCCGGTACTTTGGTTTAAATAGGTTGGGGAATGATTGCTAACATCGATCACATTTACACAGGATATGGAAGTTTTATTGGTGAACTTAGGAAATATTTGATTGTTGAGTGTTTGAGATAGACTGGCAGTTAAAGATGATGGGGATATTCGTTTTAAAGATAATTCATTTTTTCCAAGTTCTATAGAAAGGTCTGCCGTAATTTGATCGACGACTTTTATCGCATCGTAGGTTACATTCACATCTGTTTCACGGACCGTAGTCCGTTTTGCTCCACCAATCGAGGCACTGACGATAGCTAGTCCTATCGTGACAAAAACGAGTGTTGTAATCATGACTACTAGAAGAGTATTCCCACGTTCATTTCTTCCCATATTGTCTAACCCCTTTTTCCATTCAAAATCCAAATTGGCTACTTAATTCAATCGTCTTATTAAATTTTGAATTATTGAGGATTAATTTTAGATGAATCAACCCTTGCACACATTTATCACTATCATCTGTCCTTGAACAAATAAATGAAATTTGAGAATTTTTAAAGTCTGATTGTGTTTCTACTACCTTCTGATCAATGAGCCACTTATACGTATCCCCTTGCTCTGTTAATTCAATATTAAAACGATTGATTCCAGATGTTTTATCTGAATTTTTTTGAATATCATAAAAGCCGTTTCCATTGTTCGAATAAGGGGTGACAGCCGTTTCTTTATTATCGACAATCTTCAAACAAGTCGAATGGGTCTCACAAGTTTCGATGTAATCAAATGGATGTTCATAGAGCGCATTCATAATCATAGAAGAGACATAATCCGCATCATCTCTCATTTGTCCTTCAATACTAATTTTTTCGTACACTTTGTACCCCGTGATGAGCGTACCATAGCATACTGGCAGGACAATAGCAGAAATCGTTAAGGTGAGCAAGAGCTCAATTAATGTCACCCCTCCGCTATCGAATATCTTCGCTTTTAACTGTCCCATTAACATTTGTCGAATATTCATGATCATTAATTGTCCACCTTACTTCCACTTTTATTGGAAGATAGTAATGAATGGAGGGGTCATCCTCTTCAACCTCTTCAAATTTGATGTTAACTTTGTATGCCAAATTATTAACAGTAATATTTTCGCAATTATCCGGTTTGTGCAACGATTGATCGAAATATTTGTATGAATCATTACATATGTACAAGTTTTTAACCTGTGAATTCGGAGGATTGGCTACTTTTTTTACAATAGGAAACTCACTATATATTTCTAAGAAACTTTGGCTCTCAACAAACATAAGAGCGTTTCGTGCCACATTAACAGCGACCGTTTTTTTTTGATTCATATTTGTAAAAGAACCTGCCTGCATAAAGAAATTCATAAAACTCATTAATACAATTCCAAGAATCGTTATTGAGACGAGAACTTCAATTAATGTAAAGCCTTTTTTATTTTTGATGTTGTTTAATGCTATTGTTGATTTATCTACATTCAGCAAAACAAATCGCTTTCCGCGGACGAACGGTCGAGTCTCCTCGTGAAAGACTGCACTGCGGGGTCTCGACTCACTCGTTTTCTCGCAGGAGTTTCGTCGTTTTTGCTTCCTATCAACAACATTCGCTAACATTGCCTTATTTTTAATAAGTTTTGACAGATTCATACTGTCACCTTCTTTCAAAATGCCTACTTTTATTATACAATATCTAGTAATAGAATATAGTAGATATAAGTCTAATATTATATAAATTTATCAAAATTTGGAGGAGGTGAAAAATTGTCCCTTTTTATCTTTACTTTAATAGCTTTCGTCATTGTTTTACCGTTGCTGTATTTTGCTCCATTAGGAATTAGTATGAAAGCGAAAATGGTTTTAGCAGCTTTGTCCTTTTTATTGACGGTATTTACCCTTTTGGCTTCATCGCTTTATCCATTTCGTTTGGTTGCTCTAATGACCTTACTCATCTTAGGGTTTAGCGCCTACTTCTTTGATAAGCGATTCGGTCCACTCCTTTTTGCTCAAGTAGATGGTGAAGAGGTGATCTTGAAAAACGAGACTGTCTTTTCTTCCAAAGAAGATCATGAAGAGGTACATAATGAAATGAACACAACACCAACGAACGAAAAAAGTTCCCTTCTCACCGATTTGGAACAGATCGAAACACAAGAGTTGTCAATTGAAATTCTAAATGAAGAAACCATTATGACAGTTCAAGATTCAATTGAGACAATAGAAGAAGATACTATCACCGAATTCTTTGAATTAGAAGTAGATGAAGATCAATTAGATCATCCTGAAGAAGATCGATTGGCTGAATTGACGGATCATGAAAAAGCCTTTTTCACGATTGAGAAAGTTTCAGAAGAAAGTATGGACGTCCAGGAGGAAGGAATCGTTCTAAACGATGAAGTGAGTGACTCACTCAATGATTTAGAAAAACTTTTATATGATTTTGAAGAAGATCATGTAGAAACGAAGAAGGAAGAACGATTAACAAATGAGCTGCCCGATGCCGATATAACGAACATAGAGCAAGAGGATGATTATTTAGAGAAAATCTATGAAAGTCTTTTGAATGATCAAGAAGGAATTGTAGAAGAACATTTAATCGACTCATCAAAAGAAGTTTCTTCCACACTAGAACAAGAACAAACACGGATGGATGATGAATTAGAAGATGAGTTTGAAATGACACGGGATCCGATCGAGGAATCGTTCAATGAGGAATGGAATGTCCAAGAAGATTTATCAACGATGTCTAGTGATCATGATAGATTGGTTGACTCGTTAAATTCTGATATGGAAGAAGAACGGTTAAATCCTACGAAACAAGCATTGTTGAAAACGGTCTTTGCTGAAATTGATCTTTATCAAAGCAAGCTTAACAGTGAAGAGTTTGAAGAGTATTTGACTCATTTCCTTCATTTAAGTTTATCAGATAAAGATTACTATTGTTTTGCAAAAGTTTTAATGGAACATTACATTTCCAATGGTCAGTCGGAAAAATTAAAGCAATTTGTCAACAAAATAGAGCCAAGATTTAAAAAATATCCTTATTTATCGAATGAATTGGCATTTTTAAAAGAATTGTCCATAGCGTAAAAGCTTAATAGGACCTATTAAACGAATTGGTGTGGTGGAGAAATGAAGAAAAGTGTAGAAATTATTAATTTACCAATAATTAGTATTGTTGATGGGAATGAAATTGGATCAGTTAAGTCATTAGTCATTAACCCGGAAAAAGGGGCGGTCGACTTTTTAACGATTGACCAAGAAGAGTGGCAGGATAGTGTAAAAGCGATTCCTTTTAAAAAGGTGGTTGGGATCGGTGAGTATGCATTAATGATCGAAAATGAAAACTCGATTATCGATCTTACGGAGATTCCGATAGCCAATCAATTAGTAGACAAAAAAATCACGATTAATGATACAAGAGTGATTACTCGAAAAGGTCAGCTTATCGGAGACGTAATTGAATATGCTATCGATGATGAGACAGGAAAAATTATTGAAATGATCATTAAAATGGCGGATACACAGATTACCATCAGTGCTGACCATGTCATCACATATGGTAAAAACATGATTATTAATGAAGAAGCGGCAGAAAATGATGTGTTAAAGGCATCGCCTAAACAAATAGAGGAAGTCAAAGAGAATTCAGGCGAAAATCAGGCTTTTCTTAATTTGAGAGAAAAACAACAAGAACTCTTAATCGGAAAAAAAGTCTTAAAAAATATTTATAACACAGATGGACAGTTGATTATTGAGGAAGAAACAGTCTTGGACAAAGAAGATATTGAAAGAGCACAAGAAGCGGGTCCAGGTGTTTTTGTAGAAGTAAGCATGAACATTAACGGATAATCAAGGGGATGTCTAGTTTGAATAAGAATCATATTGCAAAGACATTCTTAGTCTTACTCATTTTAACTGGATATTTAATAGGATTTTCTCATTTAGGAGCTTATGCTTACGATAAATTAGTGATTGGAAACGACAAATTTTCTGATCAGACATTTATCGGTCCAGTTGATGTAAGCAATCAAACTCAACAAGAAGCGTCATCTTTATTGTCTAGTGCGATTAAGTCGTGGAAGGGCAAATCGATCATTGAAATTCAGTATGAAAACAGCAAATTTCCGGTAGGTCAAGATTGGTTTACCTTTAATCCGAATGGATCAATCGTCCATGCGAAAAGTGGGGTACATAACCATCTGGAAGTTGCAGTTGACGAGCAACGTACATCGCAACAGATTGAACGGATTTTCACAGGGATTTCGTTGAAGAAATTTAATCTCCATTCTTTAGAATCTGATCTTCTCAAAGTGGGCTCTACCTTGCAAAAAGGTCATCTTGTTTTTGATCTATCCAATTATGTCGATACGACAGAATCAGTCCACCCAGTAGTAGAAACAACATCGGTATCATACTCAAGTAAAAAAGAAATTCAAGCCTTTATAGAGAAGAATCCTTCTATTAAAATTATGAAAAAATCACAGTTTTCATTTAATGGTTATTTGAAAGAAAAAAAGATTTCGGTGCAGTCTTATGATGAAATAAGTAAAATCTCATCTGTTATTGTATAAGTTGGTTTTGCAATCTAATTTTTCGATCATTGAAAGAAATCGCAGTGCTTTGCTGCCAGATGAAATTGAATTAGGCTATGAAGCGAAAGTGAACGCTGAAAAAAATCAAGACTTTGTCTTCACAAACCCTGCAAATGCAGACTACACGATTCATTTAGAGATGATTGATAACCGGATTTTTGCTCGTTTAATTGGCTATACACTACCTCATACTTATAAGGTGACGCTAAAAGATAAACAGAACTTTAAGCAGAAAGTTGTAAGACAATATAGCCCTTTTGTCGATAGCGGTTATGAAATAAAAACACCTGGAAAAGAAGGCGTGTTGATTTCGGTTTATCGAGAAATACTTGCTGCAGATGGATCAGTCACAAGCAATACTTTAATGGCGAAAGATTTTTATTCACCGGTTCCTCGAGTAGAGGTCTATCCATTAGAAGAACAAACGACACCCGCTGATTCAACCGTTCCGAGTCCTGTTGACCCGAATACACAAAGCTCAGATAACTTAAATACGTCTACTAATCCATCTACTGGAGAAAATTCAACGATTCCTCCTGAAGTGAATAGTAGTCAACCGAAGAATGAATCTGCCACAGGACAGCAAGAAGGGTCGAACGCAAAGTTCTAACAATGCTAATGTGGATTCTAAAGACCATACCAATCCACAAAGTAGCAGTAATCAAAACTCTAAACTAAATGGCATGAAGAATCAGTCATCACCCGTCATGCCAAGTCCTAAAAGCCCAAGTAATCCCTTATTAAAATAACCTGATGAGCAGGTGTGCAGTTTATGACGAAAACACGAAAAAGGTTAGGAGATTTATTGGTTGAAGCAGGTATGCTGACACTAGAACAACTAGAAACAGCCCTGAGAGAGAAAGAAGAAGGTCAAAAACTAGGAGACGTCTTTCTTCAAAAAGGCTATATTACGGAACAAAGATTAATTGAAGTACTTGAATTCCAACTCGGGATTCCTCATGTCAGCTTATATCGCTATCCATTTGATCCACATTTGTTCCATTTGATTCCAAAAGAGCTGGCAAAACGAAATCTATTCGTTCCGCTAAAAAAAGAAGGAAATAAACTTTTTGTAGCGATGGCTGATCCGATGGATTTTTATACGATCGAGGACTTACGACTTTCAACAGGGTTTAACATCGAAACGGCGATTGCTTCTAAAGACGATATTCTTCGAACCATTACGAAATACTATGATTCAGAAGATGGATTCGAGGAACTTACTCAAGAGGACTTTGGAACGAATCAAGTCGAGCAGCAAACCATTGTTGATGAAGACTCGCCGATTGTAAAACTCGTAAGTCAATTAATATTAAACGCCGTCTCACAAAAAGCAAGTGATATTCACATTGATCCACAAGAAACCAAGATCGCGATTCGTTACCGTGTAGATGGAGTTTTAAAAACAGAAAGAAACTTGCCAAAACATATGCAAAATATGCTGATTGCTAGACTGAAAATCATGGCGAATCTAGATATTACTGAATTTCGAATTCCACAAGACGGACGGATCAAAATTAATCTGGATTTTCGGCCCGTTGATTTACGTGTCTCTACACTGCCGACGGTTTATGGAGAAAAAATTGTTCTTCGTATTCTTGATTTAAGTAGTACGTTAAATGACATCACTCAGCTTGGGTTTAATAAAGTGAATTTGAATCGAATCCTTAAGATGATTGAACAACCACACGGCATTATGTTGATCACTGGACCAACTGGATCAGGAAAATCTTCCACACTTTACGCTGCATTAAACCGTTTGAATAATGAAGAAGTTAATATTATCACTGTTGAAGACCCAGTCGAATATCAACTTGAAGGTGTTAATCAAATTCAAGTCAATCCAAACGTAGGACTTACGTTCGCTAAAGGACTTCGCGCGATATTAAGACAAGATCCCAACATTGTCATGGTTGGTGAAATTAGAGATAAAGAAACAGTTGAGGTTGCAATTCGAGCCTCTTTAACAGGGCATCTTGTGTTGAGCACACTGCATACGAATGACTCTCTAGGCACGATCACACGTTTATTAGATATGGGAGTAGAGCCATTTCTTGTCGCTTCCTCTTTAACGGGAATTGTCGCGCAAAGATTGGTGAGAAGAATTTGCCGGGATTGTCTGATCGAGTCTGCGCCGACAAAGCGTGAGGTTGAAATTTTTGCTAAGCGAGGCATGAAGATCGATAAAGTTCCAAAAGGCGAAGGTTGTGCTTCGTGTGGCATGACAGGGTACAAAGGACGCATCGCACTACAGGAAGTTCTCGTTGTGACGGATGAAATGAAGAAGAGTATCTTGAATGGCGAGTCATTTACAAGATTAAGAGAGTACGCCATTAAAAATAAGACGATTTTTCTCATTGACGACGGATTCTTGAAAGTGAAACAAGGAATAACGACCTTAGAGGAAGTTCTTCGAGTAGCGATTGCAGAGTAGGAGCAGGATATGAAAGAAAAAATTGACTATTATTTAAAAGCGGCTTACGAATTAAAAGCGTCTGATATTCACTTAACTGTAGGATCTCCTCCCGTGTTTCGATTGCATGGAGACTTAAAGAAATTTGGGAAAGATTTATTAAAGCCCGAAGATACAGAACTTATGGCGAAGTCGATTATACCTGAGGCCCTTTGGAGCACATTGAAAGAAGAAGGTGAATTAGACTTTTCTTATGGCATCCCAGGTGTTTCAAGGTTCCGGATCAATACTTTTCATCAGCGCTCATGTGTGTCGCTTTCGATTCGTGTGATCCCTACGAAAATTCCATCGATTGAAGATCTTCAACTGCCGATCGTGATAAAAAGTTTAGCTGAAAAGCCTCAAGGGCTCTTTCTCGTTACTGGACCAACAGGGTCAGGAAAATCGACGACCCTTGCTTCGATCATTGATTATATGAACCATACGATGAAAAAACATATCATCACCTTAGAAGACCCTATCGAGTACCTCCATAAACATGGAACCTGTATTATTGATCAGCGCGAAATTGGATTTGATACGAAGAATTTTGCTAAGGGATTGCGAAGTGCTCTCAGGCAAGATCCAGATATCATTTTAGTCGGTGAAATGAGAGACTTAGAAACGATTCATACAGCGATCACAGCTGCTGAAACGGGGCATCTTGTCTTGGCGACGTTGCATACGTCCAGCGCTCCAGCAACGATTGAGAGAATTGTAGATGTGTTTCCTCCTGAGCAGCAAGCGCAGATCCGTATTCAACTAGCATCTGTGTTAACGGCTATTTTGTCTCAACGCCTTTTTCGAACGAATGATAACAATGGGAGACGCGCAACAACCGAATTATTGATTAATAACGCCGCGGTTGCCAATTTAATTCGATCAGAAAAAGTGCATCAAATTCCAAATGTCATGCAAACGTCGAAAAGCATTGGGATGCATGAAATGAGTTCAAGTGTAAAAAATTTAATGGAGGCTGGAATTATCTCTCGGGATATCGCCTTACCTTACTTAAAAGAGGAGACTTCTTCTTAATGGCACGTTTCAAATACGTTGGAAGAGATCGAAAAGGAAAAACCACTGGAGCTCTTACTTCACCATCCAAAAAGGAAGCGATGATCAAGCTTCGAAATCAAGGGATTCGTATTGTCGAGATTAAAGAAGTGCAGGAAACGTTATTTACGAAAGAGATCTTACGATTGGAAGTCCAGTAAAACTGAAACATCTAGTTATTTTTTTGCGACAGTTTTCTACACTCTTACACGCAGGCGTTACTATTGTAGATGCAACGAGCATCTTAGCTGCTCAGTCAGAAAGTAAAGGACTATCAAAAGCATTAAAAGAAATCGAGTTAGAGCTTAAGGATGGAAATCCCCTTTCAGATGCTTGCGCAAAACACAAAAAGATTTTTGAACCGATGTTTATTAACATGTTAAAAGCGGGTGAAGCGACTGGAAGCATGGATGAAAGTTTAGAGCGGTTAGCTGACCATTACGAAAAGCAAAATACAACAAGACAAAAAATCGTTACAGCTCTTGCGTACCCAGCGGTCGTGAGTGTGATTGCACTAGGAGTTGTTATTTTTTTACTCGTCGCCGTTGTTCCGACATTTGTTGGAATGTTTAATGATTTTGGAGCTGAACTTCCTGCGATCACTCAATTTGTGATCAATTCAAGTGCGTTTATGCAAAAATTTTGGTATTTAGTCGTTTTCTCGCTCGTTTTACTTGTCGTTGGTTTTATGTTGCTTAAACAAAATAAGAAAACAAAATATTATATCGACTATGCCTCGTTGCGGATGCCGATTTTCGGGTCCAATGATTCAAAAAGCCGTTCTTGCCCGAATGGCAAGAACGATTGAGTTCGCTTTTTCAAAGTTCCGTGCCAATCCTACAGGCAATGGCCATTACTGAAAAAATTGTCGAAAATGAAGTCGCAGCCAGAGTCCTTAAACAATCAAAAGAATCATTAGAGCGTGGTCAATCTCTTACAGAGCCGATGCGTAAACATTGGGCTTTTCCACCATTGGTGACGCAAATGATTGCGATTGGGGAAGAAACCGGATCACTTGATTCTATGCTTGGAAAAGTTGCGGACTTTTACGAAAAAGAAGTAGAAAATGCGACCGATCGCTTAAAAGCGCTAATCGAGCCTCTCATGATCGTAATGCTTGCAGGCATTGTAGGGACAATCGTGACTTCTATCCTGATTCCTATGTTTGATATTTTTAACCATGTGCAAGATTATTGACAAAGTTTTCAATTAAATTACAAAAATCTTCTTCTAGTACCAATTATTCATGTATAATAAAGAATACAAGTCAATGAAACTACTAATTTTTGGAGGAAATAAAAATGATGAAAATGATTCGTCAAAAACTTAAGAATCAAAAGGGATTAACGCTCATTGAATTACTAGCCGTTGTCGTAATTTTAGGAATTATCGCAGCCATTGCTGTACCGAGTATTGGGAATTTGATTCAAAAGTCCCGAGTGGATGCAGCTAAAGCAGATGCTGTACAAGTTCTTAATGCAGCAAAAGTTTATGTAGCTTCTAATGGAATACCAGAAGATAATATTATTAAATGATACAGATTTAGAAGAGTACGTAGAAAATGTGAAATTAGATGACTGGATATACAGTTAATGTTGACTCAGACAACAGGAGTTTATACACTAACTGGTACTGAAGTAGCTAAAAAATAAAACAGTTACTTTTACAGATGCAACGATAAAAGGTATTAACGCAAGAACGATTCGTACAATGGTAGTAAGTTACATAATTAATGAACGGATGATCTTATATGTTAATGCTCTTTGTTGTACTTTACGGACTTATACTTAGGTTCTTTTTATAACGTAGTAGGGTTGCGCGTGCCGGTCAATCAATCAATTGTCAAACCGCGATCAGCTTGTCCATATTGTCACCATCCATTAACAGCGAAAGAATTGATTCCAGTTTTCTCTTATATGATTCAAAAAGGAAAATGCTCCCAGTGTAAAGGGGGCATTTCTCCAATTTACGCGATTTTCGAAGGGACAACTGCCGGATTATTTGCTTTTGCTTATTGGATGATTGGATGGCAGTGGGAATTGCTTGTTGCTCTTACGCTTATTTCACTCTTTATGATTATTTTTGTTTCAGACATCAAATACATGATTATACCGGATAAAGTTCTCTTGTTTTTCACAGGGCTTTTTTTGATCGAAAGATTTGCTTTTCCACTTCATCCGTGGTGGGATTCCCTTGCTGGGGCAGCCATAGGTTTTTCTTTGTTGCTTTTCATAGCTGTTGTTTCAAAAGGAGGAATGGGCGGCGGCGACATTAAGCTCTTTGGGCTTATTGGATTTGTGTTAGGAGTGAAGGTGTTTTTTCTTTCCTTTTTTCTTTCTACATTAATCGGTGCGGTCGTTGGGATTATTGGGATGTCATTCGGCTATATAAAAAAAGGGAAACCGTTTCCTTTTGGTCCATTTATTGTTGTCGGTACGCTCATCGCTTATTTTTTTCATGAATACATAATCAATTGGTACTTGTTGTTGTTTGTATAGTCGGATCATATAAAGGGGTAATAAGATGGCTATTCCGTTTTTAAAAACAGCTGATAAAACGGTGAATGTGATTTTCACCGACCATGCAATTCAATTTGTAGAGTTAAAAGAAACGAATCCGATTATCGTCAGCCAATATGGAGAGAAAGAACTTCCGGAAGGCCTTATAAGAGAAGGAAAGATTATTGATCGTGAAACGGTCGAGATGATTCTTGAAGAATGTATTGAAGACTGGAAGATCAAAAAAAGAAAAGTGAATTTTCTTGTCCCGAGTAACTCCATCGTTATCCGCCAGCTTACCATTCCCATCGATATTAAAAATGATGAAATAAAAAGTTATTTGTTTTTGGAAATTGGTACGAGCATTCATTTACCTTTCGAGGATCCTTTATTTGATGTCGTTGTGCTAAAAGAATTAGAGAATGAAAAAGAAATTCTATTAATTGCTGCCCCTGAAGAAATGATTCTATCTTATCAAGAATTATTTGAGGTACTTAAATTGAAACCAATTAGTGCTGATATTTCCCCACTGGCGTTATACCGTTTTTTTTGTGCCCATGATTTTACAAACGGGGAAGACCACGAAATGATGATTCGGTTTGCCCATGATCAAATCACCATATCAATTTTTCATAACCAGGTTCCGATCTTTGTCCGTCCAATCATGATTGAAAAAGAAATTCTTCATAACGACATACTTAATCAAGAAGAAGAAGTACTGTTTCAACTTGAAGACTATTTCAAAGAGATTGAAAAAGTCATGACATTCTATCAATATTCCTTAAATCAAGGGCAGTCTGCGGTTAACCAAGTCTTTCTTTCTGGCGATCACCCATCCATTTTAGCGATCTATGAGACATTAGAGAATCGATTAGGTATGCCGATTCGTTCGGATTTAAAGATCGATGTCGTCGATACGAATGGTTTAAAAGTACCAATTCGTTTTCATTTAGCTGTGGGATTAGCACTTAAAGGAGTTATCTAATGCTGATTGATATTAATTTACTTCCAGAAAAAGAAACCAAAAGCCGAGGCTTTCTTTATCTGCTTCTTATCATCACTTTGATTATGACGATTTCGATTGTTTACCTTCTTTTTCAAACACACACAAATGAAAAAAAATTAGAATCGATCCAATCACAAATTCAGACAAAAAGACAATACCGTCTTTCACTTGAGGAAAGTTTAAAAACATTTGATTCCTCAACAGCCTCCAAAACTTTAGACAAAGCGGTAAGCTGGGCGGAAGACTATCCGATTACAACCGTTCCAGTTCTTGATCACTTAGTCGCTCTGCTTCCGGAAAGAGGCTTTTTTAGAAGTTTTAGCTATACGGAAGATGGGGTCATTTCGCTACAGGTGCAGTTTGATACAAGCAATGAAGCGGCATACTACTTGTCGAAGCTCGAAGATTCTAAGTGGGTTGCAGATTCGACAATCTCTGAGATAAAAACGGAAGATATCAATACAGATTCGAAGGATTCTTCAGGAGAGTATTTACCGAGGTACATTGCTACATATGAACTTACTGTTAACCCCGTTTTTTTAAAGGCTGAATTAAGTGGAAATGAGAAACCTGATGAGAAAGGGGGAAATGATTCATGAGCCTTCGCTTAGAAAAAAAAGAATGGATGATCATTATCCTCGCTTTATTCATTGGATGTGCCACTTTATTTAGTATGTATTCTTTCTCTTATCAACCAGTCTTTCAAGCTAAGACACTGAAGCAAGAAGAATTAAACACAGAAAACACCCTTATTTCTGTGACAGAGCAAAAAGTAAAAATGATTCAAACCAACACGTTTGAAAGTACGACATCTTTGCAAATGAAAGTACCAGTCAAACCTTTGACAGATCAACTTGTTCTTGATTTAGATAAAGCAGAAACAATTTCGGGCAGCCTGATTAAAGAAGTGGCTTTTACAGAAGGGGACATTACACTCGTTCCTAAAACGACGTCGTTAGACGCAGCTATAACCAATCCTGAAGCAGCAGCTGCTACATCTTCTACTGCACCGAAGACAGCAGATCCAACGAGTCAAAATGCCACAAGTGCGAAGACACCCGAGGTTTTGCCAGATGGATTAAAGAAAATCTCAGCAGCGATCACAATTTCGGCTCAAAGCTATAGTGAAATAGAGTCTTTTATTAATGAAATAGAAGCACTAGATCGGATTGTAGAAGTGCAAGAGATCGCTTTCGATGGTCCTCCAGAAGAAATGAAATTAGAGGACACGACGAAAGGAGATTGAGGCACAATTAGTCATTTCAGCTTTCTTCTTGCCGAGTTTGGGCGAGCTGAGTGAAAAACTTCCGAAATGGGAACCACCTCATTCTGCAAATAAAGAGAATCCGTTTGCGACATTTGCAGACCCGCAATAATCATTCAAATCGAATGACCAGACTAAAGAAGAGACTGGTCCTCTTTCGCGAAAATAAACGGGGTTTTACGTTAGTTGAACTGTTAGCTGTCATCGTGATTTTGGGAATTTTGGCAACTGTAGGGGTGTTGGTCGTGACAGAAGTGATTAAACACTCTAAAAACCAAGCATTTGTAGCAAATGCCTATAGCTTGAAAGCAGCTGGCGAGTTTTATGCTAAAGATGCAACCGTTAGAGAGATTCAATTACAAGAAGTTAGCTATCAAAGTTTGTTTGAAAATCAAATGATTGATAAAATCATCGATCCCTTTACGAAAAATGAGCTAGATCCGAAAACTAATTCTTCTTATGTGGTGATCGATGCCGGCCAAATTACAGCCGTTTGTTTATATGGAGAAACGAAAAATCTTTGTTCAAAAAAAGAGAACGCTGTTGTAAAAAAGGATACGCCGATTCCCGTAGCCGAATTATCTATTGAAAGAATTGTAGAGAATCGCAATTGATGAAGAAAGAGGCTAGCGATTGGAACTAGAAATCACGAAATTTGGAAATCGCGCGCAAAGCCTCGACTGCCATTTGCTTACTTTCGAGAAGGCTTATGGGAGTCAGAATCGAACCAAAATAAACAGAACGATTTTGGTCTTCTTCTTTAAAATGAAGTTGGATCTGACCGTTCTTTTTACACCGTTACTGAAAGGTAGTGGAAGGCAGCGACTCTGCGGGAACAGCGCGAGCTGAAAGCCCCACTGAGAAAGGATCACAGTCTAAGAGCGCAACATCCTGTTGCAACGACTGCGCTAAAACTTCCTGTTTGTCGGAGGAGATTGAAGCCGTGCCCGCGGAAAGCGTCTGCCTGGAACAGAGATCCGTAGCTTATACTCGCATCAATGTTCCAAGAGGATTTTTTCAGTGGCATCGCTTGTGCTTCTTGTTCTTCCTATTAACGCCATCCGTAAATCTATCTTTTTGAAAAGAAAAAATATTTCGACAAATGATTGTGTATCCTAGTCAATTTTGCTAGGATACAAGAGTATCTCCCTTTCACAAATTGTCCATATTTAAGTATGATGGCGTCTAAATCCTATGCTTTCATTTACTACTTCTCCCTCCACGAATAAAAAGGAGGCATTTTTTTGAATACAACCCCATTAATGATCCGCGATTTTCCTGTTTCTGATCGTCCTCGAGAAAGAATGATTCAACATGGTCCTCAACATTTATCGAACCAAGAAATTATTGCAATATTATTACGTACCGGTACGAAATCAGAGTCAGTTCTTCAATTATCAAGTCGGTTTATTAAAGAATTCGACGGCTTATCCCTTTTGAAAGAAGCCTCGATTGAGGAAATTACTTCATTTAAAGGGATCGGCGAAGCGAAAGCCGTCCAGTTAATGGCAGCATTAGAGCTTGGTCGAAGAGTAGCTAATTTGAGTTTTGATGGTCGGTATGTGATTCGCTCTCCTGAAGATGGAGCCAATTATTTAATGGAGGAAATGCGATTTCTTAATCAAGAACATTTTATTTGTTTATATCTCAACACAAAAAACCAAGTGTTATTCAAAAAAACCGTATTTATTGGTAGCTTAAATGCATCGATCGTACATCCCAGAGAAGTATTCAAAGAAGCGTTAAAAAGATCGGCTGCATCGATTATCTGTTTTCATAATCATCCATCAGGTGACCCCTCTCCCAGTCGCGAAGATATTGAAGTTACAAAAAGATTAGGAGAATGTGGTAAACTAATGGGGATAGAAGTCTTAGATCATATTATTATTGGGGAGAAGAAGTTCACTAGTTTGAAGCAAAAAGGGTATTTATGACACTATGATTTTTTTCGACATTCATATATAATTATGTTTATGATTTTTACGATGAAACCACCAAAATGATGTGGATAAAATAGATTAAAAAA
The DNA here is from genome assembly GCA_963728315.1 of uncultured Caryophanales bacterium. Taxonomy (GTDB): domain Bacteria; phylum Bacillota; class Bacilli; order Bacillales; family CAVSKA01; genus CAVSKA01. The sequence goes on from CAVSKA010000018.1 coordinate 258,881, forward strand.
CAAGCATCTCATCAGGTAATTCGTATCAGAAAGGGAGATACAAATATGTTTGGAATGGGAACAAGAGATTTAGGAATTGATTTAGGAACGGCTAACACACTCGTATTTGTAAAAGGAAAAGGAATTGTTGTCAGAGAGCCATCGGTTGTGGCGCTTCAAACAGACACGAAATCGATTGTAGCTGTTGGGAATGACGCGCGTAATATGATCGGCCGGACTCCAGGAAACGTAGTAGCTTTACGCCCAATGAAAGATGGGGTTATTGCTGACTATGAAACAACTGCAATAATGATGAAATATTATATTAATCAAGCGACTAAAAACAAAGGCTTTTTCTCTGGTAAGCCATATGTGATGGTATGTGTACCAAGTGGCATTACATCCGTGGAAGAGAGAGCAGTCATTGATGCAACAAGACAAGCAGGAGCAAGGGATGCTTACACGATTGAAGAGCCTTTTGCTGCAGCAATCGGGGCAGACTTACCTGTATGGGAACCAACGGGTAGCATGGTTGTTGATATCGGTGGTGGAACGACAGAAGTGGCCATCATTTCATTAGGAGGAATTGTGACAAGTGAGTCGATTCGTGTCGCTGGAGATGAAATGGATGATGCAATCGTCAGCTATATTCGTAAATCTTACAATCTAATGATTGGTGAACGAACTTCAGAAGCGATTAAAATGGAAATTGGGTCAGCTGGCGGGGATTCTGCGATTGAAACGATGGATATTCGCGGTCGTGATTTATTAACAGGTCTGCCAAAGACAATCGAAATCAGTGCGAAAGAAATTGCTACAGCATTACGTGATACGGTCGAATCGATTGTGGATGCAGTTAAAGGCACGTTAGAAAAAACACCACCTGAACTTGCTGCAGATATTATGGATAGAGGTATCGTTTTGACAGGTGGAGGAGCGCTTCTTCAAAACCTTGATAAAGTCATTAGCGAAGAAACAAACATGCCTGTTATCATCGCTGAAAATCCATTAGATTGCGTGGCGATCGGTACTGGTAAAGCATTGGATAACATTAATTTGTTTAAAACAAAAGCGAAGGATGCAAGATAATATTAAGAAGATTGAGGTGTAAATTGTGCCACAATTTTTTTCCAATAAACGCTTAATCTTTCTTCTTGTATGTATGATCTTGCTAGTAGCTTTGATTGGTTTTTCCTTGAGAGATCGAGATAATATCTCCTGGCCCGAACAATTCGGAAAAGACATTGTCGGGCTAGGACAATCAATTGTTTCTACACCTACACAAGGCATAGCTGACTTTTTTAGGAATGTAGCTGATTTGAAAAATACATACACCGAGAATGAAAAGCTGAAAACCCACTTAGAGGAATTGGCTAAAATTGAATCAGAAGTGAAAGATTTAAAAAAAGAAAACAGCAATCTAAAAGATTCGCTTGGAGTGAAAGAGGATCTGCGTTCATTTGATCCGATTCAAGCGATTGTCATCGCAAGAAATCCTGATCAATGGGAAAATCTTGTTGTGATAAACAAAGGAAAAGTCAATGGAATTAAACCGAACATGGCTGTAGTAAACGCAAAAGGACTAATTGGTAAAGTGAAGAGTACCTCACAATTTACTTCTACGATCGAGCTGTTATCCGCTAATGATCCGAACAATCGAATTTCGGCTGTTGTTCAAGGTCAAAAAGATGCCTATGGACTGATCGAAGGTTTCGATGAAGAAAAAGGGCAACTTTTATTAAAAAGACTCCCGTTTGATTCGAAAATAAAAAAAGGCGATAAAGTCATTAGCTCAGGACTAGGAGGCGTTTTTCCTAGAGGATTGATCATTGGAACCGTCCAACAGTTGAAAACGGATCAATATGGCTTGACTCAAATTGGTTACATTAAACCAGCTGCCCAAATGTACGATTTAGAACACATTATGGTGATCAAACGTGGAATTACAGGGGTGAACTTATCTAAAGGAACTGCTGAGGAGGCGTCTTAATGAGTCGTTTTTTCTTTCCAGTCCTTTCATTACTCTTGTTTTATTCTGAGAGCATATTTACTCAATTAGTTGGAGATTCTGCCGTGAATGGCAGCCATTTAATTTTCGTTCCACGTTTTTTAATGGTTGTTTTAATCATGGCTACCTTTTATTATCGTCCACGTACAGCCATATACTATGGTGTTTTCTTTGGATTTATTTATGATTTGTTTTTTACAGATGTACTTGGAATTTACACATTTATCATGCCACTTACATTATATGTTGCTTCCAAACTAATGAAGATTCTTCATTTAAATGCTTTTGTGGCGGCAGTCATTCTCATGTTTTCATTGTCTTTTTTTGAATGGGCCATTTATTTGGTAAATGTTTTGATTCAAAAAACGGACATTAGCTTTATGCAATTCGTAGCTTGGAGACTGTGGCCTTCGCTTTTATTGAATTTAGTATTTTTTATTTTTATTTATTTTTCGCTTAAAAAAGACTTTTCACGACTTCAAAAGCTTTATCCTGAATAATTGCATACACACGAAATTTCAGATCATCAAAGAAATGAAATAGTCTCTTTCTATTAAATGTTTTAAAGGATGAGAGAGTTGAGGTGAAAAAATTCTACATGAAGAAGCAAAATGTCATGATGAAAGGAACCAAAAGTGGTTTAACTCTCCAAATGAGTGATCAATGTTCATATGAAGAGTTAAAGCTAGAGTTGAAAGAAAAATTAGCGAATCATGACCAACTTGATCATGATGGTCCTTCTTTAAAAGTACAAATTCAACTTGGAAATCGGCTTCTGTCGTCTTCACAGGAGCAAGAATTAATTGAAATCGTTCAAGATACAAAAAAATTAGAAGTAGAAAACGTTACGTGTCTTGTTATGACAAAAGAAGAAGCTCATAACTTGATTGAAGCTAGCGAAATGAGCACATTAGCCGGCATCGTTCGTTCAGGACAAGTGATCGAAGTTGCTGGAGATTTTCTGCTTATTGGGGACGTCAACCCTGGTGGAACAATTCGGGCTGGCGGTAACATTTATGTGATGGGCGCGCTTAAAGGTATAGCTCATGCGGGCTGTTTTGGCGACCAATCGGCAGTTGTTGCAGCTTCACTTATGGTACCCTCTCAGCTTCGAATTGCAGAATTTGTGAACAGAGCCCCAGAGCAAGAAGAAGTAGAAGACGATCATACGATGGAATGTGCGTATGTAGATAAAGAAAAACATATTGTGACGGAGCGAGTTCAAATCTTGAAATTTATTCGTCAGAATTTAACGACCTATAAAGGAGGCAACCTACGTGGGTGAAGCAATTGTCATTACCTCAGGTAAAGGTGGCGTTGGAAAGACGACCACTACAGCAAATTTAGGTACTTCTTTAGCTTTACTAGGAAAAAAAGTCTGCCTAATTGACACGGACATCGGTCTACGTAACTTAGATGTCGTGATGGGGTTAGAAAACCGCATTATTTATGATTTAGTTGACGTAGTAGAAAATAGATGTAAAGTTCATCAAGCCATTGTCAAAGACAAGCGTTTTGAAGATCTTCTATACCTTTTACCCGCTGCACAAACAAGCGATAAATCAGCCGTGTCGCCAGAACAAATGAAAGCATTAGTTGATGAGCTTAAATCTGATTATGACTATATATTAATTGACTGTCCTGCAGGGATTGAACAAGGGTATAAGAACGCCGTTGCAGGTGCTGATCAAGCGATAGTAGTTACAACTCCAGAAATTTCTGCAGTTCGAGATGCAGATCGGATCATTGGTCTATTAGAAAAAGAAAATATTCAGCCTCCTAAGTTAGTCATTAATCGGATACGCAATCATATGATGCAAAACGGTGAAATGCTTGATGTTAGCGAAGTGACTAGTCACTTGTCTATCGACCTTTTAGGTATCGTTGCTGATGATGAAAACGTCATTAAGCACTCGAATAGAGGAGAACCAATTGCTCATGACCCGACAAGCAAATCAGCGATTGCCTATCGCAATATTGCTCGGCGAATTTTAGGGGAATCGATTCCTCTTCAGTCACTTGAAGACGATAAAGTTGGATTCTTTGATAAACTCAAAAAAATGTTTGGAATGAAATAAGGTTTTTTTCAGATGGGGCTATCCAGATATTCAGTGAAAGCTGATGGACTGGAAGCCTTTTTATTTTGTCTTCGTTTTGGTCGATCGCAAGAAGAAAAAGCTCGTTTCTTTACCAAAGTGATCGTTATTTTCGTACACCACCACATCATCGATTTCTTCTTTTATCTCCGCATATTTTTATTCTCATACACATAACTTGTACCAAATAGATGATAAAAAATGAGGGTGTGAATAGAGTGCAAAATCGTGCTGATCAATTAAGAGAAAAAATGATTCGAGAAAAAAAAGATCGGTTGATTCGAAGAGGATCTCCTTCTAATGGATCTTATCCTTCAATGTCTCAAAATGCAGCACCAACTCGTTTTTTTGAAAAATTTTTGATTAAAAGTTTTTTTACCATCACGATCTTATTTATTCTCTTTATGGTTAATCGTTCAAACCCAACCGTTCTTCATTCCGAAAATAGTAAATTGACCTCTTTATTTGAAAAAGAATGGAACTATGCAGCTTTCTCTCAATGGTCAGAAAAAAAATTCGGCTCTGCAATTGATTTTATCCCTAGTAAATTAATGACCAAAGAAAATGACTCGAATCAAGCAGCGATTCCTGTTTTTGCAGACAGTCAAAAAGAAATGGTGAAAGAAGGAGAAGGTGTAAGGTTTATCACAAATAAAGGAGATGAAGTCGTTGCACTCCTGCCGGGAAAAGTCATTTTTTCAGGCGTGAAATCAGATCATCTTCAAACGATTGTCGTTCAGCATTCTGACGGAACAGAGGCAACTTATGGGTTATTAAAGACGCGTAAAGTTCAGGTGTATGATTCAGTTAAAGCAGGCGAAGATCTTGGAAGTGTATCCGAAAATGATACGGATGGATTTTTCTTTTTAGCTTATAAAAAAGGAGGAGTATTTATCGATCCTTCTGAAGTGATAAAAAAATATGAATAGATCCAATACCATTCAATCTTTCACAATCCATCCTCTCTTTTGGTTAGTATCTTTACTTTCGATTCTAAACGGAAGTTTCAAAGAATTGATGATTGTCTTTTTTATTGTTCTTTGTCATGAAGGTGGACATGTATGGATGGCATCTCGTTTTGGCTGGGAAATCCAGAAGCTGAGTTTGCTTCCGTTTGGCGGTGAAGTCCAAATGGATGGATTTGGTAGAAAACCAATAAAGCAGGAAATCTTCGTTATTTTAGCAGGGCCATTTCTAAATTTCGTTTTACTAGTATTGTGCATTGGTGTGCACTTCTTTTTGAAGTTTTTTAACATACACGAATCACCATTTATCCATCTCTCCTTTATTATTAATTTAGGCCTTTTATTTTTCAATCTACTTCCCATTTATCCTTTAGATGGAGGGAGACTGTTATTTACAGGTCTTTCTATTTTTTTTCCTTATTTACAAGCTTTGCGAATGTGCCTATCGATTTCTGTTGTCGTCCTAATTGGACTAATTTGGTTTGTATTAACCTTTGATCCACTCCATTTATTGGCCTGGATGGCCATTTGCTTTATCGGACTATCACTATGGCACGAAAAGCGGTCATCCTCCTATCATTTTATTCGGTTTTTAATGAGTCGATCGAATCAAAGTCAATCGGTATCATTAAAAAAAGAAAAAATTTCAGCTGAATTAGATCAACGATTGTATTCGGTTTTTAGTCATTTTTATCGCACCAAAAAACACTTGATTGTAGTTACTGATCACCAGGGTGACTTAGTCATTTTTGATGAAATAGAATGTTTAAATCGCTATTTTTCAGGCAAAGATCCCGCTTTTTATGTTAAACACCTTCTAGAATCGAATTAGATGTGCGAATGAGGTAAAATAGAGAGCACATGCTTGGTTGGCTAGGAGGAATGAAAATTGGAAAATAAAACACTGATCCTTGAAGGAAAGGGACGTGAAAGACGATGGGCGCTCTTAAAAAATCAGAAAGTTGTTGAATGGTCTTCTCACCAACCTGAACAACTATCGATTGTAGGGAATATTTATTTAGCCACCATCGTTTCTGTGCAAAAAGGGTTAAATGCGGCATTTGTAGATATCGGAGAAGGGAAAAACGCGTATTTACCTGCAGCTGAAATACCTTTTGAAAGGACAGGAGCCTCAGAAAAAAAGAAAATTAGTCAGCTCGTAACAGTCGGAGAAAAAAGAATTGTTCAAGTGAAGAAAGATCATACAGAGTCAAAAGGCGCCATGCTCACTTGCAAAATTGAATTCTCAAGCCGCTATTTAGTGTATATGCCAAATGGACAATATAAAGCCATTTCAAAAAAAATTGCCAATTCATCCATTCGTCATCAATTAAATGAATATACGAAACAACAACTATCTGATGAAGAAGGATTAATCTTTCGAACGGAGTCAAAAGAGGCAGCGATGGACCTTATTGACGCCACGGTAAACCGATTAAGAGAACAAGCTGCTGCTCTTTATGAACAGTCTGGTAGAGAGAAACCACCTTTTTGTTTAAAAAGAGAAGATCCTTACCTTAAAGAAGTAGGGGAGATTATCGAACGAGAAAATCAAGGTGAGGTCATTTGTGACGATCATGAGTTATTGTCTCACCTTAAAAAAAATTCTTCTTGGACATACGAGTATTATCAAGGAAAAACATCATTGTTTTCTTATTATCAAATGGATGACCTAATTGAAAAAAGCTTAAAAAGAAATGTCTGGTTAAAGAGCGGGGGATTTCTCGTGATCGACCATACTGAAGCGATGACGGTTATAGATGTAAACTCAGGGAAATTCACGGGAAAATCATCTTATAGCATGACCGTTCTTGAAACGAATAAAGAAGCAGCTCATGAAGCGATGAATCAACTTAGGCTTAGAGATATAAGTGGCATGATCTACATTGATTTCATTGACATGGACTCAGAAGATAAGCGAAATCAAATATTGTCCATCATCAAAAGTAAAACAACTGAAGACAAAACACGAACGGTTCCACTTGGTTTTACGAAACTTGGCGTACTTGAATTGACTAGAAAGAAAACCAAACCTGCTTTAAGTGAAAGATTAACGAAGACATGCCACGTTTGTTCGGGAACAGGAAGGGTATTAAGTGCTGAAACAGTTGCCTATCGACTTGAAAGGGAGTTATGGGAGTTTTCTCATCATGAGCATGAAGCTGTGCTCGTTGAGGCAACGCAAGATGTAATCTCTACTTTTTCTGGAGAACAAGAACATCACTTAAAACGATTGCAACATGTATGGGGCAAAAAAATTTATTTTCACTTAAGTTCCTCTCCCTCTCCTTCTTATCGCATTTCGCAATTTGGAACCAAGGAAGACATAGGCAAACGGGAATTTTTAAAATAAAGAACAGCTGTTGACTTTAGGAAACGATTTATGGTAAGATTTTTTTGTTATGTTTGTAGCACCTGTGCTACAACCGCACAGATCAGGTATAAGATTTTACTTCGGTAAAACGCCTGTGAATGGCGAGTCTGAGATTATAAGGAGGTGCAAGTATGTACGCAATTATTGAAACGGGTGGAAAACAAATCCGTGTAACTGAAGGTCAAGAAATCTACATCGAAAAATTAACTGGTGCTGAAGGTGATATCGTCACTTTTGATAAAGTTCTTTTCGTTGGTGGAGATGACATGAAAGTTGGTAACCCGCTAGTAAGTGGAGCGACTGTTACTGCGAAGGTAGCAAAACACGGTAAACAAAAGAAAATTACTGTTTTCAAGTATAAAGCGAAAAAGAATTCACGTGTGAAACAAGGTCATCGTCAACCATACACGAAAGTAGTAATCGACAAAATCGGTATGTAAGGTCGAGTGATATGATTCGAATCGTGATAAAGAAGACCCCGCTTGGGGAAATCCGTTCCTTTACAATGGATGGACATGCTGACTTTGGTAAACATGGTCAAGACATTGTCTGTGCTGGGGCTTCAGCGGTTTCTTTTGGTTCAATTAATGCGATTATTTCCTTAACAGGTATTAATCCTGAGATTGATTTAGCTCAAAATGGAGGCTCCCTTCGTTTTGCGGTACCAGACCAGATCCCTGAAGAGAAAAAAAACCAAGTTCAACTTTTGTTGAAAGCGATGGTTATATCCTTGCAGACCATTGAACGAGATTATAAAAAATATATTCGAATAACTTTTAAAAAATAGGTGGTGAATTCCATGTTAAGATTAGATCTTCAGTTCTTCGCTTCCAAAAAAGGAGTAGGTTCGACTCGTAACGGTCGTGACTCTCAATCAAAACGTTTAGGTGCTAAACGTGCTGACGGACAGTTTGTTACTGGTGGTTCGATTCTTTACCGCCAACGCGGTACGAAAATCAACCCAGGTACAAATGTTGGACGCGGTGGTGACGACACTCTATTCGCGAAAATCGACGGAGTGGTTCGTTTTGAACGTGTGGGACGTGACAAGAAAAAAGTGAGCGTATACCCAGTCGTACAAGAAGCGTGAACATGAGCCTATCGAAACTCTAACCGTGTATCGGTTAGAGTTTTCTTTTTTATCCGCCTCTTTTCATAAATTTTGGTATACTTAGTAGTACCAATCTAAAGCGGAATCGGGAGAATTAGATGAAAAAAGAACGCAGTATTTTAGAAATCTTAAGTCAGAATCGACATGACTGGTTAAATCAAATTCAGTTAATTAAAGGTTATTTAGAGCTTGAACGTCCTGAAAGAGCTCTGTATGTTATAGAAGACATTATTATTCAGACTCACCAGGAGTCTTTATTATCGAGGCTGGACTTGCCGGAATTTTCTGAGTGGCTATTAACCCATAGTTGGAATCAACCACTTTTACAAATTGAATTTGAAATTTTGATGCAAGATGGTGGTTATTCCTGCAATGATAAGGCGATAACAACCTTTTTTACGAAACTGTCATCAAAATTAGAATATAGATTAGATCCGAAATGGGAACAGCAACTTTTTATTCAAATTTGCCCTTCGAAAGATGAACTTTGCTTTAATTGTGAATTTCAGGGGAGAATGTTGAGTGAAAGCAATTGGATTAAGGAATGGCAAGAACTCTGTCAAGGTTCTCGTGATGCTGCATTTGACACGAAAGAATGCAGTGAGAATGGCTTTTCCTTTTCCGTACGCTGGTCTCTATTGAGGACAATTAAAGAAAAAAGTAAGATCGAAAGAAACAATAGAAAAAGGAGGTCGATTGTATGTTCGTCGATCAGGTCAAGATATATGTAAAAGCTGGAGACGGTGGCGATGGAATGGTTGCATTTCGTCGAGAAAAATATGTACCAAACGGAGGACCGGCAGGTGGAGATGGAGGAAAAGGTGCTGCAGTCATTTTTCAAGTAGAAGAAGGACTTCGTACACTGATGGATTTCCGTTACCAAAGGCATTTTAAAGCGGACCGTGGAGAACACGGAATGTCAAAAAACATGCATGGTAAAAATGCCGATGATTTAATCGTAAAAGTACCACCTGGCACAATTGTGATGGATGCTGATACGAATGAAGTAATAGCGGATTTAACCGTTCATGAACAAAGAACGACTGTCGTTAAGGGTGGTCGCGGTGGAAGAGGAAATTCAAGATTTGCGACTCCAGCAAATCCAGCACCAGAAGTTTCCGAAAAAGGTGAGCCTGGTCATGAAAGAAATATTATTCTAGAACTTAAAGTTTTAGCGGATGTTGGACTAGTTGGATTCCCGAGTGTAGGAAAATCAACATTGCTATCGATCGTATCAGCAGCAAAACCTAAAATTGCTGAATACCATTTCACAACAATTGTTCCAAACCTAGGAGTTGTGGAAACAGAAGACAACCGCAGCTTTGTCATGGCCGACCTTCCTGGTTTAATCGAAGGAGCACATCAAGGGGTAGGATTAGGTCACCAATTCCTACGCCATATTGAACGTACGAGAGTCATCGTTCATATCATTGATATGTCTGGTTTAGAAGGTAGAGAGCCTTATGATGACTACTTAACCATTAACGCAGAATTAAAAGAGTACAACATGCGCTTATTAGAACGTCCACAAATTGTCGTGGCGAATAAAATGGACATGCCAGACTCAGAGGAAAACCTAAAAGCGTTCAAAGAAAAATTGGGTGAAGATACAAAGGTCTTCCCGATCTCTGCGATTGCAAGACAAGGTTTAAGAGACCTATTGTTCCATATAGCTGACCTCCTTGAAAATGCGCCTGAATATCCACTTGAAGAAGTTGAGGAGCAATTAGGAGTAAATCGCGTGTTGTATAAACATGAAGTAGAAGAAGACGGATTTGTCGTAACAAGAGACCCTGATGGATCATTTGTTGTTGTAGGGGAAAAACTAGATCGCCTATTTAAAATGACTGATTTTTCAAGAGATGCTTCTGTTCAAAGATTTGCTCGACAACTTCGTACGATGGGTGTGGATGATGCGCTTAGAGCGAAAGGTGCGAAGGATGGAGATACGATACGCTTGATGGATTATGAATTTGAATTTGTAGATTGATTCATTTTGCAAAAAATGTGGGGGATAAATGGTGAGAAAAAAAGAGGAAGATCAAACCTTTTATTTAGTGAGAGAAGACGTACTACCTGAAGCGATGCAAAAGACGATTGAGGCAAAAGGATTAATCGATCGCGGTAAAGTACAATCGATTTTTGAAGCAGTGAAAACAGTAGATTTAAGTCGAAGCGCTTTTTATAAGTATAAAGACACAGTCTTTCCTTTTCACTCAATAGTAAAAGAACGAATGATCACTCTATTCTTTCACATCGAAGATCGATCAGGAACTTTATCTGAATTGTTACGCATTGTGGCTGCACACGGCTGCAATGTTTTAACCATCCATCAATCGATCCCTCTTCAAGGCAGAGCGAACGTAACTTTGTCTTTGAACATTACAAACTTAACTTACGACTTAGATCAACTATTATCTGCACTAAGGAAACTAGAAGTCGTTGAAAAAGTTGATATTATTGGTTCGGGATTATAATTTTTTTGCAAATGACAAAGCCAAAAGGTGGGGGAACATGAAGATTGCATACTTAGGACCAAAAGGGTCCTTTACGGATCTTTCCGTTCATAAAGCTTTTCCACTTGAACATCCAATTCCTTATGTCACCATTCCAGATTGTTTGGAAGCAGTAGAGGATGGTGAGGTTGATTTAGCTGTTGTTCCTTTAGAAAATGCCTTAGAAGGTACGGTGCCTTTAACAGTGGATTATCTGTTTCATCACGTGGACTTGAAAATTGTGGCAGAACTAACAACGCCGATCGAACAACATTTACTTGTCCATCCGAATCATAAAGATGATTATTTGAAATCGAATAAAATTTTTTCTCACCCTCATGCGCTGGCGCAATGTCATGATTATTTGCGGGATCATTTTAAAGGTATTTCTTTAGAACAAATGAGTTCAACATCTGCAGCTGCTCAGTTTATTAGTGAGCATCCTGAAGAAAATTTTCTTGCCATAGGGAATGAATTAGCGGCAGAGCAATATGGTCTGCTCACAGTTGTGAGAGAGATTCATGATCATGATATCAATCATACAAAATTCATTGTTTTGGCTAAATCGATACCGAATAATATGGCTATTCCATCTGTCAGTAGAGGAGAAAAGACGACGATTTTTGTTACTTTGCCTTTGGACCGAGCGGGTGCATTGCATCAAGTTCTATCAGCATTTGCGTGGAGAAAAATCAATTTAACAAAAATTGAATCTCGACCTCTGAAAACAGAATTAGGTCAGTATTTTTTCACGATTGATATTGATCAAGATTGGGATGATATCCTTCTTCCTAATGCTGTAAAAGAATTAGAAACGCTTGGATGCGAAGTAAAAAAAGTTGGCACCTATCAAACCTATCGTTTTAAAACACTGCCTCCATTCACTAAATAGAATTACACTAAAAAGGGTCTGTTCAGAAAGTCGGAGAAATACTGACGTACTGGCAGACTTTTTGTTTCGTTTATTTTCCACCATTTCCGTAGGCGAGCGCGAGCACTGCTGAGCTTTCGACTGCTACACTGTCACGCTGGATTGGTAAAAATGAACACAATCGATTAGGGAAAAAATTTCATTGCACGACAAGAAAAATCTACCTTATAGAATGGCTTTGTTAATTGATCATGTTGATTTTTCAACATTCAGCAAAACAACTCGCTTTCCGGGGCCGAACGGTCTAGCCTCCTCGTGAAAAACCACGAGTCCAATGAAAAAGTTGAACATCTAAGTGAGCATAGACAAGGGATTACGTTCCAGGCAGACGCTTTCCGCGGGCACGGCTTCAATATCCTCCGACAAACAGGAAGTTTTAGCGCAGTCGTTGCAACAGGATGTTGCGCTCTTAGACTGTGATCCTTTCTTTGCGGGGCTTTCAGCTCGCGCTATTCCCGCAGGAGTCGCTGCCTTCCACTGCCATTGGAGTAACGTTTTAAAAAGAACGATCATATCTGAAAATACTATTTTAACGAATTCCAATCAGGGTTGTTTAAAGATGACGACAAAAATACGTGTCTTTTGAGTGCTCCTTTTTCATTTGCAGCTTTTCAATCTTTAAAAGTTGGACTTTTTCAACGGCCAAAAAACCACACTGCGGGGGCTCGACTCGCTCGTTTTTCCACTTGTGAGCGTTTTTGCTTCCTATCAACAACATCCGCTAACATCGCCTATAGAATAGAAAAAAGCATCCGGAAATAAGATGGATTTACCGGATGCTTTTCATATTTTGCTCGTAGGCAGACAACTGCTTTTCCTAGTTTATTTCGATTAATATTCCGGCTCTACTTAACTCTTTTTCTGCTTCTAATAAGGCCTGCTTATTTGTAGCAGAAACTGTATGCATGTGGATTCCTTCTGTAAGTTCTGATAAGAAGGAAGCACCGGTTTCATTTATTTTCAACATGAATTGTTTCACTTCAAATCGATTAGATACCATGATCGAGGCCGTTAAATCACCATATACCGGATGTTCAACACGAACATCTTTCACAGTTACCCCGCAGTCCACGAGTAGATTTAATTCTTCTTCTGTTTTTTCAGGTGTATGTTGACAAGCAAATATTTTTTCGAAACTTTCATGGAGTGAAGGAGGAGACATATATAAGTATCCTTGGCTTGTTGCAATAATTGGTTCGAGACGTGCCTTCAATAAGGTAATATCTCCAACGATAACTTGGCGGCTTACGTTCGCCATTTTTGCTAAATCTCCACCTGTTATAGGCTGAGTTGATTCTTTTAGGTGAGCGAGAATCAATCCTCTGCGCTCTTCACCAAGTAGTTTTTTACCTTCCATTAGCAGTTTGATTCCTCCTATCATCTTATTTTGTGAAATCATCATATCATATTTTCACGATTAACCTGTTTCAATACGACGTCGTTCAAAAAAAATTTATAATCATAAAGATAAACTCCTTATTTCATCGCATTGTTCATAGTATAAAAAAATAGTTCTGGCATAAAGTGTACGAATGGAATCGCATTTTTTTCTTTCGAACATAGTATGTAATGACTCATGCCTGAGGAGGGAAAAAATTGAAAATACACATTGTCCAAAAAGGAGATACCCTTTGGAAGATTGCCAAAAAATATGGGGTCTCGTTTGATGAATTAAAGAAAATGAATGCTCAGCTATCTAATCCCGATATGATTATGCCAGGAATGAAGATTAAAATTCCAGATACACATCACAAAATGGGCAAAGAAACCTCTGTTAAAAAAGAAAAAGAAAATGTTCTTAAAGAACATCCATACTCTCAACAGAAGCCACCATCTGTTCATTTTACAGATCACACCAAGAAAGAAACGAAAAAAACCATTGTAAAAGAAACAAAACAACCAATCAAAGAAACAAAACAACCCATTTATACACCACATATGCCACAGCCAATTATACCCGAAATTGATATTAATCAATATTATTTAATGAATATGACAAACATGCAAATGGCTCAACAACAAGCGCCACCGCCACCACCACCGCCACCACCACCAGCTCCCAAAAAAGAAGCAGTCGTTAAGCAACCAAAAGTGGAGCAAGAACCATGTGAAAGTTTAGAAATGCCAATGATGCAAGGGGGCTGTAATCAACCGATGTATGATTATGGAAATATGGAGTGCTATACACCACACATGATGCAAAATTATCCTTGTTACCCACCGTGTCCACCTCAAATGTATCCTGGCTATGATCAGTCTTATCCTACACAGGTTAGTCCCGCCTTTCAACAACCTTATGGTGGGGGATATGGATTAGAGTCTTCTTCCCATCACATCACATGCAGCCTGCTCAACAATATGGACAGTATCCTCAGTCCCATCATCATTATGGAGCATATGATGAATCACCATCCTCATCTATGTCATCTTCTTTCCATCACCACCATATGGTCGGAGGAGCTTATCAACAACCGCATTATGCTCAAATGAATCCTGTAAATCCAATGCAACAGTATCAACCAATGAGTCCACCACCAACTTCCTATCAAGAAGAGGACTGTGGATGTGGAGCACATCAACATCATTCACCACCTATCCACCCGTATAATATGGGTCAGCAACAAGTGCCAGGTGGGATGATGCACCCAATGCAAGGAACTCAGCAGCAAATGCCAGGTGGGATGATGCCCTCCGATGCAAGGAATGCTCAGCAGCAAATGCCAGGTGGAATGATGCCTCCGATGCAAGGAACTCAGCAACAAATGCCAGGTGGGATGATGCCCCCGATGCAAGGAGCTCAGCAACAAATGCCAGGTGGAATGATGCCTCCAATGCAAGGGATGCCACCTCAAATGCAAAGCGGAAGAAATCCTTATTTCTACGGAGGTTATTATGGTCCAGTAGCAGAGGAGTTTCCTTTTGTCGAGTAATCGGATAGGGGACGATCGTACTTATCGTCTCCTTTCCTACATAATTTCTAAGGAAATAGCAAGTCCTCATGCGCAATGTCTGAAGATTAAGATGAATAAATGGAAAATAATAGATCAAGAGAGTGAGTGGTTCTTAAAAATATTCTCAAGTATAGAAAAAAGAAATGCACAAATAAAACTTACAGAAATACTCAAAAGAAAATGTCACCGATTTTACTTATCACTTTCATCCTAAGCATCAATTGGATCCACTCATTTTTGAAAACGAAGCGATTGGTATCATGAATTGGATCCAAGCGGAAGAAAATTTTTCTTACCAAACTTTTGAAGAACGTGAAAAAGCCCTATCTCAAATAAACACATTTCATCAATTTTCAATCGATCCAAACTTGTGGAAAGAGCCCGCTTTTCATTCTCCGTCACTCTGGGAGAAATATAAAAAAAGGTGGGAGAAGATTCAAAGTCATTCAATCGTTATCAAACCGCATCTTCCTGAAAAAGTTTATCACTATTATTTAGCGTGGTCTCAATGGTGTTTGAATGAAGCGATGCTTTGGCAAGAAAGAATTGCTTTAGACAGTACAAAAGAACTGCGGCTAAACCATGGAGATGTGGCCCATCATAATTTTCTGCAACGTAATGATGGTGAATTAGCCATCATTGATTTTGATTTGGTTCACTTGGCTCCAGCCAAAGATGATTATATTCAATTTTCGAGTCGAATATTGCCTCATATCCATTATTCATATGAGAGACTGATGAAGCATGCACAAATAAACCGCTATAAAAATGATCCTTTCTTTCACCTTGCCCTTCTTTTTCCTTCTGATATTTGGAGAGAATGGAATCACTACATTCGATACCCGACTGCACAAATGTTGAATCAATTGCAAATCTTGTCGGTTGATCATTTTCAAAAACGAATTGAATGGACGATTACAGTCTATAAGCGCTATCAAATGCTCATTCAATCTGCCAATCCAGATATTCAATTTCGAGTCTGATTCTGAATAGAACAAAATCGGTTACTTACTAGAGAGGTAATAGTAGGTTCTTTACGGAGGACAAATGAATAGAGCTTGTGATCAGACAATTGTGTAAGAGAAGAGGAATCAAGGGATAGAACTTTAAGTAGTCAAGTGAATAAATAGAAGGATCACCTGTCCTTTTCAGGTGATTTTTTGTTTCCAATAATTTTGACGGATTACATAGAATAAGAACAAATGTTTCGCATCTTGGAGTGTGGAATCTTGCACTTTTATGATACAATGAGTAATAGTTATTTTGAGGAGAGAGTGCATTGTACGAGTATATTAAAGGACAAATTGAATATGTTGGACCAGAATATATAGTAATCGATCATCGTGGAATCGGGTATCAGGTTTATTCACCAAATCCATTTCAGTTTACGAAATATGAAGGTACGGAAGTAAAAGTATTTATTTATCAGCATGTTAAAGAAGATATATTAGCTCTTTATGGCTTTATTTCTAGAGAAGAAAAACGACTATTTATTAAATTGTTAGATGTATCAGGTATTGGCCCTAAAGGGGCTCTAGCTATTTTGGCTTCCGGTCAACCAGAACAAGTAATTCGAGCGATTGAGTCAGAAGATGAAGTCTTTCTTGTTAAATTTCCGGGTGTAGGTAAAAAAACGGCCAGACAAATAATATTAGATTTAAAAGGAAAACTACAAGACATTGTTCCGGATTATTTCCCTTCATTATTACAACCCGGGTCGTTAGAACAATTTACAACAGGATCAAAAGAATTAGAAGAAGCATTATTGGCTCTTGAAGCACTCGGCTACTCTTCAAAAGAATTGAAGAAATTAACGCCTTCTTTGCAAAAAGAAAGTTTATCAACCGATGAGTACATAAAAAAAGGACTTCAATTAATGTTGAAATAGAAAGGTGGGCATAAATGGAGGAACGTGTTGTTTCTGGAGAATTAGAATCAAATGAAGATTTATTTGAACAAAGTTTGCGACCACAATCGCTTAATCAATATATTGGTCAAGAAAAAGTAAAAAATAATTTAGCTATTTTTATCGAAGCTGCAAAAATGAGAAATGAATCTTTAGACCACGTCCTGCTTTTTGGCCCACCAGGACTAGGTAAAACGACGCTTGCAAGCGTCATTGCTAACGAAATGGGCGTTCAGATGAGAACGACTTCAGGTCCTGCCATTGAAAGAGCGGGGGATCTGGCTGCTATTTTAACAGCTCTTGAACCTGGAGATGTCTTATTTATAGATGAAATCCATCGACTGCCAAGAGCAATTGAAGAAGTGCTTTATCCGGCAATGGAAGATTTTTGTCTCGATATTGTCATTGGTAAAGGAGAAACTGCCCGATCTGTTCGCTTAGATTTGCCTCCTTTCACCCTTGTAGGAGCTACGACAAGAGTAGGTTCATTATCAGCTCCATTACGCGATCGTTTTGGGGTCCTTAGCCGTTTGGAATATTATAGTGACAGCCAGTTGCAAGACATAGTCCTTCGCACAGCTGAGATCCTACAAGCTCCAATTGATACCATCGGAGCGAATGAAATTGCGAGGCGATCAAGGGGAACCCCGCGAATTTCTAATCGACTATTGAGACGGGTCCGAGATTATGCTCAAGTTCGTGGGAATGGAGAAATCACTGAACGGATGGCGCAAGAAGCATTAGAATTATTACAAGTTGATCAATTAGGGTTAGATCATGTTGATCATAAATTACTATTAGGGATCATAGATAAGTTTCGTGGCGGTCCTGTGGGGCTAGATACGATTGCTGCAAGTATAGGAGAAGAATCGCACACGATAGAAGATGTTTACGAACCGTATCTCCTGCAAATTGGGTTTATTCAGCGTACTCCACGAGGAAGAATAGTCACTCATCTCGTTTATCAGCATTTCCAATTGGAAATACCAAAAGTATAACGACAATGTATTTATATAGAAAAGGTGAAATTTCGTGAAAATAGATGATTTTGATTTTGAACTGCCAGAAGAATTAATTGCTCAAACCCCATTATTAGATCGAACAACGAGTAGATTGATGGTTTTAGACCCAATCAAAAAAACGATCGATCATCGAGTCTTTAAAGATGTACTCGATTATTTAGTGGAGGGAGATTGTTTAGTCCTCAATGACACAAGAGTATTACCAGCAAGACTCTATGGAATTAAGGAGGAAACAGGAGCAAAGGTAGAAATGCTTTTATTGAAACAAGTGGAAGAAGATAAGTGGGAAGCTCTCGTAAAACCTGCTAAAAAAGTAAGAGTAGGCATGCAAATCAGCTTTGGTAATGGCAAGTTAAAAGCGGAATGTCTTGAAGAATTAGACCATGGTGGAAGAATCATGAAGTTTATTTATGAAGGGATTTTCTATGAAGTGCTGGAAGAACTCGGTGAAATGCCTCTTCCTCCGTATATAAAAGAGCAGTTAGACGATCAGGATCGTTACCAAACTGTTTTTGCTCGAGAAAGAGGTTCTGCTGCTGCTCCGACTGCTGGTCTGCATTTTACAGAGGAACTGTTAAACCAAATTCGGGATAAAGGTATTCACATCGCTTTTATTACGCTTCATGTTGGTTTGGGTACATTTAGACCTGTATCTGTCGATTCAATCGAAGACCACGATATGCATGCTGAATTTTATATGATGACAGAAGGAACTGCTCGTCTCTTAAATGATGTAAAGAAAAACGGTGGGAAGATTATTACCGTCGGTACCACATCTACACGAACACTTGAGACGATTGCGAGTAATCATGATGGCACATTCAAAGAAGAAAATGGCTGGACAAGCATTTTTATTTATCCTGGTTACTCTTTTGCCGGTATTGATGGAATGATAACGAATTTCCATCTTCCTAAGTCCACCCTTATTATGCTCGTTAGCGCGTTGGCAGGGACTGAATTTTCATTAAGCGCCTATGAAACAGCTGTGAAAGAGCGATATCGTTTCTTTAGTTTCGGCGATGCTATGCTGATATTACCAGAAAGAAAAATGAACAAGATTGAAGGAGCTTGATTGTATTGACTCAACCGATTCGCTATGAATTAATTAAAACTTGTAAGCAAACTGGAGCACGACTTGGAATTGTTCACACCCCACATGGTTCATTTGAAACACCAGCCTTTATGCCAGTAGGGACTCAAGCTACAGTTAAAACAATGTCTCCTGAAGATCTAAAGGAAATGGGATCAGGGATTATTTTAAGCAATACGTATCATTTATGGTTGCGACCTGGAAACGAGTTAATTAAAGAAGCAGGTGGCTTACACAAGTTTATGAACTGGGATCGTGCGATTTTGACTGATTCAGGAGGCTTTCAAGTCTTTAGTTTGAGCGATTTTCGCCGTATTGAAGAAGAAGGTGTTCACTTCAGAAATCATATTAATGGAGATAAGCTATTTTTGAGCCCTGAAAAAGCAATGGAGATCCAAAATGATTTGGGGTCTGATATTATGATGGCCTTCGATGAATGCCCGCCATTTCCGGCTGAACACGATTATATGAAAAAGTCCGTAGAGAGAACTTCTCGATGGGCAGCACGTTGTTTGGAAGGTCACAAACGTCAAAAGGATCAAGGACTTTTTGGAATTATTCAAGGTGGTGAGTATGAAGATCTTCGTCGTCTTAGTGCACAAGACCTTGTATCCCTTGATTTTCCCGGTTATGCAATAGGAGGACTGTCTGTTGGAGAGCCTAAAGATGTCATGAACCGTGTACTTGAATTTACTACGCCTTTACTTCCATCGGGTAAACCGCGATACTTAATGGGTGTCGGATCTCCTGACTCTCTAATTGATGGGGCCATTCGTGGCATAGACATGTTTGATTGTGTCTTACCAACCCGTATTGCACGGAATGGTACTTTAATGACAAGTGAAGGTAGATTAGTTGTAAAGAATGCAAAGTATGCACGTGATTTTGGTCCGATTGATGCGAAATGTGATTGTTATACTTGCCGTAATTATTCGCGTGCTTACATTCGTCATCTAATTCGTACAGATGAAACCTTTGGAATTCGACTTACAACTTATCATAACCTATATTTTCTGTTAAAATTGATGGAGAACGTTAGACAAGCGATTCGTGAGGACCGTCTTGGTGACTTCCGGGAAGAATTTTTTGAACAATACGGGTTTAATCGTGTTGACGCTAAAAATTTCTGAACATTAAAGAGAGAATTGATAGAAAGGAGGAATAAGAATGGGTAGTTTAGCATCTGTATTACCAATCGTGTTAATGTTTGTTATTTTTTACTTTTTATTAATACGACCTCAACAAAAAAGACAAAAAAAAGTTCAGGCTATGCAAAGAGAAATGCAAAGAGGGGATTCGATTATTACAATTGGTGGCCTTCATGGTATCGTTGATGCAATCGATGAAAATAGAATTGTGATCAAATGTGGAGAAACAACACGTTTAACGTTTGACCGCAACGCAATTCGCGAAGTAACGGAGAAATCAGAGAAATCAGTTACAATTTAATGTAATGAGAAAGGCTGGCCAACATGAGCCAGCTTTTTTTATAGGCATTGTTATATGATCATGTTGATTTTTCTACATTCAGCAAAACATCCCGCTTTACGCGGACGAATGGTGGAGCCTTCTCGTGAAAAACCACGAGTCCACTGAAAATCCTATTTGAACATCTTAGTGAGTATAGACATGGGATTATGTTCCAGGCAGACGCTTTCCGCGGGCACGGCTTCAATCTCCTCCGACAAACAGGAAGTTTTAGCGCAGTCGTTGCAACAGGATGTTGCGCTCTTAGACTGTGATCCTTTCGCTGCGGGGCTTTCAGCTCGTGCTGTTCCTGCAGGAGTCGCTGCCTTTCCCCACAATCACCTACTAACTTTAGAATCAACAAGTCATTTTGATCGCTATTGGATCATGAAGGGCTTCATTTAGCTAGTAGCTTGGATGGTTGAAATAAATAGTCTTATTTGCCAAATTCATTTAAGATACCGTCACAATGTAAGATCATAGATTTCGTCTTCCAAAATTGAGCGTATTCGATTTCCTAATTCTAAAGTCGGTTATCGTTGCACCAGAACAAGCGCTTATCAAAAGAAAAAGAGTGACTGCGTTCGATATTTGAACGAAACCTCCCCTTTTTATCATTCTTAATTTGAATTTCTCATTTTATTCATATTCACTCCGAACATCCCACCTAACATGGCTATTAATAAAAATCCCGCATGAAAAGTCCATTGTGAAGCAGCAAATCCTTTATGTGCGAGAGATATTTGAATCATGTACACGATCATTGAAAAAAGAAATCCCATGATCCCGCCGATTATCCAGCCTTTTTCGCCTGACTTCCCTCCTGCGATTAACCCTCCTATTAAAATCGTTAGGAATGAGATGGTTGTGATGATCCATGAAATAGATGATTCAACTATATCTGTGTACCGAAAAATGAATGAAAATAATAAACTAGAGATGAGTTGTAGGATAAAAATACTCACTAATCCAAATAACAATGAAGTCGTCCATAATCTAAGTTTCATTGGTTGTCTCCCTCCTCTTAAGGCTTCTTTTGTACATGCTATGCTTACTTAAGAAATTAAAGACCATTTTTTGCATGATCCATCATTTCTGACACACACTAGTTGTGGAGGAGAGGAGTCTTAAAATGGTTCTTTATGGCGTGATTTTATTTCGAACAATTTTGCTGTATGGCCTTATTTTACTTATATTCCGACTAATGGGTAAAAGAGAAATCGGGGAGCTCAGCCTGCTAGACTTAGTCGTATTTTTAATGATCGCTGAAATGGCAGTCATTTCTATAGAACAACCTGAAGAACCTCTTGGGTATACAGTTGTCCCAATGGTTTTCTTGATGTTCATCCAATTAGGGTCTGCATTATTGTCACTTAAAAGTCAGAAGTTTAGAGAAATTGTCGACGGTACCCCAACGATCATTATCGAAGAAGGGAAAATCGATGAAAAAGCAATGAAGAAACTGCGATATAATTTTCAAGATTTGATGATTCAATTAAGGGATAAAGATGTATTTTTCATTGAAGAGGTACAGTACGCTATTTTAGAGCCCTCTGGGAAGCTCTCAGTATTAAAAAAGACAGAAGAAATTGATGCAACGATCCTTCTGCCTAAATGTCTTGTACTTGATGGTGAGATTCAATGGAAAGAACTAAATAAGATGAACAAAAATGAGAAGTGGCTAATGCGTGAACTTCGCTTGAAAGGTTTTCATACGATTGATCGGATCTCTTATTGTCACTTTCATAACAATAAATGGTGGATTGATGAAAAATCGGATGAAGTCAATTAATTTTAAGCTGCTTTTACCAAAATCGATCTCGTTTAGTAACGAGTCTAAAGGAGATTAAAAAAACTACATGTACAAAGACGATTAATAGAATGGAAAGTAGGAGATCCAAGTAAGTAGGATTTTGTAACACAAACGGCAAAAGGTATTTAAGAGTCATGAATGTCAAAGTAAAAGCTAAAACATACTTTAGATAGGCTGAAAAGTGAATCGTAAAGGGAATGGATTGAATCATCGTTCGAAAATGAAATGAGGTTACTATGATCATACCAAGAGAAATTCCAAAAGCGGCACCTTCCATCCCCCATGCTGCTCGAGACGCGAGAAAGGCGATACAAGCTGTTTTTATGATCGCTCCAAACAAGCTATTTAACATCGATGCTTTCGCTAAGTCTAAACCTTGCAAGACAGCGGAAAGCGGTCCTTGGCAGTAGTAAAACAAAATGAAAGGTGCCATTAAAAGAACGAAATTTGCTCCATAAGCACTTCCATATATGGCTTTCATTAGAGGGGTAGCTAACAGAAGAAAGACTAAAACGGCAATTCCCCCTGAAAGGACACAAAATTTTAGTGACCGTTGAAGCCGGTGCTCTAATAAAACGTAATTCCCACTCGCTTTTGCTTCACTGACAGCAGGAACAAGTGAAGTAGATAAAGAGAGAGTGAGAAAAGAGGGTAACATCAAAATAGGGAGAGCAAACCCGCTTAAAGACCCATATTGTTTCGTTGCTAGAGCCGATCCAACACCTGCTATTGCGAGGCTTTTCATCACAACGATCGGTTCCAAAAACCAACTGATTGATCCGATTAACCGAGACCCAATAGAGGGAATTGCTACAGAAAGAAGACCTTGAATCGTTTGTTGATTCTGTTTCCAATTTGAATACGATTGGATATCGGAACGTCTAATTCGAAACAATAGGACCAAATAGAGTAATGAAGCAAGTTCACCGATAACTGTCGCAAACATTGCCCCTGCAGCTGCATACTCAATCCCATATTTAGCTAAAGATTGAGTGAGAACATAAACAAATATGATTCTTGCTACTTGTTCAATTAATTGTGACACAGCAGTTGGTCCCATTCTTTGTTTTCCTTGGAAATATCCCCTTAATACAGAAGAAACGGCTATAATAGGAAGAGCAGGAATCATAGCAAGAATGGTGAAAGTACTTCGTTTATCTGTAAATAGTGTGTTTGCAATAAATGGAGCGCTAAAATAGAGGATCGGGACCAGTATTAGGGAAATGCCTAATGATAGACCGATGGAGAAACTCAAAATGGCACGAACCTTTTTTGGATCACGTTGAATATCCGCTTCAGCTACTCGCTTAGCAATCGCGACGGGTAAACCCATTTGAACAATGGTCACACATAAGATGAGTGTGGGAAAAACCATCATGAAGATCCCCACACCTTCTTCACCGATCGTTCGTGCTAACACCATGCGATTTACAAACCCCATTATTCTTGTTAAGAGTGCAGCGATCATAAGAATTAATGTACCTTTAAAAAAACTAGACATGTATTTCCCTGCCTTCTCAAATAATGTCATTTCCATTAGAATGATATATATGCAAAGAGAGGGACAAACAATGTCACTTGCGTCATGAGTATTTTAGCCAAAAAATCGGAGGAGAAGTGAATGATAGGGAAAAAACACGTATACGATGTTTATTTTGAAACGCTCAAACCTGCACTGATTAGTAAAAGTGAAGAATTAATGGTTCTAGGATATGGCGAAATATCTGTGGAGAACTTATGGGGGTTTCTGACGAAGAAAAAGTGGAAAAAATCAAGCGTAGATATTCATCTTTATCAATTAGTAAACGATCTCCTCGCCTCTAAACCTGGCGAAATAATGAACTATATGACGGTTGAAGCTTTTAGAGGTGAAAACTGGTTAACGGATTTACGCGAAGAAGAACTTCGTGACTTACTTTATCCTTTACCGATAAGAAATGATAAAAATACAAATTGACAGTATTTTTCATCTGATTCATAATGGGTATATTGGCGAAAAACATCGTTTTAGGAAATAACTTTTTTAAAGTCAGCATAGATAGCTGTGCGATAATCGCAAGGGGGATTCATACATAATGGTTAAGCGAAGTAGAATCGTCGCCTTTTTTCTTATTGTGTTGCTATTAGCAGCGACAATGGGTGGGACGACACAAAATATTGTCAAAAATATTAAACTGGGTTTAGATTTACAAGGTGGATTTGAAGTTTTATACCAAGTAAAACCAGCTAAAGAAGGACAAAAAATCACGGATAAAGTGGTTAAAAGTACAGCAGATGCACTTGAAAAAAGAATTAATGTGTTAGGTGTCAGTGAACCGAGTATTCAAATTGAAAGTGGCCATCGGATTCGTGTACAACTAGCAGGTGTAGAGGATCAAAATCAAGCAAGAAAAGTTTTGTCTACAGAAGCGAATTTAAGTTTCCGAGACGTGACGGATAAACTACGCTTAGATGGTGCTGACCTTGTTCAAGGTGGTGCAAAACAAACCTTTAATCAGCAAAATCAACCGATTATTTCGTTGAAATTAAAAGATAAAAACAAATTTTATCAAGTGACGAAAGATATTTCACAGCTTCCTTCTCCAGCGAATAAGCTTGTGATTTGGTTAGATTATCAAGAGGGTAAAGACTCCTACCAAAAAGAAATTCAAAAGAAAGACCCGAAATTCTTATCCGATCCACAAGTTAAGGAACCTTTAAATACGAGTGACGTAATTATTGAAGGGAATTTTGAAGTCGATGAAGCGAAGAATTTAGCTTCTTTATTAAATGCAGGTGCCCTTCCAGTTAAATTAGATGAAATCTATTCCACTTCAGTAGGTGCACAGTTTGGACAAGAAGCATTGCACAAAACTATTTTTGCCGGTCTGGTAGGAATTGCGATCATTTTCTTGTTTATGTTAGCTTATTACCGTTTCCCTGGTTTTATTGCGATCATTACACTTTCTGTTTATATTTTCTTAATCTTAGTCGTATTTGACTGGATGAATGGCGTACTCACCTTACCAGGAATAGCAGCATTGATTCTTGGAGTCGGGATGGCCGTCGATGCCAACATCATTACCTATGAACGAATAAGGGAAGAAATCAAAATTGGAAGATCCATACGTTCCGCTTTTCAAGCAGGGAATAAGTCTTCTTTCTTTACAATCTTTGATGCGAATATTACGACTATCCTGGCAGGTATAGTATTGTTTATTTATGGAACAAGCTCCGTTAAAGGTTTTGCTACAATGTTAATCATTAGTATTTTAGCCAGTTTTATCACGGCTGTATGGGGTTCAAGATTATTTATGAGCCTTTGGATAAACAGCAACATCTTTAAAAACAAACCTGAATGGTTTGGTGTTAAAAAGAGTGAAATTCATGACATGTCTAAAAATATTGATGCACTCGATTTACCGACTCGATTCGATCGTTTTGACTTTGTGAAAAATAGAAATAAATTTTTCACCTTCTCGATTGTATTAATCTTAGCTGGCGCGATTGTGCTTGGGATTTTCCGATTAAATTTAGGAATCGATTTTACTCATGGATCAAGAATGCAATTTGAATCAAACAAACCATTGACTACCGAGATGGTCCAAAAATCACTCGATAAAGTCGATATTGATGGTTCGATTTTAATTTCTGGAAACAAAAATGAAACTGGCGTTGTTCGTTTCAATGAAGTACTTCCTAAATCCAAAATCGCTGAGGTTAATACACAATTTAAAAATCAATTTGGTAGTGAACCAAATGTTAGTACTGTTTCCCCTGTTATTGGGAAAGAACTTGCAAAAAATGCTATGTTAGCCATTGTGATTGCTTCCATAGGAATTATTATTTACGTTGCACTTCGTTTTGAAATTTACATGGGGTTAGCATCCATTATTGCCTTAGTATATGACGCATTCTTTATCATTGCAGTATTTAGCTTAACTCGTCTTGAAGTGGACTTAACGTTTATTGCAGCAGTCTTAACAATTGTTGGCTACTCGATCAATGACACCATTGTTACTTTTGATCGGATTCGAGAGAATATGAAGAAAAAGAAAACAATTAAAACGGAACAAGAGATTGCTAATATTGTTAATTCAAGTTTGCGACAAACATTATCCCGTTCTGTGAACACCGTTTTAACGGTTGTCATTACGGTTATCGCATTATTAATCTTCGGAAGCAGTGCGATCCAAAATTTCTCAATTGCATTATTAGTAGGATTAATTTCAGGAGCCTATTCTTCTATTTTCATCGCAGCTCAACTTTGGTACATTTGGAAGAAGGGTGAATTAAAGAAAAAAGGTGTCTTAACAACTTATAAAGAAAAACGTACGTATTCAGATGAGCCTCAAGTATAAAGGGAAGCCGCAGAAATTTCTGCGGCTTTTTAATTTGTTTCTTTATGAAATCTTTGATGATCCTTATTATTTACTCAACTTCCGACAGACCGAAATAAACAGATATCCCTTGAGATAGTGAGGAAGACATGTGATCTAATAGAGGATTTGACAGATCATTAGAATTTGTTTCTTTTGTTCGTTTACTTAACGACATCTTCAAAAAGTTCGATAAGCTGTTGAATAACTACAGCCCCGTTGAGTTCACTGATTTCTTTACTAAGCTCAAAAAATGTCTTACCTAATGTGACTTCATACGTGTGGATAGCAGTGTAAGCCTAGAGCCGACTACTTTGATCAGCTATTATAAGGTGCGAAAGTTGAGTGAATTAGTAGTAAATATATTTTAGAAAAGAGAGATCGTCTTTTTCATTAGAATCGATTGCAGTCTAATTGTCGATTTCTTTTCTTGATTTAAAAGGCTTGGATTAGGTAAGATGACTTAAACAACTATTAATATGTTTCAATTCAAATCTTGTTAGGGTAAAAAGCTAATAGTAGGAAATGATTCATAAATTGGTTATATCGACTAGAATCTTTACTTTTGAGGGCATTTGTACCTCTAATTAGCTTAATAAATTGAGAAGAGTAAATGTGGGGGAAAAGGAGGAATGAAAAATGAAAATGCAATGGTCATTAATTTTCGGAATTATATTTGCTCTTATTATTGCCGTTTTTGCAGTCATTAATGTAAATGATGTGCAAGTGAACTACTTATTTGGTGAAGCTAGCTGGCCATTGGTCCTTGTTATTTTAGGATCGGTTTTTATGGGAGGATTTGTGATCGGATCTGTCGGCTTAGTACGTGTATACTCCCTGAGGAGAGAGCTAAATAGGACAGAAAAAAGAAACGAAGAATTAGAACGTGAAATTGAAAAGTATAGAAGTAATCGAATCTCAGAAGCTACTGGATCTCGAGAAGAATTCAAAAAGTCTGCCCCGGACGATGTATCGCCAACAACATTTGAGCAATAAGAAAGAGTGATAGTCAAAAAAGTCTCTAAATAAGAAAAGCATTCGGAATATCTACAGATATTCCGAATGCTTTTTTCGTCTCTGTAAACGGAAAACCCAATTCGGACATCTTTAAACGAATTTCGAGTAGATCTATAAAAACATCTTTTTTCAATTCGGTTCATTTCCTTCCTTTGTCATTCATTGATTCGAATCCAAAGGTTTTGTATAATGAATAAGTTAGGAGTGAAAATATGCTACAGGCTAAATCAAGATGGACACTGAAGAAAAGTGACGATAACGCAAGTGACAATTTAGCAAAATCGCTAAAGATCTCTTCACTTGTAGCAAAACTTCTTATAAATAGAGGAATAACATCAACCGAAGAAGCAAGACAATTCTTAAATACAGACGAAGAAAGTTTTCACGATCCGTATTTACTACCTGATATGGAAATTGCAGTGAAACGGATCAATATGGCTATCGAACAACAAGAATCGATCCTAGTATTTGGAGATTATGATGCCGATGGTGTAACGAGTACAACGGTTATGATGACGACACTTTTAGATATGGGAGCGAAGGTTCATTTTTACATACCTAACCGATTCACTGAAGGATATGGTCCGAATCAAGGGGCATTCCAATGGGCAAAAGATGAAGGGTTTTCTCTCATCGTAACAGTTGATACAGGGATTTCTGCTGTAGATGGAAGCCAGGTTTGCAAAAGAAATTGGTTTAGATTTAATTATTACAGATCATCATGAACCAGGTCCAACACTACCTGAAGCGATCGCGATCGTTCATCCAAATATAGAATCTAGTAATTATCCTTTCAAACAACTTGCGGGTGTTGGGGTAGCTTGGAAACTTGCACATGCCCTTTATGGAGAAAGACCAGATCATCTATTGGATTTAGTCGCGATCGGTACTGTTGCTGATTTAGTGATCCTTCATGATGAGAACCGAGCAATTGTGAAAAAAGGGCTAAGTCAATTAAAACAATCGGATAGACTTGGTATTAAGGTATTGTTACAAGCATCGAGTGTGAAAATGGATGAAATATCTGAAGAAACGATTGGTTTTACATTGGCTCCCCGAATAAATGCAGTTGGACGGCTTCAAGATGCTGATATGGCAGTCGATTTATTAATGTCAAAAACTCTTCATGAAGCTGAAGAGATGGCTCAAGAAATGAATCGATTAAATAAAGAACGGCAGCAAATTGTGAATGATATGACAAGTGAAGCCATTGAAATCGCAGACGAAATGATGAAGGAAGATACGCAGGTTCTGGTCGTTGGCAAGGAAGGCTGGAACGCAGGCGTTGTCGGAATTGTCGCATCCCGCTTAGTCGATCGCTATTATAGACCCGCAATTGTTTTAGGGTTTGATAAAGAGAAAGATCAAGCAAAAGGCTCAGCAAGAAGTATTGTGGGCTTCGATTTATACGAAAATCTATCTTTAAATCGCGATCTATTGCCTCACTTCGGTGGTCATCCCATGGCCGCTGGCATGACACTTAAGCTAGATAATGTTGCCACACTTAGAAAACGCTTAAATGAACAAGCGAAAACGATTTTATCAGAGGAAGATTTTACACCCATTACGAATGTAGAAGTAAAAGTTGAACTTGAAAACATCGACTTAAAAACAATCGAAGATATGTCACTTCTTTCTCCTTTTGGTATGGGAAACCCAAAACCGAACGTCATGATTGAAGAGGTTCATTTTATAAATGCTAGGAAAATCGGTGCAAATCAGAACCACCTAAAATTAACCCTTATGAATGAAACGGAAGAGCTAGATGCGATTGGCTTTGGGTTAGGAACCAAAGTGGATGAAATAGCGCCGATGTCAAAACTCTCCGTCATTGGAGAACTGAGTATCAATGAGTGGAATAATCGAAGAAAACCCCAAATTATGCTAAAAGATATCAAGATTGATGAGTGGCAGCTTTTCGATATTCGTGGACAGAAGAATACAGATCGTTGGTTTCCAACTTTATCTGCAAGTGAAACGCTATTCATTGCCTTTCAACAAACTACTTTAGATGAGTGGAAACTTCCTGCACCCGTTTTATTCATTCAATCGGATGAAGAAGCTGAAAATTTGGTGCTAGATGGAAAATCGATTGTATTGTTAGATTTACCAGTGAGCGTTTCGCATTTAGATGTTCTTTTAAGCAAAAAGCATCCAGATCGAATTTATGCCTTATTCAATCAAGGAGAAGGTCATTTTTTCAAGACGCTTCCTACACGTGATCATTTTAAATGGTTTTATGGTTTTTTGGCTAAAAGAAAAGAATTTGATCTTACTCGTTTCGGTGAACAGCTCGCGAAACATAGAGGCTGGACAATGGAAACAATTGATTTTATGTCAAAGGTGTTTTTTGAACTAAATTTTGTTAATATAGATAATGGATTGATTACGCTCAATAATGAAAAAAGTAAACGTGAACTAACAGAATCAGCAAGTTTTCGTAATAAACAAGCTTTATATTCTCTTGAACAAGAATTAGTATATTCGAATTATCAAGAGCTAAAAGCTTGGTTTGAACAAAAATTCGCTCGGTCTGTCATCATCAAGGAGGAAGCAAAAACATGGATTTAAAAAATTATGTCACAATCGTTTCTGATTGGCCAAAACCGGGGATTCGATTTAAGGACATTACACCACTTATGAACGATGGGGCAGCCTATAAATACGCAACAGATCAAATTGTTTTATATGCAAAGGAAAAACAAATTGACTTAATTGTTGGACCTGAAGCACGAGGTTTCATCATTGGGTGTCCAGTGGCTTATTCTTTAGGAATTGGATTTGCTCCAGTTCGTAAAGAAGGTAAATTACCACGTGAAACGATGAAGGTCGAATATGGCTTAGAGTATGGGAAAGATGTATTATCGATTCATCGAGATGCGATCCAGCCTGGACAACGAGTATTAATTACTGATGATCTTCTTGCAACTGGCGGCACAATAGAAGCGACGATCAAACTCGTTGAAGAGCTGGGCGGGGTTGTAGCGGGTATTGCTTTCTTAATTGAATTAACATATTTAGATGGACGAGAAAAACTCAATGGTTATGATACATTAACACTTATGAAATTTTAATTTTTGTTCCATCAGTTTGTAAGCAACAATGCATGAACCCAAACATTAATTAAACAAAGAAAAAAGGCTAAGGTATCAGCATGTACAGCACTTCCTTTTTTCTTGTTTAGAAACTAATATCAGAAACCCAATAAAAAGAACGCTTCAAGCGTTCTTTTTTGTACATTCAGAAGGGATCTATTTGATTTCGTTATAAAAGATATCCAAAATGAGAGCAATTAATATAATGGACTCTTAAGAGAAAAGATAAGTTCATAAGTTAAATTAGATACTTTCCCTTTACAATCACTCTTTTTTTTTCGATAATAGTAACAATCGTTTTAATTCGACTAATTGTAGCAAAAAGTACGAAATAACATACTCCATTGACTAAAGGTGATTTCATATATGGCGAATGATCAGATTGTAAGCGCCGAACAAGTAATTAATCGGACAAAAGAATATTTAAATGCCGACCATGTGATCATGGTTGAACAAGCATATGAACTTGCCAAGGAAGCACATAAGGATCAATTCCGTAAATCGGGTGAGCCTTATATCATCCATCCTGTTCAAGTTGCAGGAATTCTTGCTGATTTAGAAATGGACCCTGCCACAGTGGCTGCCGGTTTTCTTCATGATGTCGTTGAAGATACACCCGTGACCATTGAGAATTTAAAAACTAATTTCAATGAAGAAGTAGCCATGTTAGTAGATGGTGTCACAAAGTTAGGAAAGATTAAATACAAGTCTCATGAAGAACAGCAAGCAGAAAATCATCGTAAGATGTTTGTCGCGATGGCACAAGATATTCGCGTAATCTTAATTAAACTGGCTGACCGCTTACATAATATGAGAACACTTAAGCATCTGCCAGCTGAAAAACAAAGAAGAATTGCCAATGAGACAATCGAAATCTTTGCGCCGCTTGCTCATCGGTTAGGAATATCGAAGATTAAGTGGGAACTTGAGGATACAGCTTTACGCTATTTGAATCCTCAGCAGTATTATCGGATTGTGAATTTAATGCAACGGAAGAGAGCTGAACGTGAAGAATATTTAGACGATGTCATTCATGAAGTAAAAGAACAAATGAGTGATGTACAAATAAAGTCTGAAATTTTTGGTCGCCCAAAACATATTTACAGTATTTATCGTAAAATGGTGATTCAAAATAAACAGTTTAATGAAATTTACGATTTGTTAGCTGTTCGGATAATCGTGAACAGCATCAAAGACTGTTATGCCGTATTAGGCATTATTCACACCTGTTGGAAGCCAATGCCTGGTCGTTTCAAAGACTACATTGCGATGCCTAAGCCAAATATGTACCAATCTCTACATACCACTGTGATTGGGCCAAAAGGCGATCCACTCGAAGTTCAAATTCGTACAATCGATATGCATCGAATTGCTGAATTTGGTGTAGCTGCTCACTGGGCTTATAAAGAAGGAATCACCATTGATGAAAAAGCATCTTTTGACAATAAACTTAGCTGGTTCAGAGAAATTTTAGAATTTCAAAATGAGTCGGGAACAGCCGAAGAATTTATGGAATCATTAAAAATCGATTTGTTTTCTGATATGGTATTTGTTTTCACGCCTAAAGGTGATGTGATTGAACTTCCTTCAGGTTCAGTTCCGATCGATTTTGCCTATAGAATTCATTCTGAAATCGGGAATAAAACGATCGGAGCAAAAGTAAACGGTAAAATGGTCACATTAGATTTCCAACTTAAAACAGGTGACATTGTCGATATCTTAACCTCCAAACATTCCTACGGACCAAGTCAAGATTGGCTGAAACTAGCACAAACATCACAAGCTAAAAATAAAATTAAGCAATTTTTCAAACGTCAACGAAAAGACGAAAACGTTGAAAAAGGGCGAGAACTCGTAGAAAAGGAAATTAAAGCACTTGATTTTGAATTAAAAGAAGTCCTCACAACAGAAAATGTAAAACGAACCATTGAAAAGTTTAATTTCCCACAAGAAGATGATATGTATGCAGCGGTTGGATATAATGGGATCACCGCTATCCAAGTCGCAAATAAATTAACGGAAAAACTCCGTAAACAACGGGATCAGGCTGAACTTTTACCAGAAAAAATAGTTGAAACTAAGACGCCATCGAAACGAAAACGTGAAGCTGGTGTCACTGTAAAAGGGATAGATAATCTCTTAATTCGATTATCTAAATGTTGTAATCCAGTCCCTGGTGATGAAATCGTCGGCTTTATTACAAAAGGCCGTGGGGTTTCCGTCCATCGAATGGATTGTCCGAACGTTAGTATTGAAGAAGCCTCCTCTCGCTTAATTGAAGTCGAGTGGGAAATGGATTCTACCAAACCGAAAGAATACAATGTGGAAATAGAAATATCAGGATACGATCGACGTGGTTTATTAAATGAAGTGCTTCAAGCTGTGAATGAAACAAAAACAAATATTACTGCAGTAAGCGGTCGATCAGATCGAAATAAAATGGCAACCATTAGCATGTCTATATCGATTAGCAATATTAATCATCTGCAGCGAGTTGTGGAACGAATCAAACAAATTTCTGATATTTATGCAGTTCGTCGAATTATGAATTAAAGGAGTTCGCGTCATGAAAATCGTTTTACAACGAAGTAAAGAAGCGAGTGTGAAAGTCGACGGGAAGAAGATCGCTGAAATTTCAAGTGGTCTTGTTCTCTTAGTAGGCATCACTCATTCAGATACAGAGAAAGATGTGGATTACTTGGTTGATAAAATTCCAAATCTGCGCATTTTTGAAGATTCGGAAGAGAAAATGAACTTTTCTCTTTTAGATGTAGGGGGAGATATTCTCTCTGTTTCCCAATTCACATTATATGGAGATTCTAAAAAAGGACGTAGACCAAATTTCATGCAAGCAGCCAAACCTGACTACGCGGAAGAGCTTTATCATCTCTTTAATCTTAAATTAAAGAATAAAGGAATTAATGTCCAAACAGGAAGTTTTGGTGCAATGATGGACGTATCTCTTGTAAATGATGGTCCGGTCACACTGATTATTGAATCATAGTTGTAATAGTCGCTGTCTAATCATTCTAGGAAAAAAAGCATTCGGAAAATCCATGGATTTTCCGAATGCTTTTTTCCTTAATAAAACTCCATTTCAAGGGTCCATTGCTTCATAGCCATTATTGCTTGCTCCAAGTCATTTTATCTAAAGTATGATGAAAGACCCTTATAAATACTCGTCACCATTTCATCTTGGAAACGAGAGGATGCCATGAATGTTTCTTCCTTTGCATTACTTAGATAACCCATTTCAAGTAAAATAGCTGGTTGTTTATTTTCACGAATGACATGGAAATCACCTATTTTCACGGTGCGTGTATAAATGGGTGAGCTCAGTTTAAGTTGATTATAAATAGAATCCGCCAAGTTTTTTTGAAAAGGATGATTGTAATAAACGGTTGATCCTGATACATCATGATTGGAAGAACTATCATAATGAATGCTTATAAATGCATTCGCATGATTGGAATTAGATATGGCTACTCTACGAGCAAGAGTAATGAATTCATCATGGTCCCGTGTCATTACAACATTAGCCCCACCAGCCATTAACTTTTGTTGAAGGAGCAAAATGGTTTTTAAAGTCATATTTTTTTCAAATGTACCATTTACTCCGGTTGCACCATTATCATATCCTCCATGGCCGGCATCTAAAACGATTAATTTCCCAGCCAATGTATTCGTTTTAGAAGGAGGTTAGATTTGTTGATTTTGTGTATTCCGTAAAGACCCATCCTGTTGTACGTAAGTACTGGATTTGTGTCCACTCGCCTGATTTTTTTAAGACTGCATATGTACCATTTAAGTTTATTGCGCCAATAACATTTCCTTTAGTAGAAGGACTCGAACGAACATTTAAACGATTAATAATGGAAGAAATATACGAATGCGTCGTCTGTGTTTTTGAAGGTTCTATCGGTTTTGAAGGAGCATTTAGTGATAAATATTTTTCATTTACCCATCCATTTTGTTCATCAAATTTTATGTATGCCCACCCATTAGAGTTTTTGACCGTTTGAACTTTATCATCTTTTGTTAAAACTTTTACAACTTTTGAGTTTGCGGTTGGTAATGACCTGACATTTAAAGTTGTAGCAGCAATCCAGGCGTATTTAGTGAGGCTAGGAGAAGGTGGTTGTGAAATTGGAATGGATGAACTAGGTAATGAAGCTACTTTTACATAGTCTTTATAAATCCATCCTTTTCCGTATTTACTTTCTACATTCCACCAACTACCCTTACTGCCTGAAATGGTAACCACATCATTTTTTTTGACGATTGAGATGATTTTTGAACTTAAATCTGGTGCTTCTCGAAGTCGAACGCCATTGGTTGTTACAAGTCCATTCAAATGTGCAGGAGTTGCACGGTTTTCAGTCGACTGAAGTAGAGAGGAGGAAATCCACCCATTTGTTCGGTTAGGTAATACGATTTGCGTCCAATTGTTGCTAGAGCGAATGGAAGGATACTGTTGCCCACTTTTTGCTGATCCAATGATTTTGCTAGATAAGCTAGGGCCATTTCTGATGTTTACATGATTGGAAATAACTTTGACGGTGGATGACTTTGCTTTAACTTGCTCATGTGTAAATTGGAATAAAGAAAAGATAAAAATAATGACAAAGAGTGACAAAAAGATATTCTTTTTCATTTTGCACCACCAATTCTCTTAATATTCTTATTTTAATCTCTAATCCATTCATTGCCTATCATTTTTTAAGAAAATGTCGATTTATCATTCTTTGTACCTTGACAGAATGTACATGCATCTTTATTATTATAGAAATATTAGCAACGAATAAAAACAACCATTGATGGAGCAAAGTAATTAAGTAGTACATGTTTAGAGAAGAGATGTCTATGGCTGAAAGCATCTCTACATTGTCTCTTAATGAACGAACACTCCTTAGGCTTCGCTCTGAAAAATGAGAAAGATTCATTTAGTAGGAGATGAACGTAAGCAGGCGTTAACTGTAAAGTGGGAGCAATCATGCTCCAATAAGGGTGGTACCACGGGTGATTATACTCTCGTCCCTTGTCTTCGGACAAGCGGATGAGGGTTTTTTTGTTTTTTAAAAGGAGGAGATTGGTTTGGCGATTCAAATTCCAAGAGGAACACAAGATATTTTACCTAAAGACGTTAAGAAATGGCAGTACGTAGAATCAAAAGCTAGAGATCTTTGTTCCCGTTATCACTATCAAGAAATTCGTACGCCTATTTTTGAACAGGCTGAATTGTTTTTAAGAGGTGTTGGGGACACGACAGATATCGTTCAAAAAGAAATGTACACATTTGAAGACCGTGGAGGAAGAAGTTTATCTCTTCGCCCAGAAGGTACGGCTGCAGTAGTACGGTCTTATATTGAAAACAAAATGTTTGGAGAACCTAATCAGCCAACAAAACTATATTATCTTGGCCCTATGTTTAGATACGAGAGACCACAAGCAGGTCGCTACCGTCAATTCGTTCAATTCGGAATTGAAGCAATTGGCAGTGAAGACCCGGCTATTGATGCAGAAGTGATTTCACTCGCTATGGCAATCTATCAAGAACTAGGATTAAAAAATTTGAAATTAGTCCTTAAATTCGTTAGGGGATTCAGAAAGTCGAGTTGCTCACCGTGATGCATTAATTCATCATTTTGAACCTCGCATCGAAGAGTTCTGTCATGATTGCAAAGTGCGTTTAAATAAAAATCCGCTTCGTATATTGGATTGTAAAAAAGACCGTGATCATGAATTAATGAAAACAGCCCCTTCTATATTAGATTTTCTAAATGAAAGCTCAAAGATCTATTTTGAACAAGTTAAAGCATTCTTAGATGTCTTAAATATTCCGTATGAAATTGATTCGACTCTGGTTAGAGGACTCGATTACTATAACCATACAGCATTTGAAATTATGAGCAGTGCCGAAGGATTCGGTGCGATCACAACTCTTTGTGGTGGTGGAAGATACAACGGCCTTGTTGAACAGATGGATGGGCCAGAAACGGCTGGAATCGGATTTGCGTTGAGTGTGGAAAGATTACTTTCCGCGCTAGAAGCGGAAAACATCGAGCTTCCAATCAAAGAAGAACTTGATTGTTATCTCGTTTCAATGGGTGATGAGGCTAAATTGCAAACAGCAAAACTTGCTCAAGAATTAAGGTCTGCTGGTTTTTCTGCTGAAAGAGATTACTTAGATCGAAAAGTTAAAGGTCAATTTAAAGCAGCTGATCGACTAAATGCGAAGTATGTAGCCATAGTTGGAGAAGATGAGCTTAGAGCAGGAAAAATAAACGTAAAAGTAATGGACAGTGGCGAACAAAAAGAACTTCCATTATCAGAATTTGTTGAAGCGTTCAAAGCATTACAACTATAGAGGAGGTTTTTATATGTTCGGAAGAACGCATTATTGTGGAGAAGTATCAGAACAGCAAATTGATGAAAAAGTTGTTTTAAAAGGGTGGGTACAAAAACGTCGTGATTTAGGTGGATTAATATTCATTGATCTTCGTGATCGTACAGGTATCGTTCAAGTTGTTTTTAATCCTGAACTTCATTCTGAAGCGCTAAAAATAGCAGAAAAAGTAAGAAGTGAATATGTTCTTGATATAGAAGGTATTGTGATTCCTCGACAAGAAGGAACAGTTAACAATACACTGAAAACCGGTAAAATTGAAATTCAAGTTACGAAGATCTCAATTTTAAGTGAAGCGAAAAATCCTCCATTTGCAATCTCGGATCAAACAGAAGTGGCTGAAGATTTGCGATTAAAATATCGTTATTTAGATTTACGACGTCCAACGATGTTAGAAACATTTAAAATGAGACATCAAGTAACAAAAACGGTCCGACGTTTTCTTGATGACCAAGATTTTATCGATGTAGAAACGCCTATTTTAACAAAAAGTACACCAGAAGGAGCAAGAGATTATCTTGTTCCGAGCCGTGTTCATGAAGGCGAATTCTATGCTCTGCCTCAGTCACCACAATTATTTAAACAAATGTTGATGGTATCTGGATTCGACCGCTATTATCAAATTGTTCGTTGTTTCCGGGATGAAGATCTTCGAGCAGATAGACAACCAGAATTCACACAAATCGATATTGAAATGAGTTTCATGAGCCAAGAAGAAATCATATCAATGATTGAAAAAATGATGCAAAAAGTCATGAGCGATGTGAAAAATCTTACGGTTCCATCTGAATTTCCAAGAATGACCTATCAAGATGCAATGAATCGATATGGTTCTGACAAACCGGATACTCGCTTCGCCATGGAATTAGTAGATGTCTCGGAAATAGTAAAAAAATCTGGATTCAAAGTGTTTTCAGGAGCGGTTGAAAATGGTGGAGCGGTCAAACTATTAAATGCAAAATCTGCCTCTGATCAATATTCTCGCAAGGATATAGATGCTCTAGGCGAATTTGTTGGTCGTTATGGTGCAAAAGGTCTTGCCTGGTTAAAAGTAGAGAATGAAGGATTAAAAGGTCCAATTGCAAAATTCTTTTCAGAAGAAGAACAAAAAAGTCTAGTACAAACGGCTCAAGCTGAAGCAGGTGATTTACTCTTGTTCGTTGCGGATAAGAAAACCGTAGTTCATGATTCCCTAGGAGCTCTTCGTAATAAACTAGGCAAAGATTTAAACTTAATCGATGAAAAATTATTTAATTTCTTATGGGTGACAGACTGGCCATTACTTGAGTATGACGAGGATAGCAACCGATACTTTGCAGCTCATCATCCGTTCACAATGCCTGCAATAGAAGACCTTCATTTACTAGAAGAGTCACCAGAGAAAGTTCATGCTCAAGCATATGACTTAGTATTAAATGGTTATGAACTTGGTGGTGGATCCCTCCGTATCTTCCAAAAGGACGTCCAGGAAAAAATGTTTACAGCTCTTGGTTTTACGAAAGAAGAGGCTGTGGAACAGTTTGGCTTTCTGCTTGAGGCTTTTGAGTACGGAACACCACCACACGGAGGAATTGCTTTTGGTTTAGATCGATTAGTGATGTTATTAGCAGGTAAAACGAACTTAAGAGACACGATCGCATTCCCTAAAACAGCGTCTGCCAGCTGTCTATTGACAGAAGCTCCGAATGGCGTTAGTGAAAGCCAACTTACGGATCTACATTTAAAAATCTCGACAACCAAACAAGAAGTTTGATAATCCCTATTAGGTGGCAATTGAAGGAGTTTTATTCCGCCTAATTAACGCGAATGATTGACTAAAATAGACTCTTCGTAAGGTGATTATTTCCACTTCACTTATCTTGTCAGATTGGAATCGATGTGTTAAAATTTGATTAATAACGATAAGTCCTGATGTGTTCGTTTTATAACCTATAAGTTTTGACCTAACTTTTCTATCATTGGGAGTTCGGCGTTTTCGACGGACGTACATGCCCGAAAGGGACTTACCGACACCGGAACAGAGCACCCACCTGCTGCGAGCAGGATCAAAACTAAGGGAAAAAAGGACGGCACGCTTGGGACTTATCGTTTTTTATGAATAAAACTGATAACTCCCTTCTCGAAAGGGAGTTTTATTTTGTATACATATCTATTTTTGAAAAGGAGAGGTTCTGCATGTTGCATCAGTTTTCACGAAATGAGTTAGCGGTCGGTGAAGAGGGAATTGCCTTATTAAAAGGCAAAACGGTTGCTGTTTTAGGTATTGGCGGTGTAGGATCTTTTGCAGCTGAGGCTCTCGCTCGGTCAGGAGTCGGAAGATTGCTTTTAGTAGATAAAGATGTCGTGGATATTACAAATATTAATCGGCAAATTCATGCTTTACTATCAACTGTTGGCCAGTCAAAAGCAGAGCTAATGAAGCAGAGAATTCTTGATATTAACCCTGATTGTGAAGTGACCGCTCTCCAAATGTTTTATACAGAAGAGACGTATGAGCAATTTTTTGATTTCGGATTAGACTATGTCATTGATGGCTCTGACACGATCATTTACAAGATCCATTTGATGAAAGAATGTTTAAAACGAAATATTCCCATCATTTCGAGCATGGGAGCGGCGAACAAAAATGATCCAACTCGTTTTAAAGTAGTCGATATTTCCCAAACTCATACGGATCCCTTAGCAAAAGTCATTCGTACACGTTTGCGAAAAGAAGGAATTTATAAAGGAATACCAGTCGTATTCTCAGACGAAAGTCCGATTGTGATTCGAGAAGATGTCCGCACAGTCGTTGGAAATGATGATTCTAAGATTAGGAAAGCACAACGTCCACCTTCCTCGAATGCTTTTGTGCCTTCTGTAGCTGGTCTAATTATGGGTGGGTATGTCATCAATGACTTGCTGAAAGACATCCCATTAATTAGAGTATCCGATAAATGAAATCAAGCGATTAAAGACCGTGTCTCTCGAAGGACATGGTTTTTCATTTTCACACACCAGATCAGTTACATGATGAAATTAAATGGAAATAATGGTAAAAAACAGTTGTCTGCCTTTCGGACATCATGTAGTATCGATAGAGAGTAAAGGGTTTTAATTAGAAAAAGTGCGAATAAATAGGATTGGAAAAGAGGGATAGAATGAAAACGATTGTAGAGCTTAAACAAGTTAATAAAAAGATCAAGGGTAAAAAAATTATCAATGATTTGAGCTTTTCTGTTACTTCAGGAGAGGTTTTTGGGTTTCTGGGACCAAATGGTGCCGGGAAAACCACGACCATACGTATGATGGTTGGATTAATGAAAATGTCTTCGGGTGATGTGATCATCGATGGCAAAAGCATTGCAGATAACTTTGAATCAGCTATTCAACCAGTAGGCGCGATTGTAGAAAACCCAGAGTTTTATAAATTTTTATCAGGATATCAAAATTTACTGCAATATAGTCGAATGCAAAAAGGAATTACGAAAGAAAAAATCGCAGAAGTTGTTCAGTTGGTCGGATTGACAGATAGTATCCATGGAAAAGTAAAAACGTATTCTCTTGGAATGAGGCAACGTCTCGGGTTAGCACAATGTTTGCTTCATGATCCTAAAGTATTAATTTTGGATGAACCTACGAATGGACTCGATCCAGCAGGGATTCGAGAAATAAGAGATTACATAAGAAACTTAGCAAAAGAACGTAACATAGCAGTAATCGTTTCAAGTCATTTATTATCTGAGATGGAATTGATGTGTGATCGAATTGGTATTATTCAAAATGGGAAATTGATTGATGTTAAAACAGTAAGAGACTTCGTTGATGGTAGTGAAGTTGTATACCGCCTGGATATAGATAGAGCCGAAGAAGCGAAACAATGGCTGAACAGAGATGGCGTTGAAAGTGGAGCGCTGATCATTAATGGTTCCCTAGAGTTAAAGATTGCAAGAGAAGACGTTCCTGCACTAGTCAAAGATTTAGTTGATTATGGTTTCTACTTATACGGTGTCCAACCCGTTGTAAAAACATTAGAAGATCGTTTCTTAGAAGTCACACAGAAGGAGGCAATCGTTAATGGGTAAGTTAATTCAAAATGAATGGGTGAAAATATTTAGACGTTCAGGTACGTACGTCATGATCGGATTACTCATCCTTGCAATAGGTGTTTTTGCAGGATTTTCAAAATATGAGGATAACAAAAAAGATTCGAATAATGGTGAGTGGAAAACGGCACTCCAAGCTCAAAATGCTCAACTTAATCAGCAATTAAAAGAAGATGGCGGTCCAAAACAATACAAAGATTCACTTAAACATGATATAGCGATTAATGATTATCGTATAAGTGAAAATATTCCTCCTAACGATGGTATGACGGTATGGCAATTTGTTGAGCAATCCACAAATTTTATTAGCTTTATAGGATTATTTACGATTATTACAGCAGCAGGCATCGTTGCAAGTGAATTTAGTGGGGGAACGATTAAACTTCTCTTGATTCGTCCTATTTCGCGTCTAAAGATACTCGCATCTAAGTATGCGACGATTATTTTATTTGGACTTACTCTTTTAGGAATTTTATTTGTCTTTTCAACGCTACTCGGATTTATTCTCTTTGGTTCATCCGCATCAGATATTCATTTAGCTTATTTAGATGGAAAAGTATTGGAGCAAAGTATGTCATTGTACTTAATTAAAGTCTACTTGTTATCTTCAGTGGGGATATTAATGCTTGCAACTTTTGCTTTTATGATCTCTTCAGTATTCCGTAATAATTCTCTAGCAATCGGAATTTCATTATTCTTGTTTTTCTCAGGTACAACATTAACTCAATTGTTAGCATTCAAATATGATTGGGCAAAATACATTTTATTTGCGAATACGGATTTAAAAATGTACACCTCGGGCACTCCGATGATTGATGGTATGACAATGTCCTTTTCAATTGTAGTGCTGGCTGTCTACTTTGTCCTATTTAACGTACTGTCTTTTGTCATTTTTAACAAAAGAGACGTTGCGGCATAACCGAACAAATATTAAACTTCTAAACTTAAAGCTTGGCGAGAATTTATTTCCCGCTAAGCTTTATTTTTTTCTGTGTTTTCTGTAACGATTGTTCCGATATCAATAGCATTCGCACACCAAATCATCTTCTTGCAACGACATTAAAAGGAAGTGACTACGTTAGAATGAATCCATAAAAGGGTAGAAATTTGCTCAAACGACTCTTATTTTTCTCCTTTCGTTTTGTCTCAACGAATCGATTAGCTTGTCAGTACTTCCACAGATAGAACATAGATTCCTCATTTTTATTGGCTATGTTAGCGGATGTTATTGATAGGAAGCAAAAACTCTCACGAGTGGAAAAACGAGCGAGTCGGACCCCGCAGTGTGTTTTTTGATGGCACTGAAAAAGCCGGAATTTTAAAGATTGAAAAGCTGCAAATGAAAAAGGAACACTCAAAAGACACGTATTTTTGTCTTTATCTTTAAACAATTATGAGTGGATATCGTTAAAATAGCATTTTCAGATATGAACGTTCTTTTTAAAACGTTACTCCAATGGCAGCGGAAACATACTAAGATTAGTCGCACAGACCAAGGCCAC
Organism: uncultured Caryophanales bacterium; assembly: GCA_963728315.1. Lineage (GTDB taxonomy): Bacteria > Bacillota > Bacilli > Bacillales > CAVSKA01 > CAVSKA01. The sequence continues at coordinate 301,552 of CAVSKA010000018.1, forward strand.
GGTTTGTGCGACTATTTTTTTTGTAGAAGTGAAGGAGGAAGTCGAGCAGACGCTGGGATCTTTGCATCCGAATCAGGCTCAGGCAACCTCCAACATCAAGATAAAATTAATAAAAGAGGAAATAGGAGGCTGCGGAAGATCCTATACGACATGATCATGTCCATGCTCTCCTGGCGGGCAAAGACCCAAAATACGATTGTGGATGATTACGATAAAGGAAAAAAGCAACCAAATGGAAAGCTCCATAAGGTTGCGGTGATTGCCTGTGTGAATAAGTTCTTGAAAGTTGCCTTTCATTTTATCCAACATGGCCTCCTGTACCGGTACGAATCAGGCAAAGTTTCGTGACAGGATTCCTCTCACTATCGCACACTAGTCCCTGCGAAAAAAATATTCGCCAGGTCTATTTGGCATACACATTTTTATTTATTTAGCTGCACCTGTTGCTTGGAGTGCAGTCGATCGACTCCTGCGGGAATAGCATGAGGCCACTGAAAATGTCCAATTTTTATAGATTGAAAATCTGCAAATGAAAAACGAGCCCTCAGATTCGCTTCTAAGCCACGAATTTTAGACTGGGCGACATTTTTGTCTTCATCTTTAAAGTGAAATTGGATAAGACCGTTCTTTTTACACCGTTACTGAATGGAAGTGAAAGGCAGCGACTCCTGCGGGAATAGCACGCCCGCAGTGAAAGGATCACAGTCTAAAAGCGCAACATCCTGTTGCAACGACTGCGCTAAAACTTCCTGTTTGTCGGAGTAGATTGAAGCCGTGCCCGCGGAAAGCGTCTGCCTGGAACGGAAAACCACGGCTTATAAGAGAAAAATGCGAGTATGGGAACGAAATCGTTCCCATACTCACGTTGACGTTCCAATAGGACTTTATCAGTGGCCTCAATAGCATGAGCCTTGAGACCCCACAGGGAGCACGCTATTCGCGACCGAGGAGACTCAAGCCATGCACGCGGAAAGCGAGCGCTGGAACGAAAAGCAACCGCTTCATACACCAAAATCACTATTTTTTTCTGAAAAATAAATGGCAAAACACTTGACTAATGGTAAGAAAGCGTCTGCCTGGCACGTAAATCCATGCCTATACTCAATTGGATATTCAAAAAGGACTTTTTCAGTGGACTCGTGGTTTTTCACGAGGAGGCACGACCGTTCGTCTGCGGAAAGCGAGTTGTTTTTCTAAATGTTGAAAAATCAACTTGATCATTTAACAAAGTCTTTTTATTAAAATTTAATAGAAAATTAATGAACTGAGCTTTCTCAAAAGAAATAGGTACGTGAATAAGTTCATGGACGCTACGTATGGAACATGAATAGTGTACTCAAATTGTCTTGAAAGACACATCCGTTTAAATAAACGCCTATTCGAGATATAATAGAAAGATACGTTTCTAATCCGATTGGAATGCAAAGGTATAGAAGAGTGAATCAATTGGTATTTGGAGGTCATCTATTTGAATGGAGAACCGCTAGCTTTTAGAATGCGGCCAAAAACGATTGATGAGATCGTTGGTCAAAAAGAGATAATTGGAAAACAAACGAGTTTATATAAAATGATTCAAAACGGTCATGTTCCATCCATGCTACTGTATGGTGAACCTGGTATTGGCAAAACTTCGATTGCTTTTGCTGTTGCAGGCACCACTAATCTTCCATTCATTGCATTAAATGCTACTACCGCTGGAAAAAAAGACGTGGAAGAAGTTGTTCAAGAGGCAAGGTTGACAGGTAAAGTGATTTTATTCTTAGATGAGATTCACCGATTTAATAAAGCACAGCAAGATTATTTGCTTCCACACGTGGAAAGAGGAGATATTGTTTTAATTGGAGCAACCACTGAAAATCCTTTTCATGATGTCAATCCTGCCATTAGAAGTCGCTGTGGACAAATTAAACAATTAACAAGATTAACAAATGAAGATATTCAAGGTCTTCTCGTGCGATCTTTAAAAGATGAAGATCGAGGTTTAGGCAAATTAAAAATAAATATAGAAGAAAAACAATTAGAAATGATCGCGGTTGGTTCTAATGGAGATGCAAGAAAAGCACTCACATTATTAGAATCAGTCGTTTATTCATCAGATAAGATTGATGGTAAATATGAAGTAGATGATGAAACTGTTAAAGGGTTAATTGGTCGAGCAGGCGTTTATGGAGACAAAAAGGGGTCCCATTTTTACAATTTGTTATCAAGCCTTCAAAAAAGTATTCGAGGGAGCGATGTTGATGCGGGGCTCTATTACTTAGCTCATCTTCTTGAAGTAGGTGATTTAGTTGCAGTTAATCGCAGACTTCTTGTCATTGCTTTTGAAGATATCGGTCTTGCTAATCCATCAATCGGAACGCTTGTCCTATCGGCTGTTACTTCTAGTGAGAGATTGGGATTGCCTGAAGCGAGAATCCCTTTATCCGTTGCTGTCGTGGAAATGTGTTTATCTTCTAAATCGAATTCTGCATATCAGGCATTAGATGCAGCAATTGGAGACATTCGTAGTGGCAAAGTTGGTGATATTCCCAAACACTTACGGGATGGTCATTACCAAGGAGCTCAGGCTTTAGGTCATGTTGGTTACAAGTACCCTCATGATACGCCTATCGGAAGTTTCGGAGGATGGGTTGATCAAGATTACTTGCCAAGTAATCTAAAAGGGACTCATTATTATCATCCTATAGAAGCAGGTGAAGAAAAAAGGCTTGCTGCTATATACAAAAAGCTGGAACAATTTAGAAATGGAAAAACAAAGCAATAAAAATGAGGTATTCAAATGTTAAAAATGAGAACGCACCACGATTCACTTAGTACAAAAAGTGAAGACAACCGACATGTGAATAGCTGTTAAATTGTGATATAATAACCGAAGTGTTTTCGAGGGAAAAGGGTCCTTGAGCCCTATGCTAAAGGTTATTTATTGCATAATCAATTGTCTGTTTAAGGGGATAGAACATTTGAAATACACAAAAAAAATTTTTTTATTGAGGTTATCTATCTTTGTGTTTGGTCTATTGGTGATGTCGCTTGGAGTGGTTCTGTCGATCTTATCACAACTAGGTGCTGCGCCATGGGATGTCCTACATGTGGGTTTATTTATGCAATTCGGACTAAGTATCGGGACATGGTCGATATTAATCGGGGTATTCATCTTAGTTTTTTCTTCTTTGTTCACAAAAAGCATGCCTGGAATTGGCGCTTACTTAAATATGATACTCGTTGGTTTTTTTATCGATGGATGGATGGCTCTTCCATTTTTGTATACGCCAGATCTATTCTTTCAAAAAGTCATCATGTTTATTGTCGGAACCATTTTAATGGGGGTCGGAATAGGTATTTATATTTCTGCTAATCTTGGTGCTGGTCCTCGTGACAGCTTTATGTTAGCCATTGTAACACGCACAAAAATGAAAGTTTCCCATGTAAGAAGGTTAATGGAAGCAACCGTATTAATTCTTGGATGGCTTTTACACGGACCAGTAAGCTACGGTACATTTATCTTTGTTGCCCTTATTGGCACCATTGTCGGTTATACACTTCCACAATGTCAACGGCTAACAAACCTATTTATCGATAAGCATACAACGAAAGCTTTACTGTTCAAGGAAGAAAAAAGAGGGGTGAATATATGAAGATATCGACAAAAGGACGATACGGATTAACGATTATGATTGAGTTGGCAAAAAGGTATGGAGAAGGGCCGACTTCCTTGAAATTGATTGCACAAACACATGATCTGTCGGAACATTATTTAGAGCAGCTCGTAAGTCCATTAAGAAATGCGGGTCTAGTAAAAAGTGTAAGAGGGGCTTATGGGGGCTATGTCTTGTCAAAAGAACCTTCTGAAATTTCAGCGGGCGATATCATTCGTGTTCTAGAAGGACCGATCAGTCCGGTGGAAGGGATTGAAAACGAAGAACCTGCTAAGCGAGAGCTATGGATTCGAATTCGAGACGCTGTGAGAGATGTTCTTGATCATACAACAATTGAAGATTTAGCAAATCATAAAGACGATAATCAGTCAGATGAGTATATGTTCTACATCTAAAGATAAGAGGTTGATATAATGGAGCACGTTTATTTTGATCATGCCGCCACTTCTCCAATGAGACCAGAAGTAATAGAAGCAATGCTTCATGCAATGTCAAATGTATACGGTAATCCATCAAGTATTCATTCTTTCGGGCGGTCAACACGAAGAATCATTGATGATTGCCGATTGACATCTGCTAAAAGCATCGGTGCAAACGAACAGGAAATTATTTTTACAAGTGGTGGAACAGAATCAGATAATATGGCCATCATAGGGGGGGCACTTTCTAGAAGAGAGAAAGGCTCACACATTATTACAACATCCATTGAGCACCATGCTGTATTACACAGCTGTGCCTATTTAGAGAAAAATGGGTTTGAGGTTACGTATTTACAGGTCGATCATAATGGACTTATTAGCATCGATGATTTAAAAAGTGCACTTAGAGAGGACACGATCCTCGTCAGTATTATGTACGGAAATAACGAAGTAGGTTCCATTCAACCGATTAAACAAATTGGCCATCTATTAAGCGGTCATCCAGCACTTTTCCATACTGATGCAGTGCAAGTATATGGAGTTCTCCCACTTCATGTCGAAGAGTTAGGAGTAGACCTCCTCTCTGTTTCGAGTCATAAAATAAACGGTCCTAAAGGTATGGGATTTCTCTATCTTCGAAAAGGAATTTCTCTCACTCCGTTGCTATTTGGCGGTGAACAAGAAAGAAAACGTCGAGCAGGTACAGAAAATGTTCCTGGGATCGTTGGTTTCAGTCGTGCAATTGAACTTGCACAATTAGAGATGACTCAAAGAGTTGAACATGATCAAGCACTAAAAAATGATTTATTAACTCGATTAAATCAAGAAGGTATATCGTTCCATATTAATGGAAATATAGATCAAACATTGCCTCATATACTGAATATCAGCATCGATGGAATGAATGTTGAATCATTACTCGTCAATCTTGACATGGCTGGAATGGCCGTTTCGAGTGGCTCAGCTTGTACTGCAGGAACGATTGACCCATCTCATGTACTAGTTGCGATGTTTAAAGAAGATTCAAAAAGGCTAACCAATTCAATTCGCATCAGTTTTGGCTATGGAAATACAAAAGATCAGGTCAATCGATTCGTGGAGGAACTGTTAAAGATTACTCAGCGGGTAAAGCATAAATAGAGAGGTGAGATGAATGAAGAAAGATCCTTCTGCAACGAGAGTCGTTGTTGGCATGTCAGGGGGAGTAGATTCCTCAGTGGCTGCGTACATTTTAAAAGAACAAGGGTATGATGTGATCGGTATTTTTATGAAAAACTGGGATGATACGGATGAATTAGGTGTCTGCACAGCAACAGAAGATTATGAAGATGTAATCCGAGTATGTAATCAAATCGGTATTCCCTATTATGCGGTCAATTTTGAAAAACAATATTGGGATAAAGTATTCACTTATTTTTTAGAAGAGTATAAAGCGGGTAGAACGCCTAATCCAGATGTGATGTGCAATAAAGAAATCAAATTTAAAGCCTTTTTAGAACATGCACTTGATTTAGGTGCAGACTATTTAGCTACAGGTCATTATGCACAAGTTAAAAAAGAAGACGGCGAAATCAAAATGCTGCGTGGAGCAGATGAAAACAAAGATCAAACGTATTTTTTGAATCAACTTTCTCAAGATCAACTTGAAAAAGTCATGTTTCCAATTGGGGATCTTCCAAAAAAACGGGTGCGTGAAATCGCTCTTGAAGCAGGATTAGCGACAGCAAAGAAAAAAGATAGTACAGGGATTTGCTTTATTGGAGAACGTAATTTCAAAGAGTTCCTGAGTCAATATCTTCCTGCTAAAAAAGGGAAAATGACGACACTAAGCGGTGAAGAAATTGGCCATCATGATGGATTGATGTATTATACGATTGGCCAACGGCACGGACTAGGTATCGGTGGAGCGGGTGAACCGTGGTTTGTAGTAGGAAAAAATTTAAAAACGAATGTCCTTTATGTGGAACAAGGTTTTAGCCATGAGACTTTATATTCCGATCAATTACATGCTGTAAATGTTTCTTGGACATCAAACAAAGAAACGTTGGACGAATTCCATTGTACAGCTAAGTTTCGTTATCGCCAGCCTGATACGGGCGTGACGGTTAAAAAAATTGACAACGGTAGTTTACTAGTTGTCTTTGACGAACCAGTAAGAGCGATTACTCCTGGACAAGCAGTCGTTTTCTACGATGGCGAACTTTGTTTAGGTGGCGCAACCATTGATCAAGTCTTTAAAACAGGTAAAAAACTAGAATATGTAGGATAAGTGACTCTGGCTATTTTTGGCCGGAGTTTTTCATTTGAAAATAGACAAATTAGAAAAAGGTTGTAAATATGATATACTTTTTGATAGAAATTAAATGAGGTGAATACTTTGGACAAGAATAAATTAGGTATTGATGCTTTGCAAAACGGAGATTATGAGAAAGCCGTTCATTTTTTCTCTGAGGCGATTGAAGAAGATCCAACAAATGCACTTGCATACATAAATTTTGGTAACGTACTGATTTCGGTTGGGGAAGAAGAAAAAGCTGTAGCTTTCTTCCATAAAGCACTTGAAATCGAACCCAAAGCTGCTTCAGCTTTTTATAGTCTAGGTACCCTGGCATATAAAAATGAGCAATTTGATGAAGCGAAAAATCAATTTGAAAAAGCAGTTAAGAATGGAATGGAAAACGGTGATGTCTTTTATATGCTTGGAATGTCACTCGTCAATCTGGATCAACACCGATTCGCTTTGGCTTACCTACAAAGAAGTGTAGAGCTTGACCAAGAAGATGTTGAAGCACGTTTCCAACTAGCCCTATGTCTGGCGAGACTGGAAGTCTTTCAAGAAGCAAAATCACAATTTGAATTTGTTATCGAACGTGACCCCCATCATGCAGACGCCTATTACAATTTAGGCGTCACTCATATCGCGTTAGAAGAGGATTCTATTCTTGCGTTAGCAGCATTTGAAAAAGCACTAGAAGCTCAACCAGACCATGCTTTGGCTGGCTACGGAAAAAAGATGATAAATGAATTAAATACAAACGAATAAGTGAGGGGAGGAGGCGGAGAATGAGCCGTCAAGATTCGATGAATTTGTTTAGTGACGATAAGCCTTTCGTAAAAGGACGGCACATCATCACCGTTTTCCATAATGATTCAAATTTGTATTCCGTTGTTCGCATTCGAGTTTCCGAAACAAACACTGGATACGATGAACGGGAAGCTGTCGTAACAGGTCATTTTCCACAAATGCATGAAGAAGACACGTATACTTTTTTTGGCCAATTTAAAGATCACCCAAAGTTTGGGAAGCAGTTTGTTACCGAACATTTTCAAAAAGAAATCCCACAAACGAAACAGGGTGTGGCTCTTTATTTGTCAGGAGAGATCTTTAAAGGAATAGGAAAAAAAACAGCGGAACGGATTGTCGAAACACTCGGTGAAAAAGCGATCACGAAAATATTAGAAGATCCATCTGTCTTAGATAAAGTACCTCGATTCCCTCCTGAAAAAGCAAAAGACCTCTATCAAACATTAATGGAGCATCAAGGTCTTGAAAATGTCATGATGGGACTGAATCAATATGGGTTTGGCCCCCAATTATCGATGAAAATTTATCAAGTTTATCGACAAGACACGTTGTCAATTATTCAAAAAAACCCTTATAAATTAGTCGAAGATATTGATGGTATCGGTTTTAAGCGTGCAGATGAACTAGGAGAGATTTTAGGGATCAGTGGGAACCATCCTGACCGGATTAAAGCTGCCTGTCTTTATATATTGGACCAACGATGTTTACAAGAGGGACATGTTTTTTTAGAAAGTGAAGACGTCTTACATTTAGTTAAGGAACTGTTAGAAATTAGTGGCCCAAGAATTGAATATACAATGATCTCTGAACAAATCGTTCATTTAGAAGAAGAATCAAAATTGGTAGTTGAACAAACCCGTCTATATCTGCCTTCTCTCTATTTTGCTGAAACGGGCATTTCTACTAACATTCGCAGGTTGCTTAGTAATCGAAAAGTAGAAGCATCTTTTCCTGAATCTGAATTTCTTCTCGCATTAGGCGAATTAGAAGAAAGACTCGAAGTTGAATATGCTCCTTCTCAAAAAGAAGCGATTCAAAATGCACTTCGTTCACCCATTCTTCTATTAACTGGTGGACCAGGTACAGGGAAAACCACTGTGATAAAAGGAATAGTCGAACTGTATGCAGAGCTGCATGGCTGCTCATTAGACCCCGCGGAGTATAAAAAAGACGAAGCCTTTCCTATTCAATTAGCAGCTCCGACAGGTCGTGCTGCAAAAAGAATGGCTGAGTCAACCGGTCTACCTTCTATGACCATTCATCGATTGCTCGGTTGGAATGTTCAAGATGGATTTGATGAAGACTCAGAAGCTCAAATTCAAGCGAAACTTATTATTATTGATGAGATGTCGATGGTAGACACTTGGTTAGGGCATCAATTGTTTAAGGCTCTCCCTGATGATGTGCAAGTAGTCTTAGTTGGGGATGAAGACCAGTTACCTTCAGTAGGCCCTGGGAATGTGTTGAAAGATTTATTGCAGTCGAGCGCGATTCCAACGGTCCGATTAACCCATATTTACCGTCAAGAAGAAGGGTCTTCTATTATTCAACTCGCTCATGATATTAAAAATGGGTTGAATCCAACCTCGATTAGACAGCAACAGAAAGATCGTTCCTTTCTACCTTGTCATACGGCTCAAATTGGGGAAGTTGTTGAAAAAGTCGTCCTCAATGCAATAGGGAAGGGATTTACGGCGAAAGATATCCAAGTACTTGCCCCAATGTATCGTGGACCAGCTGGTATTGATAAACTCAATGAAATTTTGCAAGAAATTTTTAATCCTAATCCAGATAAGAAAAGGAAAGAAATAACTTTTGGTGATACGAATTATCGTGTAGGGGACAAAGTGTTACAACTTGTCAATCAACCAGAGAATAACGTTTTTAATGGAGATATAGGGGAAATTGTTTCATTGTTCTTGGCAAAAGAAAATGCGGAGAAACAAGACATGATAGTAGTATCTTTTGAGGGGAATGAAGTGACATATACAAAGCAAGATCTTACTCAAATTACCCTTGCTTACTGCTGTTCCATTCATAAGTCACAAGGAAGCGAATTTCCCATTGTCATTTTGCCAGTTTTAAAGAGTTACTATCGCATGCTACGAAAGAATTTACTTTATACAGCCATCACACGAAGTAAACAATTTTTAATTTTGTGTGGAGAAGAAGAAGCGTTTAGAATTGGTATTGAAAGAGAAGATGATCAAAAAAGGCAGACTACTTTGTTCGAGCGTTTAAAACAAGTGACAGAAGACGAAGTGTCCTTACCTAATGACTATCTCTCTGAAATGATGCATGCTGACCCAATGATTGGAATGGGCCAAGTAACTCCATATGAATTTATGGAATAAAGAATAATAAGGAATAAAGTAGGGCATCCTATTTCCAAAAAGCTCTCTTGGAGGGACTGGAAATGATTAAATGCCCTATTTGTTATTCACCTGTGGGAAAAATTGGAGTCGATCAATATTATTGTCTTCACTGTTACGTTGAGTTATCGGTTTCAGAAAAATCTATTCATGTTCATCAAGTAGAAGAAGACGGGAGCCTCAGTTCTTTGGATGATTTATTTGGTGGCGCATTGTATCAACAAAAATCATGAAGAAACGTACAGAAAGAAAGAATAGAAAGATTCATTCATCTAGAAAATCGATTCTAATGAAAAAAGAAATAGGATTCTTAACAAGAGCAGTCACGATTTTAGTTATAAGTTTATTTTTTTATATTGTGTTCCTCCTTTATCCATTTTGGGGTCCTATTTTGGGAATCGTTCTTTTTGCAAGTTGCCCATTTCTTTTAGGGATCTTGCTTGCTTATTTGTTACACCCGTTAGTTGAGTGGTTAACAGGCAAAAGCTTTCCACGTGTCTATGCTATTTTTTTATTGTATTTCTTATTCATTGGCGGAGGATTATGGGCCATCTATGTTGTCGCTCCTTCATTTTTTAAACAGTTAGAAGACTTATCCACTCATATCAGTGATTTAATGAAGCATTATGATCAATTCCTACGTGCTTTGCATAAAAAACTTGCTTTTTTACCTGAGCCATTACAAGAACGAATCGATTACCGCTTAAATCGATTTGAGAAATCCGTTTCTGTGCGTACAGAAGAAAGCTTTCTCCACTTAATGGAATGGGTAAGTAAGTGGTTTTTGCTTATTTTGTCGCCGATTATCTCTTTCTATTTGTTGAAACATCCAGAAAAAGTGGTTCCCAGCCTTATGAAGATAATACCTAATCACCATGCTTCTCGATTTATATTTTTTTTAAAAGAGTTACACAGAACCTTTGGGGCATATATTAGAGGCCAACTCCTAGTATGTGTCATGATTGGAACTTTTTCAGCTTTATTATTTTGGCTCTTTCATTTACCCTATTCATTACTCTTAGGTTTCTTGGTTGGAATCACAAATATTATTCCTTATTTTGGCGCAGTGATCGGAGCTGTACCGGTTGCTTTCATTGCCAGTATGATTTCGATTAAAATGATGATTATCACCATTTGTGTAATGGTATTGATTCAATTTTTGGAAGGAAACCTTATTTCTCCTTATGTGGTAGGGAAATCAGTGCACTTACACCCTTTATGGATTTTAGCTGCTGTACTTGTAGGAGGAGAAATATTTGGTTTAGCGGGTTTATTGTTCGCGGTTCCTACATTGGTTGTCATCAAATGTTTTACAACTTCCTTTTTAAAGAAGGAATAATTATAATCCAAATCTGTTGAATTTATTTTATCAATGGTGGGGGAACATCTTCCTTATCAACGAATTCTTCAAAATCGATGAGAGAAAAAGAAGAAGATGGATTGACAAAATCATTTCATCTTTTTATAATCTGAATAAGATCATACAAAACGAAGAAGGATCCAGTACGCTATTACTAATCTACATACATCCGTGTATAAGAGAGGAATTCCCTTGGCTGAAAGGAATTCTAGATCAAAGAGTAGCAGAAAGCTAGTCCAGAGTGCAGTTAATTCCTGACGGTAGCCCCGTTATCGCTAATTGAGTGGTGAATGTAGTCTTTATGACTTTCATAACCAGGGTGGTACCGCGAGTTAGCTCTCGTCCCTGTTTTATTTGGGGATGAGGGCTTTTTTATGTGTTTAAAAAGACCATGTATCTAAAAAAGCATGACTTATCTGGAGGGATAACCTTGAAAAAATTAACGTCAGCAGAAGTGCGCCAAATGTTCTTAGACTTTTTTAAAGAAAAAAACCATTTACTTGAGCCTAGTGCATCACTTGTTCCTCATGAAGATCCATCTTTACTTTGGATTAATAGTGGAGTAGCAACACTAAAAAAATACTTTGATGGGCGAGTCGTGCCAGAAAATCCTCGTCTCGTAAATGCCCAAAAATCGATTCGTACAAATGATATTGAAAATGTAGGGAAAACGGCAAGACACCACACGTTCTTTGAAATGCTAGGGAATTTCTCGATTGGTGAGTATTTTAAAGAAGAAGCGATTAAATGGGCTTGGGAATTTTTAACAGATTCAAAATGGATTGGGTTTGATCCAGAAAAATTATCAGTTACGATTCACCCCGAAGATCAAGAAGCTTTCGAACTTTGGCATCATCAGGTAGGGTTGCCGGACGAACGAATTATTCGTTTAGAAGGGAATTTTTGGGATATAGGGGAAGGTCCAAGCGGTCCAAACACTGAAATATTTTATGATCGTGGTGAAGCATACGGTAATGATCTAACGGATCCAGAATTATATCCTGGTGGAGAAAACGATCGATACTTAGAAATCTGGAATCTTGTCTTTTCCCAATTTAATCACAACCCAGATGGTACCTATACTCCACTTCCTAACAAGAATATAGACACGGGAATGGGATTAGAAAGAATGGTGTGTGTAATTCAAGAAGTACCAACAAACTTTGATACAGATTTATTCATGCCAATCATACACGCAACTGAAAAACAAGCAGATCAAAAGTATGGTAATCATCCGGAAAAAGATGAGGCTTTCAAAGTCATTGCGGATCATGTTCGAACCGTAAGTTTTGCTGTTGGAGATGGTGCACTACCTTCAAATGAAGGTAGAGGATATGTGCTTAGAAGATTACTTCGGAGAGCTGTTAGATACGCAAAAAAATTAGGAATACAACGTCCTTTTATGTTTGAATTAGTGCCTGTGGTCGCTGAAATCATGGTTGACTTTTATCCAGAAGTCACTCAAAAAACGGATTTTATTCAACGCGTGATGAAAAATGAAGAAGAACGTTTCCACGAAACATTAAATGAAGGATTATCTATTTTAAATGCAATGATGTCTGATGCAAAAAAAACCGGAACCGACACTCTTTCTGGAAAAGATGTATTTAGATTATACGATACGTTCGGTTTCCCTGTTGAGTTAACAGAAGAATATGCACAAGAGGAAGGTTTATTAATTGATGAAGCAGGTTTTCAGCATGAAATGAACCAACAGCGTGATAGAGCTCGAGCAGCAAGAGCAGATATCGATTCCATGCAAATTCAAAGTGGTGTATTATCTGATTTGAAAGTAGCCAGTTCTTTCATTGGATACGAGGCTTTGAAGAACGAAAGCGAAATGGTTGCGCTCATTCGTAATGGGGAATTACAATCTCAAGCGGTTGCAGGTGATGAAATTCAATTTATGCTAAAAGAGACACCGTTTTACGCTGAGTCTGGTGGCCAAATTGGAGACCGTGGTGTCGTGAAAAATGACATGGGTACCATCCGAGTGATGAGTGTACAAAAAGCACCGAATGGACAAAATCTTCATTATGGAACAGTAGAAGAAGGCATCGTTGAAAATAATATGCAAGTAGTGGCAGAAGTTGATTCTTCTTTACGTACAAAGACAATTAAAAATCATACGGCTACGCATCTTCTACATCAAGCATTAAAGGATGTTTTAGGAACGCACGTAAATCAAGCAGGATCATTAGTAGGTCCTGATAGACTGCGCTTTGATTTCTCACATTTTGGTCAAGTGCAAGTAGATGAATTAGAGAAGAATTGAAGAAATCGTAAACCAAAAAATTTGGGACAGCTTGGACGTTACCATTACAAACCAATCGATCGATGATGCAAAAAAAATGGGTGCGATGGCACTTTTTGGTGAGAAATATGGAAAAATCGTTCGTGTTGTCGCTGTCGATCAATATAGTTTAGAACTTTGCGGTGGGTGTCACGTTTCAAACACCTCTACAATTGGGTTATTCCGTATCGTTTCTGAATCAGGAATTGGAGCAGGTACCCGTAGAATCGAAGCTGTAACGGGCGAAGGAGCGTACCGATTATTAAATAATCAAATGACGATCTTAAAAGATGCTGCTTCAACACTCAAAACGAGCACAAAAGAAGTGGTCAATCGCATTGAACAACTTCAGCACGATCTAAAAGAGCAACAACGAGAAGTTGAATCGTTAGCAGGTAAGCTGTCACATATCGAAGCTGGATCGATCATGGATCAAGTCAAAGAAGTAGATGGAGTAAACCTTCTTTCAGCTCGCGTACAAAACATGGACATGAATCAGTTACGAACAATGGCTGATGATTTGAAAGAAAAAATGGAGTCTGGCGTGCTTGTACTTGCATCCGTTCAAGGAGAAAAAGTAAACTTGATCTCAGCTGTAACAAAAGACTTAATTGATCAAGGGTACCATGCCGGGAAGTTAATTAAAGAAGTAGCTGGCCGTTGTGGTGGCGGTGGCGGTGGTAGACCGGATATGGCGCAAGCTGGTGGGAAAGATCCATCAAAGGTAGACAGTGCGCTTCAATTTGTAGAAGAATGGATGAAATCTGTTTCAATTTAGTGTACAATGGTGATAATGAAAATCTAGACATTCTGTGAATGATTTGCCTTAAGTGAGGTGTTGGGAATGAGCTCATTCGATAAGACGATGAAATTTGATTTTCATGACGAACCATTCGAGCAAAACGTGAAAGCGGTATTGCTTCAAGTTCATGAAGCGTTACAAGAGAAAGGCTATAATCCGAATAATCAAATTGTCGGATATTTACTTTCTGGAGATCCTGCCTACATTCCACGTCACAAAGATGCTCGTAATTTGATTAGGAAATTAGAAAGAGACGAAATCATCGAAGAACTAGTAAAGTCCTATCTTTCACAGCACGGAGAGGAATAAGCATCATGAGAATGATGGGATTAGATGTTGGCTCGAAAACAGTTGGGGTAGCAGTAAGTGACTTGTTCGGTTGGACCGCTCAAGGAATTGAAACGATCACAATTGATGAAGCAAATCACCAATTTGGATTGAAACGTATCCAAGAATTAGTGAAAGAATACGAAGTAAGCGGGTTCGTCGTTGGGCATCCCAAAAATATGAATAATACAATCGGTCCTCGTGCTGAGGCTTCTGAAGCCTACGCTGCCCGGTTAAAAAAGAAATTTAATTTACCCGTTGTCATGTGGGACGAGCGCTTGACAACCATGGCAGCAGAGCGTGTGTTAATTGACGCGGATATGAGCCGAAAAAAAAGAAAGAAAGTCATTGATAAAATGGCTGCTTCGATGATTTTACAAGGCTACTTAGATAGCCAGAAATAATGAGGTGAATCAAATGGAACACGGTGAAAAGCAAATTACAGTAATTGATGATGAAGGCAATGAACAGTTATGTGAAGTATTATTCACATTTGAATCCGAAGAATTTAAAAAGTCGTATGTTCTTTACTATCCGGTAGGAGCAGAAGAAGACGATGAAGAAGAAATTGAAATTCATGCATCTTCTTTTGATTCTGAAAAAGAAGGTCCAGATGGAGAACTTCAACCGATTGAAACAGAAGAAGAGTGGGATATGATCGAAGAAATGCTTGCTACATTTTTAGACGATGAAGAAGCTGAAGAAGAATAATAATCTAGAATGAATCATGAGGGACAGAGGCAAAGGAGAAAATCCTAAGCCACTGTCCCTCTTTTTATGGACTTTCGTGTATAATAGGAACAATGTCATAGACAATAGAGAATATGCGCATGGTTTAATTGGAGGGATATAGTATGAAAAGGATTGATCCTCATTCACCAAACATGGACAAATGGGTCACTCAAAAAGAAGAGGCACGTACAATAAGGAAAATTGTCTTCAGAATTGTCGCAGCACTAATAGTCATCTTGTTTGCAATTGGTATTGGAGGCTATTTTTATATTCAACAGTCATTAAAGCCTGTAGATGCTCATGACACTCAAACACAAAAAATTGAAATTCCAATCGGATCAAGTGCTTCTGATATTGGTCAAATATTAGAAAATAAAGAGATTATTAAAAGTGCAATGGTTTTTCGTTATTATGTTAAATTCAATAATGAGTCAGGCTTTCAAGCCGGAACCTATCGACTGGCCCCTTCGATGAGGATGAATAAGATTGTGAAAACATTAAAAACGGGCAAGGTCATCCTCGACGGAAAAGTGAAATTCACCATCCCCGAAGGTAATCAAATTCAAGAAATAGCAGAAATAATCGCTGGTAAAACAACCTACAAAAAAGAAGAAATTATCGCAAAAATAAATAGCCAATCTTTTATTGATAAAATGATGAAAAAGTATCCAACCCTTTTAACAAAAGAGATAGAAAGGAAAGGAAATTAAGTATCCCTTAGAAGGTTATCTCTACCCAGCCACTTATAGCTTTAATGATGAAAAGCCAAGTATTGAACAAATGGCTGAAAAAATGATCGAAAAAAGTAATCAAGTCATCTTATCTAGAGTGGATAAAATAAACGCCAAAAAAATGTCAATTCATCAACTTATGACGATGTCCAGTCTGATTGAAGAAGAGGCAAATGCAAAAGCGGATCGCAAGAAAATTGCTAGTGTTTTTTATAATCGAATAGATGAAAATATGCCATTGCAAACAGATCCAACTGTCTTATATGCACAAGGAAAACATAAATCAAGAGTGTATGAAAAGGATTTATCGTTCGTCTCTCCCTACAATACTTACAAAAATAAAGGTCTTCCACCAGGTCCGATTGCAAATGTTAGTGAATCATCAATCGATGCAGCACTTGAACCAGATAAGACTGATTTTTTATATTTTTTAGCTTCAAAACAAGGAGACATTTATTATTCAAAGACATTAAACGAACATAATGAAAAAGTGGAAAAGTATATTACGAATCCGAAGAATCAATAATGATGAAAAAAGAGAATTAGTCGCATTATGACAATGGTTATGATAAAATGGAAAAAGAATTTTTAGAAGCGTTATTCGCATTTATTTCTCGGTCTTACAACTTGAGAGATAAATGCTAGGAAACGCTCTTTTTTCATGCATAAATGAGTTGAATTCATGATAAACGACAAATCGTATATGCAATAATAAAACAGACGATACCGATCACTTTCACGATTTAAAGAAAGAGGCGTTTCTATGAAAGACGAAATCCAAAAATATTTAACTGCTCTATTACCGGAGAGTTCAGACCTCTTTAAAGAGATGGAAAAATACGCACTAGACCATTCTGTTCCCATTATGGAGCCTTTAGGTATTCAAACATTGTTACACTTTTTAATGATTCAAAAGCCTAAAAAAATATTGGAGATTGGTACAGCTATCGGTTATTCTGCGTTAAAAATGGCCACTGCTTTACCTGATTGTGAAGTAATCACATTAGAGCGTGATCGTGTACGATTAAGTGAAGCGATCGAATTTTTAAAACGTTCCAACTCTGGTAATCAGATTACCTTGATTGAAGGAGATGCTTTGGAACTTGAAAATGAAGTGATGAAACACGCTCCCTTTGATGCTATCTTTATTGATGCTGCAAAAGGGCAATATCGAAAATTCTTTGAACTGTATACACCATTTTTATCAGAACAAGGAATTGTGTACTCCGATAACGTTTTATTTAAAGGCTTAGTAGCGGTTAAAGATCATGAGAAAACAAGAGGGATGAAGATTGCTGAAAAGCTCAATCATTACAACGAGTGGTTACTACAACATCCAAACTATAAAACGATTATTTTAGATAGTGGGGATGGACTTGCTGTCAGTTTAAAAGAAAGCAGGGAAATTGAAAATGAAGCCTGAGTTACTTGTCACGCCCTCTTCCGTTGAAAATAGTTACGAATTATTAGAAATTGGAGCAGATGCAGTCGTAATAGGTGAACAAAAATTTGGTTTAAGACTTGCAGGAGAATTTAAACGAGCTGACGTTGAATCAGTAATAAAATATGCTCATTCCTTAGGGAAAAAAGTGTACGTTTCAATGAACGCGATTTTTCATAATGATAAAATAGATGAAATAAGAGAATATTTAACATTCTTAAATGAACTAAAACCAGACGCAATTATTTTTGGCGATCCTGCAGTTTTAATGATCTCAAGAGAAGTAGCTCCTAACATTCCATTACATTGGAATACGGAAACAACTTCAACCAATTGGTTTACTTGTAATTATTGGGGAAGTAAGGGAGCTAAGCGAGCTGTATTGGCAAGAGAGATCAATATGGATGCCGTTATTGAAACGAAAGAAATGGCAAAAGTTGAAATAGAGGTTCAAGTGCATGGAATGACATGCATGTTTCAGTCAAAGCGAAATTTATTAGGGAACTATTTCGAATACCGTGGAAAATCGATGATGATCGAAAACCAAACCGAAAAGAAGAATATGTTATTATACGACGATGAACGAAATAATAAATACCCTATTTTTGAAGATGAAAATGGTACACATATTATGAGCCCTAATGATATGTGCATCATCGATGAACTGCAAGAGTTAATTGATGCAGGTGTGGACTCTTTTAAAATTGACGGTGTTTTACAACCAGACTCGTATGTGAAACAAGTAACTGCCTTCTATCGTCAAGCGATTGATTTAGCAGTTGAACATGAAGATGAGTACGAATTGAATAAAAGTGAGTTGTTGAGAAAGATTCAAGATATTCAACCGAAACATCGACCGTTGGATACAGGATTCTTTTTTAAAGAAACCGTTTATTAAGTAGGAGGTAGGATGGGTGACTGCAATAGTTAGAAAGAAGATCTCTAATATTGTAAATGGAAAACGAGTCATTACAAAAAAACCTGAGCTTCTTGCACCTGCCGGCGATCTCGAGAAATTGAAAATTGCGGTTCATTACGGGGCAGATGCAGTTTATATAGGTGGTCAAGAATATGGTTTGCGTTCAAATGCTGGAAACTTTACGCATGAGCAGATGAAAGAAGGCGTTGAATTTGCAAACCGTTATGGCGCAAAAATTTATGTGACAACGAATATTTATGCTCATAACGAAAATATCGAGGGATTAGAAGACTATTTAGCAGGTCTTCAATCAGCTGGAGTAACAGGGATTATTGTGGCCGACCCTTTAATTATTGAAACGTGTAAGAGAGTAGCACCTAAGGTTGAAATTCACTTAAGTACTCAGCAGTCCTTAACAAATTGGAAAGCTGTACAATATTGGAAAGAAGAAGGTCTTAATCGGGTCGTTCTTGCACGTGAGACAAGTGGCGAAGAAATTAGAGAAATGAAAGAGAAAGTGGATATAGAAATCGAAACCTTTATCCATGGAGCAATGTGCATCGCGTATTCAGGAAGATGTGTTCTAAGTAATCATATGACAGCACGTGACTCAAATCGAGGCGGCTGTTGTCAATCATGTCGTTGGGATTACGATCTTTTTGATCATCAAAATGAAGAAGAAGTTCCTCAATTTAATGAAGATGACGCACCTTTTGCAATGAGCCCAAAAGACTTAAAACTTGTTGAATCGATTCCGAAAATGATCGAATTAGGTATTGATAGTTTAAAGATTGAAGGCAGAATGAAGTCAATCCATTATGTAGCGACTGTTGTAAGTGTTTACCGTAAAGTCATCGATGCATATTGTATGGACACAGAAAATTTCGAAATTAAAAAAGAATGGTTAGAGGAACTAGACAAATGTGCGAACAGAGAAACGGCTACGGCTTTCTTTGAAGGTACACCAGGCTTTGAAGAGCAAATGTTTGGTGAGCATGGAAAGAAACCAAAATTTGATTTTGCAGGACTAGTTTTGAGCTATGACCATAGAAATGAAAATCGTGACTCTTCAGCAACGAAATTATTTTAAGCCTGGAGATATCATCGAGTTTTTCGGTCCGGAAATCGAACGATTTTCACAAGAAGTGGGTACCATTTGGGATGAACGCGGGAATGAACTAGATGTGGCAAAGCATCCACTTCAGACGATAAAATTTAAAGTAGAATCGCCCCCTTTACCCTAATAATATGATGAGAAAGGGGAAATGAAAATGATGAAAAAAAAACCCGTGGTTATTGGGGTAACTGGTGGTTCAGGATCAGGTAAAACGAGTGTAACAAAGGCGATCTATGACCAATTCAAAGGTCATTCAATCATGATGTTAGAGCAAGATTATTATTACAAAGATCAAAGCCATCTTCCCTTTGAAGAACGTTTGAAAACGAATTATGACCATCCTTTAGCTTTTGATAATGATTTGTTGATTGATCATTTAACAAAGCTTTCTCAATATGAATCAATTGAAAAGCCGATTTACGATTATAAAATGCATACAAGAGCCCAGGAAACGATACACGTTGAACCGAAAGAAGTTATTATTCTTGAAGGGATTCTAGTATTAGAAGATGAGCGGTTACGCAGCTTAATGGATATGAAGCTGTATGTAGATACAGATGGCGATTTACGGATCATTCGCCGCCTTATCCGTGATATTAATGAAAGAGGACGTTCCATGGATTCTGTCATCGAGCAATATGTGAATGTCGTAAGACCCATGCATAATCAGTTTATTGAACCGACTAAACGCTATGCAGATGTGATCATCCCTGAAGGTGGTCATAACCATGTTGCAATCGACCTTATGGCAACAAAAATAAAAACGATTCTTGAACTTAAGTCTTTTTTGTAATACGATAGCATAGATCATATATAGCTTGAAAATTATGGGTGGATTGTAAAAGTACACTACTTGTTAACAAATGCAACGTCGGGTTCTTTATGAGGATCTGTAATAGATGAAGGAGTGAAACCATTTGGCAATCGAAAAAGAATTTCCAATGACAAACGAAGGTAAAGAAAAGCTTGAAAACGAGCTGGATTACTTAAAAGCAGTAAAGAGAAAAGAAGTAGTAGAACGAATTAAAATTGCACGTAGTTTTGGCGATCTTTCAGAGAACTCTGAGTATGATTCTGCAAAAGAAGAACAAGCATTTGTTGAAGGGAGAATTACGACCCTTGAAAATATGATCCGTAATGCGAAAATCATTGTCGAAGACAAAAGTAATGCGGACGTTGTTTCTTTAGGTAAAACCGTTACATTTATGGAACTTCCAAATGGAGATGAAGAAACGTATATAGTTGTAGGAAGCGCGGAAGCTGATCCATTTGAAGGTAAGATTTCAAATGACTCGCCAATTGCGAGAAGTCTAATGGGTCACAAAGTTGGAGCTAAATTGTCTGTTCAAACACCGGGTGGAGAAATGACTGTAAAAATTACATCTGTTAAATAAATGCAAAAACAGAGGGCTATTGAAATCCCTCTGTTTTTTTGTTATAAATGAAAGAAACTCCCCATTCTCTTTAATAAATAGACAGAGATGAGAGAGGACTTGGAGGATATTATGGCGGAAAATGATCGTTATTCTCGCTTTCAACAAAAAGCGAAAAGAAAAAAAACAAATGTAATTTTGAATGCACTAATTGGGATCGTCGTACTCCTAATTGTCATTGTAGGTGCTGCTATTTTTATGAACAACAGCCCTAAGGATCAGGCAAATCAAGACCTATCTTCACAAAGTAACAATAAAGATTCAGATAAGTCTTCAACTCATTCAAAGTCTGAGTCTGGTACAAAAGAAAAAGACAAAAAAGATACTCCTAAAGAAAGTAAAGAAAAAACAAAAGAAGAGCAAGAGGATACGAGTAAACAAGAAGACAGTTCAAAAGATGAAACCATTAAAAGCAAAGATGCAGTGGTGTCAGAAGGAACTGAACCCAATGTTGATCAAACAATTGATAACCCAAACTGGAAGCCTGTAGGAACGACTCAATCCGGTGAACATGTTTCTTCTTATGATGAATCAACACAGGACTGGAAAGAAAAAATTAAAGCAATTACTTATGCAACTGGTTTGACTGAAGATCAAATGACGCTCTGGTTCATGGAAAATGGAGGCGGTCCTGATAAATCAATCGCAACGGTTACTTCAAAAGATCAATCTCAAATTTATCGTGTCTATTTGCGATGGGAAGACGGCAAAGGGTGGAAACCGAGTCGGGTTGACCGATTAAAGGAAAATGATAAACGTTAACAACCAGGAAAAAGCACCATGAAAGCTTCCTAAGCTTTCATGGTGCTTTTTCCTATTAATGGAATTTTTAGTAGTCGATTTGATAGTAAGTGATTTCGATTGGCAATCATTCTAAACATATGATATGTTAAGAACAGTTTTTAATTTAATTCATAGTATACACATATGAATTATATACATTAAATAGGGGTGACATGATGGGTAGAGAATTTCTTTCCATTTTTGAAAATTGGGCAGATGACTATGACAATTCCGTTAACGGACATGATGAAGAATATAAAAAAGTTTTTGAATATTATGATGCGATCTTAGAAAGGGTTGCAAACAAATCAACCGGTCGAGTAGTGGAGTTCGGAGCTGGCACAGGTAATTTAACAGCTAAATTATTTAAACAAGGAAAAATCGTCATTGCAATAGAGCCTTCTCCTGAAATGAGGTTAATTGGAGAGAAAAAATTAAATCATTCTGTGTCTTTCTTGGATGGCGATTTTTTAGAATTCCCTCCAATTGGAGATAGTTAATACAATTGTAAGTACGTATGCCTTTCATCATTTAACAGATGAAGAAAAGAAAATCGCTTTCTCTAAGTATGGGAAAATTCTCGCAAAAGGTGATAAAATAGTGTTTGCTGATACGATGTTTTTAACTCAGGATACTTATAATGATACAATTAACTCGGCAAAGAAAAATGGTTTTCATAATCTAGCTGAGGATTTACTAAGAGAACATTATACAACTATACCTGTTTTCGAATCCATTGCGAGTGATACAGGATTTACCGTTCAATTTGAACGTTGTAATGATTTCGTATGGCTATTGGAAGCAACTAAAGAATGAAAAGAGGATAACGATGAAAGTAGCAATAATTGGTGCAATGGAAGAAGAAGTAGTGTTATTAAGAAATGAAATCAAGGACCAAACTGTTATCACGATTGCAGGCAGCGAATTTACATCTGGACAAATGGGAGAAGTGGAAGTTGTTTTGCTCAAATCCGGGATTGGTAAAGTAAATGCAGCAATGTCTACTACCATTCTTTTAGATCGATTCAAGCCCGATGCGGTGATAAATACGGGTTCAGCTGGTGGATTTGATCCTACGCTAAACGTAGGGGATGTGGTGATATCAACTGAGGTTCGTCACCATGATGTTGATGTTACTGCATTTGGGTACGAGTATGGTCAAGTACCACAGCTCCCAGCTGCTTTTCATTCGGATTCTGATCTTCAAGCAATCGCTGAAGAAAGTGCAAAAGCCATTGAAGGGATAAGGATAGTGAAGGGCCTTATCGCTACCGGTGATTCATTTATGAGCGATCCAACTCGAGTAGAAGCTTTACGAGATAAATTCCAAGGATTGCAAGCTCTTGAAATGGAAGCGGCTGCTATCGCTCAAGTTTGCTATTTATTTAAGGTACCTTTTGTTATAATCCGGGCTTTGTCAGATATTGCAGGTAAGGAATCAGACTTGTCATTTGAGCAGTTTTTGGAGCAAGCTGGCAGACATTCTGCCACTCAAGTAATGAGTATGATTTATGCGATAGAGGCAAGAATCAAGACAACTTCATGATAAAGGAAGGATGAGTGAATATGGTCATTTATCATTCTATCCACGAACTAATTGGAAATACTCCGCTATTAGAACTTAAACAATTTGATCTCCCTGAGGGTGTCCATCTTTATGCAAAATTAGAGTTTTTAAATCCAGGTGGAAGTATTAAAGATCGTCTTGGTCAAAAACTACTTGAGGATGCTTTTGCAAATGGAGACATCACAGTTGGGTCGACGATTATCGAACCAACTGCAGGTAATACAGGGATCGGAGTGGCCCTTGCAGCCATTAATAAAGGACTTGACGTCATTTTTTGTGTTCCTGAAAAATTCAGTGTAGAGAAGCAGGATATTATGAAAGCGCTTGGAGCCAAGCTTGAAATCACGCCAACTGAAAAAGGAATAAAAGGTGCGATCGAAAGGGCTCAGGAGCTTTTAGAAGAGATCCCGAATTCTTATTGTCCACAACAGTTTGCTAACCCATCTAATCCAATGACTTATTATGAAACATTAGGTCCGGAAATTTGGGAAGACCTGGATGGCAAGATTAATGTGTTTGTAGCAGGAGCAGGATCTGGTGGAACGTTCATGGGTACGACCAATTATTTAAAAGAGCAAAATAAAGATATTAAAGCAGTCATTGTCGAGCCTGAAGGATCGATTATAAATGGAGGTGCATCAGGTCCCCACAAAACGGAAGGGATCGGGATGGAGTTTTTGCCTGAATTTATGAATCAAAACTTTTTTGACGCGATTTATACGATTTCAGATATAGATGCGTTTCAACGTGTGAAAGAACTTGCTTTGAAAGAAGGGTTACTTGTCGGCAGCTCAGCTGGAGCAGCTCTGCATGCATCTCTAATTGAAGCAAAAAAAGCGATGCCAGGCACAAATATCGTAACCGTGTTTGCAGATGGTAGTGATCGATACTTAAGTAAAAAAATATATGATGGAGGAATTTAAATGAGAAAAAAAACACAATTAATCCATGGTGGTATAAGTGGAGACAAGCACACCGGAGCTGTCTCCGTACCGATTTATCAAGTAAGTACTTATAAACAAGAAGCAATTGGAAAACATAGTGGGTATGAGTATTCAAGAACGGGCAATCCAACCCGTCATGCACTTGAAGAATTAATTAAAGAATTAGAAGGCGGGCATGCTGGATTTGCCTTTGGATCAGGGATGGCAGCAGTGACAGCGACAATGATGTTATTTAATCCAGGTGATCACATTTTAATGACAGATGATGTTTACGGTGGAACTTATCGTGTGATGACAAAAGTATTGGATCGTTTTGGTTTAGAATATACTTTTGTCAATACGAGTGATCTTGAAGAAATTCGATCTTCGATTCAAGCGAACACAAAAGCAATCTACATTGAAACACCTACAAATCCATTATTAAAAATCACAGATATTAAAGCTGTCTCCGAAATAGCAAAAGAACAAAATATCTTAACCATTGTCGATAATACATTTAGTACACCTTATTGGCAGAATCCGATTCTACTAGGTTCTGATATTGTCTTGCACAGTGCAACAAAATATTTAGGTGGGCATAGTGATGTTGTCGCTGGTTTAGTAGTCGTTAATAGCGAGGATCTTGCTACTGAACTCCATTTTGTACAAAATTCGACCGGTGGAGTTCTTGGACCCCAAGACTCATGGCTATTAATGAGAGGGATTAAAACATTAGGAATCCGAATGGAAGAGCATGAAGAAAGCACGAAGAAAATAGTTGAGTTTTTAAGCAATCATCCGAAGGTCGGCAAGATCTACTATCCTGGATTAAGTAATCATCCCAACCATGAAGTCAGTAAAAGACAAGCAACTGGTTTTGGTGGAATGGTTTCATTTGATGTTGGTGGAGAAAAGGAAGCAGCGAGTGTAGTTGAAAATGTTCACTACTTTACCCTGGCTGAAAGTCTCGGAGCAGTGGAAAGTTTGATTTCAGTTCCTGCTAAAATGACACATGCCTCCATACCTTCTGATCGTAGAGCGGAATTAGGGATTACAGACGGTCTCGTTCGTATTTCTGTAGGGTTAGAAGATGTAACAGATTTAATTGAGGACTTAGATCAAGCTTTATCAAACTTATAATGTTTGACTTGCCATGAAGTTCGTCACTATTGAAACTATTAATTAAATCGAATTTCATTGGAGATTTCTCAGAACAATGGAAGAAAGATCGATCACTAGAGAATTAAAAGCTTAACAAAACAGCTTTTTTGGAAGTTCCATCATTATTAGTAAAATCTTTTATGGACCATTTATTTCTGAAAAAAAATAAATAAAAAAGAGGTAAGGGATTTTATTCCTTTGCCTCTTTTTGTTGGGTATTACGTACGTACTCATGAAACATCTTCATCAGAGCTCGTTTTTCTATTCTAGAAACATAACTTCTTGAGATGCCCAAAGATTTCGCAATTTCTCTCTGTGTTTTTTCTTCATCCAATCCAAGGCCAAAGCGACCAATCACAACTTCTTTTTCTCGATCATCTAAAACGTTCAAATATTTTTTAATTTTTTCAAGTTCCATCTGTAATTGTATGCTTTCTAAGATGTCATCAGACTCAGACTTTAGGATATCGATTAGTGAAATCTCATTCCCTTCTTTATCTTGACCAATTGGATCGTGTAAAGAAATATCTTTACGGGACTTTTTTAAAGCGCGCAAATACATAAGTATTTCATTTTCGATACATCTGGCAGCATAGGTGGCAAGTTTCGTTCCTTTTCCGGAAGAGTAGCTTTCGATACCTTTAATAAGACCGATTGTCCCTATTGATATAAGATCTTCAGGATCTTCACCTGTGTTATCAAATTTTTTGACAATGTGAGCGACTAATCGAAGATTATGTTCAATTAATTTGTTCCTCGCTTCAGGATCTCCTTCTTTCCATAGATCTAAGCATTTCTTTTCTTCTTCTGAGGACAATGGCTGAGGGAAAGCTTGGTTTTTAACATAAGAAACAAAGAAAAAAAGCTCTTTAACTAAATAGGAAAGAGTAAAAAGAATGGTCGACATTTGTATTCCTCCTTCTTCTGTATACATATGCGAACTGGAAGATACATTTGCACGTCCTAAAACAGCAAAAAAAAACACCTTGGTATCAAGGTGAGAAAATTTAAAATGGAGATTTACATTTGACTTTTTAGTGAACGGGGAAAGATGAATGACCTTAAAAAAGGGTGATAGCGGATATTTAATGTACTTCACAAAATACACAGATAAAATGATGGGAACGATCAAAAAAGAGGTATTTTCAACGATCAATCCCTTTTTATATTCATCTCTTTTCAATGTCTGTCTTTCTTATGAAGAAAGTGTTGGAGAAGCAAAAAAAGCGATTATTTACAGATCGGATACAAAAGTCTCGAAAAGGTAAGAAAAAGTAATCATTATCATGTATAATAAAAGCTTGCTATCTATTCTTTGAAGTAAAGTCAGGGTCAATGACCGGCTGCTCTGTTTAATTAAAAAGAGAACGTCTACGTAGCTCAGATTCGATTAGAGCTAGAAACTCTTGGCTCAACTGAAGCCTTTTAGCCTTCCGGTAAGATTCAATTAATAATTCATCTGATAGATTATGCATAATATCTCCTCTCCAATCATATGTGAAAGTTTATAATCATACTGTATCAAATTGGTAGTGATAGAACAAGTATTCGCTTATCCACATACGGTGGTGGATAAACTGTTGAAATGTTGTTAATAATTGGATTTTACTCTTCATTCGCAACGAATAATTTGGTGGATAAAGTTATCCACAATTTCAATAATAACGTAAATTGTCGAAAAATAATTGTCATGATAATAAAATGATATTTTTGCTCCAATTAAAAACGTAGGATAAAATTAAATAAAAATGAAATGTATAGATTCGTGAGGTGCATACAGTGTTAGAACATTTTTTACCCAATGAACAAGTGAAAACGGTCTTTGATATCCATCCAAGTGTTCTTAAAAAACGTGGAATAAAAGCGGTTATTACTGACTTAGACAACACTTTAGTTGCGTGGGACCGTCCGGATGCGACGCCTGAACTGATTGAGTGGTTTAAATTATTGAAAGACCATGGAATTCAAGTTACGATCGTTTCGAATAATAACGAATTAAGAGTAAAAAGTTTTGCTAGTCCATTAGGCATTTCTTTTATTTTTAAAGCGAGAAAGCCAATGGGAAAAGCTTTTAGAAGGGCGACAAAAGCAATGAACGTAAAAAAAGAAGAAACGGTTGTTGTCGGAGATCAGTTATTAACAGATGTATTAGGTGGGAATAGGAGTGGTTTTTACACGATTCTCGTTATTCCTGTAGCGAAAACAGACGGGTTTATTACAAAATTTAATCGTCAAATTGAAAGACGATTATTAAATTGGTTTAAGAGAAAAGGCAAAATTAATTGGGAGGATAAATCGTGAGTGAAGAATTGTTGCAATGTGCAGGTTGTGGTGTGTTAATTCAAACAGAAAATCCTGAAGGAATTGGATTTACGCCTCCTTCTGCTTTAAAAAAAGAATTGATTATCTGTCAAAGGTGCTTTCGTTTGAAACATTATAATGAAGTCCAAGATGTGTCATTAACGGACAGCGATTTCTTGAAAATTTTAAATCGAGTGGGAGAAAGCAAGGGACTTATTGTTAAATTAGTCGATATCTTCGATTTTAATGGAAGCTGGCTGCCTGGGCTGCATCGATTTGTTGGGGATAATCCAATCCTGCTAATTGGAAATAAGGTTGATTTGCTACCGAAATCGGTGAAAAAAGAGCGTCTTATTAATTGGATGAAACAAGAAGCGAAAAATTTAGGGCTAAATCCAATTGATGTTTTATTAGTAAGTTCAGAAAAAGGCCAAAATATGCAAGAAGCGCTTCAAGCCATTGACTTCTTTCGTAATGGAGAAGATGTGTACGTAGTTGGAAGCACCAATGTTGGGAAGTCCACCTTTATTAACCGTGTCATAAAAGAAGCCACTGGAGAATCAGATGTAATCACTACTTCGCATTTTCCAGGAACTACGCTTGATACGATTGAAATTCCTCTTGACGATGGAAAAGCTTTAATTGATACACCAGGAATTATTAATCACCATCAAATGGCTCATTTTGTAGGCAAAAAAGATTTAGCGATTATTACGCCTAAAAAAGAGATCAAACCGAAAGTTTACCAATTAAATGAAGGACAAACTTTGTTTTTTGGTGGATTGGCGCGGTTTGACTACATTCAAGGTGGAAGAAGATCATTTACCTGTTACCTTTCCAATCAGCTTGAAATCCATCGTACAAAACTTGAAAAAGCGGATGCATTATATGAACAGCATGTGGGTGGATTATTACAACCACCAAATATGGAAAGTAAAGAGGATTTTCCTGAACTGGTACGACAAGAGTGGACGATCAAAGAACCAAAAACCGATATTGTTTTTTCTGGACTTGGGTGGATAACAGTTGCAGAAGCTGGCGCGACAGTTGCAGCATATGTGCCTAAAGGAGTTAATGCACTTCTTAGAAAATCCTTAATCTAAAGCCTGATCATTGATTTTGATAGGAGGATGACTGATGAAGAAGCTATTTGCTGTAATAGGAGATCCGATTGCACACTCAATGTCCCCGGACATTCACAACGATGCGTTTGATCGACTTGGTATGGATGCTCATTACCAAGCCTTTCAAATTAAGAGTGACCAACTAGAGGAAACACTTGATGCATTTAAATTATTAAAGGTCGAAGGATTCAATGTTACGATTCCTCATAAAACAAACGTTATCCCTTTCCTTGACCGAATAGATCCATTAGCAAAAGCGATTGGAGCAGTTAACACTGTCAAGAATGAAAATGGTGAGTGGGTTGGTTATAATACCGATGGTTTAGGTTTTTTTCAATCGTTAACAAATGCCGATCATTTTGACCTAAAGAATAAACAAGTATTGATTATTGGTGCAGGTGGTGCAGCGAGGGCCATTTATTTTACACTCGCACAAAAGGGAATAAAAAAAATTGATTTAACGAATCGTTCGATTTCAAAAGCCGACCAATTAAAAAAAGATTGTCCATTCGATGTAGAAACAAAGACTTGGTCTTTGGAAATCGCTGAATCTCTTTTAAATCGATACGATATTTTAGTTCAATGCACGTCGATTGGAATGACACCAGATGTCGACAAAACCCCGATTCAAGGATCTTTAATAAAAAAAAATTGTATCGCAATCGATATTGTTTATAATCCATTGGAAACCATGTTTCTTCAGAATGCTAAAAAGCAAGGAGCTCTAATCCAAAATGGGATTGGCATGTTTGTTCATCAAGCTGCGATTGCGTTTGAAATATGGACCGGACTCATTCCAGATATAAAAAAAATGAATGAATGCGTTTTACAAAAATTAGGAGGTAATTATGTTAACAGGTAAACAAAAAAGCTATTTACGCTCGAAAGCTCACCACTTAAATCCGATTTTCCAAGTAGGAAAAGGCGGTGTCAATTCAAATATGACCGAACAAATTGGTCAAGCATTAGAAGTGAGAGAGTTATTAAAGGTAAGTATTCTGCAAAATTGTGAAGAAAACAAAAAAGATATCGCTGAGCAGTTGGTAAGAGGAACTAGAAGTGATTTGGTACAAGTTATTGGAAATATCATTGTTTTATATAAAGAATCAAGAGAAAATAAGCAAATCACACTACCTTAAGGTGAGTTTATGAAGAAACAAAAAAAAATAGGGATTTTTGGTGGAACGTTCAATCCACCTCATATTGGACATCTTATCATTGCGAATGAAGTGAAGGACTCACTGAAGTTAGATGAAATTCGATTTTTACCAAACTATACTCCCCCGCACAAAGCGATTAGAGAGGGGATATCCGCAGAAGATCGAGAAAAAATGCTTGAACTTTCACTTGAAGGGAATTCTACTTTCAAAATTGAACGAGCAGAGTTAATCCGGGAAGGGACCTCGTATACCTTTGACACAATGGATAAATTAATTCATATTGAGCCTGAAAGTGAGTTTTATTTTATTATTGGTGGAGATATGATTGAGTTTCTCCCTCGTTGGTATAAAATAGAAGAGCTAGTGACTAAGATCAAATTCGTTGGTGTATCAAGACCAGCTTATTCAAGTTCCAGCCATTTTCCAGTCATTATGGTTGAATGCCCTTTGATTGAAATTTCTTCTACTTTCATTCGCGAAAAAGTTGGCAAAAATCAATCAATCCGATATCTTGTGCCGAGCAAAGTCGAACAATATATTAAGGAGAACAACCTTTATGGATCGCATTGAGGCATTAAGAATCATAAAAGAAAAATTACCGGAAAAGCGTTATTTGCATACACTAGGAGTAGTAGAAACAGCGGTTAAATTAGCAGATCATTATCAAGAGGACAAAGAAAAAGCAGAATTAGCTGCAATCTTGCATGACTATGCAAAATTTTTCCCCGTTAAAGAAATGAAAAAAATCATGATTGAACAGCAAATGGATCCACGTCTTTTGGAATTCAATCCCGAATTATGGCATGCTCCGGTGGCCGCATATATCGCCGAAAGTGAGTTTGGTATTATCGATAAGAATGTACTTCATGCCATACAATTTCATACGTCTGGAAGAGCAAATATGAGTCTCCTAGAAAAAATCGTCTATATTGCTGACTATATCGAGCCAGGCAGAAATTTCCCTGGCGTAGAGGAAGTTCGATTAGCAGCAATGGAAAATATTGATCGCGCAATGGTTCTTGCGCTGAGAAATACGATGAATTTTTTAACGGAAAAACAGCAACCTATTTTTCCAGATACACTTGCAGCATACAACAGTATTATACTTAACAGGGAGGAATTATTTTAATGGCAAAAAACGAATTACTAAATGCAGTATATCAAGCAGCAGATGACAAACGTGCGGAGGATATCGTCGCTTTAAATATGGAAGGAATTTCTTTAATCGCGGATTATTTTGTCATTTGTCACGGAAATTCAGACAAACAAGTACAAGCTATTGCGAAAGAAATGAAAGAAAAAGCTGAAGAATTAGGTTTTAACGTCAACAGAATGGAAGGCTATGATGAAGCAAGATGGGTGTTAGTCGACCTTGGAGACGTAGTGGCACATATATTCCATCGTGATGAGCGTTCTTATTACAATTTAGAGCGTCTATGGGGAGATGCACCGCTCGAACATTTCCCAGATCAAATTAATTCATGATGTACGGAAAATTTGCAATGGTTTACGATCAGTTAATGAACGATGTGCCTTATCCAAAATGGGTCGACTTAGTTCAAGAAGTCAACAAAAGGATGGAAAGATCGAATCGTCGTTTATTAGATATAGGTTGTGGAACAGGCACGTTACCGATCATGCTTTCACAAGTTGGTTTTCACGTAACAGGGATCGATCTTTCAGAAGAAATGCTTGCAATTGCTCAACAGAAAGCGCAGTCTTTGGGACAGTCAATTTCTTTTTTTCAAATGGATATGACGAATTTGGAAGAGATGGAAACATTTGATCTTATCACGATCTTTTGTGATTCAATCAATTACTTAACTACCCCTCTTGCTGTACAAAAAACGTTTCAAGGCGTGTACGATCTACTTGATGATAGAGGTTATTTCTTGTTCGATACACACTCGATCCATAAGATTGAACATGTTTTCTTGAATCACTCTTATAGTTATATTAGTGACGCGGTCTCTTATATATGGAATTGTTTTCCTGGAGAGAGTCCGAATAGTGTGGACCATGAACTTACCTTTTTTATTGAAGAAGAACAGACGGGGAAATATGAACGTTTCGATGAAAATCATACACAAACAGCTTTTTCATCTGATGAATATAAGAAATGGTTAGAGGATATTGGTTTTCAAATTGAATCAATTTATGCTGACTTCGACGAACAAGTGGATGATAACAAAGCAGAACGCCTGTTTTTTATTTGTAAAAAATAAAACAGAAAATTAATAAGCTGCCTCCCAAGAAAAACCATCGTTTCCTAATTCAATTGTCACAGCAAAGCAATCGACTTTGCTATCACAATTGAATTAGGAAAGATGGAAATTGTGAGGCAGTTTTTTTGTCATCGGCTATTTTCGCTTCGATTGTAATTTCTCAAAAAAGGATTTCATTACCTGATTACAGTAGATTGCTTAACTTACATCAATGTGTAACAAAATAAAATCTACGGGTATCCTTGTTCGTTTCCGAAAATAAAGCGAATCGTAGTGTAAGGACAAAGAAGACCATCGTTTATGAAAGAAGCTTTAGAAGTAGTGAGTTGTTGTGATTGTGTTTTCTAATTTCTCTACTTCTCCTACTCAAAGTACAAATGGATCATCATCATTTGTGGTTTCCTCAAAAAAAATAAAGTTTTGGCTCAATGTAAGAAGGATTTTTAAGAAAAAAAGAGAATGATTATGATAAGTCTTCCCATCCAGCTTTAATGATCGCTTTATCTTCTTGAAAGATCGCCTCTGTTTTTTTGAAAAGTTTAGTGAACGTATCTCCAATTTGACTCTCAAGAAATTCGATTCCTTTCCCTGTTATACCTCCCTTTACCATGACTAACTTCTGCAAATCTTCTAATGAATAATTTTTTCTCTCTAATAGTTCACCCGTCCCGATCATCATTTCTTTCACTAATTCTGCACTTTTAGTATCATTTAATCCCGTGGCCATTTGGGCACCTTCCACCATCTTTTGTAACATAAAACATAAAAAGGCAGGTCCGCAACTTGCAAGATCAGCTCCTATTCGGATATGCTCGTCGTCTGTTTCTATCGGATTTGATAAAGATTCAGCGAGTTTATGAAGAAATGCAACCCAAATCTCTTCACAATGTTGACCAAATGTAAGGAGCATACTGCCTTTTTGGACTTGATTTAGAATAGAAGGAACCATTCGTGCACATGAAGAGGGGATTATTTTTTCCATATCATCGACAGAAATCGGACTTGTTATGCTGATAATTACTTGATCTTTACGAAAGAAAGATTTGTATTGTGAAAGGATATGTACAATATCTTTTGGTTTGGCACATAAAAAAATACATTCTGTATGTGCGAGTAGCGTTTGTATAGTCGGTTCAATCACTAATGTTGAATAGTCATCTTTCAAAGCCAAAGCTTTAGAGCCGGTTCGATTGTAAACATGAATGTCCGAAGCATTAAGTGCTCCGTTATTAATCCATGTTCGAATGAGCATACTTCCCATTGTACCTGTACCAATAAATCCAACCTTCATTTTAGTTTCCTCCTAATAGCCCTTTTATTACAATCTATGTATGTTGAGAAAGAATAGAACGAAAGGTGGAGTTATGATTGCCTCAAATACTTAAACAATATTACAAATGGATAATATTTGGAGGAGTTGTATGTGCGTTGATCCTATTTGTACTGTACCTATTTATTCCTTCAAGACCAACGATACCAGTAGAAGCCAAACCCCTAGATCCAAAAACTGAAAAACCGCTTCCTAAAAAAATAAATGAAGTTGAGGATAAACCGATATTTGTTGATGTAAAAGGTGAAGTGAACAAACCTGGAATTTACAAAGCAAAAATTGGAGAGCGCACCAATGATTTAATTCAACGAGCGGGGGGATTTAACAGCAATGCTGAAGAAAAAAATGTGAACTTGGCTCAAAAGGTTCAAGATGAAATGGTTATTTATGTGCCAGCTATCGGTGAGAAAACGAACTCAATATTAACACCATTACAAGAGGACGAAAGTGAGACAAAAGTAAATCTTAACGAAGGAAGTGAAGACGATTTAATGAAAATTCCAGGTATCGGCCCTTCAAAGGCTCGATCAATTATTGAGTATAGAGAAAAAGAGGGACCATTCAAATCGATAGAAGAAATAAAAAATGTTTCTGGAATTGGTGAGAAAACCTATGAACAATTGAAGGGTTCGATCTCAATAAATTAATTTTTTTGATTTGGGTGGGAAGATTTCTTGAATTTCGTTAAACTAATGAATAGAAGGAAGGATGAGTTGGATATGCAAAGAATTTCATGGAATCAATATTTTTTAGCTCAAAGCCATTTATTGGCGCTGCGCAGTACGTGTACGCGTTTAACTGTAGGAGCTACGATTGTTCGAGATAAAAGGATAATAGCGGGTGGTTATAACGGTTCAATAGCTGGTGGGGTCCATTGTATTGATGAAGGATGTTATGTCATAGATCATCACTGTGTTCGCACCATCCATGCAGAGATGAATGCCATATTACAATGTGCTAAGTTTGGTGTCCCCACAGAAAGATCGGAAATATATGTGACTCATTTTCCTTGTCTACCTTGTTGCAAAGCCATTATCCAAGCGGGGGTACAAGCAGTATACTACGCCGAGAATTATCATAATCATCCTTATGCATTAGAGTTATTTAAAAGTGCTGGAGTTCAAGTCACTCACATTCCATTTGAAAGAGGGGTGTTAATGGAAATCGTGGAGCAGTGACCAATTCATGCATACATGTGAAACGTAGTTTCACATGTATGGCTATGTTGAAAGAGAGGGTTCCATCTAGTTTGGCGGGAGAAAGTCTTTTTGCCGTCATTCGAGTAGAAAAAGGAGGATTATGAACGGTACAAAAATTTATTATTCGTTATGCGGCTTGGCTGGTGTGTTGCTTGTATTTCAATGGAAAAGCGGTCTCATTCTATTAGTAATTTTGCTCTTTCCATTGTATTCTTCTTCATTCGATCGTCATTTTCGATTGATTGGGTTAAGTATATTTTTGCTTTTTGCTATGCGTTCACTTATGACCTCTATAAATGAACATTCACATTATAAATCAGGAGTTTTTGCTGGAGAAATTCAGTTTATTGAAAAACCAAATATTGATGGAGACCAAATGACCGCTATTGTTAAGACAAGTCTTCATGAAAAAATTCTCCTCGCGTATCACATTCCATCTCAGAAGGAATTATCATTCTTGAAAAAAACAATCCGACCTCATATAATATGTGAGATAAAAGGGAAATTGGAAGCGCCCATTGCTCCGACAAATAAGAATGCGTTTGATTATAAGCGCTACTTACTCCATCAAGGTATACATTGGCGACTAAAAGTAAATCAATCTTCTTATACAAACTGCTCTAAAAAATCAAATTCATACGATCTTAAATTATCTGAATGGAGAGAAAGATCGTTACAAAAAATTAAACAATCCTATCATTCGAATTCAGCCCCACTGATCTCTGCACTTTTGTTTGGGGACCGATCAATGATTGATGACCAATTGATTACTGTTTACCAACAACTTGGAATTATTCATTTACTATCTATTTCGGGACTACATGTAAGTGCCATTTTCTCGATGATTTATTTTCTTTTGAATCGTCTTGGAGTGACACGAGAACGATCGGCCATTATCGTCGTTTCTTTACTTCCATGTTATATCTTGTTAACAGGGGCATCTCCTCCAGTGGTAAGAGCTTCAGTAACTTTAATGGGATTCTTTATTCTATATATCATGAAAAAAAGATGGATGAATCTGGATTTACTGAGTGTGGTCTTTTTAGTTTTGCTTTTCTATCAACCACAATATATTTATCATTTAGGATTTCAATTGTCTTTTATCATAAGTTTCTCAATTATCCTGTCTCAGTCGATTCTCCTCTTATCATCAAACAAAATAGTAACTTTATTTCTATTATCATTTATCTGCCAATTAGTAGCCAGCCCGCTATTAATGAATTCCCTAAATGGTTTTTCATTAATTAGTCCATTTGTCAATCTCATTTTTGTTCCTCTATATGTTTTTTTTATCCTTCCAATCTGCCTCTTCTCCTTTATTCTCCTTATACTTGTTCCTGGTTTTTTTCCCATTTTCGGTTGGATCATCGATGAATTGATCAATCAAACCAATCATTTTGCCTTCTTATTAAACGACATTCCCTTTACGACCTTCCCGATTGGGTCTCTTTCAAGTACTTCTACAACTATTTTTTGCACGATTCTTTTTTGGTGCATCGTCCAATTTGAAAAAAAGAGAAAACTAATTATTTCCTTTTTTCCGCTTTTCCTTTTATTTATTTCTCTTTTCTTTATACATGCTTATTCGCCTACAGGAGAAGTTCGGTTTATTGATATCGGCCAAGGTGACAGTATATTAATCAAAAGACCATTTGGAAAAGGAACGTATTTAATTGATACAGGTGGAAAAACGGAATTTAACGAAGAGAAATGGAGAGAAAAAAAGCATCCTTATTCTGTAGGAAAAGATACATTAATTCCTTTTTTAAAAAGTGAGGGGATCTATCATCTGAATTTGTTGGTTCTAACACACGCTGATTTTGATCATATTGGTGCAGCAACAGACTTACTGAAGGAAATAAAGGTAGATCAAATATTAATTACACCAGGATCAGAAGTCAGACCTGAAATGAAAAAAATTATAAAAATAGCGACCACCAAAAAAATCAAACTGACTTACTCCAAAATTGGCATGTCTTGGGGAGAGAAAGATGAAACGTTCAAAGTGATATCACCAGAAGATGAAACCTATGAAGGAAATAATGATTCGATTGTAATCTCCGCAAAAATGGGTGGCCTAAAGTGGATATTTACAGGAGATTTAGAAAAAGAGGGTGAAGATAAATTGTTAAAGACTTATCAGCAAAAAATAGACGTTTTAAAGGTAGGACATCATGGAAGTTCTTCTTCAACCTCAGATCAATGGCTCAATATTCTTAAACCACGTATTGCGATCATTTCGGCTGGAAGAAATAACTTATACCATCATCCTCATCCAAGCGTAATAAAGAAGCTAACCGATCGAGGGATTCAGATCTATAGTACTCAAGAAGAAGGAATGATTAGTTATTTATATCGTGGTCAAAATGGAACCTTTCAAGTCGAGATTCCATAATATACGGAGAATAGATAAGAAAATGTAAAAGAGAGCCTTGAAAAAGGCTCTCCACAATAGAGGTTTTATTAAGATCCAAAGTATTTAATGACAGTCGCAATAATAAAAATGACGGCAAAAAATAAAAAGGAAACACCAAATCCAACTCCAGAATCGACCGCATCATTCCGTTTGGACTGTACGTTTTTTTCGAATTCGCTCATGACTACCCCTCCTATTTCTATTTTAGTATAGACGATCAATAAAAAAAAATCTAGACTTCTATAGGTATTTTTCCTATTCTGACAGTTGTTAACACCAATAATATTTGAACAAATGGTGACAATAAACAAAAGTGCTACCGCTAGTCAAAAAAATTCCTAGGTTTTTTTTGTCGGCGTTCACTATAGATAGGGGGCTGTCCCAAAAGTCATTAAAATGGACTTTTAAGGGCAGCTCCTTTTTTCATGTTAATCATTGTCTCTGTGGGTTTTCATTCCCAGCTGACGCGTTCAGCGGGCAAGGCTTCAATTTCCTCTGACAAACAGAAAGTTTTAGCACAGTCGTTGCAACAGGATGTTGCGCTCTTAGACTGTAATCCTTTCTCAGCGGGGCTTTCCGTTCTTGCTGTTCCCTCAGGAGTCGCGGGCTTCCACGACAAACATCTACTAAAGATAAAAATGAATAATCTGTAAGTCATTGCTTTCACATAATCAAATGCCTAAATTTAGATAGTGTCGTGAAACCTTCCATATACGTTAGGTTCTGAAAATCTTTCTTGGATATGGTGCAGGAATAATCTGTCATCTATTCAAGTGCTTGAACGAAATTTGTTAAGCTTCGTCTACAAGAGTGAAATCCACTATAAAATATCGTATGTCCGCTAATCAAAAAAAGTCAGAACGGGTTTATCGTCTAGATCCACTTGTTCGATAAAAGTGCAGTATAGTCTGCTATCATCCAAAGATTCCGATTTATTGTTGCGCTATCTTGTAATCAACATTTTATGATAATTCTCCTTGTCTGACCATTTTCTACCACTTTTCATAAACTTTAGAAAGGAGTGAAGTTTTCTTATGGC
Source organism: uncultured Caryophanales bacterium (assembly GCA_963728315.1). GTDB lineage: Bacteria > Bacillota > Bacilli > Bacillales > CAVSKA01 > CAVSKA01. The sequence continues at coordinate 339,467 of CAVSKA010000018.1, forward strand.
ATCGTCTAATAATGACCGATTGAGTAAAGCTGTTAACATACCGAACCCCTTGTACGAATCCTTACAGGGGCGATACTTTGTTGGACAAACGGAACACATACGTTTCAGGAAAGGAAAAAATGCGTGGGGAGGCTTAGTTAATCCGTTTAAATCAGATGTTAATTTGTTTGTAAATGCGTTTACGATAACCAATCATTCCAATCAAGCTTTTGAAGCTGAAATTTGGTTTAATCCTATTCCTCCAGGGAAGCCAATGTTTTCGAATAATATTTCACCTGCAAATACGTCCCTATCTCCGCTTCCTAAGCCCGAAGTGAAAATCGCATATGCTGAATTTGTAGAAGGGTTTGCAAGAAAAGGGGTAATGGTATTTAGGCGTATTGTACCGTCGCAAAGCACTTTAGCAAGTGATGAAGACGGGAAGTTTATCTTTCCACCTGGCGGGTCATTTATTATTTTTTTAGTTTCCCCCAATAATGAAATCATTCAAGCGGAAATAGCGTTCGGATGGTTTGAAAAAAATACAAGAGAATAGCTTGATAAAAAAACTGAAATACAAACGGTTTGTTCTTTATGAATGTGCTTCAACTATATTGTGCTTTTGTGAAGAATTGACCGGCAGAAGACGATCTATTCTTCCGAGGATAAAGAGGTCAATCTATTCAATAAGAGAAAAATAAAAAAGGACTATGGAAGGGATGAATAATAAGGGAGTATGGTATTGAAAAACTTGTTTTATTCATTTGGAGAATGAAAAAGCTACATTGTTTCTAAGGAAAAAATGAACTACGCTCATTGTCTTCTTTTGAATCTGCGCTCGACAATAAGGCAGTAATACAGCAAACGATGGAATAGAACATAATCAACATGAATAATCTCTATGATCTGTAAAAAAGCTAATGGGAAGGAACCAATGTCATTCCCATTTCAATTGTAGCTAGTCTAAGTAGTTTATTTAACCGTTACTCAAAAATTGTGCATCATTCTTCAGTAACTCCTACTTGTCAAAATCAAAGATCTTTCTTAGGATAGAAGTATCTTGTACTTATTGGAGAGAAGCAATTTTGATTCAAAATATCTGGAAAAAATTAAATAATGGTCAATTCTCATCGGTATATCTACTTTTGGGAACGGAAGAATGGATGGTTGCGGAAACGAAACAATTAATTTTAAAAAAAGCTCTTACTGAAGAAGAAGTAGATTTTAACTTCTCAAGTTTCGATTTAGAAGAAACGCCGATTGAAGTGGCTGTGGATGATGCAGAAACTTTTCCATTTATGGGAGAGAAAAAAGTCGTTTTTATTCATAATCCTATTTTTCTTACTGGTGAAAAAGGAAAAGGGAAGACGATTCATCAAGTTGAAAGGTTGGAAGCGTATTTAAGTGCACCTTCTGAAACTTCAATTGTCGTGATCGTGGCTCCATATGAAAAATTAGATGAAAGAAAAAAAATTACAAAAAAATTAAAAAACGTTGCAGAATTGATTGAAGCAAAGAAAATGAATGAGAGGGAGATAAAAGGTTGGCTTCGTGAACGTGCTCTGATGAATCAAGTTCAGATCGAAGAAAGGGCTATAGACCGTTTAATTGAGCTGTCAGGTACAAATTTAATGATGTTAATGAATGAAATGGATAAATTATCGCTATCACTTAAAGATACGAAAATGATTGATATTGAGGTAGTTGAGGCTTTAACAGCAAGATCACTTGAACAAAATGTGTTTACATTAGTAGAGGTAGTTGCGCAAAAAAATGTAAAAAAAGCTTTGCAACTCTATTATGATTTATTAAAACAAAACGAAGAGCCTATTAAAATTGTTGCTCTTCTTGCAGCCCAGTTTCGATTAATGTATCAAGTGAAAGAACTGGCTCGAAAAGGATATGGTCAACAGCAAATTGCCACACATATTAAAACACATCCATATCGAGTTAAGTTAGCAATCGGTAAGGCAAATTCGTTTACGGAAGAGGAACTTGCCTTATTAATTGAAAAACTTGCAGAGGCAGATTGGCAATTGAAGACGAGTCAATTTCCGAAAGAAATGGTCCTTGAAATGGTCCTGCTGCAATTCGTATAAATAAAAAATAAAGATTTTTCTTTAGGATAAGTGGAAGGAAAACGGCACTATAAGATCGAACGAAGATTGATGATATTACAATCCATTCTTTTTGACAAACAGCTAATAAAAAAACGACTCTATGAGAAGAGTCGTTTTTTTATTAGCTGTTTGTCGAGTTTAACTTAGTAGTCAAACGAGATTTTTGACGATTGGCTGCGTTTTTGTGGATTAATCCTTTTTGAGCAGCTTTGTCTAATTGCTTAACAGCAGATTGATGAAGCTCAGTTCTGTTTTCCTCTTTATTCTCAACAGCAGCTTCAAATCTTTTGATAGCTGTGCGCATTGAAGATTTCACTGAAGTATTCTGTGCGTTTGAAGCTTCACTTGTTCTTACGCGTTTAATAGCAGATTTAATATTCGGCATTCCTGTCACCTCCTAAAAAGGCATCGTTCGAGACATTTTCATGGTCGAAATCGTTTGTATATTAATAATCAGAACAAGAAATATACTATCAGAATAAAGCTCATAATGCAATACTCTATGATCTAAAAGAATGAATAATCCTTTTTTTTGACACACTAAAAAGAACATAGATGGGAAGGTAGGAGGAAAAAGGTATGAAAAACAACAAAAAGTTAGTGTCAAGGACTGATTTAGCCATTGAAGCAAAAGAAATGGTTGTCACGCAAGAAAACGATCCAGTCATAAATGGCCTCATTATTAAAGAACATACGATTAACAACATTGAAATTACAGAAGTTGTTATCGAAAAACAAGCCGAAGAAAAGGTTGGGAAGAAAGCAGGTACGTATTGGACAATTGACTTCCAGTCCATTCGTGATCAAGATATTCATTTGCAGCAAATGGCAGAAGAAGTATTCGCAAAAACCATAAGGGAATTCTTAATAAAAATGAATATTGATCCTAAAGCGACCTGTTTAGTGGTTGGACTTGGGAATGAACATGTTACTCCGGACGCTTTAGGTCCACTCGTTTGTGATCATATTCTTGTGACTCGACACCTTTTTGAACTTCAACCAGAATCACTTGATAAAAATATGAGGTCGGTTTGTGCGGTTGCTCCTGGAGTTATGGGTGTAACAGGTATAGAAACAAGTGATATTTTGTTTGGAGTGGTCCAAAAGGTTAAACCTGAATTTATAATTGTGATTGACGCTCTAGCATCTAAGTCCCTTGAACGTGTAAATACAACAATCCAAATTACGGACACAGGAATTCATCCTGGATCAGGGGTAGGGAACAAGCGTAAGGAAATAAGCAAAGAAACACTAGGGATTCCTGTAATGGCGATTGGTATCCCCACCGTTGTAGATGCAGTCTCAATTGTTTCAGATGCAATGGATATGCTCATTAACCATCTTGGGCGTGAAAAAAATGAGAGCAAGAAACCGTCACACTCGTTGGTTCCATCAGGTATGTCATTCGGCAAGAAAAACAAACTTACACACAATGATCGACCTGAAAAACAAGAGGTTCAATCATATCTCGGAATGGTTGGGTTACTAGATGAAGAAGAGAAGAGGCAATTAATTTTCGAAGTTCTTAATCCTTTAGGTCATAATTTAATGGTTACACCAAAAGAAGTGGATGGATTTATACAGGACATGGCCAATTTAGTGGCTACAGGACTCAATTCGGCCCTTCATGGTGGACTTGGTGATGATCCGGGATTTCATACAAAGTAAGAACTAGAAGTTCTATTTTTCCTTTCTGGCACATATAGTTTTACTAGATTATGCCAGAGAGGGTGGAGTCATGAAATCTCCTCATTCATACCAATTTTCGATCTCTATACGTTCAAAGTCGATTGGAAAGATCATATTAGTCCTATTTGCAAGTATGTTGTCCATTATTTCACTGTCTGGTCTGTTAAGTTCTAAATCTCATGAGTCTCTTTTTGAGCTCCCCGTTATTCAAAAATCTTCTACACATTTTCCAACGAAAACTTTTTATCAATTAATGAGTTGGGAAAATCATTTTTTAAAGCAATCAAATGAAAACGCTAAACAAACGAACACGTTCAAAGAACTCTTAACATTTGCAACAAATATTCGTTTCGACGATCCTCGAAGTTTTCTTGGAAAAGAAATACCTGGCTTTTCAATTTTTGATGGTCAAATTCTTGTGGCTGGTGAAGGAACCGATTACACAACAATGCCAATTGAATCGATTCCCCCAGCTGAAGCCTTACATACAAACAAAGAAGCTACACTTCAAGGTACAGAAAAATATTTAGAGCCCGCTACTCCACCTCAAAGTACGAATGGAAAAAAATCAGTCATACTCTATTTCACTCACACAAGGGAATCTTATTTACCTTATTTAAAAGGAGAAAGTAATCCGGATATGGCTCATAACTCAAAGCTTAACGTAACAACCGTTGGAGACCATCTTAAAGCAGCATTAGAAAAACGCGGAATTGGTACGGAGACGGATAAGACGGATATCATTGCGAAACTTAATGCAAATGGATTGCCTTACTATGACGCTTATCAGGAATCAAGGTCAATTATTCAAAGCGCTATTACCAATGAAAAAGACCTTCATTATTTTATTGACATCCATCGTGATTCTCAAAGAAAGAAAGTAACCACAACTACAATTGGTGGAAAGAATTTTGCCAAAATTGCTTTCATTATTGGTGCGGAACATCCGAATTATGAAAAGAACTTAAAACTAGCTACTGCCCTTCACAAAAGAATAGAAGCAAAATATAAAGGGGTATCTAGAGGAGTATTTGTTAAACAAGGGGCAGGAACAAATGGGAAATTTAATCAAGATTTGTCCGCGAATGCTTTTTTGATCGAAGTCGGGGGAGTAGACAATACTTTTGAAGAAATTGATGAAACCATTAATGCATTTGCCGACATTTTTTCAACCTATTATTGGGAAGCTGAAAAAGTGAATTTTACAGTTCCACCCCAAAAACAATAAAAATGAATGGAGTGAACAGTCATAATGAAATTACTCGCTTACTTACTTTTATTTAGTTTAGGAGTAATCGTTGGGGGTTCTCTTTCTCAGTCACATTCCATTCAAAAAAATAATCAAGAACTTGTTAGGATGACAGATGAGACAGTTAATGTGGATGAAATTCCGCACGAAAAAATTTTTCTTTCTCAAATTGGTGAAGATCTTTCTTATGGAGCAAGTGAGTTTGCTGAAAAAGGAGGGTTATTCTTAAAAGCCGTTTTACCGGAGTAAGGATTGTCTTCTTCTGTCTACTTTTGATTGTATATGCTTATAGGTGCTGATATAATCAGAAATAGTGTATATGCGACGAGTAACAGGAGTGAATTATTGATGAATATTAATGAAAAACGAGAGAGACAGAAAAAAATTCGGAATTTCTCGATTATTGCCCATATTGACCATGGAAAATCAACTTTAGCCGATCGCATTTTGGAACGTACAAACGCGCTTACTTCACGTGAAATGAAAAGTCAGTTGCTTGATTCAATGGACTTAGAACGTGAACGTGGCATTACCATTAAATTAAATGCTGTACAGCTAAAGTACTTAGCTAAAGATGGCGAAGAATATATTTTCCATTTAATTGATACACCTGGTCATGTCGATTTCACATATGAGGTTTCTAGAAGTTTAGCCGCATGCGAAGGGGCAGTCCTAGTCGTAGATGCGGCACAGGGGATAGAAGCACAAACATTAGCCAACGTATATTTAGCCTTAGACAATGATCTGGAAATTTTGCCGATCATTAATAAAATTGATTTACCAGCGGCTGATCCAGAAAGAGTGCGTCAAGAAGTGGAAGATGTAATTGGTTTAGATGCTTCTGAGGCCGTGTTAGCTTCTGCTAAAGCAGGAATCGGAATCGAAGAGCTTCTCGAGCAGATCGTTGCAAAAGTGCCAGCGCCAACAGGTGATCCCGAGGCACCGCTTAAAGCATTAATATTTGACTCATTATACGATCCTTATCGTGGGGTTGTTGCGTATATTCGAGTCATTGATGGGTCTGTGAAAATCGGTGATAAGGTTAGAATGATGGCGACAGGGAAAGAATTTGAAGTCACCGAACTTGGGGTGTTTACACCGAAATCAACAATGATGAAAGAACTAACTGTCGGTGATGTAGGTTTTCTCTCTGCTGCCATTAAAAATGTAGGAGATACTCGAGTAGGGGATACAATTACAGGTGCTGATAGACAAGCAGAAGTAGCATTGCCTGGTTACCGTAAACTAAATCCAATGGTTTATTGCGGTCTTTATCCGATTGACTCCGCCAAATTTAATGATTTGCGAGAAGCGCTTGAGAAGTTAGAGCTAAATGATGCTTCTCTTCAGTATGAACCTGAAACTTCTCAAGCTTTAGGGTTTGGATTCCGCTGTGGATTTTTAGGACTCCTTCATATGGAAATCATTCAAGAGCGTATTGAACGTGAATTTAAGATTGATTTAATTACGACGGCACCAAGTGTTATCTATCATGTTCATATGACTGACGGAACAGAAATTAATGTTGATAACCCAAGTAATATGCCTGATCCGCAAAAAATTGATCGCGTTGAAGAGCCATATGTTAAAGCCACTATGATGGTGCCAAATGACTACGTAGGCGCCGTAATGGAGCTTTCTCAGGCGAAACGCGGACAATTTATCGACATGAAATATTTCGATGAAACGAGAGTTAATGTCCTTTATGAAATTCCTTTAGCTGAAATTGTATATGATTTCTTTGATCAATTAAAATCGAGTACACGTGGATACGCTTCATTTGATTATGAACTAATCGGCTACAAAACATCGAAATTGGTCAAAATGGATATCCTATTAAATGCAGAACAAGTCGATGCATTGAGTTTTATTGTTCATAATGACTTTGCATTTGAGCGAGGCAAAATTATTGTTGAAAAACTGAAAGATTTGATTCCTCGTCAGCAATTTGAAGTTCCGATTCAAGCTACCGTTGGAAATAAAGTTGTAGCGCGCTCAACAATTAAAGCAATGAGAAAAAATGTCCTTGCTAAATGTTATGGCGGAGATATTTCCCGTAAGCGTAAATTACTTGATAAGCAAAAAGAAGGTAAGAAACGAATGAAACAAGTTGGTTCCGTTGAAGTTCCTCAAGAAGCATTTATGGCAGTCTTGAAAATGGATGATCAAGGGAAGAAATCATAATCCTTTTCTTCTGATTACATACGAAAGGGGCACTGCTTTGATCTATTCAAAGCGTGCCCCTTTTGTGCGAATCGTTGACAAGATTATTTTGTCATTAATTTTTATATCATTGGTCCTAAATGTTGGACAATGCTGAGTGAAAACGCAAAAATAGGTTCATACGAATAAAAAATGATAAAAAGAATTTTCTTTGAAAGGAGCCAATGAATTGGCTAAATTTGCTTATATTCATATTCCATTCTGTCATCATATTTGCCATTATTGTGATTTTAATAAAGTTTTCTTAAAAGGGCAACCTGTAGACGAATATATACAAAGTCTTCTTTTAGAAATGAAACGGACTTTAGAACAATTCCCTCATGAGCCAATTGAAACGATTTTTGTAGGAGGTGGTACGCCAACCACTTTAACAGCCTCTCAATTAGACACATTGTGCGGAGGAATCAATCAGTTGATTACCGTTCATCCAAATATTGAGTACACATTTGAAGCGAATCCAGGAGATCTTGGCATCGAGAAATTAAACGTTTTAGCCTCTCATGGAGTAAATCGCTTAAGCTTCGGCGTGCAATCTTTTGAGGATCGTTTGTTAGAAATAATTGGACGATCACATCGAAAAAAAGAGGTTTATCAAGCAATCGAAGATGCTCAGAAAGCAGGATTTTCAAATATTAGTATGGATTTAATCTATGCATTGCCGACTCAAACGATGAACGAATGGCGGAATACCATTAAGGAAGCCCTTTCGATCGGTCTTCCTCATTATTCTGGCTATTCTTTAATCATCGAAACAAAAACAGTTTTTCACAATCTTAAGAAAAAAGGACAACTCCCTTTGCCGACAGAAGATGCTGAAGCGGATATGTTCGAAGTATTAATCGACGAAATGAATAAGCATCATGTTAATCAATATGAAATCAGTAATTTCGCACAACCGGGATATGAAAGTAAACACAATTTATCTTATTGGAACAATGAAGAATACTATGGTTTTGGAGCGGGAGCCCACGGCTATTTAAATGGTGTCAGAAGATCAAATGTTAAGCCAGTAAATAAATATATACAGATGATTGAGAAGTCGGAACTTCCATTATTAGAAAAAATCCATTTAACAAAAGAGGAACAAATGGAAGAACAAATTTTTCTTGGTCTAAGAAAGACTGAAGGAATATCACTTGTTACTTTTAATGATAAGTTCAAAATTAATCCTCAAGATTATTTTTCAACCGCGATTCAGGAGAATATTGCAAAAGGCTTGTTAGAGATATCGAATCATCAATTACGTTTAACAAGGAAAGGCCGCTTTTTAGGAAATGAAGTATTTCAATCCTTTTTGGGATAAATCATCTAATGAACCGATAATGATACTCCTTTCAAATCGTGTTTATATTTTTTACAAAAAATGAAGGTCAAAATCGTTGACATACAGAAATACGTTTGGTAATTTTATAGATAGATTTAGCACTCGAATCATTAGAGTGCTAACAGGGGTGATGAAAATTGTTAACAGATCGTCAATTAATGATCTTAAAGGTTATCATCGATGACTTTATTCAATTTGCACAACCAATTGGCTCAAGAAATTTAGCGAAAAAAGATCAAATATCTTTTAGTCCTGCAACCATTAGAAATGAGATGTCTGATCTAGAAGAATTGGGTTTCATTGAAAAAACTCATACATCTTCAGGAAGAGTACCTTCTGAAAAAGGATATCGTTATTATGTGGATCATTTAATGTCTGCACAAAAATTAGAAGAAAACGAAGTTCAGACGATTCGATCGATATTTGCAGAAAGAATTTATGAAGTTGAGAAAATTGTCCAACGTTCAGCGGGAATATTGTCAGATTTAACAAACTATACCACGATCATTTTAGGTCCTGCCGTATTAGAAAATCGAGTAAAAAAGTTGCAAATTGTGCCTATTAATCGTGATACAGCGATTGCGATCATTGTAACGAACACGGGTCATGTTGAAAATAGAATGGTTCAATTGCCTGAATCTATGAATCCATCCGATATTGAGAAGATGGTCAACATTCTTAATGAGAGGCTGATTGGCGTACCGCTTTCAGAATTAAATCAGACGATCTATAAAGAAGTAGCAATGCTTTTAAGCCAGCATATTAAGAATTATGATCAAGTCTTAAACACAATTGTGCATGCAATGGATTTGCCTTCTCATGAGAGAATGTTTTTTGGAGGCAAGACAAAAATGCTAAGCCAACCTGAGTTCCGGGACATTCATAAAATCCGTTCTTTAATGGATATGATTGATCAAGAAGAAGGAATTTATGATCTGATTCGACATGTTCCCTCGGGGTTAAATGTGAAAATCGGAAAAGAAAATGAAAATTCGGCTATGGAAGACTTGAGTTTAATTACAACTACGTTTTCCACGGGACAAAGTCAACTAGGTTCAATTGCGATTATCGGTCCAACACGAATGGAATATTCACGCGTAATCAGTCTTCTTGAATTGATTAGTCAGGATATGTCCAAAATTTTGACGAGTATTTATAATTTGAAGGAATAAATTCTTTCTTATTTTAAAGCATCTAAAATCAAATGATTTCTCTAAGTTACCAGAGATTTCGTGATGGTTGTTCGAATTGCAACTTTTATTTTTTTAAGGAGGTGAATGGAATGTCAGAAAAACAACAAGGACATCCAACAGCAGAAGAGATGGATAATCATACAGTCGATCCTCAAACCGAAACCGTTATGGAAGAGGCAGAAGAAGTTCAAGGTGAAAACGAAAACGTGATTGAAAGCGAAGGGGTCAGCAAAGAAAGTGAATTAGAAGAAAAACTTGCTGAATCCGAAAATCGCTACCTACGATTACGAGCTGACTTTGATAATTTTCGTCGTCGTACAAATGTTGAAAGAGAAGCAAGTGAGAAGTTTCGTTCACAATCATTAATAACAGATATTCTCCCTGCTTTAGATAACTTTGAAAGAGCATTGAAAATGGATGCACAAAGTGATGAATCAAAAACAATTCTTCAAGGAATGGAAATGGTTTACCGCAGCCTTTCTGAAGCATTGCAAAAAGAAGGGGTAGAAGTCATAGACGCAGTTGGGCAACCGTTTGATCCCTATTCTCATCAAGCAGTGATGCAAGTAGAAGATGGGGATACGCCTTCAAATACAGTAATTGAAGAATTTCAAAAAGGATACAAACTGAAAGATCGAGTCATTCGACCATCAATGGTCAAAGTAACACAATAACAAAAATGTCGTAGTTCCCATATATTAGAGGAGGTAATTTCTTTGAGTAAAATTATTGGTATTGATTTAGGTACAACAAATTCATGTGTGTCTGTATTAGAAGGTGGAGAACCAAAAGTAATTCCAAATCCAGAGGGTAACCGTACAACTCCATCCGTTGTAGCCTTCAAAAACGGTGAGCGTCAAGTCGGTGAAGTAGCAAAGCGTCAAGCGATCACTAATCCAAATACAATCATTTCGATCAAACGTGAAATGGGTACCGATCATAAAGTTAAAGTGGATGATAAAGAATACACACCACAAGAAATCTCGGCTATGATTCTTCAATATTTAAAATCATATGCAGAAGATTACTTAGGAGAAAAAGTAGAAAAAGCAGTTATTACTGTTCCTGCGTACTTTAATGACGCAGAACGCCAAGCAACAAAAGATGCTGGTCGTATTGCTGGTCTTGAAGTAGAACGTATCATTAATGAACCAACAGCAGCGGCACTTGCTTACGGCTTAGATAAACAAGAAGAAGATCACACAATTCTTGTTTATGATTTAGGTGGCGGAACGTTTGACGTTTCTGTGTTAGAGCTTGGAGATGGAGTATTTGAAGTGCGATCAACTGCTGGTGATAATCGCCTAGGTGGAGATGATTTTGACCAAGTAATCATTGATTACTTAGTAGCTGAATTTAAAAAAGAAAACGGTATGGATCTTTCTAAAGACAAAATGGCTCTTCAAAGATTAAAAGATGCAGCTGAAAAAGCGAAAAAAGATCTTTCAGGTGTTACATCTACTCAAGTTTCATTACCATTCATCACTGCTGGAGAAAATGGACCCCTTCATCTTGAAGTCACATTATCTCGTTCTAAATTTGATGAAATTTCTGCTGCATTAGTAGAAAGAACGATGGGACCAACTCGTCAAGCAATGAAAGATGCTGGATTGTCTCCTTCAGAAATCGATAAAGTTATTCTTGTAGGTGGATCAACGCGTATTCCTGCTGTACAAGAAGCGATTAAGAAAGAGACAGGAAAAGATTCATTCAAAGGTGTAAACCCTGATGAAGTTGTAGCAATGGGTGCTGCGGTTCAAGGTGGAGTTCTTACTGGAGATGTGAAAGACGTCGTTCTTCTAGATGTAACACCTCTATCTCTAGGAATCGAAACAATGGGTAGCGTGTTTACAAAATTAATCGATCGCAACACAACCATTCCAACATCTAAATCGCAAGTATTCTCAACAGCTGCCGACAACCAAACAGCTGTAGACATTCATGTCCTACAAGGTGAACGACCAATGGCAAGCGATAACAAAACACTAGGGCGCTTCCAATTGACTGACATTCCTGCTGCACCACGTGGAATTCCTCAAGTTGAAGTAACATTTGATATCGACAAAAACGGAATTGTAAACGTTAGTGCCAAAGATCTTGGAACAAGCAAAGAACAAAAAATTACGATTCAATCTTCAACAACATTAACGGATGAAGAAATCGATCGCATGGTAAAAGAAGCGGAAGAAAACGCTGAAGCAGATAAAGCACGTAAAGAAGAAGTAGAACTTCGCAATGAAGCAGATCAATTAGTATTCTCTACAGAAAAAACATTGAAAGATGTTGAAGGAAAAGTAGACGAAGAACTGATCAAAAAAGCAGAAGAAGCGAATGAAGCTCTAAAAGCGGCAATCGAGAAAAATGAACTTGAAGAAATTCGTACGAAAAAAGACGAACTACAAACGATTGTTCAAGAACTTTCAATGAAGCTTTATGAACAAGCTGCAAAAGAAGCTGAAGCTGGTCAAAATGCTGAAGCAGGGCAGGATTCGAAAAATGACGACAATGTTGTCGATGCAGAATTTGAAGAAGTTAACGACGACAAGAAATAAGACGATCGTTTGAAAAGTCGAAGCCAAGTTTAGCTTGGCTTTGGCTTTTTTTAAAGGCTATGGTAGCGGATGTTGTTGATAGGAAGCAAACACTCTCACTAGTGGAATAACGAGCGAGTCGAGACTCCGCAGTGTGGTTTTTCACGAAAAGGATCGACCGTTCGTCCGCGGAAAGCGAGTTGTTTTGCTGAATGTAGAAAAATCAACAGGATCATTTAACAAAGCTTTTTTAAAAGATAAGAAATGTGAATTTTTTCACCAAGTTTGTTGGCGTTCGTCTTCATGTGTGTCTGCATCCACACAGGATGTTGCGCATTTAGACGGGTTTTCAAACGAAACCATATGAGCTGGCATATTTAGCTTTTCTTGCGATGAGTGTTTAGTATTGGCTAATAGAGATTCGAAGTCACCGTTGCGTTTCGTCTCTGTAAAATGGTAAAATAATCGTTATGTGAATGGGAACGGAGTGTGTTTATGAGCAAAAGAGATTATTACGAAGTCCTCGGTCTTTCTAAAGGAGCTTCTAAAGAAGAAATAAAAAAAGCTTATCGAAAGTTATCAAAAAAATATCATCCTGATCTTAATAAAGACGCAAATGCAGATGATAAATTTAAAGAAGTTAAAGAAGCCTATGAGGTTTTGAGTGACGATCAAAGTCGTTCTCGCTATGACCAATACGGTCATACAGATCCAAATCAAGGATTTGGAGGAGGAGCAGGTGACTTTGGAGGCGGTTTTGGCGGCTTTGAAGATATTTTCAACTCTTTCTTTGGTGGCGGCGGCGGACGACGTGATCCCAATGCACCTAGAGTAGGAGCAGATTTACAGTACACAATGGTATTAGATTTTGAGGAAGCTGTTTTTGGAAAGAAAACAGAGATTGAAATTCCAAAGGAAGAAACATGTAAGACTTGCGAAGGTTCAGGTGCTAAACCTGGTACAAAACCTCATACTTGTTCACACTGTAATGGAAGCGGTCAGTTGAATGTTGAGCAGAATACACCGTTTGGTCGAATCGTTAACCGTCGAGTATGTCATCACTGTCAAGGAACAGGTCAGATCATTAAAGATAAATGTTCTACTTGTAATGGAAATGGCAAAGTGAAAACACGCAAAAAAATCAGTGTAAATGTTCCAGCAGGTGTCGATGATGGACAACAAATGAGGTTGTCTGGACATGGTGAACCAGGTATAAATGGCGGCCCAGCAGGCGATCTTTACGTAGTATTCCATGTACGTAGCCATGAATTCTTTGAACGGGATGGCGACGATATTTACTGTGAAATGCCAATGACATTTGTTCAAGCTTCTCTAGGGGATGAACTTGAAGTACCTACCTTACATGGGAAAGTGAAGCTTAAAATACCAAGTGGAACTCAAACAGGAACAAAATTCCGTTTAAGAGGAAAAGGCGTTCCGAACGTACATGGCAGAGGCACAGGAGATCAACATATTCTCGTTAAGGTAGTAACTCCAGCCAAGCTGACTGAAAAACAAAAAGACTTATTACGTGAATTTGCTGGTCTTTCCGGCGAAATGGTCGACGAACAAAATGGATCGATTTTTGACAAAGTAAAACGCGCCTTTAAAGGTGAATAATAACGATTGGGGTTGGCAGAACCATGAAATGGTCTGAAATTAGTATTCATACAACAAACGAGGCAGTAGAGCCTGTTTCGAATATTTTGCATGAAGCAGGTGCAAGTGGTGTTGTCATCGAAGATCCTCTTGAGCTTGATAAAGAAAGAGAAGACCAGTTTGGGGAAATCTACCAACTCAATCCAGATGATTATCCAAGTGAAGGTGTAATGGTAAAGGCCTATTTACCTGTGAATAGTTTTCTAGGGGAAACAGTTGAAGAAATTAAGCAATCAGTGAACAGTTTAACTTCTTTTCAAATTGACCTTGGAAAAAACAAAATAGAGATCTTAGAAGTGAATGAAGAAGATTGGGCAACGGCTTGGAAAAAATATTATTTCCCCGTAAAGATCTCCAATAAATTCACGATTGTACCGACATGGGAAGAATACGAACCAGTTAATAGCGATGAATTAATCATTGAACTTGACCCTGGAATGGCATTTGGTACCGGGACGCACCCGACGACTGTGATGTGTATTCAGGCTATCGAAAGAACCGTTAAGACGGCAGATAAAGTGGTAGATGTAGGGACAGGATCGGGTGTACTTAGCATTGCTGCTGCTCTAATGAATGCTGATCATGTGATGGCGCTGGATTTGGATGAAGTTGCTGTTCATTCTGCACGAGAAAACATTGAATTGAATAACGTTCAACAGATTGTTGAAGTTTCACAAAACAACCTTTTGGAAAACGTCTCCGTTACTGTTGATGTAGTGGTAGCAAATATTTTGGCAGAAGTAATTATTAAACTATTACCAGATGCATTTAAAACTGTGAAACCTGGTGGTTACTTTATTGGTTCAGGAATTATTCAGCAAAAGAAATTGGAAGTAAAAGAAGCTCTGCTTAATGAAGGATTTGAAGTTGAAGAAACATTAGACATGGAAGATTGGGTAGCATTCATAGCAAAACGGCCATTATTATAGGCATTTTGCTATGAAAAAGGAGGATTTACTGTGCAAAGATATTTTATTAATATGAGTAGTCCAGACTCCCTTTTTACGATTAAAGGTGAAGACGTTCATCATATGATTCGGGTGATGAGAATGGTGGACGGTGATCCTTTCTTAGCTGTGTTTTTAGATGGAAAAATTGCAAAAGCAGAGATTACGGAATCTGAAGAAACAAAGGTTCAAGCAAAGGTAATCGATTGGTTAGAGGAATCAGCAGAAATGCCCATTCATGTAGCCATTGCAAGCGGGTTGCCAAAAGGGGATAAATTAGACCTTGTCGTTCAAAAAGGAACGGAACTTGGAGCATCAGCCTTTATCCCTTTTACAGCAAGTCGCTCAATCGTAAAATTAGATGAAAAAAAAGAGAAAAAAAGGGTGGAACGATGGGGGAAAATCGCAAAAGAAGCTTCGGAACAATCTCATCGCTCACGTATACCACAAATATCTTCCGTGTGCACCATTGATCAATTACTGAATAAGGCAGCTTCATATACGAGTAAAATTCTTGCTTATGAAGAGGAAGCAAAAAGAAATGAAGGTTCTCGATTTAAAAGAGAGCTTACTCATTTAAAACCTGGTGATTCAGTACTGATTGTGTTTGGGCCAGAAGGTGGATTAACAGAAAAAGAAGTAGGTAAATTTAGCGAAAATGGTTTTATCGTATGTGGACTAGGTCCAAGAATTTTAAGAACGGAGACTGCGCCATTATACGCATTGTCTGCGATATCTTATCATTTTGAATTGAGAGGTGATTGATCATGTCAACAGTGGCATTCCATACACTTGGTTGCAAAGTCAACCATTACGAAACAGAGGCAATTTGGCAGCTGTTTCAAACAGAAGGATATGAACGTGTAGAGTTTGACCATCATTCGGATGTCTATGTGATTAATACTTGTACGGTTACAAATACAGGTGACAAAAAAAGTCGTCAAGTAATTCGGAGAGCCATTCGTAAAAATCCTGATGCAGTCATTTGTGTCACCGGTTGCTATGCCCAAACTTCTCCTGCAGAAATCATGGCTATTCCTGGGGTAGATATCGTAGTAGGAACACAAGATAGAACGAAAATGATCGGTTATATTGAACAGTTCAAGCAAGAAAGAACACCGATTAATGGCGTAAGTAACATTATGAAAACACGTGTTTATGAAGAATTGGATGTTCCTGTATTCACAGATCGCACTCGGGCTTCTTTGAAAATCCAAGAAGGGTGCAATAATTTCTGCACATTCTGCATTATTCCATGGGCAAGGGGTTTAATGCGTTCAAGAGATCCAGAAGAGGTCATTCGCCAAGCGCAACAACTAGTTGATGCAGGCTATATGGAAATTGTTTTAACCGGTATACACACAGGTGGATACGGTGAAGATATGAAAGACTACAACTTGGCCAAATTATTAACGGAATTAGAGAATCGTGTCCAAGGATTAAAAAGAATACGTATTTCCTCCATTGAGGCAAGTCAACTGACAGATGAAGTAATTGATGTCATTGATCGCTCAAAATTAATCGTAAGACATCTGCACATTCCTTTGCAATCAGGCTCTAATACTGTATTGAAAAGAATGAGAAGGAAATATACGATGGAATTCTTTGCAGAAAGACTGATCATGCTCAAAAAAGCACTACCAGGACTTGCCGTTACGTCCGATGTCATTGTCGGTTTTCCTGGTGAAACAGAAGAAGAATTTCAAGAAACCTTTGATTTTATTCATAAGCATCAATTCTCAGAACTCCACGTGTTTCCTTTTTCAAAAAGAACTGGAACACCTGCAGCAAGAATGGAAGATCAAGTGGATGAAGAAATTAAAAATGCCCGAGTCCATCGTTTAATTGATCTTTCTGATCAATTGGCGAAAGAATATGCTTCTAAGTTTGAAAATGAAGTGCTTGAAGTGATTCCTGAAGAAGAATTTAAGGAAAATCAATTAAATGGAATGTTCGTAGGTTATACGGATAATTATTTAAAGGTTATTTTCCCAGGCAATGAAAATATGATCGGTAAACTTGTTAAGGTGAAGCTTACGAAAGTTGGTTACCCGTATAATGAGGGAGAGTTTGTTCGAGTAATCGAGCAAACAAATGAAAGCAGAGCGAAAGCAATTATTTAATAGGTGATCGAAGGTAAACTTAGAGATTTCGAAAAAGCCAAAGTAGATGAAGTTCTCTTTGGTTTAGAATTCTTGTAGTTGCCTTTTTTCTTTCCATGATAATTTATTACCCATTAAAAGAGTGAAAATAAGTTCAGTTTTTGTTTAAAAAGTGGTATGATCGAGAGGTACGTACATCTACTAAAGGAGAATAGATATGACTACAAATAATATTGCGAAAATGATTGACCATACATTATTAAAACCAGAAGCGACAAAAGAACAAGTAAGAGTAATTTGTGAGGAAGCTCGTGAACACCATTTTGCTTCAGTTTGTGTAAATCCAACTTGGGTAGCGTATTCTGCAGAATTACTTGCAGGTAGCGATGTGAAAGTATGTACTGTAATCGGATTTCCATTAGGTGCAAGTACGCCTGAAACAAAAGCATTTGAAACAAAAAATGCAATTGATAATGGAGCTGCAGAGGTGGATATGGTTATCAATATTGGTGCTTTAAAAAGTGGAGATCTAGAATTAGTAGAACGCGACATAAATGCTGTAACAGCAGCAGCTAAAGGTAAAGCGTTGTCGAAAGTGATTATCGAAACTTGTTTATTAACAGATGAAGAAAAAGTAACAGCTTGTGAACTTTCTGTTAAAGCAGGCGCTGACTTTGTAAAAACTTCAACAGGTTTCTCAACGGGCGGAGCTACTCCGATCGACGTTGCTCTTATGAGAAAGACAGTAGGACCAGACCTTGGGGTTAAAGCTTCAGGTGGAGTAAGAAGTGCGGAGGACGCTCAAAAAATGATGGATGCAGGGGCTACTCGTTTGGGTGCAAGCTCAGGAGTTAAGATCGTTCAAGGGTTAACTGCGGATAGCGATTATTAATTTCAATCATAAGTCTTACTTTTCAATTTGAAATGTGGTTGACCTCAATACCTCCTTATATTATACTTGTAGTGTACATGGTAAAACCATGTTGATTGGATGAAACCCACATTCGGGTCTTATCGAGAAATCGTGCTTTCCTAATTAGTGATTGCTCAATTTCTCATTTGAACATGTAGACGTAATGTGTTCGGAGGGAGGGAAAAAGAGATGTCAAAAACAGTTGTTCGTAAAAACGAATCGCTTGAGGATGCTCTTCGCCGCTTCAAACGTACAGTTTCTAAAACAGGAACTTTGCAAGAATATAGAAAGCGCGAATTTTATGAAAAACCAAGCGAAAAACGCAAGAAAAAGTCAGAAGCTGCAAGAAAACGCAAGTTCTAAGGAGGACGAAGTATAATGGGTCTTCTTGAGCGTTTAAACGATGATTTAAAACAAGCGATGAGAAATAAGGAGAAGGAAAAACTTTCTGTTATTCGTATGCTTAAAGCTTCATTGCAAAATGAAACGATTAAGCTGGGTCGATCAGATCTAACGAATGATGAGGAGTTAACGATCCTCTCTCGCGAAGTAAAGCAACGGAAAGACTCCCTCCGTGAATTTGAGAATGCTGATCGTCAAGATCTTGCAGACAAAATTCATAGTGAACTTGCTATTATTGACGAGTATTTACCTCAACAACTCTCTGAAGATGAACTTTCTTTACTTGTAAAAAAAGCAGTCGAACAGACGAATTCTTCTTCAAAAGCTGACATGGGTAAAGTAATGGCTGTTTTGATCCCTCAAACGAAGGGGAAAGCAGACGGCGCTCTAGTAAGTAAGCTTGTTCAACAACACTTATCATAGTAAAAAAACCGGTAAATGGATTTTCCATAGCCGGTTTTTTTCGTCTTTTCAAGAAGCTCATTTCGTAAGCTTTGTTCCTATTTGTTGTTTGGCTAGAATCGGCTCGCATTCCGTGGATGAACCACCAATCTACTCCCTCGAGGGAACTGAAAAAGTTCTAGTGGAACGTCAATGCGAGTACAAGCCGTAGGTTTCCGTTCGAGGCAGACGCTTTCCGCGATAACTACTTTAAAGAGGATATGAAGACTTTTACGAAAAATAACAATCCATGCGAAAACAGCCTTTTAAAAAAAATTTATCATTATTTTTCTGAAATTTTAGATAATAATTGGTAAAGATGAAACTTTTTGAGATAATGAACGTATAGAAAAGATAAACAGAAACAGGGGGTGGTGGATTGATAGATGTCTTGGGAACCATGAAATATTCGTTTGATCAATTAATTGCATTTTTAACAGATCCTATTATTACAACTTTATTGTTGATTGTTGCCTGTGTAGGCCTGATCTCATCATTATTTGTTCCGAAATTAGGATTGCCTGGGATAGCTGGACTTGTATGTTTATGTTTATTTTATTTCTCTCATTATTTTTCAGGAACAGCGGGTATCCTCTCTTTTCTTTTTTTATTAGTTGGGATTTTACTGATCTTAGCTGAACTCGTTCTTCCCGGTGCAATCGCAGGCACATTGGGGCTTATTTCCCTCGCATTAAGCGTTATGGTAGCTGGAACATCTTTAATCCAAATGGGTATCTCTGTAATCATTGCCCTTCTAATAGGGGGAGTAACCATGATACTGATGATAAAGGTGATGGGTAAACAAATGAAATTTTTTAAAAAAATGATTTTATCAGACTCAACAAGCACGGAAAAGGGATACGTTTCAAATGTGAATCGTGTAGAATTAATTGGAAAAATTGGAATTGCTTTAACTACATTACGACCATCCGGCATGATTAAGATTGATGAAGAAAGGGTCGATGCTGTAACAGAGGGGGGATATATACAACAAGGAAAGCAAGTGAAAGTATTAAAAGTTGAAGGATCTAGAATTATTGTTCGCGAATTCGAATCTTAAAAATGTGGAAAAAGGGGGATTTTAAGTGATATTAGGAGTCAATGCCATATTAATGATTGTTTTAATTGTAGTCGCAATTATTGTCATTTCCATTTTGCTAACGATCGTTCCGGTTATGCTTTGGGTTTCAGCTCTAGCTGCTGGAGTTAGGATTAGTATATTTACTTTGATCGGTATGAGATTGAGACGTGTTACGCCAAGTCGAGTCGTTAATCCACTCATTAAAGCGTCTAAAGCGGGAATTGACGTTACGACTAATCAACTCGAAAGCCATTATTTAGCTGGTGGGAATGTTGATAGAGTTGTCAATGCGCTGATTGCTGCTCATAGAGCTAATATTGAATTGACATTTGAGCGGGCTGCTGCCATTGATCTTGCAGGTAGAAATGTACTTGAGGCCGTTCAAATGAGTGTCAATCCAAAAGTGATTGAAACGCCTTTTATCGCAGGTGTTGCGATGAATGGAATTGAAGTGAAAGCAAAAGCAAGAATCACTGTACGTGCAAATATCGAACGTTTAGTCGGTGGTGCAGGTGAAGAAACTGTTTTAGCGCGAGTAGGAGAAGGGATTGTCAGTACGATCGGTTCGAGTGAAGACCATAAACAAGTTTTAGAAAATCCAGATCGAATCTCTCAGACAGTGTTAACAAAAGGTCTCGATTCAGGAACAGCTTTTGAAATTCTCTCAATCGATATTGCGGATGTGGACATTGGCAAAAACATTGGTGCTGAGCTTCAAACGGAGCAAGCAGAAGCTGATAAAAAAATTGCTCAAGCGAAAGCAGAAGAACGTCGGGCAATGGCGGTTGCAAGTGAACAAGAAATGATCGCAAAAGTACAAGAAATGAGAGCAAAAGTTGTCGAAGCGGAAGCTGAAGTACCTCGGGCGATGGCTGAGGCATTAAGAAAAGGAAACATCGGTGTGATGGATTATATTAACTTAAGGAATGTAGAAGCTGATACAGATATGCGTGATAGTATCAGTCATTTAAGTAAACCACACAAAGATTCTTCATCAAATTCTGAATAAGGAAGGGTTGTGAAGGGAATGGAATTATTAATCACTGGAGCCATCCTTTTTCTGGGAGGACTCTTGTTTTTAAAACGGAGAGGGGTCCAATTAGCGAAAGAAGTTGTTCCTTCACATGATCGTTCATTCAAAGAATTAAGAGCAAAGTATGAAGAAATAAAACACGATGTTGCAACTCTTACTGAACATAAGGAAGAAATACGTGGTCGTGCTTCTACGTTTATGAAGGAATACGAGCAGACTAATCATGTAGTAGGCCAAATAAAGGTTGAAAAAGTCGAATACACAAATAAAATTGATCAAAAGACAAGTAAACAAGCAGATTTATTTGAGATGAATCAATCTAGTCTCGTTCAAGGGGTTCTCTTTGCGGAAGTATTGGGATCGCCTAGATCAAAGAAACGTTTAAGAAATTGAATGAACCTCCTTTCTTTTTCATATAGTGAAAAAGAAAGGAGGTTCTCTTTTTATGCGACAGTTCAAAAAAAGATTTGCAAATTATATTACGCAGACATTGAGACTGCCTCAAGATGTCATGATTGATCTTCCAAGGGTTACGATGATTGGACAACTTCATCTTTATATAGAAAACCATAAAGGTCTTCTTACTTTTAAAGAAGATGAAGTTCGTCTCTTATTACAATCAGGTCAATTATTGATTAAAGGGCATTCCTTTCTAATAAAATCCATGATGCCTGGAGATCTCTTATTAGAAGGCATGATAATTGATATTCGATTCATTGATGGATTTGAAGGAGAAGGTTAGAATGAAAAGCTCTCAATATCGTCTCAATGGAATTGTCAGGATAAGAATCATTGGAAAGAGTAGCGAACGATTATTAAATCAATTAGTAAAAAATGAAATATGGTTAAAAAACATAAAAAAGATAAGTGAGAACGAGGTTCATCTAGATGTTAAAGTCGTTGATGTGAAGAAACTTCGTCATATTCTTCGAGACAAGCCATACAAATTGTATTTCACGAAAAGAAGTGGCGCTGTATTTAAGTTAGCAGCAGCTTAAAAAACAAAAAGGCTTTATTGCAGGAGGACTCTTATTTTTGATGCTTCTTTTATTATTGTCTAATCTTATTTGGAGTATAAAAATTGAAGGAGCAGATCCCGCTCTAGATCAATCCATTCAAAAAGAGTTAGATCGATTAAATGTAAAAATTGGATCACCCAGTTTTAAAGTATTAAATCCAGAGCAACTTCAAAATCAGCTTCAAACTCATCTCTCAGGTGTAACTTGGATTGGAGTGAAGCTTGAGGGATCGAGTCTTACAATACAAGTTGTCCAAGAAAAAAAACCTTCAAAGCTTAAATCAAATGATCCTCGTAACATCATTGCTTCAAAAAAGGGACGGGTGGATTCTATTCTCGTTGAGAAAGGACAGAGGGCCGTAGAGGTAAATGATGTTGTTAAAAAAGGACAAATACTCGTATCTGGTAAGATTGGTAATAAAGACAAGAAAATGAATGTTGCAGCAAAAGCGATTGTAATGGCTGAAACGTGGTATCTTTCCAATGTTGAAATTCCGTTGTCGAACAAAACGATAAGGACGACCGGCCAAATCCAACATCATTATAAACTTACTCTTTTTAATAAAAAAGTGATCTGGCCATTTTCAGTAAAAGAAATATTCAAAGAGAGATCAGTTGAGAAAACAACAACGCCATTTTACTTTCTTAGATGGAAGTTACCTATTGTATGGGAAGATACGATTCATCGTGAAACGGAACATTTCGTTGAAAATCTAACGGAAGAGGAAGCGAGAAAGGAAGGAGAAAAAGTAGCTAAAATGGATTTGTTGAGAAATCTACCAAAAAAATCCAAAATTGAAATGGGGAAAGTTTTGCAACAGAAGAAGGAGAATGGTAAAGTTAAGTTGTCTATTTATTATCGTGTGACGGAAAATATTGCGATCGAAAATCCGATCACTCAAGGAGATTAAACCATGCCAGAAGACTTCATAATGATTGACTTAAATTTAGAAAATGTAAACGAAATAGCGGCTCTATTTGGTAGTGCTGATACTCATTTAAAAACATTAGAGCAAGAATTAAATGTCTCATTAATTACCCGAGGAGAAACGATATTAGCCACAGGTTCAGAAGAAGAAATTGAATTGGTGAAAGACGTGTTAAAGCACCTTCTACTGATTATTAGAAAAGGAATCCAAATTGGGAACCGGGACGTTACCTATGCGATTCAGATGGCAAAAAAAGGTACGATTGAGTACTTACAAGAGATCTACACAGAAGAGATTGCCAAGAATGCAAAAGGGGCACCGATACGTGTTAAAACGTTAGGGCAAAGACAATACGTAGACGCAATTCGAAAAAGAGATCTTGTTTTCGGAATTGGACCAGCGGGGACAGGCAAGACCTATCTAGCTGTAGTAATGGCTGTTCAGGCATTAAAAAATGGGAAAGTGAAAAAAATCATTTTAACTCGACCGGCAGTAGAGGCAGGGGAAAGTTTAGGATTTTTGCCAGGAGATTTAAAGGAGAAAGTAGATCCGTACTTAAGGCCTCTCTACGATGCTTTAAATGATGTGTTTGGTACAGAGCAGACACAACGTTTGATTGAAAGAGGAACGATCGAAATTGCGCCTCTTGCATATATGAGAGGACGAACACTCGATGATGCCTTTGTAATTCTAGACGAAGCTCAAAATACGACTACAGCACAAATGAAAATGTTTCTTACTCGGCTTGGATTCGGATCAAAAATGATCATCACTGGAGATAAAACACAGGTAGACTTGCCGAGAGGAATGCAGTCAGGACTTGTCGCAGCAGAGTCAATTCTCTCAACCATTTCAGGCATATCTTTCTGTATTTTAGAAGAAAGTGACGTTGTCCGACATCCTTTAGTTGCAAAAGTCATAAGAGCATATGATGAATTGGAAAAGTGAGTCGAGCCATCTTTGGTTCGGCTTTTTTTTAAGATAGAAAAGTTTGAATTTTTCACCCCATTAGTTGGATTGAGTCTCCAAGCGCTCACCTGACCGTTCGGATTTTTCACAGGACCCAGAACGAGTGGCTTCCACTTTTCTAGGATAATTTTTTTTCTCAAAATAGGGTATCATGGATAAAATCCCACAGATCATTCATTAAAAATTGTAGAATAAAAACACGACCATCTAGATCATTTCTGTATACAAATTAAATTAATGATCTGAATTTTCGGAGTTCACTTACTTTTACGGGTGAAATCTGCAGAATAAACTGTTATGATTTTACATAAACACTTTATTGATGAAAATCGTTGGGAGGAGATGGCAAAACGAATGAATTCATTGATTAGTCGATTACGTGAAGGACTCTCTTATAAAGGCTTTAGCATCCTCCTCTTAATCTTACTAGGTATGATTATTTACATAATTATTTATGGGAACATTAAACCTGAAACCTATGATGCTGAATTATTTTCAGTATCTGAAAAAACAATTCGGTCCCCGAAAACGGTCATTGATGAAAAAATGACAGAAGAAGAAAAGAAAAAAGCAGCAGATCAAGTGGAAAACGCCTATTCATTTCAAAAAGAAACTGCTAATAATCGAGTGGCTTTAACCACATCGATTTTTGACTTTGTAAATGAAGTCAAAGCAGAATCGACCCCACATTCAACAAATGAGAATGTTACGAATGATAAAGCAACGAAAATGACCATTAATAAGCAATTAGAAAAACTGAAGCAAGTACTCTCTGAAAATGTAAATGAAGACGCGACGAATGCACTGTCTGATGAGGAACTTATGAGTTTATTGGAATCAAATGATACGGACCTAAAATCTGCAGAAGATATCGTGGTCGCTGCCATTAATGCAAGTCTCAAACAAGAAATAAAAGATGAAGAAGTATTAAAGGAAAAAGAAAAAATCCGTGAAAAAATAGCAGATAGTCCTATTCCTTCACAGATTAAACCGGCTTGTGAATCCATAGGTAAATATGCAATTATCGCTACTGAAACGTATGACGATGTGCTTACTAAGTCAAGAAAACAGCAAGCTTCTGATAGTGTAGAGCCCGCGAAAATATTACAAGGGCAGGTCATTATCCAAGAAGGTCATTTAATTGATCGTGAATCATACCGGCAATTGGAATTGTTGGGTTTACTTAAGACGAATCCAAGCTTAAAACCATTCATCGGACTCGGTTTGTTCATATTAATATTTATTACTTCTCTCTATTTCTTTTTTCAATCTTGGACAGAAGAACAAGCAAATAAATCAAAAGCATTAATTATTTTGTGTACCATTATCTTGATTAATTTAGTTTTAATGAAGTTAGTATCTTATATGAAAGCGCTAGATATTTACGAGGTAGGCTACTTATTTCCTGCAGCATTAGCCCCTATGTTGATTCGTTTAATCTTAAATGAGAGGCTAGCGCTGATCTCAACAATTCTTCTTTCTGCATCCGGCAGTTTGATCTTTCAGGACGGAATTAGCGGCTCCCTTGATAGTAAAATTGCTTTTTATATGCTTTTTAGTGGACTTGCAGGTATATTATTCTTATCCACTCAAAAACAGAGAAGTAGTATTCTTTGGACAGGCTTGTATATTACGATCGTGAATGCCGCCGTACTCACTTTTCTAATGTTTTTAGGGAGTGGGCAAGAGTCAAACGGAAATTATGTATACAATGCCATGTTTGCCGTGATCTCTGGTGTGGGTGCAGCTGTCTTAACAATCGGGTTATTACCGTTTTTTGAATCTGGCTTTGGAATCTTATCAGCAATAAAATTAATTGAGCTATCTAGCCCTAATCACCCGTTACTAAAAAAAATATTAACAGAAACACCTGGTACTTATCATCATAGCGTGATGGTTGCTAATTTATCAGAGGCCGCATGTGAAGCGATAGGGGCTAATGGTCTGTTAGCAAGAGTAGGTTGTTATTACCATGATATTGGTAAAACAAAAAGACCTGCATTTTTTATCGAAAATCAAGTTAATATTAAAAACCCACATGATGAATTATCCCCTGAGACAAGTAGAGATATTATTATTGCTCATGCTGTTGATGGTGGAAAAATGATTCGAAAAAATAATTTACCAAAAGAAATTGTCGATATTGCAGAGCAACATCATGGAACAACTCTTTTAAAATTCTTTTATTATAAAGCAAAAGAAAAAGATGATACCGTAACAGAAGAAGAATATCGATATCCTGGTCCGAAGGCTCAGACAAAAGAAGTAGCCGTGATTGGTGTAGCAGATAGTGTTGAGGCGGCTGTTCGTTCTATGAATCACCCGTCAACAGAACAAATTAAAAAACTTGTGCATTCCATCGTGCAGGATCGATTACAAGATGGACAATTTAGTGAATGTGATATAACTTTAAAGGAATTAGAGATTGTAAAGAAAACGATTTGTACAACGTTAAACGGGATATTTCATTCGCGAATTGAATACCCTGATCTTAATAAATTGAAGGTGACTGACCATGCCGTTAGAAATTGATTTTTTAGATGAGACAGATGAATTAGTTGAGGAGCAGTTTAAACTAGTTAAAGATTTACTAAATGTAGCAGCTCGAAAAGAAGGAGTAGGAGATGGAACGGAAGTTTCGATTACTTTTGTTACCAATGAACGTATTCAAGAAATCAATCGACAATATAGAGAAAAAGATCAGCCAACAGATGTCATTTCATTTGCAATGGAAGAAGACCTTGATGGAGAAATTTCAATTTCTGGAGAAGGAATCCCACGTGTCCTAGGTGACATTATCATTTCAGTATCGATTGCCAAAGAACAAGCGAAAGAATATGAGCATTCGTTTTCTAGAGAGTTAGGTTTCTTAGCAGTACATGGATTTCTTCACCTTCTCGGCTATGATCATATGACTGATGAAGATGAAAAAACGATGTTTTCAAAGCAAGCCGAAATTCTCGATGAATTTGGACTTAAAAGGACTTAAAGAAAATGAAGAGATGGCTAAAGTCGGTCTATGCAGCTTACTGTGGGATAAAGTATGGATTTCAGTCAGAGAGGCACATACGTATTCATGTATTCATCGCTATTACCATCATTATTATTTCAACCATTCTTTCTCTTTCAAAAATAGAGTGGCTGGCTGTAATCTTTATCATATTTGGGATGATTGCACTGGAGTTTATGAATTCGGCAATAGAACGAACGGTGGATCTTGTGACGAAAGAGTGGCATCCAATCGCAAAACAAGCGAAAGATTTAGCGGCAGCTGCAGTTTTAGTTTATGCTATTATGGCTGTTATTAGTGGTCTTATTATTTTTATTCCTAAAATAATAGAGGTTTTCATCCCGTGATCGTGTTTGATTCGATTGATTGAGATTTTGTCTTTTCACCAATTTAAATAAGCCGAGCTTGAAGAGTTAATAACCTTGTTATTTTTTATACAATGTAATTTGCTGATAAGGAAGGATTTTTCTCCGTAAATATAGTAAGATAAAAGAAGAAGACGATCACCCATTTATCGAAGTTGAATAGGTGGACACTAAAAGCAGCTTAGCTTGTTTAATTTTTAAATATTAAATGTCCCCCACTCAATAGCGTGGGGGTATTGATGTCTAATAGAAGATAAGAAGGAGAATGTTATAATGAATGTAGAAAACTTATTAGCTGAAGCAAAAATCGCTAGAGACAGAGCTTACGCTCCCTATTCAAATTTTTCCGTTGGGGCAGCTCTTATTACGAAAGAAGGAAAAATTTATCATGGCTGCAACATAGAAAATGCAGCTTACAGCATGTGTAACTGTGCCGAAAGAACAGCCTTTTTTACAGCATATACAGCCGGAGAAAGAGAATTTGAAGCAATCGCGGTTGTAGCTGATACGAACAGACCGGTACCACCATGTGGTGCTTGTAGACAAGTGATTTCAGAATTAGGGAACAAAGATATGAGAATTCTTTTAACAAATTTAAAAGGTGATGTTCAAGAACTTACAATGTCTGAATTATTACCTGGTGCATTTTCTGTAGAGGATTTAAAATGAATGATCATAATATGAATCAAGGACATAAATCAGGCTTCATTTCTATTATAGGAAGACCAAATGTAGGGAAATCCACTTTTTTAAATCGAGTAATAGGACAAAAAATTGCGATTATGAGTGATAAACCACAGACAACACGAAATAAAATTCAAGGTGTTGTTACTACATCTGATGCACAAATGATTTTCATTGATACCCCAGGGATTCACAAGCCTAAGCACAAACTTGGTGACTTCATGATGAAGGTAGCGCAAAACACACTTCGTGGAGTCGATTTAATTCTATTTATGATTAACGTTGAGGAAGGATTAGGCCAAGGCGATCGCTATATCATTGAAAAACTGGAAGAAGTGAAAACCCCAGTATTTCTTGTTCTAAATAAAATTGATAAAGTTCATCCAGAAGAATTATTAGCCATTATTTCGAAATATAAAGACCTTTATGAATTTGCGGAAATTATTCCAATTTCGGCTTTGGATGGAAATAATGTAGATCATCTCTTGAATGAAATAAAAAATCGTTTGGAAGAAGGTCCGCAGTTTTATCCAGCTGACCAAGTAACGGACCATCCAGAACGTTTTATTGTTTCTGAATTGATTCGCGAAAAAGCGCTTCAATTAACACGTGAAGAGGTTCCTCATTCAATCGCCGTGATTATTGAAAAAATGGAAGAGCGTCAAGGGAAAGACATGGTACATATTATGGCAACCATTGTTGTGGAACGTGACTCTCAAAAAGGGATTATCATAGGTAAACAAGGAACGGTTTTAAAGACTATAGGGCAACGTGCTCGAGTTGATATTGAGCATCTTCTAGGCTCGAAAGTGTATTTAGAACTTTGGGTGAAGGTGCAAAAAGACTGGAGAAATAAAATGAGTCAGCTTCGTGACTTTGGATTTAGTGAGGATGATTACTAATCGTTTCAACAATTGGGGAAGATTAACGCTTATCTTTTAATCAATACCGGGAAACATAATGGAAACCGTTAAGTGTAGTTAGCACTCTATTCAAAGAAGGGCGGAATCTGAATGTCTGACTTTACATGGGATTTCTTTAAACATACCGGAAATATTGACTTGTATCTGCTTCTTAAACAATTCGAAAAAGAGGACGGAGAAAATGCTCTAGTGGATGCAGAGGAACTCATTCAATAACCCGAATTTTCTACGCATCCTTGAAATGATTTGAAAAGAATAATCTAGGGTAAAAAATAAATTAGATAACCAGGACTGTCCCATATGAAAGTGTTAGAAGTCCCCTTCAAAACTATAGTATTTAGTCAAGTTACGACGTGCTATTGAAAAGAAGTGGGGAAACCTAGCGCTATTGGGCAGTCCTTCATTTGTTTAGAAGAGTATAGGACGGTGGGGTATTGCATGCTTCAGAAATGTGAAGGAATTGTCATTCGTACAACACGTTATGGAGAATCAAATTTAATCCTAACGATCTATTCAAGAGAATTCGGGAAAATTGCGATGATGGCACGAGGAGCAAAAAAAACGAATAGTCGTCATACTGCTATATCTCAGCTTTTTACCTATGGATCTTATCTGTATCAATCCGGAAATGGTTTAGGAACACTTCAGCAGGGAGAAGTCATTTCCTCCATGCGCTTCATTCGAGAAGATTTAGTGAAAACATCTTATGCCTCTTACATTGTTGATTTGCTCGATCAATCCACAGATGAAAAAGAGCCAAATCCCTTTTTGTTTGAGCTACTCTATCAATCTCTTCAGCTTTTTGATGAAGGAGCTGACTTAGATATTGTAAAAAATATCTTTGAAATGAAGATGTTACCTGTTTTAGGTTTACGCCCCGTATTGGATCGATGCGTAAACTGTGGTAAAACGGAGGGGTCATTTTCTTTTTCATTTAGAGAAAACGGTTTTTTGTGTCATCGTTGCTTGTCTGTGGATCGATATTGCGTTTTCACCTCTCAGGCTACTGTGAGGCTTTTGCGCTTATTCTATTATTTTGATTTAAACCGTCTTGGTACGATTTCAGTGAAAGACGAAACGAAAAAAGAACTTCAAAAAATCATTTATCAATATTATGACGATTTTTCAGGTGTGTATTTAAAATCTCGAAAATTCTTAGATCAGCTAGACAAAATGGAGTCTTGGCTCCCCAAAAAAGAGGATTAAGAATATCAAATTATATGAATTGAGTAGGATTTAAAAATGAAAGAAGCGAACAACCTAAAAATAGGTCGGTCGCTTCTTTCACTGTATATAAAGGATAAAAAATATTTCATGTTTACTAAAGAAGTATTTTGTTCATAACATGGAAAAAGCAATCTTTTTTTCCTGAATCAAAAACTCGTTTTTTCTTTTAGAAATGCAGCGACTTCTTCAATTGGCATGCGGACTTGGTCCATCGTGTCACGATCACGAACGGTAACTTGCTTGTCTTCCACTGAATCGAAATCAAATGTAATACAATACGGTGTTCCGATTTCATCTTGACGACGATAACGTTTCCCAATAGAAGCGGTTTCATCGAAGTCAACCATGTATTCCTTAGCTAAATCCTCGTATACCTTAAAGGCTTCTTCAGACAACTTTTTTGATAACGGTAAGATGGCAGCTTTGTATGGCGCAATCGCTGGATGGAAGTGAAGGACACTTCTTGTTTCATTTTCTAGTTCCTCTTCTTCATATGCATCACATAAAAATGCTAAAGTAACACGATCTGCTCCAAGAGATGGTTCAATTGTATAGGGAACATACCGTTCGTTCGTTTGAGGATCGAGATATTCAAAATCTTCTTTTGAATGCTCCATGTGTTTCTTTAAGTCAAAATCAGTACGAGATGCGATACCCCAAAGTTCCCCCCAGCCGAATGGGAATTTATATTCAAAGTCACTTGTGGCATTACTATAATGAGAAAGTTCATCGTCATCATGATCACGTAAACGGATGTTTGAATCTTTCATACCCAAATTTAATAACCAATCATTACAATATTTCTTCCAAAATGCATGCCATTTCAAATCTTCACCTGGTTTACAAAAGAATTCAAGTTCCATTTGTTCAAATTCTCTTGTACGGAAAGTAAAGTTACCTGGCGTAATTTCGTTACGAAAACTTTTTCCGATTTGAGCAATCCCAAAAGGCATTTTCTTTCTCATCGTTCTTTGTACATTTTTGTAATTAACAAAGATTCCTTGCGCTGTTTCTGGACGTAGGTAAACTTCGTTTGTGGAAGATTCCGTTACCCCTTGATGAGTCTTAAACATTAAGTTGAATTGGCGTATTTCTGTGTAGTCTAAACTTCCACACTGAGGACAAACAATTTTTTTCTCTTGAATCAATTCAGCCATGCGTTCAAAGGGAAGCCCATCAACAATGATTTCTTCTCCTCTTTCAAACATTGCTTCTTCAATCAGTTTGTCTGCACGATGTCGGGTTTTACATTTTTTGCAATCAATCATTGGATCATTAAAATTTCCTACATGACCAGAGGCAACCCATACTTGAGGATTCATTAAAATGGCCGCATCCAAACCTACATTATAAGGTGATTCTTGGACAAATTTTTTCCACCATGCTTTTTTAATATTGTTTTTTAATTCTACACCTAGTGGACCATAATCCCAAGTGTTTGCTAACCCTCCATAGATCTCAGAACCTGGAAACACAAATCCTCGATGTTTAGCTAATTGAACAATTTGTTCCATTGACATTTTTGTACACTCCTTTTCTTATGCTTTTTTGGCACTAAAAATGGGAACAAAAAAACCCGTCTCTAGGCCTAATAAAGGCCCAGGGACGAGTATAACCCGCGGTTCCACCCTGGTTGATACTAAATAATAGTATCCACTTTGTTTGTTTTCAGTTGCTCAGAATGGCCATTTTCCTTGTTGATCAGGCTCTCACTGTCCCTGAATCGCTTTTGTTACAAGTACTTATACATTCGTCATTGCATGATATTAAAAATAATATTGATATTTTACCACCGATAAATAAATTTAACAACCCGCTTTGGCAATCATGAAACGAAATAATTTACTTGTAAAGAAATCACTTAAATGAATGAATTTCATAATTAGAAGTTAGCCCTTAAGAGACGAACATTTTATTTGATTAAAGTGTCTGACACGACTCCCGAGGGAAAAGCAGGAGCTGAAAGCCCCGCAGAGAAAGGATCATAGTCTAAGAGCGCAACATCCTGTTGCACCGACTGCGCTAAAACTTCCTGTTTGTCGGAGTAGATTCAAGCCATTGTCCGCGGAAAGCAGCGCATGAAACGAAATTCAACCGCTTCGTAATCGCACGGATATCCACAAGATTATTTTCTAAGAATCATCAATAAGATGAGATAAGCTTGTGACGAAAGGTAACATCAGAAAGAGTCTGCCTGGTACGGAAATCCTTGCCTATACTCACAGGATTGTTCAAATAGGATTTTTTCAGTGCCCTCCATAAAGTAACGAAGAGAAGGAAACCGTGCCCGTGGAAAGCGTCCGTCGAGAACGAAAATCGAATATGATGAAAAAATTTCTTATAATTGTTCTTGTAAATAACCTGAGATAGTAATAATGAATAGATTGAAAAAAGAAATAATACAAATTCATTTGAAAAATCATGATATAGTATATAATATTAAGGAACAGTATAACACGAATGAAAAGCACGTATTAGGTGGTGATTCAAATAGAACTTAGTAAACGTCAAGAATTTATCGTGCAAATTGTGAAAGAAAATGGACCCATTACAGGTGAACATATTGCCGAGAAGCTAAATCTTACTCGAGCTACCTTACGTCCAGACTTGGCCATTTTAACAATGTCTGGTTTTTTAGATGCTAGACCAAGGGTAGGGTATTTTTACTCGGGGAAAAATGGAACTCAACTTCTTTATGAAAGACTAAAAAAACTAGAGGTTAAGGACTATCAGTCTATACCAGTGGTTGTTTCAGAAAATATATCCGTTTATGATGCTATTTGTACCATGTTTCTTGAAGATGTTGGAACATTATTCGCGATTGATGATCAATCTTTGTTAGTCGGTGTCCTTTCTCGAAAAGACCTTCTACGCGCGAGTATTGGCACTCAAGAACTAACAAACCTCCCCGTCAATATTATTATGACAAGAATGCCGAATATTACGGTATGCCAAAAAGAAGATCATTTAGTAGATGTAGCTCAAGTCTTGATAGAAAAACAGATTGATTCAATGCCAATCGTCAAGAAGACAGATAAAGGGCTGGAAGTAACAGGTAGAATTACAAAAACAAATATTACAAAAGCATTTGTTGCTCTAGGTATGAATGATTAATAGAAAGGAGGGAGCACGTGAATAGTCCGATTATTTACGTTGTTTCCGATTCTGTTGGTGAAACAGCAGAACTCGTAACAAAAGCAGCACTAGGTCAATTTCTACCTGATAGTTCATTAATGAAACGATTTCCATACGTGGAAGATGAACAACATATCGATGAAGTGGTCGATCTAGCCGTTTTAAATCAAGGAATGATCGCGTACACTTTAGTAAAACCTGAAATGAGAAATTATATGAAAATGAGATCAGAGCAAAAAAATGTGTTTGCTTATGATATTATTGGTCCATTAATGGATGAATTCCAAGCTCGTTATCATCAAACGCCATTATACGAACCAGGGACTGTCCGGAAACTGGATGAAGATTATTTTAAGAAAGTGGAAGCGATTGAGTTTGCAGTTAAATATGATGACGGCAGGGACCCTAGAGGAATTCTTAAAGCAGATATCGTATTGATCGGGGTATCAAGGACGTCAAAAACGCCTCTTTCTCAATATTTAGCACACAAAAGAGTAAGAGTAGCCAATGTTCCCATTGTACCTGAAGTGGACCCCCCTGAACAGTTATTCCAAGTGGACCCTAATAAATGTATCGGGTTAAAAATTAGTCCGGAAAAACTGAATCAAATAAGAAAGGAAAGACTTATTGCTTTAGGTTTAGACGACAAAGCGAGTTACGCTCAAATTAAACGAATTGAAAAAGAAAATGAATATTTTGATCAAGTAGCTGAAAAACTCGGCTGTTTCATCATAGATGTAACGAATAAAGCTGTAGAAGAAACGGCAAACGTGATTATGAATCATATACAGCGCACAAAGAGCACATAATGTTATAGTATGTGCTCTTTGCAATTTGGTGAAATTTATAAAAACCTTATAAAAACAAACAATCAAAAATCTGACATTCAAATTGACCGTTTAAGTAGTTCATGAAATATATTTATTTTTATTAAATGAATCAATGGTCAAAGTAGGAAACTTGTACTATAATTAAGAATTGTGAATCCGACTCTATTTCAGCATCTAATGATTCCATTTGCAGAAATTTTCCGACAATTATTTCGAGAAAATAACGAGAATGGTGTAATTGGGAGAAGGATTATCGGGAGGAATGTAGAATAATTACTAAGGACAATTTCACTTCCATAAGATTATTTGTAGATGCGGATGCGTGTCCAGTAAAGCAAACTATTTCCAAAATGGCCATTCGTTATAATCTTCCTTGCATATTTGTTGCTTCACACGTTCATCGTAAAACCACCCCTGAAAAAGGGGAATGGATTTATGTCGAAAATGAAAAAGAAGCCGCCGATTTGTATATTTTAAACCATATTAAAAAGGGAGATATCCTTGTCACACAAGACATTGGACTAGCATCTATTGCTTTAGCTAAAGAAGTTTATGTGATCTCACCAAGGGGAATAAAGTATACAGAGGAAACCATTATGATTTCACTCGACTTTCGTTATCTCGCTGGAAAAGAACGAAGAAAAGGCCGTTATTTAAAAGGTCCAAAAGCATTTACTTCAGAAGATCTAACTCGTTTTGAAGTTGAAATGGAACAACTCATTCTTCAATATGGAGTTTAGATACAATTTCTATTTCCTAAAACAGCTAATTGATTGATGGTGATGCAAAAGTGACAAGCAGAATACCGGAAGAAAGAGTTGAAGAAATTCGTAAAGCTGTTGATATCGTTGACGTTATTAGTGATTATGTTCAATTAAAAAAGCAAGGACGAAATTATTTTGGACTCTGTCCATTTCATGGTGAAAATACTCCTTCTTTTTCTGTATCAATGGACAAGCAAATTTTTCATTGCTTTGGTTGTGGTGCTGGAGGAAATGTATATACATTTTTAATGGATTTAGATGGCTTAACATTCCCAGAGGCTCTTTTAAAAACGGCTCAACGTGTTGGTATTCAAATCGATCTTGGTCAAGAGGATGAACGACGATCGAAACCAACAAGCGAACATGAACAAGCAATTGAAGCACATGAATTAGTAAAAAAACTTTATCATCATTTTTTATTAAACACTAAAGAAGGACAAGATGCGCTACAATATCTTGAAAACAGAGGGATTAATCGAAGTGTGATTGAAAAATTCCAAATCGGTTGGTCGTTGCCAAGTTGGGATTTCACTGTAAAATGGCTAAGAAAAAGAGGATTGTCCATTGAATTAATGGAAAAAGCCGGGCTGGTCATTCGAAGAGAAGGATCCGATGAATACGTTGATCGATTCAGAAATCGAATCATGTTCCCTATAGAAGATTCAAAAGGTAAGACAGTTGCATTTTCTGGGAGAGCACTTAATGATGAAAATCCTAAATATTTAAACAGTCCAGAAACGTTTATTTTCCATAAAAGTGATATTCTGTATCATCTCGCTAAAGCAAGGCAAGCCATTCGAAAAAAACAACAAGTTGTTTTATTTGAAGGGTTCGCAGACGTGATTGCTGCTGAAACTGCTGGCGTAGGTAATGGTGTTGCCACTATGGGAACCGCTTTGACTCCCTCACATATACAAACGATAAAGAGATTAGCCGATCGAGTATTGATTTGTTATGACGGGGATAAAGCCGGGAAAGCTGCTGCATTTAAGGCAGGAGAAATGTTTCAAAAAGCTGGACTGGATATAAATATTTCTCTTATACCTGATCAATTAGACCCGGATGACTATATCCGTGAATATGGATCAGAAAAATTTCAACGTGAAGTTATCGAAGCTAGTGTTACATTTATGTCTTATAAGATTCAATATTTTCGACAAGGAAAAAATATGAATCATGAAGGAGATAAGCTTAGATATATCGAAGAAGTAGTAAAGGAAATATCTAACCTTTCAAACCCTATTGAAAAAGAGCATTATTTAAAACAAATATCTGATGAATTTTCAATATCTTTGGATGTTTTGCGGTCGCAAGAATCAAAACAGACAACGGTTCAAAAAAAGATTCAACAACATGAAAGTCCAATTCCAGTGGTTCAGAACTCTTCCTCTGGATGGTCTTCTAACAAATTGGTACCTGCATATGTAGTTGCTGAAAGACGACTTCTATTTTATGCGTCAAGAAATACAATGGTAATTGACCGTATTCAAAAAGAATTAGTGGACTCCGGGTTTTACATTGATGAACATCAAGCTTTGTTCACCTATTTATTAGGATGGCAGGAAGAAGGACATAATCTTGATCCAGGTGGTTTTTTACACTATCTGCCCGATAAAAAACTAAGAAAATATTGGATAGAAATAGAAATGATGAAAATAAATGAAGAATTAAGTGAAAAAGAATTACAAGATTACGTTGCAGAGGTGTTAAAACACCGAAAGATGTTGAAAATAAAAGAAAAGCAATTGGAAGCAAAAGAAGCGGAGCGTAAGAAGGATTACCACCAAGCAGCGATGATTGCGATGGAAATCCTTCAATTAAGAAAAATGCTGCATTAACTTTTTTGTTTCTAGGATGTTGGAAGGAGGGGAACAAATGGCTGAGAAGTCGATTCGTTCCAAAGAAGCTGATTCAGAACTAACTCTCGATCAAGTCAAAGAACAACTGGTAGAAATCGGGAAAACAAGAGGTGTATTAAAGTACGAGCAGATTGCTGAGAAACTTTCACCATTTGAATTAGATACTGAAGCAGTAGAAGAGTTTTATGAGCATTTAGGAGAGCAAGGGGTAGAACTTGTTAATGCAAGTGATAGTGATGATGATCCCGATGAAAATGAAATTGTAAAAGGACAGGATGAGTTCGATTTAAATGACCTGAGTGTCCCACCTGGAGTCAAAATAAATGATCCTGTTCGCATGTATTTAAAAGAAATTGGTCGTGTTGACCTTTTGTCAGCAGCAGAAGAAATTTCACTTGCTAAGCGCATCGAAGAAGGCGACGATGAAGCGAAGAGAAGACTTGCTGAAGCCAATCTTCGGTTAGTAGTAAGTATTGCTAAACGCTACGTTGGTAGAGGAATGCTCTTCTTGGATTTAATCCAAGAAGGAAATATGGGTCTTATTAAAGCTGTAGAAAAATTTGATCATCGCAAAGGATATAAATTCAGTACCTACGCAACTTGGTGGATTCGTCAGGCCATCACTCGCGCTATAGCAGACCAAGCCCGTACCATTCGTATACCTGTGCACATGGTTGAAACCATCAATAAATTGATCAGAGTTCAGAGACAACTTCTTCAAGATTTAGGAAGAGAACCATCTCCAGAAGAAATTGCTGAAGAAATGGACCTTACTCCAGAAAAGGTTCGTGAAATTCTTAAAATTGCACAGGAGCCTGTATCTCTAGAAACACCAATTGGTGAAGAAGATGATTCCCACCTAGGTGATTTTATTGAAGATCAAGAAGCAACATCTCCTTCTGAACATGCTGCTTATGAGTTGCTTAAAGAGCAATTAGAAGACGTTCTCGACACATTGACAGATCGAGAAGAGAATGTCCTGCGTCTCCGTTTTGGACTTGATGATGGCCGCACAAGGACTTTAGAAGAAGTAGGGAAGGTTTTTGGTGTGACAAGAGAAAGAATTCGTCAAATTGAAGCGAAAGCTCTTAGAAAACTTAGACATCCTAGTAGAAGCAAAAGACTTAAAGATTT
Source organism: uncultured Caryophanales bacterium (assembly GCA_963728315.1). Lineage (GTDB taxonomy): Bacteria > Bacillota > Bacilli > Bacillales > CAVSKA01 > CAVSKA01. The sequence goes on from CAVSKA010000018.1 coordinate 377,200, forward strand.
CCTGGAATAGACAATTACTTACGGTTTACTTCTTGATTTTGAGAAGTAAACTTTTTTTCTGCAATCATTTTTTCTTAATAAAGCAGGAAAACACGATTAAAGAGAGAAATGATTCATTGGGGATGTGACCGTATGAATAATCAAAGGAAAGAAACAATTTTAAATGAAATCATTTATTGGAAAGAAAATAGGCTCTTACCTGAACAATATTGTAACTATTTGATTGCCCTTTATAGTGAAGGAGAAGGCATTAAAAATCATACGAGTACGAATAAACAAAAGAAAAGAAACGACTCGTTCCTTTATATTATTGGAATGCTAATGCTTCCGATTTCTGTAATTATCTTATATTTTACTGATTTATCCATCTATTTGCAAACAGGAATTTTAGCTGTTTTTGTCGTTCTATGTTTAGGGTTGGGCATCTATTTTTCTAAAAAAGCTTTTTGGTATCCTTATTTTTATTTAATTGGAGCATTTTGTTTTTTATTGATTACCATTCATTTGTGTATGACGTTTTACCCTAATCGATTAATTGTCCTCTATGTCGCTATTATTCTTCACTGCTTAGTTTGGTTATTTACTGGATGGAAATTACGTTTAATTTATTTTACAGTATCAGGTATTCTCGGACTGTGTGTGGCCATTATTTCTATTTTTATATAGTAGTTAAGAATGAAAAAAATTTAAAAAGTTGTGAAAATTTATAATCATCTATTATAATAAGAATTGAAAGCGCATTCAATGAGGAGGATACACATGAATTTTGATTTAACTTCAGAACAGCTTATGATCCGTAATACCATTCGAGATTTTGCAAAAGAAGAGGTAGCCCCTGGGGCACTTGAACGCGACAGAACGAAAGAATTTCCTAAAGAAATTTTTAAAAAACTTTCTGATTTAGGAATGATGGGTTTACCTTTTTCAGAAGAATATGGTGGCGCAGGCGCGGACACTGTTAGCTTTGCACTTGTCGTGGAAGAGTTAAGCAAAGCATGTGGCTCTACAGGAATTACATATTCAGCTCACATTTCACTTGGTGGAGCACCTATAAATATGTTTGGAACAGAAGAACAGAAACATCAATACTTAACACCTATTTGTACAGGAGAATCATTAGGGGCTTTTGGCCTTACTGAACCTAATGCAGGTTCTGATGCGGGTGGGACTCAAACAACTGCCGTGATAGATGGAGAGAACTTTGTTATTAATGGCAACAAGTGTTATATCACGAATGCTAGCTATGCGAAACATTTAGCTCTAACAGCCATTACCGATAAAAAAGATGGGAAGAAAGAAATAAGTGCCATCATTGTTCCAACGAATGCAAAAGGATTTACAGTAATCGACAATTATGAAAAAATGGGCCTTCATTCTTCAAATACTACTGAACTAGTCATTGATAACGTCATTGTCCCGCAAGAAAATTTATTAGGGAAAAAAGGAAATGGATTTAGACAATTCCTAATGACTCTTGACGGAGGTAGAATTGGTATAGGAGCAATGGCTGTTGGAATTGCTCAAGCCGCTTATGAAAAGGCACTACAATACTCCAAAGAACGGAAACAATTTGGCCGGACATTATCCGAGTTTCAGGTAACCCAGTTTAAACTTGCTGATATGGCAATGAAAATTGAGTTAGCCCGTACAATGGTACACAAAGCCGCATGGTTAAAAGACCAAGGGAAGTCATTTACGAAAGAAGCTGCAATGTGTAAACTTTATGCTTCAGAAGTATGTATGGAAATCTCTGATCAAGCCGTACAAATACATGGAGGATATGGATATATGAAAGAATACCATGTGGAACGTTTTATGAGAGATGCTAAGTTGCTTGAAATTGGTGAAGGAACATCGGAAATTCAAAGAATGGTTATCTCCAGAGAAATCGGCTGTTACTAATTACAAGTGGAATCGACTAGCCCAGTGCCATTTAAAAAATCAAAAACACATGCACAGTCTCGACTGAATAGAGTGGCAAAGCTTATGTCCCGTTGTGCTATGTCATTTCAAAAAAAATCGGCTAATCTTTATCCTTTATTTTAAATGGATGAAATGGGTTGGATTTTAATGAGCTTTGACGAAAAGACCTTGTATCGATTGAATTCAAACGATACAAGGTCTTTCCTTTCTTTGAAAATGTATACGGATACATAAATGTTTTCATCATGATTGTGGCTAATTTTTGAACTTCATTGATTTGCTTTATTAGGACTTTCCCTTTTGAATAATTTCAAGTACAATAAAATTGTCTCTATCGTATTTTAATTGCATACATAAAGGAGGTACACAAATGAATCGTAACCCAATTATTCCATTTTTGCTGATCGCAGTTTTTGGCATAGGCCTTATTTTCTTTCTTTCTGTTAAGGGACTTGGTGACAGCAAAGATATGGCCAAAGGTGAAAAAGGCGGTGAGAAAACAACGGAAACCGCTGCTTTTGATCCAAAGGCGCACTATGAATCAACTTGTATTAGCTGTCATGGTCAAAACTATGAGGGTGGAGTTGGTCCAGCTTTAAAAGGTGTAGGTAAACGTCTTTCAAAAGACGAAATCAAGAAAAAAGTTGTGAATGGTGGAGGCGGTATGCCTTCTGGACTTGTCGCAGAAGAAAATGCGGATGCTATGGCAGACTACTTGATGAAATTGAAATAAGAAAGTATGAAGGTCTTCTCCTTTTGGGGAAGGCTTTTTATTTTGGATATAGGGATTAAAACTCATAGAGGGCGCTAAAAGGTGATTCCAACAGCGTTTTACTATACATAATTGATCTGTTTGCTTAAAATAGAAGTAAGTAGATTAGAAAAAGTGGTGATCCTATTGAATGTAAATCAGTTATCAAAAAGATTAGAAAGAGTCTCGTCTTATATTCCGGAAAGTTCGACAATTGCAGATATTGGTTCTGACCATGCTTATTTACCATGTTTTGCTGTGCTTAATTTAGGCGTAAAAAAAGCGATAGCAGGAGAAGTAGTGAACGGTCCATACCAATCAGCGAAAGTTCAGGTAGAACAAGCGGGTTTAAAAGAGAAGATTGATGTTCGGAAAGGAAATGGTCTAGCGGTATTAAAAGAAGGGGAAGTTGATTGTGTCATTATTGCAGGAATGGGTGGTTCGCTCATATCGAGTATTTTAGAAGAGGGTAAGAAGAAGCTTGTTGGGACAAGTCGGTTGATTTTACAACCAAATATCGCTGCATTTTCTCTCAGAAGATGGTTACTTGATAATGATTGGTGCCTGACGAACGAAGAAATTTTAGAAGAAGACAATAAAATATATGAAATTCTAGTGGCTGATAAAATGGATTTCTCTACACCATTTTCAAATTTAGAAAGAGACTTATTAATGGGGCCATTTCTCGTTAAAGAGAAATCAAATGTCTTTTATAAAAAATGGAATTTTGAACTCCAGCAACGAAAAATGATCTTATCACGACTAGAAAATGCACAATTCAATGAAGAAACAAATCAAAAGAAAAAAGTGCTCCAACAACAAATCCGAATCATTGAGGAGACTCTTTTTAAATGAAACAAGTTAATGGTCACGAAATAATCGAGTTATTTGAAAAATTTTCTCCTAAGCATTTAGCAGTAGAAGGAGATTCAATCGGTTTACAAATCGGACGGCTAAACCATAAAATGAAGAATGTTTTGGTAGCATTAGATGTCGATTTAGCTGTTGTTGAAGAGGCGATTGAGATAGGAGCAGAATTAATTATTGCTCATCATCCGCCTATTTTTCACCCTTTAAAGTCAATTCGAACGGATCATTCTCGTGGGTTATTAGTAGAAAAACTAATTAAAAATGATATTGCAGTTTATGCTGCTCACACGAATTTAGATATCGCCGATGGTGGTATGAATGATTGGTTAGCAGACGCACTTAACTTAAATGAGCGTACAATATTAGCTGAAACAAACCGAGATGATTTAGGGAAATTGATTGTTTTTATTCCAGTTACTCATGAAGATTCAATGAGAGAGGCACTAGGACATGCTGGGGCTGGATCCATCGGAAATTATAAAGATTGCTCTTATACTTCACATGGAACGGGTCGTTTTTCGCCTCAAGCAGGATCAAATCCTTTTTTGGGGGAAAAAGGGAAACCGGAACAAGTTGAAGAAGTGAAGATAGAAGTCATTTATCCATTAAAAATAGAGAGTAAAATCGTTAAAGCAATGGTCGCTGCTCATCCTTACGAAGAGCCTGCTTTTGATTTAATTGAATTAAGAAATCAAGGGAAAGCATATGGTTTAGGCAGAGTAGGTATACTGAAAAAAGAAATGAATCTGCTTGAATTTTCTAAATATGTGAAAGAAAAGCTGGATGTTTCTTTTGTTCGAACTGTAGGTGATTTCAATAAGAAAATTAATAAAGTTGCCGTCTTAGGAGGAGATGGAAACAAGTACATTTCTGCTGCTAAAAGAAAAGGGGCAGATGTTCTCGTTTCTGGAGATATTTATTATCATCATGCACAAGAAGCTAACGAATTAAATCTTGCTGTCGTTGATCCGGGACATAACATAGAAAAAATAATGAAAAAAGGCGTTTCAGACTATATGAATAAAAAAGCTGAGTTGAATGGCTGGGATATCCAATTTCATGCTTCCAAAATTCACACGGACCCCTTTAAATGTATATAAAACAAGGATGACCAGATTGCTTTTGGATAGATAGAAGCGAAGCTGAAGATAAGCTTAAGTAAAGTGTCCGGTGAGTACTGAAACCGAATGTCTTGCAACGAGTTCTTAGCAATGTTCGTATAAAAGATTTGAAATAGGAATGATGAAATTGATTCAATTGATAAAAAAAGACTCGGAAAATCGACGGATTTTCCGAGTCTTTTTTATTTAATCGATTAAGACAATCTTTTTTTAGTAAGAATAATTGTTTCAAACAGGATTAACTGATTTTAGATTTTTAATTTTAGGTAAAATTTTATTTAATGGTACCTTTTTCTCACGAATCCACGTCTCAGGTATTTCAGGATTATACTGTTCAAAGAAATGAATCACTTCTTTTACAATCGGTGTAGGGGTAGATGCTCCTGCAGTGACAGCTACTGTTTCAACACCTTCTAACCACTCGAGCTGAAGTTCTGAAATATCTGTTACTCGGTAGGCTTTTGTAGCTGAAATTTCCTCTGAAACTTGAGCGAGTCGGTTTGAATTGTTACTCATTGGGTCACCGACAACAATAAGTAAGTCAGCTGCCCCGGCTTGGTTAGCTACAGCTTCTTGTCTGACTTGTGTAGCTAAGCAGATTTCATTATGAATTTCAGTTTGAGGATAACGCTCTTTCACTCTGGCCATTACATGACCTACGTCCCATTGGCTCATGGTTGTTTGGTTCGTTACAACAATTTTGTTGTCACCGAGTTGAAGTTGATCTACGTCTGCAATCGTTTCGACAAGATGGACAATCTCTGGAGCAACTCCAACAGCACCCTCAGGTTCAGGGTGTCCCTTTTTACCAATGTAGACAACATGAAAACCTTCAGCTTGTTTTTCTCGAATTAAATCATGTGTTCTTGTTACGTCAGGACATGTAGCATCAATTGTGACTAAGCCTTTCTTTTTTGCAAGTTCGCGTACTTGTGGCGAAACACCATGAGCAGTAAAAATAACAGTTCCATCTTCAATTTTATCTAGAATTTCTATCCGATTTTGTCCATCTAGCGTGATGATACCTTCTTCTTCAAATGCATCCGTTACATGTTTGTTGTGTACGATCATGCCTAATATATAAATGGGTCTTGGTAACGATTTATCCATTGCTGCATTTCTCGCAATGACCATCGCATCAACCACACCATAACAATATCCTCTAGGTGTTATTTTAATAATCTCCATCGAGTATGCCTCCCTCTGTTGGCTAATAAAGTGTGCAATTATAATCTATTATATAGGAGAGATGGGAAGATGACAAAAAGAAGATGGCCATTAGACAGAATATAAGAGAATATGTTTGAGCATTCTCGTAATGAAATTTATTCGTGAGGGAAAAATAATTTTGGAACAGAGTCTCCTGAATGAATTGGTTTATTTTTAGGTGAGGTATCGTGTTCAATTGTCGGAGAATTTGATTCTGTTAATCCTTCCTTCACTTCTTCTTGATGATTCGTCGTTTCTTCATCGGTATCTATGTTTTTAAAACCTTGGTACAGTTTCCACATCATAGGTATATTTCTCACCATTGGTCCATATTGCTGAACCAGCGGAGTAAATTGTTGAATCGTTTGGAGAAACTGATTTGTATTTTGAAGGAAACCGGAAATGGACGAAGGTTGAATCAGTGAAGTGATTCCACCTCGTGCAGGTTTAGTACGATTAAACAAGTTTAGCCTTCCTTGAGATGAAGGGGCTCTCGTTCGAGGAATAATTCCTCGGTTTTGATGGTCAAAAGGAAAAGGATTTCTAGTAAAGGAATCCCCTTGATTTCTATTATTTGAAGGTTGTGAATACATAGGGATTGCTGACTGTTGACTAAATGGATCCATAAACATGGATGGCATTTGTGGATTTTTTTGTCTTGAGCGGGATCGCATAATTTCCCTCCTTTTACGAAACTTTCACTCTAAGTAATGTATGCAAAAGGGCATTTTTGAGTCACTTTTAAATTGAAAGAATAAACAGCTAACTTCTCATAACCACGAGTTCTCTTGTCATCGTGCTAAGGATTTACTATAATGAAATAATGGACTTATTATGTACGGGTCTAATAAAGGAGTGATTTTAATGGGTAATCATCCATTTGAACGATTTGAATTTAAACCGTTTATTCAAAAAGCGGTCGAAGAACTAGGTTTTCATCAACCTACAGAAATACAAGAAAAAATGATACCGGTAGTGAAACGTGGAGAAAGTGCGATTGGACAATCGCAAACAGGAACTGGAAAAACGCATGCTTATCTCTTGCCTGCTATTAACAAGATAAAAGCGGACCAAATCGGGGTCCAAGTTGTTATTACAGCGCCGACTAGAGAACTTGCGAATCAAATTTATGCAGCAGTTCAAGAGATCATACGTTTTTCTGAAAAACCACTTACGGCTAAATGTTTTATTGGAGGTACAGACAAATCTAGAAGTATTGAGGGTTTGAAAACTCAACCGCATATTGTAGTAGGTACACCAGGTCGAATTAACGATCTCGTAAACGCTAATGCATTAGAAATTCATCAAACCCGCATTATGATCATTGATGAAGCTGATTTAATGTTGGAAATGGGATTTTTAGAAGATGTCGATCAAATTGCTGGAAGAATGCCTGAAAAATTGCAATTGCTGATTTTTTCTGCTACCATCCCGGAAAAATTAAAACCATTTTTGAAGAAGTATTTGAAAAATCCTACAAATGTTCATGTTCAACCAAAACAACTTACAGCTTTTAAGATTGAACATGTATTAATTCCATTAAAAAGTCGTGAAAAACTCAGCTTGTTGACAAATGTCTTGCAAACTTATAATCCGTATCTATCGATTGTTTTTGCTAATACAAAAGCGAAAGTGGATGAAATTGCAAATCATCTTAATGAGCAAGGTCTTAGAACTGCGAAAATTCATGGTGACATAACACCTCGTGAACGTAAACGAGTGATGAAGCAAATTCATCAACTAGAATATCAATTTATTGTAGCAACAGATTTGGCTGCAAGAGGGATCGATATTTCAGGAATTAGTCATGTTGTAAATTTTGAATTACCAAGAGATCTCGATTTTTATATTCACAGAACAGGAAGAACGGCTCGAGCTGATTTCTCTGGTGTTGCTGCAACGATTTATACACCTTCTGATGAAGATGCTTTAAATCAATTAGAAAAAATGGGTATTGAGTTTGCTCATCACGATATTCAAAAAAATGAGCTTGTAGAATTACCTAAAAGAAATAAACGGAAAAATCGTGTCAAGGGTCCAGAGGAAAATGAGAGTAAATCAAAAGCTCATATTCGTAAACCTTCTAAAGTGAAACCTGGCTATAAGAAAAAGATGCAGCGTCAAGTAGACGAAATTAAGAAAAGAGAAAGACGTGTAAAAAGAGATAAATAAAGAAATGAGGGTGACCATCCTATGCTTAATATAGGTTCCCACGTATCAATGAGTGGTAAAGAAATGCTTCTAGGTGCAAGTAAAGAAGCTGCCTCGTATGGATCAGATGTCATGATGGTTTATACAGGTGCTCCTCAAAATACAAGAAGAAAAAAAATTGAAGATCTAAATATTGAAGCGGGACATGCTCATATGAAACAAAATGGTGTAACGGAGATTATTGTTCACGCTCCTTACATTATTAATATGGGGAATACTACGAATCCTGCTACTTTTGAATTAGCGACAACTTTTTTGAAAACTGAAATTGAGCGTACTGAGGCGATTGGATCCAGACAAATTGTCTTGCATCCAGGTGCTCACGTTGGTGCAGGTGCAGATATTGGGATTAAACGGATAATCGAAGGATTAAACGAAGTGTTAACAAAAGACCAAAATGTCCAAATAGCGCTTGAAACAATGGCTGGAAAAGGGTCTGAATGCGGACGATCTTTTGAAGAACTTGCTCAGATATTTGCTGGAGTTCATTATAATGAAAAACTTTCTGTTTGTTTTGATACTTGTCATACTCACGACGCTGGCTATAATATTGTTGATGATTTTGATGGGGTGCTTGAGCAGTTTGATCGTATAGTTGGGTTAGAGCGCCTTAAAGTTCTTCATGTGAATGACAGTAAGAATGAAATGGGTGCAAAGAAAGACCGACATGAAAACATCGGATTTGGTTTTATTGGTTTTAAAGCGCTTGATTATATTGTTCATCATCCACAATTAAAAGACGTTCCTAAAATTTTGGAAACACCTTATATTGGAGAAGATAAAAACAATAAACGACCGCCTTATAAGCACGAAATTGAAATGTTACGTTCTAGAGTTTTTGATGATGAGATTCGCATGAAAATCATGGATTCATAGATAGAAACAAAAAAAGAAACGATTTTTCGTTTCTTTTTTTGTTACCCTGATAAATCAATGATCGAGTCAATCACATGATCGAATGAATCGGCTGCTTGAACACCGGCACGAGCCTGAATTTCTCTTTTTATTTGACTACGATGGTTAGGGTCAAATAAATTAAATCCTTTTCCTCTTACAAATTGAGAGATAGAAGCTGCTTGACTTTCTGTTAAAGAAACGGAAAAAACTTTTGCATATTTTAATAAATCAGACGCAGTTAATGCATTCATTTTCATATTTACGATGCTTTGATATAGTTTCATGTCATTACACCTCCGCGATAGCATATGACACCACAAATGAAAGAGTGACAGATTGATAGAAATTCCGTATTTTTGCAGTGAAGAATAAATCATGATATACTTCTAATGTTCTAAATCGTAATCATTCTGAAAAAGAAAGAATTGAGGAACTATATATGACTGATCCAGTAATTCAATTAAAAGATGTTAGCTTTCGTTATGATCGTGAATATGTGCTTGAACATATAAATTTAACAATTGAAAAAGGAACTTTTATGGGTTTAGTTGGACCCAATGGATCTGGTAAATCAACTTTATTGAAGCTTATCCTTCATTTATTGAAAACAAAAGAAGGTTCAATTGAATTATTTAACCAAGATGTGAGCAAGTTCAAAGATTGGAGTCGTTTAGGATTTGTTTCCCAAAAGGCGAATTCTTTCAATTCTGGTTTTCCAGCGAGTGTGACAGAGGTAGTAAAAAGTGGCTTAACAAAAAAAGAAGGTCTTTTTAAACGAGTAAATGCAAAAGGAAATCAGCAAGTGAGAGAAGCGTTGAAAGCAGTAGATATGATGGATTTTGCTAACAAAAATATTGGGGAGTTGTCAGGTGGCCAACAACAACGAGTTTTTATTGCAAGAGCGATCGTTAGCCAGCCGGATGTGCTGATCCTCGATGAACCTACTGTAGGGGTCGATAGTCAAAACGTCAAATCCTTTTATGATATGCTGGAGCAATTGAACAAAGAAATGGGGATTACACTTGTCCTTGTCACCCACGATATCGGAACCATTTCAAACAAAGTTTCTCATGTCGTATGTTTAAACAGAGAACTTCATTTTCATGGAAGCGCGGATGATTTTCAAAAAGAGAAGAATGCCGATCTTTCTTCCTACTATGGTCATGATGTTAAGCGTCTTAGTCATGATCACGCTCATCATCATGGAGAAATGGAGGAGAGCAGATGATTAATGCGCTTCTTCACTATCATTTTCTTCAAAATGCTTTTGCAACAGGTTTAATCATTGGCGTTATTGCCCCTTTATTAGGTGCTTTTATCGTGGTTAGAAGATTATCACTCATTGCAGATGCTTTAAGCCATGTGACTTTAGCAGGAATTGCTGCAAGTTTATATCTTTCTAAAACAGTGCCTTCTTTTGCGGCATTAAATCCACTCTATATCGGACTATTTTTTTCTGTTGGCGGATCAATCTTTATTGAACGTTTAAGAACGGTATATAAACATTACCAAGAACTTGCTATCCCGATTATTTTATCTGGCGGGATTGGCCTTGGTGTTATTTTTATCTCTTTAGCTGATGGATTTAATACTGATTTATTCAGTTACTTATTTGGAAGTGTGAGTGCGGTCGGGAGAAATGATTTACTTTTAATTACGGTCATTGCGATGATTGTTCTTGTTACCGTTTATTTACTTTATAAAGAACTGTTTTTACTTTCTTTTGATGAGGAGTACGCATATGCTTCGGGAATACCGGCAAGAGTGATCCATTATATTTTTATTATTCTTGTTGCACTCGTCATTGCAGCCTCCATGCGAATCGTAGGAATTCTTCTCGTTTCTTCTTTAATGACTCTTCCTGTAGCTACGAGTATTCGAATTGCAAAAGGATTTAAGCAAACGATCGTTTATTCGATTCTCTTTGGAGAAATTGCGGTTGTTATCGGTTTAATAAGCGCCTATTACTTAAATCTTGCCCCTGGTGGAACGATCGTAATGGGATCGATTCTCTTATTACTAGGAACAATTGTTATTCAAAAAATTCGGAAATCATTGCTTCCAAATAATGAGAGGAGAGAGCAAGTTGAACGTTACCCAAGCACTTGAAACTTTAAAAGAACAAGGCTATAAATACACGGGGAAGCGAGAAGAAATTTTGCAATTGTTTTCTCATCAAGATAAATATGTGACAGCTAAAGATGTATTGGAGAAAATGAAAAATCGTTATCCAGGTCTAAGTTTCGATACAATTTATCGGAATCTATCACTCTTTGTAGAATTAGGCATACTAGAAGAAACAGATTTAAGCGGTGAGCGTCACTTTCGATTTGTTTGTTCTCAGTTTGAGCATCATCATCATTTTATTTGTATGTCTTGTGGTAAAACGAAAGAGATTCGCACATGTCCGATGAGTATCCTGAAAGAAGATCTGGATAATTACGAGGTTTTTAATCATAAATTTGAAATTTATGGTCATTGTCCAGATTGCTCCGAACTTGTAAGCAATTAAATACTTAATCGATCACAAGATCATTTTCTATTTCTTAGGCCGTTTTCGCATAGATTGTTGTTTTTCATAAAAGGATTTTATTTCCTATATACAGCAGCACGTTTACTTCAAATCACTGAATCATGAACAAAAATCTGCGAGACTCCTGTTGAAAAAAGAACCTGCCGAGACCCTGCAGAGAGGCACGAGCGAGGAGGAGTGGTGGTTCGTCCACGGAAAGAGAGCGGATTTTTGCGAAATGACAAAGAGCAATTAATTTTACGAAAAGAACTTTTTCTTATGAAGAACCATTTAGTCATTTTTGTCTTTGATGGTTCTTTTTTACATTCCGATAGATTTAAGAGGTTTTATTTTAATAAGACAGGGGAATAATTAAATAGTCTAGATATTGAAAATGAGGAATAACGCATTTAAGTGTTAGGTTTAGAAAAGAGGAATTTTATGACGCCATCTATTCATGCAGTGCATCAGTTTATTAAAGAGTGTCCACTCGATAAAAAAAACTGTGTATCAACGGTCAATCATACGAAATATCATGGAATGAGTCCATTGATTTATAAAGGAACGGCTCCAGCGGGTATTTCTTTAATAAAATCAATTATCTTATCATTTGATCGGACTGAAATAGTTGAAGAAAATGAGCGTTACATTCACAGTGTCTTCACATCTAAAGTCTTTCGATTTAAAGATGATGTCGAATTTTTTGTCGATGAAGCTGAGCAAAAAATCCATTATCGCTCAGCATCGAGAAAAGGATATTCTGATTTTGGGGTAAATCGAAATAGAATCAATGAATTCCTTAAGAAATGGGATGAAAGAAAAGAGTCGTAGCATTTAATGCTACGACTCTTTCTTCCATCTTTCAACCCATTCATATGCTTCTTGCCAATCTTTAACCCTTACTACTCCTGAAGGAATCGGTTCTTGGTTATAAGGAGTATCAAACAATAATACAGGAATACCTAATTCTTTGTGAATGGAAACGGCATTATCATGCTTATCTTCCATAAATAAATCGACTTTCTTTTCTTTTGCCATTTCAACTTTATAATGAGAACCGATCAATTCCATTTCATGATAAGGAACGTTCATTTGCTCAAACCAGGATTTCGTGACATCCAGTAATGAAGTAGGTCGAGCACTAATGTAACAAAGTTCAAACTCGTTCTCCCATTGATCGAATATGAATTTTGATCCTTTTGCAAGAGGAGAGGAAGCGTATATACCAGCTTCAGCTTGTTTAAACCACTCTGAAAAAATATGGGGCTCAATGTTAAGTGCTTTCGTTAGATCGTATTCTTTAATATCCTCTAATGTTAATGCAGTAGAGAACTCTTTGTTGATATGAGGAATCAGTGAACTTGGACAAGTTACCGTTCCGTCAATGTCAATACCGATTCTTTTTTTCAATGAAATGGTCTCCTTAACAATTAATAGTTCTAGTTTATCATAAATGAAGAGTCAAGCTGTGCAGGAGAACTAAATCGATCTAAAAATGACAATCAAAAAGGAAGCCGCACTTTAAGTGGCTTCCTTAATGTAAATGATTAAGCATTTAATGAGGCCGCTGTGGCTTCTTCTGCCGCTTTCTTTACAAAGTATTCCTCTGCAATTAAATCAATTTCTTTTTTCAGCTCTTCTACCATCGTTTCTTCTGGAACTTTGCGGATTGTTTTACCTTTGCGGAAAAGCAAACCTTCTCCTCTAGCTCCAGCAATACCAATGTCTGCCTCACGTGCTTCTCCTGGTCCGTTAACGGCACATCCTAGAACCGCTACCTTAATTGGAGCTTTAATCGTTGAAATGTATTCTTCCACTTCGTTGGCAATACTAATTAGATCAATTTCGATACGACCGCAAGTAGGGCATGAAATAAGTGTAGCAGCATCTGAAGTTAAGCCAAACACTTTTAACAACTCACGCGCTACTTTCACTTCTTCTACTGGATCAGCACTTAAAGAAATTCTCAATGTATTTCCAATTCCCATATTAAGTAAAGCGCCGATCCCAGCAGAACTTTTTACTGTTCCTGCAAATAATGTTCCGGATTCGGTAATTCCTAAATGAAGAGGATAATCAAAAGCTTGTGAAGCTTTTTGATATGCTTCAAGAGCTAGGCTAACATCAGATGCTTTTAATGAAACGATAATGTCATGGAAATCTAAGTCTTCAAGGATTTTAATGTGATGTAGAGCACTTTCGACCATTCCATCAGCAGTGGGATAACCATATTTTTCAAGAAATTGTTTTTCTAAACTTCCTGCATTTACACCGATGCGAATCGGAATTCCTTTTGCTTTAGCCGCTTTCACAACTGCCTCAACTTTTTCGCGACGACCAATATTCCCAGGGTTAATTCTGATTTTATCTGCTCCGCCTTCGATCGCAATCAAGGCAAGTTTGTAATCAAAATGAATATCGACCACTAAAGGAATATGAATTTGTTTTTTAATATCTGCAATAGCATGAGCTGCTCGCTCATCTGGACATGCTACACGTACGATTTGACAGCCTGCTTCTTCAAGACGAAGAATTTCTTTTACCGTTGCTTCAACGTCATGAGTCTTGGTAGTTGTCATGCTTTGTATGAAAAGCTCGTCACTTCCGCCAATAGTAAGATTTCCAACTTTGACTGGACGTGTTTTTGATCGATGGATTGTTTCACCCACGAGTAACTCGCTCCCTTGTTTACTAATAACCTTGCGTTATTAGTAGTAAATTCATTACGTAGTTCAACATTTATTGTATCAGTCTTTTACGAGAAAAGACAAGGTATTAGCAACAGGGCTATGTAAATAATTTCGTCAGTATAGTGGGATTCGGATTTTTTTCCCTGGTTGTAATGAATAGGGTGATGCTCCGTTATTTAGAGAGATAAAATCTTTTGTAAGCTCATTAATGGAGATGCTTCTGTTACTACTAGAATATTGTTCGTATAAAGAAATCACTGTATCTCCTGGTTGAACAACCACTTCTTGATAAGGTAAAGCCGGAGTTTGAGATGAAGTGTGCTGTACCTGTGCACTCGTTACGGATTCAGGAAGTGTACCTTTGTTTAAATCATAATAGATCGCATAAAATACAACGAGCATAAACAAATAGAAAAGAAGTTTCTTCATGGCTTGTCCTCTTTTTAATTATATATATGCTAGAGTTGATCGTTTTATGACTAGGTTTATGAAAAGGAATAAAAAATGTTTTAATGGAAATATATATTTATGTCGAATCGAAAGACTGTTAATTCTGCACCCTATGGAATGTATGTCAACTTAACAACCACTAATCAGTAGGGAGGGGTATTGATAAAAATTGATACAAGACTTTCTGCATTTCGTTATGCATGATTTGATTAGTCTGAGTCTGTTCATGAACAACCTTATTTAAAGCACTATGTAAAAATATGAAAAAGAGCGCCTATCAACAATAGAAAAGAGCGCTCATTAATGAATCGGTTCAGATTAAGTTTTAAATATATATTAATAATAGTCAAAGAATAATAAACTGGGTTTATCAATGACCAGAGTTAATCGATAAAAGTTAATGTTGATTTCGATTAAAAAGCGATGAAACCGCAAGTAATCGACTGTTTGTGAAAGTAAGAATAGCAGCGAGTCCTAATAAAGATAGCGGGAAATCGTATCCTTCTACTAATCCTGCTTTAAACTTAACAAGTACGATAGCTGCAACCATCGTTAAACCTAAAAGTGCAGCGGATGGAACGACAAATAATCCAAGAATGAGAGTGATTCCGGCTCCAGCTTCAATCAAAGCAGTTAAATAAGCCATAAAGTTAGGCAATCCGATCGCATCGAACATTTGGACAGTATTGTCCATCATCATTAATTTTTGTACTCCGTGAGCAAGCATAATTACACCAAGAATAATTCTACCGATTAATAATCCAACTTCCAATCGTTTATTCATTATTTTTCCTCCTTCTATCCATTCATTATAAGTAAGATGAAAAGCTAACGAATATAAATGTGTAATGGATCATTCTACCTCCATATAATGAAAATAAAAGGCTGTTTTTGCATAGATTGTTGTTTTTCCTAAAAGGACTTCAAATCCTCTTTACAGCAGCTTGTACATCTTAAATCACTGATTAATGAATAAAAATCTGCGAGACTCCTGTGGAAAAACGGATAGGCCGCTGAAAAAGTCCAAATTTTAAAGATTGAAAAGCTGCAAATGAAAAAGGAGCACTCAAAAAGACACGTATTTTTGTCTTCATCTTTAAACAACCATCCTTGACATCGTTAAAATAGCATTTTCAGATAGGATCGTTCTTTTTAAAACGTTATTCCAATGGCAATGGAAGGCAGCGACTCTGCGGGAATAGCGCGAGCTGAAAGCCCCGCAGATGACAGTCAGAGCGCAACATCCTGTTGCAACGACTGCGCTAAAACTTCCTGTTTGTCGGAGAATGAAGCCGTGCCCGCGAACGCGTCTGCCTGGAACGGAAATCCACAGCTAAAAAGAAAAATAAAATATAAAAACAAATCTTCCATATAAATAAAAAATGATGAGGCACGAGGAGAAGGCTTGGTGGTTCGTCCACGGAAAGCGAGCGGATTTTTGCGAAAGGACAAAGAGCAACAAAGTTTGCGAAAAGAGCCAAATAAAAAGAGTTGATCTTTAGTTTTAACTTGTCTACTTTCATACAAATTATTGATTCACCATTACCTGCCCCCATCTTTCGAAAAATAATAGACAAACTAAAAAAAGCCATGCGATTGCATGGCTTTAGATTAGAGATGCTTTTGTTTCGATTTTGGTAAAGGCATTTCTTTAATTGATAAGAATAGAATGAGCAAGGAAACCAGCCAATCGAGCATAAATCCACCGGGTATTTGTGTGTGCAAAGCATCCATAATCAAAAAGAAAAAAGTTGATAACGTCATACTATAGGCGGTCATTCTCCAAGATTGACGATAAACTAATTTACGTTTCAAACTATTTGCTATAAATAGACCTCCAAACGCAAGAATCGAGATCTTGATAAAGCCTACTGCTGATACAAATAGGTAAAATAGAATTAATAGAATGGGACCAACGATATAAAGATAGGAATCGACTGAGTTCATAAAGGAAACGACGTCTTTATTCCTAATACTTATGTCTCCAAAAGAAGTATAAGGGCTATTTTGAATATTGGTACCATCTGAAAAAACAAGACTATTTTTTAAGATACCAAGCGTCGCATATTGATTTTTTAAATCCTCTGGAGTTGTATCACCAGTGGAATCAAAAATAACAGTAAAGTCACCTTTTTGAACACGCACCGGGTCTTTTTGATCAGAATGTAGTGTGCCATGATTTAATGTAAATGAGGGCAAGTCTTTTTTTACCGTTTCTTGAACAGCATCTATGCCATTTTTAGCGAGCGATGTAAAATACACGGCATTTGGAATAATGGAGATAAACATTAATAGAAATACGAATAGGATGGTTTTTCCTATACCTTGAAAGCGAAAAGAGGCAATATCTTTAGGAGAATATAGACTTTTCACTAATTGACGAAAAATATTCATGAAAACACTTCCTTCTATTCATTAAGTAATGAGGATTAAAAATCGTACACGATTCTTCGTTATACGAATTTTGCTAATGAGGAATTACAACCAGATATAAGTAAAGTCGAAAAAAATAGATAATCGTAACTCATCCTTTACGTAGTAACTCTCTTCATTAATAATACTAGGAAACAAAGAAAATAGCTTGAACGATTTATCATCTACTTGAAAGACTGTAACAAATGTGAGACAAGTTAGATAGGAGGCGTATATATGAGTTTGATTTTTTGGCTATTAATATGGCTTTGTTTTATCGTGGCCTTTATCGCTTTGGTTTATCCAATTATTCCAGGGTTATTATTTATGATCGCAGGCTTTCTATTATATGGGCTGTTTTTTACCTTTACTGAATTGACCTGGTTATTTTGGGTAGTAGAAGGATTGTTCATTTTGCTATTAATTGGGGCGGACTATTTATCCAATTGGATTGGCATCAAGCGGTTTGGTGGGACAAAAGCAGGTATATGGGGAAGTACAATCGGTTTAATCATTGGGCCGTTTGTTATACCATTTGTGGGTATCATCATCGGTCCTTTTATTGGTGCAGTGATTGCAGAGCTTCTTGTACATCGAAAAACAATTGGAACTTCTTTAAAAGTGGGGCTAGGTTCGTTGGTGGCATTCGTGACAAGCTTTTTTGCAAAAGGGTTTATTCAGATTGGAATGATTGCTTATTTTCTTTGGATGCTAAAATAATTGGCTTTGTTAAATGATGATGTTGATTTTTCTTCATTCAGCAAACGAACTCTCTTTTCAGGGACGAACGGTCGAGTCTCCTCGGAAAAAGTTTTCTTGGAACATCAATGTGAGTAAAGGCCGTGGATTTCCGTTCCAGGCAGACGCTTTCCGCGGGCACGGCTTCAATCTCCTCGTCACTGCGTTCCTGCGGGGCTTTCAGCTCGCGCTGTTCCCGCAGGAGTCGCTGCCTTTCACTCCCATTCAGTTACAGTATAAAAAAAAGATCTGATCCAACTTTGCTTTAAAGATTCAGACAAATATCGTTCTGTTGATCTCGGTTCAAGGCAGATGCTTCTGCTAGTGGACCTAGTCTTCTCGTAAAAAAACCACGAGGCCACTGAAAAAGTCCTCTTGGAACATCAATGCGAGTACAGGCTGTGATTTCCGTTCCAGGCAGACGCTTTCCGCGGGCACGGCTTCAATCTCCTATGACAAATAGGAAGTTTTAGCGCAGTCGTTGCAACAGGATGTGGCGCTCTTAGACTGTGATTCTTTCTCTGCCGGGCTTTCAGCTCGTGCTGTTCCTGCAGGAGTCGCTGCCTTCCACTAAAACCTTGTACGGTTATTTAAATCAAAATATTTGTACGGATTCGAAATATTTGGTAATCTAAAATTGGAATGTTCGAATGAAAGATCATTTGAACACTACATAATTTAAGGAGGAGTTTTTTCATGGCATATAAATTACCAGAATTACCTTACGGATATGATGCATTGGAGCCGAATATTGATAAGGAAACCATGAATATTCACCATACGAAACATCATAATACTTACATTACTAAATTAAATGATGCCCTTCAAGGACATGAAGAACTTTCAAGTAAATCGATCGAAGAATTAATTGCTAATTTAGAAGCAGTTCCTGAAAGTGCTCGCACAGCTGTTCGTAACAATGGTGGCGGACATGCAAACCATTCATTATTTTGGAAGCTATTATCTCCAAATGGTGGTGGAGCTCCAACAGGAGAGCTAGCAGAAGCAATGAATAGTAAATTTGGTAGCTTTGATCAATTTAAAGAAGAATTTGCTAACGCAGGGGCTACACGCTTCGGCTCTGGCTGGGCTTGGCTTGTATTAAGCAATGGACAACTTGAAGTCACAAGTACTCCAAACCAAGATTCTCCAATTATGGAAGGTAAAACACCATTATTAGGGCTTGACGTTTGGGAGCATGCTTACTACTTAAATTATCAAAACCGTCGCCCGGATTACATTAATGCGTTTTGGAATGTAGTAAACTGGGATGAAGTAAGCAAACGTTTCGCTGAATCAAAATAATTTTCATTTAAACAAAAAAACGACTTCAATTTTGAAGTCGTTTTTTTGTTTAAATGTTACATATTAACGAAGCCTTAATCCTGATGTAGAAATAGAGTCGCTTTTCGACTACAATAGAATAGATAAATAAATTGAAACGGAATTTTATGATAGGAAGGAATGTGTGCGCTTGAAAAAGACAAAAAAGAAAAAGAAAAGTTTTGTTTTCGTTCGGATGAACATCCTTTTCTTCGTTGTCTTTTTGCTGTTTTCAGGTTTGATTCTTCGACTTGGCATCGTTCAAATCGTCTATGGAGAAGATTATAAACGAGAGATCCAGCGAACAGAAGACGTTACCGTGAATACGTCGGTACCACGGGGGAAAATTTATGATCGAAATGGACATGTGATTGTCGATAATATGCCAATCAATGCGATTACATATACACGTTCAAAAACAGCCAGTGTGAAAGATATGGTGGATGTAGCAGAGAAATTATCAAAATTAATCACAATGGATACCGAATCGATTACTGAACGTGATAAAAAGGATTTTTGGATTTTCAAGCATGATGAAGAAGCGAAAGCGAAAATCACGAAAGCTGAATGGAATAAATTTGATGATGGAACCATTTCAGATAGCGAGATTTACAATCTGCAACTAGATCGTATCACAGACAAGGATTTAGCGAAATTTACTCCTGATGAATTGCAAGTCTTAGCGATTTTTCGTGAATTTAATAGTGGTTATGCTCTTACTCCACATATTGTGAAAAATATCGGGGTAACAAATGAAGAATTTGCAAAAGTGAGCGAACATCTAAATGAATTGCCAGGTGTGAATACGACATCCGACTGGGAACGCTACTATTCTTATGATAAAACGTTAAGAACGATTTTAGGAAATGTTTCTACTTCGAGAGAAGGACTGCCGAGTGAACTAGTAAACTACTATTTAGCAAGAGAATATAGTCGCAACGATCGAGTAGGTAAAAGCTACATTGAACTTCAGTATGAAGATGTACTGCGCGGACAAAAAGAGAAAGTGAAAAATGTTACGGATAAGTCGGGTAATATCATTGATTCTGAAATTGTGCGAGAAGGACAACGTGGAAAAGATTTAGTGCTAAGTATTGATATGGATCTTCAAAAAGCGGCAGAGGATATTATCTTAGACGTTATGAAAGAAATTAAAAGTCAACCTGGTCATGAAATGTTTGATCGCTCATTTATTGTTGTGACAGATCCTTATACAGGGGAAATCCTGACGATGGCCGGGAAACAATATGTAACGGACCCAGAGACAGGGAAAACAACGATTCAAGATTATGCACTTGGAACTTATACTTCTTCTTATGAAGTCGGTTCAGCTGTGAAAGGTGCAACCTTGCTAACAGGATACATGACTGGGGCAATAAAACCAGGAGAAACAATCGTCGATGAACCCATTGAAGTAAAAGATTCTCCAAAAAAAGCTTCTTGGTTTAATGCGTATGGAAGAATGCCAATTACCGATTCATTTGCGTTGGAAATTTCATCCAATTCCTATATGTTTAAAGTGGCGTTAAAAATCGCCGGAACCCATTATGTCGGTCCGCATTTACCAATTGATATCGACACCAAGGCTTTCAGCGAAATTCGGCAGCATTTTAGCCAATTTGGTTTAGGTGTGGATACAGGTATTGATTTGCCAGGAGAAGTTAGCGGGGTAACAGGTGGTGGAAAACTACCTGGTAATCTGATGGATTTAGCCATTGGACAGTATGATACGTATACACCAATGCAACTTGCACAATACGTTTCGACGATTGCAAACGGTGGAAATCGAATGAAAATGCACGTCGTGAAGGAAATT
Source organism: uncultured Caryophanales bacterium (assembly GCA_963728315.1). Taxonomy (GTDB): domain Bacteria; phylum Bacillota; class Bacilli; order Bacillales; family CAVSKA01; genus CAVSKA01. The sequence goes on from CAVSKA010000018.1 coordinate 398,123, forward strand.
AGAGATCCTGTTTCAGCGACAGGTGAACTCGGTCCGATTGTAAAAGAAATAAAGCCAAAAGTGTTAAATCGACTCGATGTTAAACCAGAGTGGATTGATCATATTAAAGATGGTTTTTATCGGGTTTTCCATGGTCCAGATGGAACATCGAGAGATTACTTCTCAACCCAAGTTCAATATGATGCTGCTGGGAAAACGGGTACAGCAGAGACTTCATACACTGGCCCGAAAAAATCCTATCATGGTGATTTCGTTTATAATGAGACACTTGCAGGATATGCTCCATATAATCATCCAGAAGTAGCGTTTGCGACCATTGCACCTTGGGCCTTTTCGGATCAAGCTCACAATGTTTCACCGAATGAAATGATTGCTCAGCGAGTGTTAACAAAGTATTTTGAACTTAAGAAAGAACGTGCAGATAAAGGTCTTTCACAAGCACAAACGACCCATAAAGTCGATAACATTGACCAAGTACAGAAAGATCAAGCGAAACAAAGGGAAGAGATTCAATCAGGAAATGATTCTTCTCTAAGTGGGCAATAATAAGAATGAGAAAACGGTTGGAAGCCGAATTCCAACCGTTTTTTTGTTTTTTATTCAATCTTTACACAAACTTTACAAAGTGTTTATACGAGGTTAACACAACAGCTTTATAGTAAGGAATGTAGAACAAAACAAATTCTTAGTTGTTTCCAGGAGGAATGTTGAAGATGAAGAGCATTAAACGTTATAGCCTGTTTTTAATGATTGCAGTACTTGCTGTTTTTGCAGCAGCTTGTGGGAATGATAAAACGGCCCAGAAAGATAACGGGTCAAAAACGGGATCAGAATCAACTAAAGAAGTATCAGGATCTATCACAGTGTCTGGGTCATCTGCAATGCAGCCACTGGTTGCTGCGGCGGCAGAAGAATTCATGGCTGCTAACCCAAAAGCTGACATTCAAGTAAATGCTGGAGGTTCTGGTACTGGTCTTTCTCAAGTATCTGAAGGCTCTGTAAATATTGGTAACTCTGATGTATTCGCTGAAGAAAAAGAAGGCATCCCTGCTGATCAATTAACAGATCATAAAATTGCAGTTGTAGGAATTTCTGCAGCAGTTAATCCTAAAGTAGGAATTAAAGACATTTCAAAAGCAGATTTGAAAAAAGTATTTGCGGGAGATATTAAAAATTGGAAAGAATTAGGTGGGAAAGACCAAAAGATCGTTTTAGTTAACCGCCCTGATTCATCTGGTACACGTGCAGTGTTTGTGAAATCAGGTCTTGATGGTGGAAAAGTAGCAGAAGGAATCACTGAAGATTCTTCAAACACTGTAAAAAAAATCATCAATGAAACGGATGGTGCAATTGGTTATCTTGCATTCTCATATTTCACTGACGATAGTGTGACACCCCTTTCAATTGATGGTGTAAAACCAACTGATGAAGAAGTACAATCTGGTAATTTCCCTATCTGGGCATATGAGCACTCTTATACAAAAGGTAAAGCTGATGGTTTAACAAAAGCATTCTTAGACTACATGGAGTCTGATGATGTTCAAGGTTCAATTGTGAAAGACCAAGGTTATTCTTCTGTATCAAAAATGAAAGTTGAACGTGATGCAAAAGGAAATGTAACAAAAAAATAAATTGTAGCTAAATATTCGTTCACAAAGGGGAAATGCGCAAAGCGCATTTGCCCTCTTGTGACGTTATGTAGGAGTGAATATTCATGCAAACAAAGGTTCCCGCTTCGAAAAGACTAATAAAATCGAAGAGCAAATGGATGAACGGTGAAATGAGAGGAAAGGTAATTGTAACGGTTACTGCATTATTGATTATTTTTGCAGCGATTGCGATAACTATTTTCCTAACTACAAAAGGATTGCAATCTTTTCTGAAAAATAACGTAAGTCTTATTGAGTTTTTAACCAGCAAAGACTGGAATCCAACAAATAGTGAACACCCTCAATACGGTGTATTACCATTTATCTTTGGTTCTTTTGCCGTCACGTTTTTGTCAGCGATCGTTGCTGCACCAATCGGAATTGGCGGAGCTATATTTATGACAGAAATTGCTCCTTCATGGGGGAAAAAGATCCTTCAACCAATCATTGAGTTACTTGTTGGAATTCCTTCAGTTGTTTATGGATTCATCGGGCTTACGGTATTAGTTCCTTTTATACGAGCACATGTGGGAGGACTAGGATTCAGTTTATTAACAGGGGCAATTGTATTGTCAGTTATGATTTTACCTACAGTTACGACTATCGCGACGGATGCAATGAGTTCATTACCGAAACACTTACGGGAAGGATCTTATGCATTGGGAGCGACTAGATGGCAAACGATACGAAAAGTCTTAATTCCGGCTGCACTTCCTTCTTTATTGACTGCGATTGTTTTAGGGATGGCTCGTGCATTTGGAGAAGCGTTGGCTGTTCAGATGGTGATCGGAAATACGCGTGATCTTCCTTCTAGTATTACAGATACTTCTGCTACGTTAACGACCATTATTACATTGAATATGGGTCATACAACATACGGAAGTGTGGAGAATAATACGCTTTGGTCAATGGGACTTATCCTATTGGCAATGTCTTTCGTCTTTATTCTACTCATACGCTATCTCTCTTCTAGGAGGAAATTATCATGAATAGTAAATCAGCTGATAAACTAGCTACGGGGATCTTTTCCTTAATTGCTTTTGTTATTATTGCCTTACTCGTTAGTTTATTCTCTTATATTATTGTCAAAGGATTTTCAGCTTTATCTTGGGATTTTATTACGACACCTTCAAGTAACATTCGTGCAGGCGGCGGGGTAAGAGATCAGTTGTTTAATTCGTTTTATATTTTATTTATTACGATGATTTTCACTGTTCCATTAGGTTTGGGTGGTGGAATATATATGGCAGAATATGCTAGACCAGGTCGTTTAACAAACTTTATTCGTTCATGTATCGAAGTTTTAGCTTCCATTCCATCCATCGTCATTGGAATGTTTGGTTTACTTGTCTTTGTAAACACAACTGGATGGGGCTATACGATTATCGGTGGAGCACTTGCATTAACTGTATTTAACTTACCTGTTATGGTTCGTGTAAGTGAAGATGCATTAAGAAACGTACCGAGAGATTTAAAAGAAGCAAGTCTAGCGCTTGGTATTACTCATTGGCATACCATAAAAACAGTATTAATCCCAAGTGCATTTCCATCTATTTTGACTGGTGCCATATTAGCGTCTGGTCGTGTATTTGGAGAAGCAGCAGCATTACTTTTTACAGCGGGACTTTCGACTCCGAGGCTTGATTATACGGTGTGGAATCCATTCTCCGATTTATCACCATTAAATGTGTTTAGACCAGCAGAAACATTGGCTGTGCATATATGGGCTGTGAATACTCAAGGATTAATTCCTGATGTTGAAGCCGTTTCAAATGGTGCGGCAGCTGTGTTGGTCATTTCAATATTAATCTTTAATTTAGGCGCTAGATTTTTAGGTTCTTTTATTCATAAAAGAATAACGGCGACCAAATAAATGATAGGGTGAAAAGAATGAATCCGATGACTTTGAAGGAAGAAAAGAAGCAAAACAATCAAAATCAAAATGCAATTGAACCGAAATCAATTTTAAAAGTTCGAGATTTAAATATATATTATGGAGATAATCATGCTGTTCATCAAATTAATATGGATATCCCTGAGCATTCGGTAACTGCCTTTATTGGACCGTCCGGTTGCGGGAAATCTACCTTTTTAAGAAGTATAAATCGAATGAATGATTTGATTCCAATCGCTCGATTTGATGGAGAAATCATTTATGACGATGTGAACTTACTTTCTCCTAAGATTGATGTGGTCAATTTACGAAAAGAAATCGGTATGGTCTTTCAAAAACCAAATCCATTTCCAAAATCAATCTATCAATAATATTGTTCATGCATTGAAATTCTCAGGAATGAAAAAGAAATCAGAACTGGATGAAGCGGTTGAGACGAGCTTAAAAAAAGCAGCTTTATGGGATGAAGTAAAGGATCGATTACACAGTTCTGCTCTTTCTTTATCAGGTGGACAACAACAGCGACTTTGTATTGCAAGAACCATCGCCATGAAACCTTCACTTATGTTATTAGATGAACCATGTTCAGCTCTTGATCCAATCTCAAATGCAAAAGTGGAAGAACTCATTGTCGAATTAAAGAAAGAGTACTCGATCATGATCGTAACTCATAACATGGGACAAGCAGCAAGGATTTCTGATCGTACCGCTTTTTTCTTAAATGGTGATTTAGTCGAATATGATTTCACGGAGAAGATCTTTACTAATCCATCAATGAAACAAACAGAGGACTATATATCAGGTAGGTTCGGTTGATTCTATAGGAGGAATGAATAATGACAGAAGCGGTTATGAAAAAAACAATTTTTGAAATTAATGATCTCAACCTTTGGTATGGATCGAATCAAGCCTTGAAAAGCATTAACTTTCCGATTTATGAAAATGAAATTACAGCTATTATCGGTCCTTCGGGTTGTGGGAAATCGACATTTATTAAAACGATGAATTTAATGATTCAAATGATTCCAGAGGTGAGAATGTCTGGAGAAATTAATTATGATGGAAAAAATCTATTAGCAGCTCGTACCGACCTAGTTGATCTTCGAAAAAAAGTTGGTATGGTATTTCAAAAAGGAAATCCATTCCCACAAAGTATTTTTGAAAACGTTGCATACGGACCTAGGATTCATGGAATGAAAAAGAAGTCCGAACTTGAAGAGACGGTTGAGAAATCGCTTAAAGATGTTGCGTTGTGGGAAGAAACAAAAGATCGATTACATCAACCGGCATTAGGATTATCAGGAGGACAGCAACAGCGTCTTTGTATTGCCAGAGCATTGGCTACCAAGCCGGATGTCTTATTGATGGATGAACCAACTTCTGCATTAGACCCTATTTCCACGTTAAAGATTGAAGAATTGGTGTTAGAGCTAAAAAAGGATTATTCGATCGTAATGGTTACACACAACATGCAACAAGCTTCTCGAGTATCAGACAAAACTGCTTTTTTTCTTATGGGAGAATTGATTGAATTAGATGATACAGAGAAGATATTTTCAACACCTTCTGATCAGCGGACAGAAGATTATGTAACGGGCCGATTCGGCTAATGGATGGAGGAGAAAAATGACGACTCGTAAAAATTTTGATCAAAATCTGATTGAATTAAAAAATATCTTAATGGAAATGGCTAAAGATGCTAAATCAATGCTTACGGATTCAATGGAAGCTTTAAAAGTACAAGATCAACCGAAAGCCAAAAGTGTGTTAGAGATGGACAATAAAATTGATTTGGCAGAGAATGTACTTAATGAAAAAGCGATTCTACTCATCGCGAAAGAATCTCCCGTTGCAACAGACTTACGAAAAATCATTGTGGCATTGAAAATCTCTTCTGAAATTGAAAGAATGGGTGATATGGCTGTCAATGTAGCAAAATCGGTTCTTCATATTGGAGAAGAACCTCATTTTAAAGAGTTAATTGATATACCGAAAATGATGGATATTGCCATTGAGATGGTGGACAAATCAATGGAAGCTTTTTATCATGAAGATGTGGTTTTAGCAAAAGAAACGGCAAATCGAGATGATGAGGTTGATGATATGTACGGCCAGTTAATTCGCGAATTAATGACGTATATCAGTCAATATCCACATTCGATTCAACAGATTACCCAGCTATCGTTCGTATGCCGTTATATTGAGCGGGTAGCGGACCATGCGACAAACATCTCTGAAAATACGATTTATTTAGTAACTGGCAAACGCTACGATCTTAACATGTAAAAACGGTTGCCTTATAAGTTTTTACAAAAGAAAAGCATTCGGAAATCCAAGGATGTCCGAATGCTTTTCTCCTTCAATGAGAAGGGCTTTTTTTGTGAAGTTTTTAGGTTGTTCAAACACGCTCTTTCGGTCAACCATTGTGATTATATGCGGCATTCTGGAGATGAATCGTGAAAGACAACTCAAACCCTCTATTCGAATGAAGAAACCGCTTCTCGTCCAAGCTAAGGACGAAAAAACACATGGTCGGTCGATCAATCAATCCATCAACACTGAGCTTCTTGAAATTATCATCTCTTTAATCATGATTGGTAATGATTTGAGAAATTTCTTCTACATTCATATCCGATGTAATTTTATATTCGCCAATTTGAATTTGATTTGCCCACTTTTTTTTGTTGAGGTAATCATTTAATGATTGTTCATCCTTTAAGAAACCAGCTCGATATAAACGTGAACTAATATCTTTTGAGGTCATTCCTTGTTCGATACTAATAAAATAAGTTTGCTTCCCGGTTTCTTCGTTCTTATTCGACGAAACGTGGTTAACGTTTTTTTCTTTTTTTAGTTTATCATATTTTTCTTGGAGCAAGGCTAGTTGAGTATGTGGATCATCTTGGTTTAAATAAACAGTGTATCCTGCTTTTTTTACACTTTGAATCGATGATTCGACAGAAGTTTCTCGTGAGTGATCGAAGTAGAAATAAAATAGCACGCTTGCAACAATTAAACCAATAGCCATTCCTCGAGTTGTATATCGATTCATAACCTTACCTCTTTTTCAGCCAAGATTTCTTGGACATCCTGGATAGATAATGCAGAAAGTTTAGCGATTTGATCTGATCGCACACCCTGCTGATTAAGAGCAATGACTTGGTTCTTTACGACTTCGTGAATGGAGTTCCTTTCTTTAGGTATCGAAAAACGTGCTGAAGGAGAAGGTGAACTACCTAATAATTCTTCTTCTAATATAAGAATGCGCTTTTTTAATTGATAATTTTCTTGCAAAAACTGCATCCTTAATTCTTCTAAATCTTCTTGCATTTTTTTGTTCGGATTTTTTTGAAGGAAGGATACGATGAGTAAAACAATTGCCGTTCCTAATAAAATCAAAATGATTAGTTCCATTTTTTCACCTCTTAATGATCTCTTCTTTATCTATCTCTTGAAATGTTCACTATCTATCATAGCAAATTTTGTCGGTTATGAACGAATAGTCCAAATTTTTTTCCTGCTGTAAATATCGAACATTCGTATGAAATGCATGATAAAATCAAAAAACGAAATAAAAACGGTTGCCTTTATAGAAAAAATAATGATATGATGATAAAGTCGTATAAACGAATGATCGAAAGAGTTTGGAGGGAAAGAAACATGCGCGTAAATATCACTTTAGCTTGCACAGAGTGTGGAGATCGCAATTACATTTCTACTAAAAATAAACGTAATAATCCAGATCGCAAAGAGCTAAAAAAGTATTGCCCTAGAGAAAAACGTATGACAGTTCACAGAGAAACAAAGTAAGCAACAGGGATTATCCCTGTTGTTTTTTTTTTGCTTTTATCTCCTCACAACGAACCATTATCTTTTCTCACTAAGTTGTATGAAATAAACGGAAAATACATAGTAAAATAAAAGAAGAACATAGAAAATAAGTTCATATATCTAATCAATTATGGGAGAAGGGATAAGAGTGAATAAAAAAGACTGGCGTATTAAAATGAAGAAAGCACTGGGTCAACTCAGTAAAGAGGATTATAAACAACGTTCACAATTGATTATAGAATCCTTATTGGCAAGCGAAGAGTGGCAGAACGCTTCTACGATTGCTGTAACGATATCTAGATTTCCAGAGGTTAACACGAAGCCACTCATAGAAAAGGCGTGGGAACAAGGGAAAAGAGTAGCGGTTCCAAAGTGTTTGACCAGTACTAAAAAAATGGATTTCAGAATCATAAATTCATTTGACCAGGTGGAGGTGGTTTTTTTTGGATTGTCAGAACCAGTTGTTGAAAGAACCGAAAAAGTGAATCCGAATGAACTTGATCTTATACTCGTTCCTGGTCTCGTTTATTCAAAAGAAGGATATCGCATAGGATTTGGAGGAGGATACTACGATCGATTTTTAGCGCAATTTGAGCTGAAGACAGTATCTCTTGCATTTAATGAACAAGTTGTTTCTTCCATACCAATCGAACAATTCGATCTTCCTGTAAACAAATTGATCACTGAGGATGGAGTCGTTTCCGTTGAGTGAAATCAATGAATGGTTAGTTGTTGGCGTTTTCTTGTTTGCACTGATGGGTCTTATTTTGCGTTTTCTTACATTTTCAGGATTTGTCGCTTCATTATTTGTAGGGGGATGCATTTCTTTTTCTCTTGGATGGCATGGTTTAGTCATTTTAGCGGTGTTTTTTATTTCTTCAAGTTTGTGGTCAATTTTTAAAAAAGAAAAGAAAAAGGAAGCGGAGGAAAAGTCAGCTAAATCTGCTAGGCGCGATTGGCAACAAGTCTTAGCAAATGGAGGTCTAGCAGCCCTGCTAGCGGTCTTTTCTACCTTTCACCTATCCGATGTATTTGTACTCGCTTTCGTCGCTTCAATGGCAGCCTCGAACGCAGATACATGGGCATCGGAAATTGGTACATTAAGTAAAAAGGCACCGATTAGTGTGAAAACATTTAAGCGGGTTGAAAAAGGGACTTCTGGTGCTATTTCATTAATTGGAACAGTAGGAGGATTAGTAGGGGCTCTCACTGTTACTGTGACAGGTTTTTTTGTATTTGATCACTGGAGTTTATCTTTAATAATTTGGATTACTCTATTTGGTTTCTTCGGTCATTTTGTGGACACATTTATTGGAGCATATGTTCAAGCTGAGTATAGTTGCAAAATATGTGGCAGAAAAACAGAATCTCTCTTCCACTGCGGGGCAAATACGATTAAGATAAAAGGAATAGCTTGGATGAACAACGAAACGGTTAACTTTTTTTGCTCCGTCTCTTCAGCATGTTTAACGTTCATTTTCTTCAAGTAATAAGGAAGGATGATAGCTTGGTTTATCAGGATGATTACTTATTTTGGCTTATTTCTAAAACGTTAATCTTAAATAATAACTATCGCATTTTGTTTCTTTCAGAAGATGAAAAGGAAATATGGTTAGAAGATCCCAATCAAAAAACAAAAGATCTTGTTCGTATTTGTTCTCATGCAGTTGACTGGAGTCAATGGATCCGCAATGATTTAGCCCTCACCTGTGAAAACGCAGAAAAAATACGGGGGAATAAGAGGAACAAACGAATCAACCTACAAAATATTTACCTTAGTCCATTTCCACCGGTAGACGATTTACATGAAATTGATGTTCGAACAGACGATATCACGATAAATAGTTGGCTCATTTACGACGCTAATACAGAAGAACAATTATTGAAATTTAATCGCGAAACCAATAATAAGATCCCGGCCAAACCGTTGCAAGAACCTACTGTTCAACAAGTGCAGGCACTAAAGGAACAATCATTAATTGTGAGTCAGGCAAGAAATGATGAAGAACGACAATTATTTAATTATGGCAAACCATTTTTTACATATGTATTATTGGCTATCCAAATCTTCATGTTTATTGTTTTGGAATTGAATGGCGGAAGTACAAATACCGAAACCCTCATTCGTTTCGGAGCGAAAATTAATCCATATATTTTACAAGGGGAATGGTGGAGACTAATACTCCCAATTTTTCTTCACATCGGATTTATACATTTGCTAATGAATTCCCTTGCATTATATTTTTTAGGAACAGCAGTAGAACGTATTTTTGGGAATATTCGTTTTATCTTGATCTATTTTTTTGCGGGCTTTGCTGGCGGTATTGCTAGCTTTGTATTTAGTGATAATCTCTCGGCAGGTGCTTCAGGAGCGATTTTTGGTTGCTTTGGTGCGTTGCTTTACTTTGGAGCTATTCATCCACGTCTTTTTTTTAGAACGATGGGGATGAATGTTCTTGTCGTAATTGCAATCAATTTAGTATTCGGTTTTTCTTCACCTGGAATCGATAATGCTGGCCATATTGGAGGATTAATTGGCGGTTTTTTAATGACTGGAGCGCTCCACTTTCCTAAACAAAAAAAGAGACTTCTTCAAACTGGATTTGTTGCCGTCCTCCTAATCAGCGCATTGACCTTTCTCCATCAAGGGTATACGCAAGGTGTCACAAGTAATGACGCACAAACAGTCAATACAGCCGCTCAGTATTCGATTCAAGACAAAAAATATGATGAGGCGATTAAGATACTCAATCAATTCTTAAATCAAGGCGGTTCTTCTGCACATTCTTATTTTCTACTATCTTATGCTGAAATCAAATTAGACAAGGAAGAGGAAGCTTTAATTCATTTGAAAAAAGCCGTTGAGATCGATGGAGATTTTCATGAGGCACATTACAATCTAGCTTTATTATATCTTGATCAAAAAGATTATCAGCATGCACGAACTGAAGCGGAAATGGCCCAGAAAATACTACCTGGTAATAAAAAATACTCAGATTTGGTTCAGCAGTTAAATGAAACAAATAACTAAAGATCATTTTAAGGTCTAGCCTTGAGCTAGACCTTTATTCTATTTGTCTAAAAAAAGACGAAAAAGGAATCCATTTAATTTTTTTAGGAGAAGTGAAGGAGATCAATTCTCATATAATGGTGAATGGTTTTTATTCATCATTTTTGGGTCGACATGTTATGATTAGAAAGAAAAGTTTGGCTGTGAAAAATCGGCTATTTAAATCCTAACCATGTAAAGGGAATAAAATATTGAAAAATTTTTATGATGTCCAGCAATTATTAAAGAAGTACGGTGCGATTATTTATTTGGGTAATCGCCTAGATGATATTGATATGATGGAAGAAGAGATTAAGGAGCTATATAAAGCAAATATGCTTGAATTAGCCACCTTTAAGACAGTGTTACTAGTACTAAGTCAAGAAAGACAGCGAGAGCTAAAAAATAGAAAAAGGTGAGTATACGATGAACGAATGGTTGGTTGGAGTAGATTTAGGTGGCACCACAGTAAAAATTGGATTTTTGACAACAGAAGGAGAAATTATACATAAGTGGGAAATTCCTACAAACAAAGATAATGAAGGAAAACATATTGTGATTGAGATTGCAAATTCAATCAAACAAAAGCTAGAAAATGTGGGTGAAAGTATTACAAAGTTAAAGGGCATTGGTATCGGAGCACCTGGACCGGCAGATTTCGAAAAGGGTCTTATACTTGAAGCGGTCAATTTAGGTTGGAAAGAACCATATGCACTAAAACAAGAATTTGAAGATCGGCTTAATATTCCTTGTAGAATTGAAAATGATGCAAATTGTGCTGCTCTAGGAGAAATGTGGCAAGGTGCTGGGGCAGGAGATTTAGACTTAGTGTTTGTGACGCTCGGAACTGGCGTTGGAGGCGGTATTGTAAGCAATGGGAAAATTGTTCATGGTATTAAAGGAGCTGCAGGTGAAATAGGTCACTCTAAAGTTCAAATTGAACATGGATATATGTGTAATTGTGGCCGAACAGGATGTCTTGAAACGGTCGCTTCTGCAACTGGAGTTGTGCGATTAGCGAAAGATTTGGCACCGAATTGGACAGAAGAATCATTACTAAAGAATGAAGTAAACCAAAATGGTAGTGTATCTGCAAAAGACGTATTTGACTATGCAAAAAATGGAGACGAATTTGCGCAAACCGTTATTGATAAAATGTGCGCTTATTTAGGACTGGCACTCTCACATCTTGGAAACGCATTAAATCCGACAAAAATAATTATTGGTGGAGGAGTTTCAAAAGCTGGTGACGAACTAATTCGTCGCACGAATCATTATTTTCAATCCTATTCTTTTCCCACTGTCGCCGATTCGACTCAGCTTATGTTAGCTACCTTAGGAAACGACGCAGGCGTATATGGGGCAGCGTCTTTAATCGGTTCACTAGAAAAATAGTGAGCTTGAATTTGTATGATTCATAGATGGAGTTATACCAACTATGACAAGAGAGGATGCTATTATCTTAATCTCTTTTTCAATACGGAATAGGTCTTATCGGATTTGAAAAGAAAAGAATTTGAAACATATTGGCTATTTTTCCGTACAGAAGAAGAGAGGGGGATGAGAATGACTGGTAAAAAGCGATTAATCTTTCTTAGTTTGAATTTAGGAATCATTGCCTTTCTCTGTGCATGTGAACCCAATATGATTAATAAAGCAAATCAGGCTCCTATTACGATCTCTCCAAAGGAATCCGTTCACTCCATTTTTATGGCGGAACGGAATTTCATAAATGTGGTTGACTGGGTCAATGACCAAAAAATCATTTATGGATCAAAAGAAAAGAATGATAATATCCTTTGGTCTTACAATCTTCTTAATGGTGAAAAGAAAAAAATATTTAAAACGAAAGATCCAATTGTCAATACAATGATTAGCCCTACAGGCACAAAATTACTGGTTCATACTGCTCCATCTGTTGAGAATGCAGAAGTAACGATTCTTTCACTTTCTGGAAAAATATTGGCAAATCGTATCGTGCCTTCCCATGAGTTTTCTGCGCTTTGGAATCCTTATGACGAAAATAAGATCCTTTTTACTGCATTTGACGAAGAATGGAATTTTCGTGTTTATTTTGCTAACATTGACACACAAGAGTTGACAAAAATTGAGACAAAACAACCTTTTATGAAATGGGCTAGCTCAGAAACGTTAGACTGGATAAACAAATCGGGTAGCCAAAGCGAAGGAGAACTTTATCGATATTCTCTAAAGACAAAGCAAAATAAAAAAAGAGATACGAAAGTCGTGGATTATGAAAATCTAAAGGATAAGGAAATATGGATAAAAAAAGATTTGAACTCTGATGATCACTTGATTTATCAAGTTCATTCGAAACAAAGCTCTAAGATGATTCAATGGAAAGTTCCATTTTTAACAAGCATGGATGCACCTGTGATTATGAACAGTGCCTATCTTGATAAACAAAATCAATACTTATTATTTGTCCCACAAACTTCTGGTACTGAAGACTCTTATAAAGAAGGGTATAACTTAGTTAAATATGATTTAAAAAGTGGAGAGAAAAAAACAATTGTCACGCATGTTGAAAATGAACCAATTTCTTGTTCTGCCAATGGTGAATATTGTCTTTATGGATATCGGTTTGAAAAACTAATTCATCTCGATACTGGAAAAATAACAACACTTGTGCAATTTAAAGAAGGAGTTTTATAAAATGGCTATTATCGATGTAACCATCATACCGATTGGAACGAAAGAATGTAGTGTGAGTCAATATGTAGCGAGCATTCAAAAAATCTTAAAAAAACATGAGGAACAAGGCAATATTCAATTTCAATTAACCCCAATGAGCACACTTATTGAAGGGGATCTTTCAATGCTATTAAAAGTTGTAGAAGAAATTCATGAATCCCCATTTAAAGAAGGTATTCAAAGAGTAGCCACCAATATTCGAATTGATGATCGAAGGGACAAACAATCCACTATGTCAGGGAAACTTGCCTCTGTAGAAAAAAAAATAAGTGATTGAGAAAAAGATTCGATAATGAATTGATTTCTTCCAAAGCAAAAACGTTTAAAAATGAACTTCCCCATTTTGATCGTTTTCGGAATAAGTAGGAAAATAAAAAAGCTGCCGAGTGATACTCGGCAGCAAAAAGCTAATCATCAAAGTAGTGACTAATGCATTACGCCAGGATAGCCATGGTGAATAACAGTCATAATTGTAAACCATCCGAAAACGCCCAATGAACCAACAGAAAAAACAATTGCTAGAAGGTTTTTCGCTTTAAATGATCGAATTGATGAAAACAATGCCATAATCGATACAAGACCAAAAATAATGACAACACCCATGTTTAGATCTCCTTTCCATATGTAAAGTAAAAGAAAGTTCAGTGATCATAGAAGATCGATTAATAATTTCATGCGTTCATTATTATTTTAAATTGTTTAATCGCATTTGTCGAGGAGAAAAATGCGATTGTGGGCATAATGCAAATCATATTCTTGAGGTACACATAAAAAAAATCATCAATCAAACAATTGCAGGGAAAGGGTGCTAGTTATGCATAAATGGATGAGAATACCGTTAGGACCAATTCAAACCAACTGTTATATAGTGTACAACGAGTTAAAAGAATGTTTAATATTCGACCCAGGGGATGAACCAAAAAAAATAATAAATCTTTTATCTAAACAAAAATGGAAGCCCCTCGCTATATTTTTGACTCACGCTCATTTCGATCATATCGGGGCTGTTGACGATATACGCGAAAAATACAGCATTCCCGTTTATATGAGCGAGCGTGAAAAAACGTGGTTACACGATCCCAAATTGAATGGTTCCATCGCCTTCAGAACCGGTGGAATGACTGTTAAAGCAGCTGATCATTTTGTGGAAAATGAAACGGAAATTCAAATAAGTGATTTCGCTTTTCAAATTCTTAAAACACCTGGTCATAGTCCTGGAAGTCTCTCTTATTATTTCCCATCTTTTGAAGCAGTAATCGCAGGAGATACTCTATTTAAAAATAGTATAGGCAGGACTGATTTAGCAGGTGGAGATTCCGCTTTGCTCTTAAAAAGTATTCATCAAAAGTTACTGGAATTACCAGAGGATACAATCGTTCTACCAGGTCACGAAGAAGAAACGACGATTGGATCTGAGATGGATTCTAATCCTTTTTTAAATGGATATTAATAAGTACCATTTTGCTTTGTAGGAAACTACAGAGCTTTTTTTATGGAGAAGGAATGATAAATTTTTTTGTGAGTTTCTCCGATGATTCAAGTCTCAATGCATCATCTATTTCTTGACCCAGAACGCGTCGCTTCCACCTTTCATGATGTCTAGTTCCAGCTCCTTGCGTCCATGTGATAAAATCTGCCCGTCTGCCGGTGATCAAAAAGCGCTCACCTAGCCGTTCGGATTTTTCACAGGACCCAGAACGCGTCGCTTCCACCTTTCATGATGTCTAGTTTCAGCTCCTTGCGTCCATGTGATAAAATCTGCCCGGCTGCCGGTGATCAAAAAGCGCTCACCTAGCCGTTCGGATTTTTCACAGGACTCAAAACGCGTCGCTTCCACCTTTCATGATGTCTAGTTTCAGCTCCTTGCGTCCATGTGATAAAATCTGCCCGTCTGCCGGTGATCAAAAAGCGCTCACCTAGCCGTTCGGATTTTTCACAGGACTCAAAACGCGTCGCTTCCACCTTTCATTGTGTCGCAGTGAAGGATTGAAATCAGAGAAGTTGACAAAATCTAACGTTGACGTTAATGTTAGATTTATTCGTTAAGGAGGTCACTATGAAATTTTATAAGATTGATGAGGTATCAAAACAAACTAAACTAACCAAACGAACGATAAGATACTACGAAGAAATTGGTTTATTTTCATCTCCTGAAAGAAGTGATGGTGGTACAAGAATGTATAGTGAGGACGACATTAATAAATTAAAAAAAATCGTTGTTGCTAGAGATGTTCTTGGATTTTCCTTACAAGAGTTACAAGAGTTTGTTCAGCTGGAGCAAATTGTTGAAGAGAAACGATTAGAATATAGGCAAGCATTAGAAGTGGATAAGAAACAGGAACTTGTTCCATTATCGAAAGGTTTAGATGAACAAATAGCATTGATTACTCAAAAAATGATGAAAATGCAATCATTTAAGGTTGAACTAGAAGAGTTGAGTCATAAAATTCATAAAATATTAGATAGAGAAGAGGCAAATGGAAATGAATGAAAACTCGATTAAACGTGCAAGATGGATTACAGTTCTCGCCACATTCTTAGCATTTATGGGAATCGGTATCGTAGATCCAATTCTACCAATAATCGCAGAACAAATAGGAGCCACTCATTGGCAAGTTGAAATGTTATTTACTGCTTATATTTTCACAATGGCTTTTATGATGATACCAGCGGGTATTTGGGCAAGTCGTACAGGAGAAAAAAGACTGATGATGACGGGTCTTTTTGTTGTAACGATCTTTGCTTTTCTATGTGCAATTTCAAACAATATTCCTGAACTATCTATTTTCAGAGCAGGATGGGGATTTGGAAATTCGATGTTTTTTGCAACAGCAATGACTCTGTTAATCGCTTTATCAAAAGATGCATCTAAAGCAGTTGGTTTGTATGAAGCTGCTATAGGTCTTGGAATGGCTGGAGGTCCTCTAGTGGGGGGGATTTTAGGTGGAATTTCATGGAGATATCCTTTTTTTGCGACTAGCTTTTTGATCCTTGTTGCTTTTTTGCTTGTTACTTTCTTTGTGTCAGACCCAGGCAACAAACAAAAAAGAAAACCTGTAGGAATAAAAGAATTAAAAGAATTATTCTCTTTTCCGCCATTTGTTATCAGCGCATTGTCTGCTATGCTTTATTATTATGGATTTTTTGTTATTCTTGCTTATACACCCCTAATCATTGGTTTAACAGCGATTCAGATCGGTTTTGTTTTTTTTGGCTGGGGATTAATGCTTGCTTATGGGTCCGCCATCTTGAGCCATCAATTAGAAAAGAAGTATACACCAAAACAAATATTGCCTTTTAGCTTATTCGTATTTGCAGTTGCAATAGGCTCATTATTCATGGTCCATTCAACGCCTTTAATCATAGTAATTGTTATTATTTCTGGACTAGCTTCGGGATTAAATAATGCATTGTTTACAAGTTATGTGATGGAGGTTTCTCCATATGAGAGAGGAATTACGTCTGGAGGATATAACTTTGTTCGTTGGTTAGGAGCTGCTTTTGCACCAGTACTTTCAGGCGTAATCGGAGAGGGAATTTCTCCTCATTCCCCATTTGCCGTAGGCTTTATCTTAGCAATTCTGGCAATAGCAATTTTATTTTTAAAACCACTACGACAAGGCGAAGTAGTAACGGAAACGATGGGAGAAGCTGAATAAGTCTATTTGAACAGAGACATAAAAAAACCTTTTAAGCAAAATGCTTAAAAGGTTTTTTTATTAGTGTGGTCCACCAAGAGGCATCATGAAAGTTGTCCAATACGTAAATCCTGCAAAAAAGATTGTGCAATATGCTCCAAAAACATAAATATACATACGCTCAGATAATTTCAGATAACCTAAAAGGATAAAAAATCCTGTTTGGCCTAAGAAAAGTAACGATGTTTTCTCCATATGACCCAAGTAGAAAAATACAGTAAAAATACCAGTCCAAAAACCTAATACTCGGAACATGCGATCCATATGTATCCCTCCTTTACCAGTTCGATCCATCAAAAAATATTATAATGGAATATGATGCAAAATGTAAATCACACAGTCCTTATCCTTTGTGAAGATAAAGTAATAATCAAAGCTGAAACAGATTTATTTCAATTATTGATTATAATTAAGGATGTTTTCTTTATTATATAGCAGAAAACAGGAAAGGGAAACGGAAAAAAAGTACTCTTTGCAAAATCTTCTGCAAATCGATTAAAAAAATGAAATGAATTTCATGCAAATTAATGTACAAAAGATGTACATATAATGTACAATTTAATAACAAACAAAATTTAAAATTAATGAATGATTGGAGGAGTGAATGATGAATAAATTAACTTTTATTTCTTATCCAAGTTGTACGTCATGTCGAAAGACGAAAAAATGGTTAAATGCAAACTCAGTTGAATTCAATGAGAGGCACATTTTTCGAGAAACACCTACTTTTGAAGAAATGATGCACTTATTATCTATGACAAATGAAGGAATAGATGAAATACTTGCTACAAGAAGCCAAACCTTTAAAGACTTAAAAATTAATGTGGATGATATGACCCTATCAGAAGTCGTAAAGTTATTAGTTGATAATCCTAAATTGTTAAGACGCCCAATCTTAACGGATGGAGAAAAACTTGTAATCGGATACAATCCAGAAGGATTAAGAAATTTAACAAATAGAAAAAATTTATTAAAATTGTCTTGTTAAAAGAGGAAGTGCGATTATCTTTCTCTTTTTTTTAAAAAAAATAGAGGAAAAGAGAAAAAAAAGTCGAATCTTACCATTAATCTAACGATAGGTGGTGTTTTCTCATAAGTAATATTGATGTTGAACCATTTGCGTTCCATTTGATTCAAACAGCTACTAATAAACAAGCAACAGATATTCATTTTCTTCCTCGGCGAGACGATTACCTCATCCAGCTTAGAATTCCCCAACAGTTAGTTCCTTACAAAACGGTTAGTTTAGAACTAGGAGAAAGACTTATTTCTCATTTTAAATTTCGAGCCTCGATGGATATTGGTGAACGAAGGCGGCCGCAGAGTGGTTCATTTGAATGGACCAACGATCAACATCTTTATTATCTCCGAATATCTACACTCCCAACCTTGAAATCAAAAGAAAGTTTAGTCATTCGTTTACTTCCCCAAAAATCGTCGATCCCCCTTCAAAAACTTTCACTTTTCCCTTTTTCAAGTAAGAAATTACTCGCTCTTCTTCAGCACTCACATGGATTATTAATTCATACAGGTCCGACTGGGAGTGGAAAAACAACTACTTTATATTCGATGATTTCTCATTGTACGACTCAGCTTGATCGACATGTGATTACCTTAGAAGATCCCATTGAAAAAGAAAATGAACAAGTGTTACAGGTACAAGTTAACGAAAAAGCGGGGATATCGTATTCAACTGGTTTGAAAGCCATTTTAAGAAGTGATCCTGACGTCATTATGATCGGAGAAATCAGGGATTATGAAACCGCTCAAATTGCTGTCAGAGCCGCATTAACAGGTCATTTAGTCTTAACGACTTTACACGCTGCAAATGCAAAAGGAGCCATCTATCGTTTATTAGAACTTGGAATAAAGTGGCATGAAATAAATCAAGCTCTTATAGGGATAACGGCACAAAGATTAGTAGAAGTGAAATGTCCATTTTGTGGAGAGAATTGCTCGCCATTTTGCACATATAACCAATCACAAAAGAGAGCAATTGTGTATGAAATTTTACATGGGCTAACCCTTAAGTCTGTATTAAAATCTGCAAATGGAGAAATACCTTCACAAGATTATCTTCAATTAAAGGATTTATTAAGAAAGGGGATTGCCCTTGGATATTTATCCGAAAAAGAGTTTTTTCGTTTTCAAAATGAATAAAAAAAAGAAGCAAATAAAAGATCAAGGCCAATTTTTAATTCGGTTAGGAGAAATGCTGCAAAGAGGTTTTATTTTAATTGAAGCTTTTGAATTTTTGCTTTTACACATTGAGCAAATGGATCGAGGCATTATGGAGGAGGTAAAGCAAACGCTTGAAAAAGGTGGAGCGATTGTCGACATCTTAAGAAAATTAGGAATCCCTGAACATACGTGCACTCAAATTTATTTTGCAGAACATCATGGGAATGTTTCAGTCACTCTAATTGAAGGTGGTATGTCCATCACAAAAAGCAAGAAAGATCGCCAAGCGATGCTGAAAATTCTTCAATACCCCATCATGCTCCTTTTTCTTTTAGCTGGAATCATGTCTGTTATGCAAAAAATTCTTCTTCCCAAATTTGAAGTGCTTTATCAATCGTTAGGTTACGAACCTTCTGGTATGGTTGCTTTTTTACTCACTCTGTTTAAAAATTTTCCTCGCATCTTTCTTCTATTGTTCATCCTTATTTTACTCACTACATTTATAGGAAGAAAAAGTTGGAAAATGCTATCCCCACTAAAAAAAGCCTCGATATTAAGTAATATCCCCATCATCTCATTTTATGCGAAAGGATTTTATACTCAATTTTTTACAAGAGAATTAGGCTTTTTGCTAAAAAGTGGAATTTCGATTCATGATTCACTCAATATGTTTGAAGCACAAAATTATCGTATTATTTATCAGGACATGGCAATAAAGATGAAAGCTCAATTAAAGATCGGACTCTCTTTTCCAAAAGTATGTGAAAGTTTTCCTTTATTTCGTTCCGATTTGACTTACATTCTTTCTCATGGAGAAAGAAATGGAAAGTTAGATGAAGAACTTTTGATTTATAGTCATTATTGCTTAAACGACATGGAAGCGAAATCAAGTAAATGGATGACTTTCATTCAACCGATCATTTTTACTGTCGTTGGATTATTTATTGTCATTGTATATTTCTCCATCATGATCCCAATGTTCCAAATGATGGATTCAATTTAATTGAATCCATTTCATAACTAGAAATTAGCTCAAAAAAGACGAGCATCTTATTCGGTTTAAGTGCAGGCAGCGACTCGAGAAGGAACAGCACGAGCTGAAAGCCCCGCAGGAACGAAGTAAAGGCACTGAAAAAGCCCAACTTATAAAAATGAAAAATAGGAGAATAAAATGAAAAATGAATCTGGATTCACATTAGTCGAGATGTTAATCGTTATGCTGGTTATTTCAATCTTACTTTTCATTACGATTCCGAATGTTACTCATCAAAGTTCTTCAATTAATAAAAAAGGGTGTAGTGCGTTTATTCATATGGTAGAAGGACAAGTTCAGTCTTATGAGATCGATAATAAAAGCACCCCATTAAGTATGGAAGATTTGGTCACGGGAGGCTATTTAAGAGAAAATGAAACATCTTGTCCTAATGGTACACAAGTATCCTTATCAACGAATGGAGAAGTTGTGATGAATGAACAATAGCCGTGGTTTTACGCTTGTAGAAACGCTTCTGGTGTTGCTTATCACCTCACTATTGATGCTTCCAAGTATGATCCTCTTATTTCCCACTATGAATCATATCGAAGATAAATTATTTATTAATCAATTTAAGGCAGATATTCAGTACTTACAAAGTTATGCCTTAGCTGAAAAACAGTCTATTTACCTCCAGTTTTATCCTCAATCAGGAAAGTACCAGGCCTTTATCAATCATCAACTGATCCTTACAAAAAGATCGTTTCCACTGGGGTCAAGTATGGTTCAAACAAATTTTCAAAAGCTCACGATATATCCAAATGGAAGCATTCAGCCATTTGGTACTCTCTATTTTAAAATGCATGGAATTTTAAAGAAAGTGACCTTTTATATTGGTCAAGGTCGATTTGATGTTCAAGAATGAGGGTGGATTTTCTGTTGCTGAAGGGCTAATTGCAATCAGTTGTTTGCTCATTATTACCTCTTATATTTGTCCGATGATGTTCCGAATGATCGATCAAATGGCAATAACTGAACGAGAAATGACAGCTGAAAGAATGTTGTATGAAGAAGTGGAACGGTACTTTGTAAATAAAATCTTCAAAGACAGTTTAATAGAAGAAGATGGATATTCATATTCAGTCCACTGGCAAAATTCAGAAGATTTTATAAAGGAGGCATGTGTAGCTTTTGAAAAAGAAGATGGACAAGGTGAAAGATGCGTTCGATTTGAGTGAAAATGGCTTTACATTGATTGATTCATTATTGTTACTTCAAATTTTTATGATGGTCGCTCTATTGTTTCCACTCATAATAAAAACTTATGGAATGATTGACAACTCTTTAGCACCTTCCTCGACTTATGAATGGAATTTAATGATTGCACAATTCAGAGATGAATTTCTTAAATCAGAAAAAATTGAGGTGAAGGACCAATTAGTGAAATTAACAATAGGAAATTCTATTATTTCCTATGAAGTTTACGGAACTAATATTAGAAGAAGAGTGGATCTTCAAGGTCATGAAATTGTTTTGCAAGATGCATCGAACATCAAATTTGAGGAAAATGATTCGAGTTTATATCTTCGTGTAAAGTTTGAAAATGGAGAAGAGAGAGTTGCTTCTTTCTCTTCTTCGCTATTTAATGCAGAGGTTGTGGTGAATAATGATCAATCTGAATGATAAGGGATTTGTATTACCACTTGTAATCATATTGTGTGCGATCGCTTTTATTATTTCGTTTGCAGGAACTGATTTGTATATAACAAAGAAACGCTATATGGAGGAGATGAAAATGATGTATCGAAACGAAATGAACGAAGTGATCATAAAGAATCAAGGAATTGTTCGTTCATAGTTAATGAGGTCAAGTCGGCTTAATATCGTTCGTAGAATGAGTTGTGTATAATGAAAGAAAGATCAATAGAGTTAGGAGCGTTTCAATGTCCGTCATTTACTTAATTGGCTTTATGGGCGCTGGAAAAACTACAATAGGTCGAGAATTGGCTTTGTTATTAAATAAATCCTTTATCGATTTGGATAAATGGATTGAACAAAAGGAAGGTCAATCTGTTGCTTCTATTTTTGCGGAAGAAGGAGAGTCTTATTTTCGACTGAAAGAAGAAGAAGCATTAAATTCATTAGCGAATAGTGACTTTATTATATCGACTGGTGGCGGCGTTATTTTATCAAGTAGAAACAGAAAAATTCTTACGAATAAGGGGACCGTTATTTTTCTTAACCCTTCTTTTGAAATTATCTGGTTAAGAGTTTCAAATGATCATACAAGACCATTAGCTGCAGCTTCTTCATTTGAACAATTAAAAGATCGCTATGATAGGCGATTATCATTGTATAGAAGCGTTGCTCATATAGAAGTGAATGCAAGTGATGAATCAACAAGTAAACAAATTGCTAATGAAATAGCAATGATTTTAAACAAAGAGTAAGCAAAAGGTGCACAATCACAAAAGTATAGATAAGTCTGACGATCTTACTTTCAATGCTAGCATATTTGTTTAGATAAAGGCTTTGTTGAATGATTATGTTGATTTTTCAGCATTCAGCAAAACAACTCGCTTTCCGCGGACGAACGGTCGAGCCTCCTCGTGAAAAACCACGAGGCCACTGAAAATGTCCAATTTTTATAGATTGAAAATCTGCAAATGAAAAACGAGCCCTCAGATTCGCTTCTAAGCCACGAATTTTAGACTGGGCGACATTTTTGTCTTCATCTTTAAAGTGAAATTGGATAAGACCGTTCTTTTTACACCGTTACTGAATGGAAGTGAAAGGCAGCGACTCCTGCGGGAAAAGCACGAGCTGAAAGCCCCGCTGAGAAAGGATCACAGTCTAAGAGCGCAACATCCTGTTGCAACGACTGCGCTAAAACTTCCTGTTTGTCGGAGGAGATTGAAGCCGTGCCCGCGGAAAGCGTCTGCCTGAAACGGAAATCTATGGCTTATACGTGTATAGATGTTCCATGAGGACTTTTTCAGTGGCCTGAAAAACCACCACTGCGGGGCCTCGACTCGCTCGTTTTTCCGCAGGAGTCTCATTGTTTTTGCTTCCTATCAACAACATCCGATAACATAGCTTAGATAAAAAAGGAGGAAAAATAGTGGGGGAATCTCTAATCATTGATAAATTGAAACGACCATTAAGAGATCTTCGTATCTCAGTAACGGATCGTTGTAATTTTAGATGTTCTTATTGCATGCCTTCTGAAATTTTCGGTAATGATTATCCATTTATGACAAAAAATCAATTGCTTAGTTTTGATGAAATTGAGCGCCTGACCAAGTTATTTGTCAAAATGGGTGTCAAAAAAGTGCGATTAACTGGCGGTGAACCATTGTTACGTCCCCGTCTTCCCGAATTGATTCAACGTCTGCAAAAGATCCAAGGTCTCGACGATATTGCTTTAACGACAAACGGGGTATTGCTGCCTAAGCTCGCTGAACCATTAAAAAGAGCAGGATTACAAAGGGTTAATATTAGCTTAGATGCATTAGATGACATACTCTTCAAGGAATTAAATGGAAATCGGACAAGCGTGAATCCGGTTCTACAAGGAATTGAAGCGGCTCAAAAGGTTGGCCTGGAAGTGAAAGTGAACATGGTTGTGCAAAAAGGAATCAATGAAAACCAAATCGTGCCGATGGCAAAATATTTCCAATCAAGAAAGATTTCGATTCGTTACATTGAGTTTATGGATGTAGGTACCACAAACGGTTGGGATTATAGTAAGGTCGTTTCAAAAAAAGAAATTCTTGAAAAACTCTCTGAAATGGATGAAATCAGTGAAAATCAACCTGAATATTTTGGTGAGGTAGCCAATACCTTTACTTTTAAAAATATAGGCGGTACTTTTGGGATCATTTCATCGGTGTCTGATAGTTTTTGTTCGAGCTGTACAAGAGCAAGATTATCTGCTGATGGGAAACTATATACATGTTTATTTGCTTCATCAGGCTTTGACTTAAAAGAAAAGGCGGCTACTATTCCAGACGATGACACATTATATGAAGTCATTACATCGATCTGGGAAAATCGTTCAGATCAGTATTCTGATTTACGGACAGCAGAAAGTGTTAAACATAAGAAAAAAATTGAAATGAGTTATATTGGTGGTTGAATTAGTGAGAGCATTCTAAAAAGAATAGCCCTCCATTTATTACTTCAAACTTAATAGTTGGCTCATAAAGTTCGTAAATCATTTTTTTCTCAAGAAAATATTTGTCTGGTTTTGGATCAGCAGGAGCGAAATAGGATTCTAGAGCATCCAATTCAGTTTTTAATTGATTTTCTGCTTTTTGTGCCCAATCAAAAGGATGCATTTGAACCGATTGTAAAATATGCTCTTTTATTCTTGTTATTCCACTTTTCGTCTTTATAATCGGAGCAAGCGTAAAACGATTGTGTGGTATAGAAGATTCTAAATTTTTTTCTTGAAGGTGTAAATTCATATCTTCAACGAAATTTCCATGAATTAAATTTAATCCGATTGAATAGATCAATTCTTTCGTTAAATTTGTTTGAAAGGTAACTTTTGCATTCATACAAAGCCAAGGTATTAAAGGGGTAGTCTTAGGACTACTCCTTTTTGCGTTTTCGTATAATTTTACATACTTTCCATTGTTTTGAGCGATTTCGAAAATCTGATGTAGTAATGGAGAACCAAAATGAATAAATTTACTACTTGGCTCTTTTATTTCATTTTTCTCAGAAAAATGAAGGTGTAGAGAAGCTGGCTGAGGATACTGCTTCGTTTTCTCCATATACATCCAATAGAAAGGACGATTTAGAAGTTCTTTATCGAGTTCTTTTGTAAGCTGGAATTCTAACTGATCTTGATTTTTGTGAAGAAGATTACACTCATGTGCATCGAAAAAACGGAATACATAATTTTCAATTTCTTGTTGGTTCATTGAATTTTCCTCCTTAGCTTGGATATTCCTGAGCATCAAAATGATGGTCACTCAACTGATCAACTGGTTTTTTTGAAAGAATTTCATCTAAATCTCCAATTAGATGTTTAAAGATATCAACTTTTTTATATAAAATTTTAAGAATATGTTCTTCAATTGTATTTTTTAAAATTAAATAAAATAGTTGCACATCTTCTTTTTGACCAAGTCGATGAATACGGCCAATTCTTTGTTCGAGCTTCATCGGATTCCATGGAAGATCATAATGGATCATATTATGGCAAAATTGAAGATTTAGCCCTTCACTTCCTGCATCCGTCGCAATCATTACATCTGCTTTTTCCTTGAAAAGATATTTTGTCCAATCTTTATTGCTCGCCTTTTTCCCACCTTGATATAAAACAGAGAAAATTCCATTTTGATAAAGTAAATGTTGCAAGTAAAGTTGGGTTGCACGATATTCGGTGAAAATAATCACTTTATCATTAAGGGACTGGACCAACTGTACTAGTGCTTGTAGCTTTGGTAAATGGATCAATATTTAGGATTTTTTGAGAATATTGTTTCAAATCCTCTAGTTCTTTTAAATTCGTGAAATTTTGTGGAATGGTTTTACTGGCAGTTTTTAAGAAAGCGTGCGGACTGCTACAAAACTCTCTTTTTAATGTTAAACTCGTTAAACTGTCAGGCTGAAGCTGTAAAAAAGAATCCAGCTGGTTATATAATTGATGTTCGTTAGTGGATAGGGAAATCATTTGTGTATTTATCTTTCTTTCTTTCCAGAATACGCCGCTATCCACTCTTCGATTTCGAATCATCACTTGTCGGACTAGTGACTGAATCACGTCAGAGTGAGGTTCCTTTTTTGCTTGTTCAAAGCGTTTGTTGAATTCTTTCAATGTACCTAACAAACCTGGTTTTAATAAAGAAATCATACTATATAATTCTTCCACTTTGTTTTGAACCGGTGTTGCTGTTAGAAATAAACAGTATTTTTTTTTCACTTTTTCCATAAATATAAAATTTTGCGTTTGAGGATGATTTAAACGATGTGCTTCATCTACAATGACCATATCAAATGTTTGATTCAAAAAAAAGTCGCGGTGATTCGATCTCTTCGCTTTTTCAATAGTGGTTATTAAGATCCCATCTTGATAAGAATGTTCGGATTTATAGATGTTGACAGGCAATTGGAACTTTTCTTTCAGTTCACTAATCCATTGATTTACGAGCGATGCCGGGGCAAAGATTACGGCTTTTTTTATTAGACCGCGAACCATGTATTCTTTTAAAATGAAACCGGCTTCAATTGTTTTTCCGAGTCCCACTTCATCTGCCAAAATCGCTTTTCCATTCAATTTTTCAAGAACATGTTTTACCGTATTTATTTGAAAATCATGGAGTTTCAGGTTGTGAATATGCGGCAGGGATACGAGTGTTGTAAAGCTATTGATCTGTTTAATGGAATGGGCTTCAAATCCAAGTTTAAACTGATCAAAGGTTGACCAAGGTCCTTCTTTTTCTTCTAAATGTAAAAACTGTTTTTCCCAATCTTTGTCCATCTGTATTTTTATGTTCAAGTTTCCACTTTCCTTTCAAAATATATTGCCGAGCAAGTAAACTTGATGGTAGGATAGGAATAGCTTAGAAAGATTTTAAATTTATGAAAATCCGAACATTCCAAAACCGCAACCTCTTTTTAATTTAGTATATCCCACCATGAAGCTAAATATAGGCGAATGAACGCAAGGGGAGAGACTGTTTAGGCAGCACCGAAGGAGCAAACAGCTATGCTGTGAATCTCTCAGGTACAAAAGGACTCTTGCTGGACGCGGCTCTGGAGAGTGTTTCAATATTCGAAACCACCCACGAGGAAACCCTTTTTAGGGGAAACTTTCAGGTTTAAGGACAGAGATCTCTTATTTTAATAGGGGATATCTGTCTTTTTTTGCGAATGCATCGGACGATCAGCATCAAGGAGGAATTTCATTGACTGAGTTAAAACAAACGCCTTTATTTCCAATTTATAAATCGTATGGGGGAAAAACAATTGATTTTGGCGGATGGGATTTACCTGTCCAATTTTCAAGTATTAAAGAAGAACACTTTGCTGTTCGTACAAAAGCTGGTTTGTTTGACGTTTCTCATATGGGAGAAATTGAAGTAAAAGGGCCAGATAGTCTTTCATATTTGCAGTCGATGATGACCAATGATGTTACAACGATAAAAGATAATCGCGCACAATATACAGCTATGTGTTATGACGATGGTGGTACTGTCGACGATTTGTTAGTTTACCGATATGGAGAAGAACACTTTTTATTAGTCGTTAATGCTGCTAACATCGAAAAGGATTTTCAATGGCTACTCGACCATGTGAAAGGAAATGTTAATGTAACAAACGTTTCTGATG
Organism: uncultured Caryophanales bacterium; assembly: GCA_963728315.1. GTDB lineage: Bacteria > Bacillota > Bacilli > Bacillales > CAVSKA01 > CAVSKA01. The sequence continues at coordinate 425,457 of CAVSKA010000018.1, forward strand.
AATATGCTCAGTTAGCTCTACAAGGTCCTATAGCAGAGGAAGTATTGCAATCTTTAGCATCCAATCAGAATTTAAATGAAATAAAATTTTTCCAGTTCCGTTCATCTGTTTTATTAAATGGAAAGCCAGCACTTGTCTCACGGACAGGTTATACAGGTGAAGACGGATTTGAAATATATTGTGCGCCAAAAGACGCCAAAGCGATTTGGGAATCAATTTTGGAAGCAGGTAAAGGAGAAGTTCTGCCTTGCGGGCTTGGATCTAGAGATACACTTCGTTTTGAAGCGAATTTAGCACTCTATGGGCAAGAACTTTCAAAAAACATTTCACCACTAGAAGCGGGTATTGGATTTGCAGTTAAAACGCAAAAAGAAGCTGATTTTCATGGAAAAAATGCATTAATAGCTCAAAAAGAGAACGGAATTCCACGTAAATTAGTGGGGATTGAAATGATTGAACGCGGTATTCCAAGACACGGATACCCTGTATATGCGGGGGAAGAGTTAATTGGTGAGATCACATCAGGTACTCAATCGCCTACATTGAAAAAAAATATTGGTGTGGCATTGGTTAAGAGAGAGCAGAGTGAATTAGGTTCAGACGTTTTTGTTGAAATTAGAGGAAAAAAAGTGGCTGCACAGATCGTGGCGACTCCATTTTATAAACGTTCAAAATTTTAAGACAAGGAAGTGGATTTGATATGTTGCACCGCTACTTACCAATGACAAAAGCTGATCAAAAAGAAATGTTGGACACGATTGGCGTCGAAACAATTGATGAATTATTTAGCGACATTCCAGAGAAAGTTCGTTTTAAAGGTCCTCTTAATATAAAAGAAGCAAAATCCGAATCATCTTTGATGAAAGAATTGACCGCTCTCGCTTCAAAAAATGCAGATCTTAAGTCGCACACTTCTTTTTTAGGTGCAGGTGTCTATGATCACTACATGCCGATCATTGTCGATCATGTCATTTCCCGATCCGAATTTTATACAGCCTATACTCCTTATCAACCGGAGATTTCTCAAGGGGAGTTACAGGCAATTTTTGAATTTCAAACCATGATTTGTGAACTAACAGGAATGGATGTAGCCAACTCCTCAATGTACGATGGTGGCACAGCTCTTGCAGAAGCTGCTGTCTTAAGTGCAGGTCAAACGCGAAGAAAGAAAATTTTAATTTCAAGTGCTGTCCACCCCGAATCAAAGGATGTTGTCCGTACTTATGCAAAAGGCCAATATATTGAAGTTGTGGAAATTCCACATAACGACGGAGTGACAGATTTAGATGAACTTGAAAAGCACATGGATGACCAAGTTGCAGCAGTCCTTGTCCAATACCCGAATTTCTTCGGAAGAATTGAAGATTTAGCGCGTATTGAAAAGTTATCACATGGACAAAACGCGATGTTTGTGGTCTCATCCAACCCATTGGCATTAGGAGCTCTGACACCACCAGGTGAATTTGGAGCGGACATTGTTGCTGGAGATGCACAACCGTTTGGAATTCCATCAGCATTTGGAGGACCGCACTGTGGATATTTTGCGGTGACACAAAAATTAATGAGAAAAGTTCCAGGTCGTTTAGTTGGCGAAACAACGGATGAAAATGGAAAAAGAGGATATGTTTTAACGTTACAAGCCCGTGAGCAACACATTCGTCGTGATAAAGCGACCTCTAATATTTGTTCGAATCAAGCTTTAAATGCACTCGCGGCTTCTGTTGCAATGACTGCGTTAGGAAAACAAGGTGTGAAAGAGATGGCTTGGCAAAATATCCAAAGAGCTCATTATGCAAAAACACAGTTGAAAGCGAACGGAATCGAAATTGCATTTGAAGGACCATCGTTTAACGAATTTGTTATAAAGTTAGAAGAAGATGCTGAAAGCCTAAATCAAAGATTACTTTCGAAAGGAATCATTGGTGGTTATCATTTAGGACGTTCTTTTGAAGACTTAAGCCAGCATATGCTGCTAGCTGTAACAGAACTTCGTACAAAAGAAGAGATCGACATTCTTGTTCAAGAATTGGGGGACCATCATGCATAGTGAAGACCAAACACTCATATTTGAAATTTCTAAACCAGGCAGAATTGGTTACAGCCTACCATCTTTAGACATTCCTGAAGTCAGTAAAGAAGAGTTAATTCCTTCTGAGTTTATTCGAAAAAACGATGCAGACCTTCCGGAAGTATCCGAATTAGATATTATGAGACATTACACTGCACTTTCAAAACGAAATCATGGTGTAGATTCTGGTTTCTATCCTCTTGGATCGTGTACGATGAAGTACAATCCAAAAATGAATGAATCAGCTGCACGTTTAAATGGATTTGCACATATTCACCCACTTCAACCTGAGTCGAGTGTGCAAGGCGCGCTTGAATTAATGTATGACCTTCAAGAACATTTGATTGAGATTACTGGAATGGATGAAGTTACTCTCCAACCGGCTGCAGGAGCGCATGGTGAATGGACAGGTCTGATGATGATTCGTGCATTCCACGAAGCAAACGGAGACAATAATCGAACAAAAGTGATTGTTCCTGACTCAGCACATGGGACAAATCCGGCTTCTGCGACTGTTGCTGGCTTTGATACAATCACTGTAAAATCAAATGATGATGGTTTAGTCGATTTAGAAGATTTAAAACGTGTAGTAGGAGAAGATACAGCAGCCTTAATGTTAACGAATCCGAACACACTAGGGCTTTTTGAAGAAAATATTCTTGAAATGGCTCAAATTGTCCATGATGCTGGCGGGAAGTTGTATTATGATGGCGCAAACTTAAATGCTGTTTTATCGCAAGCTCGACCAGGGGATATGGGCTTTGATGTCGTCCATTTAAATCTTCATAAAACATTTACGGGACCTCATGGTGGCGGAGGACCGGGATCTGGTCCTGTCGGTGTGAAAAAAGATTTAATTCCATACCTGCCAAAACCAGTGTTGATTAAAACGGAAGACGGATTCACATTTGATTACAATCGTCCAGACTCAATCGGAAGAGTGAAGCCTTATTATGGAAACTTCGGTATAAATGTCCGTGCGTACACGTACATTCGTTCAATGGGTCCGGATGGCCTTAAAGCAGTTACAGAGTATGCTGTTTTGAATGCGAATTATATGATGAGAAAGCTGGCTCCTTTCTTTGATCTTCCATATGATCGCCACTGTAAACATGAATTTGTACTGAGTGGTCGAAGACAGAAGAAATTAGGCGTTAGAACACTTGATATAGCTAAGCGCTTGCTAGATTTTGGCTATCATCCGCCAACGATCTATTTTCCATTAAATGTTGAAGAATGTATCATGATTGAACCAACTGAAACGGAATCGAAAGAAACGCTTGATTCGTTTATTGACGCGATGATTCAAATTGCGAAGGAAACAGAAGAAAATCCAGAAATCGTTCAAGATGCTCCTCATACAACAGTAATCAAACGACTCGATGAAACGAAAGCCGCACGTAAACCGGTGTTACGTTATCAAAAAAAGGTTGAAGAAACTGTTTCTTAATTGAAAGGCAATGTTAGCGAATGTTGTTGACAGGAATACAAAATGACTAGACTACTAGTGGAAAAACGAGCGAGTCGAGACCTCGCAGTATGGTTTTGAGGCCGCTAAAAAAGTCCTCTTGGAACATCAATGGGCGTATAAGCCATCGATTTCCGTTCCAGAGGGGACGTTTTCTGCGGATGGGTCCGAGCCTTTTCACTTCAAGCTCCTGAGAGCACTGATAAAGTACGCTTCGTTTATTAAAGCCACCTTATCTCGATGAATCGAGATAAGGTGGCTTTTCTATTTTATGACACTGTTCAAACGATTTTGCCGATTTTCACAACAGGTGGAGGCTTTCCACATGAGTTGCCGTCTTCTCCTTTACTCACTTCATTGTTTAATTAATAACAGTCATTGACAACATCGAATAAAGCAAGGGGAAAAAAATTCTCGATATTTACAAATGAAAGTGCACAAACAATTAGTCAGAAAGATAGATGATAAAGTTAAAAATAGGTGGCTCAACCTCAAGCTAAACCCAATCATTTTTCGGAGAAATACGTTTAAAACCAATTGGATAGAAGTAAGAAGGGCTGTCCCAAAAGTCCATTTTTAAGACTTTTGGGACAGCCCCTTTCTTGAAAGATAAGAAAGTATAAATTTTTTCACTAAAGTTTTTTGGATCCAGTCTCCAAGCGGCAACTGCTTTAGGACACAGGATGTACTTAGACTGTAATCCATGCTTGAGTAAATTGCTTTTCTTATTATTTGGACTTCACTTTCCCATTCCACTGTTTAAATCCGCCTTTAAGCTGATAAAGATCGTTGTAGCCTTTTCTTTTTAACATTTGTGAAGCCCGGCTGCTTCGCAATGTATTTTGACAATATAAAAAGACAGGCTTGTCTTTGCGGATTTCTTTCATTCTCATCCGCATTTGAGACATAGGAATATTTCGAGCTCCAAGGATATGACCACCATCGAATTCATTTGGTTCGCGTACGTCGATCAACTGAGCTTTGCGATAACCTTCTCTAAATTCATCTTCTGTAAGATTTGTGACACTACCTTTTTGTCTATAGTAGTTAAATCCTAAATAAATGATGAGAGCACCTGCCACAATTAGTACAATATACATCTTAATAGCCCCCTATTCGCTTAAACTGAAGCGAGATAAACCGTTTTGATAAAAAAAGATTTATTCACACTAATTATTATTATATTCGTCTCGTATTTAAGAATCAAAGGAAATTTACCATGTTCACGTCGAGTTTGTTGATTTTGTGAAGAATTTTGATAGACTAGTAAGCGATTCGTAATTTGAATGGAAACCGAGGGATGTCTTATGAAGAAAGAAAAATGGCGATTTATTGACTCCGGTCATTGTTCTCCATCGTTTAATATGGCTCTAGATGAAGCGTTATTAGATTGGCATAGTGAAGGTCTCATTCCTCCAACGATTCGTTTTTATGGGTGGAATCCTGCTACGTTATCAATCGGTTATTTCCAAAAAGTTGATCGGGAAATTGATATGGATGCTGTAAAGAAGCATGGTTTAGGTTTTGTAAGAAGGCCAACGGGTGGTCGTGGTGTACTTCATGAACATGAATTAACATATAGCGTAATTGTTTCAGAGGATCATCCGGAAATGCCGACCAGCGTGACCGAAGCCTACCGTGTGATTTCGGAAGGAGTACTAGAGGGATTTAAACAATTAGGATTAGATGCCTATTTTGCTGTACCAAAATCAGAAGAAGACAGAGAAAAACTCAAAAATCCAAGAAGTGCAGTATGTTTTGATGCACCGAGCTGGTATGAATTAGTAGTAGAAGGAAGAAAAGTTGCGGGAAGTGCGCAAACGAGGCAAAAAGGAGTCATTCTCCAACATGGAGCGATTTTATTAGATATTGAAGAAGATAAATTATTTAGTCTATTCAAATATTCAAATGATCGAATAAAAGAACGTATGCAAAATGCCTTTAAAAACAAAGCTGTTGCGATTAATGCATTAACTGAAGACCGAGTAACGTTTGATCAAGCAAAACAAGCTTTTTATGAAGGATTCGAAAAAGGATTAAATATTGCTCTAGAACCTTATACTTTGTCAGACGATGAAATGAATTATGTTGAAAACCTAGCAAAAACGCGATACGAGTCCGATGAATGGAATTATAAACGATAAAGAGATAAAGGAACTATCTTAAAAATCTCGAAAAAAAAAGCATTTGGAAAATCTGCGGATATTCTGAATGCTTTTTTCTATTCCTGTTGGGCAATAGAATGAATGAAGATCGACAAACGTAATTTTTTTAAAAAAAATTTTTTTGGTCTATTTTGTGAACACTATTGGAACCTAAGTTCATAAATGATTTGAAATAAGCAAATCGTAAATTAGCCGTAAACTAGAACAAATGATCTGTAAATCTTTAATAAACATAAGTTTACGCCGTATTGCTAATAATTGCGGGTTTGACAAAAAGATTTTCATGAAACTTAAACACTATATGTTGTGTATTGTTATAAATTTCTAACACTATATATAGTGTTTTTTCCTTGATCTTATGTTTTTAATATGCTATTTTTAATCTATTCAAAGCAAGAATAGATAAGTAATACTTATATTGAAGGAGTGGTACGAATGTCAATTACATCCACACAAAAAAAATCGATTCAAGTAGAAAGATTGAATAAAGAGATTGCTTTATTTCATCAGGTATATCCGATCACCTCAGATATGAATATTTTACATAAAGGTGTTTCCCGCTTGGTTATGATTGATCGCTACGCATTCAAAGATACTGAAAAACTGACCTTAACTTCAGGAGATTATGTCGTTCTTACGGTAAAAGAAGATCCTAAGTTCCCTGCGAGAGGTTTGGGATACATCGAGTCGATTGATTGGGAAAACAAAACCGCAGATGTTTGGATTGACGAAGAATATCGAAGTGCAATCGAACATCCGCGAGAAATTGAAACGAGCATTGTTACTCGTTCGCTAGATGTCATTGAGAAGCCTCTTGAATTGTATTATGAACAAATTGCAAAAAGAAATGCCACTGGACTTTCCTCTGTGGAAAAAACAGAAGAAAAACGAAAAGAATGGTTTGATAAATTTTACGAACAACTAGTGAAAATGAATTTTATCCCGGCAGGTCGTGTTCTATATGGGGCGGGAGCGAATACAGACGTCACTTATTTCAATTGTTATGTCATGCCGTTTGTGAAAGATTCTCGCGAAGGGATATCTGAGCATCGTAAACAAGTAATGGAAATTATGAGCCGTGGTGGGGGAGTTGGAACAAATGGATCTTCGCTCAGACCCCGTAATACATTGGCTAAAGGTGTAAATGGAAAATCATCCGGTTCTGTTTCTTGGTTAGATGATATTGCTAAACTAACACACCTAGTGGAACAGGGTGGATCGAGACGTGGTGCCCAAATGATTATGCTGACTGACTGGCATCCAGACATTGTTGAATTCATCATATCTAAAATGCAGAATCCCCGTATTCTACAATTTCTTTTGAAAAATTCTAAAGATGAGCAAATTCAAAGAGCAGCGAAAGAAAAGCTCAAATTTACTCCATTATCCTCTTCTGAAAAAGAAATGTATCAAGGGATCATCAATTATAAAAAGATCCAAGGTTACGGCGGCTTTAGTAGCGATGTTATTCATCATGCTGAACAACGTTTACAAGAAGGCGGCGTTTATTCTGTTCACAACGAAGATTTTTTGACGGGAGCAAACATTTCTGTTTGTCTAACAAAAGAATTCATGAAAGCTGTGGATGATAACGATTTGTATGAATTAAGATTCCCTGATGTTGAGTCTTATTCGAAAGCTGAGATGGCAGAATACAATGAAAAGTGGCATGAAGTGGGAGATGTCAGAGAGTGGGAGAAACTCGGATACAAAATCCGTACTTATCGAAAGATTAAAGCGAAAGAACTCTGGAATCTCATAAACATTTGTGCAACTTACTCGGCAGAGCCAGGCATATTCTTTATTGACAATGCAAACGATATGACAAATGCAAAAAGTTACGGACAAAAAGTAGTTGCGACAAATCCTTGTGGTGAACAGCCTCTTGCTCCATATAGTGTTTGTAACTTGGCAGCTGTTAACCTTGCACAATTCGCTGATGTGGAAAACAAAACCGTTCATTTTGAGAAGTTAAAAGAAACGGTTAGAGTAGGCGTGCGAATGCAAGACAATGTGATAGATGCAACGCCATATTTTCTTAAAGAAAATGAACATCAAGCATTAGGCGAAAGACGTGTAGGACTTGGTGTAATGGGACTAGCAGATCTCCTTATTTATTGTGAAGAAGAATATGGTTCAGAATCAGGTAATCAATTAGTCGATCAAGTTTTTGAAACGATAGCGGTCACTGCCTACGAAGCTTCTATTGAAATTGCAAAAGAAAAAGGAAGTTTTCCATTTTTAATTCGTGAAAATGATCAGGCGACTCAAAAAGTAAGAGAAGCCTTTATTAACACAGGATTTATGAAAAAAATGCCTGAACATGTGCGTGATTCGATCTTAAAATATGGCATTCGCAATTCTCATTTATTGACAGTAGCACCGACTGGCTCGACAGGAACAATGGTTGGCGTTTCAACTGGATTAGAACCGTATTTCTCCTTTACTTATTATCGCAGTGGAAGATTAGGTAAGTTTATGGAAGTAAAAGCGGATATTGTACAACATTACCTTGAACGTCATCCGGAATCCTCTAGTGAAGAGTTGCCAAAATGGTTTGTGACAGCCATGAACTTACCTCCAGCTGCACATGCAGATGTGCAATGCGTCATTCAACGCTGGATCGATAGTTCTATTTCTAAAACCGTCAATGCCCCAAAAGGGTATTCAGTGGAGCAAGTTGAGAAGGTATATGAAAGACTTTATAATGGTGGAGCAAAAGGAGGGACGGTGTATGTGGATGGCAGCCGTGACTCACAAGTTCTTACTTTAACAGCTGAAGAAAATGGCTTTGATAAAGAACAAGGAAATTCATATAAAGAGCCTAGTCCTGTGGTTTTAGTTGATACGATACAGGATCTTCGATCGACGAATGTTTCAATTGGATCAGAGGTAGGGAATACTTGTCCAGTTTGTCGAAAAGGAACTGTACAAGAAGCGGGCGGCTGCAATACGTGTACAAACTGTGGTGCGCAACTTAAATGTGGTTTGTAGAATGAAAAAGTGGATAACGGACTTATAACAGGAGCAGATACTCATCTGTTCCTGTTTTTCATGCGTTTTTCAATGAATATTGGATAAAGACTATTCGTTCTGATTATAATGTTCTTCCATACAATTACTTTATAGGCTTATCATGTGAAAGAAGGGGACGATCAATGAAGATTGATGGCGTGTTTTCAGGCGGCGGAATGAGGAGTATCGCAATGGTTGGCGCATATCAAGTCCTAGAAGAAAAAGGGATTCAAATTACCCGTCTCGCTGGAACCAGCGGAGGTTCAGTCATCGCCTCCTTAATTGCAGCAGGGTATTCAAGTCAAGAGCTTAATGATCTCGTATTTGAAACGAAAACTGCCTCATTTTTAGTTGAACATCGACCTTATTTTAATCCGTTTTTATTAAAATGGCTTTTTTTGTATTGGAGAATGGGTTTATACACTGGTGACGCTTTAGAAAGTTGGATCGCCGATAAACTTGCTGCAAAAGGAGTAAGGACCTTCTTAGATCTCCCTGAAGGAGCGCTCCGATTAATTGCATCAGACCTTACAAGCGGGAGATTGCTTGTACTGCCAAATGATCTTCTTGCCTATGGAGTCGATTTAAAAAAATTTCCTCTTGCAAAAGCGATTCGAATGAGTTGCAGCATTCCTTATTTTTTTGAACCTGTAAAATTAAAAACAAACGATGGAGTACATTTTATCGTGGACGGAGGCGTTCTAAGTGGCTTCCCTATGTGGTTATTTGGAGAAGAAAAAACAGTCAGACCCGTTATTGGTGTGACATTAAAACCTTCGATAAAAGAAAGAAAGAAGAAGGAAATTCATAATGCCTTACAACTTTATGAATCATTATTTGCAACGATGAAAGATGCACATGACACCCGATACATTGAAAAAAAATATGCGAAAAATGTAATCTTTATCCCTACTGTAACAAATGATACTGTCAATTTTGATCTAGAGGACGCAAAAAAACACGCCCTTATCGAGATAGGACGTGAAAAAACAATTGAATTTTTAAAATCATGGTCTTATTGAGATTAATTAACCTTTTTCTTTTTCTTATTTTTCTTACCTTCAATAACTGTAAGCTGAGCTTGGGATCGATGTCGACTTGGTTTATGAATGGTCATTTTAGCTGAATTTGATCGAGAATGAGAAACATGTTGTTTTTTATGTTTTCTTTTCGTTCGTTTTGCGGCCTTAACAAAACTCCGTTGTTCATTTTTACCCAGGCTTTTACCGACCAATCTCCGATAAACAAAGTAAATGATGGCAGCCACGGCTCCCATAGTAAGAATTGATTTTACAAGAGAAAGAGGATCCGTTAACAGGATCGTGATTAGTCCAATGGCTGCTAGTGCGATTACTACGGCCGTCACTACATATCTACCTCTCATTTGAGCCACCTCCATAAACGTCTCAGACACTCAGTGCTGTTCTAATGACCCCGCTTCAAACGCTAGCTTCTTTTCTACTCAGAGATAAGCAATCTTCCTAATATGCTGTCCAAAGTCTAATTTCCTGAATAGATGAAAGGTTCATTGTTACTAATCAGGAGTGTGTGCAGGTTCCTTTTCATTTGGCTTTGTTAAATGATCATGTTGATTTTTCAACATTCAGGAAAACAACTCGCTTTCCGCTGGTTTTCACTGGTCTCAGAACGCGTCGCTTCCACATTTCGTTCAGTCTATTTTCAATCAGAAGCACGTACAAATTTTTCACGCAAGTTTTCCAGTGGCCACACTGCGGGGGCTCGACTCACTCGTTTTTCCGCAGGAGTCTCATTGTGTTTGCTACCTATTAACAACATCCGCTAACATAGCCTTTCATTTAGTAGAAGCTGCACTGGTATTTTGAGCTTTTCTACTATATTAGACAATTTCCTCATCATTTAATCTTGTTTCTATTTCTTTTTCTAATCGGATAAGCTCATTAAATGAAGCAATCGCAACTTCTACTTGATCGTTTAATGGTTCTTTCGTTGTAATCAACTGAAGCCATAACCCGGGATAACCCAAAAAGCGTAGGACAGGTACGTCACGCATTTTATTCGTCAATTGAAGGACTTCAAAAGCGATTCCCAAAACAAAAGGAATTAAGACAACACGATCGATTACCCTTAGCCATAATGGATCTGTTGGAACGAGCATGTAGACAAACACTCCAACTATCACTGTAAATAAAATAAAACTGGATCCACATCGATAATGAAGTCTGGATTGTGCTTGAACATTTTCTACTGTCAAAGCAAGGTCATTCTCATAAGCATTGATCACTTTATGTTCTGCACCATGATACTGAAAGACTCTTTTAATAAGTGGAGTCCTTGAAATAACGGAAATATACACAAGTAGCAACAGAAGTTTGAAAACTCCTTCAATTAATACTTGAGCAAAATCGCTCTGAAAAAGTGGTCTAGTAAGTTCCGCAAGAAAAACAGGAAATAAGGTAAACACTAATTTGGCAAAGACAAAAGACAAAACACCCAATGCTGCTACACCTAAAATCATGGATAATTTTGAAGAATTCTCTTCTTTTTTTTCTAAAGTATGGTCTTCAGTAGGGGCTAATCCATACCTTTCACTAGAAAAGTTTAAATGCTTTGAACCGTTTGCACTAGCTTCTATAATTCCAACGATTCCGCGAATAAAAGGGATCTTTTTAATCAATTTTAACTTTGGATTTACTTTTTTAGGGACGTGATAATAATCAATACTCCCATCATTCCTACGGATCGCTGTCACAGCGTGATTCTTTCCGCCAAACATCACACCTTCAATAACTGCTTGCCCACCAAAAATAGGTTTTGGCTTATTTTGCATCTTTTTCACACCAATCATTTGAATTAAACCTTATTGGTACGAAATACAGGTTCTACCTCTATTTTACTAAAAATTTGATCTTTTCTCTAGTATGGATCAATTGATCTTCATTTATTTATGACCAGTGTTGAAAATTCTATGAATCATTTTTCTGTTTTTCTTTGGAAAGACTATGAAAAACTTGGACATAATAAGAATGAGGTGGTCAAACATGAAAAAAAATAATACAAAAAATGATAAATTGTCGAGTACCGTTTTCACTCAAGTTACCGTAACGGGTTTTGCAGCAGGGCTCATTTGGATTGGATTAGCATGGTTTGCTTCTTTTTTCCATTTTGTTCAAGTAAAGCCAAGAATTAATTCTGTTGATTGGTTTTTTCGTAACTGGATTAATATCACACTTGAATTTATTGTCTTTTCCTGTATTTCTATCGGATTAGCTTGGATCTATTACTATTTATTAAGAAAATGGTCTTCTATTTTAATTGGTATGGCATTTGGACTGTTTTCATTTTATCTATTCGGGTCAATGGCATTTAAAAAGTTCTTTTATTTTACTTTTCTTCTACATACAGATAAAAACACTTTGATTACTTATATGTGCTTATTTATTTTGTATGGGGTTTTTATAGGAATAACCCTTTCCTATGAAGAAGAACAAAAGAAGAAAGCAATGAAGAATGCTTCTTTTAAAAGCTAGAGAGTAGTTATTCGAATTTTACTTATGATAAAATAAAAAGGAAAATGAAAATAGGGGGAATTTTATGAAAACAATTCTCCTGCTAAACGGTCCCAATTTGAACCGGCTTGGAAAAAGAGAGCCTGGGATCTATGGTAAGAGTACATTAATTGATGTTGAGGAGCGCGTCAAAACAAATGCAAAAATGCATGGTTACGAAGTCATCTCTCATCAATCAAACCATGAAGGGGAATTAATAGACTTACTTCATGACGCAGAAGATCAACATTGGGTAGGGGTAATCTTTAACCCAGGGGCTTTTACACATTACAGCTATGCTATCCGAGATGCGATCGCTTCCATTTCAATCCCCGTTGTCGAAATACATATTTCAAATGTTCACCACCGGGAGGAGTTCCGTCATCACTCCGTCGTGAGTCCTGTAACGATTGCTCAAATTATCGGGTTTGGTACTTACGGTTACTTACTAGCACTTAATGGATTGATACACTATATTGAGGGGGAAAATAAACATGATTAAATTACAAAATCTTCGTGAAAAATTTGCAAATGAGAATATTGATGGAATTTTAATAACAAGCGATTACAATAGACGTTATATGACTGGTTTTACTGGTAGTTCTGGTGTAGCATTAATTTCTGAAGAAAAAGCGCTATTTATTACTGATTTTCGTTATATGGAACAAGCGGCAGAACAAGCAAAAGGATTTGAAATTATTCAACACCATGGACCTATCCATGAAGAAGTAGCTTCGAAGGTAAAAGAGTTAGGAATAAAGCGTTTAGGATTTGAAAAAGACTTTATGACATTTTCATCACACGGCATTTATGAAAATGCAGTCGATGCAGAATTTGCTCCAATTGCTGGACTCATTGAAAATTTACGCTTGATAAAGACAGATTCAGAGATTAAGATATTAAAGGAAGCTGCTGATATTGCTGATGCAGCATTCAAACATATAATCGAGTACATTAAACCTGGATTGACAGAACTCCAGGTATCAAACGAATTAGAGTTTTTCATGAGAAAATGTGGAGCAACATCGTCTTCCTTTGATACAATAGTGGCGTCGGGTACTCGTTCTGCACTTCCACATGGAGTCGCAACGGATAAAGTGATCGAAAAAGGTGACTTTATTACCTTGGATTATGGAGCTTATCATAAAGGGTATGTTTCTGATATGACTCGTACAGTTGCAGTCGGTGAACCAAGTGCTAAACTAAAAGAAATTTACCAAATTGTTTTAGATTCTCAACTAAAGGCAATGGACGAAATTAAACCTGGTATGACGGGTATTGAAGCGGATGCTATTGCACGTGATTATATTGCTGAACATGGTTTTAAAGAAGCATTTGGTCATTCTCTTGGCCATGGCATTGGTTTAGAGGTTCACGAAGGACCTGGATTATCGATAAGATCTGATATCGTATTACAACCTGGAATGGTTGTAACCGTAGAACCAGGTATTTATTTACCAGGTATTGGCGGGGTAAGAATTGAAGATGATACACTTATTACAGAAGATTCAAATGAAACTTTAATTCATTCAACAAAAGACTTATTGATTTTGTAAGATATTTAGGAGGAAAAATATGATTTCAGTTAATGATTTTCGCACAGGTGTGACCATAGAAGTAGACGGATCTCTATGGAGAGTAATGGATTTTCAACACGTTAAACCAGGTAAGGGAGCAGCCTTTGTACGATCAAAGCTTCGTAACCTACGTACAGGTGCGATTCAAGAAAAGACTTTTCGTGCAGGAGAAAAAGTAGCTAAAGCTCAAATTGACAATCGTAAAATGCAGTATTTGTATGCGAATGGAGATCAACATGTATTTATGGATACTGAATCTTATGAGCAAATCGAATTAGGCGAAAGCCAAATCGAATATGAGCTAAAGTTTTTAAAAGAAAACATGGAAGTTTCAATCATGATGTATGGTGGAGAAACACTTGGAGTTGAATTGCCAAATACGGTTGTTCTTGTTGTAACAGAAACAGAACCAGGTATTAAAGGCGATACATCTTCAGGTGGAACAAAAACAGCTGTTGTTGAAACGGGATTATCTGTACAAGTACCTTTCTTCGTAAATGAAGGAGACAAATTGATCATTAATACGACCGACTCTTCATATGTTTCAAGAGGATAATTCCTCATTTTAAAAAGCTTGGGGCCATTTGGCTCCAAGCTTTTTTTCATATTCGCGTTCACTCCAGCATAAATTGGATTAAGACCTACCTGTCTAATCGTTAGGAGTGAATCAGATTGGAACAGTTACTTCATTATCTTCCTTCCACTTTAGTGAAAGAAATTCAAACCATCCCAGAAGATCAGCTTCAATCACTTGAGGAAATCAGACTCAGGTGTTATCGCCCGACCCAACTAAATAGAGGTAGAAAATCAACCATTCTTAAACATATCTTTAGCGAGGAGGAAGCAATTGCTTTCTTCCAGCTCATTACGAACCATTCTACTTACGCTATGCAAGAGGAGTTAAAGAAAGGTTTTGTTACATTAGCAAATGGTCATCGAGTGGGTTTGTCTGGACAAACCATTTTAGAAAGAGGACAAGTTCAATCTCTGACACATGTAGCCTCATTTAATATACGAATTGCTAAACAGAAATTAGGTTGTTCAAGAGGGATTCTGCCTTCTCTATATGATAATGACTGGCAATCCACTTTGATCATTGGCGCGCCACAAAGTGGAAAAACAACGTTGATTCGAGACATAGCTAGAATCATTTCAGGGGATGATGGATGTTTAAGTGGGCAGATGAGAAAAGTGGGTATTGTCGATGAACGCTCTGAAATTGCTGCATGCAGTCGAGCGATTCCGCAAATGACTTTTGGTCCAAGTGTAGATGTTTTAGACGGTTGTCCAAAAGCTGAAGGGATTATGATGATGATTCGCTCCATGAGTCCAGAAGTGATCATCGTAGATGAAGTGGGCCATTCCAATGATATCCAAGCATTAATCGAAGCATACCATTCAGGTGTCGTTGTGATCGGTACTGTGCATGCCAAAAGCTATGAAGATGCTAGAAATAGACCTAGTTTGGCACCATTGTTTTTAAACCATACGTTCGATCGTTATATTGAACTTAATCGTTCTGTAACAGGCTCTATGGACTGGATTGTTAAAGACAAAGAAGGAAAAATGCTGAAAAGAAAACAGCGAGGATATTTAGAGAAATGAGATGGTTAGGTTGTATTTTCATTCTATTCGCTACGACATGGACAAGTATCGAGATTTCACGATCTTTTATTAAAAGACAAGTACAAATTCGATCATTCATCCATGCGCTACAAATATTGGAATCAGAAATCACTTATGGGCAAACTCCCTTAGCCAGTGCTTCTTCAAGAATTGCCAATCGGATAGAACCACCTATTTCATGGTTTTTTGAAGAGTTTTCAGATCAATTACAAAAGTCATCAAATGCTACATCTGTCATATGGGAACAATCACTTAACCGCTATTGGAAATGGTCAGCACTAAAAGAACAGGATCGGAGCATTCTCGTTCAGTTTGGTGAATCACTGGGGAAATATGGACTTCATCATGAAAAAGGACATATTCATCTAACCCTCACGCACTTGAAAAACCAAGAAAAAGAAGCAAATGAACAGTCCAGTAAATATGTGAAACTAATTCGGAATCTAGGGCTATTAGGAGGTATTTTACTGATTATTATTCTTTTTTAAAGGCTGTTTTCGCATAAATTGTTGTATTGAAAAAAACTTTATTTCTTATTTATAACAGCTTATTTTAACTTAAATCACTGTGAAATGAGATAAACATCTGCCAAACTCGGAGGCTCGTCCAAGGTAAGTGAGGGGATTTTAGTGAAAGGACAAATAGCAGTCAGTTTTCTAGAACAAGCCTTAAGTCGCAGTCAGCCTTTGCAAAATGGATGCAAACGGGAGTGTTCGTTACAAAGACAGCTTTCTGTTTAAAGTATCCATCAACTTAAGCCATTCCTATTGACGTAGTAGAAAAGTGATTTTTTGCATTTATAGTTAAGGAGGATGACGATGAATATTGATGTTGACCTACTATTTAAAGTTGCTGGAATTGGAGTGGTTGTCGCCTTCTTACACGCTATTTTAGATCAAGTGGGGAAAAAAGAATACGCTCAGTGGGTAACACTCTTTGGTTTTTTATATATTATCTTTGTCGTTGTAACGATCCTGGACGATTTATTTCAAAAAATTAGATCCGTCTTTCTTTTTGATGGGTTTTGATCAATGGGGATTCTTCAATTAGTTGGAATCGCCATGATTGCCTGTTTTTTATCGTTGACGCTTAAAGATCAACTCCCACAATTTGCTCTTGTTATTTCCTTAATTGCAGGTGTTTTTTTATTTGTTTACTCGGTAACAAATATCGGACGTATATGGGATATGATCGAACTCATTGCGAATGAAGCCAATATGGAAAGTATTTATTTAAAGACCATTTTAAAAATGATTGGGGTCGCTTATTTAGTAGAAATGACTTCTCAACTACTGATCGATGCTGGTGAAAAATCACTAGCAGGTAAAATTGAAATGGCAGGTAAAATTTTTATTTTATTGATGGCACTTCCGATACTGCAGACCCTCATTCAAACCATTCTTCATTTTATTCCTTCGTCTTAAATCTAGCCAAGAGAGGGTGAATTCATGTATAAGAAAATCTCAAGTCTCATTTTATTATTTGGGTTTTTTTCCTTTTTTTTAACCCACGCTGCCCAAGCAGAAGTGAATCCAAACCAGATTCAAAATGAAGAACTGGGGACGGCAGAGAATTTGTGGGTGGATAAAGGAATGAGCCAGTTGGACCTGACTGAAATCTCACGTTTTTGGGAGGACTGGTCAAAAGAAAATCAAGATTTGTTTGCGCAGCAAACATTATCTATTAAAGGACTATTAAAAGGTGAAACACCATTGACTTTTCGTGATTGGGTCAACGCTATTTTTCATTATGTTTTTAAAGAATGGGCAGAAAATAGTAAATTACTAGGGACCATTCTCTTACTTTCATTGTTAGCTGCGTTAATGCAGCATCTTCAAGCAGCTTTTGAGAAAGTGGCAATCGCTCAAATTACCTATCGGGTGATTTTTACAGTCCTGCTTATTCTCATTCTCCGAAGTTTCTACTACATGATTGCATATGTACAGCAAATTATTGAAAGGGTTCATGAATTTATGTTAGCCATCATCCCGTTGCTTTTAGCTTTAACAGCAACTTCAGGTGCTGTATTGTCTGCAGCATTCTTTCATCCTTTGTTTTTATTACTTGTGGAATTGAGCAGTAGCGTCGTCAAATCATTTATTTTTCCACTGCTTATTTTTTCAACGTTATTGTTTATGATGAATACTTTGTCAGACCAGTTTAAAGTGACAGAATTTGCCGAGTTATTAAGAACCATTGCTATAGGTGCGTTAGGTGTATTCATGACGATTTTTATTGGTTTACTTTCAATCAAAGGTACAATCACTGCAGTTAGTGATGGAGTAGCGATGAAAACGGCAAAATATGCAACTTCTCATTTTGTTCCTTTCATTGGGAAAATGTTTTCTGATGCGGCGGACACTGCTGTAGCAGCTTCGTTGTTAATAAAAAATGCGATTGGATTAGGTGGTTTATTTTTTCTAGTTGTACTCGTTGGATTTCCACTCTTGAAAATTATTATGTTAGCCGTTACATATAAAATTGCAGCAGCACTTATCCAACCGTTAGGAGATCCATTAACCAGTCAGTGTCTATCAATCATTTCAAAAAATGTTGTTTACGTCGGTGCTGTTCTGCTTATGGTCTCCCTCATGTTCTTTTTTTGTATCACTTACTTAATTGCTGCAAGCACCATGGTAATGTCACTTAGGTAAGGAGAATGAATCATGTCAACTCTATCAAGTTGGATGACCCAACTATTTTTATTTCTTATCCTAGCGACTTTAATCGATTGGATGGTTCCAACCACAGAAATGAAAAAATATGTCAGACTTGCTCTAGCTTTTGTATTTATGACAGTCCTCTTAAAACCTCTTATACCGATTGTGAATATGATGAATCAAAATCCTGTTCATTTAGATTTAAAGAGTGATTCTCTGAAAGAAAAGTATAATTCTAAGATTGATTTACGAAAAAAAGAGATAGAGAAGATGTCTCGTGCATATATTGAAGAAGAAGCTGAAACACAATTGAAAACGAAGGTGAATTCTCAATTAAAGAAAGACTGGGGAATGGAGATTTTATCGATCAATGTGCGTTTCGATTCAAGACAAGCCCATTCTCAAGAAGTGAAAGAGGTGACTGTGAAAATGAAGTCGTTGAGTGGAGAGAAGAAGGCACTCTCAAGTAAAGAGCAGCTAGCTATTCAAAAACTTCTGGCGGATTCTTGGGAACTTGAGCCCGAAAAACTGATCATAGATCAAGAAGTAGGGTGATGTGAGATTGTTCAAATTTTTCTTCCAGCCCACTAGCCGAGACCGCCCTACAGAAAGACAAGCTGTATCCAAAAACAAAATGTATGTCATGATTCTTTTGTTCATCGGAATCGCATTTATGATGCTTTCCCCTTTAATAAAAGAAAAGACAACGAAATCTTCCTCATTAGCACCTGTTTTCAATGAAGCTCAGCTAGATAAAGAAAGTGTAAGCACTTCCTTGTCCACACAAAGTCTGGAAAAGCAGTACGAGCAGCAACTAACAGATGCACTTAGCCAAATTGAAGGAGTGGGATCTGTTACTGTTTTTGTCAACCTCGAGGGAACCGTTGAATATGTGTATGAAAAAAATAATAAAACAAATGAGCAAACTACCGGAGAGTCACAAGATGCGAGTCATACAAAAAAAAGCGAAGAGCGCTCCATCAATGAAGAACTTGTCTTCCAGGGTGGATCGGGTTCGGAATCACCGATCATACAGTCCACAAGTAAACCAAAAATCAGAGGCGTTCTAGTGGTTGTAAAAGGTGCAGAAAAAATGGCAGTCAAGATGAGGGTCACAGAAGCTGTAACGAGAATGCTTGATGTCTCCAGTCATAGAGTCGCTGTTCTACCAAAAAAATGAAGTAAGGGGTTGTTTTAATTGTTGAAAAAACAAACTGTTTGGTTCTTAACAATGCTAAGTCTTGTTGTCGTCTTATCGGTTTATTACATTACCTCGCCGACTACGAACGGTGACAGTATGGCCTTAAAACAAGTAAGTGATCAAGACTTGGCGAAACAAAGCAGTGATGCAAACCCTGTAAAAGTGTCAACGAAAGATGCTTCTGATGAAGTGTTTGAAGCAATGCGTATGGATGTTCAATCGGAAAGAGATCAACTTAAAGAAGATTTAAGTGCAAAAGCAGCATCTAATGATTTAACTTCAAATGAAAAAAATGAAGCGTTCGATGCAGTGCAACAATTGACACAACTATCAACGAAGGAGAATTTACTTGAAACAATGATTAAATCATTAGGATATGCAGACGCGTTTGTCCATGCAGATGGTGATCAGGTAAAAGTAACCGTAAAATCGAAAGATCTTACAAAAAAAGACGCGAATGATCTTATCCAGTTAGCCAAAAGTGAACTAGGAATGACAAAGGTTGTTGCCGTACAATTGCAAAAAGAGTAAATGTTAAAACAAAAGAAAACCCGATAGCATCTATTGCTATGAACTGCCCCATAAATGTTAGACACCAAACTAACAATTATGGGGTGTTTTTATGTCTAGATTTACAATAGATGATAAATTAAGAGCAGTAGAACGATACTTAACTGGCAAAGAAAGCTACAAAAACATTGCAGAAAGCATTGGCACAGTAAAATCATTAGTCATTACCTGGGTGAAATTATTTGAAGTTCAAGGTAAAGAAGGTTTTAAAGCAGGCTATACAAGCTACTCCAGTAAGTTTAAACGAGACGTACTTAACTACATGAACGACACAGGCGCGTCTCTTCGAGAAACTGCTAGTACATTTAATATCTCTTCTCCCAGTTCTATTTATAGATGGGAGCAGTTGCTTAAGGAAAGAAGGACTGGACGCGCTAGAATCAAAGAAAAAGGGGCGTCCATCTATGATGAAGGAAACAAACAAATCCTCGGTACCTGTTGAAGACCAAGTAGAAGCATTACAAGCCAAAATTAAGCGTCTAGAAATGGAAAATGCCTACTTAAAAAAGTTGAATACTTTCGTTCAAATGCAGGAAAAATTACAAACAAAATCAAAGCACAAGTAATTTTCGAACTAAAGTGCCAGTATGAAGTTGTGGATTTAGTTGAAGTCGCAGACATTCCACGCAGTACTTATTATTATTGGGAAAAACGATTAAACCGAGCGGATAAATACGCCGAAGTGAAAGAGGCAATTAAAAAGATTGATCATGAACACAAAGGCCGATATGGGTATCGGAGGATTACAAAAGAACTGAAGAAATATGGTTTTACACACGATCCAAAAACCATCCATCATTTAATGAATGAATTAGGTTTAAAATGTATGGTCCGTATGAAGAAATATCGCTCTTATAAAGGGAACGTTGGTAAAATCGCGGCAAACATATTACAACGTGATTTTAACGCAGAAAAAATGAATCAAAAATGGGTGACAGACGTAACCGAATTTCATCTTAGAATTTTGCTGAATCGTTCCGATTATTCTTAAAAGCTGCCTAAAATACTTTTGTCTAACTTTATTGGGTCAGATCCTACCTTTCTTTGTTTCCCGCTCATTCCAAGGTTTCGATTCTTCCTGTTTCACTTAACGCCAATTTGATGAATTTCATCGACGGATCGATTTGCTTCCATAATTAGTTTATTCAGTGAATGTTGATCGGTCGTTTGGTTATCCACGGATGAAGCTAATTCTTCTAAAGAAGCACTGGCTTGTTCCATAAAATGACTAAATTCTATAATGATTGTTTTCATCGAGTTCACGGAGCCATCCACGCGATCGGCAAAAAGGTTATAATCTTTTAATTCATTTTTCAATAACGAATTTGATTGTTGTATCTGAAGAAATGCTTCTTCCGTATCTTTAATTAACTGTTCATGATTTCGTATTTCAGCTACTGCTGATTGTACGTCATGGACGACCGCGTTTGTCCCATGATTGACATTTTTTAAATTGGTAGTGATGGATGTCGCTGTTTTGTTCGTTAAATCAGCAAGTTTTCTTACTTCTTCCGCTACGACTGCAAAGCCTTTTCCAGCTTCTCCTGCACGAGCAGCTTCAATAGAAGCATTAAGTGCAAGCAGATTCGTTTGCTCCGCAATATTTTGAATCGTAATGGAGAACTGACTAGCTTCTTCGCTTTCTTTTCCTAGTGATTCGATTTGATCTTTTAATTTTAGCATCGTATTTAAATATTGAAGTGTTTCTTTTTTCACTGCCTCAATTTTTTTACTCCCAATTTCTGTGGATGAAGCAGCTTCGAGTGAAAACGACTGCATTTTTCTCGCTAATTGAACCAATTGACCTAAATCATGGCTAGATTGTTCAATGGAGTGGCTCACGTCAATCATTTCTTCTGTTTGTGCTTGTACGCCACTCGCAATACTACTGATTGTGTGATTCATTTCACCAGCGGCCTGCAAAGATTCATAGCTTCGGTGTTTCACATTTTCAATAATGGTTGATAAAGCCGCAGCATTTGTAGTCATAATTGATCGTACTTCTTTGTCACGTTCAGAAAGTAAGCTTGATTCTGCTTGTAACCGTGCTATATCTTCATCTAATTTCCTTGAAATGACTAATTGAAAGAAGAGTAAGATCGATACTAATCCAAATAAGAGATAAATGGTTACATAGTTCTTCTCTTCAAGTGGTAAACTTTGAGCGTGCTGAATGGTGAATAGTGTAATCATTACATACCCAAGAAAGATACTTAGGCTAAGGATCATCTTTTCCCGATAGATTGCCGATAGTGCTAAGCAAAAATATACAAGAAAATATGCAGTGGGAGAAACGCTATTTTCCATAATCAAATACATGACACCCGTTACGATAAAAACGGCGATGTAAGGAAGTGCTGTTTCAAGTTTTCTTAAAAAATGCAAGGTTGCAATAATACTGACTCCTATTATTCCCCCGATTACGATGGACAAAATCACTGCTAAATCCTTCTTCATTGCAACATCTACGATGATTGCTAAGATCACGCTAACGAGAGCAGCATTTACAACAACTGCATTTTTTCTTCTTAAATCTTGTACCTTTATCTGTTCAAAAGATAACATTTTGATCCCCCTGATTTCTCGTTGAAATAGTTCTAACTATATAAATTCCACTTGTAAATATTCTCCAAAATTATTTAAATTCCTTTCTCCTATTTAAAATATTTTTAAAAAAGAATAAAATAGAAACAATGGACGATATCGAAACCTTAACTGGTTCATTGAATTTAGTAGTGAATCTATCGTATGATAGACCTAAGCGTTATTTTTATTTAAGAAGGGGTGTTTTTATGTTAAGAGTTCAAGAAATTCGTGAATTAATTAAACTAATCGATCAATCAAGTATTGAAGAATTTATTTTTGAAAGTGAAGGTTCTAAGATTGAAATGAAAAAAGGGTCATCTATTCATGTTGAGCCTGCTGCACAAGGCAGAGAAGAAGTCGTTTCATCGACTCCTGCTCCAGTGCCATCTCCAGCTGCTGCACCGGTCATAACACCGGCACCTAGTGAATCGACAACTCCTCCTGCAGTGGATGAAAATTTACATAAAATTGTATCACCAATGGTTGGTACTTTTTATCAATCGTCATCACCAGATTCTGATGCCTATGTGTCTGTCGGAACGAAAGTATCGTCAAATTCAGTCGTTTGTATTGTAGAAGCGATGAAACTGTTTAATGAAATTGAAGCAGAAGTTGACGGTGAAATTGTTGAGATACTTGTAAAGGATGGACAATTAGTCGAATACGGTCAACCTTTATTCCTAGTAAAGGTTTTATAAGTAAGGAAAGGATGAGGCCAAATGATTAAAAAAGTGCTGATTGCCAATCGTGGAGAAATTGCTGTACGAATTATTCGTGCCTGCAGAGAAATGTCAATCGAAACAGTTGCAGTATTTTCAGAAGCTGATCGTGAATCTCTTCACGTTCAAATAGCTGATGAAGCATACTGTATCGGTCCTAAAGCTTCAAAAGAAAGCTATTTAAACTTTACGAATATAATTAGTGTTGCAAAGTTAACTTCGTGTGATGCGATTCATCCCGGTTATGGTTTTTTAGCGGAGAATGCTGATTTTGCAGAACTTTGCAGAGATTGTAATATAATCTTTATTGGTCCAACACCGGAAGCGATCTCGAAGATGGGAACAAAAGATGTGGCTCGGGAAACAATGCGTAAAGCAGGTGTTCCCATTGTTCCTGGTTCAAAAGGGATCTTAACAAGCGTTGAGGATGGAATTATGCTTGCGAATGAGATGGGCTATCCAGTTATTATTAAAGCAACAGCAGGCGGTGGCGGTAAAGGGATTCGTGTCGCTCGAGATGAAGCAGAACTTGTAAAAGGGATTAACATAACCCAACAAGAAGCGTTAACGGCATTTGGGAATGCAGGTGTCTATCTTGAAAAATTTATAGAAGATTTTAGACATGTTGAAATTCAAGTAATGGCAGATACACATGGGAATGTGATCCATCTAGGAGAAAGAGATTGTACCATTCAGCGTAGACTTCAGAAATTATTGGAAGAAACACCGTCTCCTGCATTAAATGAAACGATTAGAGAGCAAATGGGAGATGCAGCAGTGAAAGCTGCTCAAGCCGTCCAATATACAGGAGCCGGTACTGTTGAATTTATTTTTGATTACAATGCTCAATCCTTCTACTTTATGGAGATGAATACGAGAATTCAAGTTGAGCATCCGGTTACAGAGATGGTAACAGGGGTAGACTTAATTAAGGAACAAATTCTTGTTGCTTCAGGAGAAGTTTTGTCAGTGAAACAAGAAGAAGTTAAATTCCAAGGATGGTCAATTGAATGCCGAATTAATGCTGAAAATCCAGACAAAAACTTTATGCCTTCTGCAGGGAAAATCGATATGTATTTACCACCAGGCGGCTACGGTGTGAGAATTGAATCTGGGGCATATCCAGGTTACTCCATTCCGCCTTATTATGACTCTATGATTGCAAAAGTAATCACACATGGGAGAACTCGAGAAGAAGCCATTGCGAAAATGAAGAGAGCCCTTAGTGAGTTTGTAATTGAAGGCGTGTATACGACAATTCCGTTTCATCTTCGACTTCTAGACCATGAGGTCTTTGTTAAAGGCGACTTTAATACTAAATTTTTGGAAAAGTATGACGTAATGAACTCATAACATAAGATAAGAGGGACGATTATTTAAGGAGGATGACGATGACTGAAAATCAAAATCTACTTGAAATGAGTAATAGCCAAGACGGTCTTGGTAAAATTGAAATAGCACCCGAAGTAATTGAAGTAATAGCTGGGATAGCAGCTTCTGAAGTTGAAGGTGTTGCATCGATGAGAGGGAATTTTGCTGCCGGTGTCGTAGAACGTCTTGGAAAGAAAAATCACGGTAAAGGCGTAAAAGTAGA
Source organism: uncultured Caryophanales bacterium (assembly GCA_963728315.1). Classification (GTDB taxonomy): domain Bacteria; phylum Bacillota; class Bacilli; order Bacillales; family CAVSKA01; genus CAVSKA01. Next base: position 450,233 of record CAVSKA010000018.1, read on the forward strand.
ATTAGCAGAAGTTGGGATCCATGTCGATGTTTATTGCACAATGAAGTTTGGAGTTTCCATTCCAAGTGTAGCGCAAAAAATTCAAGACAACATTCGTCATGCATTATTAAATATGACAGCCTTAGAAGCAGAAGAAGTTAATATTCATGTGGTGGGCATTCAATTTGAATTACCTAAAACAGAAAATGATTACGAAGAAGAATGACAGGTCGCTACAGGGATCAGACGTGAGAGCGTTTGCACCCTGTAGTTTTTTTAAAGAGGTAAGTAATCAGGAATTTTCATTCCGTTCGTTGGATCTAGTCTCCTAGCGCCAATACCTTCGGAGACAGGATTGCGCGCGGCTAAGCCATGACAAATGGAAATTGCGCACGTCGACTGTGATCTTTTCTGGGGTAAATGCATCAGAAAGGGAACCGTCGCCTTTCACCATTCATTGTAACGTAGTTAAACGGGCGCTTTGCGCTTTTCTTAATTTATTGTTTCTATTAGGGATAACGGCTAATTTCTACAATTCACCCGACAATCATGTGCCAATTAGGATAGTTTATGATATGATTTTTGAAGTAATGGATATTGACAAAAGGAGTTTCAATATGAAAAGAAGACAAGCACGGGAAATGGCTCTCCAAGCCCTTTTTCAAATGGACATGAGTGAAATAACGCCACATGAAGCATTAGCGCACATTGTGGATGAAGAAGAAATAGATCCATATTTAGATGAATTAGTGACTGGTACACACGAAAATATTACCGAAATAGATACAGCCATAAAACAGAATTTAGAAAAATGGTCATTAGATCGACTGGCAAAAGTCGATCGAAACATATTACGTATCGCCGTTTATGAACTTCTCTTTGTAGAGGATGTTCCAGCGAGTGTCGCAATTAATGAAGCTTTAGAAGTTGCAAAGTTATTTGGAGACGAAAAGTCCAGCAAATTTATCAATGGAGTCCTCTCAAATATCAAGCCGAATGAAAACTAATCATTAACAGAAAAAGGAGCCGATTATGGTAGCTAAAATCATCAATGGAAAAGAAATCGCAGCTCAAATGAGAAAAACGATGACTGATAAAGTAACTGATTTGAAAAACTCTGGAACGACACCTGGACTAGCCGTGGTTTTAGTAGGAGAAGACTCCGCATCTAAAACCTATGTAAACATGAAAGAAAAAGCATGTGCACAAGTGGGAATGTATTCAAGGTTAATTCGCTTTGATGCTTCTATAAGCGAAGAGGAGTTACTTCAGACAATTCATGAACTCAATGCGGATCGTGCAATCCATGGGATTTTAGTACAACTACCCTTACCGAAGCACATATCTGAGACAAAAGTACTTGAAACGATCATCCCTGAAAAAGACGTAGATGGTTTTCATCCTATTAATATTGGTAGAATGATGACTGGTCAGGATGCCTTTGTTTCATGCACACCATTTGGAATTTTAAAGATGCTTCAATTTTCAAATGTACAAATCGAAGGTAAAAATGCTGTCATAGTGGGTCGATCAAATATCGTAGGAAAGCCGATTGGTCAGCTTCTATTAAATGAAAATGCTACCGTAACCTACTGCCATTCTCGAACAGTTGATTTATCTTCTTTTACTAAAAACGCAGATATTCTCATCGTTGCAACGGGCATTGCTGGATTAATTGGTCCATCCGACATTAAGCCTGGAGCCGTTGTCATCGATGTTGGAATGAATCGTGATGAAAACGGTAAGCTATGCGGGGATGTTGAATTTGAAGGGGCAAAGGAAGTAGCAGGTCACATTACACCTGTTCCTGGTGGAGTCGGTCCTATGACGATTACAATGCTGATGCACAACACGTTAAAGTCTGCCAGTAATTACGCTTCTAATCGTCATTGATCCATTTTCATAGGTTTGATTTCGTTATAACTTGGCTGCTTTTCTGTTCCTTAGAATTGCAGCTTTTTCTTTCAAAAGGATGAGGGAGATTAGATGGAAAATCAACAATACTTGACCATTCACGCGTTAACTAAATATATTAAGCGGAAGTTTGATGTCGATCCACACCTTCAGCAAGTTTTTGTTCGAGGTGAAATTTCAAATTTTAAGCGTCATTCTAGCGGACATATGTATTTCACACTAAAAGATGATCGTGCTCGAATTTTAGCAGTCATGTTTTCAAGCGCAAATCAACAAATGAAATTCAAGCCCGAAAATGGAATGAATGTGCTAATCAAAGCGGAGGTATCTGTTTATGAATCTGGTGGACAATATCAACTTTATGTAAAGTCGATGGAACCAGACGGAGTGGGTGCTTTGTACTTAGCCTACGAGCAATTGAAGGATAAACTGGAGAAAGAAGGTTTATTTCAATCTGCTCTAAAACAATCTTTACCCCGGTACCCAAAAGGGATTGGTGTCATCACTTCACCAACAGGAGCAGCGGTTCGGGATATCATTACCACTATTCATCGACGGTACCCGATCGCAAAAATTATCGTATATCCAACTCTAGTTCAAGGTGACCAAGCAAAAAAATCGATTGTTCAGTCCATACAAGCAGCGAATGAGAACGAAGAAATAGATGTCATCATTCTCGGGCGTGGTGGAGGATCGATTGAAGAACTATGGGCATTTAATGAGGAAGTAGTAGCAAGAGCCATTTTTTTATCTAAATTGCCGATTATCTCAGCTGTTGGTCATGAAACTGATTTTACCATCGCAGATTTTGTCGCGGATCTTCGAGCACCGACTCCTACTGGAGCTGCAGAACTATCCGTTCCGAGCCTTGAAGATTTGTTAGAAAAAAATCTTCAATATAAAGTAAGATTAATGAGAGCTATGAATGAAAAAACGTCATCAAGTAAAAAAATATTAGACCAATTGCAGCATTCTTATTTGATGAGAAATCCATATCGAATTTTAGAGCAGCAAATTGAACGATTAGATCGATTAGTGGACAAACTTACTAAAGAACAAGCGAGAAGTATGGAAAATAAGGTCAACAACTGGAAGACGCTTGATCAGAGACTACGACGAAATAATCCGAAGAAACAATTGGAAGTGGCATTTAGTCGATTATCTACGAGTCAAAAATCTCTGCACTCTTTGATGAAAATTAAGGCTTCAGAAAAAAAACGCGATTTCTTTCTACTACTCTCCAATTTAAATGCATTAAGCCCATTGAAAGTTATGGAGAGAGGCTATAGCGTTGTCTATTCAGAAACGGGTCAACTTTTGAAATCGGTCAATGAGACAAGTATAGGGAACACCCTTGAAATTAATATGACTGATGGTTTGATCTCTTGTGAGGTAAAACAAGTGAAGGAGAAAAAATAAAATGAGTGAAAAAAAAGAAAAAATTACATTTGAAGAAGCGATTGAACAGTTAGAAACGATCGTCTCACAACTAGAAGAAGGCGACGTTCCTCTTGAAAAGGCCCTCGATATGTATCAAAAAGGAATCGGTTTATCAAAAATTTGCCAAGATAAACTCTCAAAAGTCGAGACACAAATGACGAAACTGATGACGGAAGATGGAGAAGTTGATTTTGGAGTGGATAAGGACCAGAAAGCATGAATGCAGACTTGAAAATCTTTATTGATAAGTATAAAGCACTATTGGAATCTGAATTAGCTATAGAAGTGAACAAGTTAGATGCCCCTGCACAATTAAAAGAAGCAATGAATTATTCTCTCCAAGCAGGAGGCAAAAGAATAAGACCAATCCTCCTTTTTGCCACACTCCAATCTTTCGGAAAAGACCCTTTAGTTGGACTTAAAGCATCTCTTGCATTAGAGATGATTCATACATACTCTCTTATTCATGATGATCTTCCGAGCATGGATGATGATGATTTAAGGAGAGGACAACCGACGAATCACAAGGTATATGGTGAAGCAATCGCCATTTTAGCAGGAGACGGGCTTCTCACCTTTAGTTTTCAGCAATTATCTCAAATGAAGCAGATAAACAGTAACATCAAATTGGATTTAATTGAACTATTTGCTCGAGCTGCTGGACCTGAGGGGATGGTTGGAGGGCAAACATCCGATATGCAATCTGAAGGAGTGGGATTGTCGCTTGATGAATTAGAATCCATCCATGTGCGCAAAACGGGTCAACTATTAGCTTGTGGAGTTCGCGCAGGAGCTATTATCGCTCAAGCCAATGGCGAACAAATGAAGCTACTAGAAACCTATGCGTACCATTTAGGACTGGCATTTCAAATTCAAGATGATATTCTTGATATTGAAGGAGATCAAAAGCTAATGGGAAAGCCACTTGGGAGCGATATTGGGAACGATAAGAGCACCTATCCAGCATTACTTACGATGGCGGGAGCAAAACAAAAGCTAATTGATCATTTACAGAAATCAAAAGATGCTCTAATGAAGACAGGACTAAATACGAGGCTTTTAGAAGATATTGTCGATTTGATTGGAACAAGAGATCATTAAAACCTACTCGTTTGTGACCATTGAAGACAATATGATATAATTGGAAGTAATTTAAAAAATGAAATGAAAATCATTGAACTGTACGAAGAATATTGTAGAAAATAGTCGTGGATTTTACGACAAATTAAAAAGAGTTAACATGACGAAATGATTCTTATCATGAATGGAACTATGGACAAGGTGGGTCTTTAATCCTTGTTTGGTTCCGTATCAACTAGTACTTATCTTCATGATCAACCTATAAATGGGAATGAAAGCGAGTGGTCTTGATGGATCTTTTATCAATAAAAGACCCGACATTTCTCAAAAAAATGTCCATTAAAGAATTAGAAGGGTTAAGCGAAGAAATTCGATCTTTTCTAATTGAAAAATTATCGAAAACAGGCGGACACATTGGTCCAAACCTGGGGGTTGTAGAACTCACAATTGCTCTTCATCAAGTTTTCGATAGCCCAACCGATAAAATTCTCTGGGATGTAGGTCATCAATCCTATGTTCATAAAATTCTAACAGGTCGTGCCGACCAGTTTGATACTTTGCGCCAATATAAGGGATTATGTGGATTTCCTAAGAGAAGCGAAAGCGAACACGATGTTTGGGAAACTGGACATAGTTCAACTTCTTTGTCTGGTGCAATGGGAATGGCGATTGCAAGAGATATCAAAAAAGAGAAATCTTTTGTTATTCCAGTAATCGGCGATGGTGCTCTTACTGGAGGAATGGCGTTAGAAGCATTAAACCATATCGGCCATGAGAAAAAAGACATGATTGTTGTTTTAAATGACAATGAAATGTCCATTGCTCCAAATGTGGGTGCCCTTCATAGTATTCTTGGAAAACTCCGAACTGCAGGCAAATATCAGTGGGTTAAAGATGAATTTGAAGGCATGATGAAACGGATCCCGGCTGTGGGTGGAAAAGTTGCTCAAACGGCTGAAAAGATTAAAGACAGTTTGAAGTATTTGCTTGTTTCAGGAATGTTTTTTGAAGATATGGGCTTTACTTATTTAGGTCCAATAAATGGTCATGACTATAATGAGTTATTAGACAATTTAAAGTTTGCGAAGAAAACGAAAGGCCCCGTTCTTTTACATGTTATTACGAAAAAGGGAAAAGGGTTTTCTCCTGCTGAAACGGACAAGTTGGGTACTTGGCATGGGATTGGTCCTTATAAAATTGATACTGGCGATGTTATCAAGCCAGTACAAAGCCCACCACCTTCATGGAGCGGGCTAGTAAGTGATACGGTTCTTAAGCTGGCACGAGAAGATGAGCGTATCGTGGCGATTACTCCAGCTATGCCTGTCGGATCTAAATTGCTTGCCTTTGCAGCTGAGTTTCCAGATCGAATGTTTGATGTGGGAATTGCTGAACAGCATGCGACTACAGTGTCAGCTGGACTTGCCACTCAAGGGATGAAACCTTTTCTAGCCATTTATTCAACGTTTTTACAAAGAGCATATGACCAAGTCGTACATGATGTATGTCGACAAAATTTAAATGTATTTATTGGAATTGATCGTTCAGGATTAGTAGGAGCAGATGGCGAAACGCATCAAGGCGTTTTTGATATTGCATTCCTGCGTCATCTTCCCAATATGGTTCTTATGATGCCTAAAGATGAAAATGAAGGTCAGCATATGGTTAAAACGGCTATTGATTATAATGACGGACCCATTGCTCTGCGTTACCCTCGCGGGAATGGTCTTGGTGTGTCAATGGATAAAGAGCTTCATTCCATTCAAATTGGTACATGGGAAGTATTAAGGGAAGGTACTGACGCCGTTATTTTAACATTCGGTACTACTATTCAAATGGCGCTAGAAGCAGCGGAAAATTTAGAAAAACAAGGGCGATCCATTCGTGTCGTGAATGCACGTTTCATTAAACCGATGGATGAGTTAATGTTGAACGAAATTTTTAGCAATCAACTTCCCGTCCTAACCATTGAAGAAGCTGTTCTCCAAGGTGGATTTGGGAGCGCTGTACTTGAATACGTTCATGATCATCGTTTTCCTAATGCGGTAGTAGAGAGAATGGGAATTCCTGATCACTTTATTGAACATGGTAGTGTAGATAAATTACTTGAAGAAATTGGTTTAACAACAGAAGGGGTTATGGAGAAGTTACTCTCTATTACTCCCATAAAGCAAAAAAGGGCGTAAAGAATGAAAAAAAGAAAAGAACGTGTGGATGTTTTATTAGTAGAAAGAGGGTTATCTGAAACAAGAGAGAAAGCGAAGCGCTCAGTAATGGCTGGTTTGGTTTATTCCAATGAGCTTCGAATGGATAAGCCGGGAGAAAAAATTAACGACGATACGCCACTTTCCATTAAAGGGAACGTTCTTCCGTACGTCAGTCGTGGAGGACTTAAGTTAGAAAAAGCATTAAAAGAATTCGATGTTGATATAGCAGGGAAAGTCATGTTAGACATTGGTGCCTCAACAGGAGGTTTCACGGATTGTGCCCTTCAAAAGGGAGCGAAAATGTCTTACGCACTTGATGTTGGATACAATCAACTAGCTTGGAAACTAAGACAAGATGAGCGAGTAAAAGTAATGGAAAGAACAAACTTCCGTTATGTAACCGCCTCTGATTTAGATGGCCCATTACCAGAATTTTGTTCAATCGATGTCTCCTTTATTTCATTAAAATTAATCTTGCCAGTCCTAAAGACTTTGTTAATTCCAAATGGTGATGCCATTGCTTTAGTAAAGCCGCAGTTTGAAGCTGGCAGAGATAAAGTTGGTAAAAAAGGAATTGTAAGAGAGCCTTCAACTCATAAAGAAGTGTTAAATAATATGATTGAGTTTGCTCTGTTAAAAGGATTTCATGTCTGTCAAATTTCTTTCTCTCCAATCACGGGTGGGGAAGGAAATATCGAATTTTTACTTCATTTGAAAAACACGAATGAACCAGATGAAGCTGGAGAATTCAAAGCAAACCAGACTGTGGATGAAATTGTGGCAGAGGCTCATAAGAAATTATCATAAAAATGTTAATAATAGAAAAAGCAGGGCGATATGATTCGTCCTGCTTTTCTCTATCTTAATTGATAACAACGTAAGTGATTCCTAAACGAAGGAACGATATAAACAAAGACCTTTAGTTGCGTAATGGAGTGATTTTGAGGTACTATGTAAAAAAATAGTATATTTATGCATACTGTTACTATAGGGGTGAAGTCTTGAATAAAGGGCAAAGACATATAAAAATTAGAGATTTAATTGCCAATTCCGATATAGAAACTCAAGATGATTTAGTTGAGCGTTTAAGAAATATGGGTTTTAATGTAACTCAAGCGACAGTTTCACGCGATATTAAGGAATTACATCTTGTAAAGGTTCCATTAATGGATGGTCGTTATAAATATAGCTTACCTGCTGACCAACGTTTTAATCCTTTACAAAAATTAAAAAGAACGCTTACAGATGCCTTTGTTCGCATCGATTTTGCAGGACATTTACTCGTGATGAAAACAATGCCGGGAAATGCACAAGCGATAGGTGCTTTAATTGATAATCTTGATTGGGAAGAGATAGTTGGAACAATCTGCGGAGACGATACTTGTTTGATTATTTGTAGGAAAGAAAGCGATACGGATATCATTTCCCAACGATTCTTAGATATGCTTTAATGATGGAGGGATTACGTTGCTTCAAGAACTATCAATAAGAAACTTTGCAATCATTGATGAACTTAACTTAAGTTTAGACCGTGGCCTAACTGTGTTATCAGGTGAAACTGGAGCAGGTAAATCAATCATCATTGATGCCGTTCATCTATTAACGGGTGGAAGAGGATCCTCTGAATTCGTTCGGCATGGAGAGAAAAAGGCTGAATTAGAAGGTTTATTTATATTGGATCAACCTGACCATCCTTGTTACCAGAAGGCTTCAGAGTTTGGCATAGAGATTGAAGAAGGAATGATCATCTTTAGAAGAGAAATTTCAGCGAGCGGAAAGAGCGTCTGTCGTATTAATGGGAAACTAGTGCCCATTTCGATACTCAGAGAGGTTGGTTCAGCACTGATCGATATTCATGGACAACATGAACATCAAGAATTAATGGATGAACATTTTCATCTATCACTTTTGGATCAATTCGGATCATCGACCATTTCTCGCGCTCTGGAAAGTTATCGAGAAATTTATCATACGTATATTTCGATCAAAAAACGTTTACAAGAACTTAGTCAAAATGAACAACAAATGGTCCATCGATTAGATTTGATTCAGTTTCAACTAAATGAAATTCAAGAAGCTGACTTACATATAAATGAAGATGCTGAATTAGAAGAAGAAAAAAGAAAATTACTCAACTTTGAACGCTTATCTGATTCCTTGCAGCAAAGTTATCAAAGTCTGCGGGGAGACCAACAGGGGTTGGACTGGCTGGCTTTTTCAATGGGGCATCTTGAAACTGCTGCAGAACTTGATTCTGATTTTTCTGCACCCTTAGAAGTCGTTTCAAATAGCTATTACGTATTAGAAGAAGCCGCGCAGACCATTCGAGCAAAAATGGATTTGCTTGAATTTGAACCAGAGCGATTAAACGCAGTAGAAGAACGTTTAAATGAAATTAATCATTTAAAGAGAAAATATGGACACTCAATTGATCAAATTCTAGAGTACTATGTAAAAATTGAAGAAGAAATTGAAACCATTACGAATCGAGAAACGCATCTTGATCAACTTCAAAAACAATTGGAATCGTTAGAGTTAGACATTGAGTTAGAAGCAAAACAGTTAACAGATATTCGTAAAAAATGGGCTAAAAAATTAACAAAAGATATTCTGACTGAGTTGAAAGAATTATACATGGACAAAACGATCTTTGAGGTTCGTTTCCAGCAAAATTCTGGGAAGTTAAATTATCGACCCAATGGTGTAGATCAAATTGAATTCTATATAAGTACAAATCCAGGTGAGCCGCTAAAGCCTCTTTCAAAGGTGGCTTCTGGAGGAGAAATGTCAAGAATCATGTTGGCTTTAAAAACCATTTTTTCTCGTCATCAAGGAATAACTTCGATCATTTTTGATGAAGTTGATACAGGAGTTAGTGGAAGAGTCGCTCAGGCCATCGGAGAAAAAATATATGCAGTCAGTATTTCATCACAAGTAATGTGTATTTCCCATTTACCTCAAGTTGCAGCAATGGCGGATACACATTTATATATCTCGAAAAAAACTTCTAAAGGAAGAACAAAAACAGCTGTCCATGTTCTTGAAAACCAAGAAAAAATAAATGAAATTGGAAGAATGATCGCTGGTGCTGAAATAACGGATTTAACGAAAAAACATGCAAAAGAATTATTAGATTTAGCTTCTTCGAATAAAGGAACTTGAAAACCTCTCCATTTTTGGAGGGGTTTTTTCTCTTATACCTCCTCATATTAAATCGGTTTATGGCAAAATTATAAGTGTAGCCATTTACTTTGAGAGGGGAGAAAAAATGACAAACCGTTCCGTTTACGTTTTAAGAACGAAAATTCTCCTTTTTACCTTAGGATTATTTATAGTGACTAGTTCTCCGTTAGTTGAGGCTAAAAAAGTAGAACAGACCTCTCCCTCGTATGTTTTGAATAATGAAAGCGGTAAAGTCCAATCTACAACTAAATTTGTTGAATCTTCCCGTTATCAAGTGATTCCGAGTGGGCAATCGATTGGAATAAAATTACACACTAGAGGAGCAGTTGTAGTCGGTCACCATTTAATTCGAAGGAATGAGACGAATATCTCGCCCGGGAAAAAAGCAGGGATTAAAGTTGGTGACCTGATTCAAGAAGCAAACCATAGAAGTATTTCGAATTTAGCTGATTTAACTGAGATTATCCAAAAAGCTGGAAGTGAACAAAAACCGATTGACTTTGTTGTAGAAAGAAATAAAAGAAGAATTCATTTAAATGTCTCTCCAACATTAGATGAGGATGGAAAAAGATATCAAATCGGATTGTATATTCGGGATTCTGCTGCCGGAATTGGAACGATGACTTATTTTGATCCTAAAAATAATCAGTACGGAGCTTTAGGGCATGTTATTTCAGATATGGAAACAAAAAAACCTTTGCCTATTAAAGAGGGAGAAATTCTCTCCTCCTCAATTACTTCGATTGTAAAAGGAGCTGTAGGCAGACCTGGAGAAAAAAATCCTTCAACTGATCGAAATGAAACAATTATTGGGGATGTAAAGCAAAACACTTCTTTCGGTATTTTCGGAAAAACGAATAAAGATTATACATTTAGCGAAAGAAGAGAAATGACTGTCGCTCGGCCAAGTGAGGTAAGAGAAGGAAAAGCACAAATATTAACCGTCATTCATGGCAATAAAATAGAACCATTTGATATCGAAATTATTCAAACGTCTAGACAAGCCGAACCTACTACGAAGAGCATGATCTTACAAATAACGGATCCGAATTTGTTGAAAAAAACAGGCGGAATTGTTCAAGGGATGAGCGGAAGTCCGATCATTCAAAATGGAAAGATTGTCGGAGCGGTTACTCATGTCTTTGTAAATGATCCGACAAAAGGATATGGTGTTTATTTAGAGTGGATGTTAGAAGAAAGCAAAAATCCACATTCAAAAGCGAATGAAAAACAGGCAGCTTAATGCCTGTTTTTTTTTTTTTTTTTGCTAAGTTAATTGATCATTTGGCTTCTTCTAGATTCGAGTTCATTTCATCATTCTTGTCTCAGATCGTTTATACGAACAATAATGAATCTTTACATTACATTCAGTTTTCGTTCTCGACGGACGCGTCCCGGGGGCTTTTCTTGATCCTCCTGTTTACTTTGTTGAGGCCAATGAAAAATTCTTTTGGAACGTCCATGCGAGTATAAGAACAATTTCATTCCAGTCAGGCACGTTCTGTGGATACGGATTGAATCTCCTCGTCACTGCGTTCCTGTGGTGCTTTCAGCTCGAGCTGATTCCCCAGGTATCGCTGCCTTCCACTTTTCTGGTGGAAGAAGAATTTAGCTTTTTTTAGCAATAGCAATTAAATCTTGAAGGTACGGTTGCCAAACTTGTATTACTATTAGAAAAAATAGGGGGTACTTTGCACTTATTGTTTATTTTTGCTACACTGATATAAAGATTTTTCGACAAATGTACAAAAGAAATCGAATTTAGTCGAAAACAGAAGTATTCATGAGGATAGAAGAGAAAAATATAAATTTTATCAATTTTTTAAAAAAATAAAAGGTATTACGGTCACGCTGTCGAAACTACTAGTTACAGAAAGACAATTTTATGAAAATTTAGGAGATATGGATAATAGGAGGAGTAAGAATGGATAAAATTAAGGTGAGTATTGTTGATGACAACCGTGAACTCGTTTACATGTTAGAAGAATTTATTTCTTCGCAGCCGGATATGGTGATTGCAGGAATTGCCCATAACGGCCAAGAATGCTTGGAAATGCTTAAAGAAACACCTACAGACGTTTTGCTGTTAGATATTATTATGCCGCACTTAGATGGATTGGCTGTCCTTGAACGACTGCGTGATTCATCGAATCAATCGAATCCAAACGTTATTATGCTGACAGCGTTTGGTCAAGAAGATGTGACAAAGAAAGCTGTAGAATTGGGAGCTAGTTATTTCGTTTTAAAGCCATTTGATATGGAGAATTTAATCAGCCAAATTCGGAATGTAAGTGGGAAATCCAGCCAATTACAAAGAAAACCGATGATGCAAAATAATCAGTCTAAGCCTAAGAACTTGGAAACAAGTATTACAAGCATTATTCATGAAATTGGAGTACCTGCACACATTAAAGGCTATATGTACTTAAGAGAAGCAATATCAATGGTATACAATGATATTGAATTATTAGGCTCGATTACGAAAGTCCTTTATCCTGATATTGCCAAAAAATTCAATACTACTGCAAGTCGAGTAGAAAGAGCCATTCGCCATGCGATAGAAGTGGCATGGAGCAGAGGGAACGTAGAGTCCATTTCTTCACTCTTCGGATACACAATCAGTATGTCGAAAGCAAAACCAACTAACAGTGAGTTTATAGCGATGGTTGCTGATAAATTGAGATTGGAACATATGGCTTCATAATTCAGTAATTTATTGTGTTGCAAAGAGGCTGCCCTTAAAAGTCATTTCATTTGACTTTTAAGCGCAGTCTCTTTCTGTTTTAAAAATGGCGAAGTTGATTTCTGTTACAAATGGAAGTTTTCCATTACAAGGAATGAATGGTTTAAAAATGAAATCATAAAAACGTCCAATCTTGTCAAAGGATAATACCGATACGAACATCTAGAAAGAACGAATTTTTATGTGCAGTCCAACGATGACGAAGCAAGATCGTATTGAAAAAACTTACTTTCCATCGTTATTAGAAGAACAGGAAACACCTAATTCTCTTGTTTTATTTTAGTGACTTAGCAGACAGCCCATTTTTCCTGATTTTCTAAAGAAAATAGGAAAATTGAATCATCTATTTAGATTATATGCTGTCAGACAGGGTAAAGTATCATATGATGTTCTAAGGAGTAAGAAGGAGAGTAGACTGTTATGACTTTGATTTTTGCCCATCGAGGTGCGTCTGGACAATGTCCAGAGAACACGATGATTGCGTTTAAAGAGGCGCATAAAGCAGGTGCGGATGGGATCGAATTAGACGTCCAGCTAACTGCGGACGGGGAAGTAGTCGTTATCCATGACGAGACCATTGACCGCACAACAAATGGTAAAGGTTTTGTTCAAGATTATACCTTAAATCAAATTCAAACATTTGATGCAAGCCATACATTTAAAAAATGGTTAAAAAAGCCACGAATTCCTACTTTGATCGAAGTGTTTGATTGGCTAAGCAAAAATGAACTTCTTTGTAATATTGAATTAAAAAATAGTACATTGTCTTATCCAGGTTTAGAAGAAAAAGTCATTTCTTTAATTAGGCAATATAAATATGAATATCGCGTTATTATCTCGTCGTTTAATCATTATTCACTTGTCTATTGCCACCGTTTGGCACCAGATATTGAAACAGCACCATTGTATTCATCTTCTTTATATATGCCATGGGTTTATGCACAATCTATTCATGCTAAAGCTATTCATCCAAAATTAAAGGTTGCATCGAATGAAATCATTCAAGAAGCGATGGAAAGTGGAATCGAAGTGAGACCCTACACTGTAAACAGAGATCGAGATATGGAACGATTATTTACAATAGGGTGTTCCGCTTTTATTACAAACTTTCCTGATAAAGCCTGTAGAATAAGAGAGCGTCTTTCTTGAAGAACGAATTCACATACTTATAAAAATAATTAGGAAATAGAAAATGACCAGATCGAGATGCGATCTGGTCATTTTCTATTTTTGAAACGATCTTGAACATTATTTCGCTTGCGATCCCGGTAGAAAATAAAACCTGCTACAAAGGATAAGCCGACGACAAAGAATAATAAACCAATCATAAATTGTAGCCATAAAGCAGGAATTGGTGGTTGAAGTTTTCCGAAAAGCATATCCCTCATTAATTTTATTCCCATAGCGGCCATAAATCCCGGTATCAACATGATGACTAAAGCAATCAATCTACTCATAAACGAACTCCTTTATTTCTCTATAGCAGGAAGTAAAAAATTAATTGAACGGGTAAAATATGGATCAATCAGATCTTCCTTCATTTTGTCTATACAAGAAATCATATCTTATCGCTAACATTTGTCAAGATACGAGATAATGCCTACAATGAAGATATGAAAAAAATTGCACAGTTGAGAAGAAGGTGATGATTTGCAAAAAGTCTTAATTGTAGGTGGAGGAAATGGCGGGAATGCCATTCTGAAAATTTTAAAAGAATCATCGGTACTTGAGATTGCGGCAATAGTCGATATTAATCCGAAGGCAATTGGTATCCAAACAGCTATGAAGGAAAAGATAGCTTGGGGGACCAATTGGAGAACATTCTTGAACGAAGAAATTAACATCGTTATTGAAGTGACAGGTGATGAATCTGTATTAACCGAATTAATGGAAGTTCGAAATAATAAGACGGTTATCATCCCAGGGAGTGTAGCATTCATTCTATCAAAATTTGTTTGGGAGAAAGAAGAGCTAATCAATCAACTCGTTAATCAATCATATAAATATGATCTGATATTAAACTCAACGGGCGATGGCATGGTTGGCATTGATACGAATGGAAAAGTCATTTTATTTAATCGAAGTGCAGGAAAGATTATGGGGAAAAATCCAAAAGAAACAATTGGAAAACATGTTTATGAAATCATTCCTCAAAGTCAATTACCTCGTGTGCTTGAATCAAGAAGAGCTGAAAACAACCAAGAATTAGCGTTAGATAACGGAATAAGGATTATTACGACACGTATCCCGATCATAAATGAAAAAGATGAGGTCATGGGAGCTTTTTCAGTTTTTAAAGATATAACAGAAGTTGTAAATCTAGCTGGAGAGGTTACCAACCTTAAAGAAATTCAAACGATGCTACAAGCGATTATTCAATCGAGTGATGAAGCGATTTCAGTCGTGGATGAATTTGGTCGAGGATTGTTAATCAACCCTGCTTATTCGCGTATTACAGGATTGACACAAGAGCAAGTAATTGGTAAGCCTGCAACAGCGGACATTACAGAAGGTGATAGTATGCATATGGAAGTTCTTAAAACAAGACGAGCTGTCCGTGGAGTCAAAATGAGAGTTGGGCCAAAACGAAAAGAAGTCATCGTGAATGTGGCTCCAGTTATTGTAAATGGAATGATTAAAGGCAGTGTCGGCGTGATCCATGATATGTCTGAAATTCAAATGTTAACGAAAGAGCTAGATCGTGCAAGACAGATTATTCGAACATTGGAAGCGAAGTACACATTCACGGATATCATTGGGGATTCTGAAGAAATAAAAATTGCGATTGAGCAAGCAAAATTAGGAGCTAAAACACCGGCTACTGTTCTATTAAGAGGGGAATCAGGAACTGGAAAAGAATTATTTGCACACGCCATCCATAATGCGAGCGATCGAAAATACAATAAATTTATTCGGGTAAACTGTGCAGCCATAGCGGAATCCATACTTGAGAGTGAGCTATTCGGTTATGAAGAAGGCGCATTTTCTGGGGCGAGCAGAGGGGGAAAAAAAGGTTTATTTGAGGAAGCAAATAATGGAAGTATTTTTCTTGATGAGATTGGAGAATTAAAAGGGAATATTCAAGCCAAGTTACTTCGTGTTCTCCAAGAAAAAGAAATCGTACGCGTGGGCGGAACCAAATCGATCCCGATTAATGTCAGGGTTATTGCTGCCACCAATGTGAATTTAGAAAAAGCAATTGCTAGCCATGAATTTAGAGAAGACTTATATTATCGACTGAATCGAATGCCTATTCAAATTCCTCCGCTAAGAAGGCGGAAATCGGATATTCCATTATTATGTAAAAGAATGATTGAAAAAATTAATTTAGACTATGGACGAAACGTTCATACGGTAGCAAATACGACGATTGAACGACTTTTCATGCATAATTGGCCAGGGAATGTGAGGGAGTTAGAAAATGTGATCAGCAGAGCGATGATTTTTATGGATTACCATGAGACTGTCATCGAAACGAAGCATCTTTCTCATCTTGAAAAGCAATCTACGATCGACAAAAATAATCATGCTCTTGCCATTGAAACAAGAATCAATGAAGGAGAAGATCTGCAAGATCTACTCGATTCCTTTGAACGAAATGTGCTCATAAAAACGTTAGAAAAAAATAAGGGAAATAAAACCGCTGCGGCAAAAGAATTGAATGTTTCCATAAGAAATTTATATTATAAGATGAAAAAACTTAAAATTGAAGAAAATAGCACGCAATAATTTGCATGCTATGAAATAATTTGCATGGCGGAAATTGCATAAATAAAGCGTTTACATCTTTTCAAAGCTAGTACGTTTCTTGCATAATAGATAGTAGGTCAAAAAGTTCAGTTAAGGGGTTGAGGCTTTATTTATGAAACTACAAGAACTTATTGAACGAGCAACACAAAAAGAAAAATTAACGGTTGCATTAGCGAAAGCGGAAGATCAAGAAGTGTTAAAGTCTGTCTCTCTTTCACTTGAAAGGTCGATAGCTAAATTTATATTAGTTGGAAATGAACAAAAAATAAATGAGCTCCTTCAACTTCATTACCCAGAATTGTTGGAACATGAAGACATTTTTATTGAAGATGCCAGATCAGACAAAGAAGCTGCAGAACGAGCAGTGAAAAAAGTCAGTTCGAATGAAGCACAAGTATTAATGAAAGGGCATATTGCGACATCGATTCTTCTAAAAGCGGTTTTAAACAAAGAGTTCGGTCTAAGAACTGGAAGTGCACTTTCACATGTGGCTGCTTTTGAACTAGATGGATACGACAGGCTTCTTTTTGTAACAGACGCTGCAATGAATATCTCTCCAGATCTTACGCAAAAAATGGATATTATTCAAAATGCGGTTAAACTCGCTCAGTCAACTGGAGTGCAATTTCCAAAGGTAGCTGTTCTGTCAGCCGTTGAAGTCGTCAATCCTTCTATGCCATCAAGTGTAGACGCTGCTATATTGAGCCAAATGAATCAGAGAGGTCAAATAAGCGGCTGCTTAATTGATGGTCCTTTAGCTTTAGATATTGCGGTTTCGAAAGAAGCAGCTAAACATAAAGGGATGAAAGGGAATGTAGCAGGTGAAGCAGACATATTAGTCGTGCCTAACATTGAAACTGGAAACGTATTGTACAAGTCTTTCGTTTATTTTGCCCATGCTCGAGTAGGGGGAATGATAACCGGTGCAAAAGCTCCGATTGTACTAACTTCCCGTTCTGATTGTGCAGATACAAAGTTGTACTCACTTGCACTAGCCTTAACCTCAACGGTAAAATAACAATGTCACTCAATTACAACGAGTTGAACGATAACTTCATCAGAAATCATTAGGAGGAATTATTAATGGAACTTTTTAAACATATGGAAAAATACGATTACGAACAATTGGTATTCTGTCAAGACGAAAAATCGGGGTTAAAAGCAATCATCGCTATTCACGATACAACATTAGGACCTGCACTTGGCGGGACGCGTATGTGGACTTACGAATCGGAAGATGCTGCAATTGAAGATGCACTTCGTTTAGCTCGTGGGATGACCTATAAAAATGCTGCAGCTGGATTAAATCTCGGTGGCGGAAAAACGGTTATAATCGGTGACCCACGTAAAGATAAAAACGAAGAGATGTTTCGTGCCTTTGGAAGATACATACAAGGCTTAAACGGTCGTTATATTACCGCTGAAGATGTAGGAACAACCGTACAAGATATGGATTTAATTCATGAAGAAACAGATTATGTTACAGGTATTTCACCAGCTTTTGGATCTTCGGGTAATCCTTCTCCTGTGACAGCTTACGGAGTGTATAGAGGAATTAAAGCGGCTGCGAAACAAGCCTTTGGTGATGATTCATTAGAGGGACGCACAATTGCAGTTCAAGGAGTAGGAAACGTAGCTTATAATCTTTGTCGCCATCTCCATGAAGAAGGAGCTAGCTTAATCGTGACAGATATTAACAAAGAAGCTGTCCAACGAGCAGTTGAAGAATTTGATGCAAAAGCAGTAGATCCGAATGAAATTTATGCAGTTGACTGTGATATCTTTGCCCCATGTGCTTTGGGAGCAGTTATTAATGATGATACAATTCCGCAATTAAAAGCAAAAGTAATTGCTGGTGCAGCAAACAACCAGTTAAAAGAAACTCGTCATGGAGACCTGATTAATGAAATGGGTATTTATTACGCTCCAGATTACGTAATTAATGCAGGCGGTGTTATTAACGTAGCGGACGAGCTTTACGGATACAACCGCGAACGTGCAATGAAACGTGTAGAGCAAATATATAACAATGTAGAACGTGTATTTGAAATTGCAAAACGTGACCGTGTTCCTTCATATGTTGCAGCTGATCGCATGGCAGAAGAAAGAATTGCTAATATGCACCAATCACGCAGTCAATTTTTGCAAAATGGTAAATCAATATTGAACCGTCGTTAAGGAATCATTCTTGAGAAGTGCTTTTTCATTAAAGCACTTCTCAAGTTTCTATATGGAAAAAAACATAACATACATGCAGGGAAATAATCCTTTCATTTTAAGATTTGGAGGGCGCTGACTTGTACGAAGCAGAGCATAGAATATTAGTGATCAATCCAGGATCGACTTCGACTAAAATCGGTGTTTTTGATAATGAAAAATCTGTTTTTGAAAAAACAATCCGTCATGAAAGTGATCAAATAAATGCTTTTTCTTCCATTAATGAACAATATGAATTTCGGAAAACGATGATTCTCGAAACCTTGGATAAAGAAGGAATGAATGTTTCGAAACTAAGCGCGGTTTGTGGACGAGGTGGACTGCTTCGGCCGATAGAAGGTGGAACATATGGTGTTAATGAAGCGATGTTAGAAGATTTACGAGAAGGCTACTCAGGTCAACACGCCTCGAATCTTGGGGGAATCATTGCATTTGAAATCGCTTCTGGCTTAAATATTCCATCATACATTGTCGATCCTGTAGTCGTGGACGAATTAGAGCCGATTGCAAGAGTATCCGGATTTTCACTGATCGAACGAAAAAGCATTTTTCACGCTTTGAATCAAAAAGCTGTCGCACGTCGAGTTGCAAAACAGCTCGGTAAGAATTACAAAGATCTTAACTTAATCGTCACACATATGGGCGGTGGAATTACAGTTGGTTCGCATAAGCAGGGAAGAGTAGTAGATGTGAACAATGGTTTAACTGGAGATGGGCCATTTAGTCCCGAAAGAGCAGGGACAGTACCTGCTGGAGATCTAATTGATCTTTGCTATTCTGGAGATTATTACAGAGAAGAAATGATGAAAATGTTAGTTGGACAAGGTGGACTCGTTGCTTATTTAGGAACAAACGATGCCGTTCAAGTCGAAAAAATGATTGAACATGGAGACGAAAAAGCAAAAAGTATATACGATGCCATGGCCTATCAAATTGCCAAAGAAATCGGTTCTCAAGCAGCTGTATTGGAAGGTCAAATCGATGCGATTGTTCTGACTGGTGGATTGGCCTATGGAAAAGAATTTGTCCAAAATATTAGCAGACGTGTCAATTGGATAGCCGATGTCATTGTTCAGCCTGGTGAAAATGAACTCCAAGCATTAGCTGAAGGAGCTCTTCGTATTCTTAGAGGAGAAGAAGAAATGAAACAATATCCTGGCAATTAAATGATCAAATCTATATCGGTGAACTATTCATTTGTTTTAAAGGAGGAAAATATCGTGTCTAAAGAATATGACGTAGTGATACTTGGTGGAGGAACTGGTGGTTATGTTGCAGCTATTCGTGCATCTCAACTAGGTTTGAAAACAGCTATAGTTGAAAAAGGAAAACTTGGTGGTACATGTCTTCATAAAGGATGCATTCCTAGCAAAGCACTTCTCAGGAGTGCAGAGGTTTTTTCGACGGCTAAGAAAAGTCACGAATTTGGCGTTCAAGTTGGAGAAGTGACACTCGATTTCAGTAAGGTGCAAGAACGTAAGAATGGAATTGTAGACCAACTTCATAAAGGTGTGCAACACTTGATGAAACAAGGTAAAATCGATGTTTTTGAAGGTTTCGGTCGAATATTGGGGCCGTCAATTTTCTCTCCGATGCCCGGAACCATTTCGGTTGAAATGACAAATGGTGATGAAAATGAAATGTTAATTCCAAAAAATGTGATCGTTGCTACCGGCTCCCGACCTCGATCCCTTCCAGGGCTTGAAGTGGACGGAGACTTTGTCCTTTCGTCAGATGATGCATTGCAATTAGAAGAACTACCTAAATCAATTATTATCGTAGGTGGAGGGGTTATCGGAATTGAGTGGGCTTCAATGCTTGCAGATTTCGGAGTGGAAGTAACGGTCGTTGAATATGCCGATCGAATTGTGCCAACGGAAGACCATGAGGTTTCACAGGAAATGAAGCGTTTAATGAAGAAAAAAGGGGTTTCCATTTTCACGAGTGCAAAAGTTCTTTCTGATACAGTCGAAAAAGGAACAGGTGATGTCTCCATTTCTGCAGAATTAAACGGTGAAACAAAATCCTTTACTGCTGAAAAAATCCTTGTGTCTGTAGGGCGTCAAGCAAATGTCGAAAATATCGGAATTGAAAACACGGATATAGAAATTGAAAAAGGCTTTATTAAAGTGAACGATTTCCTTCAAACAAAAGAAAGTCATATTTATGCGATAGGTGATGTCATCGGTGGACTTCAACTTGCTCATGTTGCGTCTCATGAAGGGATTTCAGCGATTGAACATATAGCAAATAACAATCCAACGCCAATCGATTATAGTTTGGTTTCCAAATGTATATACAGTAATCCTGAAATTGCAAGTGTTGGATTTACTGAGCATGAAGCAAAAGAAAAAGGATTTGACACGAAAATTGGTAAATTTTCATTCCGTGCCATTGGTAAAGCCCTTGTTTACGGTGAATCAGATGGCTTTGTGAAAATTATTGCCGATAAAGAAACGAATGACATTTTAGGTATCCACATGATCGGACCACATGTTACAGATATGATTTCAGAAGCTGGACTAGCACGTGTCCTTGATGCAACTCCGTGGGAAGTTGGTCATACGATTCATCCGCATCCTACTTTGAGTGAAGCAATTGGAGAAGCCGCTCTAGCTGTCGATGGCTTAGCCATACACTCATAAGAAAAGCGGAAAACGCGAGAACAGACTCGATTGCATAGAAAGTGCAAAACGCTTGTTCAGCTGCGACAAGCATTTGTCTAATGTTGAGGAGGGTTATTTCTACCCACCGCAAACATTTGACAAATGATCTCGAGCAGCTAGCGTTTGGAACTAGACTGACATTTGCTCTAGTAAGGAACACAGTCTAAATTCGCAACGTCCTGTTGCAACGACTGCGCTAAAACATTCTGTTTGTCGGACTAGGGTTGTTTTCACCCACCGGAGAAAGTCAAAAATGTAAGGAGAGGCTAGCGTTTGGAGCCGGACAATAAGAAAAGCGGAAAACGCGAGAACAGGCTCGATTGACATTTAATGTGATCATATTTTTCTACAGAAATCGATCACCGTTCGTAGTATTCGTATTGTAAGCAATTATAGGAGGGATTTTAAAATGGTAGAAAATCGACATCATTCATTAGGATTAACGGATGAAACCGTATTAGAAATGTATGAAACAATGCTCCTTGCTCGTCGTGTGGATGAGCGTATGTGGTTATTAAATCGCTCAGGTAAAATTCCGTTCGTTATTTCATGTCAAGGTCAAGAAGCAGCTCAAGTCGGTGCAGCATTTGCGTTGGATCGTGAAAAAGACTATGTTCTACCTTACTATCGTGACATGGGTGTGGTAATGGCTTTTGGCATGACGGCAAAAGATATTATGCTTTCAGGATTCGCAAAAGCAGAAGATCCAAACTCAGGCGGGCGTCAAATGCCAGGTCACTTTGGACAAAAGAAAAATCGAATCGTGACCGGTTCTTCGCCAGTAACAACACAAGTACCTCATGCAGTTGGCATCGCTCTAGCTGGCAAAATGGAGAAAAGCGATCTAGTTTCATTCGTAACCTTTGGAGAAGGTTCATCCAACCAAGGAGATTTCCATGAAGGTGCCAATTTTGCAGCTGTGCATAAACTTCCCGTTATTTTAATGGTAGAAAATAACAAATACGCGATTTCTGTCCCGATTGAAAAGCAACTCGCGTGTGAAAACGTATCTGATCGTGCGGTAGGCTACGGAATGCCTGGAGTTACTGTAGATGGAAATGATCCATTAGAAGTGTATAAAGTAGTTAAAGAGGCAGCTGACCGTGGTCGTCGAGGAGAAGGTCCTACTTTAGTGGAAGCAGTGTCATATCGATTTACTCCTCATTCATCTGATGATGATGATCGTTCTTATCGATCACCGGACGAAGTGGCTAAAGCAAAAACGAATGATCCAATTATTACATTCGGTGCATATTTAAAAGAAACAGGAGTCATGAATGATGAAATTGAAAAAACAATAAATGATCGTGTTTTAAACTTAGTAAATGAAGCAACTGACTATGCAGAGAATGCTCCGTACGCAGAAGCAGAATCAGCATTAAAATATGTATACGCTGAATAATTAGTAGGGAGGAAACAATACAATGGCTGTTATTTCATATATCGAAGCTGTTACGTCTGCCATTAGAGAAGAAATGGAACGTGACGATAAAGTATTTGTACTTGGTGAGGATGTTGGGAAAAAAGGTGGCGTTTTTAAAGCTACCCACGGTTTGTATGATCAGTTTGGGGAACAAAGAGTCATAGATACTCCTCTTGCTGAGTCAGCAATTGCGGGAGTAGGAATTGGTGCAGCTATGTACGGTCTCCGTCCAATTGCTGAAATGCAATTTGCCGATTTCATTATGCCAGCTGTTAATCAAATCATTTCTGAAGCTGCAAAGATTCGCTACCGTTCAAATAATGACTTTTCATGTCCAATGGTCATCCGCGCTCCTTATGGAGGAGGCGTCCATGGTGCCCTTTACCACTCTCAATCCGTTGAAGCTGTATTTGCAAATCAACCAGGATTGAAAATTGTAATGCCTTCAACTCCTTATGATGTAAAAGGTCTTTTAAAAGCGGCGATTCGTGATGAAGATCCTGTGTTATTTTTTGAACATAAAAGAGCTTATCGCCTAATTAAGGGCGAAGTTCCAGATGACGATTACGTGCTTCCAATCGGAAAAGCGGATGTGAAGAAGCAAGGGGAAGATATCACGGTTATTACATACGGGTTATGTGTCCATTTTGCATTGCAAGCTGCTGAACGATTGGAAAAAGATGGAATTTCAGCTCATATTCTAGATTTAAGAACCGTTTATCCATTGGATAAAGAAGCGATTATTGAAGCGGCTTCTAAAACAGGAAAAGTTTTACTTGTGACTGAAGACAATAAAGAAGGAAGCATCATTGGAGAAGTCGCAGCCATTATTGCTGAAAACTGTCTATTCGAATTAGATGCACCCGTTATGCGTCTTGCGGGTCCAGAAGTACCTGCGATGGCTTATGCTCCAACTATGGAAAAATATTTTATGGTGAATCCAGATAAAGTTGAAAAAGCAATGAGAGAATTAGCTGAGTATTAATTCTTACACAATCGTTAGGAGGGTATCATCCATGGCAACTGAAAAAATGAACATGCCCCAACTAGGGGAGAGTGTGACAGAAGGTACAATTAGCAAATGGCTTGTCTCTGTGGGAGATCATGTTAATAAGTACGATCCAATTGCAGAAGTTATGACCGATAAAGTTAATGCTGAAGTACCATCTTCATTTACTGGGACGATGAAAGAACTAGTTGCAGGCGAAGGAGATACGCTTGCAGTAGGTGAAGTGATTTGTACAATTGAAGTAGAAGGAAGTTCTTCCGAGCCTGCTCAAAAGGAAGAGACAAATGAAGAAATACCGTCTTCATCAACTGAAAAAACGACTAGTGATCATGCGCCGAAAGTTAAGCAAGAAAAAGGGAAAGCAAGATATTCTCCTGCGGTGTTGAAAATTTCACAAGAAAATGGAATTGACCTTTCTCGTGTAGATGGATCTGGAAAAGATGGCCGAATTACGCGTAAAGATCTTCTTGGTTTATTGGAATCGGGTTCATTTCCAAAAGAAGGCGAAGCAGTTAAAGAGTCAACAGTTAAAGAAACTTCTGCACCTGTGCAAGCTGCAGCTCCTTCATCTTCAACAACGAAAGCTGCTCCAAGCTCATCTATAGCGTCTGCGCCTGGAGATATTGAAATACCAATTAGTGGAATTCGTAAAGCCATTGCTGCGAACATGTTGAAAAGCAAGCACGAAGCTCCACATGCTTGGACGATGATGGAAGTAGACGTAACAAATCTTGTTGGTTTCCGCGATTCTATTAAGGGTGATTTTAAGAAAAAAGAAGGCTTCAATGTTACTTATTTTGCCTTTTTCGTAAAAGCAGTTGCACAAGCGCTTAAAGAATTCCCGGAAATCAACTCAATGTGGGCTGGCGACAAAATTATTCAAAAGAAAGAGATTAACATCTCGATTGCAGTTGCAACCGATGATGCGTTATTTGTTCCAGTCATTAAAAATGCAGACGAGAAAACAATTAAAGGGATTGCCAAAGAAATTAATGAGCTAGCTAGTAAAGTCCGCGCTGGTAAATTGAAATCTGAGGATATGCAAGGTGGTACGTTCACCGTAAATAACACAGGTTCATTTGGCTCCATCCAATCAATGGGTATCATTAATCACCCTCAGGCTGCTATCTTACAGGTTGAATCGATTGTTAAACGCCCTGTTGTGATGGATCATGGCATGATTGCTGTAAGAGATATGGTGAACCTTTGTCTTTCACTCGATCACCGTGTTCTTGATGGACTTGTATGTGGCCGATTCTTACAAAGAATTAAACAAATTCTTGAAAATATTTCTAAAGAAACGACATCCGTTTACTAAGAGATGTTTTGAAAAAATTCAAATTTGAGCCGCTGAATGATTTCAGCGGCTTTTTCGTACAAAACATTTCTTAATGACATCTGTCTTTTGTTAAAAATGAAGGTATTTTCGCATCGATCGAATGATCAATCGTCATTGCTCTATCAATATTAATTGTAACGATTTTCTTAATGTTGAAGCTTTCGATTGAATCGAATACAATGAAATTAGTAAATGAAACCGATTACACATGGAGGGGGGAAGCTGGAAACAGCATCTTATGAAACTAGAAAAAACCACTTTCAATCAATATTCTATAGAGGATTGGGAAAATAAAGCTAAAGATGCACTAAAAGGTAAACAAATCGAATCGCTTTATTCAAAAACCTATGAACAAATAACGATAAAGCCCTTGTACACAAGTAAAGACATTGAACAACTGCAAATTGATCAGTACCCAAGTGAAGGTAATAATAAAAGAGGGTTTTCTAAAGAAGCTACCACAAATCATTGGAAAGTGATTCTTCCTTTAAAAGTAAAAGATTGGAACCAAAAGAACGACTTTAGCCAACATACATACTCGTTCCAGCTAGATTTAGAGGGAAATGAGGATCAATTCTTTAATCTCATAGAAACATTCACACATCAACATGAAACCATCTACGTCCAGTCTCTAAAAGAATGGACTGCGTTCATCGATTTGATCGAAAAACACGAACATCTTTCATCTATTCAAGGTTTAGTTGCATTTGATCCTATTTCAAAAGAACTAAAAAGAGGACAATTTCCCAACTTAAAAGAGTCAAAATGGGTAGATCGAACGCGATCACTAACCAAGAATACAGATCAATTGAAAACGGTTTTAGTAGATATCAGACCATACGAACTTGCAGGAGCTTCGGCTATTGAAGAAATTGCTTTAGCACTGTTGGAAGCCACTTATTTGATTGACTTGCTGGGAAATGATGAACTACCTTCTGAAAATTTCATCAATCGATTAGCTTTTCACTTTCATACTGGATCCGATTTCTTTATGCAAATCGCTAAGTTTCGTGCATTTCGTTCTCTATGGAAAACGGTTTGTGAAGGATATCGTATTCAAAAGATTGATCCTATTATTGCAACTACATCTTCAACGCTTACTTACTCCTTATTAGATGAGCATTCGAACATATTAAGAGCAGCGAACGAAGCTTTTGCCTCTATTATTGGAGGAGTGAATCATTTAGAAGTCGTACCATTTAACATTTTGACTGGGAATAGCAGTGCTCAAGCAGATCGCCTTTCAAGGAATATTCAGCTCGTATTGAAAGAAGAAACGCATATCAATAAAGTGGTAGACCCAGCAGGAGGCTCTTATTTTATAGAATCTCTCACAAATGAAATGGCAAAGAAAGCTTGGTCTCTATTTTTAGAGTGGGAAGAAGTTGGCTTAGAAGCTCTTCTTTCAAATGGAACAATTCAACATTCTATACAGTCAATCCATCAAGAAAGACAATCGAAAGTTGCAAAAAGAGAACAAACGATTATTGGTGTAAACCGTTATGCCAATTTAGATGACAAGTTGAAACTGAATAACCAAATTGAATCAGAAAAAACGGAAGAAAGTATGCTGTATTCTTGCGTTCAGGTACCGATCCTCCAAATAAATCGACTTGCTGAACCATTTGAGCAACTGCGTCAAAAAGCAAATCAAATAAAACCAGAAATAGGTCTCATATGCGTCGGTTCCTTAAAAGAATATAAAGCAAGAGCTGATTTCGCTGCAGAATTTCTATCAAGCGGTGGGATAATGGCTCATCGCTCACCTGTATGTAAAGATACTCATGAAATAAATGACTTTATTCAAGCTACTAAATATCCTTACTATTGTATTTGTAGCTCAGACGATCAATATAAACGATTGTTAGCTGAAGGCGTTTTTACAAGAATTAAACAGAATCAAACTTGTCATGTAGACTTAGCGGGTAAAAGATCTTTAATTGAGGGATCAGAACACATTCTAGACGGAGAACTCTATCTGCATCAAGATGCTATTGAGAAATTAACATCTATCCTGTCACTTTGGGAGGAGAAATAATCTTGGTAAAGCCAGACTTTAAAAAATTGAATCCTTTTGAAAGTAATCAACACTCTTCTTCACAGCAACAAATAGATGAGAAATGGAATATAGATTTTTTTGAAACGAATGAACAAATTGCAATCAAACCGATTTATACAAAAAGTGACATCGAACAGGCTATTCATCTTGAAGACCTCCCTGGGTTAGCACCTTATACGCGGGGACCTTATCCAACCATGTATGTAAATCGTCCGTGGACGGTTCGTCAATATGCTGGTTTTTCGACGGCGGAAGAAAGCAATGCGTTTTACCGAAGAAACTTAGCGATGGGACAAAAAGGACTTTCAGTTGCGTTTGATCTAGCCACTCATCGAGGTTATGATTCCGATCATCCAAGGGTAACAGGGGATGTTGGAAAAGCAGGTGTGGCTATTGATTCCATTTTAGATATGAATATTTTATTTGATGGAATTCCTCTCGATCAAATGTCTGTTTCGATGACAATGAATGGAGCAGTTCTTCCGATATTGGCCTTTTTCATTGTGACAGCTGAAGAACAAGGTGTGAGCAAAGAAAAATTATCCGGTACCATTCAAAATGACATATTGAAAGAATATATGGTAAGAAATACGTATATTTACCCGCCGGAGATGTCAATGAAAATCATTGCTGACATATTTGAGTATACTTCTCTTCATATGCCGAAATTCAATAGCATTAGTATTTCTGGTTATCATATGCAAGAAGCGGGTGCACCGAATGACTTAGAATTAGCTTATACATTGGCAGATGGTTTGGAATATGTTAGAACGGGTCTAAAAGCAGGTATCGATATCGATTCTTTTGCACCCCGCTTATCCTTTTTTTGGGCTACTGGCATGAACTATTTTATGGAAATTGCGAAGATGAGAGCTGCGAGAAGAATGTGGGCAGAATTGATTCAGCCATTTGAACCGAAAAATCAAAAGTCTCTTGCCTTACGAACGCATTCTCAAACTTCTGGTTGGAGTTTAACAGAGCAAGATCCATTCAATAATGTGACAAGAACGTTAATCGAAGCACATGCTGCATCGATGGGACATACGCAATCGTTGCACACAAACGCGCTTGATGAAGCGATCGCTTTACCTACGGACTTCTCTGCACGTATCGCTCGAAATACTCAACTCTTTCTCCAAGAAGAATCGGCGATCACGCGAGTCATTGATCCATGGGGCGGTTCTTATTACGTCGAGTCTTTAACAGAGCAAATGATGGAAAAAGCTTGGACTCATATTCGTGAAATAGAAGAACTAGGCGGAATGACGAAAGCGATTGAAACCGGCCTGCCGAAAATGAGAATTGAAGAAGCTGCTGCTAGACGACAAGCCTTAATAGATTCAGGTAAAGAAGTCATTATCGGAGTGAATCAATATCGTCTTGATAAAGAAGATCCGATCGATATTTTAGATATTGACAATTCAGCTGTAAGATTAAAACAAATTGAGCGTTTAACCCTTTTAAAAGACAATCGAAATGAACATGAAGTAAAGAAAACTTTAAATGCGATATCAGAAGCTGCTCAATCGGGGACTGGTAATCTTCTAGAGCTGGCCGTAGAGGCAGCTCGGGCACGGGCAACATTAGGAGAAATATCGGATGCCGTTGAAGAGGCTTCTGGGAGACATAAGGCGGTGATTCGATCAGTGAGCGGGATTTATAGTTCTCATTTTTCCAATCAAGAAGAAATGAAACTTGTGAAAAGAATGGCAGAAGAATTTAACGAAAACGAAGGTAGAAGACCTAGAATTCTGATGGCAAAAATGGGACAAGACGGCCACGATCGTGGAGCTAAAGTAATTGCTACTGCTTTTGCAGATTTAGGATTTGACGTCGATATTGGTCCGTTGTTTCAAACCCCTAAAGAAACGGCCTTGCAAGCAGTCGAAAATGACGTGCACGTCGTTGGTGTTAGTTCGTTAGCTGCAGGTCATAAAACGCTGTTACCAGAATTAGTCGGTGAGTTAAAGCTCCTTGGAAGAGATGATATAGTCGTTGTAATTGGTGGAGTAATACCAGCTCAAGACTATGACTATCTAAGAGAACAAGGGGCATCGGCGATCTTTGGACCAGGTACAGTTATTCCAGTAGCAGCTCAAAAAGTCATTGAAGAAATTTATCGTCGATTGGGCTATGAGGAAGTGAAAGAATAAATGTCTTCAAAAGAGGATCATGTTGAAAGAGGAGAAACAAAATCAACTGGATCAATGAAAGTTCAGCCAGGAATTGAATCGACTCACGATGGTTTTGGGGATTTCCAATCGAAAAAATTTGTAAAAGTAAAAAATGATGACCAATCCATTCAAGAAATGGCGATGGAAATGAAAAATCAAAATCGTCGTCTGCTTTCTCAAGCGATTACATTAGTAGAAAGCAATGCTCAACGTCATTTCGAGAAAGGGCAGCAACTCTTATCAGAGATTCTTCCCCATACTGGGAAAAGTGTTCGGATTGGCATCACGGGGGTGCCTGGGGCAGGGAAAAGTACATTTATCGAATCATTAGGTCTTCACTTATGCAATAAAGGACTTCGAGTGGCTGTGTTGGCCATTGATCCGAGTTCAAGTGTTTCTGGTGGAAGTATTCTTGGAGATAAGACACGGATGGAGCAACTTGCGAAGCATCCAAAGGCATTTATTAGACCTTCTCCCTCGAATGGTACACTTGGTGGTGTCCATCGTAAAACGAGAGAAACAATCTTACTATGTGAAGCAGCAGGTTTCGATGTCATTATTGTTGAAACAGTTGGAGTAGGGCAAAGTGAAACGATCGTCAGAAGCATGGTCGACTTCTTTTTACTACTCGTCTTAACGGGAGCAGGAGACGAACTACAAGGAATGAAAAAAGGGATTATGGAACTTGCTGATACGGTTCTCGTAAACAAAGCGGATGGGAACAACTTAGAACTCGCTAACAAGACAAAACGAGAATTCAACCAAATCTTACATTTTATTACCCCAGCAACAACAGGTTGGGAAGCAAAAGCGTTTACTTGTTCCGCTCTCCAAAATAAAGGGATCAAGGAACTCTGGGAGCTTGTCCAACAATTTGAAATAAAAACGAAAGAAAATGGTTCATTCTTCTTAAGAAGAAAGCAACAAACAGAGTCATGGTTAAGTGAAGCCATTTTGGAACAGTTGAAAAGAAAGTTTTATCAAGATCCAAAAATAAAAATTCATTTACCAGAAGTGACAAACAGAGTTATGAATGGAGATCTTCCGGTTTCCCAAGCAGTAGAAGACCTTTTTAAACAATTTTGAACAGAATGCGAGGGAGATAGAGACGACTACATCGTTTCCTTAATATAAGGCTATGTTCGCGGATGTTTTGATAGGAAGCAAAAACAATGTGAATCCTGCGGGAAAATGAGGAGGGTACTGAAAAAGTTCTCTTGGAAAGTCAATGCGAATGTGGGAAGGATTTCGTTCCAGGCAGACGCGTTCCGCGGGCACGGCTTCAATCTCCTCGTCACTGCGTTCCTGCGGGGCTTTCAGCTCGCGCTGTTCCCGCTGGAGTCGCTGCCTTCCACTTCAATTCAGTAACGATTTAAAAAGACCGATCCAATTTCGGTTAAAAGATGAAGATAAAAATGTCACCCAGTCTAAAATACGTGTCTTAGAAGCAAATTTGAAATCTATTTTTTTATTTGCAAATTTTTAATGTTTAAAAGCTGGACTTTTTCAGTGGACTCAAAACGAGCGAGTCGAAACCCGAAGTGTTGCCACTGGAAAACTTGCGTGAAAAATTTGTACGTGCTTCTGATTGAAACGAGACTGAACGAAATGTGGAAGCGACGTGTTCTGAGACTAGTGAAAACCAAAGGATCACAGTCTAAGTACGCAACGTCCTGTTGCAACGACTGCGCTAAAACATCCTGTTTGTCGGAGGAGGCTCGACCGTTCGTCCTCGGAAAGCGACTTGTTTTGCTGAATGTTGAAAAATCTACATGATTATTTAACAAAGCCTAATATAAAAAAAGATGTATTTGTTTTCTTTTTCCGCCTTGCTTGCTATGATAAGAGAACAGCTAGATTGAAAGGGGAATATAATATGAGTATGGATTTTAATTTATTTATGAATGATGTCGTGCGTCAAGCACGAGAAGAAATAGAAGGAGCAGGCTATGAGCAACTTCATAATCCTGAGGAAGTAGAAAAAGTTTTAGAAGGAAAAGGAACGACTTTGGTCATGGTCAACTCAGTATGTGGTTGTGCTGGTGGAATTGCTCGTCCGGCTGCAGCACATGCCATTCATACAGATACACGTCCGGAGAAACTAGTAACGGTTTTTGCTGGTCAAGATAAAGAAGCGACAGCGAAAGCACGTAGTTATTTTGTTGGCTATCCACCATCATCACCTTCTTTTGCTCTTATTAAAGATGGACAACTTTGTGCAATGGTCGAACGTCACGAAATAGAAGGACATGATCCGATGTCTGTTGTAACTCGTCT
The DNA here is from genome assembly GCA_963728315.1 of uncultured Caryophanales bacterium. Taxonomy (GTDB): domain Bacteria; phylum Bacillota; class Bacilli; order Bacillales; family CAVSKA01; genus CAVSKA01. Next base: position 481,693 of record CAVSKA010000018.1, read on the forward strand.
ACAAGAATTGTTCGATGAATACTGTGAAGAAGTATAAAATTCATTCAAAAAAAAACAGTCTTAACGGCTGTTTTTTTTTTTTAGGCTATGTTAGCGGATATTGTTGATAGGAAACAAAAACAATGAGACTCCTGCGGAAAAACGAGCGAGTCGAGACCCCGCAGTGTGGTTTTTTAGGCCGCTGAAAAAGTCCAAATTTTAAAGATTGAAAAGCTGCAAATGAAAAAGGAGCACTCAAAAGACACGTGTTTTTGTCTTCATCTTTAAACAACCATCCTTGGACATCGTTAAAATAGCATTTTCAGATAGGATTGTTCTTTTTAAAACGTTATTCCAATGGCAGTGGAAAGCGTCTGCCTAGAACGTAAATCCATGCCTATACTCACTTGGATGTTCAAATAGGACTTTATCAGTGGCCTCGTGGTTTTTCACGAGGAGGCTCGACCGTTCGTCCGCGGAAAGCGAGTTGTTTTGCTGAATGTTGAAAAACAACATGATCATTTAACAAAGCCTATTTTTAAATACTCATTCACATGTTTTATGTAGGTCTGAAAAGATACAAGAATAACTTTTTCATCGTTTTTAAAGACTGAAAATTCCGTTTCTTTAGTCTTTAAAAAATCTATTGCAAATGCATAAAAATGTGATAATATTTTATAAACAGTATTTTTATTCATGTTAATGAATTTTTATTTAAAGAAAAGAGGAAGATAAGATGAAAATATGGACATCAATGGCAGCAACAGTTATGACTCTATCCATTATATTAGCAGGTTGTGGAACATCAAGTGATGGAAATAATGGATCAAGTGATAGTAAAACTTTGAAAATGGCTACTTCTGCCGATTACCCGCCATTTGAATATATTGACACTGCTAAAAGTGATAAAATCGTCGGCTACGATATTGATTTAGCAAATGCGATTGGTAAAGAACTAGGCTACAAAATTGACGTGAAAGATATGGATTTCAGCGGTTTAGTTACCGCACTAAAAACGGATCAAGCAGATATCGTTCTCTCTGCTATGACACCAACTGAGAAGAGAAAGAAAAATGTTGACTTTACCGATGTGTATTACTCTGCTCAAGATATGATCGTTTCATTGAAAGATAAGAAAATTGAAAAGCCAGAGGATATGAAAGGAAAAACGATTGGTGTTCAATTAGGATCGATTCAAGAAGACGCGGCTAAGGAAATAAAGAAAAAGGTAGATTTGAACATCGAAACGAGAAATCGGATTCCAGAACTCGTTCAGGAACTTCAAAATGGTCACTTTGATGCTGTGATCATTGAAAATACAGTAGCAAAAGGTTATTTAAATAAAGATGACAAGTTGAATGGAACAGTTATTAAATCAAATGAGGAAGCAGGCTCAGCTATTGCTCTTCCTAAAGGTAGCAAATTAACTCCGAAAATTAATAAAGTGTTGAAGAAAATGAAAGACAACGGCGAATTAGATAAACTTGCAGAAAAGTGGTTCGGCAAAGACACAAAATAATTTACTTTTTTATAAGTGAAGGGTAGCGATGGGTCAATCGTCGCTATCTTTTCACTGTTAGGATTTATGAAGAAAGGGTGAAAAACTATGCATTTAGATTTCCAGCAAATCGTACCTTCGATTCCTTTTATATTAAAAGGGATTTATATTACGCTGAAAATCGTATTAGTAGCTGGAATTCTTGGGTTTATACTCGGGGTATTGCTATCGTTATTAAAAATAAGTTCAATTAAACCACTTGGCTGGTTTGCAGATGTGTACACCTCTATTTTCAGAGGAACACCTCTTGTTCTCCAGTTGATGCTCATTTATTACGGTTCTCCACAAATTTTCGGAACACAAATTGAGCCTTATTTGGCAGCTATTCTAGCATTTTCACTTAATTCAGCAGCTTATATTTCCGAAATCATTCGTGCGGGTATTTTGGCAGTTGATAAAGGACAGAAAGAGGCAGCTTCAGCACTTGGTGTTCCATATATGAGCGTAATGAAAGATATCATATTACCGCAAGCAATGAAAAATATTCTTCCTGCACTTATGAATGAATTTATTAGTCTTACAAAAGAGTCAGCAATTGTTACAGTCATTGGTGTAACGGATATTATGAGAAGAAGTTATATGGTCGGTAGTGACTTGTATTCTTTCTTTGAGCCCTTACTTTTTGCAGGTTTGGTTTACTACATCATGGTCATGATTCTGACAGTAGCTGGTAAGTTAGTTGAAAGGAGGATGAATCGTAGTGATTGACGTACATGATCTTCACAAATCATTCGGAAAACTAGAAGTATTAAAAGGAATTAATGCCAATGTGAAAGACGGAGAAGTAGTCGCAGTTATTGGACCATCTGGTTCTGGGAAATCGACCTTCTTAAGGTGTTTGAATCTTTTAGAAGAACCGACTAGCGGAAGTATTTCGATTCAAAATCAAAAGCTTTCAGATAAAAAAATAAATGTACAAAGATTAAGAGAAAATGTCGGGATGGTTTTTCAACATTTTCATTTATTTCCTCATATGACAACGTTAGAGAATGTTACTTACGCACCAATGAAAGTAAAAGGTTTGAGTAAAAAGGAAGCCGTTGAAAAAGGAGAAATGTTATTAGAAAAAGTAGGATTGCTTGAAAAAGCAAATGAATATCCTAAGAGACTATCCGGTGGACAAAAGCAAAGGGTAGCTATTGCTAGAGCGCTAGCAATGGATCCAACCATTATGCTTTTTGATGAACCGACCTCCGCTTTAGACCCAGAAATGGTGAAGGAAGTTTTAGATGTAATGAAAGCCCTTGCTCACACAGGGATGACTTTGATGATTGTTACTCACGAAATGGGATTTGCACGTGAAGTAGCTGATCGCGTTCTCTTTATGGATGAAGGGATGCTAGTAGAAGAGGCGGATCCTCAAACTTTTTTCGCAGCGCCTAAGACGAAGAGAGCACAAGATTTCTTGCAAAAAGTCCTTTAAAAAGATTATGCTAAAAAAGGTGGTCATTGGATCACCTTTTTTTAGTATGGAAAGGAATGATCTAGATGTTCCGAATCGGTTACCGTACAATTAAAACAGCTGTTGGGGCGTCGTTAGCGGTTTTGATCTCACAATGGGTAGGGTTAGATAACGAAGTTTCAGCAGCAATCATTACAATACTTTGTATTCAAAATACAAAAAAGAAGTCTTTAGTTGCAGCTTGGTCCAGATTAGCAGCATCGATTATTGCACTTTTGTATGCTTTTGTTTTATTTGAAGGGATTGGCTACCATTCCATTGTTTTGGGTGTACTCATTCTTTTGTTCATTCCCACAGCAGTAGCTTTGAAAATCCGTGAAGGAATTGCAACAAGCTGTGTCATTATTCTCCAAACATTTGCTGTCCACTCATTTACGACCCATTTTATCATTCAAGAATCAATTCTTATTTCGATTGGTATAGGAATCGGCTTATTGATGAATTTGTATATGCCGTCTGTTGAGCATATCCTTGTAGACTATCAAAAGAAAATTGAACATCACTTTGAAATTATTTTGAAAGAGATTGTGCGGTTTTTGAGGGAAAAAGTAACGGATTGGGATGGAAAAGAGATTACTGAAGTTGCTCAGTGGCTATCAGAAGCGAAATTACTTGCCTCACGTGATGTTGAAAATCATTTAACGAAGCTAGAATATAATTATTATACGTATTTTAAAGTTAGAGATAAACAATTGGATATTCTAGAACGAGTTTTGCCCATTATCACATCCATTTCTCATTTTGGACACGAAGCACTCCTTGTAGCCGATTTTGTAGAAGAGTTAAGTGATCATATTCACCCTGGGAATACGGCCAAATTTTATTTGGAAAAATTGTCTGAAATGAAAATTGAATTTGAAGCAATGCCTCTTCCTTGTACACATGAAGAATTAAACGCTCGTGCAGATCTCCATCAGCTGGTACGAGAATTGGAACAATATTTACAGATAAAAAGTTCATTTAAAAAATAGGCTTTGTTAAATGATTAAGTTGTTTTTTCTACATTTAGCAAAACAACTCGCTTTCCGCGGACGAACGGTTGAGTCTCCTCGTGAAAACCACGAGTCCACTGAAAATGTCCAGGTTTTAAAGATTGAAAATCTGTAAATGAAAAAGGAGCACTCAGACTCGCTTAATAAGATACGTATTTTAGAAGGTAAGATATTTTTTCTCAGTAAAAGAAGCCCTTTTTTTGCAATTCAACATGTTTTCAGTGGCATTTTTGTGACTCCACTGGAGCTCGCAACGAGAAGGAACACGGATTACCTGCAGAACTGGCCTGCCTCGAACCGAAATCAACAAAACGATTTTTGTCTTCATCTTTGAAGCGAAGTTGGATCAGAACGTTCTTTTAAACCATTACAGTATGGGAGTGAAAGGCAGCGACTCCTGCGGGAATAGCGCGAGCTGAAAACCCCACAGGAACGCGTTTGCCTGGAACGAAAATTAACGGCTTAGACGTGCATTGACGTTCCAAAAGAACTATTTCAGTGGCCTCAAAAGGGATCTCGACTTGCTCGTTTTCCGCAGGAGTCTCGTCATTTCTACTTCCTATCAACAACATTCGCTAACATAGCCAAACAAAAAAACGGCCCAGAAGCAGAACACAGCTGGGCCGTTTTTTTGTTTTAATAAGAACGTATGCGAATGATTCAAAAAATAGCAATGAAGTTTACTATTTAAACCACATTGCCATGCTAGTGAATATTGTTAATCCAACCATCGCGAAAAGCATAATAAATACAACGATTTTTTGGAATTTTTTATTTTGCACGTTCAAATCGCTCCCTTAATTTCTCTTAAAACTATTTTAACGAGATCCATTCAAGATAGCAAGTCCTGTCTTTATCCTCATGAAAAAGCAAGATGATTCTGGCAACTTTCAGCATAATGCAATAAAATAAAAAGAGAAGATTGTCATAGATAAGGAGAAGGTCATATGAAGAAAATAGATCATATTGGTATCGCTGTGCGTTCACTCGAAGAAACGATTCCTTTTTACGTGGATATACTGGGGTTAGAACTGAAAAGAATCGAAGAAGTAAAGAGCGAGAAGGTAAAGGTCGCTTTTTTATATGCCGAAAATGTTAAACTAGAGTTATTGGAAGCGCTTGATTCTTCAAGTGCAATTCATCAATTTATTGAAAAACGAGGAGAAGGTCTTCACCACATTGCTGTTGGTGTGACCAGTATTGAAGATCGAATTGTTGAAATGAAAGAAAAAGGAATTCGAATGATTCATGATCACGCAAAAGATGGAGCGGGAGGGGCACAAGTTGCTTTCCTTCATCCGAAATCAGGACATGGTGTACTTTACGAACTTTGTGAAAAAACCAGTCAAAAAGGAGCGTTTTAAGTTGGATATTTATGAAAAAATTACTGATTTATATGATCGTAAACGGGAAGTAGAGCTTGGGGGAGGAGATGAACGAATTCAAAAGCAACATGATAAAGGGAAATTAACAGCGAGAGAAAGAATCGATTTACTCGTTGATCCTGGTAGTTTTGTTGAATTGAATGCGTTTGTTGAGCATCGGACAAATGATTTTGGATTAGAAAATGTTAAGGGACCTGGCGACGGTGTTGTTACTGGATATGGGAAAATTCATGGAAAACCAATTTATTTATTTTCGCAGGATTTTACCGTATTTGGCGGTGCTTTAGGTGAAATGCATGCGCAAAAAATTGCCAATGTCATGGATCTTGCAGCTAAAAACCTTGTGCCGTTTATCGGTCTTAACGATTCAGGCGGAGCTAGAATTCAAGAAGGAGTCGTCTCATTAGATGGATACGGACACATCTTTTATCGGAATGCCATTTATTCAGGTGTGATCCCTCAGATCTCAGTCATCATGGGACCTTGTGCAGGAGGAGCCGTCTACTCTCCAGCAATCACAGATTTTGTTTTTATGGTTGATAAGACAAGTCAAATGTTTATTACAGGTCCGAAAGTAATCGAAACGGTAACGGGAGAATCCATTTCATCAGAAGATTTAGGTGGGGCAAAAGTACATAATTCGATTAGCGGAAATGCACACTTTAGAGGAGAAACAGAAGCAGAAGTGTTAGAGATGGTTAGAGAGCTAATGACTTATTTACCTGCAAATAATGAAGAAAAGCCAGATGTAATAGAAATTGAAGAAAGTGATGATTATCGACCAGAACTAACAGAAATTATTCCTTTTGATGCCATTCGACCTTACGATGTTCGAACCGTTCTTGAGCATATCGTGGATGAAGATTCTTTTTTTGAAATTCATAAGGAATTTGCTCGCAATATTGTCATTGGTTTTGCACGTATTGGTGGTGAAACCATTGGGCTAGTTTGTAATCAACCAAAATACATGGCTGGTGGACTTGATATCGATTCATCAGACAAAGCTGCTCGTTTCATCCGTTTATGTGATTCATTTAATATCCCCATTATCACGTTTGAAGACGTAACGGGATTTTTCCCAGGCGTTAAACAAGAACATGGCGGTATCATTCGTCATGGCGCAAAGATTTTATATGCTTATTCAGAAGCCACTGTTCCAAAAATTACGGTGATTACGAGAAAAGCATATGGTGGAGCCTATGTAGCTCTTAATTCAAAGGCTATTGGTGCAGACTTGGTATACTCTTGGCCGAATGCTGAAATTGCTGTTATGGGGCCACAAGGTGCGGCAAATATTATTTTTTCAAAAGAAATCCAAATGAGTGACAATCCTGAAGAAACAAGAGAAAGAATGATTGAAGAATATCGCGAAAAATTCGCCAATCCTTATGTTGCTGCATCAAGAGGGATGGTTGATGACGTGATCGATCCTAGAGAAACCAGAATTAAACTATTGCAAGGCCTTGATATGTTGAGAAATAAAAAAGAAAAGCGACCTAACAAGAAACATGGAAATATACCGTTGTAGAATGAGGTAAGGAATGGAGATCGTTTGTCCCTTTTCCAAGTTCTCGTTATACTTGAAGAGTGAATAAGAGGAGGAATTAATGATGGTAAACCAAGAACGTTTAGTAAATGAATTTTTAGAATTAGTGCAAATTGATTCCGAAACAAGAGATGAAAGTAAAATTTCAAAAGTATTGAAGCAGAAATTCGAAGACTTAGGTGTTGAAGTCATTGAAGATGATGCGAAAGAAAAAACAGAACATGCAGCAGGAAACTTGATCTGTACATTGAAAGGAAACAAAGATGGAGTCGATCCTATTTATTTCACTTCGCACATGGATACCGTATTTCCTGGAAAAGGAGTGAAACCATCCATTAAAGACGGTGTGATTGTAACGGATGGAACGACGATATTAGGTGCGGATGACAAAGCTGGTCTAGCAGCGATGTTTGAATCAATTCGTGTCTTGAAAGAAAAAAATGTTTCACACGGTGATATTCAATTTATCATTACGGTTGGTGAAGAATCCGGATTAGTGGGAGCTAAAGTGCTTGATCCTACGCTCATTAAAGCAAAAATGGGCTTTGCACTTGATAGCGATGGAAAAGTAGGGAATGTCATTGTAGCGGCACCTACACAAGCAAAAGTGAAAGCAACTATTTATGGGAAAACTGCCCATGCCGGCGTTGCGCCAGAAAAAGGAATATCTGCGATTACGATTGCGGCGAAAGCGATTGCTAAAATGCCGCTTGGAAGAATCGATCATGAAACGACGGCAAATATTGGCCGTTTTGAAGGCGGGCAAGCAACGAATATTGTATGTGATCGTGTAGACATTTTGGCTGAAGCTCGATCGCTTATTAATGAAAAAATGGAAGAACAAGCGAATAAAATGAAAGCATCATTTGAAAATGTTGCTGCTGATATGGGTGGAAGTGCTGATGTCGAAATTCAAGTGATGTATCCAGGGTTTAAATTTGCTGAGGGAGACGAAGTGGTAGAAATAGCAAAAAAAGCTGCTGCTAAAGTTGGTCGTCCAACACAAATTTTAACGAGCGGTGGCGGAAGTGATGCGAATGTAATTGCTGGCTTTGGCATCCCAACGGTCAACCTTGCTGTCGGATATGAAGAAATTCATACAACAAATGAAAAAATGCCGATTGAAGAGCTTGTGAAGTTATCAGAAATGGTCGTTGCGATCGTAGAAGAGATTGCCACAAAATAATTTTTTGTGTAAAGCGAATGTTGGATTGAAAGATGAGATTGATCTGTATAGAGGGGTGTTAGGAATGGAAAATGATCAAAAATCACTCGTTTTTGAAATAGGAAATGAAGAGTACGGAATATGGATCGCCCATGTGTTATCGATTGAAAAAGTACAGGCTATTCGTTCCATTCCTCAATTCCCTTCCTATATGCGGGGAATCGTGAAAGTAAGAGAAGAATTACTGCCTGTGATTGATTTTCAAAATGTTCTTCTTGGATATTCAATTAGCAATGAAGAACTTGAGGATAGTAAACTTGTTGTTTTAAATGTCGAGAACCAAAGAGTGGGTTTACTTGTCAATGAAACGAAAGAAATACTCTCTCTAGAAGAATCATCTCTCATGCAGGTTGGTTTGATGGGCTATGCAAAAACGAATTATTTTTTTGCTGTCGCGAACCTTGAGGATCGACTAATTACGATGGTCAATCCGGCCATTCTGATCTCTAGCCTTGAAGGAATGAAAGACATCCAAACTTACATGAAAAACGTACCAGCATAAATATAAAACCAAGATCGTTCAATTTAATTGTTGAATGATCTTGGTTTTTCTTATCGCTTTTTTGTATTTTATTAAGTTCATTTGAGAATCATTTCTCTAAGTCGAACACATAAAATGACTGATTTGTGAATACCTGTAACTGACTTTTCGGCGACGACCTGCTTGCCATGTATATCCGGATACTCCGCTTATTCTTACTTCAGTTGGAAAAAACCAAAAATCTCTTCCAAAAGGTCCTGGTCTTCTTAATCGTAGGTATCCCCATCTACCTAAACAATTACACATCCTTATTTTCATTTGTCCGCTTTGAGCTGGCGGACCGCTAAACGCTGCTGATAATTGTGGGGGATGAGATGGAGGTGGTGTTGTTGGCGCATCCTCAGCATCATCAGGTCGAAATTCTTCATCCTCTAAATTTCTTATTTCATTATAAATTTCATGACTATAATTTGGTAAGGGATAATAGGGTTGTTGGTTACTGTTTAGATATGGAAAATACATTTGTTGATGATCCATCCATAAAACACCTCATTATAATAAATTAATTGTCTTGCTATTTGTATGTAGCCTTTCACTTATGTGAAGCTTTTCCCCATCATAAATGTTGATTTGTTTATTCCTCAAAAAATACGTTCGCTATCTATTCTTCAACGATGCTTAACAAATTGAACCAACTTCATTCCCAATAATCTTTTGAATTTTAACGAACGTATATTCTTGTTTCTTTCTTATGTCCTTATGAATTGATATAATAAAAAGGATATGTAAGAGAGAAGGTGCACAAAATGGGGAACAGTAAACGGAAGCATAGAGTCATTTTTCATGTTGATATGAATAGTTTTTATGCCTCGGTTGAAATGGCCTATGATCCAACTCTCAAAGGAAAAGCAATTGCAGTCGCTGGAAATCCAAAGGAACGAAAAGGAATCATTGTCACTTGTAGTTATGAAGCAAGGAAATTTGGAGTTAAGACAACGATGCCTATTTGGGAAGCAAAGAAATTATGTCCCCAACTCTTAATTCTTCCTCCTAATTTCGATCGGTATCGTGCTGCATCATCAGGACTCTTCTCCATCTTGCGACAATATACCCATTTAGTTGAGCCTGTTTCAATCGATGAGGGATACATGGATATCAGTGATTATGATGGCATTGAAACGCCAATTGAATTAGCAAGATCGATTCAATCAAGATTGATCGAACAACTTGATCTTCCATGTAGTATTGGGATTGCGCCGAATAAATTTCTAGCTAAGATGGCTTCAGATATGAAAAAACCAAATGGTATTACGATTTTAAGAAAAAGAGAACTTTCTCAAACTTTATGGCCGCTACCAGTTGTAGAAATGCATGGCATTGGTAAAAAAACAGCTGAGAAATTAAATAGTATAAATATTTTTACGATAGAAGAACTGGCAAATGCGAATGAACTTCTTTTAAAGGCAAACATAGGGATTAATGGAGTGAAAATGAAAAATCGTGCCAATGGAATCGATGAAAGGCCAGTTGATCCAGAATCAATTTTAGATTTTAAAAGCATTGGCAATTCTATGACGTTGCCTAGAGATGTGTCCAACCAGCAAGAGCTGTTTCAACATTTAGCAAAGCTTTCAGAAAAAGTGGCAAATCGTATGAAAAATAAAAAGATGGTATCCACAAACATTGCGATTCAAATCCGTTATAAAGACTGGGTAAATGTCACGAGAACGAGGAAAATCGCCAATCCAATTCGAACGAAGGAAGACATTTACCAAATGGCTCGATTACTCTTTGTCGAAAATTGGTCGGGTGATTCCATTAGACTTCTTGGTGTAACAGCTCACGATTTGATTGATGAATCCGATGCATTCGAACAACTTGATTTATTTTCGTATGCAAAACATGCTAAAGCAGAACCTTTGGTAAAAGTGATAGAAGAAATTAAGAAAAAGTATGGTGACTCATCGCTCAAAAAAGGCATTTCAATAAAAAGTAAGTCTAATGACCAACACGATACGAGTTTCAACAAAGATTACCTTTTTGACCCACCAAAACCAACGAAAGGAAGCGGGGGTGTAAAGTAGTCTTAAATATTTGCAACAAACTCATAATCTTGATAAATTTATAAAGAATTGAAACAAATGTGTATTTGGAGGTTTAGAGTACTCTCCATATCTAAATAAAATGATTATAGTGGTTTTTGAAAGGACGATGTCATATGACAAAACAACAGATTGGTGTTATCGGGTTAGCAGTAATGGGTAAGAATATTGCTTGGAATATTGAAAGTAGAGGATATTCTGTCTCTGTTTATAACCGTTCAGCTGAAAAAACGAATGAAATGGTAGAAGAATCAAAAGGGAAACAAATTGTTCCTACTTTTGAATTAGAAGAATTTGTTCAGTCACTCGAAACACCAAGAAAAATATTAATGATGGTGAAAGCTGGAAACGCAACTGATGCTACGATTGAACAATTAAAACCTTTGTTAGATAAAGGTGATATTTTGATTGACGGAGGGAATACGTTCTTTGAAGACACGATTCGCCGTAATCAAGAATTAAGCGATTTAGGCATTCATTTCATTGGGACAGGTGTTTCAGGTGGAGAAGAAGGTGCTTTAACTGGCCCTTCCATTATGCCTGGTGGTCAAAAAGATGCTTATGATCTTGTAGCACCAATTTTCAAAGACATCGCTGCCAAGGTAGAAGGAGAGGCTTGTACGACCTATATAGGTCCAGATGGTGCAGGTCATTACGTGAAAATGGTGCATAACGGGATTGAGTACGGAGATATGCAACTTATTTCTGAAGCTTATTTTATTCTTCGAAACGTGCTTGGGATGAACGCAGATGAGTTACATGAGACCTTTTCTGAGTGGAATAAAGGCGAATTAGACAGTTACTTAATTGAAATCACGGCTGATATTTTCACGAAAAAAGATTCAGAAACTGGGAAACCTATGGTCGATGTGATCCTCGATAAAGCGGGACAAAAAGGAACAGGGAAGTGGACAAGCCAAAGTGCGTTAGATTTAGGTGTCCCACTACCGATCATTACAGAATCAGTATTTGCTCGTTTCTTGTCAGCACTTAAAGATGAGCGTGTGAAAGCAAGCAAAGTGATTTCTGGTCCTGAAGCGACACCATTTACTGGTGACAGAGAAGCTTTAGTAGAATCGATTCGCAAAGCGCTTTATATGAGTAAAATTTGTTCGTATGCTCAAGGATTTGCTCAAATGAGAGCAGCATCAGATGAGTATCATTGGGACTTGAAATACGGTGAGATTGCGATGATCTTTAGAGGTGGCTGTATTATCCGTGCCCAATTCTTACAGAAAATTAAAGAAGCATACGATCGTGATCCTAATCTTGCTAACCTCCTTCTTGATGATTATTTCAAATCAGTAGTCGTTGAATATCAAAAATCTCTTCGTGAAGTAGTGGTGACCGCCGTTCAAGCAGGTCTCCCAATTCCAGGATTCACGGCTGCGTTATCTTATTTTGACAGCTACCGTACAGAAGTATTGCCTGCTCATTTGATCCAAGCGCAGCGTGATTATTTTGGAGCTCATACGTATGAGCGAGTAGACAAAGACGGCGTTTTCCATACACAATGGATGGAAAGTGAAAATAAATAAGTTTGCTAATAAAAAGAACCGCTTTACCGATGAGTGATCACGGTAAAGCGGTTCTTTTTCTATTCTAAAGATATTGTTATATCTTCTAATGCTTCTCGCTATCAAAAAAAAGTAGCCTCTGTTCATCTTCAGTGATTTGGTTAAAGCAATGGAATTAAAAATAGGATATATTTAAGTTGATCTTTAGTGCGAAAATGGAAATTTATAATTAAATTTTGAAAATGGAATAGAGAAAATCAAAAAGTAATAGTCAATATTGTTTAATCATTCGATTTTCGTTTTCGACGGACGCTTTCCGGGGGCTCGCGTCGAACGAACTTAAGCTAAAGCTTAAGTGGATTTCGACGTCTTCGCTATCCCCCAGGAGTCGCCGTCTTACACTCCAATCGAAATCAATGTTCGGACCCATTGAAATCATAATCATGTATGAAATTGATTCCTTTATATTTAGGCTTTGTTAAATGATCATGTTGATTTTTCAACATTCAGCAAAACAACTCGCTTTCCGCGGTTTTCACTGGTCTCAGCACACGTTGCTTCCACATTTCATTCAGTCTAGTTTCAATCAGAAGTACGTACAAATTTTTTACGCAAGGTTATCCAGTGGCCACACTGCGGGGTCTCGGCTCGCTCGTTTTGAGTCCACTGAAAAAGTCCAGCTTTTAAACATTAAAAATTTGCAAATAAAAAAATAGATTTCAAATTTGCTTCTAAGACACGTATTTTAGACTGGGTGACATTTTTATCTTCATCTTTTAACCGAAATTGGATCGGTCTTTTTAAATCGTTACTGAATTGAAGTGGAAGGCAGCGGGAACAGCGCGAGCTGGAACAGCGCCCGCAGGAACGCCCCGCAGGAACGCAGTGACGAGGAGATTGAAGCCGTGCCCGCGGAACGCGTCTGCCTGGAACGAAATCCTTCCCACACTCGCATTGACTTTCCAAGAGAACTTTTTCAGTACCCTCCTCGTTTTTCCGCAGGAGTCTCATTGTATTTGCTTCCTATCAACAACGTCCGCTAACATAGCCTATATTTAAATAGAAAAGAGGACTCCCATTTAGTGTAGTGGGAGTCCTCTTTTAAAAGAATTTTAATACTGAATTTATACAGGAGATGATTTTAAAAGGACAACTCGTGCAGGAGAAGCATCGGTTCCAGAGATATGAAGAGGAGCATCAATATGCGTACCTGGATGAACATCCATTGATATGCGTGATTCTGTGACATGTCCATTCGTTTTTGTTTCAATGATTGGTTGTTGCTCTGGATTGTTACTATAAACAGCCATTCCTGGATATTGGTATTGAAACGTCCCATATTTTCATCTACAATGGACTCCTTCTTGATTAAATGTCGCCTGCACTTAAGTGGAAATTAACAATTTTCTACATCAAGTTGAGAGACTGGCCACCAGAAAAATTCGTCTTTTTCTAACAACTCATCTGAAGCTTTCGGCCCCATTGAGCCTGCTTCATAGTTTGGAAAATCAATTGATTTATTTTGATTCCAGTATTCAGAAATTTGGTCAACAAAACGCCATGACAGACGAACTTCATCCCAATGGGTAAAGTTTGTAGCATCTCCACGTAAGCAATCGTGAATTAATTTTTCGTAAGCTTCCGGTGTATTTATGCCATCGATGCTTTTTTGTGAAAAATTCAGCTTAACAGGGGTTGTTTCAAAGTTTTGTCCCGATTTTTTTGCATTTAAATGGAGTGTGATCCCTTCATCTGGTTGAATATGAATAACGAGTAGGTTAGGTAACAACGGCTCATCGGGATTGTAATAAAGATTCATCGGAATATCTTTAAATTGAACGACGATTTTCGTTGATTTCGATGCCATTCTTTTACCTGTCCGAATATAAAACGGTACGTTTGCCCAACGGAAATTATCGATCATTAACTTTCCTGCTACAAATGTTTCCGTATTTGAAGAGTCATCAATATTTCCTTCCTGTCTGTAAGCTTGTACAGGTTGATCTTCTATCGTACCTTCCCCATATTGTCCTCTGACGAAATAATCGGATACTTGATCCATTTCAAGTGGTCGAAGCGCACGGAATACTTTTACTTTTTCACTGCGTATTTCTGAGGTTGTTAACTTAATTGGTGGTTCCATTGCGAGCAGGGCAACCATTTGAAGAAGATGGTTTTGCACCATATCACGCAGTGCTCCACTTTTCTCATAATAGCGACCACGCTCTTCTACACCTAGAGTTTCACTTGAAGTGACTTGGATATTTGAAATGTACCGGCTATTCCAAAGTGGTTCAAATAATGCATTGGCAAAACGAATAACTTCAATGTTTTGTACCATTTCTTTCCCTAGATAGTGATCAATACGGAAAATTTCTTTTTCCGAAAATGCATCTCTAATTTGTTCGTTTAAATGTTCAGCAGATTCTAGGTCGTGCCCAAACGGTTTTTCGATTACCAATCGTTTGAATCCCTTTGTATCCGTTAGACCATCGGACTTCAAATGTTCCGTAATCGTACCAAAAAATTCTGGAGCCATTGCTAAGTAGAAAATACGATTTCCTTCTAGTTTATGGTCTTGATCCAATTTATCGGCAAGTGTCTTTAATTCAAAATAAGATTCAGGTTCCGCTACATCGAGTGATTGATAGTGGAAATGAGAAATGAATTGGTTGATTTGATCTTTATTATTTTCAGAAGATAAAGATTCTTGAATGTGTGACGCGAATTTTTCTTTTGACCAAGAGCGTCTTCCTACACCAATAACAGCAAAATTTTCTGATATATTTCCTTTTTTATAGAGCTGATATAGAGAAGGATAGAGTTTTCTCCCAGCCAAATCTCCCGTAGCACCAAAAATGACGATGAGAGAAGATGGTGTATTTGTTTGCTTCACAATCAAAACCTCGCTTCTATTGTCTGTATTCTATTTAGGCAAATCTGTTAGTATTTATTATCGTTATTTTACAACTTCTTAATTTTATCGAGAATGAATGGACTACGCAACTGATTTGCAACATGAAAGTGATGAAGAACAGAAATTTCGACTTTATTCGCAGGGGATTTATTGTTTAAAACAAGGCTATGTTAGCGGATATTGTTGATAGGAAGCAAAAACAATGAGACTCCTGCGGAAAAACGAGCGAGTCGAGACCCCGCAGTGTGGTTTTTGAGGCCACTGATAAAGTCCTATTTGAACATCCAAGTGAGTATAGGCATGGATTTACGTTCTAGGCAGACGCGTTCCGCGGGCACGGCTTCAATCTACTCCGACAAACAGGAAGTTTTAGCGCAGTCGTTGCAACAGGATGTTGCGCTCTTAGACTGTGATCCTTTCTTTGCGGGGCTTTTAGCTCGCGCTGTTCCCGCAGGAGTCGCTGCCTTCCACTGCCATTGGAATAACGTTTTAAAAAGAACGATCAGATCTGAAAATGCTATTTTAACGATGTCCAAGAATGGTTGTTTAAAGATGAAGACAAAAATACGTGTCTTTTGAGTGCTCCTTTTTCATTTGCAGCTTTTCAATCTTTAAAATTTGGACTTTTTCAGCGGCCTAGTGGTTTTTCACGAGGAGGCTCGACCGTTCGTCCGCGGAAAGCGAGTTGTTTTGCTGAATGTTGAAAAACAACATGATCATTTAACAAAGCCTAAAACAAAGAAAAAAGACTTGCAATAAATTGTTCGATATAATTAATAATAATCATGACCATTTTAGCTTTTGAATTTAGAAGCGTATATTTAGTAAATCGTTATGGTGTGGAGACAAATCAATATGAAAGGAATTTGTAAGTCATGCATTTGCTCTAATTGAGAATAGCAGTTGAAGCCTACCCGTTTGTTTTGCTTCCTAGCAGAGATATTAATATTCCTGTTTCTATTAGAGTGAGCAGCTATTCTGTTACAGTGAAAGAAATGGACCAATTGTTTAAGCAAGCAGATAATGCTTTATATACAGCTAAAAATATGGATCGAAACAGAATATGTTATGTAAAGAAAGCGCAATAATTTCAGGAATGCAATCTCTCTGAGCAGAGATAATTAGGCATTTAGACACTATCGAATGAAGGAAGTGAATCAGATGAAACTTCAATTTTTAGGGACAGGTGCTGGGGTACCTTCAAGAGGAAGGAATGTAACGTCAATCATCCTCAATATGATGAATGAACGTAAAAGTATATGGATGTTCGATTGCGGAGAAGCTACACAGCACCAGATTCTCCAGACGACCATTAAACCTCGTAGAATTGAAAAAATTTTTATTACACATTTGCATGGCGATCATATTTTTGGTTTACCAGGCCTACTTAGTAGCCGTTCTTTTCAAGGAGGCTCTGAAAAGGTAACATTGTATGGACCTAAAGGCATTCGAAGCTTTTTAGAGGTGACGTTAGCTGTAAGTGCCTCTCGTCTACAATATCCGCTCGAAATCGTAGAAATCGAAGAAGGGTTAATTTTTGAAGATAATCAAGTGAAGGTAGAAACACGATTGTTAGACCATGGAATACCGTCCTTTGGATTCAGGATCATTGAAAAGGATCGGCCAGGAGAATTACTCGTCGATCGACTTGAAGCAGAAGGTATTCCACCAGGCCCTTTATTTAAGCAAATAAAAGAAGGAGAAATGGTTGAATTACCGGATGGAAGAATGATCAATGGGGCTAATTTTGTTGGTCCGACTCAAAGAGGGAGAATTGTTTCGATATTAGGGGACACAAGACCATGTGAAAATGCTGATGCCCTTTGTTTGCATGCTGATGTGTTAGTGCATGAGGCTACTTTTAATGCAATGGCTAGTGAGATGGCTCATCAATATTTTCATTCTACTACGGAACAGGCAGCATCCGTTGCTAAACGTTTAGCAGTAAAACACTTGATTTTGACTCATATCAGTTCTCGTTACAACCGCGAAGACGTTGTACTTCTCAAAAAAGAAGCTGAACGAATTCATCCGTCTGTACAGATTGCCGAAGATTTTTTTGAGTGGGAAATCGAAGTCCCTCGCTCGGATTGATATTTTAAAAGATAAGAAAGAATTATTTTTTCTACGCAGTTTTTTATCTTTCCTCTTCACTCGTCCATTTGCTTCTGCACAAAGTAAGTGGGTCGAAGTCGTTGCAACAGAATCGTGCATCGAAAGACATAAGATTCTGAACAATAAGCAATCTTATTTGCGATCGTTGTAGATGGATGCTTTTTTGCAGAAAGGGAGAGAAAATGAATAAAACAAAAAGGCTGAATCTCCGTTGCCGCGGACATTCAGCCTTTTGCATTTTTTTGTGAATGAATTAAACCCAACCACGTTCATACTGAGTAGGTGCTTTTATTTCTACTCCTAATTCTTTCGCAGCTGTTCGCGGCCAGTAAGGATCACGTAACAATTCTCTAGCTAAAAAGATCAAATCAGCGCGTTCATTTTGAAGAATTTCTTCTGCTTGAATCGGATGTGTGATGAGCCCGACTGCTCCTGTTGGAATATCGGCACCATGTTTAATTTTATCAGCTAATGGCACTTGATACCCTGGATATACATGAATGCGTGCTGGTACAAGTGCGCCAGAGCTCACATCAATTAGGTCAATGTTTTGATTTTTCATCCATTGACTAACTGTTACGTATTCCTCAATGTCCATGCCATCTTCGTGGTAGTCACGCGCTGAAACACGAACGAATAATGGACCTTCCCATACTTGTTGGACGGCTTCGATTACTTCTTTTAAAAATTGGTAACGATTTTCTAGTGAGCCCCCGTATTCGTCTGAACGCTTATTGGATAGAGGAGATAGAAACTCGTTTATTAAATATCCGTGTGCGCCATGAAGCTCAATCACATCAAATCCCGCTTTTTTTGCTCTAATCGCTCCATCTTGGAATGCTTGAATCGTTTCTTGAATATCTTCTTTCGTCATTTCATCAGGTGTTTTCATTTCATCATTAAAAGGAATAGCACTTGGTGCGTGAATCGTTCCTTCTAAGACCGCTTTTCTACCCGCGTGAGCAAGTTGAATGCCCGTTTTCGCACCCTGTTCCTTTATTCTAGAAACAAGATTCGTTAAGCCCTCAATATGATCATCGCTCCATATTCCTAAATCTTGAGGAGAAATCCGACCTTGTGATTGAACAGCTGTTGCTTCCAAAATAATTAGACCTACTTGGCCGACGGCTCTCGTTGTATAGTGCGTTTCGTGCCAAGTATTTACATGCCCATCCTCATTGTGACAAGAATACATACACATTGGAGCCATCACAATTCGGTTTTTTAGCGTAACGTTTTTAATTTTATACTCATCGAATAATTTTGCTGACATAAGTACTTTCCTCCTTACTTTATGTTCGTATCTATAGTGACGGTTCTTATTATAACCATCTCGGTTTCAAGATGAAAAGCGTTCTGCTCATACAAGATGTAAGACCATTCTTAAAGAACGTTCTTTTTTATTTTGAGACATAGTTGTTTAAATCGACTAACGTGTGAAAAACAAGATACAATAGAGCAAAACAATGAATAATCATTCATTTTTTAAATGGAGTATTTAATGAAAGGTATGATGGATTTGAAGACTGAGAAAATAATGAAGATTGAGTTACCGACTCCCTTTGCTGTTGGAGATGTGAATGTCTATTTGATCAAGGGTGAAAAACTTACATTAATCGATGTCGGTCCAAACACAGATGATGCATGGGTAGAATTGGAAAAGAGTGTTCGCGATCATGGATTTATGATGAGTGAAATTGACCAGATTGTTCTGACTCACCATCATCCTGATCATGTGGGATTACTCGATCGTTTTCGACCTAATATAGAGATTTATGCGCATCCATTCTCACAAAGATGGATGTACCGAACAGAAGCTTTTTGGAAACAACATGACGAATTTTTTCAATCGTTGTTTTTAGAAGCGGGTTTAACTGTAACAGACCGGCTGCTAACTGAAATGAGACGATCTTTGTTGCTCTCTTGTCAAAGAGAAGCCACAGCCTTTTTAGAGGCGGGTGATTTTATTCCTGGATTAACAGGATGGGAGGTTCTTGAAACTCCTGGTCATGCCATGGGCCACTTGTCATTTTTTAGACGGTCGGATGGTATTTTAATTGGTGGCGATTTGTTGCTTGAAAAAATCACTCCTAATCCATTGCTAGAACCACCCATTATACAAGGCGGTACACGACCTAAGCCATTGCTACAATACATTGAAACACTAAATCGCTTGCTTGAGTTACCGATTTCTAAGGTGTACACCGGTCACGGTAATGAAGTCGAAAATGTACATGAATTAATTGAGTCGACTTTACTGCGACAAAGAGTGAGAGCAGCGAAAGTAAAGAATATGCTTTCTACTGGATCGAAAAATACTTATGAGCTATGCAAAGAATTGTTTCCTCAAGCATATAAAAAGGAATTGGGGCTTACAATGTCGGAAACAATCGGTCAAATTGATTATTTACTTGATCAAAATGAAATTGTTTATGATCTGTGCGACGGGCAATTTTTATATTCATGTGTAAAAAAGAGGTGTCTCTCTAATGAATAGGCGTTTAAAGGGGAAAATCGTTGTCATTACAGGAGCTTCTGGCGGCCTTGGAGAACAAATGGCCATTGAATGCGCTAGAAGTGGAGCGAATGTTGTATTGCTCGCACGCCGCCTCGATCAATTAGAAGCCCTTGCTAGTAGACTCAGAGATGAATTTTCGATTAATGCGAATGCCTATCGGTTAGATGTGTCACGATTTGAAGAGATTGATCCACTTTTCACAAAAATTCTGGAGGATATAGGAGAAGTAGATATCTGGATTAATAATGCTGGATTTGGACGATTTGAAGAAGTAGATGGTATTGAATTGAATGAAGTCAAACGGATGTTTGATGTGAACGTACTAGGTTTAATTGCATGTACACAGCCTGTATATACCTATATGAAATCGCGAAAAAGGGGGCATATTGTGAATATTGCTTCTCAAGCTGGAAAATTTGCTACGCCTAAGTCTAGTGTTTATTCCGCCACAAAACATGCGGTTCTTGGATTTACAAATAGTCTAAGAATGGAAGCGGCTCGCCATGGTGTTTTCGTTATGGCGGTGAATCCAGGTCCGATTGCAACGGATTTTTTTTCAATTGCGGATGAAAAAGGAACGTACGTAAAAAACGTTGCTGCATTTATGCTCTCTCCAGATGTGGCGGCGAAAAAAATTGTCTCTAAATTGCTGACGCCCACTAGGGAAGTAAATCTTCCTAAGTGGATGAACGCGGGTACTTTTCTGTATAAATTATTTCCGCGTCTGGTCGAAAGCATTGGTGGTAATGCCTTTTTTAAGAAGTAGGTCGTTTAGTGGGTATCACCTATTTCAAGGACTTCCCTTGTCTTAAGAGAGAAGAATGTTTAATAGAAAAATGGAGCGCTCATGATGAGACTCCATTTTTTATATCGATCACGTCACATACTCGTATACGATATCTTCAATCATTTCGTGAAGATTACGATCAGCTTTTTGCTGTCTTTGTTGAACTTGTTCGTATAATTCGTCCCAACCTTTTTCACTAAGGAGAAAAGGAGTGCCTTCGTGTTCGTGCTGTTTTATGTTTTTTCTAATCATTTTTATGATCAATTGCTTTTCCATTTTTGACACCTCTTATATGATGATAAAGAAGAGGAACTGAAATCAAAAGGAGGAATAAAAATCATGGCATTAAAAGGGATTCATCACGTCTCGGCGATTACAGCAAAAGCGGCTCGTAACGTTGAATTTTATACAAAAACACTTGGTATGCGATTAGTGAAAAAAACGGTCAATCAAGATGATCCTTCTGTTTATCATTTGTTTTATGGAGATGAAAAAGGAAATCCTGGAACGGAATTGACTTTTTTTGAAATTCCAAATGCGGCTCGAAAACATGAGGGAACAAACAGTATTTCTTGCTTATCATTGCGTGTAAAAAATGACCATGCGCTCACGTTTTGGCAAAATCGCTTTGAGGAGCTTGAAATTGAACACGATGAAATCGTCGAACAAGCAGGAAGGTTAACGCTTGCTTTTCGTGATTTTGAAGGACAATCGTTTCGTTTAGTGTCGGACGAAAATGATCATGGCATAGAAGGTGGAAACCCATGGGAAAAGAGTCCGATTCCACAAGAGTACGGCATTCTTGGTTTGGGCCCTGTTGAGCTGACAGTCGCTGATTTAGGACCAACTTCATCGGTACTGACGGAACTTCTTGGTTTTCGTGAAAAAGGAAAATATCCTTCGCTTTCCTCCAATCAATCTGAAATCGTTGTATTCGAGACAGGAGAAGGCGGATCAGGCGCTGAAGTCCATGTTGAAGAAAGAGCGGATCTTCCTCGAGAGCGCTTAGGCAGGGGCGGTGTTCATCATGTGGCTTTTCGTGTAGATAGCGAAGAAGAGCTCCATGAGTGGATTCAAAAAATCCAAAACGCTCGTTATCAAAACTCAGGGTTTGTTGATCGCTTTTACTTCCGTTCCCTTTACTTTCGAGAACCAAATGGTATCTTGTTTGAGTTAGCCACTGACGGACCGGGTTTCGATACCGATGAAGATGTTCAACATCTAGGTGAATCGTTAGCTTTACCGCCGTTTTTAGAATCGAAACGTGACGTTATTGAAGCGAAATTAAAGCCATTAGTGACTGACAGGTTATAGAGACAATGTCAAAAGCAGTTTCCATTGTGGGAGCTGTTTTTTTCATTTTTTTACAAGTGAGTCGTTTTCATCCTTTAAATTCTCAATCTTAAATGTGAACATTTCATTTAAATATGATTTCATCATTCGATTTTTGTTTTCGCCGTCTTCGCTATTCCTCAAGAGTCACCGTCTTACAATCCAATCGAAATCAATGTTCGGTTCCATTGAAAGGATGATCGTTTATGAAATTGATTCAAGGAATTCTAGTAAGTAACATCGTCGTCTTATCAAAAACAACCATTTTTTCCAATTGAAAAAACAAAAAAATTTTTAGAAAGGATTGAAATAAATGAGAAGGTGGAATACTATGATAAGAACAAACGTTCGATAAGAGGGTGGATGGAATGATTGCTTATGAAGAACTGGGTCCTAAACGGAAAATCATGTGTGTGGATATGAAGAGTTTTTTCGCTAGTTGCTCTGCGGTCATAGAGGGGATCGATCCTCTGGAATCTTACATTGCGATTGTTGGTGATAAAGAGCGAAAAGGGAGTATCGTGTTAGCTTCCTCTCCGAAGATGAAAAGCGAATTTGGGATTAAGACCGGTTCTCGTTTGTTTGAAATTCCGGAAGACCCTCGTATTCAGCTATTAGAACCGAAGATGGAGACGTATTTGCGGATATCAATGGAAATTAGTCATGTTTTTCATCGGTATGTTCCTCAAGAAGCCATTCATACCTATAGTGTCGATGAAAGTTTTATTCAGTTAGATGGAGCAACTGATCTATTTGGTGATATCCACTGCATTGCAGGAAAAATTAAACGAGACATTGAAAGAGAATTTCAACTTCCTTGTTCGATTGGAATTGGACCGAATATGCTCATGGCAAAATTATGTTTGGATATCGAAGCAAAAAAGAAAGGAATCGCAGAATGGACCTATGAAGATATCCCGGAGAAACTGTGGAGCTTATCACCGCTAAGTAAAATGTGGGGGATTGGACCGCGAATGGAGAAAAATCTCAATCGAATGGGAATCTTTACGGTTGGACAGCTGGCCCGATACGATTTAAAAAAATTAGAAAAAAAGTTTGGTGTAATGGGGAACCAGCTTTACCATCATGCTTGGGGCATTGATTTATCCGAAATCGGGGCACCAATTATAGAAGGGCAAATTAGTTTTAGCAAAGGACAAATTTTGCTCCGAGATTACAAAGAAGAGGAAGACATTAAAGTTGTTCTGCTTGAAATGTGCGAAGAAGTGGCACGACGAGCCCGGACTCATAGCAAAATAGGCAGAACAATTAGTCTCTCGATTGGCTACAGCAAAGACGAATTTGGAGGTGGATTCAATCGGTCACGTACCATTGAAACGCCAACAAACAGAACGATGCCCATCTATGAAACGTGTCTCGAGCTATTTAAAGAGAATTACACAGGGAAAACGGTTCGTAAAATTTCAATTGCCTTGTCAAAGGTGCTTAGCGATGGGGAAGTCCAGCTTGATTTATTCGATACAACGCTTCATAAAAAACAACACCTCGGTTACGTAGTAGATGGATTGAGGCAGCGCTTCGGATACGCTGCGCTCCTTCGAGCCGTTTCTTATACAGAGGCAGGAACGGCGAGGAGAAGGGCTTCGTTAGTCGGTGGACACAAAAAATAAAAGGAGGGATTCATTTGATTCGAGATCGTGGGAGAATAAAGTGGACCGCAATGATGTTGCCGGAGCACGTCAAGCTTTTGCGGGAGTGGGCTCACACAAATACATTTGAAAAACGAAGAGAAATAGACGAACAGCAGCTTGAGCAAATGGATGAAATCGTAGCGGAAGCGATGTTGACGAAAAAAGAAGTAGAAGTCACGTATTTTCAGCATCATCACCACGAAACGATCACTGGAAAAATAATCGCGTACAATGCTTTTGACTCGGAATTAAAGATAAGAGAATCGGGAGCTCAAACGATGTCGATTCCGATTGGGAATTTAGTGAATGTGCAATGGAATGATGATGCAAAGTGAGCAGGGAATCCTTATTAACCTTTCAAATATGCTAAAATAATTAGTAGAAAGGGATGATCTTTGTGGAAATGACGATTACTGAACATGCGCTTGAAAAAATCAATGAGAAAATGACGGGCAAAGAAGGTCATCTTAAGTTAAAGTATGTGACTGAAGGTTGTGGCTGTGTCATGAGCGGAGTTCCTACGCTTTGGTTTGTCGATCAAGTAGAAGATGACGATATTGCGGTCGATACAAACGACATGACAGTTTGGATGGAAAAAACAAAGCTTGTTTTTTTCGATGATGTTTTGAAAATCGACTATTCTGATCAAGCACAAACTTTCCAACTCAAAACCCCCAATCAAATGCTAAATGGCCGGATGGCTTTTCAAATAAGATAAGAATAAAAAAGAAGGGACTGTCCCAAAAGTCTATTAAATGACTTTTGGGACAGTCCTTTCTTTTTTATCTCTATTTATTTACTTCCTTCTGGAATTTTCACGTATTCATTTAGAAACAAATCAAGTTGGGTTTCGTATTCCTCAGGATTTTCAATCAGAGACATTGCGTGTCCTCCAAAAGGAGCAAGATAAAGCATTTTATCACCTTTTTTATGATCGAAAAGCGCTTGAGTCATACTTGGCAAAATATATTCATCATTTTGACTGTGAATAAAAAGAACAGGTTTTGTTATATGTTCAACTGCATCAATAGGGGCAACGTTCCCTAAAGAATAGCCGTCTCGAATTTTCATAAATAAGTGAGCTAAAGAGAGAACCAGCTTTGATTCAACTTTAAAGTCTTGCCTCATTCGGTACAACAATAAGTCTTTAAAGTTCGAAAAAGAACAGTCGGATATATAAAAATCCGCTCGATCTTCCACAAAACCTGCATACAAAAGCGTGGTCGCAGCACCCATGGACTCACCATGAATACCAAAGAACACATCTTCACCTTCGCGTTTAATGAGCGTGTCAACAACAGCTTTTAGATCATCTTTTTCATAAAATCCATAGCTAGTTGTGTTACCGCCCGTACCGCCGTGTCGACGATGATCATAGATGACTGCATTAAAACCTCGCGATAAAAACAGATTCATATATTTAATGGAATTAAATCGATTTTCAGTTACGCCGTGAGCGAAAATAATGAATTTATTCGTATCAAATGGACGGATAAAAGTAGCGTGAATTGAATATCCGTGTACAGAAGGGATAAGCAGATCCGTTTTTGGTAAAGAATCATATTCCTCTTGCACAAAGCGTTTGGCGTTTGTTTCTCGCTCTAATATAAAAGCTTCTTCTTTTTTCTGCAAGTACATAATTTGGTTTGTCATATAAACACCCAAACCTGCAACAGCAGCAAGGGCACCGCCGCCGAATAAATACCGTTTCTTCACACCAATACCTCCACTCAAGCCATGTTATGCATTCAATTTATAGTACCCAGTATCGATTTTTCTAGACAAATGGGGTTCGATCAACCGAATTGATTCAACCACTTTAGAAAGACCAACACCGGTTTGAATATTCATTCTTTCAAGCATATAAGCAACGTCTTCAGTTGCGACATTGCCTGATGCACCGGGCGCAAATGGACATCCACCCAAACCGCCAGCTGAAGTGTCAAAACGGTCAATTCCAGCTTCCATCGAAGCAACAACATTAGCTAAAGCCATTTTTCTTGTATCATGAAAATGGGCTGTCAGTAAAACCGAATCTCCAAATGCTTCTTTTAAAGAATGAAAAAGAGAGTAAGATTCGAGTGGAGTAGCCATTCCGATCGTATCGGCAACACTCAATTCATCCACTCCAGCTTCAACAAACTCGTTACATAAGGAAAGAGTAGCCGAAAGATCGATTGGGCCTTCATAAGGGCAGTAAAAAGAAGTAGATATGCATGCTCTCACAAAGACACCTTTCTCTTTCAAATTTTTAATGAAAGGGACAAGCTCTTCCATACTTTCTCGCGTTGTCTTATTAATATTTTTTTGATTAAATGTATTGCTCACTCCAACAAATACAGCTACGCGATGACAATTGTACTCAAGAGCCCGCTGAATGCCTTTTTCGTTTGGTGTAAGAACAATATTGTACCCATCATCGGCAATGGCGGATACAATCTCAGCAGCATCTTGCATTTGCGGCACCCATTTAGGAGAAACAAACGATGTGAGTTCCATCTCTTTCAGTCCAGCTTGTTTTAATGATTGGATAAATTGAATTTTTATCTCGGTTGGGATAAAGTTTTTTTCATTTTGCAGCCCATCCCTAGGTCCAACTTCAATTAACGTTACTTTCTCAGGTAATAACATCAACTATTCCCCTTTCTCTCTCATTCTATTGTAAAAAAATTCAGTTTTTAAAACAACTAAAAGAATTTTTGGTAGAATAGAGAAGAGTAAAACGCTTACACAAAATCGACAATAGTTGCAAGAGACTTGAAGGAGGCAATAAAAATGACAGAAGTAGTGATTGTAAGTGCGGTGCGAACAGCAGTAGGAACGTTTAACGGAGCATTAAAAGACGTATCAGCACCTGAACTAGGGGCGATCGTCATCCAAGCAGCACTAGAAAAAGCGGGTGTAAAAGCAGAACAAGTCGATGAAATTATCTTGGGCAATGTCTTACAGGCAGGACTAGGTCAAAATCCCGCTCGTCAAGCAGCGATTAAAGCGGGTGTTCCGGAAAGCGTTGCTTCCATGACGATTAATAAAGTATGCGGATCTGGTTTAAAAGCCGTTCATTTGGCGGCTCAAGCCATTATTGCAGGAGATGCAGATGTTATCATTGCGGGTGGAATGGAAAACATGAGCCAGGCTCCTTATTTACTAAAGCAAGCACGTGATGGGTTTAAAATGGGCGATCAAAAATTAATTGATAGTATGATATCTGATGGACTATGGTGTGCATTTAACGATTACCATATGGGGATGACAGCTGAAAACTTAAATGAAAAATACGAGATTACGAGAGAAGAACAAGACGAATTTTCTGCCTGGAGTCAAGAAAAAGCAGTGCAAGCGATCGAAAATGGACGATTTAAGGATGAAATTGTTCCTGTACATATTAAACAAAGAAAAGGCGATCCCATTGTCTTTGAAGAAGATGAGTATCCAAGAAAAGGAACAACCGCTGAAAAACTATCTAAGCTAAGACCGGCTTTCAAAAAAGAAGGGAGCGTAACAGCAGGAAATGCGTCTGGTATTAATGACGGAGCAGCCGCTTTTGTCGTCATGTCAAAAGAAAAAGCGATCGAACTTGGATTGAAGCCTCTTGTAACAATTGAAGCGAATGCCAATGCGGGCGTGGATCCAAGTATTATGGGAATTGGTCCTGTGACAGCTGTAAAAAAAGCATTAAAAAAAGCGAATATTTCATTGGAAGACATTGATTTAATTGAAGCGAACGAAGCGTTTGCAGCACAGTCGATTGCTGTAGATCGTGAGTTGAAATTTAACCATGACATCTTAAACGTGAATGGTGGAGCGATCGCTTTAGGACATCCAATCGGGGCAAGTGGAGCAAGAATACTTGTGACACTTATCCACGAAATGCAAAAACGACAAACAAAAAGAGGTTTGGCAACACTTTGCATCGGTGGAGGTCAAGGTGTAGCAACAATCGTAAAGCTTCATGAAAACAATTAAAGAAATAGACGGGAGGAAATAATCATGAAACAAATTTATCATTCATTTGAAGAAGCAGTGGCAAATATCCAAGATGGGTCCACTCTTATGGTCGGGGGCTTCGGTCTTTGCGGAATACCCGAAAATCTCATTCTTGCTCTCGTGAAAAAAGGGGTAAAAGACTTAACGGTGATATCCAACAACTGTGGAGTCGACGAATGGGGATTAGGTCTGCTCTTGAAAAATAAACAAATTAAGAAAATGATTGGATCATACGTAGGTGAAAATAAAGAATTCGAACGTCAAGTATTGTCAGGTGAAATTGAAGTAGAGCTTGTGCCACAAGGAACATTAGCTGAAAAAATTCGTGCCGGTGGAGCAGGGATCCCAGCATTTTATACTCCGGCGGGTGTTGGAACTCAAATCGCAGATGGAAAAGAAATTAGAACGTTCAACGGCAAAGAATACGTACTTGAAGAAGCGTACAAAGCTGATTTCAGTCTAGTTCGTGCTGAAAAAGGAGACAAAATGGGGAATCTTGTCTATAACAAAACCGCTCGTAACTTCAATCCAATGATTGCAACGGCTGGAAAAGTAACCATAGCTGAAGTAGAGCAACTCGTAGAAGTTGGTGACCTCGATCCAAACCAGATCCACACACCGAGTGTATACGTACAAGGGTTAATCGTTGGAAAGCAAGAAAAAAGAATCGAACGTCGTACAGTGAATAAAACAAATTGATCGAAAGGGGAGACCAAAATGGATAAAGCAGCGATGCGTGAGAAAATTGCAAGAAGAGCAGAGAAAGAAATCGAGGACGGTTTCTATGTCAATTTAGGGATAGGGATGCCAACACTTGTAGCGAACTATATTTCTGATAACAAAAATGTCGTGTTGCAATCAGAAAATGGTTTACTTGGAATTGGACCGTTCCCTGATGAAGAAAATGTGGATGCGGATTTAATTAATGCTGGAAAAGAAACAGTTACAGCAATTCCAGGGTCTGCCTATTTTAGCAGTGCAGAATCATTTGCGATGATTCGTGGAGGACATATTGATATCGCTATTCTAGGAGGAATGGAAGTTTCAGAGCAAGGTGATTTAGCAAACTGGATGATTCCAGGGAAAATGATAAAAGGCATGGGTGGAGCCATGGATTTAGTTCATGGCGCTGGTAGAATTATTGTGATTATGGAACACGTCAATCGTGATGAAGAGTCAAAAATTTTAAAAAGCTGTACACTTCCACTAACAGGTAAAAAAGTAGTTGATCGAATCATTACTGATCGTGCAGTTATGGATGTAACCGAAAATGGGTTAGTATTAAGAGAGGTTGGAAAAGGATTTTCAGTAGAAGATATTCTTTCTTCAACAGAAGCCCAATTGACAGTAGCAGAAGATGTCGTGCTAGACGCTTTTTAAGTGCTCGGGCAATGATCGAAACATGGAGGCATTTAAAATGGCTAAAAAACGCATAGTTAAACCTACACCAAGAGCGAAAGAATCCGATTCAATGACCTGGAAAGACGCACTTGATCCGAAGCTGATTGAACAGCTGAAGGCAACAAAGAAAGCGTTGGAATCGGAGCAAGAAGAAAAGCGTCAAGAACAAGAAAAGAAAAAGAATGAAGAGAGACGATTAAAAGAGAAAAACAAATCTTTTGAAGAGTTATTAAATGAAAGTCCACTTAATTGGAAGTCCTTTAAGTCGTAAAAATAGTCGTATCTAAAAAAGATGATTTCGGAGAAAAGCCGAAATCATCTTTTTTTTCATATGGTTTTTTTCTTTCTAGTTTGCAAACACTGCTACTTCTTCTACATGAGATGTACAGATGTAGACGATCGCTTTTACGAGGTAGATAGTTATCTTCTCACTCAATCGAGTATATATGCGCTATTCGGCCCATCATTAACAGCAGGGCCCTCGACCATGACCGCCAGCAAAACTACTTCCAATAATGATTAGCAGGATAAACAATACAATCAATAAGGCAAAACCACTGCCCGCTCCAAAACATCCTGGAACACCAGACATATAAACCCTCCTCATTTTAAAAAATTCACATTAATAAGGACTGAGCCCTCTAATGTATAACTCATCTTATGTATAGTCTTATAAAAATGATTATTTATTTAGTATGAAACTCCCTGCACATTTTTGTATTTATGGAAGACAACAGGAAGATCATGATCGGACAACTCCGCTATTTATGTATGAGAAGAACACCGCTCAGTTACCTAAACGGTGTTCATAGAAAAATGAAGAGAGAATGATTTTACAAAAACAGGTTTCTTATTGATTAAAACAAGTTACTCAATGATTGCATCTCATCCTGAATGTCTAGCTGGCCTTGCCCTTGTTGATTTTGATGATTGTTTCCCTTGTTGATTTGATTGGTTCTGTTGGGAGTTCTGTTGCGTTTGTTGTCCTTGACCACCCATTCCGGTGACAAGAGGCACGAATTGTTGAACGCTCTGTCCGATGCTATTTTGACCCTTTGTCATACTATAAAAGGCCGCTGCACCAATTCCTGTTGATGCAAGTAGTGGTAACCAAATTTGTTGTTTTTGCATGTTTTCACCATCCTAGTTCCATTTTTTTGGTGCGTGTTTAGTGTGTGTCTTTTTGTACGGGTTATGTCAGTGAAACTTTTCCATTAAGCATCAGCTCTCGAATTGCTGGTACTTTCGAAGAAAAAAATAACCCTAATTTCAAACACTTTAAACAAGCGGAGAAAAATTCGGGTTATTCTAATTTTGGCTTTATTAAAAGATCATGTTGATTTTTCTGCATTCAGCAAAAGAACTCGATTTCCGCAGACGAGGCTTCAATCTCCTCGTCCCTGCTTCGAGGGCACTGAGAAAATTCTCTCAGAGCATTCATGCAAGTATAAGTCGTTGATTTCCGTTCCAGGCAGACGCTTTCCGCGGGCACGGCTTGAGTCTCTTCGGATCGCGAAAAACGTGCTCCCTGTTGGGGTCTCAAGGCTCATGCTATTCCCGCAGGAGTCGAGCGCCTGCACTCCAAGCAACAGGAGCAGCTAAGTAAATAAAAATGTGTATGCCAAATAGACCTGACGAATATTTTTTTCGCAGGGACTAGTGTGCGATCGTTAGAGGAATCCTGTCACGAAACTTTGCCTGATTCGTACCGGTACAGGAGGCCATGTTGGATAAGATGAAAGGCAACTTTCAAGAACTTATTCACACAGGCAATCACCGCAACCTTATGGAGCTTTCCATTTGGTTGCTTTTTTCATTTATCGTAATCATCCACAATCGTATTTTGGGTCTTTGCCCGCCAGGAGAGCATGGACATGATGATGTAGTACAGGATCTTCCGCAGCCTCCTATTTCCTCTTTTATTGATTTTATCTTGATGTTGGAGTTTGCCTGATTCGGATGCAAGGATCCCAGCGTCTGCTCGACTTCCCTTCACTTCTACAAAAAAATAGTCGCACAAACCGTGGCCTTGGTCTGTGCGACTAATGTTAGTATGTTTCCGCGGGCAAGGGCTTCAATCTTCTCCGACAAACAGGAAGTTTTAGCCAGTCGTTGCAACAGGATGTTGCGCTCTTAGACTGTGATCCTTTCTCAGCGGGGCTTTCAGCTCGCGCTATTCCTGCAGGAGTCTCGTCGTTTTTGCTTTATATCAACAAAATTCGCTAATATAGCCTGAATTTTAAGATTTAAGGAATCTTTATGATTGCGACTATTTCCTATGATCTGTATAGCGCATCTCTTTGGTTAAAGACTGGAGCAGAGAAAACTCATCTTTAGTAAGCGGTTCTGTTTGAATGGCACGCGCATTTTCTCTGACTTGTTCGATTGAGCTGGCGCCAGCAACAACAGAAGCAACAGAAGGGAAAGCCAGATTATATTGGAGAGCTAATTCTGTCATCGATCGATCATCAGAAAAACGTTCTTCAAGCGATTGAATGGTCTCTTTTAAGTCGGAATAAGAATAATCTAAAAATCCTTTTTCTTTGATTGAAAGTGATGCTTTATTCAGTCCAGCTGAACTTAATAGTCCTTTTGCCAAAGGCCCACGTGTTACTACGCTTACATCGTTTTCTTTTAAAAAAGGCAATATTTCTTCTGGCCGCCGGTCTAACAAGCTAAATTGCATCATATTACTTGTTGCCGATGATGCTTCAACGAAACGACGAATCACGTTTAAACGAATGGAAGAAAAACCATATGCTCGAATAAGTCCTTCGCTTTTTAGTTCTTCGAAAGCTTCAATTACTTCTTCAAGTGGATCATCCATTGTTCCACCATGGAGTTGATACAAATCGATATAATCTGTTTGAAGTCGAGTTAAACTGTCTTTCACAGCTTCTTTTATGTACGCTTTAGATGGATCCCAACTCCAGCCATCTTGTTGATCTTTAAAACGGTTTCCTACTTTAGTAGCAATAATCACTTTATCGCGAAAAGGTTTAATTGCTTTTCCGACTAATTCTTCGTTTCTACCTCGATCGTATAAATCAGCCGTATCGAAGTAATTCACACCTTCATCTAAAGCGGCGGAAATGATTTCTGTCGCTTTAGACTCATCTGTCCCAAGCGACATACAGCCAAGCCCCATCGTACTTACAGATAAATTTGAGTTTCCTAATTGTCTTTTCTCCACATTCTTTACCTCCTTCGTATGATTATCATTTATTTACCCAATTCTAGATATTATAGACAAGACGGCCGTATTTAAAAGGTTGATCATTATTTTTTATTTCCATTGGCGATGTTAACGGATGTTGTTGATCGGGAACAAAATCGACGAAGCTCCTGAGGGTACAGCGCGAGCTGAAAGCCCCGCCGAACGCTTTTCCCTAGAACGGAAATCAACGGCTAATACGCGCATGGACGTTCTAAGGGAACTTTTCAGTGTCCTCATTGTTTTTCAAGAAGGCTCTCGACCGTTCATCCGCCGAAAGCGAGTTGTTTTGCTAAATGTGGAAAAATCAATAGGATCATTTAACAAAGCCTTTCAATTATAAGAGTTTTGAATCCATCCTTTTTGATGGATAATCATCTTGAAATTCAACCAAACTAATCACGTGCAATAAACGTTTCTTAAAGAAAATGCAGTATCCTAATTTATTCAAATTGTTTTGGCTTATAGAAATACGTCACGCTTAAAGGAGTAAAAATTGTGCCAGGTATTATCTTTATCCTGCTGTATTTTATCATTATCGCGGGTGTGATTGAAGTATCTGTCCTGTTGTTTAACCTAACAGGATTGGAAGATAAGGTTTCTAGATTTCAGATCATTTCAATGTTAACAGGGACAGGATTTACGACTGATGAATCAATACTGATCTTAGATCATCCAATTAGAAGAAATCTAAGTGCTTTTCTCATTTTATTTGGAACCTTTTCATTAGCTGTGATTATCTCATCGATTACACAAATTCTCTCCAATGATTTAAGAATCGATAAATTAAGTTTCGTCATTATTGTTTTATTCATCGCTCTTGTTATTTTAAAAATACGTCCCATTCAAAACAAGCTAAGGGAGATGTTTAAATATAAGATGAAAAAGAATTTTGATTTTCATGATATTTCTTTGAAGGAAGCTCTTGCTTTAACGGAAGAAGATTTAATGAAGACGTTAGTCATTAAGGAAAACTCTGAGTTTGTGAATAAAATGATTACAGACATCATTACTAAAGAAGATGATATTAATTTAATCTTTATAAAAAGAGGAGAACTAAACATTCGAAGATCATTGTTGACCCAAAAAATTCAACTAGGAGATCAGCTTTTATTATTCGGAAATAAAGAGCAAATAGAAAAGAAATTTCCAGAGGACACAGATGAATAAAGAAATGAGTGATAAAAAGGAATTCTGATAAAACGATTGTGGAAATAATGGAGGGTGTTGAAATGGATGAATTCCCAAGCTGGGATTGGTACGAGCTTGATTTTAATAACGAACAAAAAGTGAAAGAATTGACAAGGAAATATGATCGATGTAGCAATTGGATGGAAGAGGTTAAAGATAATAAAACAAACACGCTGCACATCGATTCAACGGAATATGGAAAAGAATCAATGTGGGGTTCACTTGTTTATTTTCAGAATATTGAACAGAGAGAAAAAAGCCGAATTTTTCATTTCTACTTATCAAGAGAGTTTTTGATTACTGGAAATTTACAAATATCTCAACTTGAAAAAATAAATTTTCCGACATTGAAGATGAAAATGGAAACGACTGACACCTCCATTGAGGCATTTATGATCATCATCGGAGAAATTATGTATCACTTTTTGCTGAAAATTGACGAATTTGAAGAGAAGCTAAACCATCTATTATGGGAAATCAAGGAGAATAACAATAAAAAAATTCTGGATAATATCGCAATTTCCAAGCATGAGTTATTAATCTGGAAACACCTCACAATTCCGATGAAAGAAGCGCAAATCGGAACAGAGGAGACATTTGGTGATGAGATAAAGAATGGACCTCAATTTATTCGGACTTGCCGGCGACTACATCGAAGTCAAATGCTCTTAGAAGAATATGATCAACAAATAGAAGGCATGGTGAATATAGAAAATGTGGTCGCCATACACCGGGGGAATGAAATCATAAAAACCTTAACGCTCCTAACGACATTATTTACTCCAGTCATGGCATGGGGAGCGTTATGGGGAATGAATTTTGCACATATGCCAGAATTGAAGTGGGCGAATGGTTATTTGATGTCTGTGCTTGTTATTATTATTTCCTCCTTTATTCTATACCTTTATTTAATGAAAAAAGGGTGGATGGGTGATGTATTGACCGTGAAGAAAAAGAAATCCTTTTTAGATTAAACAAAGCTAAATTATTCCTTTTCAAATCATGATAATAAAAACGAAGTTAAATGAAATAACTAAGAATCAGATTAATAAAATAGGTTTAATTGAATGTTATGCAGGGTAACTGAATATCATCCTACACTCTGATGTGGGATGAATTGGAGTGTGAAGCTGGAGGAGATTTAATGTTGGTGAAACAAAAAGCTTTACTTACAAAGGAAGACTTTAAAACTCGAACGGATCTCCCAAATTGGTTATTAGAAGAGTATCAAACGTTTCATAATACCGTAACGGATAAAACATTTCCATGTTATTTCGGTATGAGCGGCGAATTAAAGGGAGAATTACGTTATGCCTATATTACTCAAGACGATTGGTCTAATTTGCCAGTAGCCTTGGAATCATTTCTAGCATTATTTGAGCAACCTAAGTATAAGAAACATGGCTTGTTCGTTTTTGTCGAACCATTTGAAGTGGAAGGAGATTTAGAACAATACCGAAAGCAGTTTTGGGATATTCTACAGTATATACATGAAGAAGACAGATTGGACTGGCCAAAGGAAAGCCCGAAGGATCCTGAACATTACTTATGGGATTTTCGATTTCATGGAGAACCCATTTTTGTTTTTGGTAATGCACCTGCTTACAAGCAGAGAAAGACTCGTCATTTAGGGAATTCGATGGTACTTGGGTTTCAGCCGCGCAAGATTTTTGAAGGACTAACTGGAACGGAAAAGGGTGGCGTGATGTCTCGTGAGAAAGTGAGAGAACGTGTAGAGAAATGGGATCACTTACCTACGCATCCTGATATCAGTCATTTTGGCGATCCAAACCATAATGAGTGGAAACAATTTTTTATTGGGGATGACAGTGAACCGATCAAAGGGAAATGTCCTTTTACCCATAAGAAGAATGAATCATGACGATGAAATAACGGCAAAAACAAATGATCCCGTGTGCTTTAGTTAAATACTGAAGCTAGCGGGATTCATTTTGATTCATTGGGAAAATCACACCATACAAAAAGGAAAGAAAATAGAGAGTGTTTTGATCAGGAGATGATAAAGGAAAAGCCGATCTAGAACGAGATTATGATAAGCTGAAATAAAAAAAGGAGTGTTCAAAGTGCAAAAAGATAAAAATCATGAACCGACGATTAGCAGTGAAATCATATACGAAGGAAAAATCGTTAAGCTTCAAATTGATGAAGTTCAATTGCCAAATGGTAAAACGTCCAAGCGGGAAATCATTAAACACCCAGGAGCTGTTGCGATTCTACCGATTACAGATGATGGCTCTATTTTATTTGTTGAACAGTTTCGTAAAGCGTTAGAGCGAACGCTTTTGGAAATTCCAGCGGGGAAAATGGAACAAGGAGAAGACCCTGAAACGACTGCAAAAAGAGAATTAGAAGAAGAGACAGGGTACGAGTGTGAAACAATCGTTCATCTTGCCTCTTTTTATACTTCTCCAGGGTTTGCAGACGAGATTGTTCACCTCTATAAAGCCGAAGGATTAACAAAAGGAGCTGGACTTAATCAACCCGATGAGGATGAGTTTGTCGAAGTGAAAAAGTTAACCCTTGAACAAGCGAAAGAAAGTGTGAAAAATAAAGATATTTATGATGCTAAAACGCTTTATGCAGTTCAATACATCGAACTGCTGCGAACACTTAATACGAAATAAGGAACTTCATTTTAATTGTAAAGTGGGTATTACTATTCTCTACATTAGAAAAACATTCGGGAAACTCATGAATTTTCCGAATGTTTTTTTTTTAGTAAGAAAGAATAAATTTCTTCACAGATTTATTTGGATCTAGTGTCCCAGTGCCAATAGCTTCCGCACACAGGATGTTGCGCATTTAGGCTTTGGAGGTCATTTGTCAAGTGATGTCTAGTTCCAGCTCCTTGTGTCCATGTGATAAAATCTGCCCGACTGGCGGTGATCAAAAAGCGCTCACCTGGTCGTTCGGACTTTTCACAGGACTCAGAACTTAGTCGCTTCCACCTTTCATTTTCCATTCTTGAGGGAGAATAGAGTAAATACAAGTATCTCGCAAGTTTTTATTTGAAGTATCCAAGGCTTCATTACGTAAAACTCCTTCTAGCACAAATCCAAGTCTTTCAGGAATTCTTCGGGAGTTGATATTCAGGGGATCACAACGAATTTCGACTCGTTTCGCATCGTATTGTTCAAAAGCAAAGCGGACCAATCTTGATACGGCTTCTGTCATATACCCTCTTTTTGCTTGGTCTGATCGAATCCAATAGCCGATTTCAAATTTAGGCAATGTCCAATCGATTCGATGTAATCCTGTAGAACCTATAAATACATCGTCTTCTTTTCGATAAATATGTAGCCTGAAATCTTTGCGCTTCACAAATTCAGCAAAGGATGCGCGTACACCTGCTTCAACTTCTTCTTTAGATTGTGGTTTTTCAGCAAAATGTAGCCATCGCTTTAATTCTGTTCGAGAAGACTCAATGGCTTGATGAACGTCTGCTCCATCACCAGGCTGGCAAGGTCGAATATATAACCTCTCAGATTCAATTCTTTCTGGAAATACGTTTAAAATAGGGTTCAAAAGTTTATCAATCCTTCCATTCTAGTATTTTCTTTTCAAGTGTCTGAATCAGATTCATCATTAGAAATCAGCTCTTAAAAGACGAACATCTTATTCGGTTGAAGTGGCAGATGGCGATTCCTGCGGGAACAGCACGAGCTGAAAGCCCCGCAGGAACGCAGTGACGAGGAGATTGAAGCCGTGCCCGCGGAACGCGTCTGTCGAGAACAGAAACCGAATGTCATGCAAAGATTTCTTAGAAATATTCGTTTGAATGTTCTGAAATCGGGATGATGAAATGAACGCTCTAAATAAAAATAAAGATGCATATTATGAAGGCTATCGTAATTGAAGGCAAAAATAAATGTTTTTTTAAGATTCAATCTTTTTTGATAGAAGAAATTGTTCATAAAAGCTGATTCCCTTCTTACCATTCCAAAAGTCTCACTCATATATGAGTAGAATCAAGCATAAACTTGATTATTCATATAAGGAGCTGAACTCAAAATGCGGCCAACAATGTACACGATGAAAGGTTTTTCTCATAAACAATATCTACCTCTTTACCTCTTCACGTTGACTCTATTTCTAATGGGAATTTTGTTTGGTGCTGTTATTGTTAATAGTTTGCCACTCTCACAAAAAGAAGACTTGTTCTACTATGTACAGCAATTTTTCAATCAAGTAAATGATGGAAAACAAGCATCGACAATTGACATATTAAAGCAGAGTTTTTTGCACAATGCATGGTACATGTTATCCTTTTGGGTGTTAGGTATGATGATCTTAGGTTTACCATTTATTTACGGTCTTTTGTTTTTAAAAGGTGTTGTAATGGGATTTACAACTGGATTTCTTGTGAATCAAATGGGCATAAAAGGTTTTTGGTTAACTTTGGCGATGGTTCTGCCGCAAAATTTACTGAATGTACCAGTATTTTTATTTATGGCTGTTTTAGCTTCATGGATGTCTCTTCTGCTCTTAAGGAAGGTTTTTCGAGAAAAAGACCATCATTTTGCTATTTTACAACCTTTTTTAATCTATATAGGCGCGTTTTTCTGCTCATTAGGTGTATTGTTGTTGTCTTCTTTTGTAGAAGCTTACATGAGTCCTATGTTGATGGCATGGATGCTTAAGTTGATTTAAATTAAAATGATTATTAAATAATAAAAAATACATTTTCTTTATTATAATTAGTATAGTTTGAAATTCCTTTCCCGTTTGTTATAATGAAAAGGATAGCGGCGAGGGAGGGACCGAATCAATGGAAAGTAGAATTGATCGAATTAAAAAACAGCTTCATTCTGCCAGCTACAAGTTGACACCTCAGCGAGAAGCCACAGTACGTGTTCTTCTTGAAAATGAAGAAGATCATTTAAGTGCTGAAGATGTCTACCTCCTCGTTAAAGAAAAGGCGCCTGAAATTGGGCTTGCTACCGTATATCGAACGCTGGAATTGCTGACAGAACTTAAAGTTGTAGACAAAATTAATTTTGGTGATGGGGTTTCTCGTTACGATTTAAGACAGGAAGGTGCTGCACATTTTCATCACCATCTTGTTTGTCTTGAGTGCGGGGCAGTTGATGAAATTCAACAAGATCTACTAGAAGATGTAGAAACCATAGTAGAAAGAGATTGGAATTTCAAAATTAAAGACCACCGTCTGACTTTTCATGGAATTTGTTATCGTTGTCATGAAAAAGAAGACAGCGATGATCATAACAGCACAGACGAAACTGAATGAGATAAAAGAAAACCTTTTCCAATTTTGGAGAGGTTTTTTTAATTTTTTCCCTGTATAGCAGGTTGTTTGTTGCGATCGAGATTACCTGAATCATTCGAGCAATAAAAAATTGGTTAAATTAGAGGAAACGGGTCCTACTTTTTAATGCTAATTGTGAAACTTCTATTCTTTCCTGCCCTGTAAATACATAAAATGATAGAAATCATTTAAGGGGCGGAGTAAAATGAAATTGAACAGAAAAGAATTTCAAAAGACAATCTTATTTTTTCTTTTGTTTTTTGCATTAACCACTTTCTTTTATATAAGTCTTCTTGCTATAAAAGGAGAAAGCATCTGGAAAAATCAATATCAAAAGCCTGCTGGTGCTGCATTAAAGGTTAGTAAAGATGATCAAAAATCAACTGAATGGACGAACAGGCTTTTATTTTTCTATAGAGATGGAGAGTGAAAATGAGAGATCAACTAAGGGATTTTATCCATTTTATGGTCGTCGAAAAAGGGTTGGCAAAAAATACGATCATTTCATATGAACGAGATTTGCAACATTACTTACAATATTTAGAAAAAGTTGAAAAAATATCATTATTAAACGACGTTAGCCGTATAAACATTATTCAATTTCTTTCGTACTTAAAAGAGCAAGGAAAATCATCAGGGACGCTGGCAAGGCATGTGGCTTCTATCCGTTCGTTTCACCAATTTTTATTGAGAGAAAAAGCGACTGAACAAGACCCGACTGTGCATATTGAAAGCCCACACTTAGAGCGTAATCTGCCTAAAGTGTTAACCGTACAAGAAGTAGAAGCGCTCCTTGAAGCACCGGATGGTCATACTCCAAGAGGGAATCGCGATAAAGCAATGCTTGAAATTCTGTACGCGACTGGGATTCGGGTAACTGAATTGATCAACCTTAATGTAACTGATGTTCACTTGTCCATGGGCTTTGTTCGATGTGTAGGAAAAGGGAATAAAGAACGCATCATTCCGATCGGACAGGCTGCTATTGATGAGCTGGATCGTTATTTAACGACGTCGCGGCCAAAACTCATCTCCAGAAAAAACAGTAGTGAAGCTTTATTTCTAAATCATCATGGCAATCGTTTATCTAGGCAAGGTTTTTGGAAAATCTTAAAAGGCTTGGCTCAAAAAGCGACGATTGAAAAAGAATTGACACCGCATACATTAAGACATTCATTTGCGACTCATTTATTAGAAAACGGAGCTGACTTGCGGGCGGTTCAAGAAATGCTAGGTCATGCAGATATCTCCACTACTCAAATTTATACCCACGTTTCTAAAACAAGACTAAAAGACGTGTATTCCAAATTCCATCCCCGAGCTTAGAATATTTTCTTAGCTTGGAGGACGGTTTTTGATGTAAGATCTATACTCCGTATTAAAAAACATGGAGGAGATTATGAGCAAGATGTATAATTTCAATTTTCTTGCTTGAATTATTTTCATATATTCCTTAAACTATACATGTCAGACCTCTGACAAATAAAAAATGAAGATCGTTTCTATTGTAAATGGTGAAAGAGATCTTATGAATCGATCAATCTTAGATTTCAGACAGCACGTGTGAACAACCTTAATAAGGGTAATATAGATGTAGAAAATGAAACCGCTTTAGAAGCCTAAGGAGGAAATACCTTGAATAACGCGCAATTTAATCGAATTCATGTTGTTGTGATGGATTCAGTAGGAATCGGTGAAGCGCCAGATGCTGATAAATTTAATGATGTGGGATCGGATACATTTGGGCACATAGCAGAAAAAATGAACGGACTGCATATGCCCAATATGGGGAAACTTGGCTTGTCCAATATCCGTGAAATTAAAGGAATTAAGCCTAGTGAACGACCAATGGCTTTCTTTACAAAAATGCAAGAAGCGTCAAATGGAAAAGATACGATGACGGGTCATTGGGAAATAATGGGCTTGAATATTGAGCAACCTTTTCAAGTTTTTCCTGAAGGATTCCCACCAGACTTAATAACGGCACTTGAAAAAGAAGCAGGAAGAAAAATTATTGGGAATAAACCAGCAAGTGGAACAGAAATATTAGATGAATTAGGCGAAGAACATATGAAAACAGGCGCACTTATTGTTTATACATCTGCAGATTCCGTTCTTCAAATTGCAGCGCATGAAGACGTTGTTCCATTGAAAGAACTCTATCGAATTTGTGAAGCCGCCAGAGCGATGACTATGAACGACCAATATATGATTGGTCGTATTATTGCTCGACCGTTTGTGGGAGAAGGCGGGGATTTCAAGCGTACGCCAAATCGCCACGATTATGCATTGAAACCTTTTGGACGTACAGTAATGAATGAATTAAAAGATGAGAAATTAGATGTGATTGCGATTGGAAAGATTTCAGATATCTACGATGGCGAAGGAGTGACAGATGCTATTCGTACGAAATCGAACATGGATGGAATGGACCAATTCATTTCTGTATTGGACCGTTCCTTTAAAGGGATTAGTTTTTTAAATCTAGTTGATTTTGATGCTTTATTTGGACATCGACGTGATCCAATTGGTTATGGAGAAGCATTAGAGGAATTTGATGCACGTTTACCTGAAGTTTTTGAAAAGATGACTAATGATGACTTGCTAATCATTACAGCCGACCATGGAAA
Source organism: uncultured Caryophanales bacterium (assembly GCA_963728315.1). Lineage (GTDB taxonomy): Bacteria > Bacillota > Bacilli > Bacillales > CAVSKA01 > CAVSKA01. The sequence goes on from CAVSKA010000018.1 coordinate 522,971, forward strand.
TGATCCAACCGCACCTGGTACGGACCATACAAGAGAATATGTACCACTTCTTGTTTATTCAAAGCGTTTTAATAAAGGCGAAGAATTGAGAATTCGTTCATCCTTTGCTGATATCGGAGCGACAATTGCCGATAATTTTAACGTGAAAAGCCCGGAATTTGGAACAAGTTTTTTACCAGAGTTAATAGAGTAGGGGGATGTAATATGCTGAAGAGTAATGTGGAACGAGCTGCGGAGTATATCCGCAATCTATATAGTCAACAACCGACAGTGGGACTTATATTAGGGTCAGGACTTGGTGTTCTTGCTGATGAAATTATGAACCCTGTAGCTATTCCTTATAGCGATATTCCTGAATTTCCTGTTTCCACTGTTGAAGGACATGCAGGAGAACTAGTATTGGGTGAACTATCTGGTCAACCGGTGATCGCGATGAAAGGTCGTTTTCATTACTATGAAGGATATACATTTGATCAAGTCACATTTCCTGTGCGTGTAATGAAAGAATTAGGTGTGAACAAGTTGATCGTGACGAATGCTGCAGGAGGAGTAAACGAATCATTTACTCCTGGAGACCTCATGATTATTGAAGACCATATTAATAATATGGGAAGCAACCCTCTGATTGGTGCAAACAATTCAGAGTGGGGTCCGAGATTCCCTGATTTATCGGAAGCTTATTCTCGTCCTCTCCAGACTTTAGCTCTTGAAACGGCCAAAGAAATTGGTTTAAAAGTTCAGAAAGGCGTATACGTTGGCAATACTGGTCCGTCATATGAAACCCCGGCAGAAATACGTATGATCCGTCTCCTTGGTGGAGATGCTGTTGGGATGTCGACAGTGCCAGAAGTGATCATCGCCAATCATGCAAAAATGAGTGTTCTTGGAATCTCTTGCATATCAAATATGGCAGCAGGAATATTGGATCAACCTTTAGACCATAGCGAAGTAATGGAAACAACAGAAAAAGTAAAAGTGCAATTTTTACAATTTGTAAAAGAAATCGTGAAACATATTAAATAAAAAGCGGTGATTTGTAATGAGAATGGTCGATATAATTGAGAAAAAAAGAAATGGAAAAGCTTTAACAAAAGAGGAAATTCGTTTTGCAGTAGAAGGATACACGAACGGCTCGATCCCAGATTATCAAATGAGTGCTCTTACAATGGCCATTTTCTTTCAAAATATGGACGAGGATGAGCGTGCAGAATTAACGATGGCAATGGTTGAGTCAGGAGATCAAATTGATTTGTCTGCAATTGAAGGAATTAAAGTAGACAAGCATTCCACAGGAGGAGTTGGCGATACAACGACGCTTGTATTAGGCCCACTCGTTGCTGCTCTTGGGGTTCCTGTTGCGAAAATGAGTGGTCGTGGTTTAGGCCATACTGGTGGAACAATTGATAAACTTGAAGCGGTTGAAGGATTTCATGTTGAAATTGACAACGATGAATTTATTCATTTAGTGAACAAAAATAAAATTGCAGTGATCGGTCAAAGCGGCAATTTAACACCTGCCGATAAAAAACTCTATTCATTAAGAGATGTTACAGCAACTGTCGATAGCATCCCATTGATCGCAAGCTCTATTATGAGCAAAAAAATTGCAGCAGGTGCTGATGCGATCGTATTGGATGTGAAAACAGGTGCTGGTGCATTTATGAAAACAGAAGAAGATTCTGCCGAATTAGCAAGAGCGATGGTTAAGATCGGTAATAACGTTGGTCGTAGAACAATGGCGATTATTTCTGATATGAGTCAGCCATTAGGATTTGCGATCGGTAATTCTCTTGAAGTTCAAGAAGCGATTGATACGCTTCGTGGAGAAGGCCCAGAAGACTTGACTGAGCTTTGTCTAGCATTAGGAAGCCACATGGTGTATTTGGCAGAGAAAGCATCTTCGCTTGAAGACGCACGAGAAAAGCTGCAAGAAGTGATCGATAATGGAAAAGCCCTTGAAGTTTTCAAAGTATTTTTAGAAGCTCAAGGTGGCGATCCTAGTGTGGTCGATCATCCTGAAAAATTGCCGCAAGCTCCTTATAAAATAGAACTTGCAGCGAAAACAGATGGATATGTTTCAAACATTATTGCCGACGCAGTGGGTACAGCAGCGATGTTGCTTGGAGCTGGACGTGCAACGAAAGAGTCTGAAATTGATTTAGCTGTTGGATTATTTCTTAATAAAAAAATAGGTGATTCTGTGAAAAAAGGTGAATCTTTAGTGACAATTCACAGTCGTCAAGAAAATGTTGATAACGTAATAGAAAAGCTGTATGAAAGTATTACCGTACAAAATGAAAAAGTGAACGCACCAATCCTTATTCATCAAGAAATTACGGAATAATACGGAAACAATGATCCATTAAAGTCTGTGCATCTCCCCATTTGGGAAATGCACAGACTTTTTCTTTTTAGACGAATAAAAACACTCTAGCGGGAAAGAATGGAGATAGGAACATAATGGAAAATCCGCTAGGAGGCACTCATAATGAAAAGATTGCTGTTGACTTGTCTTACATTCGTAACTATGATTGGACTGCTTCAACCTGCTTCAATATTTGCTCGTGAGACCAATACTTCTTCAAATTTGTCTCGTTCTATTATTTTAATGGATAAAGATACGGGTAAAGTTTTAGAGGAAGAGAAATCTGATGTTCAGCTTCCGCCTGCCTCTATGACTAAAATGATGACTATGTTACTCATATTAGAAGCAATTGACAAGAAACAATTGAAGTGGGATGAAATGATCACAACCAGTGCTCATGCAGCATCAATGGGAGGCTCACAGATCTTTCTCGAAGAAGGAGAAAAGATGACAGTGAAAAACATGATGAAAGGGATTGCGATTGGATCGGCGAATGATGCTTCTATGGCTCTAGCTGAGCATATTGCTGGAAGTGAAGACCGATTTGTAGAAAAAATGAATCAAAAAGTCAAAGATCTAGGGTTGAAAAATACGCATTTTAAAAATCCAACTGGTCTTCCTGAAAAAGGCCATTACAGTTCAGCATATGACATGGCTCAAATTGCCAGAGAGCTATTGAATTACGAAGAAATCACGCAGTTTACCGGGAAATATGAATCCTATTTAAGAGAAGAAACGGACCGGAAATTTTGGTTAGTAAACACAAATAAACTTGTGAAGTTTCATCCTGGTGTCGATGGATTAAAAACGGGGTTTACACAAGAAGCTAAATATTGTTTAACAGCTACAGCGAAAAAAGGAAATATGAGATTAATTGCCGTCATTTTTGGATCACCCACGTCTAAAGATCGCAATAACCAAGTTTCAAAAATCTTAAATGAAGGTTTCAGTCAGTATCATAGTCTTCTATTAACCAAGAAAGGTGTAGCAAAAGGGGACGTGAAAGTACAACGAGGAAACACCAGCACGGTTTCGGCTGTTACAGCTAGACCTTTAACGTATGTGATGAAAAAGGATGAAGCGCCCGGTCGTTTATCAATGAAAACGGAATTGGATCATTCATTAAAAGCACCAGTTTTAAAAGGAGATAAGGTTGGAACACTTTCCATCTGGAAAGACAAGCAAAAGGTCGGTGAAGTGCCGCTAATTGCTAGCCGTTCCGTAGGGACTGCAACCTTTCTCGATATCCTTAAGCGTACATTCGCTGATCATATGAAGCTCGACAAAACAAGCGTTGAAAAGAAATAAAAATTTTTATTAGCATATTTCTTCTAGTTTTGTCGACAGGAAGGAATTGATCGATTAAAAATGGAATAGACTCACGAAACCTTTAAAAGGAGGATGAAAACGTGAGTCTTTCTTTACGTTTAGAAAAAAAAGAAGATGTACTTTGCTTGTTTTTACAAGGAGAACTAGATCACCATTCGGCAGACAAAGTAAGAACAGCAGTTGACGAAGCGTTACTCTCCATGCCCATTCGTCATCTTGTTTTAGATTTATCTGGTCTTGAATTTATGGATAGTTCAGGCTTAGGGGTCATATTAGGGAGATATAAACTAATTCAACAACGAAATGGAAAAATGATTGTCTGCTCGATTGCTCCATCCATTTATCGATTATTTCAAATGTCTGGGATATTTAAAATCATTCATTGCTTGCCAGATCTCGAGGAAGCACTTGATCAGTTAGGGGTGGCGTAGATGAGAAATGAAATGACGCTTTCTTTTCCAGCGTTGAGTGAAAATGAATCCTTTGCTCGTGTAGCAGTGGCTTCTTTTGTGGCTCAGTTAGACCCAACCATTGAAGAAATGACAGAAATCAAAACCATGGTATCAGAAGTCGTGACAAATGCGATTATTCATGGATATGATGGAAGCCCGACTGGAATGATCACAATAAATGTAGAGATTGACCAAGGTTTAGTCGACATTGTCATACGTGATGAAGGAATGGGTATTGAAGATATTGAACAAGCAAGAGAGCCGTTATATACATCTAAGCCAGATATGGAAAGATCGGGCATGGGTTTTACGATCATGGAAAGTTTTGCAGATAAAGTGGAAATTGATTCCACTGTAGGGATTGGAACAACGATCCGCTTAAAGAAAAATTTGCAGAAGAGCAAGACGCTTTGTAATTAGAGGCTGATGATATGGGAGGAGAATCGACTAAAAAAGTTCCATTACTTAAGGATGAAGAAATTAAAAGGTGCATTAAAGAAAGTCAGGCTGGTGACCAATCGGCAAGAGATTACATAGTTGAACACAACCTCAAGCTTGTATGGTCGGTTGTTCAACGTTTTTTAAGCCGAGGATATGAACCAGAGGACTTATTCCAAATAGGCTGTATTGGGCTAATGAAATCGATTGATAAATTTGACCTATCTTATGATGTGAAATTTTCAACATATGCTGTTCCGATGATTATTGGTGAAATTCAACGCTTTATACGAGACGATGGAACGGTAAAAGTGAGTCGTTCTTTGAAAGAAAGCGCAAACCGAATTCGTAAAGCAAAGGAAGAATGGATGAGAAAGTGGAATCGTCAGCCAACGATTTCTGAACTTGCAGCCACACTAAATATGACACCTGAAGACTTAGTAATGGCTCAAGAATCGGTTAGGCCAACTGCTTCCCTGTACGAACAAGTATACGAGCAAGATGGAGATCCAATTACTTTAATGGATCAAATTGCCGACAAGAAAGGGAATGGATGGTTTGATCAGCTAGCATTGAAAGGGATTATAGAAGAATTATCTGAACGAGATCGACTAATCGTCTATCTCCGTTATTACAAAGATCAAACCCAATCAGAAGTAGCCGAGCGACTTGGAATATCACAAGTCCAGGTCTCACGTTTAGAAAAGAAAATCTTAGAGAGTATGAAAGAGAGCATGAGTGGTTAGCTGTCGAGTTTTTATTCGAAATAATTGGCTGAATTATTTGAGACCACTGAAAAGTCTATTCATCTTTTCTTAGCGAGAGCTTGAGCGATTTGTCGTTCAAGCTCTCTTATTCGATGGAATAAAGGTTATAGGTCATCTTCGTTGCATGCGGATTCTTTTTGCGTAAACCGCCTGCAACGAAAAGCAGTCGTAAACAGATATTCTTTCATCAGAACAAGCAATCCTTTCCTCCGTTTTTCGCGGAAAGGATTGCTTGTTTTTATTGTATAAGAAGCGGTCGAATATCAGGTGGTGTTTCACAGATTTCAAATTGGGAATCTTTAAACCACCGTCTATGTATGACGGTTTACAACATACGTTGTGCCGAAAGCGAATAGGCATATTTAAATGAATGATCTTGTCGAATTCTCTTTTGAGCTAGAAGAATGGAAGCATAAATAGTGTCGCGATCACCGTCGCAATGCAGTGTCACCGATTCGCATGTTCAACTCTTTATTAATAAAACCCCTCTTTGATCGATCCGATATCATGGACGTGCCGCATAAAAGAGCATGTTATCACCAACGGTGGCATATGCGGGTCTCTTTGGCATGCACGTGCAAGTAGTCATGGCGTTACATTTGCAGAAAATCTCAAATGAATACTGAATTTAACAAAGAAATCAAAGGGAAGAATAGAGAAGGATAAGGCGTGATTTCATTCGAAAAGGAACAGAATCTCGTCTTTTTTCACAGCTGAAGCACGAAAAATATTTTCACGCAATTTTTCAGAGGCATCTATTATTTATTCAGCGATTTAACCTAATGAGTAATTGAAGCTGGCATATTTAAATTATTTTATACATTAAATTGGCTTTTAAATGCCAAACTATTGGTGTATCAAGAAATGAGGCGATTGTTTGATCTATTTAAGAATGAAAAATAAGATCAAAGTAAAACCTGGTCATACTGTGAAATTATTAAATATTGCTCATTTAGTTACGCGGCCGGAAGAACCAGAATTAGGGGAATTATTTATCCACGAAGTAAAAATAGAAGACAATGATCGAGTTGTCATTGATGTATTGGAAGTCATTAGTAAAATTCAAACCCAGTTTCCTCAACATGAAGTCCAATTAATAGGACCTGCTCAAACGATCATCGAAGTAATGATTGAAAGAAAGAAAGTCCCTTTTCTTATGTTTATATTAGTATGGATTCTCCTCTTTATAGGGGCTGCAATGGCAATTATGAACTTTCACGAAGATGTCAGCATGGGAAATGTACAGCAAAGAATTTCGTACATGATAACAGGAGTAAATGATCAGTCCCCTTTATGGTTTCAGGTTCCATATTCAATTGGAATCGGGTTAGGGATGATTTTATTTTTTAATCATGTGTTTAAGAAACGGTTTAACGAAGAGCCAAGCCCGATGGAGATGGAACTGTTCAATTATCAACAAAACTTAGACCAAGTTGTCATTATGGACGAATTTCATAAAAAAGAAGGCTGGAGTGACAATGAGTAACCTCCTTATATTAATCATTGGGTTTGCTGGAGGATTGGCGGTAGGGTCGGGGTTTGTAGCGTTTCTAGCTGTGTTGGGTGTGATTCCAAGATTGCTCCAAGTAACAAAAACGTATAAAAAAATCCATTTCTATGAATTTTCAGTTATTTTAGGTGCTTTAACTGGATCGCTGCTAAGCTTAAATTTTTTTAAGTTAACCATTCCTTCATTTTTCCTTGCGCCAATCGGATTACTTAGTGGTGTATTTATTGGGCTTTTAGCAGCAGCACTTACAGAAATGTTAAACGTCTTCCCTTTGTTGACTAAGCGAATGGGATTAGATGATCGACTTATGCCACTATTAATGGCATTCGTTTTTGGTAAAGTATTTGGCTCTCTTTTTCAATGGCTATATTTTCATTCATTTAACAAATAAGTTCAAAAGGGGTGAGGGGTATGAAAAATCAACAACAAACACCAATACCAATAGAGGTAATACAATTAGAAAAATACTTGGAAGATTCAGCTGGCTTAAATAAAAGTTTTGATTTTGGTGTTAGAAAACTGCAAATTCATCAAAAAAAAATTGATATATTTTATATAAATGGGCTTTGTGATACGAATTTTATTACTCAATTATTAGAAGAATTTATGAGAATGGATCGCTTTGAACAAGAAATCACGGATATGAAAACGAGTATTTATCTGCATTTGGTCCATCAATCGGTTGAAGAAGTTAAAACCATTGAAGAGATGATGACATCCGTATTGTCCGGACTGATTGGAATCGTGATTGAAGGAGATCCAGTTGCGCTTATCGTTGACGTGAGGAGTTATCCAGGTAGGCAGCCACAGGAACCAGATACAGAGAAAGTTGTAAGAGGATCACGTGATGGTTATGTCGAAAATATCATTGTGAATACTGCGTTAACTAGACGGAGAATACGTGATCCAAACCTTCGATTCGAAATGATTAAAGTAGGGAGTCGCTCAAAAACAGATGTTGCAGTCGCCTATATTAAGGATGTAGCGAATCAGGAATTTGTTGATATTATCAAAAAAGAGCTTAATACGATCGAAGTTGATGGCATTCCGATGGCTGATAAAACGCTTGAAGAATTTATCTTAAAACAGGGGTATAATCCCTATCCTCTAGTCCGATATACAGAGCGTGCCGATGTAGGTGCAACTCATTTACTTGAAGGTCATGTCTTGTTGTTTGTCGATACATCACCTGCAGTCATGATTGCACCAGCCACATTCTTTCATCATGTCCAACATGCTGAGGAGTATCGTCAATCACCTTTAGTAGGAACAGTCATCCGTTGGACAAGGTTCCTGGGAATCATTGCTTCGATCTTCTTGCTTCCCTTGTGGTATTTATTTGTGTTAGAGCCTTCTATGCTTCCACATTTTTTAAAATATGTAGGGCCAAATAAATTTTCACATGTTCCCATTTTTGTGCAACTTATAATAGCAGATATGGGAACGGAATTTTTAAGGTTAGCTGCGATACACACGCCAACCCCACTTTCAACAGCAATGGGATTAATTGCAGCAGTATTAATCGGTCAGATCGCCGTAAGTGTTGGTCTTTTCGTACCAGAAGTCATATTATACGTAGCGGTCGCCTCTATTGGAACATACGCTACTCCAAGTTATGAGCTTAGTGTAGCGAATAAAATTGTCAGATTCTTTTTACTGATATGTGTGGGAATTTTTCACGTTCCTGGTTTTGTCATTGGAAGTACACTTTATCTCTTGTTTTTAATAAACATAAGAGCTCTTAATACACCATATCTATGGCCGCTCGTCCCTTTCTATCCGAAAGCATTATTTCAAATATTGATTCGACGCTCAGTGCCAATATCAAATCTCCGACCGAGTATTGTGAGAACACCAAATCAAGAAAAGTGAAAGATCGTCTCTTATTTCTTTCCAATCTGTTTGAACAATCGCTTTTTTTAAAAAGAGAAATTGCGAAAACTCGGAGGTTGTGATAAATTAATCGATAATTATGCTTAACTTCAAAATGATCGAAAGGTGAAGGGGCAAAAGAAAGAGGGATTATTTTGGAGCTGCATGGTACAACAAAAGTTAATCAAAAAGCTCATTTAGAAATCGGAGGAGTAGATACGGTCGATTTAGCAAAGCAATTCGGTACTCCTCTTTACGTATACGATATCCAGCTAATTCGAAATCGAGCGCAGGGATTTAAAAAGACTTTTGAAAAATTAGGGATTGTTGCTCAAGTCGCGTACGCAAGTAAAGCTTTTTCTTCTATTGCGATTTTCCAAATCATGAAAGAGGAAGGATTGTCACTTGATGTGGTATCTGGAGGCGAACTATATACTGCTGTTGCAGCAAAGTTCCCAAAGGAGAAAATTCACTTTCATGGAAATAACAAAAGTGAAGAGGAATTAATCATGGCTTTAGATGAGCAGATTGGTTGTATTGTTGTCGATAATTATCACGAGCTTGATCTGTTAACAAAGTTAACCAATGAACGAAACCAAAAAATGGCGGTCTTGATTCGAGTTACACCTGGAATAGAAGCTCATACTCATGATTACATATTAACCGGTCAAGAAGACTCTAAATTTGGTTTTGATTTACAAAATGGACAAGCAGAAAAAGCTGTTTTAATTGCAATGGATGCACCAAATATCGAATTACTTGGTTTGCATTCGCATATTGGATCTCAGATTTTCGAAACAACCGGTTTTAAGTTAGCCGGTCAAAAAATGATTGAAAAGATGGCAGAATGGAAAGAAACGCACGGATTTGTACCGAAGGTATTAAATCTAGGTGGTGGCTTTGGTATCCGCTATACAGAAGAAGATGATCCTCTACTTCCACAAGTTTATGTTGAAGAGATCATGGATGAAGTAAAGAAACAAGTCGATCATTTTGGATTAGATATGCCGGAAATATGGATTGAACCAGGTCGCTCTTTAGTAGGAGATGCAGGAACGACACTCTATAGAATAGGTGCAAGTAAAGTTGTTCCAGATATTCGAACATACGTGACGATTGACGGAGGAATGAGTGATAACATTCGTCCAGCGTTGTATGAAGCAAAATATGAAGCGGTGGTTGCGAACAGAGCATCTGATGAACCGACTCAAAAAGTTTCAATAGCAGGTAAGGCGTGTGAATCCGGAGATATGTTAATTTGGGATATTTCACTCGCTCATCCTGCAAGTGGAGATTTATTAGCGGTTTTTTGTACAGGCGCATACGGCTATTCCATGGCATCAAACTATAATCGATTACCAAGACCAGCAGTTGTATTTGTGGAAGATCATAAATCGACTTTAGTGATTAAACGAGAAACTTACAAGGACCTTATCCAACACGATTTGAGCCTGTTAACTGATTAATCGTATAAAGATCATGAATGAAAGAACTGAATGTTAAAGCCAAGTGTCCAAATTATGAAGATCGTTTGGTCCGTTTCAAAGTAAAAGTAGTATAATATAAAGATATAATAAAATGATTTGGTTTAAGGAAACTTAAAATGGTGAATAACCTAAAGGGATGGAATCATGTGCAAAAGCGCAAAAAAATGAAGAGGGTATGAATATGCTTATTCGTTATAAAAAAGCACTTGAAAAGATTGCAATGGGACTTTTATCTTTTATGCCAGATGGAAAAGATATTAAGAAACTTCAACTTACGATGAAAGAATATGAAAATAATTCGAATTGGCAGCTATTTTTTTGGAAGCAAGAAGATGTAGTTGGACTGATTGGTGTTGCATTAAATGAAAATGCGGTTGAGATTCAACATATTTCTGTCAATCCTTCACATCGACATGAAGGAATAGGGAATCAAATGATACAGGCTATTCGGGATTTTTACTCAGAACATACGATTATTGCCAATGAAGACACACAATCATTTTACAATAAATGTTTAGAGAATAAAAAATCAGAAATGGATGAATGAGACGATTAAAAAAGTCCATTTGTCATTTCTTAGTGAGTACTTGAGCGATCTGTCGTTCAAGTACTTTTTTTAAAAGGCTTTGATAAATGATCATGTTGATTTTTCAACGTTCAGCAAAACAACTCGCTTTCAGCGGAGGAACGGTAGACCATCCACGTGAAAAACCACGGGGGCTCTGAAAAGAACACCCAAGTGAGTAAAGGCTATGGATTTCCGTTCAAGGCAGACGCGTTCCGCGGGCACGGCTTAAATCTCCTCCGACAAACAGGAAGTTTTAGCGCAGTCGTTGTAACAGGATGTTGCGCTCTTAGACTGTGATCCTTTCTCTGCGGGGTTTTCAGCTCGTGCTGTTCTCGCCGGAGTCGCTGCCTTCCACTCCGATTTAGTAACGATGTGAAAAGAGCGTATTCATCGTATTTCGCTTTAAAGATGAAGAAAAAATTCTCTGTTGATCTCGGTTCGAGGCAATGCTTCTGTTGGTGGTCCGTAAGCCTTTCTGTGAAAAAAACGCTGAGGGGCACCAACTAAAATTTCACACGAAATTTTTTAGTAATCTCGGTCAGTCCGTCTTTGTTCTTTTGGCTCGTTTAGTAAGTGCAAGCTTTCTAAGTTCAATGATTTGTGAGCGATCCCTTCTACTATGGCGGTGAAGCAAATCTAATCGTGTTAGATCGCTCTCTTGCCCAAACGAATAGGATTTTGTTAAGCAATAGTCATTGCACATTGACTGTAGTTCAGCATCAATAATAGGTAATAAAGGACTAGTGTATGGACGCTTCTGTTCAGTATCAGAACAGAGTTTATCAACTATTTTTATCATCCCATCAGGATCTAACCCTAGCTGCATTAATTCTTTATGTAAACGGGAAAATAGATTCTGACTTTTTACCGCTGTTTTTTTTGCACCAGCATGGTTTCCACGTCTAAAATGGTAGAAGGAAACAGCAAGTAAAATGAACGCTACCCAAATGGAATCCCTTTCTTGTTTCGTATGCTCTTTCCAATATTCCTCTAATACTTCATGACACTCAAAGTAGTCGCGATCTCCATGAAAGTGGCACAAGTATTCGATATATGCATTTGGATAGTTCGTTTCCATTGTTAATCCCCCTTTTAGAAGAAATTTTGACCTACAATCATTTATTTAAACGATCATTTATGCTGTTTGTGGATAGATTTCTGTTTTGATAATAGGAACTCCTTTCACCTCATCAGTCGTTCGCTCCGGCAAAATCGCTGAGTAATGAACTGAGATCTCTTGCTAGTGACTAAACAAGGCACCCGAGACCTTAATAGAGGCACAAGCTCAGAGCGCACTTTAGTGAATTTATATTAGCAGCAAAGTTTTGAAAAATCCTAGAGATAAATACAATAGAAAAGAAGGATGCACTTATTGTGCATCCTTCTAAAGCATATCAGCAAATATAAGCACTGCCAACAATGACAAGCAAGATAAATAAAACAACGATCATTGCAAAGCCACTACCATAATTAAATTTTCCGTCAGACATTTTCATCCCTCCAAACAACTGAGTTACACCATATCGTATGAAAGGAAAGAAAATTGGTGAGTAGGTCAAACGTCTAAATTCCATTGGACTTCTGTTCGTAATCTACTATACTATAAGGAATAGACAAAGGTGTGGATACTCATCACAAAAGTTTCGTTTTCAGGTAAAATTCAATTAGATGATTCAAAAAAGTATGGAAAAAATGATGGTGATAATGTGCAATACAAAGTGAAAATTGATGCATTTGAAGGTCCGTTAGATCTTCTTCTACATCTTATCCAACGATTAGAAATTGATATTTATGATATACCAGTCGCAGTTATTACGGAACAATACATGGCTTATGTACATACTCTTAATGAGCTGGAATTAGATGAAATTAGCGAATATCTTGTTATGGCAGCCACTTTGTTGGCAATTAAAAGTCAAATGCTTCTCCCAACTGTGTATCATGTGGAAGAAGAGGTTGAAAATTCCGACTTTGAAGAAGATCCTCGAGATGAATTAGTTGAAAAATTAATCGAATATCGTAAATACAAAGAGGCCGCTAATGAATTGAAACTAAGAGGTGAAGACAGGGCATTAATTTATTCAAAACCACCTAGTGACTTAAGTATATTTGAAAAAGATAATGAAACGAATTTATCCTCATTAGATGTTACGATGTATGATATGCTCGGAGCATTTCATAAGCTGCTGCGTCGAAAAAAACTTAAAAAACCTCAAACGAGAAGTCTTCAACGTCAAGAAATATCTATTGACAAAAGAATGAATGAACTTTTGACAAATTTAAAAAAAAGAAAAAAAAGAATAAATTTTATGGAGTTGTTTGAGATAGCAGATAAAAGTCATGTAGTGATTACTTTTCTAGCTGTATTAGAATTAATGAAATTAAATTCTATATTAGTAGAACAAGTGGGTAACTTTGAGGAGATTTATCTCGATATCCAGAAAGGAGTAGAACTAGTTGGAAGCTAATAAGTATAAAGGAATCATAGAAAGTTTGCTTTTCGCTGCTGGAGACGAAGGGCTTTCCGTCAAACAATTAGCCGAAGTGATGGAAATTGATGAAGAACAGGTCATCGAGCACTTACATGAACTGAGAAAAAACTATGAACATATGGATAGCCGAGGTTTGTCGCTTATGCAAATTTCAGATACTTATCAATTAGGGACTAAAAAAGAAAACTCTCTCTTTTTAAAGAAACTGGTAGAATCGGCCTCGACAACCTCATTGTCACAAGCATCCTTAGAGACACTAGCGATCGTTGCATATAAACAGCCAGTTACTCGTTCAGAAATCGAGGAAATTAGAGGAGTCAAAACAGAGAGACCTTTAGCGACACTCGTGGCGAAGGGTTTAGTTGCTGATAAAGGTCGAGCTGAAGGGACGGGTAGAGCCAAATTATATGGCACAACTAAAGAATTTTTGGACTTCTTTGGTCTAAAAACTTTAAATGAGCTCCCACCATTAAAAGAAACCTTAGAAGATCAAGATGCTACTGAAGACTCAGATTTGTTCTTTGGTACCTTTGAGGCTTTGACAGAAGACGAGACAATGACAAAAGCTTAAGGAGAGATTCATATGACACTTGTGAAGCATCACTTAAACAAATCGATCGAACTTCTTCAAGTAATCACCAATCAATTGACTGACTTTTTAAATGACCATACAATAAATCAATTAATGGAGCAAGGAAATAACCAAGAAGATGATATGAAGAAATTATTATCAAATTTACGTAGGCTGCTTGTTTATTGTGAAGAAGGGTATGAAAGGAGTTCACTTTTGGCGAGACAAATGCCTTTCCCGGAAAAATCGGCCGAAAGAGTCCTCTACACGATCTTTCATAAATGTGTGATTGAATTCTTTTCGCCATCAAATGATCAATGGTATGAAAACAGCCGAGCGCTATATACAGGTACTCACTCCATCCTCTTAAGGTCAGTGACATCTTCTGAGTTAGAAACTCTCTTCTTGCTTTTGGAAACAACTTTCCATCAGCTGAGAATGGAGCTGGAATATTATGAAATCGATTATCAAACGAAGCAAAGTTAGCAATCAATTGAATGAATAGCTTGGTAAAGCACTTGGCTGAGAAGCCGAGTGCTTTTTTCGTATTTATTTGCATAAAGTAATGTATGAAATCTATCTGAGACAGTTGACGGAGGGGAAAGTATGCGAGCTAAAAAAACTCTACTTATTGTGTGCGTACTCATCATTGTTTTTTCGATCACACAACAAGTACAAGCATCTCCATCTGTAAGTGCAGAATCAGCGATTTTGATGGATGCAGATTCAGGGCGCATCTTATACAGCAAAAATGAGAGACATCAGCAAAGGATTGCGAGTATTACAAAAATCATGACGGCATTATTAGCTACGGAGTCTAGTCGTTGGGATAAGAAAACTCGTGTCACCTCTAAAGCAATTAAAACGGAAGGATCCTCCCTCTATTTAAAAAAAGGGGATCGTGTCAGTATTAAAGATCTTACATACGGTCTCATGCTCCGTTCTGGAAATGACGCAGCGAATGCCATTGCAGAAGAAGTTGGAGGTAGTATTGAAAGCTTTATTTATTTAATGAATGTAAAAGCGAGAGAAATCGGGATGTTAAATACTCATTTTACAAATCCAAACGGCTTGGATGAAGGACAAGATCAATATTCCTGTGCGTATGACATGGCAATCCTCACAAAATACGCTCTTAAAAACGATAAGTTCCAGAATGTATTCAAAACTTCTTCATACCAGGGAACAATCAATGGAACAAAAGTAACATGGGTAAACAAACATAAGCTGTTAACGGGTCGATATGAAAACACAACTGGTGGTAAAACAGGTTATACGACAAAGGCAAAACGAACGCTTGTGACAGCTGCTCAAGAGAATGATGAAAAGCTGATCGTCGTTACATTAAATGATTCGAATGATTGGGAAGACCATATACGCTTATTTGAATATGGCTTTCATACATTTGAACCAACGATCATCTTTCATAAAAACGAAAGAATAAGTTTACCTAAGCCTTATCACCAAGTGAAAGCGATGGTAACAAAAGACCTCACTTTACCGATTACAAAGCAGGAAAAGAAAGACTTAGAATTTATTTATGAATGGGATAAAAGCCAATTAAAACAGTATAAAAAATCCGGTAAAGCCATTTCAATCGGTCGGGTGATGATCCGTTCTGATCATCAAACGATTGGAACAGCATTGATATGGTCTATTGAAAAAGAGAAAAAAGGTTCAAGTAAAAACTGGTTTCAACTATTTAAATCGATTTTATTGATTCAGTTTGGAGGGAATGAACATCGTTAACCTCATATGGATGTTCCTGCTAGCTGGAGGTATACTATTTGGTTTTTTTTCTGGAAATATGAAAGAAGTAAATGAAGCCTTGTTTTCTTCTGGTCACAATGCCGTTACTCTTTGTATTGGGCTCATAAGCGTTCTTGTCTTTTGGTTAGGGCTGATGAGAATTGCCGAGGAAGCGGGGCTTCTAGCCCGGATAGGAAAATGGAGTTTACCACTGATGAAATTTTTATTTCCAGAAATTCCTTCTACTCATCCTGCAATGGGATATATTATTTCGAATACGATGGCAAATGTTTTTGGGCTCGGCAATGCAGCGACTCCACTTGGCATAAAAGCGATGAGTGAAATGAAAAAACTAAACAACGGGAAAAATGAAGCGAGTCGGTCAATGATTACGTTTCTCGCTTTAAATACCTCAAGTGTGACCCTCATTCCAACTACGATCTTGGCTCTTCGTCAAAATCATCATGCACAAAATCCCTCTGATATTGTGATTCCGGCATTTATTGCAACTTTTTGCTCATGCTTGTTTGCGTTAGCGATTGATCGATACTTTTACATGAGAAAACATAGGAAAAGAGGAAGGTGAAATGGAAGCCATACAGTCAGTTTCAATTATATTACTTCCACTTACGATCTTTATTATCTTAGTTAGCGGTTGGATAAAAAAAGTTGATTTGTTTGAAACCTTTGCAAAAGGTGGCAAAGAAGGAATGGAAATGGCCATCTCCATTCTTCCTTTTTTAATCGGCATGATTGTGGCTATCTCAGTATTTCGTGCATCAGGAGCAATGGAGTGGATGGTCTCTCTTATTGAGCCTGTGACGAATCGAGTTAAAATCCCAAAAGAAATTGTTCCACTCATGTTCATTCGCCCGATTTCCGGCACTGCCTCATTAGCATTTGTCGACCATTTAATGAATGAACATGGTGCCGATTCTTTTATAGGAAGACTAGCATCTGTTATACAAGGAAGCACAGATACGACAATATATGTACTTACTGTTTACTTTGGAGCAGTAGGAATATCAAAAACAGGAGAAGCATTAAAAATCGGTTTATTAGCTGATGTTGCTGGATTTATTGTCGCAATTATGATTACAATCTATTTTTTTGGATATTAATTGAAGTAAGAATCTATGAATATAATTTCGGTTGTTCACTATGAAATTGATGATTATTATGTAATAATGCAAAAAGGTATATGAGAATTGATGCTTGAAGAAAAGCAGAAGGAGTTTTAAAATGGAACGCTTACAAAAAGTGATCGCTCATGCTGGATTCGCTTCGCGAAGAAAAGCAGAAGAGCTTATAGAATTAGGACATGTTACGGTAAATGGGAAAGTAGTAAAAGAATTAGGAACAAAAGTCGGGGAAAACGATCGAATTGAAGTGAGCGGCGTTCAGGTAGAACGTGAAGGGAAAGTTTACTTTATCTTATATAAGCCGAGAGGAGTCATTTCAGCAGTCTCAGATGATAAAAACCGTAAAGTTGTAACAGACTTTTTTCCTCTCGTGAAAGAACGAATTTATCCTGTAGGCCGATTGGATTATGATACATCAGGCCTGCTGTTGATGACAAACGATGGTGATTTCGCTAATCGATTAGCTCATCCAAAATTTAAAATTGAAAAATCATATATTGCTAAAATTAATGGCATCCCTACCCGACATCAAATAAAACAGCTGGAAACAGGAATTGATTTGGAAGATGGAAAAACTGCTCCTGCAAAAGCGAAAATTTTAAAATTCGACAAAAAGAAGAACACTTGCCTAGTAGAGCTGGTTATCCATGAAGGACGGAACCGTCAAGTGCGTAGAATGTTTGAAGCGCTGGGCTTCGACGTGACTAAATTAAGAAGAGATCGTTATGCTTTCCTGACTTTGTCCGGGCTAAATGCGGGTGAGGGAAGAGCGCTATCACCTCATGAGGTTAAACTTCTCCGTACATTGTCTGAAACCGGTACGCTTCATTAATAAATGAATAACTGTCACAGTTCCTTCAAATTATTGAAAGAGGATCTAGTTTAGAGAATGCTATAATAAAATTGCATAATAACGTGTTTTTTTAAAACAAACGAGCGTCTGATTATTGAGGTCGTCTGAACAAACATGGATCCAACTTGATAAGGGACAAGCTATTGTCCCTTCTTCTTTTGATTAGGCTGTGTGAACGTTTACATGAAAGGAGATTCAGTATTAATGGAACGCAAGAAACGAAGATTGTGGATAAGAACGATGATTTTAACCGTCTTAGCAGCTGCTATCGCTTATACACTATATGCGAATTTCACTAAAAAGGATCGTGAAATACTAAATGCAGGAGACAAGGCGACTGATTTTGTTCTCACAGATATGAATGGACAAGAGCATCGCTTATCTGAGTACAAAGGAAAAGGTGTATTTTTGAATTTCTGGGGAACATGGTGTAAGCCTTGCGAGAAAGAGATGCCATATATGAATGAACTATATAAAGAATACGAAAAAAAAGGCGTAGAGATCCTTGCAGTCAATGTAGGAGAATCAAAATACTTAGTTAATCAATTTGTAAACAAACATGAGTTAAAATTTCCAATTCTTGATGATCATGGTAAAGAAGTGCAGAATGCCTATGGAATCGACCCGCTTCCTGCAACGTATCTAATTGATCCTGATGGAAAAATTACGAAAGTCATTACAGGAACGATGACGAAAAAGGATATTCAACATCATTTAGAAAGCATTATGCCAGAATAACCGAGGGGTACTTAGTATGAAAGATATCAAATGTGAGTGTGGACATGTCAATCCGAACGGAACGATCCTTTGTGAGTTATGCGGGAGAGCATTAACCGTCGAAGCAAAGCAAGATAAATTGCATGACATGCGCTATGAAGGAAGTGCTAGACGGTCACAAACATATAATAAATCAATCATCGATAAAATTTGGAATTTCTTCTCTTCTGTAAAAGTTGGCGTGTGGCTTATCTTTCTAACGCTAGTCGCATCAGCCGTTGGAACCATCTTTCCACAAGAGATGTACATACCTCCTAATCTTGATCCCGCTAGTTACTATGAAGATCAGTATGGTATCTTAGGGAAGGGATACTTCTTATTAGGATTTCATAACTTATACAGTTCTTGGTGGTATTTAATACTGATTGCGGGAATAGGTGTCTCATTAATTATTGCAAGTTTAGATCGTTTCATTCCCCTTTATCGTGCATTAAAAAAGCAAAGAATTTCTAGGCATAGCGGATTTTTGAAACGTCAACGAATTTTTGGTCAAACCAAAAATGATGAAACAGACAAGGCTTTTGAGCTTGCAAAAAAGAAACTAACAAAAAAACACTATCGTATTCGCGAAGAGAATGGAAATATCCTTGCAGAGAAATATCGTTTTTCAAGATGGGGCCCATACGTTAATCATATCGGACTGATCATTTTCTTAATCGGTGCCATGATGAGATTTGTTCCCGGCATGTTTGTCGATAAGACAGTCTGGATCCGTGAAGGAGAAAGAGTAGCAATCCCAGGAACGGATCGGGAATATTACTTGAAGAATATAGACTTTAAACTAGAAACCTATGATAAGAAGCGCGATGAGAAAGTTTTTGATGATGCAATTGACCGCGTTGGAACGATTGCTAAAAACTTTGAATCGGATGTCGTTCTCTATCGAAGAGAAAAAGGCGGTTTAGTAGGAGAAGTTGGTAAACTAAAAAAAGTGAAATCTGACTCGATTAAAGTAAACCAACCACTACGATTTGACCACTATGCTGTTTATCAGGTTGATTATCGAAAAGATGAATTTAAAACAATGTCATTTACACTCCAAAACAAGAAAACAGGTGTAAAAAAAGGTCCGATCAAAGTAGATTTATTTGACCCTAAAAAAGAATATGATCTGGGTGACGGATACAAAATTATGTTAAAAGGGTATTACCCTGATTTTTCAGGTTTTGCCAAAAACGGTGAGCCGCAAACAAAATCACCGTTACCAAATAACCCAGCATTTTTGTTTACGATGTTGAGCCCAGAACATCCTAAAGGTGAATCTAGTTTCGTAGGGATCCAGAAAAATTATGAACCTTTTGGTGAGAATCAGTATAAAATGTCGTTTGCTGGGATTGAAACTAGGGATGTATCTGCATTGACTGTTCATAAAGATTTGACACTATGGATACTTGCAGTTGGAGGATTCATCTTTATGATTGGTGTCATTCAAGGTATGTATTGGAATCACCGTAGAATTTGGTTGCAACGAGTGAATGATGAGGTTATTGTTGCGGCGCATACAAATAAAAACTGGTATGGATTGAAAAAAGAGATACAATATGTATTAGAGGAAACAGGAATTCCTGAACCAATGGATCAACAACAATCTGAAAAATAAGGAGGCACCTTCATGAATGATTTGGCGTCTTTGAGCAGTACGCTGCTCTATATTGCATTTATCTTATACTTAATCGCCACTGTATTCTTTGGTGGATCGATCAAATCGACTAAAGCAGAAACAAAAGAAAAAACAAATCGTTGGGGCCAAATCGCAATCGTTATAACGATAATTGGATTTGCTTGTCAATTAGGCTATTTCTTCACACGATGGGTAGCAGCTGGACATGCTCCAGTTAGTGATTTGTTCGAATTTACTACCTTTTTTGGAATGATGTTAGTCGCTGCATTTATTATCATTTATATGATCTATCGTACACCGGTATTAGGTCTCTTCGCTCTTCCGGTAGCCATCATCATCATTGCATATGCAAGTATGTTTCCAAGGGAGATAAGCCCGTTAATTCCTGCATTGCAAAGCGATTGGTTACATATCCATGTAACGACAGCGGCAACAGGAGAAGCGATTCTTTCAATTAGTTTTGTCGCAGGACTAATCTACTTAATCAAATCGGTGGATCAAACAAGTAGAAGTTTAAGAACATTTGGTTTAGAAGCGATCATGTTTTGTTTAGTTGTCGTGATTGGTTTTGTAGCCGTATCAAGTTCTTTTGCGATTTCTGGCTACGAATCGAAATTTAACTATATTAGCAAAACGGATCAGCCTGCGGAAGCTAAATATTCGATGCCTGCTATCATTGGTCCGCGTGATGGAGAAGCTGTATCATCGAATAAAATGGAGCCAATTATGGAAGTTCCACCAATTATTAACGCCTCAAAGCTAAACTCTTTTGTTTGGTCAATTGGAGCAGGAATCATCTTGTACGGTCTCATCCGATTAATCCTTCGTAAAAGAATTGGAGCCTTCTTGCAAAGAAGAGTGAAGAATATTAATCTTGGTTTAATGGATGAAATTAGTTATCGCTCTGTATTGATTGGATTTCCTGTATTTACTCTAGGCGCTCTCATATTTGCCATGATTTGGGCACAAATGGCTTGGAGTCGATTTTGGGGCTGGGATCCTAAAGAGGTATGGGCACTTGTCACTTGGTTATTCTATGCGGCATTCATGCATTTAAGAATGTCAAAAGGCTGGCAAGGAGAAAAATCAGCTTGGTTAGCAGTTATTGGTTTTGCCATTATTATGTTTAATCTAATTGCCGTTAATCTTGTTATTGCTGGTTTGCATTCCTACGCATAAATTAGAAGACTTCGATGGCCCTCACTTTTAGTGGGGGCTGTTTTCGAATACAATAAGAGATAGTGGATTAATATGATATGAAGGAGGATATAAAATGAATCAAACTGAGACAGTGAAAATATTAATTGTAGACGATGAAGAGAGAATTAGAAGATTAATTAAAATGTACTTAGAAAGAGAAAATTACATAGTAGATGAAGCTGAAAATGGTGAAAGTGCTTTAGAAATGGCTTTGATCGATGACTACGATTGCATCCTGCTAGATTTAATGATGCCTGGAATGGATGGGATAGATGTTTGTAAGGAGCTGAGAAAGGAGAAGTCTACACCAGTCATTATGCTTACGGCAAAAGGTGAAGAATCAAATCGAGTTCAAGGGTTTGAAGTAGGAACGGATGATTACATCGTAAAACCATTCAGTCCACGTGAAGTCGTGTTAAGGGTAAAAGCCCTTTTGCGTAGATCTTCGACTCATACCTATATGAGTACGAACACGAAAGCGAAAGATTTAATTGTCTATTCTCACTTAACGATAGATAATGATGCTCATCGAGTAACTGCAGATGGAATTGAAGTCAACTTAACACCAAAAGAATATGAATTACTTTATTTCCTATCGAAATCTCCGGATAAAGTTTTCGATCGTGAGCAATTATTAAAAGAGGTTTGGCATTATGAGTTCTTTGGTGATCTTCGTACGGTTGACACTCACGTAAAGCGATTAAGAGAAAAGTTAAATAAAGTATCTGAGCAGGCTGCCAAAATGATCGTTACTGTATGGGGAGTAGGCTATAAGTTCGAGGTAGTTTCTGAATGAGAATTTGGAGAAGTGTAGTAGGTAAACTTTGGATGACCATCTTGCTTTTGGTCTCCTTTGTTTTGTTTTTTCTGACGATTCTCCTTCTGGGATTTTTTGAAAATTACCATGTCAATCAAGTAGAAAAAGATCTTTTGTCTACAGCGGAGAAAATATCGAGCGTCATGGGGAGTCACGATGACGCTGATCTGGGCATGGAAATTTCGTGGGAGATTCTCAATGAACAAGAAAAGTTATTCATTACTGATTCGAACGGGAATGTAACCTTTTCGCCGAATGTAAAAAAAGATGAAAGAATCGATCCATCCTTTTTCTTTAAAGACCGAGACATTTCAAGCGCTCTTATAAAGAAACATGTCGTGAAAAAAGAAATGAACGTTGATAGTCGTGCAAGTTCAAATCGCTATAAAAATATTATTATTGTAGCAGTACCTTTAAAATCCGGGACTTATAATGGCGGAGCTGTTTATATCTATCAGTCGTTAGACGTCATCAAAGATACGACGAAACAAACGACAAGATTAATTTTGGCTGCAGCTGGAATTGCGATCTTTCTAACTACGATATTTGCTTTCTTTCTATCAACAAGAATCACGGCCCCGCTTCGGAAAATGAGGGAAGCGGCATTTGAAGTGGCACGTGGGAAGTATGATACGAAAGTTCCTATTTTAACTTACGACGAAATAGGGGAATTAGCCACTGCATTTAACCAAATGGGAAGACAAGTGAAATTCCATATACACGCGTTGAATCAAGAAAAAGAGCAATTATCAAGTATATTAAGCAGTATGGTAGATGGAGTGATCACCTTTAATCGGGATGGCACTGTATTGAATACCAATCCTCCAGCGGATCGATTTTTGCATCAATGGTATTTCGAAGAAGAAAAGAAAGATTTAGCTGTACCGGATAGCGTCTTTAAATTGCTTGAAAAAGTAGTTGAAACTGAAAAAGAACAAACGGATGAACTCATCCTGCAAGGACGTTATTATGTCATTATCTTAAGTCCATTATATAGTCAAGAAAATGTACGCGGTGCTGTTGCTGTCGTTAGAGACATGACTGAAGAACGTCAGCTGGATAAAATGCGTAAAGATTTCATAGCAAACGTATCACACGAGCTAAGAACACCTATTGCTATGCTTCAAGGATATAGCGAAGCCATTATTGATGATATAGCCGAAACAAAAGAAGAAAAACAAGAATTAGCAAAAATTATTCACGATGAGTCAAAAAGAATGGGTCGGTTAGTGAATGATCTGCTAGACTTAGCGAAAATGGAAGCTGGTCACATTGTATTAAATAAAGAATCCATCGAAATTGCTGACTTTATTGAAAGAGTGACAAATAAATTTCATGGTCCTGCAAGAGAAAAAGCAGTGGCAATGAGTGCTTTTTCTCCTAATAACTTACATGCAATGATGGATCCAGATCGAATCGAGCAAGTGTTAACGAATCTAATTGACAATGCATTAAGACATACGCCTGAAGGTGGAAAAGTCGATGTCCGCGTACAGCAAGTAGAGAAGACACTTTGTTTCCAAGTGATTGACTCCGGAGTGGGTATTCCGCTTGAGGACGTTCCGTTTGTGTTTGAACGATTTTATAAAGCAGATAAAGCAAGAACACGTGGGAAATCGGGCACCGGATTAGGACTGGCCATTGCGAAAAATATTGTGGAGGCTCATGGAGGCGAAATCTCCGTGCAAAGTAAAGAAGAGATTGGAACAACGTTTGAGTTCCGCTTGCCTGTCTAACTGCGCTCCAATCCAATTAGCACTTGAGAAATATAGATTTTTTTAGCTATATTTGCGTTTTATCTTGTTTCATGAGAAACATAATAAAATGCTTGTAATAAAAAAATGAGTTCGTTATGATAAGTGTGGTTCGTTTAATAATTTAATACATCAATCATTGTTTAGGTTTCCTAATTGGAATGAAAAGGGAACTCGGTGAGAAACCGAGGCTGTCCCCGCAACTGTAATAGCTGACGATGCAAACATACCACTGTGACGATAAGTTATGGGAAGGGTTTGTAAAGGATGAGGCTTAAGCCAGTAGACCTGCCTGCACATGACCACGTTTCAATGCTTCGGGGACTGAGCCGATGAAACGGATATGAGATTTTTTTATTATGTCCGTTTTGCTCATCCGATCTGGATGAGTTTTTTTATTTTAACACATTCTTAATAGAATGCTTTGTTAATTGAATGAAAATCACATGCTTGGCTTTCCTGAAATGTTCAGATGAACGAGCTAAATCGCATTTAGAAAAAAGGAGAGTATGGGATGAACATGTTAAGAAGTTGTCAAAAGGTTGCTTTATTTATGTTCTTGTCGATCATTCTGGTGTTATCGGGTTGTAGTGCAGAAAAGGAATCTTCTCCTAAAAAGGATAAGAAAACCGAATTCTCATTACAAACTAAAGATGCTGTTGGCAATGAAGTGAAACTTGATCACAAGCCGAAGAGAATTGTTTCTTTATTACCAAGTAATACAGAGATATTGTATAAACTAGGTGAAGGGGATTCAGTTGTAGGTGTGTCTGATTTTGATAATTACCCTAAAGAAGTAACAAGTAAAGATAAGATCGGTGGAATGGAATTCAATTTGGAAAAAATTATTTCATTGAAGCCTGATTTAGTCCTAGACCATGGCTCAAGACACCATCAAGAAGATGCTCTAATGGGGAAACTGAAGGATGCAGGCATTCCCGTTTACGTTGTGAAAGAAGCAACGAATATTAATGACATCTATGATACAATCAGAGAAATTGGAAAGTTAACAGATACTGAAAAGAAAGCACAATCGATTATATCAGAAGAGAAAAAAAGTATGGCTGAAATCACTAAAATAGGAAAGAAGATTCCCCCTAATAAACAAAAATCGGTTTGGATTGAGGTCTCCCCATCTCCAGAATTGTATACGGCAGGAAAAGGGACTTTTATTGATGAAGGGTTATCGTTAATCGGAGCTAAAAATGTTGCTGGTCATACAAAAGGTTGGCCATTAATAACCGAAGAAGCGGCCATACAAAATAACCCCGACGTTATTATTACCACGTATGGTCAAGATGCTCCTAAAAAAGTAATGGAACGTAAAGGTTGGCAAAATATCACAGCTGTTCAAAATAAAAGGATTGTAGATGTAAACTCAGACAAATTAACACGACCAGGTCCAAGGATCGTTGAAGGGATCGAGGAACTTGCAAAAGCCATATACCCAGAAGAATATAAAAACAAATAGGCTAATTGGGTCAATCTTTATTGGATTGGCCTTTTCCCTTTTTTGCTTAATAGTTGGCCTATCAATTGGAACAATACATATAAAAATAAATGAAATATTGACCCTTGTCACCCACTCTATTGGCATGGGGAATTCTTTATCAATAGAGGAAAAGGGGCTGCAAACGATCTTATGGGAAGTAAGGCTTCCGAGAGTTGTTCTTTCTTTCCTAGTGGGCGCTTCTTTATCAATAGCCGGTTTAACGTTTCAAGGGCTACTCCGAAATCCTTTAGCAGATCCATATACAATCGGTGTCTCATCAGGTGCTGCACTTGGAGCTGTATCCGTATTGTTTTTTCACATTGAAATATCCTTCTTAGGAATTTTTACTTTACCGATTGTTAGTATGATCGCTGCATTTGTAACTCTCTTTAGTGTTCTATGGTTTACAAATTTGGTCGACCGTAGAATATCATCTGAAACCATCATATTAACAGGTGTCATCGTATCTTCCTTTCTTGGTTCCATCTTGACATTAATTATTGCTCTTTCAGGTGATGAATTGAGACAAGTCATCAATTGGTTAATTGGTAGTGTTTCTATGCGTGGATGGTCATACGTCCACTTAATTCTTCCTTTTTTCCTCGTTTCTTTCGTGATCATCTGGTGGAATTCCTTTGAATTAAACGCGTTTGCAATGGGGGAGACAATAGCTAGAAATATTGGTGTAAATACAAAAATACGAAAAATAGTGCTCTTGATTGCTGCGTCTAGCCTTACAGGGGCCTCTGTTGCTGTTAGCGGCACGATAGGCTTTGTAGGTTTAGTGATCCCGCATATGCTACGATTGTGGATTGGAGCAGATCACAGAAGGTTAGTTCCGCTGTCTGTTCTATATGGTGGTTCCTTTTTAGTGATTGCAGATTTACTTTCTCGGACACTAATCGAACCAAGAGAATTGCCAATCGGTGTCTTGACTTCTTTTATAGGTGCTCCAATCTTTACTTATATATTCTATAAAAGAAGAAGAGGGGTACAATGATGATCAAGTTAAGGGATGTAACAATATCATATGAAAAAAATAAACCTGTTCTAGAAAACGTGTCATTGGAGATGGAAAAAGGGAAATTTTATGGCATAATTGGGCCGAATGGCAGTGGTAAGACAAGCTTGCTTAATACCATTAATGGCACCATTCAACCACAATTTGGTCAAGTAAAGTTACAAGATAAAGAAGTATCATCTTACTCTTCGAAAGAGCTCGCAAAACTAATATCGACATTGCCTCAACATGTCGACTCATCATTTACTTTCACCGTAAAAGAATCTGTTTACATGGGACGTTATGCACATAAAAAAAGTTTTCTCCCTCAGTGGAATGAATATGACGAAGAGATTGTATTAAAATCGATTGAACAAACAAAAATGAGTGAATATATGGATACCTCTTTAGACCGATTAAGCGGAGGTGAGAGGCAAAGAGCATTCTTAGCTCGATCACTAGCTCAAGAATCGAAGATACTATTACTTGATGAACCAACAAACCATCTCGATCTCTCTCATCAAATAAACTTAATGAATCATATTAAACAACTAGTACATCAGAATAATTTAACTGTGGTCGGAATCTTTCACGATTTAAATATAGCCAGTGTTTTTTGCGATGCATTGTTTCTCGTTCAACAAAAAAAAGTCGTTCGTTTTAATAAAAAAGATTACCCCTCATATATGAAAACAATTGGAGAAGCATATTCGATTCCTTTATGGTCTTCTCCCCATGAAACGGTTCATTCTGTTGCTGTTCAACCCATTTTGGCAGATCATGCTTTGAAACCTGTGAAAGAAAACGTCATCACATCAAATAGGGGAATTGAGCTTTCGCGGTTTTATCGTCTTTTTGGAAGAATAGAAGGGAAAGCAATAGAAGAGTGGAATGATTGTATTGAGTTAGAAAATCACAGTAATGAATGTGCAGAAATCGACTTTCAGGCATTAGACAAGTATGGTTGTCATTTTTACAAAATTTCTACTTTGCCAAATGACCAACGAAAAAGGACGACGACTTACTTGTGTTTAATACAATCTTATTCTTCAAGTTTAGAAGTTAAATCATTGTGGATGGATCTTTATGAAGAATTGTTAACATTAACAAAAAGGGAAGAGAAGATTTCGTTCGTTATAGGATCAATGGAATGGAAGAATGAAAAAGAAATCGTGATCGAAGATTTCAAGAGATTATTAAGCAGATTTATTAAAAATTCAACCTGAAGTCCTATCGTTTTTTTAAAAAAGATTGGTAGACTTTAGATAAGCTATTTAATTGTAAGGAGGCATCTTATTGCATCCGTTTGTTGAGCATCTTTATAAGACATATCATCAAGATGTATACCAATTTTTGATGTACATGGTCAAAGATCGAGATTTATCAGAAGATTTGATGCAGGAAGTTTTTGTAAGAGTGATAAAATCTCATCCTCAATTTAAAGGGAAAAGTTCTGAAAAAACTTGGTTGTTTTCGATCGCTCGCAATGTATCGATCGATCATTTTCGTAAGAATAAAAAATGGAAACAAAAAAATGTGGATGATTTAGATCGAACCATATTGACAAAGGAAGGGACTGAAAAAATTCCTGAAGCGATTACCATCGAGAAGGAAGAAATTCGTGTCCTTTATAAATTGTTAGACGAATGTACGACCGATCAAAAAACGGTATTAGTCATGCGGTTTATTCAAGACTTATCGATTCAAGAAACAGCAGAAGCGCTAAAATGGTCAGCTAGCAAAGTAAAAACAACTCAACATCGAGCAATGAAATTATTAAAAAAGAAAATAAATGAAAAACGGACAAAGGAGAACGATTAAATGGGAAGAGAACCTATTAAAAAAGAAGATGTGGAGCAATGGCTAAAAAAAATGCCAAAGTTTCAAGAATATGAGAAATCAGATCTTTTCTTGCAAACGCTTCACACTAAGAATATGAAGGTTCAGGAAAAGAAAATAAAAACAAAAAATTTATTGATTTTTATTTTGTCATTGAGCAGTATTTTTGTTTATAAATTTTTTATAAATAAAAAGCGATGAATTTCTTAGAAAAGTACGAAAAGAACTTCTTATTTCCTATACTTTAAGCTTGAATTCACTTATCTTGAATTCAAGCTTTTTTCTTTGAATCAATAATGTGCATCATGTATAATAAAGCAGTAGTTTAATTTACGATTCATCTTCGGGGCAGGGTGAAAATCCCGACCGGCGGTAATAGGTACATGTTACTTTAGCCCGCGAGCCTGTGAATTGGGCAGGATTTGGTGAGATTCCAGAGCCGACAGTACAGTCTGGATGGGAGAAGATGAAGGTTTGCTGCGTTCAGAAAATATGGATCATTTTTTTTGGCACGCCTTATTCCCTCTTGAGATAAGCATTTTTTCAAGGTTATTTGTTTGCGGGCAGCAGCAATACCTTTCTTCAACGAGATGAACTCGACTAGGAGAGAGGAAAATGAAACAAATGAAGTTGAAAGCTTTCGTATCAATTGGAATGTTAAGTGCAATATCATACGTATTAATGTTATTTAACTTTCCGTTACCACCATTTCCAAGTTTTTTACAAGTCGATTTTAGTGACATACCAGCATTATTAGGGGGGATCGTTATCGGTCCGCTTGCAGGTATCTTAATTGAATTGTTTAAAAACGTTCTTGATTACTTGCTTACTGGTTCAGCAACAGGCGTCCCAGTTGGTCACGTTGCAAATTTTTTAGCAGGTATTACGTTTATCCTCCCTGTTACCTATCTGTATAATCGTGCCAAATCAAAAAAAGGCCTTTCATTTGCTCTTGTGTTTGGAGCGGTTATCATGGCGGTAGTTATGAGTGTGCTCAATTATTATCTTATCTTACCCGCATATACTTATTTCTTAAATGCACCAGCGATGTCAGGAGTTCAAACTAGACAAATGATTGTCACAGCCATCCTACCATTTAATATTGTTAAGGGAATAATAATGGGTATTGTATTTATGCTATTATACACACGGTTGCAAACGTGGATTCACAAACAATCGACAATAAATAAATCAAATATTAAATCCGCTTAAATATGAAACGTGGATTCGCTTGCTAAGCATTGCCGACATTTGCCGATGAGTGAAGATGGTAAATGATAGCTGCGGGACTAGACATAAAGAAAAGCCGTTCTCAATGGATGAAACTACTGAAAAACATTGAGGAAATAGTGGCGTAGGTACATCCGAGTAAAAAAGGAGAGAATTCGTTCAAAAATGGAACGAATTCTCTCCTTTTCCTTTCATATTCCCCCTCCGATTCCTTTATCAAGGTTAAAATTTGTTTGTGATTTACTGCGAACATGGTTGTGATCATTCATCATTGCAGATCAAATAGTCCTGCACATGAGTTCGCAATGGTTCCATGTCGACGTGTGAATTCCTTGTTTTTGCTTAAAATTGATCACATGATTTTGTAAAGGTGTCACCTTCTATAATGGATGAACGATAGATAAGTTCTTTATACAGAGCTGTTTTAATCGTCTTTTAAACTGGGAGACATTTTTGTCTTCATCTTTAAAGTCACGCTGGCTCAGACCGTTCTTTTTTATTCGTTACTGAATGGATGTGGAAGGCAGCGATTCCTGCAGGAACAGCACGAGCTGAAAGCCCCGCAGAGAAAGGATCACAGTCTAAGAACGCAACATCCTGTTGCAACGACTGCGCTAAAACTTCCTGTTTGTCGGAGGAGATTGAAGCCGTGCCAGCGGAACGCGTCTGTCTGGAACGGTAATTCACGGATTTGTGTACCAAAAGGAATTTTTTCAGTGGCCACGTGATTTTTCACGAGGAGACTCGAACGTTCGTCCGCGGAAAGCGTTCTTCTGTAGCGAAAATCACCTTAATAAAAAAGAAAAGCTGCTTTATTCCGATAAAATCGAAATAAAGCAGCTTTGATTCACGAGGTGTACTTTTTCAGTTGCCTCCAATGGAGAAAACGTTTTTTCCTATTCGAATTTTAAAGCATCGCCATCAAATGACTCATCTGCTGTTTTAATCGAATCAGTTGGACAACCTTCAAATGCATCAATCATGTCTTCTAATAATATTTCAGGAACTTCAGCAGTACCTGTATTATCATCAAGCGTAACAAACGCAATACCTTCATCGTCATAATCATAAATATCTGGTGCTGCAGCGCCACAGGCACCACAAGCTATGCATGTATCTTTATCAACAATCGTATATTTAGGCATCTTGCAACCTCCTTATTTATAAAGTCATTTCTTTGTCATCAAAATCATAACACATTGTTTATTCTAAAACTGATAAGACAACTTTTCAACACAAATCTGCAGTTTTCTTCGTTCTTTGAACGATAATCTTCTATATTGTCGTTATTTCTCCCATTTTTATTTAAAAGAATGAATATTCAAAAAACAATAACTTGACTAATCAAATAAATTTGCTCTAACTTATTGTCTTTTCAGAATAGAAATGCTCAAATTCCTCATTGCAATGAACTGCCTCCGAAAGGCTGTTTCGTGTTAAAATAGAGTAAACACTTTCGTGAGGTGAGTGATTGGATTACTTAGATGCTGTTATTCTGTTAGGTTTTGGTAGATTGAAAGGAGAAAGGACTCCCTATTCGATTTATCATATTTTAAGAGGAAAGAAATCGTCTCAAACGATCCTAGATACTCAGCTCTATCAATTGAATAAATGGTTCCAGGTCTGCGACATTTCTTTCACGTTCAGAGTTTGATTACAGAATCGACCAATTTATTTCGAATAAATGGCTAGTCGAAGTGGAGAGTGGAAAATTCAACTTGACCAATAACGGGATTGAATGGACGGCGAATTTTTTTGAAAAACATGAGATTCCGGAGCATTTAAATGGTTTCTATTATCAAGGAGTAGGCGAGCTATTTTGGAAACGACTTTCATTAAGCGTTCAAGCTCTATCTAACCTTGTTTATCAGAAATCAAAATATTATCCAGTACAACGAGACTTAGAGGTTCAAGTTTGGGTAAGGGAATTTCTTAAAGAAAGTAACCTTGAAAAACTAGCTTTATCTAAACTTTTTTTCCAAGAAATGAAAGATGCATTGTTATGTATAGATCAAGACCCATCCCTGTTGGTAAAAAGGCTATCTGGTTATGGTCAAATTGGCTTAACGTTTGAGCAATTAGCAACTGAGTTAAAGTCTGATAAATATGAAGTTTGGTTCTTTTGGTTGAATTTACTACATCAACTTATGAACTTAATTATTTCAAATAAGGATCATTATCCTTATTTATATAGGTTACTGAATGATTTAGACAATGGTATTCCAATGACTCATTCTACAAAAGAAACCTATCGCTGGATTAACAAAGGAAGAGGGATCAAAGAGATTGCTCGTCTTCGAAATTTAAAGGAAAGTACAATTGAAGATCATGTTATTGAAATAATTCTTCAGCAATCACACTTTCCTATCGCTGCATTTGTAAATCCTGAAATGGAAAAGGAAATCGTTTTGGCAGCTAAAAAAATAAATAGTAAAAAATTAACGCAAATTAAAAAAAGTATTCCTCACGCCTCCTATTTTGAAATTCGAGTAACTTTAGCAAAGTATGGTGAAGCTCTTTGGATATAAAAACCATTTTACAAAATCATTTTGGATATTCAGAGTTTAGAGAAGGGCAAGAAGAAATTATTCAATCCGTTTTAAAAGGAAACGATACGATCGCAATGCTTCCAACAGGAAGTGGGAAGTCATTGTGCTACCAACTACCTGCATATTCAATGGATGGACTAGTTCTTGTCATATCACCATTGCTTTCATTAATGCAAGATCAAGTTGAACAAATCAGAATACGCGGAGAGAAAAAAGTAGCGGCTCTTAATTCATTTTTAGATTATAAAACTAAAATTCAAATTCTTAATCGTATTTCTACCTTTCGTTACGTGTTTATTTCTCCTGAAATGTTAGCGAATCCAGCTGTTTTAGAAAAAATAAAACAGACAAAAATTGCTCTTTTTGTTGTAGATGAAGCACATTGCATTTCTCAATGGGGTCCTGATTTCAGGACGGATTATTTATCGTTAGGAGAGGTGAGAGAAAATCTGGGTTCTCCAACGACTCTTGCACTCACGGCTACCGCGACATCTACTATTCTAGATGATATTAAGGACGTCTTACGATTAAAAAAACCCATTTGTTGTATTTATTCTGTTGATCGCCCAAATATTTCATTGGTAGTTGAGAAGTTGGACTCGTTTAGTGATAAAAGAGAACGAATTTTATCGTATGTAAAAAAGCTTAAAAACCCAGGTGTTATTTATTTTTCGAGTAAAAAAATGACAGAAGAGATGGCGAGTTTTTTACAATCGAATGGGGTGAATTCTGTTGCTTATTACCATGGAGGAATGGAACAGGAAGATCGCATACTTATTCAACAGCAATTTCTAAGTGATCAAATTAACATTATTTGTGCAACAAGCGCATTTGGTATGGGGATTAATAAAGAAAATATTCGTTTTGTCTTACATTATCATATGCCGTCTAATTTAGAATCGTATTTACAAGAAATTGGACGAGCAGGGAGAGATGGTCTTCAAAGTATTGCCATTCTCATGCATGCGCCAGGCGATGAACAACTGCCCATGCAACTTTTAGAGAATGAACTCCCTTTGAAATGGCAGATTCAAGAATACCTTGAGAAAAACCATCAACTTCATCATAATTTTGATGGAAGTACTTTAGGCTTAAATGAAGCACAAGAGAGGTATTTAAAATATTATTCTAAAAAAATGAGTCATTCCACGGACTAAGGACATGAAAAATGCTGTTGAGTCCATCACTCAATTAGTAAAGGATAGGAAACAAAGAAAGTTAGCGAAGTTCTTTCACTTTAATGAATGGGTAAATCTTAATACCTGTCGAAGGGAAGGTATAAAAAGATATTTTTCAGAAAAAGCACATTCGAGTCAACTACGTTGTTGCGATCAGTGTGGGATCGAACTCAATGATTACTTTGGAAACCATTCTTCTCGAGAAAGATCAACAAATGCTTATAACTGGGAAAAAACACTATTCCAATTATTAGTGAACGATCGGATTGACAAACATGAAAGATCATAAGATACTTGAAGGCTTCACTGATAGACAAATCATTTTTCAGTTAATCGCTACGCAATTAGTCTTATTAACGATTGCGATCATTTTCGGTATATTTGTATTTGAAGATCGCTCAATTATTCGTACAATTTTTGAATGGAATGGGGAAATCGTCTGGGGCATTATCGCAGGCATAGTCATTGTTTTAATTGATTTGGTGCTCATGAAATTTCTTCCAAATGACTATTATGATGATGGTGGAGTAAACAACCGGATCTTTGGCTCGCAATCTATCGTAAATATTTTTGTTTTAGCATTCATCATTGCCTTTTGCGAAGAAATTCTATTCAGAGGAATGATTCAGACAGCTTTGGGAATTTGGTGGGCAAGTACATTATTTTCAATCGTCCATATTCGTTATTTCGGACATTGGTATTTAATTGTTAATATTATTCTATTAAGCTTCACCATTGGATTCATGTATGAGTGGACAAACAATTTATGGGTAACCATTGTTGCACACTTTATTATTGATTTTGTATTAGGTGTAAAAATCAGGGGAAAAACACGTTTAGATAGAATCTTTAATGAAGGGGGGAATTAAGGTGGATCCTTATCAAGATCAGGCAGAGAAACTAAGACAACGAATAGAGAAAGTGGAGGCTCCCACCAAAGATCTCCCATTAAATGATCTTCCGCCTCGGGGTGAAATGCATAAAAATGATGAAAAACAAACAAAAGTAAAGGTGAAAAACCCTTTACTCACTTTTTTACTTATTTTCTTTATTTTACTTCCTCTAACAATATTTAGTATCTATTCTTATTTAGAAAAAAACCAAAAAATGAACATACCAGTAGAACAAGATAATAGTCGTTCTTCTTTTCATTTTACTCCTGTACAAAGGATTTAAACTTTAGATAGAGTTGTTAAAAGATTCTCTGTTGCTTCATATCGTCTTGAACCATTTGGATCGCTTCTTTAAATCGTTGAGCATGAATGATTTCTCTTTCTCGGAGATAACGAAGTCCATCAATTAAATCAGGATCATCACTAAGATCAATGATCCATTGATAAGTAGCTCTTGCTTTTTCTTCGGCAGCAACATCTTCATATAAATCAGCGATTGGATCCCCTTTTGAAGCAATATAAGAGGCGGTCCATGGAACACCAGAGGCATTTGTATAAAAAAGTGATTTTTCGTGATTCGCGTAGTGGGCACCTAACCCGGCTGCTTCCATTTCTTCTGGAGTTGCGTCTTTTGTGAGCTTATAAATCATCGTTGCAATCATCTCTAAATGAGCAAATTCTTCGGTTCCTATATCTGTCAAAAGGCCAATCACTTTTTGTGGAATGGTATACCTTTGATTAAGATATCGTAAAGCAGCAGCAAGTTCTCCATCTGCTCCTCCATATTGTTCAACTAAATATTTAGCAAGCCGAGGATCTTTTTTTCCTACCTTTACTGGGTATTGTAATTTTTTTTCATAAACCCACACAGGCATTCTCCTTTTTCCAGTGATGGATGTCTAAAGGATCACATCTCAAAAGCATTAAAATGGAATTATTCGGCTTAAAATAATTGAATCATTTTCCATGATACATTTTTAATTTTAGGCTAATCGATTTGCCACGGCCAAGGTAACATGCTCCATTCCCATTCTTTTGAGGGGTCCTGCAAATAATTAGTTGTTAGCGGTCCAGATTCTGCTTCAACTTGTTTTTTCCACTTTTTTCTAAGCTTGATCAAGTAGTTGTATTGATTGACAGCCACCGGGTCTTGCAAGTGTGTATCAAGATAAAGATTGAGTTCTAATAATCCAAAGTCAATTTCTTGTAAGGTCAACAATGATTGATTTCTTTCAGTTGATTCGCTCATTGGATCCCTCTTTTACTAGGAATTTTCACATATGGATGGTCATAATAGGGCCAAAGTGTTCCTTTCATTAAAGCTTCCTTTAAAGAGTACTGCACAAGTCCTGGTGGTTGTCTTTGGTATAGAGTAGAGTGTGTGGATCTATTTCGATATTGCGGGGGATTATTGGAGTTTGTTACAGCCTGAGAAACGTTTTTTGTTTCCTCTTCCATTGGATCCCTCCATTCATGTTATTCGTAAATAATATGGCTATTTTTAAAAGATATGACGTTTAGACTTCTCTTTTTAAGAGAATAAAAGAAGGAATCATCATATTTATGTAGAAATATACTGACTTAAGAGATTAAAATTGAGGAGTGACTGAAATGTTTTCAAAAAGCATTATGATTCCTAAACACCAATGCTATTATGTGCAATCGACTGATAGTGTTCAAGTTGCTTTATCCATGCTAGAAGACAAAGGTGTTGATGCCCTTCCGGTCTTAAATGGTGAACAATATGAAGGAATTGTTACAAGATACGATATTTACAGAAGTTATTTTGATACTGAAAAAGAAAAAGATTCGTTTCTGGATAGAACGACTGTCGCTGAGGTCGCGACTCATCAAGAACAATATTTTGATGGAAAAGAAGTTTTTGAAGAAACGCTTTTACTTCTCAAGGATTTTCCACTCCTTGCAGTTGTTGATAAAAACAGGAAATTCATGGGTGTAGCTACTCGATTCGATGCAATGGAGCAATTCCAAGGAACGTTCGGTATGAAGAGATCTGGGGTTAGAATAACATTTCAATCTGTTGAAACAGAAGGCCGAATTGCAAGGCTTGGCGATATTATTCAACAATACCATCAATCCGTCATTTCATTAGTAACATTTGATAATACAGATAAACTGGTTCGTCGAATCGTATTAAAAATTGAGAAGAAAGAAAATTTGGAACGATTTATTAATAAATTAGAAAAATCAGGATTTCGAGTTTTACATGTACATGAAGACTGAATTTAATTGACTAATAGGAATAACTCCTCCATATAAATGATGAGAGGGGTTTTTTTATGAAACGTAAAGCGATTCTTTGTTGGTTAGGTCAATATTTATTTTGGAACTGGTGTGAATTGGGTTATGAGATGTCATTTTCTCAATTTGTGAATGAATTATTAATGAATCCCTTTCGTTTTGTATGTGGTTTTGTTTCTTTTATCATCAGTTTTTTACTATTGGCGGGAATGTGCAAGACAGTAAGACTTCGTTTCTATAAAAAATCCGACCATTTATTCACTTTTTGTGGGTGGTTATGCTTATTCGTTATTTTATATGCCTGTGTCGCCTATTTATCAGTGATGATCGCAACCAGTCTTTTTTTAAGTGCTTACATCTATGATATGATCGATATATATGATGGGAAAGGAAAGAAAATGAAGTGATATGGTTTAAAGGATTTGGGGTTATTGTCGCCTTTTTTATGGCGTTAATTGGAATGATGTATCGTAATGCATTTACGAACAAAATAAGTGAAACTCACATAGTAGACAAATGCTACCCGGATGCTGGATCGGTAAAATCGATGTTTTTTATTTCGGATATCCATAAAAGAACGATACATCCGAGTCTTATTAAAAAGGCGAAAGGAAAAGTTTCTGCAGTCGTGATCGGTGGAGACCTCCTTGAACGAGGCGTATCATTCAAAAAAGTGAAAAAAAATCTCCTTTTATTAAAAGAGTTAGGTGAGGTTTACTTTGTATGGGGAAATAATGATTACGAGGTTAAAGAAGAGCGGTTAATTCGTTTGTTCGAAGAAGTAGGAATAAACCAATTAAGAAATGAAAAAAGGGAATGGGGAGTTGGATCAGGGGTATATTTAGCGGGGGTCGATGATTTAAACATGGTGAAAGATGATTTAAAACAAGTGCTACAAAAAAAAGAAGATGAAGACTATTCCATTCTTATTAGTCATGACCCTCGTATCGTTCATAAGCTTCCAGAAAATCATCCATTTAGCCTTTTATTAAGTGGTCATACACATGGTGGACAAATCCGAATATTTGGATTTGGTCCTTATGAAAAAGGAAGATGGTATCATAGTGAAGGTTTTTCCCGATTAATTAGTAATGGATATGGAACAACAAAGCTATCTCTTCGACTAGGAGCTCCCGCAGAATGTCATATTATCACAATCTCAAAGATAAATTGAATGACTTTAACATAACCTATACAAATTTTACACGAACCCATTCATGAATTATAATGCATGAAGGATGATGAATGGGGGTTTGTTTTTATGGTTCCGAACCAAGGGGAAGGTAAATACAACATAAAGGCGATTTCGAAGATCGTTGGGATTCAACCAGGTACTTTGCGTGCATGGGAAAGACGCTATAAAATGGTTGAACCCGTTCGGAATGACTCTGGACATCGTTTATATAGTGATGAACATGTACAAATACTAAAATGGCTTGTTTCAAAAACCAATCAAGGCTTTACAATTAGTCAAGCCGTCTCTTTATTAGAAAGTAAGCAGTTTGAAGATACTAGTCATTCATTGAGTAGTGGAGACAACTTTACACAACTTTCAAATGAGCTCATTCAATCTTTGCTTAGCTTTAATGAAGCAAAAGCACAAGAACTTATAAATCAAGCTTTTTCGATCTATACGGTTGATAAAGTGGTCATCGATATTCTAGGTGGGGTGTTAGTAGAAATAGGAAACAAATGGGAGAAAAATCAAATTACCACAGCTCATGAACACTTTGCTTCTTCCATTTTAAGATCTAGAATCGCCGTCATTATGCACTCTTTTCCGCATAACGGTATGCTTCCGAAAGTAGTTGCCGTGTGCGGCCCTGGAGAATGGCATGAGCTGGGACTGTTGATTTTTACTCTATTTGTAAGAAGAAAAGGATATGAAGTAGTTTATTTAGGTTCTAGTATTAAAGAAGAAGATCTTGATGTAGTCCTCCATACTGTAAATGCTAAATTTTTATTTTTATCTTGTACGATGAGTGAAAATGTTGGGAATTTATTAAAGCTGGTTGATCGATTATCGATTGAAAATCCTGAACTTAGCATCGGACTAGGTGGATCTGCAATCGATCATTTATCCTCTCGATTAAAAGAACAATATCAATCTTCTATTGTCGGTAAAAGTAAAGATATCTGGGAAAAATGGATGTTAGAAAAATTGAATACGTAATATAGGGGCTGCCTAATAAGTCCTGATATAAAAAAGAAGGAGAAAAAAGAGTCATTTTTCTCCTTCTTTTTAATTTTTTTACAGATAAGAAAGCATCGATTTTTTCGCCCTGTTTATTAGATCCAGTCTCCATGCGACAACTGCTTGCTGATACAGAACGTAGTCGCTTTCACCTGTTGTGATTTTTAGTTCCAGCTCCTTGCGTACTTGTAATAAAATCTGCCCGACTTGCGGTGGGTGAAGTGCTCCATCCTCGTCGTTCGGGTTTTTCACAGGACCCAGAACGCATCTGCCTGGAACGGAAATCCATGGCTTATACAGGCACTGACGTTCCAAGAGAACTTTTTCAGTGCACTCGATGTTTATCACGAGGATGCTTGACCGTTCGTCCGCTGCAATCGAGTTGTTTTGCTGAATGTAGAAAAATCAACATGATCATTTAGCAAGGTCAATTTTTAATTCCTGTTTCCAAATCAGAAGAGTTTAACATTTCGTATTTATTTTCTGTAAAACATCTTCTTTCAGAGATGAACCATCTTTTTTCAAAAACATATAATAATCGTATGTATGGAAGGCAGGGGGGAACGATGAAATTAGAGCGTTTAGCCGAAAATATGATTAAATTTTCATTGAGTTATCAAGAATTAATCCATTTGGGTTTGAGCGAAGATATGTTTTGGAAAGATCCAGCGGTTTGGATTGATTTAATGGATGAGTTGCTAGAAGAAGCAGCTGATCGACTTGGATTTCAGGTGTACGATACGATTGCTGTTGAAATTGAAACAACTCATGAGGAAGAATTAATTCTCATTGTGACGTTTAATTATGAGGAATCTTCGATTGAAGAACCCACACTCCCCTGTATGGTAGGAGAAAAGAGTACGGTGGATTCATTAAAAGAAAGTATGATTTGTTCATTTCAAGATTGGGAAGAAGTCATATCATTTTGTCGAGCGATATACCGTTCTAACAAGGCTTTACCAAGTCAATTATACTATGGATATTCCGCGTATTATTTAGTGATTGACGTGGGATTACAAGAGAGAGAACGGATTTCTGCTCTTAGAGAAGAGTATCATGCGAAAACAAAAAGGACCTCGACGTGGGTGCAAGAATATGCAAAGGAATTAATATCAATTGAAGCGATAGAAAAAGTGATTGTACATTTCATAGATAAGAAAAAATAAAGGGCAGAATCTGCCCTTTATTTTCTTCACATGTGTGCGAAAGAGAAGATATGATAACGTTTACATAAAAGAAAATAAATTTTATATTTAACCTTTGCACAAAGGGTACAAAGGTGTATACTATGTCATGAAAGGCGGACTTGATCCGCAAATGATTGAAAGTTTCGGGAGGTTTACAAAGATGGTAGCCGACAATGGTGTTGACAAATCTGCTAAAGAAGAAAAAAATGATATTCTGAAATCGACCCAAATTGTTATACATACTGCTCTTGAAAAATTGGGATATTCAGAGGAAGTATATGAATTACTTAAAGAACCTCTGCGTTTATTAACCGTTAAAATACCGGTTCGAATGGACGATGGTAAGACAAAAATGTTTACAGGCTATCGTGCACAGCACAATGATGCTGTAGGACCCACTAAAGGTGGAATCCGTTTCCATCCGAACGTAACAGAATTAGAAGTGAAAGCTCTATCAATTTGGATGAGCTTGAAATGTGGAATTGTTGATCTTCCATATGGTGGAGGTAAAGGTGGGATCGTTTGTGATCCACGTGAGATGTCTTTTACTGAGCTTGAGCGACTGAGTC
This sequence comes from uncultured Caryophanales bacterium, assembly GCA_963728315.1. GTDB lineage: Bacteria > Bacillota > Bacilli > Bacillales > CAVSKA01 > CAVSKA01. The sequence goes on from CAVSKA010000018.1 coordinate 563,128, forward strand.
GTGGCTATGTTCGTGCTATAAGTCAGATTGTAGGACCTACTAAAGATATCCCAGCTCCGGACGTATTTACCAATTCACAAATTATGGCATGGATGATGGATGAATACAGCCGAATGGATGAATTTAACTCACCTGGTTTTATCACTGGTAAACCGCTTGTTCTAGGGGGATCACACGGTCGTGAATCAGCGACAGCTAAAGGTGTGACGATTTGTATTAATGAAGCTTGTAAGCGACGTGGCTTAGTATTAAAAGGATCTCGTGTAGTTGTCCAAGGTTTTGGAAATGCTGGAAGCTTCCTTGCTAAATTCATGCACGATGCTGGAGCCATTGTTGTGGGAATTTCTGATGCATACGGTGGTCTTCATGATCCTAATGGGCTGGATATTGATTATTTGCTCGATCGTAGAGACAGTTTTGGAACAGTAACCAAACTGTTTAATAATACGATCACAAATAAAGAACTGCTGGAATTAGATTGTGATATCCTTGTTCCCGCTGCAATTGAGAATCAAATTACAGAAGACAATGCTCACAATATTCGTGCGGGAATAGTTGTTGAAGCAGCAAATGGACCAACAACGCTTGAAGCAACTAAAATATTAACGGATCGTGGTATTTTACTTGTTCCTGATGTATTGGCATCTGCTGGTGGTGTCACTGTTTCTTATTTCGAATGGGTACAAAATAACCAAGGTTATTATTGGACAGAAGAAGAAGTGGAAGAGCGCTTAGAAAAAGTACTCGTTAAGTCTTTCGAAAACGTATACAATACAGCTCAAACAAGAAGAGTTGACATGCGATTGGCCTCTTATATGGTTGGGGTTCGCAAAATGGCGGAAGCATCTCGTTTCCGTGGTTGGATTTAATTAATTTTATTGGGTCGAAGTCTTCATCGTTGAAAGGTATTAAGAAATCTCCTATCATTTGGGTAGGAGATTTTTATTTTGATTCATTCTGAATTTCAACATCCTGATTTCTAGTTAACGATATACTCGAAATCATGTCGATTGGAATTTTTTTAGCGAAGAAAGAGGAGTGACATACATGATACAAATGGATGCAGTAGTAGTAGGTGGAGGCCCTTGTGGAATGTCAGCTGCCATTTCATTACAAGAGATCGGATTAGAACCGTTAATAATAGAAAAAGGCAACATTGTAAATGCTATTTACAAATATCCTACACATCAAACGTTTTTTAGTACCTCTGAAAAACTTGAAATCGGTAATATAGCGTTTGTAACTGAAAATCATAAACCAAAACGTAACCAAGCGCTTGTCTATTACAGAGAAGTAGCAAAACGGCACCGCTTAAAAATAAATCGATTTGAAAAAGTCGAAAAAATTGAAAGAGATGACAAAGGGATATTCACTGTGTACACGACAAAAGAGACCTATTTAACCCCTTATGTTATTATTGCAACTGGTTATTATGATCATCCAAATGATTTGAATGTACCAGGAGAAAATCTAAATAAGGTGTACCATTATTTTAAAGAAGGCCATCCTTACTTTGACACTGACGTCCTTGTTGTTGGTGGGAAAAACTCCGCGGTCGACGCAGCTTTAGAACTTAATAAAGCAGGAGCAAGGGTTACTGTCGTGCACAGGGGAAGGGAGTACTCACCGAGTATTAAACCATGGATTCTACCTGAATTTGAATCTCTTGCACGTAAAGGTGAGATTAATATGATTTTCGACGCAAAAGTGAAATCAATTGAAGAAAATAACGTGACAATTTCTCAAAGTGGTCAAGAAAGAAAAATCAAAAATGATTATGTCTTTGCCATGATCGGCTATCATCCAAATCATTCTTTTTTACAAAATATAGGAATTAATTTAGATGAAAAAACGGGGAAACCATTTCATCATCCCGAAACGATGGAAACCAATGTACCAGGAATGTTTATAGCCGGTGTTATATCTGCCGGGAATAACGCGAATGAAATTTTTATTGAAAATGGAAGATTTCATGGCGGTTTAATCGCTGAAACAATAAAGAATCGAATATAAATAGAAGGGAGAAAATATGAAAAAAGTAGCATTAATTACAACTGGTGGAACGATTGCCTCAAAGAAAAATGAGTCAGGAAAATTATCTTCAGGAGAAATTACTGGAGAAGACTTAGCAGCAATGTGTCAAATACCTCATGATATCAAACTTGAAATTCATAGTTTATTTCAGCTTCCTAGCATGTTTATGGATTTCAAAAGCATGCTTATTTTGAAAAATAAAATCGATGAAATTTTTGAAGACGATACGATCAATGGCGTTGTTGTCACGCATGGCACCGATTCTTTAGAGGAAACAGCTTACTTTTTAGATTTAACGGTTAGTGATAATCGCCGCGTTGTGATTACAGGTTCTCAGCGGTCTCCAGAAGACGTGGGAAGTGATGTATACTCCAATCTTCGTAATTCCATTTTAGTGGCTATAAATGAAGAAATTGAAAATGCCGGCGCAATTATCGTGTTCAATGAAAGAATTTGGGCAGCGAAATATGTAAAGAAAGTACATGCATCTAATCTTCAAGGATTTGAATCGTTTGGATATGGTTATCTTGGCATTATTGACAATGACGTTGTAAGTATTTATCAGAAACCGATTCGTCGCGATCTTATTTTCCCAAAGGCGGATATCCCGAGAGTTGATATTATAAAAAGTTTCACTGGTTTAGATGGAACGTTTATTGAAGCGAGTGTTCGCGCAGGTGCTAAAGGCATCGTGATTGAAGGTGTGGGCAGGGGTCAGGTTACTCCGTTAATGATGGATTCCATCAAGAAGGCAATTGAAGAGGGAATTGTGGTGGTCATTACGACAAGTGCTGAAGAAGGTCAAGTTCATAATTCTTATGATTATAAGGGAAGCGCGAATGATTTATTAAATCACGGTGTTATTTTAGGGAAAGATTATGACTCAAAAAAAGCTAGAATTCGATTAGCTTTACTTCTGTCTGTAAATGAAAATGTAACACAAGAAAATTTCAGTTGAATAGGCTGTAATTTCAGAGCGGCCAAACAGTCATTTTAAACGTAAGCCTATAAGAAAAGCGCAAATTACCCACTCAGCTACGAGATGAAGAGTGATGAAAGGCAACAGTCCCATTCCAGTCGCTAACTTAGCTTAAAAAAAGAATGAAATCGTCCGATCCTGTGAGATGAAAGTGACCACATGAACAGGAAGAAAAGACGTTATTTAATAGTGGAAATCGTTATGTTGATTGCCGAAGTAGGATGAGTTTTTCAGTGGATTCAGTCATTTGTCCTAGGAGAGATCACGGCTAAATCTACACCTTACTTATTAAGGGCTGCGCTACGAACATCCTGTTTCCGGAAGCAGTTTACGATTGGAGACCGAGATTCCAAAAACTTGTGGAAGATCTTATACTTTCTTACCTTTAAAAAATGAAAATTTCATACACTTTCTTTGATCAAATAAAGAAGGTGTATGAAATTTTTTTGATCCATGATACGATTATGAAAAAGGATTGAAATGAGGACTCTTATGTTCGTCCTACTAACTGCAGCCGTTGCTCCAGGATTAGCACTTTTGAGTTATTTTTATTTAAGAGATCACTTTGAAAATGAACCGATTAAAACTGTTTTTCGCGTTTTTTTAACAGGTGCGATCGTGACGTTTCCAATCATGTTTTTTCAATATGTATTAGAGTATGAACATATCTTAGTATCACAATTTTGGAAAGCATTTATTGTTTCAGGATTGTTGGAAGAATTTTTTAAGTGGTTTGTTTTATTTTTCACAATTTATCAACACATAGAATTTAACGAGCCATACGATGGAATTGTTTACGGTGCAGCTGCTTCACTTGGTTTTGCAACGGTAGAAAATATGATCTACCTTGCAACCAACGGGGTGTCATTGGCATTTGGCAGGGCGCTGCTTCCTGTTTCAAGTCATGCGTTATTTGGTGTGATCATGGGCTACTATTTAGGTAAAGCTAAGTTCTCAACGAGTGATAATTCCTTTAAATGGATATGCTTATCCTTGTGTATCCCCGTCGTTCTCCATGGCGTCTATGATTATATACTGAGTCAAACCACCTATTGGTTCTATTATATCGTTCCGTTTATGTTCTTCTTATGGTGGTTAGGTCTTAGGAAAACGAAACATGCCCACTTGATGTCAAAAAGTTTTTTTGAAAGAAACAAAGATACTCTACAATGAACCTAAAAGGACTCTCTTTAGAAGTCCCTAAATAAGAAAAGCATTGGGAAATCTACGGATTTTCTCAATGCTTTTTTCTTTTTCTTTATTAGAAAAAATTTATATTGGTTAAAACAGCGAGCGAACGAAAGTGAATAATTTTATAACTTGATACAAAAAATAGAAGAATGAACGGTTAAAGAAAGGACGTCTAGAGATGAGTGTAAATAAAAGGTTGTTCGTCTTCATGATCATTGTTGTGTTCTTTTTTTCAGTAAATCAAGCAAATAAAGCGGAAGCTTTCACATCGCAAATCATTCAAAAAGGTGCGGTAGGAGATGATGTTATCGAATTGCAATCGAGACTTCAATATATAGGATTTTATAAAGGTAAAATTGATGGAAAATATGGATGGGGAACTTATTGGGCAGTGCGGAATTTTCAAGAGAAATATGGGAAGAAACCAGACGGCCTTGTAGGTTCAAGCACAAAAAATTTACTTGTTAAAAATTCTAAGTACTATGAAGCCTATGTAAAAGAGCAACTAAAGAAAGGGAATACGTTTACGCATTATGGAGGAATACCTCTAAAAAACCAATATAAAAAGACCACGAATAACAAAAATAAGACAACAGCTAATAAAGTAGAAAGCGTTCCAAATGGGTTTTCAAAAAATGATATTAATCTTCTAGCGAATGCTGTATATGGTGAGTCGAGAGGAGAACCTTATGAAGGTCAAGTGGCAGTCGCTGCAGTTATATTAAATCGGGTCAATGCATCTAACTTCCCTAATACGGTGTCAGGAGTGATTTTTGAACCTGGAGCTTTTACTGCAGTATCAGACGGACAAATTTGGCTGACACCAAATAATACTGCTAAAAAAGCAGTCGTTGATGCCATCAATGGGTGGGATCCAACGCAAGATGCTTTGTATTATTTCAACCCTGCTACCGCTACAAGCAAATGGATATGGTCGAGACCTCAAATTAAAAAAATAGGAAAGCATATTTTCTGTGAATAGGAGGAGTTTTAAATGATTAGAGGAATCATCATCACACTCTTGTGCCTAGTTATTGTAGGGACAGGAGTATGGGGTTATCAAGAGCATAGAGACAAAAACGCTGTCTTGCTCCATTCTGAAAACCAATACCAAAGAGCATTTCATGACCTTGCCTATCAAATGGACCTTCTTCATGATCAGCTTGGAGCTACTTTAGCTATGAATTCCAGAAAATCTCTTTCCCCTTCTTTAGCAGAAGTATGGAGAATATCAGCTGAAGCAAAAAATGATACAGGACAACTACCATTAACTTTATTACCTTTTAATAAAACAGAAGAATTTTTAGCGGATATTGGAAATTTTAGTTATCGAACAGCCATTCGTGATCTTAATAAAGAACCACTTTCTGAAAAAGAACACGAAACATTAAATGTTTTATACAATAAATCAGGAGAAATCAGATCGGATTTACGGAATGTACAAGAAATGGTCCTACAAAAAAATCTACGTTGGATGGATGTAGATTTGGCGTTATCGACAAATAAGGAACCGAAAGATAATACGATTATTGATGGATTCAAAGCGGTAGAAACAAAAGTACAAGGATATGATGAAACACAATTTCCTCCTGGCTTTCAAAGAACGAGCGAAGCGGAAAAACCATTACAATTTAAAAATCAAAAAAGAGTAACTAAAAAAGAAGCAGTAGCAATAGCTAAATCATGGGGAGAAAGTAAAGTTAGTAAAGTGAAAGTCTCGAAAAGTAAAAAGGGATCACCATTCCTTTTTTATAATGTGAACTTAATAGCAGAAAATGGTCAAGAAAAATCAGTTGATATTACGGAAAAAGGTGGTTATGTTCTAAGTCTGCTCGCTAATCGACAAGTTAAAACGGGAAAGGTTAGTTTAAATGAAGCCTCTCTAAAAGCAGAAAAATATTTAACAAATAAAGGATTAAATAATCTGAAACTGTTTTCCTCCACTCAATATGATCAAATTGGTGTATTTGACTTTGCAGTTGAAAAAGAAGGAGTACTTTATTATCCTCAAACTGTGCATGTAAAAGTAGCTTTAGATAATAAAGAAATAATCGGTTTTACAAGTGATGAATATTACCGACATTATCTGGATCCATCACTTACGATTAAGCCAATTTCTTCCTCGGAAGCTAGAAGTAACTTAAGTCCAAAATTTACTGTAAATGAAGAAAGAAAATCCGTAATTATAAATGATTTGGACAAACAAGTTCTTTGTTATGAATTTATCGGGACACTAGGAGCAGATTCATACCGAATTTTCGTCAATGCTCAAACGGGTGAAGAAGAAGAAGTGACGAAACTGACGGATGAAAAAACGTTGTAATTCGCGTATTAAGCAAGAAAATACTGCTAAATTGACAAATATTTAGTAGCGAAATCGATCTGTTCATGACATAATTATCTTAATAATGATGGAATGGACTGAAATGAAATGGCAAATGAACAATCAATGATAAAGATAGGAAGTGTTCTCCAGCTTGAACGAAATAATGGAGATCGCTTGGAGAAATATCGATGTAAAGTCGTGGAGTCAACAGAGACAAGCATTTATATTGACTACCCTGTTAACATTGAAACAGATCGCTCCGTTTTTTTAATGAGTGGAGCTCAGTTAAATGCTTCATTTGTGAAAAACGAGCAATCAGCCTATTCGTTTACATCGCAAGTTATTGGAAGAGAAAAGAAAGAAATTCCAATGGTGGTCTTGAGCTATCCTGGTGATGATAAGCTAATAAAGATTCAGCGGAGAGAATTTGTTCGAGTGGATACAGCATTGGATATTTCTATTCAAATGGTTGATCCTTTTGTTTGTCATTTCACAACGATAACCGAGGATATTAGCGCAGGTGGAACGGCGATTTTTATTCCGCCAAACTCTGAGATCATTCAAGGCATGACAGGTAAAGTGTTAATCGTTTTACCTCTTCAAAATGGCGAATTCCATTATGTGAAACTGCTCGCTAAAATTGTTCGGATTTGGGAGAAAGATCAACGAAGGATTGGTTCTGTTCAATTTTTGAATTTAGGAGAGCAAGAGCGGCAAATGATTCTACGGTATTGTTTTGAAAAACAGGTAGCAATGAGAAAAAAAGGGCTTAAACTTTAAAAAGAGCGAAGCTAAACCTAAGTAGGTCATTTTATGGGGAGAAAACCTAAAAAAAGCTAAATAATATTCGTATTTAGATGTTAATTCTAACAGTAAATAACACACAAAAAAGCTCAGAGTATTTATACGACTCTGAGCTTTTCTTCCGTATGTGGCTTAGGTCATTAAAACTGTTGATACTTCATTAAGATTATCTGTTATTGTTTAGAATTCATTTTCTTTATACTGATTCAATGCTTTCACTTCTATTTCTTTAACAAGCTTTTCTTTACCATTTATATAAGACTCCACATCATATTGATACTGTTTTGCTAATTTTTCTTTTAATTCTCCGTATTTCTTCTTTTCAATTCGGTTATCTCTAAGGTAATCCCGAAAAGCTAAATGCCTTTTTATTTCATCACTACCAACTTGATAAATATGTACATGGTGGGAACGGTAGTCACCGCCTTTTTGAAAGTATCTTCGACCAGGAATTCCGTTTTCACCTTTAGCTTCATATCCAATGTCCTCCATCGCCTGATTGTACTTTTCAACAAGCTCAATGTCTCTAACAACTGGCATGATATCTATTATTGGTTTGGCTATTAAACCCGGAACGGATGTACTTCCAATATGATGAATATCTACAATTTCATTTCCAAAAATTAATTTAAGCTTTTTAACTTCTTCTGCAAACTGTAATGACCATTTTTCATTGAATGGACATACCTCGACTTTTCTCATAGTAACACACCTTTCTGCAACTATACTGTCTGTTAACGAGACAAGTGTCATTTGATTTTCTTCATATTTTATCATAAATCACCTGTTCATTTTGTTTGTTTAAACACATCGAAAGACAACCTAAATCCCACTCAAAGCACCGATGAGACAATCGTTGTTGTCATCCTGCTAATGGGTACCCTGCTTCTCTAAGTTATCTGAACGAATGTATCTTAATCTCGCTCAATTTTTTATTGTATTCATAAATGGTATGTAATTATTGTTTATAATAACTGGCATATATTAAATCACGTAGTCATGAGTTTGAATTTATAAATAGTTAGTAATCGTGATTCCAGCGAGTTTACGCAAAGAGGCAGGAGTGAGATGATACGCTCATTCGCACGTGGAATTGAGTGAAATGACCTCTAGAAAAAAATTACGAAATGAGTTTTTTTAATTTGACTTAGAAATACAGAAGAAGAATGAAATTCTGTGTTTTTATATGATAAAATGACGAATAAGCAAAATATAGAGAAGAAGAGAATAGGTGACGATAATGAAAACAATAAAGATTGCCATTGATGGCCCTGCAGCAGCAGGGAAAAGTACCGTTGCAAAAATAGTAGCAAAAGAATTAAAGTACGTTTATGTCGATACAGGAGCAATGTATCGCTCACTAACACTAAAGGCTTTAACAGAGAACGTCTCGATAAGCAATGAAGAAAATTTATACACGCTCTTGAAAGACACAAAAATTCAATTAAAAACAAGTGCTGATGGTCAGCAAGTATTCGTCGATGGTCATGATGTTTCAGAAGAGATTCGAAAAAACGAAGTAACAAATGCAGTATCTGAAGTATCGAAACATGCGCGCGTTCGAAAAGAAATGGTTAAAAGACAACAAGAATTAATTAATGATGGCGGAATTGTGATGGATGGAAGAGATATAGGTACACATGTGATACCAGATGCAGAATTAAAAGTCTTTTTGTTAGCCAGTGTGGAAGAAAGAGCCAAAAGAAGGTTCGCTGAAAATCAAGCAAAAGGGTACTCAGTTGATCTGGAGAAATTAAAAGAAGAAATCCAGACGCGTGACAAATTGGATTCCGAAAGAAAAGAATCTCCGCTAAAAAAAGCGAATGATGCAATCGAAATTGACACCACCTCGTTAAGTATTCAAGAAGTGGCAAAAAAAATTCAACAATTATCACTTGAAAGGATTAAATAAGATGACATTCTATTCTTTTGCCCGTGGTATTGTAAAAAGCATTTTATTTCCCCTTTACCGAATAGATGTGATTGGTGCAGAAAACTTTCCAAAAGAAGGTGGTGTGTTGCTTTGTACCAATCATATTGACAATTTAGATCCACCTGTCGTTGGGATTTCAGTTAAGCGGCCCGTATTCTTTATGGCCAAAGAAGAGCTTTTCCGTGCACCATTTTTGAAAACCATTCTTCCTAATGTGAATGCATTTCCTGTTAAGAGAGGGATGAGTGATCGAGAAGCACTTAGAAAAGGGTTGAAAATACTGAAAGAAGGGAATGTCATCGGCTTATTTCCGGAGGGTACAAGAAGTAAAACCGGAGAATTAGGAACAGGGTTTGCTGGAGCTGGTTTTTTTGCACTTCGTTCGCAAGCGATGGTAGTACCTTGTGCAATTATTGGACCTTATCGACCGTTTAAAAGACTCAAAGTGGTGTTTGGTCCGCCTCTTGATATGAGTGCATTGAGAGAAAATAAAACATCGGCAGAAGATGCAACGGCGGTTATTATGAGTCATATTAAGGCACTGATTGAGCAATACAAGATCGATGCTTGATGCTTGACAAAAGTCAGAATATAATAGAAATTTATAGTAAGGATAAATAGGTTTTCATTGCTTAACGGCAATTTCGTGCCTGGACATTCTGCATTTATGGACGAAGGAGGAGTACATATGACTGAAGAGATGAACCATGTAGAAGTCAATCACTTCGAACCTGGTGAGAAAGTAAAAGGTACAGTAACCAAAGTGGAAGAAAAGCAAGTGTTAGTAGATGTTGAAGGAAGCAAGGTAGACGGGATCATACCGATTAGCGAACTTTCTAGTTTACACATTGAGCAGGCTTCTGATTCGGTGAATGTAGGAGATACTCTTGATCTGATCGTCACGAAAGTAGAAGAAGAACTACTTGTACTATCCAAACGTAAGGTAGATGCAGAAAAAGCATGGGAAGAAATGAAAAAACGATTTGATTCAGGAGAAGTATTTGAAACAGAAGTGAAAGATGTGGTAAAAGGCGGTTTAGTCGTAGATCTAGGTGTACGAGGATTTGTACCAGCATCACTCGTAGAGGACCATTATGTAGAAGACTTTGCCGATTATAAAGGAAGAAAACTTGCTTTTAAAATTGTCGAATTTGAACCTGAAAAAAATCGACTCATCCTTTCTCACCGTTCTGTTGTTGAAAATGAAAAACTTGAAAAGAAAAAAGAAATTCTTGAAAATCTTGAACCAGGCTCGTTGATTGAAGGGACAGTTCAGAGGATTACTAATTTTGGTGCATTCGTTGATATTGGTGGTGTTGATGGACTCGTACACATTTCTCAGCTTTCACATGAGCATGTAGAAAAACCTTCAGACGTTGTGAAAGAAGGACAATTAGTAAAAGTGAAAATTCTTTCAGTGGATAGAGATAATGAACGAATTTCGCTATCCATCAAGGAAACGCTACCTGGACCGTGGTCTTCCGTTGAACAAAAAGCTCCGAAAGGAACAACGCTTGATGGAGTAGTTAAACGATTAGTTCCTTATGGTGCATTTGTTGAAGTTTTCCCTGGAATTGAAGGACTGGTGCATATTTCTCAAATCTCACATCAGCATATTGGTACGCCGCATGAAGTACTAAATGAAGGACAAAAGATTAAAGTAAAAGTATTAGATGTAAACCTTAAAGATCAGAGACTTTCTTTAAGTATTAAAGAACTAGAAGAAAAAGCAAGTCACTATGAATCTCACTATGAATTTCCTGAAGAGAGCCGTGGATTTCAATTAGGTGAAATGATCGGTGACAAACTAAAAGACTTAAAATAATGGTGATCATTGTTGAGTAGAGCAGACAGGAAATTAGACCACATACAAAATGCATTATCATTCGGACAAGCGCGATTAACAGGATTAGATGATATTATACTTGTCCATCAAAGCCTTCCTAACCTCTCTGTTAATTCCATCCTACTCGATACAAATGTTGGCGGACTTGAAATGAGTTCGCCTTTTTTTATCAATGCGATGACTGGCGGCGGCGGGGAAAAAACGTATGAAATTAATAAACAATTGGCGACTGTTTGCCACCATTTAAAGATACCAATGGCAGTAGGCTCTCAAATGGCCGCTCTCAAAGATCCTAGAGAGGCAAAGACTTACGAAGTAGTTCGTAAAGAAAATCCAAAAGGGATACTTTTTGCGAATTTAGGTTCTGAATGTACAATTCACCAAGCAAGGTCCGCTGTGGATATGATCGGAGCCAATGCGCTTCAAATTCACTTAAATGTAGTACAAGAGCTTTCAATGCCGGAAGGTGATCGTGATTTTCATGGGTCCCTGGATCGAATTGGTAACCTTGCTGAAAAACTCCCCGTGCCCATAATTGTAAAAGAAACTGGGTTTGGAATGAGCAAAGAAACCATCAAATCCTTATCAGAAACGAATATATCAGCCATTGATATTGGAGGATATGGTGGAACGAATTTTGCGCAAATTGAAAATGCTAGAAGAGATCGAACACTTGATTTTTTTCTGGATTGGGGAATTCCGACCGCCGCATCGATTGTCGAGGCTACTCAAACCACAGCTGATTTACAGGTTATTTCTTCCGGTGGTGTTCAAACCAGCTTAGATGTCGTGAAATGTTTAGCTTTAGGATCCTCTTCTGTAGGAATTGCTGGAATGGCGTTGCGATATTTAGAGGATGGCGGGACTGATTTGTTGTTCTCAGAAATGGAACGGATAAATTCTGATCTTACTTTCATGATGTGTGCACTTGGGACCAAAACAATTAGTGAGTTAAAATCTGCCCCTCTTGTGATTACTGGATCTACCTATCATTGGTTAAACCAAAGAGGATTTTCCCCGGAATTTTTTGCGAGAAGGTCGATCATTAAATAGGGAAAGACTAATTCTTTTCTATTTCAAGGGATTTTCTGCATCCATCTTCCGACTGGATAGTACGTGCTAAATGAAGCTTTCATATTCAACAAAACCTCGAATCCATCTTGTCATTTTAAGATTTTAAATGGTGATGCATTCATTTATTTATACGATTCATCCATTCGAAAAATAGGAATGATTTAAACGGGATATTGCTTGAAGATGGAATAACTGATAAGATAATGAAGTGAGACCCTTCATCGAGTGAAGGGTTTTATTAGTATGGACCAAAAATCATATGGGTACATTAATGATAAATATGGAATTGAAAGTGAAAAAGGGTGAATTGAATGACAAAACCAATACTAGCGATCGTAGGACGTCCAAACGTAGGCAAGTCAACGATTTTTAATCGAATAGCAGGAGAAAGAATTTCAATTGTTGAAGATGAACCAGGGGTTACTAGAGACAGAATTTACAGTTCTGGAGAATGGTTAACACACGAATTTAACTTAATTGATACAGGTGGAATTGAACTAACAGATGCTCCATTTATGACTCAAATTCGTCAGCAAGCAGAAATCGCAATTGATGAAGCCGATGTCATTGTTTTTTTAGTTAATGGACGTGAAGGTATGACTTCTGCAGATGAAGAAGTCGCAAAAATTCTCTATCGCTCTAAAAAGCCCGTCGTGCTTGCGGTCAATAAAGTCGACAACCCGGATATGAAAGAATTAATTTATGATTTTTATTCATTAGGTTTTGGTGAACCATATCCAATTTCAGGATCTCATGGACTTGGGCTTGGTGATATGCTGGATGAAGTTGTGAAAAACTTCCCGACAATTGAAGATGAACAGTACAGTGATGAGGTCATTAAATTTAGTTTAATTGGCAGACCAAATGTTGGGAAATCAAGTTTAGTGAATGCTTTGCTAGGGGAAGAACGAGTGATCGTGAGTGAACTTGCAGGCACCACTAGAGACGCGATTGACTCCTCTTATGAATTGGATGGACAAGAATATGTCATCATTGACACAGCGGGTATGCGTAAAAAAGGAAAAGTGTATGAGTCAACAGAGAAGTATAGTGTTTTAAGAGCACTGAAAGCGATTGAGCGATCAGATGTCGTTCTTGTCGTTATTAATGCTGAAGAAGGTATTCAAGAGCAAGATAAGAAAATTGCAGGCTATGCGCATGAAGCTGGCCGTGGAGTTATTTTAGTTGTGAACAAATGGGATGCTATTGAAAAAGATGAGAAAACGATGAAAGTATTTGAAGAAAAAATTCGATCTCATTTCTTATTCTTAGATTATGCACCTATTGTCTTTTTATCTGCTAAGACAAGAAAAAGAGTTCTTAGTTTACTACCAACGATCAATACTGTTAGTGAAAATCATGCTATGCGTGTTCAATCGAGCTTGTTAAATGAAATTGTTATGGATGCTGTGGCAATGAATCCAACACCAACAGATCATGGAAAACGTTTGAAAATTTTCTACGTAACTCAAGTAGCAATCAAGCCACCAACCTTTGTTATTTTCGTTAATGATCCACAATTATTGCATTTCTCTTATGGCCGATTTTTAGAAAATCGCATACGTGATGCATTTGGCTTTGAAGGAACACCGATCCGTTTAATGGCGAGAGCAAGAACTTAATAAAGATATCCTTTTCTTAGTAAATAGCTAGGTTAGTGGATGTTGTTGATCGGAAGCAAAAACAAGGAGACTCCTGCGGAAAAACGAGCGAGTCGGGACCCCGCAGTGTGGCCACTGGAAAACTTACGTAAAAAATTTGTACGTGCTTCTGATTGAAACGAGACTGAACGAAATGTGGAAGCGACGTGTTCTGAGACCAGTGAAAACCAGCGGAAAGCGATTTGTTTTGCTGAATGTTGAAAAATCAACATGACCATTTAACAAAGCCTAGTAAATAAATATCCTTTTATTTCATTGAATAAATGAGGTGTGAATTTTATGAACAGAGTAGTAGTAACCGTTTTAGGTGCGGGTAGTTGGGGAACAGCCTTATCAATGATTTTAGCTGATAATAAGCATGAAGTGCGTTTGTGGAGTCATAATGAAGCTCAATCAGACGAGATCAATCAAAAACATTCAAACGAGAAATACCTTCCTGGGATTACTTTGTCTTCAGAAATTAAAGGATTTTTTAATTTGGAATCCGTTCTTATGGATACGAATGTCATTGTTTTGGCCGTCCCTACTAAAGCGATTAGAGAAGTAGTAAGCAACATGAAGCCTTTCATTCCGGAAGGCTGCCACATTGTCCATGTAAGTAAAGGTATAGAGCCAGATACGTTGCTTCGTATTTCAGAAATGATTGAGGATGAGTTAGGTGGAAATTTCTTGAATCTTTCTGTGTTATCCGGACCAAGTCATGCAGAAGAAGTGAGTAAATTTCACCCTACAACTGTCGCTGTTTCGTCCGAAAACTCAGCTTCCGCTGAATTTATTCAAGATGTTTTTATGAATCCTAGATTTCGAGTATATACAAATTCGGATTTGATTGGTGTGGAAATTGGCGGAGCGTTGAAGAACATCATTGCTCTAGGAGCAGGCATTTCAGATGGTTTGGATTATGGAGATAACGCGAAAGCTGCTTTAATTACGCGAGGACTAGCGGAAATTGCTCGTTTAGGAACGAAGATGGGAGCGAGTCCTCTTACCTTTTCTGGTTTAACAGGAATTGGTGATTTAATCGTTACGTGCACGAGTGTTCACTCAAGAAACTGGAGAGCTGGAAACATGTTAGGGAAAGGTAAGCCACTGGATGAAACTTTGGCTTCAATGGGAATGGTGGTAGAAGGTGTGAGAACAACCAAAGCGGCATACCAATTATCAACGAAATATCAAATTGAAATGCCGATCACATTCGCTCTTCACTCTATCTTATTTGAAGGTGTCTCTCCAAAAGAGGCAGTAGATTCATTAATGGCTCGTGTGAAGAAAAATGAGATGGACGATTTAGTTGATTTGTATGAAAATCGCTTAACTGAATAATGTGCATTGTTGATTAATGCTGAATTTCTAAATAAAAAAAAGAATTGAAGGCTTGCTTCAATTCTTTTTTTCCGTCTATCATTTACATAATCATGTTAAATAGAAGAAGATAATCTTTGAAAGCGTTATTAAATATTTCGTTTTTAGACTAATATAGAGACTTTATTTCAGAATCACTGTGCTATAATACGTTTGAAAAAGGCAAGGAGGAAAAGAGTATGGATGGCATGATGAAAATGTGGATATCCTTTGCATCGATGGGCTTTATGATCGTTTCAATCTTAATAATATATGTTAGCAGATATAAAATACGTCCAAAAGCATTAAAAATCATTACAGCTCTAATCGCTTATGTTCTTTTATTTGGCAGTGGACTAATGATGTTATTCGTCGTATTAAGTGGACCTGGCGGAAGTTGAGTCCAAGTAAGAAAGGAAGAAAGGTTATGAAGCAATTCTATGCAATCGTTACCATCATCTTATCAGCAACTTTATTATCTGGCTGTTTGTATCCAAACGAAAAAATGCAACAAAATCAAATTCCATATGATTCCCAATTGATTTCTGTCCAAGATGCAGTAGACAAGTTTAAAGAACAAAATGGCGGGATATTACCTATAAAGACAAAAGACCAGTCTACACCTATTTATTTGAAGTATCCGATTGATTTTAATCGAATTCCTCAAAGTATTCTACCCGAGCCCCCTGGCAATGCCTATGAAAGCGGTGGCGTTTTTCAATATGTTTTGATCAATGTTGAAGTGAAACCCGAAGTGAAAATTTTTGATCTTAGAATAGCTGAACAAATTAAGGAAATTCAGATGCGTATTCAATCACAAGGTTATCCTCCATTTAAAAAATCTCTGGGTCATAATCTTTATTCGTTAGATTATTCAAAAATAGGCTATAAAAATGAACCTACTGTAGTCAGCCCTTATTCTCAGAAAAATTTGCCTCTAGTGATAACGGGGGATGGAAAAATATATGTAGACTACAGTTATGATCTGTACGAAGTTTTAAAGAATAGAAAAGCAAACCTTAAAAAAGGGAGCGATATTCGTTTTATTTTAACCGAGAACAGCCCTTTTGTACCTGCCTACTCATTGCCATATACAATTGATGATAAAGGGGAACCTGTTTTCCTAGTCAAAAAATAAATGAATAAGCAACTTTTGAAAGCCTTGTCTTTTTAGACAAGGTTTTTTATTATGGATAATTTCGGTAGTTGGTGCATACATATAGTCATTCGCTATTTCAGGAGGAAAATGATGAATAGGCATATTTGAATAGGCTTATGGCATAGAATGAAGAGGTGAGAGGCTGTCTTAGAAATCACTATGGAATCGTTTCTAAGAAATGTTTCAAGTTAAGAAATGGCAGCTTTATCGTTACAAAAAGGACTATGATATGGAATATTTCGTTACGCCATTGATCCATCGATCCATTGACTGGAGGGAGAAAATTGGAAAAAGTAGATGTATTTAAGGATCTTGCAGAAAGAACGGGTGGAGATATTTATTTAGGAGTCGTTGGTGCAGTTCGAACTGGAAAATCTACTTTTATCAAAAAATTTATGGAACTTGCTGTCATTCCAAATATGGAAAATGAAAGTGATCGAAAAAGAGCACAGGACGAGTTACCACAGAGTGCTGCTGGTAGAACCATAATGACCACTGAGCCTAAGTTTGTACCAAACCAAGCGGTATCCATTGCCCTTGAAGAAGATGTTCATGTAAACATTCGTTTGGTCGATTGTGTTGGATACACGATTCCGGGGGCAAAAGGTTATGAAGACGAAAATGGACCAAGAATGATTCATACACCTTGGTATGAAGAGCCCATTCCTTTTAACGAAGCCGCAGAAATTGGTACTAGAAAAGTCATTCAAGAGCACTCGACGATCGGTGTAGTCATGACAACAGATGGAAGCATTGGAGAAATTCCAAGAGGTGATTATGAAGAAGCCGAGCAGCGAGTAGTGGAAGAATTGAATGAGGTCGGTAAACCATTTATCATGATTTTGAATACAGCAAGACCTCATCAAGCAGAAACAGAAACACTTAGACAAAAACTCTCTGAAAAATATGATATTCCTGTCATTACGATGTCTGTTGAAACGATGCGAGAGTCAGATGTTCAAAATGTATTAAGAGAAGCATTGTATGAGTTTCCTGTACTAGAGGTGAATGTAAACTTACCGAGCTGGGTTATGGTGTTAAAAGAACCTCATTGGTTAAGAGTGCATTATCATCAAGCTATTAAAGATACGGTAAAAGATATTAAACGTCTGCGCGATGTTAATCGCATAGTGGAGTCATTCTACGAAGTTGATTATATTGAAGATGCAGGACTATCTGGGATGGATTTAGGTCACGGAATAGCAGAAATTGATTTGCATGCGCCAGAAGAATTATATGAACGAATATTAAAAGAAATAGTCGGAACTGAAATTAGAGGAAAAGAACATTTACTAGAAATCATGCAGGATTTTGCCTATGCAAAAGCAGAATATGATCAAGTGTCGGATGCGTTAAAAATGGTCAAGCAAACAGGATACGGAGTGTCAGCCCCTTCCTTACAAGATATGAGTTTAGATGAGCCTGAAATCATAAGACAAGGTTCAAGATTTGGAGTAAGACTAAAAGCAGTAGCTCCATCGATTCATATGATAAAAGTAGATGTGGAATCTGAATTTTCACCCATTATTGGCACAGAAAAGCAAAGTGAAGAACTGGTGAGATACTTAATGCAAGACTTTGAAGAAGATCCACTTTCAATCTGGAATTCAGATATTTTCGGGAGAAACTTAAGCTCAATTGTTCGCGAAGGTATTCAAGCAAAAATTTCGCTTATGCCAGAAAATGCACGTTATAAATTAAAAGAAACGCTTGAGAGAATAATCAATGATGGATCTGGTGGCTTGATTGCAATTATTTTATGAAGACTCAATTATGAGTCTTTTTTTTTATCTTCATCCAAACTTTATTTCTACATTTATGATAAATGTTCGTATATACAATGATTTTGTCGGTGATAATAGCGAATAAAGCCTAATTTGTGGAATCGTATGAAGGATTAGGTGGAAAAAGACTTGAAAGCTTATTCTAATGGGATTGTCAAACATTTTGCGCTAGCGGAGTGATGTTTCCATTAATTGTGTAAATCTTCTTGCTATGAGTATTTGAATGTGATAATCTTTTAAACAGAATTGATGTAAACATTGATTCTAAAAGCTTTTAGGCAGTTTTTCGCCTTGTAATTCATTCGGAATCTGTTTAAAATGTAATTGTTGTACTTTAAATTTCAAATCCGATTTTCTGGATACAATGCTGGGAGGAGGTGAATGGCATGAACAAAACAGAATTAATCAATGCTGTTGCAGAAGCTACAGAGCTTTCTAAGAAGGACGCTACTAAAGCGGTTGATGCCGTATTTGAATCTATTCAAAGTGCGCTTTCTGATGGACAAAAAGTTCAACTGATTGGATTTGGTAACTTTGAAGTTCGTGAACGTGCGGCTCGTAAAGGACGCAACCCACAAACTGGCGAAGAAATCGAAATCGCGGCTAGTAAAGTCCCTGCATTTAAACCAGGCAAGGCGCTTAAAGATGCTGTGAAATAATTACATACCTTTGAGCGTAAAGGAATAGAAGGCTGTCGTTTATTCGACAGCCTTCTATTTCTTTTTCGCAGCTTTTATTAACTATCATTCGAGTCATTTCAAATCCATTATCTCTGCACACTTTAGGAGATAAATAGCTTTGCCCCTCTAAACTACCTATGCTAATATGAAGAGAATCATTTAATAGGAATTAGCACGGATATATAGGAGGACATGGTCATGGCAGAAGTTAACTTAAATAAAATAGAAGAAGCAGTAAAAATGATCTTAGAGGCAATTGGAGAAGATCCAAATCGCGAAGGTTTAGTGGATACACCGAAGAGAGTCGCAAAAATGTATAAAGAAGTTTTTGTTGGATTAAACGAAAGTCCTGAACAATATTTTGAAACCGTATTTGGTGAAGACCACGAAGAACTTGTTCTTGTGAAAGATATCCCATTTTATTCAATGTGTGAACACCACCTCGTTCCTTTTTTTGGTAAAGCACACGTTGCATATATTCCGAAAGATGGAAAAGTGACAGGGCTGAGCAAGCTGGCTCGTGCTGTTGATGCTGTAGCCAGACGTCCTCAGTTACAAGAACGGATTACTTCCACTATTGCTGATAGTATTATGGAAACACTCACTCCGCATGGTGCGATGGTCGTTATTGAAGCAGAGCACATGTGTATGACAATGCGGGGGGTTAAGAAGCCGGGCTCTATGACGATTACGAGTGCTGTTAGAGGAACCTTTGCTAACGATCCTCAATCTCGATCCGAAGTTCTTGCTTTCATTAAACAATAATAGGTATGATGAGAGAAGATGATTCTTCTCTCTTATTTTTTGGCTATGTTAGCGAATGTTGTTCATAGGAAGCAAAAACAAAGAGACTCCTGCGGAAAAACGAGCGAGTCGAGACCCTGCAGTGTGGCCACTGGAAAACTTGCGTGAAAAATTTGTACGTGCTTCTGATTGAAACGAGACTGAACGAAATGTGGAAGCGAAGTGTTCCGAGACCAGTAAAAACCAGAGGATCACAGTCTAAGTACGCCATGTCCTGTTGCAACGGCTGCGCTAAAACATCCTGTTTGTCGGAGGAGGCTCGACCGTTCGTCTGCGGAAAGCGAGTTGTTTTGCTGAATGTTGAAAAATCAACATGATCATTTAACAAAGTCTATTTTTTAAAAAGAAGGTGATAAAATGGCTAATGCTCAAAATGATTTTGTCGTAATAAAAGCAATCGAAGATGGTGTGAATGTCATTGGATTGACAAGAGGATCTGATACACGTTTTCATCACGCAGAAAAGCTTGATAAGGGTGAAATTATGATTGCTCAATTTACTGAACACACTTCAGCAATTAAAATTCGTGGACAAGCAAAAGTATTTACAAACTTTGGTGAAATGGAAAGTGAATCAAAAAAAGGATGAATAGGTCATTCTTAAATGAATTCATGCTTCTTCTATGGTATAATATCACTTGCGAATATAGAGAATAGATAAATAGTAGAGGCATGAGAGAAGAAATGGGGTTCAATGCAATGACTAATGATAAATGGCAGAAAACGGTGGATTCGATTGCAAACTATTTAAAGGTGAAAATGCGCCATGAGTACTTAGAACAATATGTAGATATACCCACTTTAGATAGAGATCGTATCCTCATGCTTGTCCTTCCTTTTGAAGATCAAGATCGTTCGAAGGATGAGATGAATCAAATCGTTTCG
This sequence comes from uncultured Caryophanales bacterium, assembly GCA_963728315.1. Classification (GTDB taxonomy): domain Bacteria; phylum Bacillota; class Bacilli; order Bacillales; family CAVSKA01; genus CAVSKA01. Next base: position 583,628 of record CAVSKA010000018.1, read on the forward strand.
TCAGTGCTATTAGTTCAAACGGCCCTTGATATTCATGAAAATTTCAACAATAAAAAGACATCTTTAAAAGAACGGCAATTAAGCGTTCTTGCAGGAGATTATTATAGTGGTTTATATTATTTGCTTTTATCTCAGTCTAACGAGATTCCTTTAATTACAGAACTTGCAAAAGGAATTAGAAGTATTAATGAGAAAAAAGTGTTTATATTTGAAAATGAACACCTGAATGTAGACGATTTTCTTATGGATATAAAAAACGTTGAAAACGGGTTAATGGAGCCTTATTTTCAATATATGAATCGCGAAGATCTTCATAATCTTTCTGGCGAATTTTTACTCCTTAGAAAAATTGTAAAAGAAAAAGAAAATCTTATGATTCATAAAACGACCATTTTTTCTGAAACAATAAGACGGATTTTGAAAAAACAAACCGCTGATCGATATGTGAATTTTGAAACAGTGATTGAGTTACTTGAAGAAAAAATTTCCCAATCACAAAATAAGTTATTAAGCGTAATTAAGCATTCCACAAATTTACCACTTGTAGTAGAAGAGCATATTCATGTGTGGATGAATACGCATTTGAAAACCAACAACAAACTATTTGTGGAAGAGGGATAAGAGATGCAGCAGTCAAAGGAAGAAAGAGTGCATGACGTCTTTGAAAAAATATATTCGAATTATGATACGATGAATTCCGTTATTAGTTTTCAACAACACGTTAAATGGAGAAAAGCTGCAATGAAGCGTATGAACGTTCCAACAGGAGCGAAAACGCTTGACTTATGTTGTGGAACAGCTGATTGGACGATCGCTCTTGCAGAAGCCGTTGGAGTTGATGGTGAGGTATATGGATTGGATTTCAGTCAAAACATGCTGAAAGTAGGACAACAAAAAATCGAAGCATTGAAATTGGATCAAGTAAAACTTTTGCATGGTAACGCAATGGAACTTCCTTTCCCAGATAACACCTTTGATTATGTTACAATCGGTTTTGGATTAAGAAATGTTCCTGATTATTTACAAGTATTAAAAGAAATGAACCGAGTGTTGAAACCTGGAGGAATGGCAGTATGTCTTGAAACTTCCCAACCAACATTAATTGGCTATCGCCAGCTCTACTATTTCTATTTCAAACGCGTTATGCCTCTATTCGGAAAACTGTTTGCTAAGAGTTATAAGGAATATTCTTGGCTTCAGGAATCGGCTAGCGAATTTCCTGGAATGAAAGAGTTAGCCCAATTATTTAAAGAAGCAAAAATGCAACGTATTGAATTTAAATCGTTTGCTGGTGGTGCTGCAGCGTTGCACATTGGCTACAAAGATGAGACTCTTTCATAAAAATAGGTGGAATAATGATGAAGCTTAAAATGATGTATTCGTTTCTGAAAACGGATATTGAACAAATAGAACGAGAATTAGAAGTGGCAGTAAAATCAAATTCAGTCTTATTAAATGATGCATCTCTTCATTTACTTCAAGCTGGAGGGAAAAGAATCCGACCGGTATTTGTATTGCTTTCTGCAATGTTAGGAAATTATGAAATTAATCAAGTGAAACATGTTGCGGTCGCGCTGGAATTGATTCACATGGCTTCCTTGGTCCATGACGATGTCGTAGATGATGCAAGTTTACGAAGAGGTAAGCCCACTGTTAAAGCACAATGGAATAACCGAATCGCAATGTATACGGGTGATTTTATTTTTGCAAAGTCTCTTGCTTCAATTGATCACCTGTCTTCTAAAGAAGCTCATCAAATCTTAGCCAATACCATGGTAGAATTGTGTATTGGAGAAATCGATCAAATAAACGATAAGTACCGATATGATCAAAATTTACGTGATTATTTTAGAAGAATCAAGAGAAAAACAGCTTTCTTAATTGCAGCTAGCTGTCAACTAGGCGGGATTGCTGGTGGATTGCCGAAAGAGTCCTATGATCAGTTATACATGTTTGGTTATTACGTTGGTATGTCTTATCAAATTATCGATGATATTCTTGACTTCACTTCGAGTGAAAAGGAACTTGGGAAACCAGCAGGAAGTGATCTATGGCAGGGGAACATTACATTACCAGTTTTATATGCAATGGAATCAGAAGAAGGTTGCTCCCTTATTTCTTCCATAAAAGAGACATCGACACAAGATGAAATTAATGAAGTAATTAACTACATAAAGAGTAGCGACGCCATTGAACGGTCGTATGAAATGAGTCAAAGATTTTTACAAAAAGCACTTCAATCGCTGTCGCATTTTCCACAAAGTCGTGCTAAAAAGTCTTTGATTGATATCGCTTTGTTCATTGGAAAAAGAAAGTATTAAGATTTCGAAAATGGAAACGTTGCCAAAAAGGTAAATCAATGGTACTATTTTCGATGGGCTATCCTTATTAGCCTATTACATACATATTGTAGGAGTGGGATTATGGAAAAGACATTTATGATGGTAAAGCCTGACGGCGTGCAAAGAAACTTAATCGGAGAAATTGTTTCTCGTTTTGAAAGCAAAGGTTTTACGTTAGTAGGATCAAAATTAATGCAAATTTCTCAAGAACTTGCTGAGCAACACTACGGTGAGCACAAAGAACGTCCATTCTTTGGTGAACTTGTAGACTTTATTACTTCTGGACCCGTATTTGCAATGGTTTGGGAAGGGGAAAATGTGATTTCTACTTCTCGATTAATGATGGGTGCAACAAACCCTAAAGAATCAGCTCCTGGTACAATTCGTGGAGATTTTGCGGTAACAGTAAGCAAAAATATCATCCATGGTTCCGATTCTCTTGAAAGTGCTCAAAGAGAAATCAGTCTTTTCTTTAAAGAAGAAGAAATAATCTCTTATGAAAAACAAGCCCTAAATTGGATTAACTAATCTTAAGTAATCATGCTAATGTTGAACTGCACCGAAATTGTTAGACACAGTCTAATAGTGGAGGTGTAGTTTTTTATTTAAGTTAAAATTTTTAATGGAAATTCCGATATAGATAATAAGATTGATCTCATTGGATAATGAAGGCTGCATGAAAGGTACTTCATTCAATGTTATCAATTATGCATGGTTGATAAAAGGGATAATAGATTAGGGGAATGAACGATGGAAAACGATTACGGTTTGTTTATTCAAAATATGAAAAGAAAAACGGGGATCGATTTGTCTTTATATAAAGAAGCGCAGATGAAAAGAAGGCTAACTTCTTTATATGAAAAAAAGGGTTTTGAATCCTTTCATCATTTTTATACGGGTATGATGAAACAAACAGATATTCTGAACGAGTTTTTAGACAGAATGACAATCAATGTAACCGAATTTTATCGGAATGCACCAAGGTGGGAAGTATTAGAAAAAAAAATATTCCCCCGTCTTCTTAGTAAAAATAAAAAATTGAAAATATGGAGTGCGGCTTGTTCAACAGGAGAAGAACCCTATACAATAGCCATGATTCTTTCAAATTTGGTACCTTTGTCACAAGTATCCATTCATGCAACTGATTTAGATAAAAATGCGATTGAAAAAGCAAAACGCGGAATATATCCAGAAAGATCTTTACTGGAAATTCCTGAAAATATAAAGTCCAAATATTTTACTCAAGAAGGATCCTTTTATCGCATTGCTGATGAAATTAAAAATGCGGTGAAATTTCAGCGACACAACCTTCTATCTGACCCTTATGATGGAGGATTCGATCTTATCATCTGTCGGAATGTTCTCATTTACTTTACTGAAGAGGCAAAAAACGGCATTTATAATCGTTTTTCTCATTCTTTAAAAAGCGGGGGAGTATTATTTGTAGGAAGTACTGAGCAAATTTTTAATCCTGCTAATTTTGAGTTAGAATCTGAAGATACATTTTTTTATCAAAAAAAATAAAATATGCTTAAATCACCAAAAAAACGGACCTTTATGGGTCCTTTTTTTGTCTTGATAAAAACATGAAGGGTGCATTTTTTTTTGAAATATAGTATGTTAGAGTAATTAAAATGCTTTAGCGAGTTGAAGGGGGAAAGAGTTATGAGATATTTAACATCAGGTGAGTCCCATGGACCTAAATTATCGGCCATTATTGAAGGATTACCGGCAGGATTGCCTCTTTTAGCCGAAACGATTAACAGGGACTTAGAAAGAAGACAAAAGGGATATGGCAGAGGTAGAAGAATGCAAATTGAAACAGATCAGATTCAAATTAATGGTGGAGTTCGTCATGGCCGAACATTAGGTTCACCTGTATCTTTGGTTGTAGACAACAAAGATTGGACTCATTGGACAAAAATTATGGGTATTGAACCGATTGATACCGATGAAGAAGAAATGAAGAGAAGGGTAACGCGTCCAAGACCTGGACATGCTGATTTAAATGGTGGAATGAAGTATGGTCATCGGGACTTAAGAAATGTACTTGAGCGTTCATCAGCACGGGAGACAACCATCCGGGTGGCAGTTGGAGCTGTTGCGAAAGAATTTCTACGTGGGGTTGGAGTCGAGATTGCTTCACATGTCCTAGAGATTGGTGGAGAAAAAGCTTGGAAGCGAGATTTTGTTTCTTTAGAAGAACTGAGAGAAGTGACAGAACAATCTCCGGTAAGAAGTTTTGACAAAGAAGCAGAAATAAGAATGATGACGGCAATTGACGATGCTAAATCAAGCGGTGACTCAATTGGTGGGATTGTAGAGGTTCTTGTAGAAGGAATGCCGGCTGGTGTTGGAAGTTATGTTCATTACGACCGCAAACTAGATGCTAAATTAGCGGGAGCTGTCATGAGTATCAATGCATTCAAAGGAGTCGAATTTGGTTTAGGTTTTGAGATGGCTAGAAAGCCCGGGAGCGAAGTACATGACGAAATTGCATGGACTGAAGCGCGTGGCTACTACCGAAAAACAAACCGTCTTGGAGGATTTGAAGGGGGAATGACAAACGGTATGCCCTTAGTGATTCGAGGCGTTATGAAGCCAATCCCTACTCTATATAAACCTTTAATGAGTGTGGATATCGATTCAAAAGAAACGTTCTCAGCCAGCATTGAGAGATCAGACAGTTGTGCAGTTCCTTCAGCTAGTATCGTGGCGGAAGCAGTGGTTGCATGGGAACTAGCCAATGCTCTATGTGAACAATTTCCAGCAGACCGCTATGATTTTTTTAAGAAAGCGATAGCAGCACATCGATTATATACGAAGGAGTTTTAATGATGGAAAGATTGACAGTGCATACATTGGAAAAGAATTATGACGTGCGAATTGGCCAATCTACATCACAACAATGGTTTTCATTTGTGGAAAAACTAGAAAAAAAAGTAACGAAGATTATGTGGATCGTGGATCAATCAATCGATGATCTTTATGAGTTAACTCGACTAACAGAAATAAACCAATCGATTGCACAAACGGTCTATCGAGTTCCTGCTGGAGAAAAAGCGAAGTCCATGGAAGTATATGAGAATTGTTTAACGCATGCATTAACAGAGAAGTTAGACAGGAATTCACTGATAATAGCATTGGGAGGGGGAGCAATCGGGGATTTAGCAGGCTTTGTGGCTTCTACGTATATGAGAGGTATACGTTTTATCCAAATGCCCACAACGATTCTGGCTCATGATAGTGCAATAGGAGGAAAAGTGGCCATCAATCACCCTTTGGGAAAGAACATGATTGGTCAATTTCATCAACCAGAAGCTGTCTTTTTTGATGTAAACTTTTTCTCAACTCTCCCGGAAAATGAAGTTCGTTCTGGATTTGCAGAATTAGTAAAACACGCGCTCCTTTCTCCATCTCCCTTTTACAAAGAGTTATTGTGTAGGTATCATGATCGGATCAACTTGAATGATGATAAGATTTATTCATTTTTTAAAAAAGGGGATGATCGTGAAGGCAGAAATTATAGAGGAAGACGTTTTTGAACAAGGGAAAAGAGCCTTTCTAAATTTCGGTCATACATATGGACATGCAATTGAATCAGTACTTGGCTACGGAACAATCTCCCATGGTGAAGCAATTATGTATGGAATGCTGATTGCATTAAGGTTAAGTACAGAAAAACTGGGATTGACCTTTGATATTAAAGCCTTTATTCATTGGATTCATCGTTTAGGTTATTCATATGAATCCATTCATGAGATAGAGTTTGATCATTTATATCAAAAAATGCAAACAGACAAAAAATCGATTGCTCAACAAGTCCGAATGGTTTTGCTTAGTGATCTAGGAAAGCCATTATTAATTGATATCAGCAAGAAAGAGTTATTCGAAGCTCATCAAACCATCAAGAATCTTTGGCAAGGGGGATTAGCAAAGTGAGAGGAATAAGAGGTGCTACAACGGTAGATCAAAATTCAAAAAATGAAATCCTTCAAGAAACGGAATTATTATTCCTCGAAATGATTCGTCAAAATTCAATTAAAGCGGAAGAAGTAGGATCTGTCTTTATATCGGCAAGTCCTGATCTAAATGCAGCATTCCCTGCACAAGCACTAAGAAATATAAATGGATGGAAATATGTTCCGGTTATGTGTTTTCAAGAAATTCCGGTGTTAAATAGTATGGAAAATTGTATAAGGGTAATGATTCATTGGAATACCGACAAGAAACAAACGCAAATAAACCACGTTTATTTAAATAAAGCGATTCAATTAAGACCTGATTTAAAGAAAGATTGATTGATATCAATGAATAGCTAACGATATTGGTAAATTTGTATGAGGAGTGACAGAGCATGAAGTGGAAAAAGCAAATCGCTACTTTAAAATCTTATAAACCGGGTAAATCGATTGATCAAGTGAAACAAGCCTATCAATTAGATCGAATTGTTAAACTTGCATCAAATGAAAATCCCTATGGGTTTTCATCAAATGTGACAGATTTTTTGCGTTCATCCAAAGCCAATTATGCTTTGTATCCGGATGGATATGCGACAATTCTTCGAAATGATTTGATGAAGAAATTAAATCTTAAAGCAAATCAATTAATCTTTGGGAATGGGTCGGATGAAATTATTCAAATTATTTCCAGAGCATTACTAGGTCCAAATACATCCACGATCATGGCAACTCCTACATTTCCTCAATATCGTCACAATGCAGTTATTGAAGGAGCAAAGATAATCGAGGTTCCTTTGATTGAAGGCGAACATGATTTATTAAAAATGATCAGTGAGATTCGAGAGGATACATCGGTTATTTGGCTCTGTACGCCTAATAACCCCACTGGGTTATATATTTCGAATGAGAGGATACATACTTTCTTAAAACAAGTTCCTCAGCATATTCTGGTCGTTCTCGATGAGGCCTATTATGAATACGTCGTAGCAGAAGATTACTATGACTCACATTCCTTGATTAAAGAATATCCAAACGTGATCGTACTCAGAACTTTTTCTAAAATCTATGGCCTTGCTTCTTTTCGTGTGGGATTTGGATTTGGTAATGAAGAGATAATTAAACACTTAGAACCTGTGCGTGAACCGTTTAATACGAATACGCTAGCTCAAGGAGTAGCAACTGCTGCCCTTTCTGATGATGCATTTATTCAGAGTTGCCGAAAGGAAAATAGAGATGGCATGATGCAATATGAAGCTTTCTGCAAAGAAAATAATCTTTCTTACTATCCTTCTCAAGCTAACTTTATTTTGATCGATTTTAATCAAAATGGTGATGAAGTATTTCAATTTTTATTAGAACGGGGATTCATTGTCCGTTCAGGACAAGCGTTAGGATTTCCCACTTCGATTCGCGTTACGATCGGTTCAAAAGTAGATAATGCTGATCTCATTACTGTTATGGAAGAGTGGTTACGCATAAGCAACCACCCAAATACTTGATATGAAAGGTAATGTATTAGTCATTGGGACTGGTCTGATTGGCGGATCGTTGGCTTTAAGTATAAAAAAGGAGCATCCGGAATCAACTATCATTGGATATGATGCAAATGCAGAAAATTTACAAGTAGGAAAATCTTTAAAAATACTCGACGTAACAACTGACAATTTCGATGAGGCTGCATCAATCTCTCAATTAATTATCATTGCAACACCCGTTCAATCAACAATCGAAATAATGAAGAGACTAAGTAAACTTCGCTTACTTGATGGTGTCATCATTACGGATACGGGCAGTACGAAAGAATCGATCATGGAGCTTTCGGATCAACTCTTCTCGCCTTTGATTACTTTTATAGGCGGTCATCCAATGGCGGGTTCTCATAAAAGCGGCATTACCGCAGCAAAAGAACTTTTGTTTGAGAATGCTTATTATATTTTAACGCCAAGAGAGGAAGAGAAGCTCGATCAATTAGAAATTCTGCAAGATTGGTTGAAAGGAACAAAAGCGAGATTTATGGTAATGAAACCAGATGAGCATGACTTTTCAGCTGGTGTTGTCAGTCACTTACCCCATATCGTTGCATCTGCTCTTGTTCTTGAAGCGAGGGAATTTCAAGAAAGTCATCCTCACATTGCTCATTTAGCAGCAGGCGGATTTCGAGATATTACCAGAATCGCGTCATCTGATCCATTCATGTGGCGGGATATTACCATTCATAACCGAATCGCTTTACTATCATTAATCGATTCATGGCAGCAATCAATGAACGAGATAAAAAAAAGTATGCTAGAAAAGAATGGAGAGGAACTTTTTCAGTTCTTTAAAGATGCGAAGCAATTTCGCGATCAGCTTCCTCAAGGTCAAAAGGGTGCGATTCCTGCTTATTTTGATTTACTTGTAGACGTCCCCGACTTTCCGGGAGTTATATCAGAAGTCACTGGATTCTTGTCTGAACAAGCCATCTCCTTAACAAATATTCGTATTTTAGAAACAAGAGAAGATGTTTTTGGCGTATTAGTCATCAGTTTTCAAAATGAAAAAGATCGTGAATTAGCTAGAAAATGTTTACAAGACAAAACGGATTACGAGATTTATTTATCGTAATGGAGGTTAGAGAATGAACAAAATAAGAAATCTTTCCTATTCAGTTTCAACCTTAAAAGGAAAAATTACAGTTCCAGGTGATAAATCCATTTCCCATCGCGCCATTATGTTAGGAGCCATTGCGAATGGAAAAACGACCGTTGAACATTTTTTGCATGGGGACGATTGCTTAAGCACGATTGACTGTTTTCGGGCACTAGGAGTAGAGGTCACGATTACCTCGGATAAGGTGGTCGTAAATGGTAAGGGATTGGATCAGTTAAATGAACCTTCTACTATACTTGATGCTGGAAATAGCGGTACCACAACAAGATTATTAATGGGAATTCTTGCAGGAAGACCCTTCCATTCTGTGTTGACAGGGGATGCCTCCATTCAGAAAAGGCCGATGGATCGTGTTTCAATCCCGTTAAGACAAATGGGGGCATCGATTGATGGTCAGAAAAATGGCCGCTTTGCGCCATTATCCATTCGTGGTGGACATTTAAAAGGGATCAAGTACACCCTACCTGTAGCAAGTGCTCAGGTAAAATCTGCAATCATATTTGCAGCAATGCAGTCAAAAGGTGAAACGATCATTATTGAACCATCGCCCTCAAGAGATCATACAGAAAATATGATCAAAGCATTTGGTGGCTCCATTGAAAAAAAAGGGAATCAGTTGGTAATTAAGGGTGGAATGAGTCTTGTTGGGACAGATGTAGTTGTACCTGGTGATATTTCTTCAGCTGCCTTTTTCCTTGTAGCAGCAGCAATCGTAAAGCAGAGTGAAGTGATGCTAGAACGAGTAGGATTAAACCCTACAAGAACCGGCATTCTTCATGTACTAGAACAAATGGGGGCAAATGTAACGATTTCGAATGTAGTAGAAAGGTCAGGGGAAAAAAGCGGAACGATAGTCGTTCAAAATAGTGAGCTTCATGGGATCATAATCGAAGGAGATCTTATTCCAACACTTATAGATGAAATTCCGATCATTGCATTATTAGCCACACAAGCAAATGGTGTCACTACAATCAAAAACGCAGAAGAATTAAAAGTGAAAGAAACAAACAGAATCGACGTGGTGGTAGAGGAACTTAACAAATTAGGTGCCAATATTATGGCTACTGACGACGGAATGATCATTCATGGTGGAACGAGTCTGCATGGGGGGGAAGTATCAAGTCATGGAGACCATCGCATCGGGATGATGTTAGCGATTGCCGCCTTACTTTCAGATGAGCCAGTCATTTTAGACAACCCCGAAGCAATCAGCGTGTCGTACCCTGCTTTTTTCAATGATTTAAGCCGGATAATTGGAGAATAACATATATGTTGGGGCGATGAGCTCGTGTATAGGAAATTAGAATCAAAATGAATAGGTGAAGATCTTTCAAAAGGACAATGAAGAGAGGGGAAATATTTGGAATTAGTAATTGCTTTAGATATTTCTATGGGGAAAAGCTACAAAGTGATTTACGATGGTCAAACTTGTCTTTCGGAAGGGGAATTTCATCATAATAAATTTGGTTTTCAAGCGCTGCTTGATGAGATCAGAAACCTTTCTGAAGAACCTATTCTTGTTTTTGAATCAACAGGTATTTATTCAAAACCAGTTGAAACCTTTTGTCAAAAGAACCAATTGCACTACTCTTTATTAAACCCTCTTGAGGCAAAAAAACAACTAGAACAAGGGACTCTAAGAAGCTGGAAAACGGACAAGCATGATGCTCATAAATTGGCGCAAGTTCATCAACAGAATTGCCGAGTAGAAAAAATCCAACAACCAGAAATATATAGTCGACTCCGTGATCTTTCTCGCTTTTATCAGGAAATAGAGGAAGAAAAAAAACGTATGAGAATGTACTTGCACAATGCACTACAATTAAGTTTTCCAGAACTTGAACACTTTTTCTCGAATAAAATGACACCCTACGCCTTAACATTGATGGACCTATTTCCTCATCCAGACTTTGTTTTAGAAAAGAGCCCAACAAAAATCAAGAACCTGTTAAAAAAAAGTACCACAAAAAGAATTTCAGAAAATCGTGCTAAACAAAAGGCAAGTCAAATAATAGAATTCGCTAAGGATTCCTATCCAGCTATTTCTTCAGCGAGTATTCAAACATCAAAAGTTCAATACTATGCAAAACAACTCCTCCGTTTATTAGAGGAAAAAGAACACGTTTCTAACCAGTTGATTAACGAGGCAAAAAAGCTTCCTGAGTTTGATGTACTTATCAGTCTCCCTGGGGTGGGTGATATTAGCGCAGGACTTTTTATCGGTGAGTTTGGTGACCTCTCTCGCTTTTCTAATCATAAAAAAATCAACGCATTTGTGGGTATTGATATTCGAAGATATCAGTCTGGAAAATACGCAGGACAAGATCATATTAATAAACGAGGAAATCCTAAAGGACGAAAAATTTTATATCTCATTGTTCGGAACATGATCCGCCAACAAAAAGCAGGATCAAATCATATCGTCGATTATTATTACAAATTAAGAAAGCAACCTATCTCCAAAAAGGATAAGGTTGCCACTGTAGCTTGCATGAATAAGCTACTAAAATGTATATATTCCATGGTCAGGAACAATACAAAGTACGATTACTCGCACGCGGTCTCTATGGACCAATAATATGTAGTTTAGTATAGCATGAATATTCTCAGTTTAAAATTATGAATAGCTGAGGTTTATTTCCTATGCACAAATAATAGTGAATAATCCTTCAACTTATGATTTAGTACTTGATAATCGTAAGAAAGAGGCTGGGACAAAACTAGTCTCTAACCCAAAATGAGCGCGTCCGTTTTAACGGACGCGCTCATTTTGATATATAGAGGGACTGATTTCCTTAGAATCCCCCCCATTCTACACATATATTTTCGAAGGTTGACGGCCATCAATGCGAGGCCGATCTCGTTTTTCACCTTCGTCTTTCCTCGGACGGAGAAACGAGTGAAACCTAAATTAACCTTCAAAAATCCAAAGACTGGTTCCACGTCGATCTTTCGAAGACGATAGATGGCGCCAGTCTTTGCTTCTGAAAGCTTTTGGCGTATATATTTTTTTTGTTCTTCCCAGTTCACATTGATCGACACTTTTCGATTGTTCCCTTCCGCTGTCTTTGTACACTGTGCGCGAAACGGACAACCACTGCAGTCCTTACATTGATAGACCTTGAACTGGCGATCAAATCCTGAACGGTCTGTTCGATTTGAGAGCTGGGACTAAATGGAGAGGCCTTCATCTGGTTCAAGATCAAAAAAGTCGAAAGTGTAGAGCAGGTACGACTCCTGGGCGATCAGCACGATACGAAAATCCATTCGCTTAGAGCAAGGTCTAAGCGAATTAGTTGAGTTCGTGCCGCCAGGAAAGCGTCGCCTGCCACACTTTCGACAAAATGAAAAAGGGCCAGGACAAAATATATATTTGTCCCAGCCTCTTTTCATGCGTGTAGAAAATGAATTGCCAAGCTTCGAGTGTTGATTATCGACTAACAATTGATTTAAGATGATCATATTCACATAAATAACAACTCGCAATAAAAGGGGAACAGATAATATGGATGAAATTAATCAAATGATTCAAGCATTGCAAGATGGAAATATGAATGAAGCAAATCAACTTTTTTCCTCCATTTTTTCTCAAGGATCAGATGAAGAGCTTTATTTATTAGCTGAAGAGTTATTTCAACTTGGTTTTTTAGAAGAAACAAAAAAGTTATATTCTAAACTTCTTGAATCCTATCCAGGCGAAGGTGAAATCATTGTTTTGTTGGCAGAGACCCTTACAGAAATGGATAAAGAAGATGAAGCAGTTTTATTGCTTGAACAAATTGATTCGAGCGACTCCTTTTTCCCTCGATCTCTTTTGCTTTTAGCAGATTTGTATCAAATGCAAGGTCTTTATGAAGTGAGTGAACATAAATTAATTTTAGCTAAAGAAAAATTGCCAGAAGAGCCGATTATTGATTTCGCTTTAGGGGAACTATACGCAGAAGAAGGTCGCTTATTAGAAGCAACAAAGCAATATCAAAAACTTCTTGATCAAGGAATGGAAGATATAGCTGGTGCAAATCTTCACCAAAGAATGGCGGACTCATTAAGCTCTGGCGGTGCTTTTGAAGAAGCATTACCTTTTTATGAAAAAGCTGTTAAGGCGCGTTTTGAAGTAAATAATTTATTTGGATATGGATTCACCGCTTTTCAAGCAGCCTATTATTCAAAAGCGATTGAATTATTTGAACAAGTCAAAGAACTGGATCCAGATTATCAAGGGATTTATTTATATTTAGCAAAAGCATATGAATACGAAGAGCAGCTCCATGAAAGTTTAAATGCGGCGGAATTAGGTATGACTCATGATGAATTTAATAAAGAAATTGCTTTATTTGCAGGGAGAATCTCATTGAAATTAGCAGATGAGAATAAAGCAGAGCGTTATTTGCGAGAAGCTATCGCTTTAGATCCTGGCTATTTAGAAGCGGCTCTTACTTTAAATAAATTGTTATTGTTGCAGGATAAATATGATGAGGTTATTGAAATCTTTGAACTCATGCAAAAAGAAGGCGAAGAAGATCCACAGTTCTATTGGGATGCAGCTAGAGCATACGAAGTTACAGAAAATTATGAGTTAGCATTTTCGACTTATCAACAAGCATATACTTATCTTAAAGAACAGCCAGAGTTTTTAAGAGAATATGGAAATTTTCTCGTTCAAGAAGGAAAAAGGAAGGAGGCCATCGAAGTCTATTCTATGCTACTTAAGCATGATCCATCAAATGATGAAATCCAGCTTTTAATAGAGGGTCTAGAAGATTAAATATGTTATACTTAGAAAACCAATCTGAGCAGAGGAGGGAATGTATATGACCACTCCTGTTTCTGTCAACGAGAAGAAAGATTTTGTTAGGTGGTTCTTAAACCATTACCAGCTCCGTAAGAGAGAGTGTGTTTGGATTCTAAATTACTTAATGAGTCATGATCCTCTAATGGAAAAAGTTCATTTTGTTGACCAAGCACAATATTGTCCAAGAGCACTTATCATGTCTACGCATTGTATTGACGGTGTTCCGTTCCGGTTTTATAAAGAAAATGTTGTTACAAACGATGCGGAAAAATCATTTCACGATATTCGCTTAAATCAAGACGAAGACTTATACGTACAGCTCAACTTTCAATCGTCAAATGCATCTTTTCATTACGCTGCAGTTTTAGAAGACAATCCTTTTACCCCTCGCGATATTAAGACAGAAAAAGAGGATCGGAAAATAACTGAAACGTGGTTAGAAGAAAGTTTACAAATATTCCAACGAGATCACTTGATGAAAGAAATTGACCGTGCACTAGACGAGGGAAATGAAGAAGCATTTCACCATTTTTCAAACTTGTTCATTCAAGTCACGAATGGAAGTCCTCTCAAATAAGAGAGGACTTTTTCTTTGGTGCGAATCGTAAATTCGCTAGGTATGAAGAATAGCTGGATTATAGGCTTCTTTTTGTCCACAGAATTTGTATAACAGACAACATTCCGTCCGTTATGCCGTTCGTTTCTCTTTCGAGATTAACAATAGGAAGATTGAATGTGACAAAGGTAAACTTAATTTTTTTTGGAATGAGGTTATAAATATGAACTGGAATGCAAAAGATGTAAATGTCTATGACAAAGAAAAAGCTTATATTGATACAGCTATTATCCCCATGTTTCCTCTTTCGTTTGATGAGAGTATGAAACAATCTGCTTCGCAAGCAGAATTTATTACACTATTAACCCAACAACTAGAAAAACAATTCAAAGGAAGAATTTTTTTATTACCACCATTTACTTATTTATCTGGTGAAGTTGATGTGATGAACCGTCTTCAGAACTGGGCATCAGCTCTAGAAAACACTGAATTTAAATTTGTTTATTATCTATCATCTGATCTATTTTGGAAGATGAATGAGTCTGAATTAGGGGATCGATTAATTTGGCTTCCTTCTATTCCTTTAGAACACTTGGATGATAAATATGCATTTTCAATTATTGAAGACCAAGTAAACCAATTTTTGAACATTATCGTACAAAAGTGGCAAAATGGGTGATTTTTCGTAAATTCGTCACAATGTTGCAATATTTGAAACGAACCGTATTGACCAAGTCCATAGATTGAGCTATCATAATTATGTCCTAGTTTTATGTATGTGCGAGTAAATGTCCGATGGACTTACCTTAACATAGAGGGGGGAAAAGGATGAGCAAGCAACCAGTATCAAGACGTCAATTCCTTAACTATACGCTTACAGGTGTAGGTGGTTTCATGGCTGCTGGAATGTTGATGCCAATGGTCCGTTTTGCCATTGATCCAATGCTTGAAGCAGAGGCTGCAGGTGACTTTCATGCAACGAAACAAAAAGTAAGTGATTTGACAAAAGAACCAACACGTGTCGATTTTACTTATGAACAAAAAGATGCATGGTATTCATCGAATGCTACACATACTGCATGGGTTTATAAAGATGATAAAGGCGACGTTGTTGCCCTATCACCTATTTGTAAACACTTAGGCTGTACAGTTAACTGGAATGCAAACAAATCAGAACCAAACCGTTTCTTCTGCCCATGCCATGGTGGTATGTACGAGAAGAATGGTAAAAACGTACCAGGAACACCGCCGACAGCTCCATTGGATGTCTATCCAATGAAAGTGAAAAATGGCATTTTGTACTTAGGTCAACCAAAACCAAACGATATCGTGAAATAAAGGAGGCGTAACCAATGCTGAACAAGATTTATGATTGGGTTGATGAGCGATTGGATATAACGCCCTTATGGCGCGATATCGCAGATCACGAAGTTCCAGAACATGTTAACCCCGCACACCATTTTTCTGCATTCGTTTATTGTTTCGGTGGACTAACATTTTTTGTAACGGTTATTCAAATATTGTCAGGAATGTTTTTGACAATGTACTATGTGCCCGATATTAAAAATGCTTGGGAATCTGTTTACTATTTACAAAACGAAGTTGCATTTGGACAAATTGTACGTGGGATGCATCACTGGGGTGCGAGCTTAGTAATTGTAATGATGTTTTTACATACTTTGCGTGTATTCTTCCAAGGAGCTTATAAAAAACCACGTGAGCTAAACTGGGTAGTTGGCGTACTTATTTTCTTTATTATGCTTGGTTTAGGATTTACTGGTTATCTGTTACCTTGGGATATGAAAGCGCTTTTTGCTACAAAAGTTGGACTGCAAATTGCGGAAGCTACACCATTAATTGGTACTCAAGTTAAGATTTTGCTTGCAGGGGATGCTCATATTGTTGGTGCTCAAACATTGACTCGCTTCTTTGCGATACATGTTTTCTTCTTACCAGCTGCGTTACTCGCTTTAATGGGAGCTCACTTCTTAATGATTCGTAAACAAGGTATTTCAGGTCCGCTATAAGAATGACTATGTGTGCGAATTAACTATCTTACAATAAAAGGAGGGGGAAGCAAATGCATCGCGGAAAAGGGATGAAATTTGTAGGGGACTCCCGTGTTCCTACGTCACGTAAACCGAATATTCCAAAAGATTATTCGGAATATCCAGGTAAAACGGAGGCATTCTGGCCAAACTTTTTATTAAAGGAATGGTTAGTAGGTTCAGTATTCTTAGTTGGTTATTTATGTTTAACGATCGCTCATCCATCACCTTTAGAGCGTATCGCTGACCCGACAGACACTGGATATATTCCATTACCTGACTGGTATTTTTTATTCTTGTATCAATTACTTAAATATTCATTCGCTTCAGGCCCATACAACGTGATTGGAGCTTTTGTTATTCCGGGTCTTGCTTTTGGTGGACTTTTACTAGCTCCATTCATAGACAAAGGTCCAGAACGTCGTCCGTTAAGACGACCTTTTGCAACTGGCTTTATGTTACTTGCAATCGCAGCGACATTTTTCTTAACTTGGCAATCCGTTGCCAATCATGACTGGAAAGCTGCTGAGGAACAAGGGAAAATTAAAGCAGAAGCGACGATTGACAAAAATGCTGATGGTTACAAAATTTATCAAAAACAAGGTTGTATTAACTGTCATGGTGAAGACCTTGCTGGAGGAGCTGCGGCACCTTCATTGGTTGATAATGGATTAAAACCTGAACAAATTCAAAAAATTGCAAAAAATGGTCGTGGTAAAATGCCATCCGGTATTTTTAAAGGATCAGATGAAGAACTTGGCAAACTGGCTGAATTTGTTTCAAGTGTAAAAAGTAAATAACTTCAAAAGAGCCTAGCAATAAAGGCTCTTTTGTTTTACCTAAATTTAGGCAGGAGCAAAAATTATGTTAGTTGAATCCATTTCATCATTAGAAATCAGCTCATAAAACGAACATCTTATTTGGTTGAAGTGGCAGACGGCGACTTCTGCGGGAACAGCATGAGCGGAAATCGAAACCGAATGTAGTGTAAAAATTTCTTAGAAACGGTCGTATAAACGATCTGAAATAGGATGGCTGAAATTGATTCATTTGTAGATTAATTCCGATCCGACTCAGGATAAATAATATCAATAGGGAGGAATATAGTGACCTGGTTATATGCAATGTTAATGAATAAGAAATCATTGTTTTTAATATTTGTAATTAATTTACTTGGTACGATTTATGGCTACATATGGTACCTACCGCAATTAGAAGTAACCAAATCTTACTTTATCCCGTTTGTTCCAGATAGCCCGACAGCGAGCTTGTTTTTTTGCTTTGTCCTCCTAGGCTTTATCTTTAAAAAAAACTGGGGATTGTTTGAGGCATTAGCCATCATGTCTTTATTTAAATACGGTATTTGGGCAGTTGTCATGAATCTTTTTACACTTAAAGTCACAGGGTATTTGCCGTGGGAAGGTTATATGTTAATGGTATCTCATGGGGCAATGGCGATGGAGGGATTATTGTTTTCACCATTTTATAGGATGAAAAAGTGGCATATCATTGTTGCGGCAATTTTCACTATACATAATGACATAATCGACTACGTATTTATGCAATATCCAGTCTATTCACAATTGGAACAATTTATCAACCAAATCGGATATTTTACCTTTTGGTTAAGTATTCTTTCAATCGGCATTGCTTTATTCGTATCCCAAGAAAGTAAATGGATGAGGAAGTATACATTAATAAAATAATTTGCTTCAAAAAAGCTTTCCCTAAATTCTTAATATGAAAAGCATTCGGAAAATTCTTAAATCTTTCGAATGTTTTTTCTTTTATCCGAAATTCAGCTAACTTTTAAATCTTAATTTTACTTCTCCATCGGAAATCGTTGATGTTCCAAAAAAATAGAGTGTCGTGGTGGAGATATTTTTTTACATGAAGGAAAATATTTTGTATTCGAAATCTCGCGTGTAAGAGTAAATCTTTACAGAATGCTCTTCATTTTTACACAGCGTACGGGAAAGGGAGACAAATGCTACGCAACAAAAAGCAAACCACAATGTGATCGAGGAAAAACACCATTTTCCAACGGTGTGGGAGAAAAAATAAACAAAACATAGGTTTATCCGTCAGCTCGTTTTCATTTGACTTCAGAACAGCCTCTGCCATGTTTTCTGTTTCGGTCTAGTCCCTAATGATTCCTCATAAACATATAGTAGGAGTAAGGGGGAGAAGAGATGAAGCGTGGTTTAGAATTGATCATGATTGGTCTAATGTTTTTTGCAATCTATTGGACTTCAAGCATTCTTTGGCTCTCAGGAAATGTGAATGATTATCAAGATCATCATGCAACGCATTATACTGAAAAGACCGTAACTTTTTTACAGGTCCCAGTCGTGACTTCACGATCTTTTGTACCACAACCTGCTTATATGGACCATGTACATGTCCTTTGGATTAGCACAACAGTCGGAGGAATAATGTTTCTAACTTTATTCGTTGTGGCTTGGAAGAGACTTCAAAACAGCAGGTGATCTACTGGTTAAACCTAATTGATTGACAGCCCTCATTATATGTTTGTACAATGTTATTTAATACAAATGATGGGGGTAAAAAATGTACTATATTCTATACTTTATCCTCTTATCCATTATCCCACTATGGGCTCAAATGAGAGTGAAAAAAACATATAACAAATTTTCTAAAGTAGGAACTTTTAATGGCATGACAGGTGCACATGTGGCACGGGCGATATTGGATGCAAATGGACTTGATTACGTGCAAGTAGTAGAGACAAGAGGGGTATTAAGTGACCATTACAATCCTTCCTCAAAGAAAGTTCATTTATCTTCCAACAATTTTCATGGACAGTCCATTGCGGGTGCGGCAATAGCCGCGCATGAAGTGGGACATGCCATTCAAGATAAAGAACGATATCATTTTTTGAGATTTCGTCATGCACTGGTTCCTGTTGCGAACTTTGGCTCAAACTTGTCTTGGATTTTTATCTTAATTGGCATGTTTACTGCGATTACACAAATGTTTTTACTGGGCATTGTTTTAATGGCTGCCGGTGTTTTCTTTCAGATGATCACACTACCAGTAGAATTTAATGCTTCTTCTCGTGCGATGAATCAATTAGTAACCATCGGACTGATTAAAAATGAAGAAGAAAAAAATGCAAAGAAAGTCTTAAATGCTGCGGCATGGACTTATGTAGCCGCTGCTGCTGTGGGAGTTATTGAATTATTAAGACTTGTGCTTATGTATACGGGTATGCGGCGTAATGACTAAGAATACAATAATTGAAAACCTAATAAGAAAATTTTGAGTTCAATTTGATTCATTTAAGAAAAAAGCGTGAGAATGCTTTCTCACGCTTTCCTTATGTTCTATGATTGTAGATCACTTTGCGAATATAACTGTTGTAATCGCTGTTTTTCTTTATTCAATTGTTCCTGAATCCTTTGAATGGGTTCAAGATTTTCACTGTTTTGTTGTGCGTTTAAAACTGCGTGATCTGCTCGATCAACTAAAGATTTTGCATGTTCGATTAATTGGTCTGTCGGGTTTGTTTGGGCTTGACCTACAGCGGTTGTGACAGTATCTACAGAATTATGCAATTGGGAGACAACATTTTCATTTTTCCAACTCATTTCGGTGTGTTTTTCCATGACAAAGTCCTCCTTTGAATTTCTTCAAGCACATCTCTTCTTTACTATGGCAAAACAACCTCTTTATTATTCAATTTCACGACATTCATTTGATTCATCTCCCATCACAATAGGTCCATTAAATTTCGACACATTTAATAAGCAGGTTCGAATTAAAACCCCTTGAATATGAAAAACAACCATAATATCTTAGAATTTCATGAGGTTTAATGAAATGATGGCCAAAATAGGTGAATTTCGTTTTCCCCATTCATACTAGAATCGAGGTTATCGATGCCCCACAGATAGCAATCCTGTTTGTAATCGCAGGGAATCGTTGCTCTCTAACGGTAAAACAGAAAAGTTGAAAAACAACCAAAATAAAAAGGTTGTCAGAAAGTCCGTTTTCACGGACTTTCTAAACAGCCTTGAAAAATTTTTATTTCATTTTTATTATCTAATCTTGAAGAGGGTTCTTATTCTCATCGAGTGTGAAGCCTTCCCCTAAAACGTCGTGGACAACTGTTACTGAAACAAAAGCATGGGGATCAATAGAAGCGATAATGTTTTTTAATCGGACAATTTCATTTCGTCCGACGACACAATACAAAACTTCTCGATTTTCTTTTGTGAACGATCCGTATCCTTTTAATATCGTTACTCCTCGGTCCATTTCAGCGTTAATTTTGTCTCCGATTGATTCAAAGTGATCCGAAATAATCCAAGCACCTCTTGCTGAATAGGCACCTTCTTGCATAAAGTCAATGACCCTTGCACCGACGAAGACAGCTACAAGTGTATACATGGCTTGTCTTGGATCTAAATACGTAATAAGAGATACTGTAATGACGATGGCATCGAATAGGAACATCGTTTTCCCCATACTCCAACCAACATATTTATGTGTCAGTCGAGCAATGATATCCACACCACCAGTAGTACCTCCATATCTAAAGATGATACCTAAACCAATTCCGATGAAAGCTCCTGCAAAAAGTGCGGCTAAAAAAAGATCTCCTTTTATTGGAATGTTTACTTCAAATCGTTGGAAAAGGTCTAAAAAAAGTGACACGCTCACGGTCCCGATGATTGTATACAAAAATGTCGTTTTTCCAAGAAATTTCCAACCGACAAAAAATACGGGAATATTTAATAAAAGATTAGTGTAAGCCGGATTTATATGAAATAAAAAATAAAGGAGAAGCGTAATACCTGTGAATCCGCCTTCAGCTAAATTATTTTGGATATTAAAATTAACAATACCAAAACTAAAAATGGCAGAACCTAATAAAATAAATGCAATATTTTTCAATCTAAGACTAAAAATCATGTTACCCCTCCATAAAATCCTGTTTAAACACAACAGATCCATTATATCGAATGGGTTCCTTTCAAGCAATGACCTCTATCAAAGAGTTTAAATCAAGGCAATGATAGTCAATATTAATTGTAAAAGAGGATCATTTTAGCTAACATATAAGAAAAGTAAACTTATAAGAGCAGAACGATGAACAAAGGAGCGTCTTTTATATGACAAAAAGAACACTAGGGGAGCTTCAATACGAGGTTGATCAATACATAAGCCAGTTTAAAGAAGGATATTTTAGCCCTCTCGCATTAGTGGCAAGAATGACGGAAGAACTGGGAGAATTAGCGCGGGAAGTAAACCATACTTATGGAGAAAAAAGAAAAAAAGATACAGAAGCGGAAAATCCTATTAATGAAGAACTTGGAGATATGCTGTTTGTGATGATTTGCTTTGCAAATTCATTAGGGATCGATTTAGAGGATTCTCATAATTTAGTGATGAATAAATTTAAGACGAGAGATCGAGATCGTTGGACACGAATAGAGGAGGTCGAAAAATGAAAAAAATTAAGGTTATTGTAGCAGGACCTAGAGGAAGAATGGGACGAGAAGCGGTTCAACTTGTTTTAAACACGGATCAATTTGAGTTGATTTCAGTACTGGATCGAAAAAATGATGGAGTGAAGTTATCAGATGTTGAAGGACTTCCGAATGTTGATGTTCCGATATTTACAGATGCAGAGAAGTGTTTCCAATTCGGTGGAGACGTTCTTGTTGACTTGACCACTCCTGAAAATGGGTATAAGCATGCCAAATTAGCGATAGAGTATCATATTAGAGCGGTGATTGGAACGACGGGATTTAATGAACATCAATTAAGCGAACTAAAAACCCTTTCTGAAAAAAATGAGACCGGTATGATCATTGCTCCCAATTTCGCCATCGGTGCAGTCCTCATGATGAAGTTTTCACAAATGGCGGCAAAATATTTTCAGGATGTCGAAATAATCGAAATGCACCATGATCAAAAGTTGGATGCACCGTCTGGTACAGCTGTTAAGACAGCACAAATGATAATCGATGAAAGAGAAAGTAAAATTCAAGGACACCACGATGAAGTCGAAACATTGCCTGGTGCAAGAGGTGCCCAACTAGATGGAATTCGAATTCATAGTGTTCGTTTGCCTGGTCTTGTTGCTCACCAACAAGTCTTGTTAGGTTTGGAAGGACAACTATTGACTCTTCGCCATGATTCTTTTAATCGTAAATCGTTTATGTCGGGGGTAAAAGTCTCAATTGAATCTGTCATGAAAATTGATAGTTTTATTTATGGATTGGAAAATATTTTGGAATAAGGGGTCGATACGATGAAAATTGCACTCATTTCTCACGATTCAAAAAAGAACGATCTCGTTCGTTTTGTGACAGCCTATAAAGACATCATCGGTGCCCACGAATTATACGCTACAGGGACAACCGGATCACGTATTAATCAGGAAGTCGGACTTAAAAGTTCATTGTTTTAGATCTGGTCCATTAGGAGGAGATCAACAAATTGGTGCCAAGATCGCTGATAATGAAATTGATTTAGTCATCTTTTTTAGAGATCCATTGACTGCGCAGCCTCACGAACCTGATGTGACAGCTTTAGTCCGTTTATGTGATGTATACGCTGTTCCACTTGCTACAAATATGGGCACAGCTGAAATGCTTATAAGAGGTCTAAAAAGCGGTTATTTAAATTGGAGACAATCCATCGATTGAGAGGCGTGGAAATTAACTATGGGACAAGTAGACATATTAGCATTTGGGGCCCACTCAGACGATGTGGAAATTGGCATGGGCGGCACAATTTCTAAATATATAGATGAAGGAAAAACAGTTGTTATATGTGATTTAACGAAGGCTGAGTTATCTTCAAATGGTCATGTTGATCAGCGTAGAACTGAATCCTTACATGCTGCTGAAATATTAGGTGTGAAAGAACGAATACAGCTTGATCTACCAGATCGTGGACTTTTTGTAGACGATTCTTCAATAAAAAAAATCGTTGAAGTAATTAGAGAATACAAGCCAAAGTATATTTTTGCTCCTTTTCCTAAAGATCGTCATCCTGACCATGGAAATGCTTCTGTACTTGTAAAAGAAGCTTTTTTTTCTGCAGGAATACGTAAGTATATGCCAGAAGAACAAGGTTCTTATCACAAAGCTCAGGCACTTTACTATTACATGATAAATGGTTTTCACAAACCCGATTTTATCATTGAGATTGGTCCATATATTGAGAATAAAATTAATAGTTTACTCGCATATGCAAGTCAGTTTGAAAAAAGTGATTGATGGTGTGGAAACGCCATTAACCGAAGGCTATATTGAATCGATCCGAGCTCGTGAAATGATGATAGGGAAAGAAGTATCCGTAAAGTATGGAGAAGGGTTTTTAAGTGATCAACCTTTATTACTAGATTTACTATAGTGAGGAGTACAGATATGAAATTAAAAATTGGCGTCACCTGTTACCCAACCGTTGGAGGTTCTGGTGTAATCGCGACTGAATTAGGTAAATTTCTTGCAGAAAGAGGTCATGAGATCCACTTCATAACGTCGAGTATTCCTTTTCGACTGAATAAGATGTATCCCAATATTTACTACCACCAAGTACAAGTAAATCAATACTCTGTTTTTCAATATGCGCCTTATGACATTGCATTAGCCAATAAGATGGCTGAGGTGATCAAAAGGGAAAAATTAGATATCTTACATGTTCACTATGCTGTGCCACATGCCATCTGTGCGATATTAGGAAAACAAATGGCAGGAGAATCAAACGTTAAGATTGTAACAACCTTGCATGGGACAGACATTTCAGTACTAGGCTACGATCCATCCTTAAAAGAATCAATTCGATTTGGCATTGAGAAATCGGATGTTGTGACAACGGTATCGAATGCGCTTATCGATCAAACGAATGAACTTATTCGACCTGATAAAGAGTTAACAACAGTTTATAATTTTATCGATGAGCGAATATATAAACAAGGGAATCATGATCACCTTAAAAAGGATTATGAAATTTTGGACCATGAAAAAGTGTTCATTCATGTATCTAACTTTCGATCTGTTAAAAGAGTGCCAGACGTCATTCGTGTTTTTCATAAAGTGCAAGAAAAGATTGATTCAAAATTATTGCTAGTAGGAGACGGTCCGGAAATGTCGACGATCTGTCAAATGATTCAAGATATGGGGCTAAAGGACAAGGTTAGAATCTTAGGACAGCAAGACAGTTTGGAAGAATTATACGGGATTAGTGATCTTATGCTTCTATTATCAGAAAAAGAAAGTTTTGGTTTAGTAGCTCTTGAAGCAATGGCTTGTGGGGTACCGTGTATTGGAACAAATATCGGCGGAATTCCAGAAGTCATCGAGAATGGTGTGAACGGGTATATTTGTGAACTAGGAGATGTGGATTCGATGAGTGAACGAGCCATACATATTCTTTCTGATGATCGAGAAATGGAACGAATACAATCTGCCGCATTAAAGACAGTCGAATCGAAATTCCATTCTTCTCTTATTGTTGATCAATATGAAGCATTGTATGAAACATTGATGATAGGGAATGCGGGATCCTATGAAGTGGATTGAACCATTTTTAAGCGCGGTTCCTATCATTGAAAAAATTCAATCAAATGGGTATGAAGCCTTTTTCGTAGGGGGATGTGTGAGAGATTTAGTATTGGGTAGAAATGTACATGATGTGGACATCGCGACCTCTGCTACCCCCCATCAAATCGTATCTATTTTCCCTAAAACCGTGGCAGTTGGAATTGAGCATGGAACGATTTTAGTTCTAAATAAAGGGATCGGTTATGAGGTAACCACTTTTCGTGCGGAGTCAAAATATGAAGATCATCGACATCCAAGTGAGGTGGAATTTGTGACGTCCATCTCGAGAGACCTTGAAAGAAGAGACTTTACGATGAATGCCATGGCATTAGATCTCGACGGTACTCATATTGATCCTTACAACGGGAAGGTGGATATTTCATCTAAGAAAATAAAAGCAGTTGGTGATCCAGCCCATCGCTTCTCAGAGGACGCTCTGAGAATGCTTCGAGCTATTCGCTTCGTTGGGCAGTTAGGTTTTACAATTGAACAAGAAACACAACTTGCGATTGAGAAGCATGCGGAGTTATTGGAGTTCATATCGATTGAAAGACAACAAAGTGAAATGGATAAACTATTTGACGGCTTATACAAAGGAAAAGGAATAGCTGAATTGCTATCAACAAAACTATTCGAATCCGTGCACTTGTTAAGAGAATACAAAAATGAACTAACAAACTTGTTAACTTACAATTTACAAGGACTCACAAAAGATGAAATGTGGGTCTTATTATTATTGGAAATGAACATTGAGAATCCTAAAGAATGGCTAAACTCTTGGCGTTTTTCAAACGGGAGAATGAAGGATTACTTGGCACGTTTAAAAACGATCCGTACATATAAGATATCTGAATTAAAAGGCTATCCATTATATCAAGTTGGTTTAAAAAATGCGTTGTCAGCTGCCAGCATTTATTCATCACATCATTGGTTGAAGGATCCCTCAGTAATTGAAAATATTAAATCCGAGTGGAATCAATTGCCTATTCATCTCCGAAGTGATCTTGTCATTACAGGAAGTGACCTATTAAGTTGGTTCGATCGTAAGCCTGGACCATGGGTGAGCCAAGCAATGAAGAAAATAGAATATGAAATCATTGAAAATGAATTGCCTAATCAGTACGAGCAAATAAAGGAGTGGATGGTACATGGAACAAGAATCCATTAAAAATCGATTGTTGGAAGCATTTTCGGAAATGGGCGACCAATTTCGTTCTGGTCAGGATCTAGCTAATATGATCGGTTGTTCTCGTACAGCGATTTGGAAACATATTGAAGGGCTTAGAGAAGATGGTTTTGAAGTAGAATCCATTAAGAAAAAAGGATACAGACTTTTGCAGTCACCACAAGCTATTAGTGTAAACAAGATTAATGAATTCCTTCATACAAAGAGGATGGGACGAAATATTACTTGTCTTGATACCATTGATTCTACGCAAAAATTAGCACTGGAATTGGCTGGAAATGGAGCGGATGAGGGCACAATTGTTTTGGCTGAAGAACAAACAGGGGGTAGAGGTAGATTAGCAAGAAAATGGTTCTCACCAAAATACACAACGATTTCGATGAGTATGTTAATTCGACCTGACCTGCCTTTATCAAGAGCTCCTCAGTTTACATTGATCGCAGCAGTAGCAGTTGCATTGGCGATTGAAGAAGTAACCGGATTAACACCTGAGATAAAATGGCCAAATGATTTATTATTAAATGGAAAAAAAGTAACCGGAATTTTAACTGAACTGCAAGCAGAAGCGAATCAAATTCGATCCATGATCGTTGGGATTGGAATCAATGTGAATCAAAAAGAAAAGGACATTGATCCTGAAATTAAACAACCCGCTACGTCACTCTTAATTGAAAGTGCAAAATCCGTTTCACGTGATCGTTTGATTGCTATAATCCTTCAAAATTTTGAAAAATTTTATGATTTGTATATTCGAGAAGGATTTAGACCAATAAAAATCATATGGGAAAGTTATTCCATTAGTATTGGGAAAACCGTTAAGGCGAAAACAAGTAAAGGTGAGATCGTAGGGAAAGCATTAGGTATTACAGAAGAAGGCGTTTTACAACTTGAGGATTCAGATGGAAAGATTCATTTCATATACTCTGCTGATATCGAGATCGCTTCGTCATAATGGCGAATTGTATTCAAATGAACAGGAATCTGCTATACTTTCTTTTGAAGGGCAGTATCATCATGAACTGCACCGATTGCACCGATTGCACTGAATTCAATGATACAAAAAGTTCTGCCTTGATCGATCATCGACAGGGACAGGGGACCTATGAAAATATTCGTTAGGAGTCCTTCTGCCTGAAAGGACTTTTTTTATGCAAAAAAAGTTCTAATAACTTATAGGAGGTAACGAAAATGATTCAAATACCAGAATTTATTCAAATGAAAATTAAACATGAAAAAATCGTAATGGTTACAGCCTATGATTACCCATCTGCGAAATTATCTGAACAAGCCGAAGTCGATATGATATTAGTAGGGGACTCGCTTGGAATGGTCGTACTAGGGTATGAATCAACAGTACCTGTTACGCTTGACGATATGATTCATCATACAAAAGCAGTGAAAAGAGGGGCTCCTCACACGTATATCGTGACGGATATGCCATTTGCAACTTATCATTTAAATGAACTTGAAACTGTGAGAGCTGCAGCTCGATTAATGCAAGAAGGCGGAGCACATGCCGTCAAGTTAGAAGGTGGAGATCGAGTAATCGAGATGATCCGCGTTTTAACAAAAGCAGGTATACCTGTTGTTGCTCATTTAGGATTAACTCCACAATCTGTCGGTGTATTGGGTGGATATAAAGTACAAGGGAAAACGGCAAAGCAAGCCGAGCAATTAATTGAAGATGCACTGAATTGTCAAGAAGCGGGAGCCTTTAGTGTTGTATTAGAATGTGTCCCAAGACAGCTCACAGAAAAAATAACAGAGTCCTTGAATATCCCTACAATTGGGATTGGAGCAGGGATTGATGCTGACGGACAAGTGCTTGTCTATCATGATTTAGTACAATACGGTGTTGATCGGTTACCAAAATTCGTGAAGCCATTTGCTGATGTAAATGAAGCAATTCTTAAAGGGTTGTCCACTTATGTGAAAGAAGTAAAAGATCACTCATTTCCATCGATTGAACATACGTTTACGATGAAAGAAGAAGAAAGAATTGCGCTTTATGGAGGAAAAACGGAATGAAAATTGTTCGGACAAAAAAAGAATTAGGAAAAGAACTATCCGAGGTTCGAAATGCAAAGAAATCAGTTGGATTCGTTCCGACAATGGGATTTTTGCATGAAGGACACCAAAGTTTGTTAACGAAGGCCAAAGAACAAAATGACTATGTTGTTTTGAGTATATTTGTGAATCCGTTACAATTCGGGCCGAACGAGGACTTCGATCGATACCCTAGAGATGAAGAAAATGACACAAAAAAGGCTGAAGCAGCAAATGTAGACCTAGTGTTTATCCCCACAGCCGAAGAAATGTATCCTCGATCATTGACGATTAACATGAATGTTGTTCAACGAACAAACGTGTTATGTGGAAAAAAAAGACCAGGACACTTTGATGGTGTCGTGACCGTGTTAACGAAGCTTTTTCACCTTATTCAACCAAATCGAGTCTATTTTGGCTTAAAGGATGCTCAACAAGTAGCCATTGTTGATGGTCTCATTACTGATTTTTCATTTCCTATCCAACTCGTTACAGTACCGACCGTTAGAGAAGTAGACGGTTTAGCGAAAAGTTCACGAAATGTTTATCTAAATGAAAATGAAAGAGCAGAAGCACCTCTGTTGCAAAAAGGACTACAAAAAGGTCAAGAGCTTGCGCTTACTAAAGCATACACGTCGGAAGAATTAGTCGATCAACTAAAAAAAGAGTTTTATCATTTATCAGGTAGACTCGATTATTTAGAGATATACTCCTATCCAGAATTAGAAGTTATTCAAGAATTAAAAGGACAAATCATTATTGCTGTAGCTTATCAATATGAAAAAGCGAGATTAATTGATAATACGATCTTTACAATTGTATAAAAAGGAGAGATACTCATGTTTCGAACATTAATGAATGGAAAAATACACCGTGCAACCGTTACGGAAGCCAATTTAAATTATGTAGGAAGTATTACAATTGACGAAGATATTCTTGATGCAGTTGATATGGTAGCAAATGAAAAAGTTCAAATCGTGAATAATAATAACGGCGAACGATTCGAAACCTATATCATTAAAGGTGAAAGAGGATCTGGAGTCGTATGTTTGAACGGTGCTGCAGCTAGACGTGTTCATGTTGGAGATATTGTCATCATCGTTTCTTATGCCATACTCCAAAATGAAGAAATCCATCAACATCATCCAAAAGTAGCTCTAATGGACGAAAATAATCGAATTAAAGAAATGCTAACACATGAACCAGAAGCGACTGTCATGTTTTAGTAAAAAAATGATTTAATTTAAAGGATGTTCCTAAAAAATTATCCTTTTTTCACCGAATCCACCGTATCTCGAGTGATTGAGATACGGTGGATTTTCTATGTTAAAGGATGCTGTTCATACGATTTAGTCGGTTTTCGTTGCAGGGGGGCGCATTCTCTATCTTTATTCTAGTGTCTTTTTATTATTTTCTGCTTTAAATGATTGAAAGGAACATAGGGATGTTTACGGGCTGTTGATTTCCTAGCTTTTGTATTAGGATCATGCTTAATCTTGTAGTGTCTTGATAGCGTTCAAATGACCATTCTTTTTCCTTCCGTTCATTTATCGCATTTACGATAGGGTTGTATCGAAAGATAATATGATTCGTCAAATGAATATGAACGAAGTCTTTCCTATCATATGATTATTCGTTCGAAGGAATGATTTCTTTTAATAGAACTCGAAATACGGGATATGATACACTGAAATAGGAATTTGCGAACTAGGAACGATTGTATAAAGGTGTGATAAATATGGTAAACAAACGAATGGTCGTTATTGACCTGGAAACCACTGGGAATTCAGCGAAGAGAGGACATCGAATCATTCAGTTTGCTGCAGTCGTGATTGAAGATGGAATAATTATTGAGGAATATAATACATATATTCAACCTCATCAACAGATACCGCCTTTTATTGAGGAGCTAACCGGCATTAACGAAAAAATTCTTTTAGGAGCACCTGATTTTCATGAAGTCTCCCACGAAATCAACCGTCTATTAAAAGAATCAATCTTCGTTGCTCATAATGTTTCATTTGACTTGTCTTTTCTCCAAGCAGAACTAAATGATGCAGGTGAGACTCCATTTAATGGCCCTGCAATCGATACGGTTGAGCTTGCAAGAATGCTCTATCCAACGGCTTCAAGCTATAAACTTGCAGATTTATCTGATGAACTTGGGATTATCCACCATCGACCTCACCAGGCAGATAGTGATGCCCGTGCAACTGGGGAAATCCTTTTAAAATTATTGGACAGAATGAATCAACTTCCTTTAGTTACACTCGAACGAATTTATTCTTTGTCTCATGCCATGAAAAGTGATATAGAGTGGTTAATCGGTGTATGCTTGGAAAGAAAGAGGAAGAATCTTTCATCTTTACCTTCTCATTTGGAAGTCTATAGAGGCATTGCTGTAAGGAAAAAAGAACATCCAATAATTGAAGATATTCTAAACGTTCGCTATCCCAAGACGGCTATTGAGAAAAAAAATCTTCTTCAAAATGTTTTACCTTTTTATGAAGAAAGAGAAGGGCAATACAGAATGATGGACGAAGTAAAAACGGCGTTCGACTCTCACTCTCATTTATTAATAGAAGCAGGGACAGGAATTGGCAAGTCACAAGGTTATCTCCTTCCGGCTGCTTACAAAGCCAAGGAAGAAAAAACATCCATTATTGTAAGTACACATACCATTGCGCTTCAAGATCAATTGTTAAATCAGGAAATTCGAAATTTACAGAAGGCATTACCATTTTCAATTACTGCAACCCTTCTTAAAGGAAGGACTCATTATTTAAATCTGTTTAAATTTGAACAGCTGTTAAATGAAGAAGATGTTCAATATGATTCTTTGCTTACAAAGATTCAACTACTTGTATGGCTAACTGATACTCAAACAGGTGATGTAGACGAACTCCATTTATCAAATGGAGGAGAATTGTTTTGGAATCGCGTGAAAAATGATGGGTCTTATCTTACTGCTGAAAAAGATCCCTG
This sequence comes from uncultured Caryophanales bacterium, assembly GCA_963728315.1. Classification (GTDB taxonomy): domain Bacteria; phylum Bacillota; class Bacilli; order Bacillales; family CAVSKA01; genus CAVSKA01. Next base: position 614,776 of record CAVSKA010000018.1, read on the forward strand.
GGCTCATATAGACTATTACTCTTTTGCACGACAAAAAGCACTTCATTCAGAAATAATCGTGACAAATCATTCGCTCTTACTACAAGATTTTTCTCGTGAAAACGGCATTCTCCCCAGGTCAAATTATCTCATTATTGATGAAGCTCATCATATCGAGCATGCAGCGAGAAAGCAACTTGGAATCTCACTCGATCATACCGGAATAAAAATTCTTTTTTCACAACTAGGTTCATTGGAACAAAACCAATCTTTAAAAAAGTTAGAACGAATGATCGAATATTATCACGTAAAAACACATCAATCTTCTAAAGAATTAAATAGTCTTATTCAAAATTTATTTTTTGAAATTGATGAATGGTTTGGTATTTTTACTACCTATCTCCAAAAAGAAAAAAAGACGAATCAGCCATATATAAAAATACAAGTTTCTATCAGTAAAATGAATGCTCAAAAGCATGGAAAAATGCTTATTTATGGGGTAGAACGCGTTTATTATTCGATGAAAACGATTCAACATTGCTTAAAAGAAAGATTGGATTTACTTTTAAATGAATTCTCTTCATTAAAAGACGATGAGAAAGCATTTTTGGAAGAAATGAATGGGCTCATCTTAGAATGGAATGATCATCTGAATGCTTTTAAACTTCTATTTATGACTCAACAAGAAGATGAGGTCGTTTGGGTTGAAGCGGACAATCGTTCTCTTCCATCAAGTATTCGGTGCTATGCTCAACCACTTGATGTGTCATCGCTGCTACAAAAACATTTGTTTCAAACGGCGAAAAGTGTTTTACTTACTTCAGCAACCCTTACAGTCGAGGGTTCCTTTGAAGCATTCAATAAAGAAATAGGGTTAACAAATTCAAAAACGAGGGAAAGTATGATTCCTTCTCCTTTTGATTATAAAAAAGCGACAAAATTATTGATCCCATCTGATATGCCTGACATCCAAGAGGTTTCGATTCAAGACTATGTTGAAGCCATTTCTTCTCATTTAATCGCGATCGCCCAAGTCACAAAAGGAAGAATGTTGGTATTATTCACTTCTTTCGATATGCTTAGAAGAACAAATGATTTATTAAGAGATAGTGGTTTACTGGATGATTTTGTGATTATGGCGCAGGGAATATCAAGTGGAAGCCGTGCGAAATTAGCGAAGAATTTCCAACGTTTTGAAAAGGCGCTTTTATTAGGAACAAATAGCTTTTGGGAAGGTGTGGACATACCTGGCGAGGATTTGTCATGTTTATGTATTGTCAGACTTCCTTTTTCTCCTCCTGACGAGCCATTTCATAAAAGAAAGTCAGATCAATATAAGCTAGAAGGCAAAAATCCTTTTTATGAGTATAGTTTACCTCAAGCCATATTAAGATTTAAGCAGGGATTTGGACGACTTATTCGAAGAAAAGACGATCGTGGAGTCGTCATCGTATTTGACCGAAGAATACGTACAGCAGCATACGGATCTGCATTTCTGCGATCCATTCCACAAATTGATGTGCAAGAATGTGGTATAGATGACATGATCCTTACTATAGAAGAATGGTTGGATGTGGAACAATAAACTGCTTTGATATTAATATGAAAAAACGCAATTTACCCTTTTTATTTAGGCTATAGTAGCGAATGATGCTGATTGGAAGCTAAGCCGTCGATACTCCTTGGGGAACAGCGCAAGGGAACCCAGTGACGATGAGAAAGAAGCTGTGGCTGCGGAACGCGTCTGACTGAAACGAAATCGTTCCCATATCGCATTGACGTTCCAAAAGAACTTTTTCAGTCTGCTCATGATCTTTCACGAGAAGACTCGACCTACCGTCCGCGGAAAGTGAGTTGTTTTGCTGAATGTAGAAAAATCACCATCATTCTATACAAGGACTTTAATTAAAACAAAAAAACACTTGAAATAGGTGTTCTGTCCTTTCCTTATGCTGTTATAATAGGAAGGGTATGAATTCATCATGAGCAGACGATTTGAGGAGGAAATAATGTGGAAAATAAAATCGAAATACTATCAACCATTCGTATACAGCATTCACCTGAATTGTATAAAATTGTCGATTCTTTAAATCGAACATTAAAAAAGAACGATTTAATGTTTGGATTAGCTTTAGATTCTGATAATCAAGATCAGGCTGTATTTACGATTTATCGTACATAAGGTATCGTCATGAAAAAATGGATCATCCTCATCATTTGCCTCTTTATTGTGCTTTCATTCATTTCCTTTAGTCTTTTTTATCAACAGTCAAGGAAAACGGTTACTAAAGCGGAGAATAAAGTTGCACAACTGTCCATTGATCAACATAAGTTGGTTACGGTTGAGAAAACATACATTTATCATGGCAACTCAACATCCTATGTTGCCACAGGAATAAACAGTTCAAAAGATAAAGTAGCGATTTTTTACTCGAATAAATGGCAATACATTAAAAGTATTGATTTTTCAAATGGTACAAGTGAAAAAACAGCAGTAAATAAATTATATAAAGAAGAAAATCCAGACAAAATTTTGTCTATTTCACTAGGAATTGAAGATCATATTCCCATTTGGGAAATGGCTTATCTTGATCACGATCAGCATTTAAATTATTATTATGTCGAATTTGAATCTGGCGATTGGTGGAGAAAAATAAGTAATTTATAATGGTAGGAGGAATAAAGATGACCTTTTCACTTGCAAAGAGAGTAAGTGCACTAACCCCTTCAACAACATTAGCGATTACCGCAAAAGCAAAAGAAATGAAGCAAAGTGGAATCGATGTGATTGGCCTTGGTGCAGGAGAACCAGATTTTAATACACCACAATCAATCATTGAAGCTGCCTATGCTTCAATGAAAAATGGATTAACAAAGTATACACCTTCAGGGGGTTTACCAGAATTAAAACAAGCGATTATTAAAAAATTAAAAAAAGATCAAGGATTAACGTATCAACCAACAGAAGTGATTGTAACAGTGGGAGCAAAACATGCCCTTTACACGTTATTTCAAGTCTTACTAAATGATGGTGACGAAGTTATTATTCCTACCCCATTCTGGGTGAGTTATCCCGAACAAGTAAAACTTGCTGGCGGTGAAACAATTTTTATTGAAGGAAAAGAAAGCAATTCGTTTAAGGTTACACCCGAGCAACTTGAACAAGCCATCACCAAAAAAACTAAAGCCTTTATTCTCAATTCACCGAGTAATCCAACAGGAATGATCTATACAAAAGATGAACTCGCAGCATTAGGTGAAGTTTGCTTGTCTCATGGTATCTTGATCGTTTCAGACGAAATCTATGAAAAGCTTGTTTATGGTGGGAATAAACATGTTTCAATTGCTGAAGTAAATGAACCATTAAAAGAACAAACGATCATCATCAATGGTGTTTCTAAATCGCATTCGATGACTGGCTGGAGAATTGGGTATGCTGTAGGGAACACTTCTATCATTAAAGCAATGACTGATCTTGCTAGTCATTCTACTTCAAATCCGACAACAACATCCCAGTTTGCAGCAATTGAAGCATATGAGGGTTCTCAGGAAACGGTAGAAATGATGAATCGTTCCTTCTCTGATCGTCTAAATAATGTATACGATCGGCTAAACCAAATTCCTGGATTCCGATGCTTAAAACCACAAGGAGCTTTTTACTTATTTCCAAACGTGACAGAGGCAGCAAAGATTACAGGTTATGACAATGTGGATGATTTTGCGAAAGCTTTGTTAGAAGAAGCTAAAGTTGCAGTCATCCCGGGGAGCGGCTTTGGGGCTCCTGCCTATATCCGTTTGTCTTATGCAACATCTTTGGAACTATTGAATGCAGCTATTGATCGAATCGAAACCTTTGTTCAAAGTAAGAAAAAATAAGGAAGTTAAGAATTTTTTGGAGGGAAATAAATGAAAAAAATAACTATTGCCCAAGTAGAAAATCATGTTGGAGAAACAATTACCTTAGGAGCTTGGATTGCAAATAAACGTTCTAGTGGAAAGATTGCTTTTTTACAATTGAGAGACGGATCTGGTTTTATGCAAGGGATCGTTGTTAAAGCAGATGTCTCTGAAGAAATCTTCCAAGTAGCTAAATCGATTACTCAAGAATCCTCTTTGTATGTAACAGGCGTCGTACAAGAAGATACTCGGTCTGCTTTTGGATATGAGCTCCTTGTGACTAATTTAGAAGTCATACATGAATCGAAAGATTATCCAATTACACCAAAAGAGCATGGGACTGAATTTTTAATGGACCATCGTCATTTATGGCTGCGTTCAAAAAAACAGCATTCCGTTATGAAAATCAGAAATGAAATCATCCGTGCAACATATGAATTTTTCAATAACGAAGGATTTGTTAAAGTTGATCCCCCAATTCTAACTGGTAGTGCTCCAGAAGGAACAACCGAATTATTCCAAACAAAATACTTTGAAGAAGATGCATATCTTTCTCAGAGCGGTCAATTATATATGGAAGCAGCGGCAATGGCTCTAGGTAAAGTCTTTTCATTCGGACCGACTTTCCGTGCTGAAAAGTCAAAAACCAGAAGACATTTAATCGAATTCTGGATGATTGAACCAGAAATGGCTTTCTACCATTTTGAAGATAATTTAGAAGTTCAAGAGCAGTATGTTTCATACATCATTCAGTCCGTTCTAAAGAATTGTTCTTTAGAATTAGGCGTTCTTGAACGTGATACGTCGAAGTTAGAAAAAATGAAAGCACCATTCCCAAGAATTACTTATACAGATGCAATCACATTATTAAAAGAAAAAGGTTTTAATGATATTGAATGGGGCGAAGATTTCGGAGCTCCTCATGAAACAGCGATTGCAGAGTCATTTGATATGCCAGTTTTCATTACTCATTATCCTGCAAAAATTAAACCTTTTTATATGGAATCAGATCCAACAAATCCAGAAGTTGTTCTTTGTGCGGATCTCATTGCTCCTGAAGGGTATGGAGAGATCATTGGCGGCTCGGAAAGACTTTCGAATTATGAGTTACTCAAGCAAAGAATGGACGAGCATGAACTTCCTGAAGAAGCGTACAAATGGTATATGCAGCTTCGACAATACGGATCCGTTCCTCATTCTGGTTTTGGACTCGGACTAGAACGCACTGTAGCATGGTTGAGTGGTGTTGATCACGTCCGTGAGACGATTCCGTTCCCAAGACTTTTAAACCGTTTATACCCTTAATCGCTATCAACCACGTATCTATATATACGTGGTTGATTCCTTTTTATTGGTTATTATCGAGGGGGAACACATCAAGAGAACGTTTTGGTGCAACGTGATATACTGAAAAATGAGGTGGAGAAAATGAGCGATAAAGAAATGTGGTTAAACTGGGTGAAAAAAGGTAACGTACAAATACCGGTTATTTTATTAGAAAATTATGCAAAAATTGGATTAAAAGAAGAAGAGCTTGTGCTACTTCTACATATACATTCCAATATAGAAAAAGGTATCCATTTCCCTACACCCCTTCAATTAGCTGATTCTATGGCGATAAATATAGAACAATGCTCCTTTCATTTACGGAGTTTAATTCAAAGAGGTCTTTTGGAAATTTTAGAAGATAAAACAATCGAAGGAATTATGATTGATGCTTATTCTTTAGACCCCCTTTGGTCAACCATTTATGATTTTATGCAAAAGAAAGAACGAAAAAATTCAAGAGAAGTCAAAGATGATGAAAATCTCTTTTCCACTTTTGAAAAAGAGTTTGGAAGAGCTTTATCACCCATTGAGTGTGAAACGTTAACGATGTGGTATGACCAAGATCATCACGATTCAATCATTATTAAAGCTGCTCTTAAAGAAGCTGTATTAGCTGGAAAGCTTTCATTTCGCTACATTGATCGCATTTTATTTGAATGGAAAAAGCAAGGAATTGAAACCATTGAGCAAGCACGAGAGCAAAGTAAAAAATTTGTGAAACCAACGATTCGCAAAAAAATAGAAACAGCAAAGAGTACATCCAATCAAGCAGTTCCTTTTTATAATTGGCTGGATGAGTCATGATCGTCTTTATGGAGAGTGAATGTAAATGATATCAAAAAAAAGGATTCGCTACTGTCTCGATGAGATAGGAAAATTATTTCCGGATGCTCATTGTGAGCTGTATCATCGAAATGCATTTGACCTCGTCGTGGCGGTGAGTTTATCTGCACAATGTACAGATGCACTTGTTAATAAAGTAACAAAAGATTTATTTCAAAAATACCATACTCCGTTTGATTACATCGCTGTCTCGGTAGAAGAGCTTCAGCAAGATATTCGTTCAATTGGTTTGTTTCGCAATAAAGCAAAAAATTTACAAAAAATGAGTCAAATGCTCATTGAGAAATATAATGGTCAAGTACCGACTGAAAGAGCACAATTAGAAGAACTTCCTGGAGTTGGCAGAAAAACAGCCAATGTTGTCATGTCAGTGGCGTTTGGAGTACCAGCGATTGCAGTAGACACACATGTAGAAAGGGTATCAAAAAGACTTGGAATAAATCGTTGGAAGGATAGTGTACTTGAAGTAGAAAAGAAATGGATGACGAGCATACCTGAAGAAGAATGGTCCATTACCCATCACCGGTTAATTTTTTTTGGACGCTATCATTGCAAAGCTCAATCTCCAAAATGTGTGGAATGCCCGTTACTAGATATTTGTAGAGAAGGGCAAAAAAGACAAAAAAGGGTGTTGTTGAATGTTAAATGAATATCCTACTCCTGAAGAATTAAAACATTCTTTTTTTTCCTATCCGTCAGTGATCTCTAACGTAAATGGAACCTTTGATTTTCCTTTTATCAATGAACTATTATTTTATCTTGGTTTTGCTTCTAATGAACCTTGGACAAAGATGGATATAGAATACAAGAACATCATGGAAGAATGGGAAAAGGAAAAAGAGCGAATTCAATTTTTACATCAAAAAAGAGTGAAAATTTCACATGAAGAAATGAAAAAAAGTCTTTCATTATACTTTAAATTGCTTTTTTGGAGCAACCAAGTCCCGGTGGACTTAGCTAATTGGCCAAAAAAAGTGTTGGGTTTTTCTGTTTGTCCGGTTAATTTAACGGAAAGATTGTCATTTATCCTGCAAAGACCAACGCTATTCTCATCTTTTATCCAGCTAATAGAATTATTTCAAGAATCACATAAACAGTTTGTTAAATCTCAAGTTATCATTAATAGAAAAGGGTTCTCTACAATTAAATGAGAATTCCTTTTTCTACGTTTATATGTGTTTTTAGAAGATTTATTTCTATAAGTTTTGCTTTTCGCACATTATGTTAAATTGTATGTGCATGGTGTCAAAGCATGGCAATTTTCAATCTCATTTCAACACACAAAGGGATAGAAGAAGATTATCCTGAATCCTTTTCACGATCTGTTTACTTGCACCGCAATATCAAAACAATTCAGGAGAATCAATATCCATTGGGAGATCCAGGCGAAAATACCGTGTCTCTTGAACGGCCAATGATTACCAAGACAGACGAAGGACAAAGATGCTGGATCTTCATGTGTTCACGACTTTGAATCGATCGCTTCTATATGCAATGGAGAATGGGACAGCACAAAAATGCCCAAGGTTATAGTCGAATGATTTCTTAAATGAGTCCATTTCATGACTTTGATCCTCCATCTTAAATGAGAACCTTACATTTGACGATTATTTAATCCCTCGATTTTCGTTTTTGCCGACTTCGACTTCGCTATTCACTAAGAGTTGCCGACTTATCCTTCAATTGAAATCAATATTCGGCTTCATTGAAAAAAGAATCATTTATTATAGGGATTGAACAAAGAAAGCAATAACGTGAAAAAATCCGAACTATTACGAAATTCCACTTAGAATTTCGCTTTATAGTTCGGATTTTTCTTTGCCTAAAATACTTTTGTCCCAGCCTCATTTTATTTAATGATTTAATAACACGTTTTTTTCACATGTCGTGTCTTAAGGCTGTGGCTTATTTGTGGGTTCGGTTGTACTTTGATCTGAAGAACCTGTATGAGAAGTACTGCTGGCACCTGCCGGTTTCGTCGTGCTTGTTCCTGAATTTGTACCGGATGCAGATGGTTTCGTCGTACCTGTTCCTGAACTTGCTCCAGAAGCAGGTGGTTTCGTTGTTCCTGCTCCTGAATTAGTTCCTGGTTTAGTTGGTGTTGTCGGTTCTGTTGCGGGTGGTGGTGTTGTTGGCTCGGTAGTAGGAGGAGGTGTTGTTCCACCTCCATCACCATTACTACCTGTGCCATCATTATTTCCATTATCATTATTACCTGTACCATCATTATTTCCATTATCAGTACCACCTGCGCCATCACCATTTCCAGTACCGCCCGTGTCATCACTATTTCCATTATCCGTATTACCATTGTTATTTCCGTTATTATCCCCATTCCCTTGATTTGGATCTTCTGTAGGAGGGGTAGCGGGTTCTTCAGGTTTATCTTCTTTTTTCTTTGGTACTACAACAGTAGTGGAAGCACTATCACTTCTTTCACTATCAGAAAGAGCGGTGACTTCAAACGAATAAGTAGATCCTTCATTTACATTGTCAAAAGATACATTCAAATCAGTTGTATTTGTTAATGTTTGTTTCGCTCCGCCATCAACAGAGACAGTCACTTCAAACTTCACATTATGATCAGATTTAGAATACTTCCAATTTAATTTAATGGATTTAGAATCTTTCTCATATTTTGCTTTCAACCCAGTGGGGGAATCAAGTTTTTCGTATTTACTTGAAACTTTGGTAGGCTCTTCTCCTCTGACAAATAATTCTCTTGAGATTTTATCTTCAGGCGTAAATGCGCTTGGGAGGCGAGGTGGATTCGATCCTTCTTCAATTTCGGTCTCAACCACACTCTTTGGCTTTTTAAAATCTTTCGTGTCGATGTTCTCAGAAACATGCCCCATTAAAGCAGCGAACATTTTTTGTGAAATATGTCGTTGTTCTGGAGTTAGAGAATTTTTAAGATAATTATCGTAACCCGTCCAAACAGATATCGTATAATTCGTTGTATAACCTACAAACCAAGCATCAGGTGCATTGACTTTAGGAATTCCATATTTTTCGCGATCAGCTAAACTATAGTTGGTGGTTCCAGATTTACCAGCCACTTCTAAGCCTGGTACTTTTGCATAAACACCAGTTCCATCAGGACGATTTACAACGTCTTTTAACATATCGGACATCATGTAAGCTGTATAATCTTTCATTGCTAAATTTGGGTCGATTTTTGTTTTAATTTCTGTGTCTCCATCGGGTAAAACCACTTTTCTTACAGTATGTGGTTTATTGTAGATTCCTTCATTTCCAAAAGCCGCATATGCACCTGCCATTTGAACAGGGGTAATACCATGCATACTTCCTATAGCGGAAGATTCATATATTTTGTCAGCTTTTAAAGGAATCCCTAGCCCATTAATAAATTCTGAAGCTTTTTCATGACCAACTTCCTCTAAAGCTTTAATCGCTGGAATGTTTCGAGAATCCCATAAGGCTTCGCGAATCGTAATCGGTCCTTTAAATAAATTGTCATAGTTGTTTACATCAATTCCACCGTTTTTATATTGATACGGCTCATCTACAAGGATATGGCCAGTTGACCATTTTAAATTCTCAACTGCTGGCGCATAATCAAGAAGAGGTTTAATGGATGAACCAGGAGAACGTTGTTTCAAGTCTGTCGCATAATTAAAACCACGCTTCACTTGACTGTTTCTCCCACCACCAATGGCTCGAATTTCACCAGTTTTTGTATCAAGCATGGTCAAGCCTGCTTGGAATTTATCATCAGGATAATCAATGACTTGATCTGTGTTTAACATTTTTTCCATATAGGTTTGTGCGTCTGGGTCAAGTGTTGTATATATTTTTAAACCGTCAGTAAAGAGATTATAATCACCCATATCTTTTACTTCATCAAGCACAGCATCGACAAAGGAATCATATTTCTTATCTGTAGAATTGGCGGTCTGCTGTTTTTCAGAAACGAGTCCATCGGTAATCGGTACGTTTCTTGCTTTTTCCATCTCTGCTTTTGAGATTTTACTATGCTGATTCATCAGCCCAAGTACGATATCTCTTCTTTTTTTGGCAGCTTCAGGATGGTTATAAGGATTATAATTATTTGGACTTTGAGGCATACCTGCTAGCAAAGCAGCTTGAGGTAAAGTTAAATCTTTTAGATCTTTGCCGTAATAATAATGGGCAGCTGTAGCGACACCATTTATTCCAGCAGACATATAGATTTTGTTCACATACATTTCAAATATTTGCTTTTTTGTATATTTTTGCTCAAGTTTTAAAGCCAGGTACATTTCTTGCACTTTTCGCTTTGCCGTCTTGTCAGGAGATAGGAATGAACGCTTAACAACCTGTTGTGTAATCGTACTGCCGCCTTCAGAGCCAAAGCCATGCGTGACATTTGCAACTATTGCACCACCAAGGCGAATAAAATCAATGCCGTGATGTTGGTAAAAACGAGAATCTTCAGTAGCTATAAAAGCATCTTCTACTAGAGGAGGAATATCTTCGAAATTAACATAATCGCGTTTTTCCGTTCCGACTGTCGTAATTAACTTGTCATTCTTATCATAAATTTCCGATGCAATTGGATCTTTTAAAAGCTTTTCATTAATTTCGGGTGCTTTACTTGCCCAATAGGCGAACACGCCACCTACACTTAATCCACCAATTACAAATAAAAGGATTAAAGTTAAAAATACTTTTTTAAAGATCGAACTTTTTTTCTTCTTGTTTTTCTTTCCCGTTGAATTTTGTTTTCTTTTCTCTTCACGGGAGGTATATTGATCTGCCATCTATTACTTCCTCACTTTCAAAGGTCAATCCATCTCATTAATAGCATTTAAATAGAGATGTTGAATAATTTTAATATAATCGATTCGTGGCTGCAAACTTAGAACAATTGGATAAGCATTTTCTTCGATTTCGTTTAATGATATCGATTTTCTTCCACCCTTATTCATTCTTTCCCAAAAAATATAAAGTTTAGGAAAGGGAAGAAAATATATTTTCCCCAAGGTGGAAAATCGAATGATAACAAATGCGATGCCTTTTTGCTTTACCACTTGCTCCATATGTTTAATCTGATGTTCATGGAAGTTATTGAGTGGAAAACTCGTTCTATTTTTAGTTTCCTTTGCCTCAAAATCGATATAGTACCCGTTATATACCCCATTATAATCGGTTGTAGACGCTTGTTGAAAATAAGCTTCTTTGATCACGGCTGCACTTCTCTTTGGATAGTCCACTTTAACGATCTGTAGAGGGGTAGGTTTTTTGTGAATGACTGCTATTCCCTTGACTAAATAATAAGCATTTGTTTCGTTTAAATCTTCTTCAAGCGTCATTCCACGATTACTATAAGAGACTGACTTCTTACTATTTGAAAGAGGAATTAAATTTGACGGTACAAATTTTTTTCCATTGGGATAATGAAACGTCATCAGGATCACGCCTTTCTCTCCTTCACATATCTTAACAGAAAAAGAGTCTTAGGTGGAAATCCAAGTTGTGAAGATTCTTTTAACAGTAGTAGACGTTGAGAATTTGAAAAAGTTACGTATCATTCTAAGCGTCAGTTCTATTCGATGATCCTAAGTGTCGAAATTAAGATTATCGTTGTCTTCTAAACACTTCTTTTGCCGGATTCCTTCTAGTTTTGTCATGAAGGAAGGGAACCTCATTCATCGTCACGAAAGAGTATTAAAATAATTCAAAACGCAAACAGTTGAACAGGTAAGTAAAGATTCAATGGTGAAATAAATAGCTGTAATCTTCCAACATTTGGACAGTCGAAAATCCGGTTTAAGTCCGCGTGTATCGATTGCCGACACGATGCAAAGGTTTCTTGGAAGTGTTCGACTAAACTTTCTGAAATAGGAATGTTGAAATTCAATCAAGTAAGTGAATCATTTTTACTACAGACAACCGAAAGTGAAATTGACACAGGGAAATAGATCTTATGACTGATCAAGTAGGTAACAGGGAACTAAATCTAAAGAACTGAATGTGAAATTTACACTTTCTTATTTAAAACAAATGGAGGGATCATGATGGTAAACAAAAATGAAGTAATACAATATGTAAACAAGTTAATTAAACAAGTAACTCACATTCAAGAAGAGTTGGAAAAAAATGTTGAATTTGAGTTAACCAGAACAAAAGATGCATTATTGCGTGGAACAGAAAATGAACGTATTTTGCAACAAAGAGAAAAACGAATTGAAAGATTAGAGTCATGCCTATATCATAATAGAAAAGAAAGAGTAGGTTAGTGAAGAGATTTAATAGAGGGGGATAAAAATGACAGAGGTAAATATGCTAACGAACAAACTCCTTCATGCGATAGGGGAACTAATTGAAATCTATGAAGCAAAAAGACTAACAGGAGTGGATGGTGACTTCTACTTAGAAGTTAAGCCCTATGTAGATCCTTTTCACTCTCTATTAAGTAATTGGAAAGAAGAAACGATTAAATGGTTAAAACTTCACCCACAAAAACATATTCATATCCAGCAAATTGAACATACCAGTGAAAATTTAGAGCTCATTTCTGTTCAAGCTTTTTTTCCTAAAACGAGTTACAAACGATTCCACGATTATGCCCAGTCAAGCATTTTTGTAGTAGAAAAATTAAGAACTACGTTAGAAATCGAGTCTACATGAACCGTTACCATCTTTTTGAATAGAATATTCTATCGCACATGACAGAAGGTAAAGGAAGGTTAATATGAGAGAAACAAATTCTTATTACTCTTTTCCTCATTGGCAACAGAATGAAAATTACAACGTACAGGGAAGATACCCTCCTGTTCAACACCCATATTCACAAAGTCAACAACCATTTCCATTTCAAGCTAATTTCCAACAATTTCCTGTCCAGCCACCGTATCTTTCAAATCATCCATCATTTATGAACCACAATGGTGGAATCCCTCCTGTTAATCAATATGAGCCCTTTTATTCTCCAATGACTGCCAACCATTCTTATGGTCATCATTTACCTCCAAATCCCCAAGCGCCAGTTAAAAACTTTGGTCCGCCGTTTCAAAAAGCTCCTTCAAATTATTTGCTGCAGTCTTTTAAAGGAGAGAATGGATCGATGGATTATCAAAAAATGATGAATACCGCTGGTCAATTCATGGGGACAATGTCTCAAATTCAATCGATGTTCAAAGGACTAGGTTCGGTTTTTAAAGGTGTTTGATCAAAGAGTTCTGTTCAATCAGAGCTCTTTTTTTTGTTGCATTCATAATTCTTAGAAATGATTCATTGGAAGAAAATTGTGTTTGAGTAATTCTTTCTTTGCGAACGCTTATTCGATACAATAGATGAACGGGGTGATCAATATGTTTGTGAAAAAAAATCTCTCAATCTTAATCGATGATCTAAAGAAAGATCCATCGATTCGCCAGCAAATTGCTTATTGGCATACAATTCCTGAAAAAGAAGGAACATATGAAAATTTACCAAGTGATTTAAATCAATCATTGAAAAATGCTCTTTTGAATAGAGGGGTAACTCAATTATATAGTCATCAAGCAACCGCATATGATTCAGCGAGGGTTAAAGAAAATTTTGTCGCGGTTACTCCAACAGCCTCAGGGAAAACGCTATGTTATAATCTCCCAATTTTACAATCGATCATCGAAGATTCCACGACAAGGGCCTTGTATCTATTTCCTACTAAAGCATTAGCCCAAGACCAAAAAAGTGAACTGAATGAATTGATTGAAGAATCAGGGTCCGCAATTAATAGTTATACGTATGATGGGGATACATCTCCTTCTATACGACAAAAAATTCGTAAGGCAGGTCATATCGTCTTAACGAATCCAGATATGCTTCATTCAGGAATTTTGCCTCATCATACAAAATGGGTCTCATTATTTGAAAATCTGAAGTTTATCGTCATTGATGAATTGCATACTTATCGGGGCGTTTTTGGAAGTCACGTTGCAAACGTAATTAGAAGATTATTACGAATTTGTCATTACTATGGAAGTAATCCTATTTTTATTTGTACTTCAGCAACAATCGCAAATCCAAGGGAATTAGCAGAGAATTTAACAGGACAGAAGACAAAGTTAATTGAAAATAATGGTGCCCCGTCAGGGAAAAAGCATTTCGTTTTTTATAACCCTCCAGTGGTTAATATACCCTTGCATATAAGAAAAAGCGCTACATTAGAAGTAAGAAAATTAGCTGACTATTTTTTGAAAAATAAAATTCAGACAATCGTTTTTGCAAGAAGTAGAGTTAGAGTCGAAATCATTTTGACCTATTTACAAGAACGAATAAAAAATGAATTAGGCTCGAAGTCTATTAGAGGATACCGTGGTGGTTACTTACCTACTCAACGAAGAGAAATTGAAAAGGGCCTTAGGAACGGTGAAATACTGGGAGTTGTTAGTACCAATGCACTGGAGTTAGGTGTTGATATCGGTCAATTGCAGGTTTGTATTATGACAGGTTACCCGGGTAATATTGCTAGTGCTTGGCAACAAGCTGGGAGAGCTGGAAGGAGACAAGATGAATCGCTTGTGATCATGGTTGCAAGTTCTGCTCCGATCGATCAATATGTCATCGAACATCCTGCTTATTTCTTTGAGCAGTCTCCGGAAATGGCAAGAGTGAACCCTGATAATTTACTGATTCTAGTTGATCATTTAAAATGTGCTGCATACGAGCTTCCTTTTAAAAAAGGTGAAAAATTTGGACAAATTGAGATTCAGGATATTCTCGATTTTCTCGTCGATGAAAGAGTTCTCGTTCAATCGAACAACCAATGGCACTGGATGAATGACTCTTTTCCAGCCCATAATATTAGTTTGCGATCAGCTGCCCAAGAAAATGTCATTATTATTGATCGATCTGAAATGAGTGAAGTGAAAGTTATTGGTGAAATGGACACTTTTAGTGCCATGACGCTCCTTCATGATGAAGCAATTTATCTTCATCAAGGGAATCAATTTCAAGTTGAATTTCTTGATTGGGAAGAGAAAAAAGCGTTCGTAAAAGAAGTAGACGTCGATTACTACACTGACGCAAATTTAGCTGTACAATTAAAAGTACTAGAGGAAGATCTTTCTCAAACAATAGGTCAGCATACAATTTCATACGGTGATGTCACTGTGCAAGCAATGGCAACAATGTTTAAGAAAATAAAATTTGATACACATGAAAATATTGGGTCAGGGCCCATCTACCTTCCTGAAGCAGAATTGCATACAAATGCTTGTTGGATATCGAGTGAAATCGAATTTACCGAATTTAAAAAAGAACAAGCTGAAGAAGGTCTAATTGGTTTAGCACATGCATTGAAATCCATTATTCCTCTTTATGTCATGTGTGATCCTTCAGATATTCAAGTCGTTCCACAAGTAAAAGCGAGCCATAACGGAAAGCCCACTGTCTTTGTATACGATCAATACCCAGGAGGGATAGGGTTAAGCCAGAAAGTGTATGAACAACTGACTATTATGCTTGCACGAGTCATTGATCTTATCGAAAACTGTCGTTGTGAAAGCGGATGTCCATCATGCATTGGATCAGATGCTGCGCTAACGTCGTCAAAAAAAGATGTCCTTCAAGTCGTTCATTATTTTAAAAAATGATCAATATGAAAACATAATGATGAAAGCTCAGTAACGGAAGGGGGATAGCATGACTACCATTAAAAAATTGCAACGGTTAAAATCTCATATGAGTCTAGAGAAAGAAGTAAATAAATTGGGTACCGTTCAAAATATAAAGCAAACGACTCATGTTATTCCTTTTTGGTCAGAATGGGAAAAAACAGGAGCAGAAATTTATAAATTTGAAGATCAGTTTTGTTTTATTGTTAGAAAATCTTATCCTCTTGATCATTTTCACGGTCGTTATCAATTCGTTGAATTTAAACAGGCGGTAGATAGATGGAATCATAGTGATCATCAGCACCCCCTCTCTGCAAAAGGACACAGATCAAATGAATTTTTCTTCTTTGATACGGAAACAACCGGTTTAGGTGGCGGGACGGGTAATTTAATCTTCCTTCTTGGTTATGCATCAATGAGTCAATCAGAAGTGGTCGTTACGCAACATATCTTACCGGCACCAGGTAACGAAGTTGCTTTCTATAAAAGCTTCTTAGAGTCCGTTAATCATGAAATGCTCGTAACTTATAACGGAAAAGCATTTGACTGGCCGCAAGTAAAAACCAGACATACGATGGTACGTGATCAAGTTCCTCAGTTGCCTGAATTTGGTCATTTTGATTTATTGCATGGGTCAAGGCGTTTATGGAAAGGGAAGTTTGATTCAGTTAAATTAAGCCGAGTAGAGAAAGAAATTTTAGGAGTAGAAAGAATAGGTGATGTGCCCGGGTATTTAGCACCCATCATCTATTTTGATTTTGTTGAAAGAAAAGATCCACAAGGGTTGTTTGAAATTATGAAACACAACGAATTAGATGTGATGTCTCTGTTAACTCTTTACACTCATTTGACAAATGAGTTGTTAGGGGAAGTGAGTGAACAAAGTGAAGCGGAATACTACAAAGTTGGTCAATGGTATTTTTCATTAGGGAATTTGGAAAAAGCAGAGAAATTTTTTCGGAAATCTTTGAATTCATCAGATTTGAAGTTTCAAGGTGAGAGTAATTTTGCAATGGCAATGATTAAAAAAAAGCAAAAGCAATTTAAACAATCCTATGCACTTTTTAAAGAAGCAAGTACTTCACTAACAGAAATCCCACAGTTAAAAACATTTATAGAACTTGCTAAATTAGCAGAGCATAAAATGAAAGATTATCCACTTGCTCTTGGCCATGTTCAAAATGCAATGATGATTGGACAGAAAATCGGAAAAAGACAGTCTTTAAAAGGCGAAATGACTCAAGATCAATTAGAAAAAAGAGAAAAAAGAATAAAAGGGAAATCTCGTTTGAATAGTTAATATTTCCCGGGGAAGCGCAAAAAACGACTAAAAAAGCGAGAGATTTGAAAAAAAAGATGAAAACAGTAGATGACACAAATATTTTGTAAAATCCTCCAATTTTCGACTTGTACAATTGTCGGAAAACACGTAAAATATAGAATTGTGAGGAGGAGGAAATGAATGTTTTCTTCTCTAAAATAGACAAGCGGGGATGATTGTGTTGTATAGAGCTATTTTCATTTTGTTTTTCGTTATCGTATGTTTGACTGCTTTTGTATTTACTAATATGAAAGATAGTTTTTACACTTTGATGTAAAATAGGTGATTGAATTAGTACATGTTGTACCATCTCATCATAAGTTATAAAGGTAAAGAGCTTATGAGAAAAGGAGGTACGGAACATGTACTGTGGACCAGTTAAAGTTTTACCAGCAGTTGTGTGCCCAACGAAGTGTTGTGTGAATAATCAGTATACGAATGCAATTCAACCATTCATTCACCCAACTCATATTACGACAGTAAACCATATGAATATTCATGCTCAACATTCTTTTCCAGTAACAAATTCAGTAGTAAATGCACCTCCACATTTTACTGGAGGTCCGATGCCAGGCCAAATGCCGGGCCAAATGCCAGGCCAAATGCCGGGCCAAATGCCAGGTCAAATGCCGGGTCAAATGCCAGGTCAAATGCCAGGAATGGGATTCTATCGTTAATATGAATATCATCACTAAACATTTTTTCCAAAAAACCAGAGAGATTAATTCTCTGGTTTTTTGTTATATAGGAAGATAATATAATGTTTTTATTACCTGTACTGCTGTCATGTGGTATATATTGAAGTCTAAAATAGTGAGGGGGCGGCATCGTGACAGTTCTTGTAGTCACTGGCTATAAATCTTCTGAATTAGGTATATTTAAATCAAAAGATCCCGCAGTTCTTTATATAAAGAAAATGCTTCAGCAAGAACTGCTGCCAATGATCAATGGTGAAACCTGGGTAATAATAAGTGGTCAATTAGGTGTTGAACTGTGGGCTGCAGAAATGGTGATTGAATTAAGAAAAACGATCCCGGAATTACGATTAGGAATCTTTCCGCCGTTTATAGAACAAGAAAAAAATTGGAATGAAGCAAATCAGGCCATGTATCGGGAAATCAAAGAACAAGCAAATTTTTTCAAAGAAGTTTCTAACCAACCCTATCTGTCTCCAGATCAGTTTCGGAATAGAGATCTCTTTTTTATTCAAAAAAGTCACGGGGCGATCCTTCTATACGATCAAGAGAAGGAAGGAACAACTAAATATTTTTGGGATTTAGTAAAGCAGAAAAATGATCAGGATTCCAGTTATCAGTTGCGAATAATTAATTTTCTAGACTTGCAATTATTTGTTGAAGAAGAAGAAAGAAAAAAGAAGGATAAATACTTTTAGAATGTGAAATTGACAAATGGTGCTTTTTTTGAAAAAATGAACTATAATGTTTTTTGAAATATGAGGTGAAATCGATGGGATTAGATAAAATGAAGTTAACTGCTAAGGATATTCTAGAAAAAGAATTTAAATCAACAATGCGTGGCTACAGCCAAGAAGAAGTAGATAAATATTTAGACTTAATTATTAAAGATTATGAAAATTTCCAATTAGCTGTTGAAGAGCTACAACAAGAAAATATGCGTTTGCGCAAACAACTAGAAGAGACTCCAAAACGTCAACCACAAGTTCAAGCTTCAGGAACGACGAATTTTGATATCTTAAAAAGATTATCAAATCTAGAAAAACATGTCTTTGGGAATAAGTTATACGATTGAGTCAAAAGATACACCATCTATTTGTTGATTGTTTTTTGAAAAAGTGATATAATCAAATCTTGTTTCAGGAAACATAACGTTTGGATAATCGCTGCGTCTTTTAAAGACGTTGAGGAAAGTCCATGCTCGCACAAACTGAGACGTTTGTAGTGATCGTGCCTGGCCAATAAATAAGCCAGGGCAGTCAAGTGATTGATTGACGGCAGAGAAAACACCTAAGTCTTATGGATATGGTGTGACTACCTTGAAAGTGCCACAGTGACGGAGCTTTATTAGAAATAATGAAGGTGGAACGAGGTAAACCCCACGAGCGAGAAACCCAAATAATGGTAGGGGCATCTTTTCTGAGGAATTTAACTTGGGAAAGGACAAGCATTTTGCTTGTAGATAGATGATTATCGCCGTAGTACGAGACTCCCTTAGTCGTTTGCAGTACAAAGGCACAGAACATGGCTTACAAAACGTTATGTAAGGTAGAATGGACAAGATAGAGGCTCTCCTAAGATTTAGGAGGGCTTTTCTATTATGAAGTGAGTTAAATCCAGCTTGCATTGGGCATAAATAATGATTATGAGAAATGAATATTTATAGATTGAGTAAAGATTGAACGAAATTTTATGTGAGGTAGTGAATGAATGTCAACTTATCAAATTGTTGCAACAACAGCTATGGGATTAGAAGCAGTAGTGGCAAAAGAAGTACGGGCCCTGGGATATGAGTGCCGAGTAGAAAATGGGAAAGTATTGTTTTCTGGAGATGAGCTCGTCGTTGCTAGAGCGAATATGTGGTTAAGAAGTGCGGATCGAATAAAAATAATTGTTGGTGAGTTTAGTGCTACCACTTTTGATCAATTATTTGAAAAAACGAAAGCTTTAAATTGGTCAGACTATTTACCAGAAGATGCAGAATTCCCTGTCCAAGGAAAATCAGTTAAATCAACTTTATTTAGTGTGCCTGATTGCCAAGCAATTGTAAAAAAAGCGATTGTTTCAAATTTACAGACGGCTTATTCGACAACTTCATGGCTAGATGAAACAGGTCCGCTTTATAAGATTGAAGTAGCGATCTTGAAAGATATCGTGACTCTAACCTTAGACACAAGTGGCACAGCTTTGCATAAAAGAGGATACAGAGTGGAACAAGGTGATGCACCTTTAAAAGAAACGCTAGCTGCAGCACTTGTCCAATTAACCAATTGGCATCCAGATCGTCCATTTGTAGATCCTTTTTGTGGTTCGGGAACAATTGCCATAGAAGCTGCATTGATTGGACAAAATATTGCTCCTGGTTTTAACCGCGACTTTGCTTGTGAAGCATGGTCTATAATGCCAAAAGACGTCTGGAAGAAAGTAAGACTTGAGGCAGAGGAGAAAGCAAACTATGATCAAGTCCTTGATATTTCAGGGTTCGATATTGATCATCGGATGGTTGATATTGCAAAAGAAAATGCGATTGAAGCAGGCCTTGGTGACTTAATTAATTTTAAACAAATGCAAGTGCGTGATTTTTATACAGACAAAGTAAATGGACTTCTAGTCGGCAATCCTCCTTATGGTGAGCGTCTAGGAGAAATAGAAGAAATTGAGCACATGTATCGTGAAATGGGCCAACAATTTAAAAAAATGCCTAGTTGGTCTGTTTACATGCTTACTTCGGATCCGAACTTTGAGGAATTATATGGACAAACTGCAACAAAAAAACGCAAACTCTTTAATGGATTCATTCGGACTGATTTTTATCAATTTTGGGGAAAACGTGAAAGATAGTTGGGACTTTTTTAAATAGAGTCATTTCTCATTAAAGGAAAGGTCGAATAAGTACTTTTTATTTCGTTAGAAGGGTATACTCTGTTTGTTTTTGGAAAGTAGACCTGAGTATCCCTTCCGATTGTAAAAACATTTAAATGCAAAAATCGGGGGAGTAATAAATGAGTGGATTGTCTTCTAGATCATTGCCTTTTCCATTGTCCAATGATCAATCCTTTTATGAATCGCTGAACGATTGGATCGGCGATCTTTTTTATGACATCTTACCTGAACATGGGTATGAAGTCAGAGATGAACAAATTTATATGGCTTTTCAATTAGAAAAAGCCTTTAAGGATAAGAAGGTTTTGTTTGCTGAAGCAGGAGTAGGAACAGGTAAAACCATTGTTTATTTGCTACACTCATTAGCTTATGCACGATACACAAACAAACCGGTCATTATCGCTTGTGCTGATGAACACTTGATTGAACAACTAGTGAAGAAGCAAGGTGATTTAGCTAAATTAGAAAACTTACTCGGTTTATCGATTGACGTTCGATTAGCAAAATCGAGAGACCAATATTTATGTTTAAAAAAACTAGAAAAAGAAATGGACCGAAATGATGATGAATATTTAGATGATGTCATGATGGAGCTGCCTGATTTTGTTTACAATCAAGGTTCTTTAACCAATTTTTATCCATACGGAGATCGAAAAGATTTCCCTGAACTGAATAATGAACAATGGTCGACGGTGAATTGGGATCAGATGCAAAATTGTATGACTTGTGACCTTAGACATCGATGTGGACTGACTTTACATCGTGATCATTACCGAAAATCTTCTGACTTCATCATCTGTTCTCATGATTTTTATATGGAGCACGTATGGTCGAAAGAATCCCGAGTTAGAGAAGGTCAGCAACCCCTGCTACCAGAAGCGGGTGCAGTTATATTTGATGAAGGTCATCTTCTTGAGATCGCAAGTCAAAAAGGACTAACGTACAAAATATCGTCTAAATCGATTCCGGCATTATGTGACCCGCTACTCGACGAAGAATTGCGCGAACAAACCCATGTCTTGATGGATTCAATCCTTCAAACAAATGACCATTTATTTGATCTTTTAGAGCAAGGTAAAGTAAAAATTGCAGGGTCTTCCAGGCTAGCTGTTACTCATACAGCGGATGTTCACAATCTAGCAAAAAAACTACACGATCAAATTGATTATCTTTCCAACGAACTTGCTTTTGAAAGTGAAGTGCTCGAGATTGATCCTTACCAATTAAAAGTGGCGGAAGAGACGATGGAACAAATGCTCTATTCTTTAAATCTTTTTAATTCACAAGAAGAAGCAGTCATTTGGTTATTAGAAAAGGATGATGAGCTTCAAATTGTTATCATGCCCGAATTAGTAGAAGATATTCTTGAAGAAAAAGTATTTAGTCAGAAAATCCCGTTTGTCTTTTCATCTGCTACACTTTCAAATAATGGAAACTTTAATTATATTGAGCGTAGTTTAGGGATAAAAGAATCCGATTCATTTACGGTGGCCTCTCCTTTTGATTATGAAGAGAAAATGAAAATTATTGCTCATTTGAACCAAAATAACCAAACGAAAATTGATCGAACAATTGATGCTATTTCAGATAATAAAGGAAGTAGTCTCGTATTATTCACTTCTAAAGAAGAAATGGACGTATTTAAAACGGGATTGTCTAGTCGAGGAGAACAAGCATCGACTTATTATTTTGAAGGTGATCGTGAAATGAGCTCGGTTATCCAAGAATTTCAAGAAGATGAACGGTCTGTACTTTGTTCATGGAGCCTCTGGGAAGGACTAGATATCCCAGGAAATTCGTTAACACAAGTTGTGATTTATTCTTTACCTTTTCCTCCTCATGATCCTGTTTTCGATGCAAAAAGAAAACGTGCAAAGGATGCTGTGAAAGATGTTGATATCCCATTTATGCAACTTAGATTAAGACAAGGTGTTGGCCGTTTGATTCGTACCCATGAAGACAGTGGGGTTATCCATTTAATGATTAGCAAGGATGAAAATATCTTTATGCCAGACATTAAACCCATTCTTCCCGTCCAGATTGAAAACCGATAAGGAAATTCCTTATCGGTTTTTTCTTTTATCTAGGCTTAGTTAAATGATCCTGTTGATTTTTCTACAATTAGCTAAACACCCCGCTTTCCGAGGACTCGCGTCGAACGAAACTTAAGCTAAAGCTTTAGTGGATTTCAACCTTTTTTCTATTCTTCAGTACTGACGCCTTAAACTCTAAACGAAGGAATATTCGTTTCCACCGAAATGATGATCATGGATGAAAATGATGATAGGACAAACGAAAGATCGACTTTCTGTAATTGCGTGAAAAATTAGGCGTGATAAGAAGGAATGTACGAAGAAAATCTTTTTGATTAAGACCAATTTTGTTCTTGTTACAATAATGGTTACTCAAGGAAATTAAAAGAGTGTTTATGGTTTTTGAGTGACGAACATTCGCCATCCTTTGGAAAGATAAAGGAACATTCTGGTTGGTTTGCACAAATGTTTAAAAAAAAGATAAATTCTGAATTTTGTGCTAAGATATTAACGGGTACATACTGATTAGGGGGTATTTTAAATGAATAACAAACTAAAAGAGTTGGAACAAGCATTTTTAGCGTACATAAAGAAGATATCAGCTTACAATGAAGCACTTGGTTTAATTTACTGGGACCTGCGAACAGGGGCACCAAAGAATGGGACAGAGCAGCGATCTGAGGTTATCGGAATATTGTCGACAGAAGTATTCCGTCTTTCTACATCAGAAGAAATGGCCAACTATTTAGCCGAGTTAACTCCAGTAGAATCAGATTTAGATTCAATAACTCGACTTTCATTAAAAGAATGCCAAAAAGAATATGATCAAAATACTAAAATTCCTGAAAAAGAATATAGTGAGTATGTTGTTTTACAATCAAAGGCAGAAACAATTTGGGAAAAAGCAAAAGAAGAAAACAACTTTGCTCTCTTTCAACCATATTTGGAACAATTAGTAAGTTATAATCAAAAATTTGTCCAATATTGGGGTTACAATGAAAATCCTTACAATACCTTGTTGGACTTATATGAACCAGGGATGACAGTTGAAATTTTAGATGAAGTTTTTGGTAAATTAAGAAATCGAATAGTACCACTTGTAAAAGCAATAAGTGAATCAACTGAAAAACCCGAAACAGCCTTCTTGTTCAAGTCTTTCCCAAAAGAAAAACAAAAACAATTTAGTTTAGAAATCTTGAAACAAATGGGTTATGATTTTGATTCAGGAAGAATGGATGAAACTGTTCATCCGTTTGCTACGGGATTAAATCCTGGCGATGTTCGAGTTACCACTAAATATGATGAAGAAGATTGGCGAACTGCTGTATTTGGTACCATTCACGAGGGTGGACATGCCCTTTATGAGCAAAACATTAATACGAAGCTGATTGGCACGCCTCTGTGCTCGGGAACATCGATGGGAATACACGAATCTCAATCGCTTTTTTATGAAAATTTTGTTGGCCGTAATCGCTCTTTCTGGGAAGCAAATTATGAGTTGTTAAAAGAGTTTGCAAACGGTCAATTTGACCAGGTATCATTAGAAGAGTTTTACCATGCGATTAATGAATCAAAACCATCTTATATTAGAATTGAAGCGGACGAATTAACGTATCCATTGCATATTATGATTCGTTATGAAATCGAAAAAGCACTGATAAATGGAAAGATAGAAGTGAAGGACTTACCACAAGTGTGGAATCAGAAATATGAAGAATATTTAGGAATAACTCCAACAAACGATGCAGTAGGAGTGCTTCAAGATGTCCATTGGGCGGGTGGGAGTTTTGGATATTTCCCTTCATACGCGCTTGGTTACATGTATGCAGCACAGTTCAAAAACACGATGTTGAAAGAAATTCCTGAATTTGATTCTTTACTTAAAGAAGGAAACCTACTTCCTATTAAAGAGTGGTTAACAAATAAAATTCATCGTTTTGGAAAAGAAAAAATGCCGTTGGAAATTATACAGGATGTAACAGGTGAAGAATTAAATGTTGATTATTTAATTCGTTATTTAGAGGAGAAGTATCAAACGATTTACGCGTTATAGAAAGGGTGGTCCCATGCAAGTATTAAATCAATTTCAATTGACTGGCAAAGTTGCGATCGTTACAGGAGCAGGAAGAGGAATTGGTCAAGCGATCGCGATTGGGTTAGCGGAAGCAGGCGCAGCCGTCGCCCTATTGGCTCGAACAGAAAAAGATCTTGAAGCTACAGCGGAACAAATTAGAAAATTGGGAAGTAGAGCACTTGTTATTCCGACTGATGTTACTTCTCGTATAGCGGTTAAAGAAGCAGTAAGACAAACGAAAGAGACTTTTGGAAAAATGGATATTCTCATTAACAATGCAGGTATGAATATTCGCAGCAAAGCCTTGGATGTTACAGATGAAGAATGGAATCAAATTATGGACACCAATCTGAAATCAGCTTTCATGATGTCTCAAGAAGTTGGGAAGGAAATGAAAGTACAAGAAGCAGGTCGCATTGTAACCATTTCGTCTGTCGCTGGTACAGTTGCTCTTCGAACGGGAGTGGCTTATGCAGCTACAAAAGCAGCCCTTATTCAAATGACGAAGGTTCTAGCAATGGAATGGGGACCATATAATATAAATGTTAATGCGATTGGACCTTGGTATTTTCGGACTCCACTAACAGAAGAATTACTTCAAAATCCTGAATACCTTTCTGAAATTGAAGCGGTTACCCCGTTAAAGCGAGTCGGTGAATTACCAGAATTAGTAGGACCAGCAGTTTTTTTGTCCTCTGATGCAGCTAGTTATATTACGGGACAAACACTATATATTGACGGTGGGATGACAATTAAAGGCTTTTAATCGTATGATCAAAACATTCTTTCCTATTCTCATTGAAAATCATTCTCGATTATGATACGATTAACATATAGATGAAAATGATTCTCACTGAATGAAATGGAAGGAAGTGTTTCAATTGATATGGTTTTTTATCTTCTTTACCGTGCTTTTATATAGTTTTATCATGCGTCATGTTTTGAAACATGTCTTTACTTCACGAACAAAATCATTCAAGGCGCATTCAAAAAGACAACATTTGATAATCGGTCAGTCTCACCAATAATCATATAAAGGACCTGTCTTATAAGTCCAATACAAAAAAACAGGTTAAGAAAAATGCCTCATTTTTCTTAACCTGTTTTTTGTTTTTTGTTAAGGTTCTTTTCGTAAACTTTGCTGCTCCTTGTCCTTTCACTAAAATCCGCTCGCTTCCCGCTAGGCACGGCTTCAATCTCCTCGTCACTGCAGGAGTCGCCACCTTCTATGACAATCAATGGAGGGCTTAAAAAGGATCAGTCCTAAACGATGTCGCTTCCACTTTCCATTTTGTCGCAACTGAACGGGGGTTTTTCGATTTTCTTATTCTGTAAAATTTTCATCTTTTCGTTTACAATATGAAGAGCAACTAAATGGGATACAGGGAGTTACAAAGATGAAAATGATGAATACAACGAAAACATTAAAGGAATATTCCGCTAAAGCAGCTACACTTGCCTCGTTTTTTGAACAACATAATGATGAAGATCAAATGAAAAAAGCGGAAATGCTCGCAAAAAAATTATATGAAGAAGAATTTATTGTCGCTTTTTCTGGTCATTTTTCTGCAGGGAAATCAACGATGATAAATACGTTGATAGAAGACGCCATTCTTCCGACAAGTCCAATTCCGACAAGTGCGAATGTGGTTAAAATTCATGCGGCAGAGGATGGTAAAGAATTTGCAAAAGTATTTACCACAGAACAATCGATCATTCTCCTAGAAGCACCATATGAATTTGAAAAACTAAAACAATATGCAAAAAATGGTGAATCCATACAAATGATCGAGATTGCCCACCAAACTTCAGAGCTTCCTCACGGAGTCACTGTAATGGATACACCAGGCATTGATTCTACAGATGATGCACATCGACTGTCAACGGAGTCATCGCTCCATCTCGCAGACCTGGTATTTTTCGTTATGGATTACAATCATGTTCAGTCAGAACTCAATTTCCAATTCACACGAGAATTACAAAATAAAGGCGTAGACGTTTATTTAATTGTGAATCAAATTGACAAGCATCAAGAAAATGAGATCTCCTTCCATGATTTTAAACAATCCGTTAAAGCCTCTTTCGCTTCATGGGGTGTAGAGCCAAAAGGAATCTTTTTCACATCCTTAAAAAATCAAAATGTAAGAGAGAATGATCTTCAACAAATTCAACAATTAATTAAGGTATCAATTAAAAATCGTAGCGAGTCAATGAAGTCATCATCTTTAAAAGCGTTAAAAATTTTGATTGAAGACCATGTCGATACTTTTTATGAAAAAGAAGTAGATTCACTTCCAGTACTCGATTTGGATTCTTCAGTATTCGAAAATTTACAACGCGAGCAAGAAGAGCTACTAAACCGTTTAGATAAAACAAATCTATCAAACTGGTCAGATTCAGTTAAAAACGAATTAACTGCTTTATTAAAAAATGTACAGATTATGCCTTTTGAAACTAGGGAAAAAGCTGAGTCTTATTTAAAGTCATTAGATGCATCCTTTAAAGTTGGAGGACTCTTTAGTAAATCTAAAACAACAAAGGAAAAAGAAGACCGACTTGCTTTATTGCTACAATCTATTCGAGAAAATAGCAAAACTCAAATTGACTGGCATATTCGTCCTTTTTTAAATAAAAAATTAATCGATTCTGGAATAAATGACAATGAACCATTTCAAGAAGCAGAGCAATTTACAACAGAAATAACGAACGCAACGATCGAGGATGCCGTTAGTCCAGGTGCAACGGTAAACTCGTCTTCCTTATTGAATTACAGTCAAAAATTAACAGAAAATGTCGTTCATTCGGCTAAAAAAAATGCATTTAATTGGTTGGAGAGTCTATTAGAATCACACTCAAAAAAAGCGGAATCAGAGCGCATACGATTGGAAAAAGAGTTAAATATCATTCAAAGTAAGATTTCTGATTATAACGATTATAAACGTGCTCGTGAAAGTGCCAGCAAGTTGAAAATTAATTTAACAGAAATATTGAATAAAGAAGAGAGTCCATCTGAAGTTGCCTGCTTAAATGATCTCATTATCGATTGGGAGAGAAAAGATCAAAATATCCAGATTGCTTCAAATGATTTTGTGGAATCACCGATTGAAAATATTCAAGTAGAAGAATCGATAAAAGAAACCAAAGAAGAAAAACGCTCTTCACATCCTGCTAATGTGGTGCACCTATTAGATTCCATGAGTAACCAATTTAAAGAGCTTCCCGGATTTTCAAAATATGCTTCTGTTTTAAAACGAAAAGCGGATCGACTTGATCATCAACAATTCACCATTTCTTTATTTGGAGCATTTAGCGCGGGGAAATCCTCTTTTGCAAACGCACTGTTAGAAGCGGATTTACTGCCTGTGTCTCCAAACCCAACAACAGCTTCAATTACTCAAATTAAACCTATAGCTAATGGATATTTACATGGAGAAGCTCAGATTTTTTTGAAAAATAAAGAAGAGTTGCTCGAAGATGTTAAACAAGCGTATTTAGCTTTAGGGATAAACATTGCAACTCTAGATGAAGCAATCGAAAAGGTCACTTTTATTGAAAAAAATAGGAAAGATGCTGGCGGGGAAATTCATACTGCCTTTTTAATCGCATTTCGTGATGGTTATTCTTTTTATAATGAGAATGAATTAACGAAAAAAGTTAGTCATGAACAATTTCGGGAATATGTAGCCGAAGAAAGTAAAGCTTGTTTTGTTAAAGAAATCTATTTGTATGCAAATACAGGCATTAGCAAAAAAGGGATCACACTCGTTGACACTCCTGGTGCGGATTCGATAAATGCACGCCATACTGGTGTGGCATTTGAATACATTAAGAACTCCGATGCCATTCTCTTTGTCACTTATTATAATCATGCCTTTTCTAAAGCAGATCGTGAGTTTCTGATTCAGTTAGGAAGAGTAAAGGATGCTTTTGAACTTGATAAAATGTATTTTATCGTTAATGCCATTGATTTAGCCCAGTCAAAAGAGGAGTCAAATGAAGTTTTACAATATGTCCAAGGGCAATTGCAACAATACGGAATTCGTTTTCCTAACTTATATGGCGTCTCGAGTTTAATGGCTAAAGAGCGTGATTTCAAAATCGTGGATGAAAAAGATGGAATGAAAAAATTCAAGAATGATTTTTATTCATTTTTAGAAACGGATTTAAAAGAAATCGCTGTCCAATCAGCAAAACAAGAATGGGAAAATGGCCTTTTAAGATTTCGCCATTTTATCAACCAGGCTAAAGAAATGCAGAACAAATCAGAAGAAATTAAACAAAGGTTAGACGATCATCAAACTAAGCTGGAAAAATGGTTTTTAGATGACCGGAAAAGCATCATTCAAAAACAAATGGAACGGGAAATGAATGAACTTCTCTTCTATATCCATCAAAGAGTGTTTTTGAGATATTCGACTTTTTTCAAAGAATCATTTCATCCTGGGAAATTTAATGGAAAAAACGACAAACAAGCATTATCTCTCTCTTTAGAGGAGTTAAGTCGTTCAATTGGCTTCGACCTGGCTCAAGAGCTACGAGCCACTAGTTTACGAATGGAAAAATGGATTCATCGTTCTTTAGAAGAAGCGGAAGTTCAATATCAAGAACAATTGATCGAAATAGAAAAAGACTTGGTTTTTTCTAAATTTGAACCAAAAGCTTTTGAGACTCCGACTTTTAGTGAAGCATTTGAAAAGTTGGATTACCAATCATTTGAGTCGATTTTATCAATATTTAAAAATCCTAAATCGTTTTTTGAGAAAAACGAAAAGCAAAAAATGCAAGACGAATTAGAAAAGAGATTTAAAGTTGAAGCTGATAGGTATTTGTCCGATGAAAAAAGCCATTTGCTGCTTTACTTAGATCAGTTGTTAACGGAGCTATATCAAGACCTTCTTTCAAATTTAGAAGAGGCAATTAAAGACCAATTCACCTCATGGCTTTTTGCATTGGATTCTGCAGATCATATTCCTGAATGGGAAAAGATGTATGCATCACTATTAAATGATGGAAAGGATCGATTTTGAGTCGTTTTCAAGTATGTGCCACTTGTCAGCATTTCAAAGCTATGAGGTTAAACAAACAAATGGTGTATTTTTGTTCGAGGCTGGGTTTTGAAACAAAACCCAATTATCAATTCAATTGCTGGGATCCAAAACCACATGTTGTTAGACTTATGAATAAAGAGAGTAGAAAGGAACATGAGGAATGAAGTATATCATTGAGTCTTCTGAAGCTTTTCGTCTTTATCAAAATCAGTCAAGTCCAATCCGTTTTGTCGATTGTCAATATCAATTGACTGAACCATCTTGGGGATTCATGCAGTATCAATTGCAACATTTACCTGGTTCGATTTATTTTGATTTAGATAAAGATCTTTCTGGTCAAGTCGCTACACATGGTGGTAGACATCCAATGCCAGATTGGCATGATTTCATCCAAAAACTTGAAGAGAATGGGATCTCAAATCAAGATCATGTCATTGTTTATGATCAAGGAGATGGGTCTTATGCTTCGAGACTTTGGTGGATGCTAAGCTATTTAGGAATGAAAAATGTGTCAGTTCTTAACGGGGGAATTCAAGCATGGGTTCGTGAAGGGTATCCTGTCACAAAAGAAAAAACAGAGTATGAAAAAGCTGAATTTCATCCCTTCTTCCAAGCAAATATGATCGCGGAAATGAAACAAGTACAGAGGGTTTCATCCGGCATGGAAAGTGGTTATTTAATCGATTCTCGGACAAAAGAGCGCTATTTGGGTATAAATGAGCCAATTGATGTGAAAGCGGGACACATTCCAAAAGCAATCAATCGAAACTGGACAGAGGGATTGAAAAATGGTGAATTTTTGTCATTCGACCAACAAGTGGATCGATTTAAAGATTTAGATGGTCAGACTCAAAAAATTGTTTATTGTGGTTCTGGTGTGACAGCTACACCGAACATCTTGACCCTTTTGGAAGCGGGCCATCAAAACGTGAAGCTATATGTAGGGAGTTTTAGTGACTGGATCTCATATGAGGAGAATCCAATTGCAAAGAAAACTAGGAGCGAATTAGAAGGGAATTGAATTTTTATGGAAAAAAAAGGGCACCTGCTCTTAATAGATGGTATGGCATTACTATTTCGTTCTTTTTTCGCCACAGCGGTATCAGGCCAATATATGGTGAATTCCAAAGGACTGCCTACTAATGCCATTCAAGGATTTATTCGACATGCATTAACGGCCATTGATTATATACAACCTACTCATGCAGTAGTATGTTGGGATATGGGAAGTCAAACTTTTCGAAATGAACGATATGAAACGTATAAAGCAAATCGTCAAGCACCTCCCATTGAACTAGTGCCACAATTTGATCTGGCCAAAGCAGTATCTGAGGCATTCTCATTCGTAAATATTGGGATCATTGGTTACGAAGCAGACGATTGTATAGGAACGATTGCAAAAAAGCATGACCATGAATATCAAATATCAGTTTTGACTGGTGACCGTGATTTATTGCAACTCATCAATCCATCAACCTCCGTTTACCTGCTTAGAAATGGTTATGGGAATTATCTTACCTATTCAACAGAATCATTTT
This sequence comes from uncultured Caryophanales bacterium, assembly GCA_963728315.1. Taxonomy (GTDB): domain Bacteria; phylum Bacillota; class Bacilli; order Bacillales; family CAVSKA01; genus CAVSKA01. Next base: position 646,021 of record CAVSKA010000018.1, read on the forward strand.
TTGAAGAAAAAGGAATTACTCCTAATCAACTAGTAGATGTTAAAGCGTTAATGGGTGATTCGAGTGATGGCTACCCTGGAGTTAAGGGCATCGGAGAAAAAACGGCTCTTAAACTGATCAGTGAATTTGAACACATTGAGGGTATATTAGAGAATTTAGATCAATTATCACCTTCTCACAAGAAAAAAATAGAAAATGATATTGAAATGCTACACCTTTCAAGAGAATTAGCTGAAATACATTGTGAAGTTCCACTCGATTTTCAGATCGATCAAGCTGAATGGAAAACCATCCCGTCTTCAGCTTTGGATGTTGTAAATGAAATGGAATTACATGCCTTAAATCGTTTTTTACAACAACCAAGATGGAAAAAGAGTCAAGTTTAGAGACAAATCGTTCTTAATGAACAAAAGGAGTAAACATTGAAAGGGACAAGTCATTCGCTAGAGGAATATTTACTTGAATTAGCATCAAGAGGGTTCAAGCTTCCAGATGAAGCAATCGGTTTTATTTATTTCGGTAAAAAATTCACAGATGCGGAAGATATTCAAGTCATTGCGGCATTAAAAATCACATTACTTTCCAAAAATCAATTTGATGGAAGTTTTTATTTAAGTTTAGTAGAGTTGTTTTGTGAAAAAGAGATTCATTCAATGAGAAAAGCAGAGCAGGTCGCAGAAGCTGTAGGTTTATGGAAATAAAGAAGAAAATCCTTGAGTTAGACTTTCAAGGATTTTTTACTCGTTTCGATGATTCATCAGTAAAGCTTTTCTTGCTAATTCGTCTGCCACTTTATTTTGCGCGCTTGGAATCCATTTAATAAAAAAAAGATCGAGGTTTGTAATTAAATTTAAAGCTTCTGCTAATAGGGTTCGAAAAGGTTCTTTTTTTGCAAATTCTTTTTCAATACTTTGACTAACGAGTTGTGAGTCTGTCTTAAATGATACGACAGAGTATCCTTTTTTTATACAGTGGGTTAAGGCATAATTTAAAGCCAAAAACTCGGCCTCGTGATTTGAATGTATACCTAGGGGAATCGATAAACGTTCATTTAAACCATTGCCTTTAATGAAAATCCCCGCACCACTAGGTCCAGGATCACCAGCAGATGCAGCATCAATAAAAACTTCTATCATTAGAATCACCTCATTTTTCTTTTTGGCTTTGTAAAATGATCATGTTGATTTTTCAACATTCAGCAAAACAACTCGCTTTCACTGGTCTCAGCACACGTCGCTTCCACATTTCGTTCAGTCTAGTTTCAATCAGAAGCACGAACAAATTTTTTGAGCAAGTTTTCCAGTGGCCACACTGCGGGGTCTCGGCTCGCTCGTTTTGAGTCCACTGAAAAAGTCCAGCTTTTAAACATTAATAATTTGCAAATAAAAAAATAGATTTCAAATTTGCTTCTAAGACACGTATTTTAGACTGGGTGACATTTTTATCTTCATCTTTTAACCGAAATTGGATCGGTCTTTTTAAATCGTTACTGAATTGAAGTGGAAGGCAGCGGGAACAGCGCGAGCTGAAAGCCCCGCAGAGAAAGGATCACAGTCTAAGTACGCAACGTCCTGTTGCAACGACTGCGCTAAAACATCCTGTTTGTCGGAGTAGATTGAAGCCGTGCCCGCGGAACGCGTCTGCCTGGAACGAAATCCTTCCCACACTCGCATTGACTTTCCAAGAGAACTTTTTCAGTACCCTCCTCGTTTTCCCGCAGGAGTCTCATTGTTTTTGCTTCCTATCAACATCATCCGCTAACAGAGCCTTCTTTTTAAATGGTTCTCTTCACATAAGTTGTCATTGTAAATATACATTTGATTGGCAAGGAGTAAATGACATTTCAATCCAATAAGAGAAACCGAATTATCTAAGTGTATCTTTTAAATCCTTGAGTATTGAACTCGGTTTTATCATAGATTTTAATATAAGATTTAAGAATTTTTTCTGTATAAACAAAGTGATTAAAAGATGAAACATTCGATACATCAATAAAAATAGGGTAAAATAGCAAAAAGAAAATAAGACTGATCAACAATGATAGAATTTCAACTTAATTCATTGTGATCAATGGTTTACACAGAATAATTATATACAAAAAAAGAGGATGAGCACAACAAAAGGAGAAGTGAAAGCGTGGAAGTACGAGTACACTCTTCATATAAGATGAAAAAAAGCAGAGCGATTGAATTAACAAGTGAATGGGTATCGAGCGATGAAGGCATTCGTTTAGCAGAAGAATGGCAATCAAAAGGCCCTTTTTTTTCAATTAGGCTGAAAGACCGGTTGGACAGAGAATGGACACTTAAAGAATTCAAAAAATTAGATGAAGAAGTAGAAAGCGAACCAGATGAAATTGATTTATATTTTGATGGTGGGTATGATTTTCAATCTAAGAAATCTGGAATTGGTGTGGTTATTTATTATACAAAAGGAAAACAACGATTTCGTAAAAGAAAAAATCTACTTTTAGAACAGTTAGAATCCAACAATGAAGCGGAATATGCTGCGCTCTACACTGGTCTTCAAGAATTAGAAGAAATGCTGGTGAAAAATTCAATCATACGAATTTGGGGTGATTCATTAGTGGTCATCAACCAAGCAAAAGGGGAATGGGCTTGCTTAGAGGCTTCTCTTAATGCTTGGCTTGATCGGATCGAGAATAAAATCAATCAGCTACATCTGACTGCTCACTTTGAAGCAATAAAAAGGAATGATAATAAAGAAGCAGACCAATTGGCCAATCAAGCTTTACAGGGAGTCTCAATAGAAAGTGAAAAAATAATCGAAAACCATACTTGATGATAAGGGAGACAATGAGGAATGGAAAGGACAAAAATATTTGAAGAAGTGGATGAACTGATATCAACATATTGTGAGGGTTGTTTTATAAAAGCTCATTTTAGAAAAGAAAAAGGAAAAGCCTATGCCCATCAATTTTGCATTAAGAAATGCACAGTTGGGGACAAATTAAAAGAACTCGGTCATTTATTAAAGTAATTCATCAGGTGTGCTGAACTTAATAGGTTACACGGTATTTTAGTAAAAGCTTATTTTGTAAACTTTGTTGCTATTTGTGGTTTCGCTAAAATCGACTCGCTTTCTGCGGACAAACGGGCGAGTCTCATCGTGAAAAATCCCGCGGGCACTAATAATGTCCTTTTGGAGCACCCATGCGAGCTTGGGAATGATCTCCGTTTCAGGGAGACGAATATTTGTGGGCTCTGCTTCAATCTCTTTGCCACTGCGTTCCTGCGTGGCTTTCAGAACGCGCTGTTCCCGCAGATGTGTCTTCCATGTTGCTTCATGGCCACAACATCCGTTGACACTGCCTTCTTAAAAAGGTGTTTGAAGTAGAAAGTTTTGTTATTATCATAAAAAAAAGAGATGACGATAACGTCATCTCTTTTTGTATACGCTGATGATTAGATTTTTTCAACATTAGAAGCTTGGGGTCCACGGTTACCTTCAACGATTTCGAAAGAAACTTCTTGACCTTCTTCTAGAGATTTGTATCCGTCACCTTGGATAGCTGTGAAATGTACAAATACATCGTCTCCGCCTTCAACTTCAATGAAGCCAAATCCTTTTTCGTTGTTGAACCATTTTACTTTACCGTTTTGCATAATACAATTCCTCCCGAATCTTGAAAGCACAATCAATATGCCCCTGTCTAAATTATCATCAAACATAACCAAAATAGGTTTATTAAGGATATTAGATGATGTCTTAACTATACAAGAAATAAAAAAAGAAGTCAATAAATTGAAGGTCGAAAATGTAAAATTGCGAATAATTAATTTTAATTATAAAAAACATATAAATGATCAATAATTAAGTTATGATTAAGAATGTATAGGATGCTTTATCCTTATTGTATAAGACCCCAGCAATACAGTGATTTAATAATATTTGTCAGGTAGTCCTCCAATTAATGGATTTTAATGACAATTAGCATGAGTGAGAAAGGAGAATATTAAATGCATAATTGGAAAAATATATCTCAGAACTTATGGGATAACAATGCGAAAAAATGGAATGAACGATCTGTTTCAATGTGGACAGAAGGAAGTAGAAAAACAGTTGTGCCTATTGTGAAAGAATTTATGAATCCAGGTGAATCTTTGGTCGATTTGGGATGTGGAGATGGATTTGGTTCACATTTGCTCCAACAAAATGGTTTGATCGTTAGTGGTGTTGATCTTTCATCTGTCATGATTGAGCTAGCAGAAAATAGAGGAGAAAATCATCCTGCATTTATCCAAGGTGATTTACAAGATCTTCCTTATGAAAATCAGGTATTTGATGGAGCTGTCGCCATTAATTCTTTCGAATGGACCGAACAACCGATAAAGGCAGTGAAGGAACTCAAGCGAATTTTAAAAAAAGAAGGAAAAGCCTTTGTTGGCATATTAGGACCAACAGCGATGCCACGAGAAAATAGTTTTAATCGTTTATTGGATAAAGAAGTCTCGATGAATACAATGATGCCATGGGAATTCAAACGGCTAGTCCTCTTAGAAGGATTTCAATTACTCGATGAACGGTTCGTTTGGAAAAAAGATATGAAGCTAAATCATGATCAACAGGCGTCATCGTTAATGAAACAATCCGTCTGTTTTATGACAATCTTTATTCTTCAACGATAAATGGAAAAGGAGGAAACAAATTGGGAAATGATGAAAGGTATACAATGAAACAATTTGTAGAGAAAGCAAAACAAAGAGAGCGTGGTCAAGGTGTATTTGAGCTAGAATCGGAAAGGTTACTTGAAATCAATTTAACTTATTCTATGTGGGTGAAAACCGGAGCAATGATATCCTATAGAGGGCAAATCAAATTTGAACGAGAAAGACTGCTCGAACATGGAATTGGTAAAGTGTTTAAAAAAGCCCTTACTGGTGAAGGGACCTCTCTTATGAAAGCATCAGGAAGTGGAACTTTATATGTGGCGGATGCCGGTAAAAAAATTTCTATTATTAAAATGGAGGGTGACAGTATCTTTGTTAATGGTAATAATATCCTCGCATTTGAACCGACGCTAAATTGGGATATCCGGTTAATGAAACGGATCGCAGGCATTTTGTCAGGTGGGTTGTTTAATGTTGAATTGTCTGGCAAGGGAATGCTAGCCATTACAACCCATTTCGAGCCAATTACTTTATTGGTGCATCCAAATAATCCAGTCTTCACAGACCCTAACGCTACTGTCGCATGGTCAGGTGGACTTGAACCTGAATTCGTTACAGATATTTCATTGCGGACATTTATAGGGCGAGGAAGCGGTGAGTCGATTCAAATGAAATTTCAAGGTGAAGGCTTTGTTATTGTGCAACCATTTGAAGAAGTCTATTTTTCCTCAAATTCTGGAGGGTAAAAACAATTGAGTAAGAGCATGAGAATTTAGAGAAAGTATAACTTACTCATGGTAAGATAATATAGAAACAATTCACTTCTTCAAGGGGGATCTCTAATGTCAACCACAAACAAAATGAAGTCTGATATTGAAATTGCTCAGGAATCAAAAATGAATTCTATTTATGAAATTGCATTTGAACTCGGTTTAAATGAAGAGGATTTAGAGCTATACGGCCCTTATAAAGCGAAACTTACATATGAATCTATATCAAAGCGAAAATATAAAGAAGATGGTAAGGTAATTTTAGTTACTTCAATCAATCCCACTCCTGCTGGAGAAGGAAAATCGACTGTAACAGTGGGGCTGGGCGATGCTCTTCATCGGTTAGGAAAAAATAGTATGATTGCCATGAGAGAGCCCTCATTGGGGCCGATCATGGGAATAAAAGGTGGAGCTACTGGTGGTGGTTATTCACAAGTTCTTCCAATGGAAGATATTAATCTCCATTTTACTGGTGACATCCACGCAATTACGACAGCAAATAATACCCTCTCTGCATTAATCGATAATCACATTCATCAAGGTAATGCACTTGATATAGACCCGAGAAGAATTGTATGGAAACGTGTACTAGATATTAATGATAGAGCATTGAGAGAAGTGGTTATTGGGCTTGGTGGCCCTATACAAGGAGTGCCTCGTCAGGATGGATTTGATATTACAGTGGCCTCAGAAATTATGGCCGTGCTTTGTTTGGCTAATGATTTAGTGGATCTTAAAGAAAGAATCTCAAAAATGGTCATTGCTTATACTTCAAAAAAAATACCTGTTACAGTAGGAGATCTTGAAATTGAAGGGGCCATTACGATGCTCTTAAAAGATGCTTTGAAACCAAATCTTGTCCAAACGATCGAGCATACACCAGCTCTTATCCACGGTGGACCGTTTGCCAATATTGCTCATGGATGCAATAGTGCAATGGCAACGAAAACAGCTTTAAAATTAGCTGACTTTGTCGTAACTGAAGCTGGATTCGGTGCCGATTTAGGAGCAGAAAAATTCCTGAATATTAAAACGAGAGCTGCAGAAATTGAGCCAAGTGCAGTCGTGTTAGTGGCAACGATTCGAGCATTAAAAATGCATGGTGGACAATCAAAAACAAACCTTCAAACAGAAGACATAAATGCATTAAAGAAGGGATTAGAAAATTTAAAGAAGCATATCGGAACGATTGAAGCATTTCACCTTCCGTTTGTAGTCGCTATTAATCGTTTTCAAACAGACACAAATAAAGAAATTGATACGCTTATGAAATGGTGTAAAAAGGAAGAAGTGGAAGTTTCTTTGACAGAAGTATGGGAAAAAGGTGGCGAAGGTGGAGAAGACTTGGCTAAAAAAGTTCTTCAGCTGCTCGATTCTCAAGGAAGCAGTTTTAAACCACTTTATCCACTTTCGATGTCCCTTGAAGAGAAAATACAAACGATCGTCCAAAAAGTGTACGGTGGAATAGATGTTGAATTTTCTTCAAAAGCCCAAAAACAATTAATTGAATTTAGCCAATTAGGTTGGGGAGAATTGCCCGTTTGTATGGCAAAGACACAATATTCACTGTCAGATGATCCATCAAAATTAGGGCGTCCTGAAGGATTCATCGTAATCGTTAGAGAATTGATCCCAAAAATAGGTGCAGGATTTATCGTTGCATTGACAGGAGATGTGATGACGATGCCAGGCCTGCCAAAAAATCCAGCTGCACTGCAAATGGATGTCACTGAAGATGGTAAAGCAATCGGCTTATTTTAAATTTTAAGACTTAGGAACGAGGATTTTCTCGTTCCTCTTCTTTTTGGAGGCCATATTAAATAATCTTGTTGATTTTTCTACATTTAGCAATCAACTCGATTTCCGCGGACGAACGGTAGAGCCTTCTCGTGATAGCCACGAGGCCACTGAATAAGTCCTCTGAGTATAAGTCATGTATTTCCATTCTAGACAGACGCTTTCCGCGGGCACGGCTTCAATCTACTCCAACAAACTGGAAGTTTTAGCGCAGTCGTTGCAGCAGGATGTTGCGCTCCTAGACTGTGATCCTTTCTCAGCGAAGAATGCAGCTCGCCCGTTTTCCGAAGAAGTCCGTTAACTTAACTTTTTTTGACAGAAAAAAAGATCATTACGAAAGATACAATAATTATATTATGTTAACTAAAGGAGAAGAACTTGATATCTACTCTAAAGATCGTTGAAAATTATGTGAAAAAACAATTGCAAAATGATTCTTCAGGGCATGATTGGGATCATGCAGATCGTGTTCGTAAATTATCGCTAGAAATTGCCGCAAATGAAAAAGTTGAGAATATAGAAGTGATTGAAATTTCAGCCCTTCTACACGATACCATTGATGAAAAATTATTTGAGGACATAGAAGATGCCAAAAAGGAAGTTCAATTATTGTTAGAAACTCTTTCACTGTCAGCTCATGATCGAGAACGAATACTAAGTATTATCGAAACAATTTCCTATAAAGGTGGAAACCAAGTAGAATTAACTGATCCGTGTGCAATGATCGTGCGAGACGCTGATCGGTTGGACGCCATTGGAGCCATTGGCATTGCTCGTACATTTGCTTATGGGGGAAAAAAAGGTCAGCCATTATTTGACCCAAATATACCAGTGCGTGATAAGATGAATATAAAGCAGTATCGAGAAGGGGAGTCTTCTTCCATTCATCATTTTTACGAGAAGTTGTTAAAGCTTAAATCTATGATCCATACGGATTCAGCTAAAAAGATAGCGGAAGAACGACATGAATTTTTACAACATTTTTTGGACCAATTTATGAAAGAATGGAAGGGAATCAATTGAGAGTTTGGAATGGTGAACAGATAACAAAATCGTATGGAGAAAAAACCCTTTTTCAGTCAATTTCCTTTTCGATCGCAGAAAATGAGCGTGTAGGATTGGTTGGGGTTAACGGAACAGGGAAATCTTCTCTTTTAAAAATAGTCGCAAAACTTGAAGAACCGGATCATGGGAAATTTAATCATCCAGATGATTATTTTGTTCTTTATTTACCTCAAGATCCCCTATTAGACCCAGATATGACAGTGTTAGATCATGTATTTTTAAGTGATGCACCAATGATGAGAGTGCTAAGAGATTATGAATCTTCCTTACTAAAACTTCAACAAGATCCAACGAGTTCTTTCCTTCAAGAAGAACTTTTTAAGTTTCAAAAAGAAATGGATACTCATCAAGCTTGGGATGCAAGCGCAAAGGTAAAAACGATTTTAGGAAAACTTGGTATTGTAGATGTAGAAAAAAAAGCGGGGGAATTATCTGGAGGGCAGAAAAAGCGAGTCTCACTCGCAAAAGTATTAATTGCCGAGCCAGACCTTTTAATCCTAGATGAACCTACAAATCACCTTGACTATGAAACCATTGAGTGGTTAGAGCAATATTTAAAACGCTATCCGAAATCAATTTTGTTTGTCACGCATGATCGGTATTTCCTGGATCATTTATCAACGAATATTATTGAATTAGATCAAGGGAATCTCTTTGCATACAAAGGGAATTACCAAGCGTTTATGGAATCAAAAGCACTGAGAGAAGAACAAGAACAATCTACCTTAAGTAAAAAGAAAAACTTATTTCGAAACGAACTAGAATGGATTCGTCGAGGTGCTAAAGCTAGAAGCACCAAACAAAAAGCGCGTAAAGACCGTTTTGAAGAACTCTCGAATGAAGTAAATGTCCAAAATTCACTTGAGTTTGCTCCAATTAAATTGGCGGGTACGAGGCTGGGGAATCAAGTCCTTGAATTTAAAAAAGTGAATAAATCCTATGATGATAAAATCATCCTTAATGACTTTGATTTGCTTATACAAAAAGGGGATCGAATTGGCATTTCCGGAGAAAATGGAAGTGGTAAATCGACCTTTTTACAATTGATTGTTGATGAAGAAGCGATTGACTCAGGGGAGCTTAAATTAGGTCAAACGGTTCGGATTGGCTACTATCGACAAGAAACGCCCGAATTAAATGAACAGTTAAGAATGATTGAATATGTGAGGGAAGCGGGGGAAGTCATTACGAATACGGATGGTGAGCAAGTCTCAGTCTCACAAATGCTGGAACAATTCTTGTTTCCTCCTTCCACACATGGAACTCCTGTTTACAAATTATCAGGTGGAGAAAAAAGAAGACTTTATTTACTACGCATTTTAATGGATAAACCTAACGTTTTACTTTTAGATGAACCTACAAATGATTTAGATACACTAACATTAACCGTGCTCGAAAATTATTTAGAAACGTTTCCTGGAGTCGTCATTACTGTTTCTCATGATCGATACTTTCTTGATCGAACGTGTCAAAAGTTATTGATATTTAAGGGTCAAGGGGAAATCAACTCATACTTAGGCACATTTAGCAGCTATATGGAAAAACAACAAAATATTCCTTTGCCAAAAGAAGCAATCATCGACATGCCAAAAGTGCAACAAGAAAAAACGAAAGTTGCAAAAAAAATGACTTTTCAAGAAAAAAAAGAATGGGAAAACATTGAAGAAGTAATAGCAAAATTAGAAGAAGAACTTGAAATGACGAAAAGTCAATTAAACTTATCAGGTTCTGATTTCGAACAAGCAGCGATTTTATCCATTGAAATCGATGAGCTAGAAATGAAGCTTGTTGAAAAAATGGAAAGATGGGAATATTTAACTGAATTAAATGAAGGTTAATGAGCACGTTATTTCCTGTCATATTTCTTCTATGATACACTATGGCTACGAATAGGAAGTTGGCCGTAAGTGATGTGCCAATGAAAATGATATGTTGAGAAAAAAGGGGATGAATCGATGAAAATACTTTTAATCGAACCTACACCAAGCCCAAATACAATGAAAATTATTTTAGATCAAGAACTTCCTAATGGGAAGAGCAATAATTACAAAGCAGAGAACATGGATCATGCTCCTTTCATAATCAAATCGATCCTTCAAATTGAAGGAATTAAAGGAGTCTATCATGTTGCTGATTTCTTGGCAGTTGAGCGTGTAGCAAAATACGACTGGCAGCCCTTGTTAACTCAAGTTAGAATGCTCTTCGGTGAAGACATAAAGAATGAAGAAAATGACGCTAATTTGCTGGATGATCATTTTGGTGAAGTACAAGTATCCATTCAAGTATTTAAACAAATTCCGATGCAGGTTAAACTGACAGATGGCAAAGAAGAAAAGCGAATAGGATTGCCAAGTCAGTTTCAAACAGCCCTTTCAGCCGTTCAAAAAGAGGATGATAATATTGTCCTCCAAAGAAAATGGAAAGATTACGGTATTCGTTACGGGGAATTTGATCAAATTGCCAAAGAAGTAGTAGATGAACTCATTGCTTCTTTCCCGCCTTCTAGATTGGATCATATGGTGAAAGATGCTTCTTTAAGTAAAGAAGCAAAACAAAAGAAAAGATCGATCCCCGTTACGATCGAATCATTCAATACAAATGATTGGCAAACTAGATATCAATTATTAGACCAAATGATTGAACCTACAACGGAAGATCTTCCTGTATTAGAAAAAGCGCTTCAGGATGAAAAACCTTCTATTAGAAGATTAGCAGTTGTCTATCTTGGAATGATTGAAGACAAAATAGTCTTACCACTGTTAATTAAAGGATTACAAGACAAAATGGTTTCTGTTCGACGCACAGCGGGAGACTGTTTATCTGATTTAGGTTTTTCTGAAGCACAAAATGCCATGATTCAAGCATTGAAAGACAAAAGTAAAATTGTCCGCTGGAGAGCAGCGATGTTTCTATACGAAGTGGGTGACGAGCAATCCCTATCTGCATTAAAAGAAGCTAAAGATGATCCTGAGTTTGAAGTGAAAATGCAAATTGGGATGGCGATCGAACGTATTGAAGAGGGTCATACTGCAAAAGGATCAGTATGGAAACAAATGACCGAAGCTAGAAAATAAAAAAGGTTGGAGTTGAAAGTTCATGTCTATGGCATATGAAGAGTACATGAAAGAAGTAGTAAAACCAATGCGTGCTGAGTTAGTTCAAGCGGGTTTTATTGAGTTGAAAACTGAGGATGATGTTCACTCGTTCATGACGAATGTACAAGGTACAACACTTGTCGTTATAAATTCAGTATGTGGTTGTGCAGCAGGTCTTGCTCGTCCTTCAGCAACCCAGGCGGTCATAACTTCTGATAAAACACCAGATCAGTTAGTAACCGTATTTGCAGGACAGGATCGTGAAGCTACTCAAACGATGAGAGATTATTTCCCTGAATTAGATCCTTCTTCTCCATCGATGGTCTTACTGACAAATAAAAAAGTTAGTCATTTTATTCCACGAGAAAAGATTGAAGATCATTCCATGGAAGACATTATCGAGAATCTTAAAGCCTCATTTGTTAAATATTGCTAAAAAACCGCGTCCTTAAAGGGCGCTTTTTTCAACTTTTCCTGAATGATCTCTCTCTGTATCGAATGATTCCTGACCCAAAGAGCACGAAGATAAATGGAAGCGAATGACCTTTCGAGCTTAGCTGTATGTAGTTCAAGGAAATCAGCTGCATTCATTTTTTGATCACTCTCACGGAATCGGGCTTTCAGTGTTTTAGTAACCGATGAATAAATATTACTTATAAAAGGGGGGCTTATTTTGTTTGTTACTGCCTCTAATAAGGCGAATAATCAAGCGATTAAAAAAGCGATTGAAGTCGCAAAGTCGTTAAATTTTCCTTATTTACAAAGAAATAAACAGTCTTTATTGGAAATGAGACAACTTCACAATTCAGGCTGTATTGTTGTGAACAACAACCGAATAGAATTGTTTGAGAGAGAAGCTGTACATCCATTTTTCTTTCATCCTAATTCTGCTAACTTTAGAGTGAAAAGAATCATGAACGATGAGAAAGATCCGTTTATTGAGTCGTGTGGTCTTAAAAAAGGGATGTCTCTTCTAGATTGTACATTCGGGCTTGGCTCTGATGGAATTGTGGCAAGCTATGTTGTTGGAGATAAAGGAACGAGTTACGGGATTAGAAAGGCAAAAGCTTATTGCGTACATTGTGAAGGATGGACTAAGAAATTGGGAATCTGGAATGGAAGATTTATCTTTGGCAATGAAATCAATCGAGATTAAAAATAATGATCATTTGCTTTATTTAAAATCACTTCCAGATCGATCATATGATTGTGTCTATTTTGATCCAATGTTCGAGCAAAAGATTGATCATTCTAATGGAATCGATCCTCTCAAATCATGGGCGCACCATGAAGAATTATTAGTAGAATCTCTTCAAGAAGCTAAAAGAGTCGCCAAGCATCGAGTTGTGTTGAAGGACCATTATCAATCCAATCGGTTTAAAGTCTTACCTTTTACTGTCACAAAAAGAAAATCAGCATTATTTCATTTTGGAGTGATCAAACTGTCGTGAAAGACAAATGCTTTCTTGACACCACGAAAAGTGGAAAACGCTTGTTCAGCTGCGACAAGCATTTGGTGAATGTTGAGGAGGGTAGTTTCCACCCACCGCAAACATTTGCCAAATGACCTCGAGCAGCTAGCGTTTGGAACTAGACACCACGAAAAGTGGAAAACGCTTGTTCAGCTGCGACAAGCATTTGGTGAATGTTGAGGAGGGTAGTTTCCACCCACCGCAAACATTTGACAAATGACCTCGAGCAGCTAGCGTTTGGAACTAGACATCACGAAAAGTGGAAAACGCTTGTTCAGCTGCGACAAGCATTTGGTGAATGTTGAGGAGGGTTGTTTCCACCCACCGCAAACATTTGCCAAATGACCTCGAGCAGCTAGCGTTTGGAACTAGACACCACGAAAAGTGGAAAACGCTTGTTCAGCTGCGACAAGCATTTGATGAATGTTGAGGAGGGTTGTTTCCACCCACCGCAAACATTTGCCAAATGACCTCGAGCAGCTAGCGTTTGGAACTAGACAATCCGAAAAGTGGAAGCGACTTTCCCAGGGTCCTGTGAAAAAAATCTGATCTTAAAAAGTCGAACATTTTATTCGGTTGAAGTAGCAGATGGGACTCCTGCGGGATTAGATTGAGCTGAAACCCCCGCAGGAACGCAGTGAGGCCACTGAAAAAGTCCGCTATTTGTTTTATAATGATGATATCAATGTTAAAAAGGGGTATCGAAATGATTTCAAATCAAGAAACACTCAATCTCAGTCCCTTCATGGCCATCTATGATCTCGTGGTGCCAAAAGACAATATGCTTCGCCAAATTCATGAATTAGTCGACTTTTCCTTTATTCTCGAAGAATTAAAAACAAAATATTGTCTCGATAACGGACGGAAAGCCATCCCTCCCATCCGTATGTTTAAATATTTATTGTTGAAATCCATTTTTGATTTATCAGACGTGGACATTGTGGAACGATCTAAATATGACATGTCCTTTAAATACTTCCTCGACATGGCACCAGAAGACGCTGTGATTGAATCCAGTTCATTGACGAAATTCCGTAAACTTCGTCTTCAAGATGTGGGATTATTAGACTTGCTCATTGGGAAAACGGTTGAGATTGCCCTTGAAAAAGAAATCATCAAAAGTAAAACATTAATTCTAGATGCCACCCACACAAAGGCTCGTTATAATCAGATTTCCGCTAAGGCATTTTTACAAGAAAAAGCGAAAAATGTACGAAAAACTGCTTATCAATTCGATGAATCTTTGAAAGAAAAATTCCCATCGAAAACCACTACGAACGAAATATCCGATGAGTTACAGTATTGTCGTGAGGTCCTTACAGTTGTGGAAGCAGAACCACAAATCGCTTCGATTCCTGCCGTAAAGGAAAAAGTAAATATCTTAAAAGAAGTCATCGAGGATTACACCGAACAGCTAAACTATTCCAATGACCCCGACGCACGCGTAGGACATAAAAGCGAAGAGTCTTCTTTCTTTGGTTATAAAACACATATCGCAATGAGTGATGAAAGGCTAATTACGGCGGCAATCGTGACAACGGGTGAAAAAAGTGACGGGAAATACTTACAAGATCTAGTGAATAAAAGTAAAGAAACAGGGATGGACATCCAAACGGTCATCGGGGATACCGCTTATTCTGAAAAGAAAAATATTGAGTACACAAAAGAAAACAAATTAGCATTGGTCTCTAAATTACATCCGCTCATCACACATGGTAGACGGACAAAAGAAGAGGAATTTGAATTTAATAAGGACGCAGGCATGTATATTTGTAAAGCAGGGCATCTAGCCACTAGAAAAAGATACGATGACAGAAAAGGACAAAAGAAAAATCCTCAATGGAAGTACTATTTTGATCACCATAAGTGTAAAGTTTGTCCGATACGAGACGGTTGTTACAAAGAAGGGGCAAAAAGTAAAACGTATTCTGTGACGATTAAATCAACGATCCATACCGATCATGAAGAGTTTCAAAATACCGAGGAATTTAAAGCAATCGCCAAAACTCGCTATAAAATTGAAGCGAAAAATAGTGAATTGAAACATCGACATGGGTATGAAACAGCCTCCTCTTCAGGTCTATTTGGTATGCAAATTCAAGGGGCAACTGCGATCTTCGCCGTCAATCTCAAGCGAATACTTACGCTTCTAAAGGAAATAGAGTAACGAAGGGAGACAAAATAGACAACTTCTTCTCCAAAATTGAACGGAAGTTGCCTATTTTTGTAAAAATTCTTCTACCCATTCTTCGTTTTATAAAAAATGGTTGTACACATTTAAAAAACGTAAGTTTTTCAGTGGCCTCACTGCGTTCCTGCGGGGCTTTCAGCTCGCGCTGTTCCGCAGGAGTCGCTGCCTTCCACTGCCATTCAGTAACGATTTAAAAAGAACGATCATATCTGCAAATACTATTTAAAGAATTCCAATCAGAGTTGTTTAAAAATGTAAGACAAAAATACGAGTCTTAGATTTGAGTGCTCCTTTTTCATTTGCAGATTTTCATTCTTTTAAAGTTGGACTTTTTCAACGGCCAAAAAACCACACTGCGGGGGCTCGACTCGCTCGTTTTTCCACTAGTGAGCGTTTTTGCTTCCTATCAACAACTGCCACTAACATAGCCTATAGAATAGAAAAGAGCATCCGGAAATCAGGAGGATTTTCCGGATGCTTTTCATACTTTGATCGTAGATAGACCACTGCTTTTCCTAGTTTATTTCAAGTCGATCTTCCGGCTCTACTTAACTCTTTTTCTGCTTCTAGTAAGGCCTGCTTATTTGTAGCAGAAACAGTATGCATGTGTATTCCTTCTGTAAGTTCTGATAAGAAGGAAGCACCGGTTTCATTTATTTTTAACATGAATTGTTTCACTTCAAATCGATTAGACACCATGATCGAGGCCGTTAAATCACCATATACCCGAGTATCAACACGAACATCTTTCACAGTTACCCCACAGTCCACGAGTAGATTTAATTCTTCTTCTGTTTTTTCAGGTATATGGTGACAAGCAAATATTTTTTCGAAACTTTCATGGAGTGAAGGAGGAGATATATATAAGTATCCTTCGCTTGTTGCAATAATTGGTTCGAGACGTGCCTTCAATAATGTAATATCTCCAACGATAACTTGGCGGCTTACGTTCGCCATTTTGCTAAATCTCCACCGGTAATAGGTTGAGTTGATTCTTTTAGGTGAGCGAGAATCAATCCTCTGCGTTCTTCACCAAGTAGTTTTTTACCTTCCATTAGCCGTTTGATTCCTCCTATCATCTTATTTTGTGAAATCATCATATCATATTTTCACGATTAACCTGTTTCAATACGACGTCGTTCAAATAAATTTTATAATCATAAAGCTAAACTCCTTATTTCATCCCATTGTTCATAGTATAAAAAAATAGTTCTGGCATAAAGTGTACGAATGGAATCGCATTTTTTTCTTTCGAACATAGTATGTAATGACTCATGCCTGAGGAGGGAAAAAATTGAAAATACACATTGTCCAAAAAGGAGATACCCTTTGGAAGATTGCCAAAAAATATGGGGTCTCGTTTGATGAATTAAAGAAAATGAATGCTCAGCTATCTAATCCCGATATGATTATGCCAGGAATGAAGATTAAAATTCCAGATACTCATCAAAAAAAGGGGAAAGAAGCCATGGGAAAAAAGGAAAAGAAAATGTTCTTAAAGAACATCCATACTCTCAACAGAAACCACCATCTGTTCATTTTACAGATCACACCAAGAAAGAAACGAAAAAAACCATTGTAAAAGAAACAAAACAACCAATCAAAGAAACAAAACAACCCATTTATACACCACATATGCCACAGCCAATCATACCCGAAATTGATATTAATCAATATTATTTAATGAATATGACAAACATGCAAATGGCTCAACAACAAGCGCCACCGCCACCACCACCGCCACCACCACCAGCTCCCAAAAAAGAAGCAGTGCAACCAAAAGTGGAGCAAGAACCATGTGAAAGTTTAGAAATGCCAATGATGCAAGGGGGCTGTAATCAACCGATGTATGATTATGGAAATATGGAGTGCTATACACCACAAATGATGCAAAATTATCCTTGTTACCCACCGTGTCCACCTCAAATGTATCCTGGCTATGATCAGTCTTATCCTACACAGGTTAGTCCCGCCTTTCAACAACCTTATGGTGGGGGATATGGATTAGAGTCTTCTTCCCATCACATGCAGCGCTGCTCAACAATATGGACAGTATCCTCAGTCCCAACATCATTATGGAGCATATGATGAATCACCATCCTCATCTATGTCATCTTCTTTCCATCACCACCATATGGTCGGAGGAGCTTATCAACAACCGCATTATGCTCAAATGAATCCTGTAAATCCAATGCAACAGTATCAACCAATGAGTCCACCACCAACTTCCTATCAAGAAGAGGACTGTGGATGTGGAGCACATCAACATCATTCACCACCTATCCACCCGTATAATATGGGTCAGCAACAAATGCCAGGTGGGATGATGCACCCAATGCAAGGAACTCAGCAGCAAATGCCAGGTGGGATGATGTCACCCAATGCAAGGGAATGAGCTCGAGCAGCATAATGCCAGGTGGGATGATGCCTCCAATGCAAGGAACTCAGCAACAAATGCCAGGTGGGATGATGCCCCCGATGCAAGGAGCTCAGCAACAAATGCCAGGTGGAATGATGCCTCCAATGCAAGGGATGCCACCTCAAATGCAAAGCGGAAGAAATCCTTATTTCTACGGAGGTTATTATGGTCCAGTAGCAGAGGAGTTTCCTTTTGTCGAGTAATCGGATAGGGGACGATCGTACTTATCGTCTCCTTTCCTACATAATTTCTAAGGAAATAGCAAGTCCTCATGCGCAATGTCTGAAGATTAAGATGAATAAATGGAAAATAATAGATCAAGAGAGTGAGTGGTTCTTAAAAATATTCACAAGTATAGAAAAAGAAATGCACAAATAAAACTTACAGAAATATCAAAAGAAAATGCACCGATTTTACTTATCACTTTCATCCTAAGCATCAATTGGATCCACTCATTTTTGAAAACGAAGCGATTGGTATCATGAATTGGATCCAAGCGGAAAAAAAATTTTCTTACCAAACTTTTGAAGAACGTGAAAAAGCCCTATCTCAAATAAACACATTTCATCAATTTTCAATCGATCCAAGCTTGTGGAAAGAGTCAGCTTTTCATTCTCCGTCACTCTGGGAGAAATATAAAAAAAGGTGGGAGAAGATTGAAAGTCATTCAATCGTTATCAAACCGGCATTTTCCTGAAAAAGTTTATCAATATTATGTGGCGTGGTCTCAATGGTGTTTGAATGAAGCGATACTTTGGCAAGAAAGAATTGCTTTAGAGAGATAACAAAAGAACTGCGGCTAAACCATGGGAAGATGTGGCCCATCATAATTTTCTGCAACGCAATGATGGTGAATTAGCCATCATAGATTTTGATTTGGTTCACCTGGCTCCAGCCAAAGATGCGCGCGGCGGCGCAGATCGCCCAGGCCGGGACCAATCCCGTTTCGCTGATCGGGCGCATGCTGGTGACCGCGCTGGCCGTCGTCGGCGTGCAGTGGTTCGTGGTCACCCACTACGCCGACCCGGTGATGTGGTGGGTCGTGCTGGGGCTTCCGGCGCTGGTGACCGGCTACACGGTGACCCGCGCGACCACGGTCATGCGGATCGACGCGCCCCGCCGCTCGCGGGGCGACCGCCGATGAACGCGCCCGACAACGAGCGCCCCGGGCGCCCGGACGACATCAAGACGCCGCCGCCTGCTAACGACGGCGAGGTCGTGGACGCGGAGATCCTCAGCGATCAGGAGAGCGCCTACATGGACCGCCGGTTCGCCTACAACCGCTCGGCGAAGGCCCTCACTCCGCACCGCTCGACGTCGAAGTCGCCGAAGTCGAGACGCTGGGCGCTGACCGTTCGCCCTCGGCAGGTTGCCCGCGCCGTCATGACGGTGTGGCGCACGGATGCCGCAGTGCAGGCCCGGTCGGTTCTGCGCTATCGCGCCCGGCAGGCGCCCCGCGATGCGCTGCGGCTGGACTGGTTCGCGCTACGCGGGCACGGCCGCTGGATCGCCGCTCTGTGGACGTTCCTCACCTACGGCGACCTTCGTAGCGACGCCCGCTCCGCCCGGCAAAGTGGCGACGTCAATGCCCGCCGCGAGGCCCAGGAGCGCATCCGTGCCGATGCGGGGGCCCGCTGGGCACGCGTCAGCCTTGCGATTGAGCGAACCGGGCGCGCCGCCGCGGTGATCGTCGTGATCGGCGGCGCGCTGTGGCTGACCGACCGGCTGATGACGCGAGAGCAGATGTGGCCGTGGCTGGCCGCGCTTTACGCCCTGCTCTCCACCATCGGAGAGGTGATCGCCACGGCCGCGCCGATCCTGGCCGTGCTCGGCACCCTCGGGTGGCTGTTTGCCGCCATCTACCAGGGTCGCGACCGCACCCCCGGCACCGGGTTCCTGGTCCGGCCGGATCGGGACGACGCAGACTCGTGGGTCGACGAGCGGATGATCTCGCAGGCTCTCGCCCACCTCGGCGTCGTGCCGCTGGACAAGTTCTTCAAGGACGGCGGGCAACTCGTCTACACGGTGCCCGCGCGGGTCGACGGCCAGGGCACCTACGCCCAGGTCCGGCTACCCCTCGGCGTCACGGCCGACATGGTCGCCGACCGGCGCGACCGGCTCGCCGCCAACCTCGGCCGGGCGAAGCTGGAGACCTGGCCCACCGAAGGCGCCGAAGCCGGACAGCTCGACCTCTGGGTCGCCGACAAGGGCAAGCTCGGCCGGGGCGCCGGACCCTGGCCGCTACTGACCGACGGCGAGGTCGACGTCTTCGACGGCGTCCCCTTCGGCCGCGCCCAACGCGGCAACGTCGTCACAGCACCGATCCTGGAACGGAACTACCTGATCGGTGGCCAACCGGGACAGGGCAAGTCCGCCGCCGGACGCACGCTGTGCCTGGGGTGCGTGCTCGATCCCACGGCGGAATTGCGCGTGTACGTGTTCGCGTCTAACCCCGACTTCGACCCGTTCCGTCCGCGACTGTCCGCTTACGTCAAGGGCGACGACGACGAAGCCGTTGCCGCCGGACTCGCCGAGCTGCGCCAGCTCCGCGACGACGTGACGCGCCGCGGCCAGCTCCTCGAGCACCACGGCGCGGCGAAGGTGACGCGAAAGCTCGCGAGTACGGTAGCGGGGCTGCATCCCAAGGTGGTCGTCTTCGACGAGTGCCACGAGATGTTCGAGCACCCCGACCACGGCGGCGAGGCCGGAGCACTGGCCATCAAGGTCGTGAAAAAGGCGCGCAAGTGCGGTATTACGCTGATTTTCCTCACGCAATCGCCTACCGCTGCGTCGATCCCGAAGGATCTGACCCGCAACTGCTCCAATGGCGTCGCCTTCGCCGTCGCCGACCAAGTGGCGAATGACGGCCTGTTGGGGTCGGGCGCCTATCGTCAGGGCATCCGAGCAACCGAGCTGCGGCCCGGTGAGGATAGGGGGACGGCCGTCACGGTCGGATTGACGGCCAACCGGTTCGAGTTGGTGAACGCGTTCTACGTTGCTTTTGATGAGGACCGCGACGACGTCACTCCCGTGATCGCGCGGGCCGTAGCGTTGCTGGCCGACCAGGGCCGCGCGCTGCCCGCGTCCGCGTCGGACGTGGAGCCGGACGAGCCACGACCGGACCATCTCGCCGACGTCCACACGGCCATGCGCGGGGAGCCGCGAGTGCGTACCCAGGTCGTGCTCCGGCGGCTCGCCGAGCTGAACCCAGCCGAGTACGGCAACTGGACGTTCCAAGACCTCCGAGACGCCCTGGTGATTTTCGGAGTCACGGCCCGGAAGTCCGACGGCGTCATGGTCATCCGCGCCGACGACATCACCCAAGCGCTCACCGATCGCGACAACGACGATGCCTGAGCGACAGGGAGGAAGGCAGGGAGGTGCTCAGGGAGGCAGGGAGGACTCCCTGGCTTCCTCCCTGACCAAACTCCCTGACCTGAACAGCGAAGACAGCAATCAGGGAGGCGGACGGGAGGGTCCGCGCGAGGCCCTTCGAGCGCCCAATTCCAGGGTTCAGCAGGCAGCGGCTCGCCCTCCCTCCCTGCCGACGCGCGACCATGGGCCGAGCCTCGAACCGTCGCAGCTTGCAGCCACCCAGGCCAACTCGACGCGTGGGCATCGACGGCCTGACCAGTTGTCCGGCGTCGACGTCGGTCGCCGCAGCAGGGCCGCGCGGAGAACCGATCCAGCGCAACGGCCAACGCGTCGGCTGGTCAGCCTGGCCACCGCAGCGGCCTACGCCGACGTCTCTACGCGGACGCTCCGCCGCTACATCGCGCAGGGCCGCATCACCGGCTACCGGGTTGGTCCGCGCTTGGTTAAGGTCGATCTGATCGAGGTAGATCAGTTGGCTCGACCAATCCCGACGGTGCGTAGCTCTGGCTAGCGATAGTTCGGTCGTTCACCAAGGAGGCTCGAAAGTTCAGATTGCTGCACGGCCATCGAAACTGGAGGAGTAAGTTGGGCGCCGAAGTAGCGTTAGGACTAGTTGTTTCCATTGCAGGTATTGGCATTTCCTTTTATGCAGGACGAGGCGCTCGACAACAACGAAAGGAGCAGCGGTCAATCGAACAATTCCTCGCACGCCAACGTGATCTCAGAATCTTTTCAGCGCGGCTCCGCGCGGCAGCACGTGATTATCACTCTGCTCTCTTAGTTCCAGGCCTGCCAGCGATCTCAAAGATAAATTGGCTTCCCAAAGCGCCTATCGATCTTATGAACGTATCATGCTCTCTCGACGTACATACTAAAACTCACATTGACTCCAGACAGCAGAAACTTACAGCAGCATATCTGCCTCAGCCTTCTAGTAGAACCAGAATTCCAAGATATCACGAAATGGTTGACGTGCATGATCGTCCCGACCACTGGTTCGACGCGACTTGTTATCGTTTAGTAGCGTTGCCTTCTGTTAACGATGACGTCGTAGTTCTGCCCATTGGACTAACAACCTATTGGGAGGGTTTTGATTCGTGTGAAGGGCTAGCACTCGAAGCGGTTGAGATGCTTGGGAAAAGCCGAAATCGGGCAGTCGGCGGACCTCTTAGACGATATCTGCGAGACCCCCTTATATTGTCCAATAGGAATTGTACAATTGGCTTCACAACGCTAACGGTTCGGAGATCCTTAGATGGGACGGCCAGCTTCTTTGTTCATAGACGAAATTCGCGAGTCGCCACAGGTGGGAACCTGACAAACCTTATTCCGGCGGGCGAATTCCAGCCATCCGATGACTCTAATTACTCCACGCTAAACGAAGCAAATGTTTGGCTCGCAATAATGAGAGAATACGCCGAGGAGTTCTTAGGAGTCGACGAAGTCCGTTCGCGAAATGGTGCCCCAATTGATTATAAAGGACACTCCGCCGTTTAGCCAGTTTGAGGAGGGTCGGCGTAATGGTCAGATTAAGCCGTACTTCCTAGGCCTCGGCTTTGAGCCACTCACTTGGAAAGCTCAGCTCTACACCGTGTGCGTCTTCGATGAGCACTGTTTTGACCAAATCTTCCCTGGAATGATAGTCGACAATGAGGAAGGAATTCTGGAACTCCCTACGACGCAGCGGACACCTGAGGGAACTTTCATTGGCTGGCCGTTCGACGCGACCACTGTCCGAGGCTACATTAATCAAGAGAATTTTGGCCCAAGTGGCCGAGCAAATTTGATGCTAGCACTTAAACACCGGGAAGCTTTAATGATTTAACTTAGTTCTTCGGGTTGTATTGGTGGCTTACTGGAAGCAGGCAGGCCTTTATAGTGTCGCACTCCCCGAACTAGTAACGAATTTTTGTCTGGTATCTCCGCTAATTCGTCCACCGCTCGGTATGCGACTGTGACTACAGGCCGTTGTCGACCAGAGCTGTTATGGCCTGCGGCATGGAACAGTTGTCCATCCATTATAAGCAAGCTCCCTGCTCTCATTGGTACGGGAACAAGTTGGTTCGCTAGGATTGCATACCCTTCTTGCTCGTCTAACCAAGTTCCACCGTTATTTGGTTTTGACGACGTAGGCCAGAAATGTGAGCTTGGAATTACACGGGTACAACCATCTTCTTCTGCCGCATCTTCTAGGTAAAGAATCACAGTTACGATTGATCTGGTCCAGTTCAGGACGTCCCGATGAATTCTCAAGGCGGGGTTACCTGAATTGCTTATCGTTGCGTGATTGTGACGATTCAGCACTAATTCAAGACTAGGCCCAAGGACCATTTCTACTATGTCCACCACTGGCCCCCGGAGAAATAGTTCACGAAGTAGCCTGGTCCGATTAGTGATGTTTTCCAGTCGGTACTGAGCGGATGGCGGGGTAGCGATCGTTAGTGACTCGGTCTTAAGCAGACTGGAAATTTCCGTAGTGCACTCTTTGACTATCGGCAATTCAACTACTTTCTCAATCCGAAGATAGCCGACATCACGGAGGTGACGGATCTCTGGTTGAGTTAGCATTATAATCTCCTCGCATGGGTGATTTAATCGGGTAAATATCAATGATCTGAGACGCCTCTTTCCACGCGCGCAACAACCTCAAGGGCGTGCCAAAATCTAAGAAGTACTTGGACGCATTATTGTATGCGAAGGTAGGGTAACCTCGGACGACAACCGGTAAGACTTCCAATTCTAACGACGAGGCATTCCGGTAGCAGTTCATTTGAGTTAATCGGGAGCGATCGAAAAACCAGTATCCGCAGTTGCTAAACGTCGGTCGGTTGTCAGATAACATTTGGCCAGCGTCATCACCTTCGTTAAAGCACAGAATCTTACCCGAATCTGGCTCTACGGTGACCGCACCTCTATTTGGTGCGTCGGGCAGAGTAGTCACAATGGCCGTAGCACAAGCCTCACGGCGGTAGTGAAAGTCGAGGACTGCACTTATGTCAAAGTCTAGGACAGTGTCGGCGTTTATGCATAGGATGGTAGGACTTACTTCTTCGCTGGTAGCAGCCACCCCCGATCTCAGAGCTGCGGCCGTTCCAGAGCCAATCTGCTGCGTCAAGAGGACACTAACCCCGCTAATGTTAAGGCTGGAAATGTACGACTCGATAGAGGGCTGCCGACTGTTTCCAACGATCACTATGTCGCGACATCCGCCAGTAATTAACTTGGCCAGTAGTAAATCCAAGAATGGCCTACCGTAAAACTGGACCATAGCCTTCGGTGTATTTCCCAGTAGGTTCTTCACGCGAGTTGCCGATCCGGCTGCTAAGAGCACGGCTGAGAACGTCTGAATTTTAATAATTCCTTCATCGGGGTGGGTCTAAAGAGAAGAGGTCAGGTCGTGAGTGCGATACCGGCTACCGGTATGCAATGCCGCCCACATCGTGTAAAAGCACATTCGCAACATCGATCTTCTATAGACTAGCGAACTAGTCGTAGAACTGGGCGGGCGTCTATCTCACCGAGAACTTCAGCTAGGTGACTCGACGTCCAACATAGTTCTCGGGTAAGTTGTCACGGTCATATCCGTGACGTGCTGCAAGTGCGATCGCCTCTTGCAAAAGCGTGGGAAATTCTCCTGGATAAGCAGTCAACGGTTCTTCCCGTCGATACTCGGCCATGCTAGCGAGGCGTTGATGAGCGCGTCTAACGGAGATATCAGAGATTAACCGAAGCTCGCCCATTCGGTAGATCAGCGACTCGATCGAGATCCCCCATATCTTGCTTAATCCATCGAGTGCGGCCATCCGTGCGGTCTTGGGTAGCAGCGGCTCGATCTCTGCCTTCGGGTCAAAACTCAGCAGCGAACTGGTCGGCTTCGCGCTCTTGCTGACGGTCGCCCGGCAGAGGGTTTGGGTGCATGAGTAGGTGGCCCAGCTCGTGAGCGCAAGTGAAACGGTATTCATAAACAGATTTGAACCGTTCGGGTGTCACTACCACGATCGGTCGACTAAGCCCGTCCGTCGAGTACGCTTTCACCCGTGTGAGGCTTCATTGGTCAGGGCGATGAGACAGACGACGATCCCGCGAGATTCTATCGTCGCCGCAAGGTGGGGAACCGGCCCTCGACGTATCCCCCAGGCCTCGCGCAGCACATTAGCGGCCTGAGCTGGCAACGTACCCTCTGGAATCCCTGGCAAGTCGACTTCGGGAAAGCGAACTTGTTTTTCGAGTGCGTACGTTAGCTCCCACACCTGTTCGACATGTGCGGCTGCTTTTGCCCGGTCCTTTGCGCGGGTAGATCGAAGACTACGAAAGTGCGCATTCGCTGCATCGAGACGACCCAGAGGGCGACCGGTCGCGAAGAACTCGACTGGCACTTTAAGCTTCTTGGCAAGTGTCGTCAGCAGTTCGGGTCTAGGCTTGACGATACCGGATTCGTATTGGCCTACCGCCGCCGGTGACACACCGATCTCATCAGCTAATTCGCCCTTGGTTAGACATGCAAGAACGCGAGCCTGAGTGAGCCGAGCTGGTTCAAACAACCGTGCAAGACCACTCAGGTTTGGCGAGTTGAAGTTCTGGAATAGCGTCAGTTCCGGGTTGTCGTCACTCATCGTTCGGGTCGTTTGCCGTGTCGTCGAACTCGGTCTCCGGGAACTTCTTCGGCGGCACGCCATCGGTGAACGTTGACGTCGGCGACGTTGAGGCTGGCCTGGATGCCGGAAGCTGCAACAAGTTCTCCGGAACGGAAACCCACTTGATAAACCCATCAGTGCTTAGCTTTGCTTCGCCCCATTCGGCAACGAAGAGACCACCGACTGAACTGGAGACCGCCACCAAAACCAGACGGCTAGAGAAGGTCAGGAGGCTGTTTGCGTGCAGGGCGGCGAGCAGTCGGCGTTCCTCCTCCGTCAGGCCTGGATCCGGAAGGTCGAGTTCGAATTCGCCCTGCACCCCCGAGGTCCGTAGCGTCGAGAGGGCAACGCGACTGTCTGACGTGGCGAATCGAGTCGTCGCAAGGTCGGTCTCCCGGCTCTTGGCGTAGCGCCAGGGAAACAACACAACGCCATTGACCACCGGCAGACGGTAGGGTGCCTCACCAGGCCGCACCATGGTGGCTCCGGGAAGTTCACCGAAGACTTCGAACTTCTCCAGCAGGCCACGCCAAAACTCGCCGTAGATGCTCCGTGAGCGGTGCCCAGAGGCGTCCTGTGCGTCCAGCGAAGCTTCGTGCTCGGCCTTCACCATGCCCGGGAGCTGCTCACGGATCTGTGGGCCGTACGTGCCGAAGGTCTCCAGCGCCCACCGTCGTCCAGCGTCCATAGCCACCTTCCGAGATCGAGTGCCCAAACTGTACCAGAGCGCTTCAGAAAATCTCGCTGAGCGGCACACCTTGGCGACGGTCGTCAGTGGCGGGCGCGCCACCCCTCCGGCCGCTGTGACGACGTAGGGCTCCAAAGGCCTCTTCCTGGCAACGGGCGGTGCGGACGACGGGCCGCGAGCAAGTACGCGCTGAACGACTGGCACGCAACTGGCACAAAAAAGTTCAGACCGTGTCGAACACGGTCTGAACTGCGGGAAACCCTG